>CAZSYN010000001.1:0-498128 GCA_964610975.1 uncultured Phycisphaeraceae bacterium
CTGCGATCATGAGCAATCACCAGCGATGATGTCTTTGTGCCCCATCCCGTAAAGGAAAATGGGGCTTGCTTATCTCTCTGTTTTTATTTTGCGGCCGTGACCAGCGTGAATGTGAAGCATGCGCCGGTAGTTCCGGGTTCCTGAACGTAACGGATTGTGCCGCCATGCGCCTCAATGAGTTGTCGCGCGATGGCCAGCCCCAGGCCGACGCCGGCGGTCTCTGAAGATGCATTGGCGCGATAAAAACGAGTGAATAATTGCGGCACATGTTCCGGCGGAATGCCTGGGCCCGTATCGCGCACGGTAAAAATGACGTGATCGCCGTCTGCGGCAGCAAGGATGGCCACTTCTCCCGGCGCGGGCACAAACTTGAGCGCATTTGAGAGCAGATTTGTCAGAACATAACCGATCAATTCAGGATCAGCCTGAACCTGTGGCAAATCGGCGGGCGCATTCGTTTTTAATGTTAATCCTTTTTGTCTGAAGTCATCGCCAAAGGCATCGGTTGCCTGCTGAATAATGGTTTGCGGCGACATGGCCGAAAGCTGAACCGGCTGCTGTCCTTCCTCAATGCGATGCAGGCGCAGCAGAGTCTCAATGATGCGATGCAGGCGATCGGTTCCTTCGCAGGCCGCGGACACAAGTTTGCGCTGGCGCTCATTCAGTGGCGCAAGCGTTTCCTGCGCCAATAGCTGAACGGAAAAACGCGCGGCCGTGAGCGGCGTTTTGAGTTCATGCGAAACCGTGGCAAGCAATCCGCTTTTAAGCTCATCAGCACGTCTTAAACGTGTCACATCAACCAGCGTGACGGCCACGCCGATGACGGCGCGTTTTTCGCCGAACATCGGCACTGCACGCGGCAGCAGAAAACGTTCCTCATCAGCATCAAAAAGCTGTACGGCCGATTCGTAACCCTGCGGCTCAACCGGTTTGCCTGTGGTGATCACTTGATTGATCAGATCAGTAAGCCATCGCGGCCGATCCGCGGGATCTGATTGGCCGGGGACCAGGCCAAAATGGATGCGCGCCTGATGGTTGGCAATTTCCACTTCTCCGGCCGGGTTAAAGACGGCCACCGCGTCAAGCATGCTGTCGATGGCCTGCTGTGTGGTCTGCTGCGTGCGTAGTAGTTTGACGTGGTTAAGCTGGCGATATTCCCGCAATCTGCTGGCCATTGAATTAAATGCGCCAGCCAGTTGCCCCAGTTCATCCTGAGACTGAACGGGAATGGTCAGGTCAAGATCGCCGGCCTCAATGCGGTGTGCGGAACTCATCAGCGTTTTGAGCGGAGTGAGAATAATACGCGAAAGAATAATGACGCTGGCAAAGGCAAGCACAGTACCAAGAATCACAAAAAGAACCTGAACGATGCGCGTAATCCACAGATTGTTACGCATGCGCGCATCAACTTCGCGAAGATGATTGAGATTAAGCTGGCTGATGTCTTCGGCCGTGCTTTGCGTCTTATAAAAACGAGGCAGCAGGCTCTGGCGATAAAATTGCGGACGATCATCCGGCGGCAATGCAATGAATTTGCCAAACTCAATCTGATAATCAGCAATCATGTCAAAAATACGATAGGACAAATCTTTTTCACCGGGGAGCGTAATAATCTGGCTTTGCCCGATTTTGGCATCCTCAAAAAGCTCCTGCAATTTTTGAATTTCGTCTGTTTGCGGCATTTTTTTATGCCACAATGCAGTCATGGCGATCTGATTGTAACCATCAAGCACCGACTTCATTTGCTCGCAATAGCGAACGGAGTTGATGTTATTGTGATAAGCAGTCTCAAGAGATTGCCCATATTGCTCAATGACAGCAGTGGCCACGATGATGGCCGTCAGGAACAGCAGCCATAAGCTGCCGAAGCTGACCAGTAATTTGGTATGCAATTTCATGCGCGTTTCCTTTGGCGCCGCCGAAACGATTACAGTTGGCGGCAGAATGATTATAATACAGAAACCCGGAATTGCCTGGCCGGCAATGGTATTCGCGGATAATTAAAAATACGCATGTGTTATCTGATCTGGAGTCAGTATGTCTGAAATAACTTATAACACGTACAAAAATTCTGCGGATCATCCTGTTCGTGCGCTGGTTGTGGATGACGAAGCGGCCATTCGCGGTCCGGTGGGATTGTGCCTTGAGGCTCTTGGTTACCAGATCACCGAAGCGGCCACGGCCGATGACGCATTACGCGCCGTGTCTGAGTATCCTCTTGATGTGGCGTTGCTTGATGTGCGGCTTGGCACGGCCAACGGAATTGATCTGATTCCGAAATTTCTGGCGCATCAGCCGCAGATCAAAATCATTGTGATTACCGCATACGGGTCAATTGATCTTGCAGTAAGGGCGATGTCTCGCGGCGCAACGGATTTTTTGACCAAGCCATTTACGCCAGAGCAGATTACGGCCGTGGTTGCGCGTGCGGTGGATCTGCTGAAACTTGAATCACAGGTAGCCACCGTTGCGGATATACGCGGAACGGCCGGTCCTGAGGCTGATTTTGCATCAACCAGCCAGGCTGTTCAGCAGGCTATGTCAACAGCGCGCCAGGTGGCGTCAACGGATATTCCGGTGCTGATCGGCGGCGAGTCCGGAACGGGTAAATCCGTGCTTGCGCGGGCAATTCACGGGTGGGGCACGCGTGCGGAAAAACGTTTTGCCGTGATTGATTGCGCGGTCAATTCGCCGGCGTTTGTTGAACTGACGCTTTTTGGTGACGCCGTCAGCGCTGAACAGATGGTGACGGCCGACAAACCGGCGCTGCTGCTTGCGGCCGGTGACGGAACACTTTTGCTGCGTCACGTTGATGCGCTTTCGGCACGCAGCCAGGAACGTCTTGCGCGCGTAATCAACACGCGCGAACTGGAGTCCGCCGGCAGATCCGCCGCGCAACCTGTTGCCGCGCGCATCATGGCAACGCTGGCCGGTACGCAACCCAAAATGATACCCGCATTGCAGCAGGCGCTTGATCGCATACATCTTGTTCTGCCGCCGCTGCGTGAACGCCGCGATGATATTCCTCAACTGGCGCAGCGTTATCTTTCAGCGAGCCGCCGCCATGCCAACAAACAGGTCATGGGCATTTCTCAGGAGGCCGTTGATCATCTTTTGGCCTACGACTGGCCGGGCAATCTGCGCGAATTGCATGTGGTGATTGAGGGCGCCGTGCGCGTGACGGATACTCAGCATGTAGAAGTGCGGCATCTGCCGACGATTTTTTCAAAAACAGTCGGCGAGCGGCCGCGTGCGGGTGATCCGGTATCGGTCAAAAATCTCGAGGCGGCGCATATCCGCGCGACAATCGAAAATACGTCATCGCTTCAGGAAGCCGCCGACGTGTTAGGCCTTGATCTTCAGGCGCTGTATCGCCGCCGCAAGCAATTTGGCATTGATTAGCATGTGCGTTATTCAAGCGCGGCGCTGATTTTCTGCCACACCATCTCTATCGTTACGCCATTCATGCATGAATGATGGCCGCATGTTTTATTGCGGCACGGAAAACAATCCACACTAAAGCGGATTACACGATCAAGCTGGCCATACGGTCCGACAAATGCGGGATCAGTAGGCCCGTAAACGGAAATCGTCGGCCGGTTGAGCGCCACGGCCACATGCAGCGGACCTGAATCATTGCCAAAAACCAGTTTGGCCGACGCCAGCGCGGCGATCATTTCCGCCATTTTGGTTCGGCCGGCAAGATTGACCAGTGCGTCGCCGTCACGCGGGGCAATTTTTTGTGCGATGCTGTCGCAGAGTTTTTGCTCATCAGGCGATCCCAGCAGCGTCAGCTTATGGCCCGCGGCGATCAATCGCCTGCCGATTTCAGAAAAGCCATCGGCCGACCATCGTTTGGTATCCCAACGCGCGCCGGGGATCAGCATGATGCGGGGATGATCGCCCAGCAGTTGGCTGATTTTTTTTGCCGCTTCCGGATTAATCGGCATGCGCGCATCGGCAAAATCATCATGCCTGATCAGCAGCGGCCGCAGCAGTTCGCGCATGCGCACAACGGATACTTGAGTGCCGTTGCGCAGGCGCACCTTGCGATTATAAAACAGCGGCGCACCTTCGCGTGCATTGGCAAAACCGATGCGTATTTTTGCGCCGGTGACCGCCGTTAAAAATGCGGAACGAAAAAGCCCCTGCGCATCAATCACGATGTCGTAATGAGCATGTCGCAATCGGCGCGCCAATTGCCAAAGTTGCTTTGCCGCCGCACGATTGTGCCACCAGGGCGCTAGTGCTTTGCGATCAAACAAGATCAGATCGCGAATAGCTACGTGGCCGCGCAGCAGATCCGCAAATGCCGGATGAATCAGCCAGTCAATTTGAGCATCAGGCCACGCGCGGCGGATATCCGTCAGCATCGGCATCGCAGTGGCCACATCGCCAAGCGATGTCGGCTTGATAATGAGAATTTTCTTTTGAGCCTTCGTCATTTGTGCTTGTCATTATACATGACATACGTCTTGTGCGTCAGGCACGGAAGGTACGCGCACGCCGGGGCCGTCAGCGCCGTAATAACGCGCCATGACTTTATCCCAGTCTTTCTGGTTATGCACGGCGATAAAATCCTGCCAAACGGCTGGGCCCTGCGGATGAAGTTTGGCGTATTTAATGCCTATTTTCCGCATCTGGCGCGAGGCTGTTTCTTCGCCATAAATCTGAACGACCAACTCAAAATGTTCATAAAGCGCGTCACGCTGCTGATGAATTGTCGGCGGCGCCGGCAGCGGATCGCCACGCAGCAGGGCGGCAAATTCGTTAAAAATCCACGGATTACCGATTGCTCCGCGCGCAATCCACACGCCATCAACGCCGGTCGTCTGATACATGCGCAGCGCGTCCTCGGCCGTAAACACATCGCCGCTGCCAAAGAGCGCAATATCATGCGGCATCCGCAATTTGAGCTGCCGCAAAAAATCCCAGTCTGCCTTGCCTGCGTATTTTTGCTCAACGGTGCGGCCATGAACCGCAATTGCAGCAAGTTTTAATTTGCAGCATTCCTCAAAAACAGCATTAAACCAATCGGCGGATTGCGGTTTATCATTCAATGCGCGCCGCAGTTTAATTGATAACGGACCGGGAACCGCGTCACGCACCCGGCGCAAAATCTCAATGGCCGTATCAGGATCTGAAAGTAAATACCCGCCGCGGCAACGTCCCATGACCTTGCGCACAGGGCAGGCAAAGTTCAGGTCAATGACGTCAAAACCGGCCTGGGCAAGAATGCTTGCCGCCTGAGCCAGTTCATGCGGATCAGATCCCATCAACTGGCCGGCCACGGGATGATCGGCTTCGCAAAGAATGGCGCCTTTTTCGCGTCCGCGACCGCCGCGGCAAAGCACTTGGTCAAGCAGCGCTTCAGTGACGGCATATGGGCAGCCGCGTCGCCTTGCCACAACACGCATGGCCATGTCGGAATAGCCGGCAAGGCCTGCCTGCATGGCCGGCAATGGCAGCGTAAACGGGCCCACGCGGCAGGGCCGCACGGATTGCGATGAGGAGCCTGATAATGGTGATTCCGGAATAATCACTCGGTTTATTTTCCTTTATGACGAAACCTATAGTATACCAGAAACTTTTTATGAACGAAGTACCCCTTTATTCTGCTGAGGCGGCCATGAAAAAATACCGTTATGCGTTAGTGTTGGCGCTTGCTGTTGCGTCGAGTGCGTTCTCAACTTCGGTCATGGCGCAACCGATGGCGACCAATAAAAATTCTGCCGCACAGTCAGGCCGCAGCGCATCGCAAATCATGACGGAAATCGCTCCGCTGAATCAAAAAATCAGTCAGTTGCTTGGCGGACCGGGGGATCTTTATAACGCGGCGCATTGCGCCAAGATCGCTCCTGACGTTCTGCCGCTGATGAAGCAATCCTACAGTTTGCTTGACGAACTCAAGAAACTTCAGCCGCAATCGGCCGAGATGATTGAGGACGTCAAGCATCAGCTTGTGATGTATCGCGCCATTCTGGGTGATCAGGACTCTCTGGCCGATCTGAAGAAACTTTCAGCAAGCGGTAATGCCGATGACGCAGCTTATGCCAAAACTTCGCTGATTGTCGCGCGGTGGGTGCAGTCCGCCGATCCGGCGGCGCTTGCGGATCTTGCCGCTGTTGCCAAAGCTCATCCGGCAAGCGGCGATATTGTCTCGGCCGTCATGCTCATGCGAATGAGCCCGGCCGCCAGAACCAAAGAAAATAAAAAGCAGATTGCCGCTATTGTCAGCGGGCTGACATCTCCCAATGCGGAGCAGATCAAGCAGATTCTTGAGCAGAATGTGCGCCTTGCGGAGCTTGAGGGCAAACCGATTCAGGTTGCCGGAAAAACACTTGACGGTAAAGCGTTCAATCTCAATTCGCTTCAGGGCAAAGTTGTGCTGGTTGATTTCTGGGCCACATGGTGCGGCCCATGCGTGGCCGAAATGCCGGAGGTCATTGAGACTTATAAAAAATACCACGATCAGGGTTTTGAGATTGTCGGCGTATCAAATGATAACGACGCCAATGATCTTAAAATGTTTCTCAGCCAGAATCCCGGCATGAAATGGGTGCAGCTTTTTGAGCCCGGTCTGACTGATTTTCATCCGGAAACTAAAAAATTCGGCATTGTCGGCATACCGACCATGTTCCTGATCGACCGCAAAGGCAATCTGCGCTCGGCCGAAGCGCGCGAGAATATGAGCGAACTGATTCCTGTTCTTCTTGCGGAAAAATAATGCGGATATGCCTGATCTTTCGCAATCATTGACGTTCTCCGTTATGATGGCTGACCAATCAAAGTTAACGGAGTAACCGCATGACCAGTTCGGCCAGTCACGATACGCATTTGCCCACCAGTTCCGTTTTGATTGTGGATGACAATCCGCAGAACGTCGAATTGATACAGGCTTATCTTGAGTCGCTTAACTGCACCGCGCACATCGCCGCCGATGGCGTTGAGGCGCTTGAGATGGTGGAGAAATGCCGCCCGGATTTGATTCTGCTTGATATCATGATGCCGCGTATGAGCGGTTTTGAAGTTTGCCGCCGGCTTAAGGCTGATGCTAAAACGCGCGATATCCCGATCATCATGGTCACGGCGCTTAATGAACTTGGCGATATTGAGCGCGGCGTTGAGGCCGGCACCGATGATTTCCTCAGCAAGCCGGTCAACAAGCTTGAGCTTGTCACGCGTGTTAAATCGTTGCTGCGTGTGCGGCATTTGAAGTCAGAACTTGAGCGCACGCTGGCTTATCTCAGCGATGTGGATGACCACGCCAGAGAGCGTAAGGGGCCGTAAAGAGATCGTTTGCCGTGGGTCGTTTATCGTGGGCACCATCACGATAAACGACCCACGGCAAACGATAAACGAACTTCTGTCTTTCAGTTTCTGGCTTCTCCCGGCGTATTGCTATAAGATGTCCTTCCGACGGATGTTGCATATGGCGCCGGCGTTGATTCCGGCCAGAGTATCGCTCGGGATGCTGAATGTTACGTTTTAAGGTTTTTCAAAATGGCCTGGCCCCTGCGGATGTTGATTTGAGCACGGCCTACTTGGTCGGCTCAGACAACGTGCCCATTCGCGGCGAATTTTTTTACGAAGACGGCGAAATCGTCTGTCGTAAACGCGCCACCGGCCCGGCCGCGCTCTCGCTGATGTGGCCATCGCAGACCTTTGGCGCCATCATGCTTGAGACAACCCGTCTGGCCGAACGCGAAGAACCCTATCTGCTCAATCTTGAACTGGCCCGCTGCCGCATGATGCGCATCATGCAAAAACGCGAAGAGTGGGGGCTCATGGAGCTTCCGGAAGCTCAGCACATCAATGATAAAATTTCTGAATGCCGCGACATGCTCATTGAGGCCATCGTGCATTCTGAACAACCCGCCGAGTCCGCCAAATTCGCTGATCAATGCCTGGCCGCTACGATCCCTCTTTCAGAACAAATGGCTCTGTTGCATGCTGAACTTCTGCTGACGCGCAGACTTCAGTCGCGCGGATTGCCGCGCGGCGCTTTTGGCGTGCGTGTGGACCCGGGGCAAATCACCGAAGCTTACCGCAAAGCTCTTGGTCCCAATGCTGACTTCATTCAGCTTCCCGCCACCTGGAAAGCCGTTGAGCCTACCGAAAATCAATTTGACTGGCGCCCGTTTGATGAGTGGATTGAGATCTGCCATCGCGTGCGCATGCCGGTTGTCGCTGGCCCGCTGGTTAGCTTTACGGACGAAACCATTCCCGGCTGGCTTTACATGTGGGAGCATGATTACGAAACCGTTCGCGATCTGCTTTATGAACATGTTGAGCGCGTAGTCAGCCGTTACGGCGCGCACGTGGTTCTCTGGAATGTCGTCTCGGGACTGCATGTTAACGGGCAGTTTTCGTTTACTTTTGACCAGATCATGGACCTGACGCGCATGGCCGTGGGCTTGGTGCGCAAGCTCACCCCCAAAAGCCGCACCATGATTGAACTTACGCAGCCTTTTGGCGAATACTATTCGCAGAATCAGCGCTCAATACCGCCTTTGCTGTATGCGGAAATGGTGGTTCAGTCCGGAATTTCCTTTGATGTTTTCGGCCTGCAACTGCGTTTTGGCGTGCCGCGCGACGGCCACTGGATGCGCGATCTGTTTCAGATTTCGTGCCTGCTTGACCGCCTTGCTCCGATGAGCAAACCACTTGTACTTACCGGCATTGAGGTTCCCAGCATGCCGCCGGGCGAAGCTTTGGGCGGCTCGTGGCACCAAAATTGGTCGCCGGCCGTTCAGTCAAAATGGATGGAGGCGGTCATGGAAATCGCGCTCTCAAAGCCTTACGTTGAGGCCATTTCCTGGTGGGATCTTTCTGACAGTAAATCAGAAAGCGCCATTCCGTATTCAGGCCTTATCGGTACGGATCTTAAACCCAAACTTGCCCAGGCCACATGGGCCAATCTTCGCAAGGTGCTCACAAATCTCCGTTCCACCAGCAATCCCAAACCGCCGGCGGCGCCTGAACAGGCAGGCTGATCATGGCCCATGCTGATGGCAGAAAGAATCCAAAACCGCTTGAGTCCTGGGGTTGGCGCATGCCTCATCGTCTGGCGCTTGCCGGCATTCTGTTTGTCGGTTTCCTTTTGTTCATGATTGACTGGTATCGCCGGCCGGCGCGATTGCCTGATGGGGATTCGGTCACGTCTGTTTCGCAGCCTGATCTTGAGACGCTGCTTGATCCGAATTTGGCCTCGGCCGCGGAGCTTTCGCGCGTGCCCGGCATCGGCCCGGAGTTGGCCCAGCGAATTGTGGATTATCGCAACAGCCGCAATGACAGCGGCAAAGTGACGATCCTTTTTAAGCGCCTGAGCGATCTTGACCAGGTTCCCGGCGTGGGCAAAAAGAAACTGGAGATCATGCGCCCGTGGCTGAAGCTTCCGGAATCTTCATCATTGCGTTCCGGGGATCTTGAGCCGTTCCGGCGGTTGCCTGACGAAACCGATCCGCAGACTGATGCGCCTGACAATGACGTTAAACCTTGATATCGCAATAATTAAAAAGAAATATCATCAAATATTTCTGTCCATTTCAGAAACATTCAGAATCATGTTTGTGGAGTTGTTGGCAAACAGGCCATATTCGTTTATAATGCTCGACTCTGGTCCACAAGACCGGGCGTGTGCCTGAGCGGCCAAAAGGGACGGGCTGTAAACCCGTTGGCTTAACGCCTACGCAGGTTCGAATCCTGCCGCGCCCAGTAACTTTGTGGAATATCCATTCGCTTGTATCACTTCGATTCCATCAGGTAAATATCATTCAAAATGTCACACAACGTTCGTGATTTGCACTGTTTAAGGTGCTCAGCAGATGCTTGTGTTTGTGGAATTGATACGTTGTAAATCCCAGCAAATAGCAAAATACACACAATAGAATTACCAGCAGAATAACAGTTAAAAGATCATTGATGCGCGCGGAACCGTCGTATTCAAAGAAGATCATTTCGCCGAGCGCGTCACTGGCCGCATAGGCCGTGACGATACAAGCTGGTGCGAAAAAGAACCATGAGATGAGCATGCTGCGTTTGCTGTGCAAATAGTCGTCATGCAAGACTTTCTGTTTCCTGTTGTATTCTTCCGGCTGCTGCATCCATAAATTAAACGCAACGGCCGATTGCCCGGAAGAGGGGGTGATGGCTGCGCCGCAATGGTCGCAGTGTGAAAAAATAGTCGGATTCGGCATCGTGCAGGAGGGGCAAAGATGCTGATCGTTCAATATCGCAAGCGATGTGGCGACAGGTTCATTACAGTGCACACAAAATGAATTGGTACAGAGTCCCTGTAAATCTTCGCCGCAAATGACGCACAGAAGTTCGTCCGTGATGCGGGCGCATTCCGGGCATGGGCTAACGGCCGGATTATTACGCATATCCTCGCGAACATGAAGATCATGGCAGCGTCCTTCGCACATGGCGGATTCCTTGCCTGATGGCCGTGCATGACATGCGCTCTGTGTTCCGCGCGGTGCGTTGAGAACAAAACAAAAGAGCTCAGGATGAGCACACCCTGAGCTCTTTTATAGTATACGAAAAGAGTGCGAATCAAATGGTTCACCCAAGAAGGGTTCGCACAAGTACAATTGGTGACCATGAATGTATCACGCGTAACGAATAGAGCGATTATCGTGATTGCGTGGCAAACCTGATGGCCGCGATACCTGGTCCGGGTACAGTGATGCGGGCCTTTCCGTCAACGATGTGAACAAGGGCCTGCGCGGGGATGACCTGGTGCGGATTTTCCCACGAATTGGCGGTGGTGAGAGCCATCGTGCCGCCACCGAGAGCGTGATTATCGGTTACGGATTGCAGATTGCGGTCCGCAACGGAAAAATCAACCGTGATTTCCTGCGTCAGGCTGCGGTTGACCAGCAGCAGTGAGATTTGGCCGGTGGCAGGATCATACGTTGCGGCCGAATCAATGGCCGGGGCTTCTCCGCGTTTACCGGCCGGGCAAGTAGGGACATCAACTGCCATGCGAAGCGAGTTGCCGGATGCCAATTGGCTGGCCCAGAGCCAGGGGTAAAATATGGATTGAACCAGCATGCCATCCGCACGAGTCAGCAGGGGGGCAATGACGTTGACGATCTGCGCGATGCATGCGATCTTGACGATATCCGCATGGCGGATAAAACTCGTCAGGTACTGCATGTTGACGACGGCATCTTCAAAATTATAAACTTCCTCAAGCAAATGCGGGGCCGATGTCCATTTGCCATCGCCTGCGCCATTTTTGTACCATACATTCCATTCATCAAATGAGATGTAGATGTTTTTCTTTGATTTTTTCAACGCGCGGACATATGAGATCGCGCCGGCGTAATCATCCAGAACACGATCAATCTCAACACCCTCAGCAAGAAATGCCGCACTGTCATGATCGGAATTACCTGAGTAACGGTGCGCGGAAATATAATCGACGTAATCCCAGCATGTCTCAAGTACCGTGCGATCCCACTGCATATAGGTGGGCAGGGAATTGGTGCATGAGCCGCAAACGACGGTTTGCAGCGTAGGATCAAGTCCCTTCATCAGGATTGATGCGCTCATGGCGCGCTGGGCGTATTCGGCGGCGGAGCAGTGGCCGGCCTGCCATGCGCCGTCCATTTCGTTGCCGAGGCACCAGAGTTTAACGTTATGCGGCGCGGCGTGGCCGTTTTCTTTGCGTTTGTCAGACCAGTAAGTGCCGCCGGGAAGATTGCAGTACTCAACAAGTTCCGCCGCATCGCGCGCGTTGCCGGTGCCCAGGTTGACGGCCAGCATGGGGGCCGTGTTGGCTGTTTTGCACCATGTGATAAATTCATCGGTGCCGAATTGATTTGTCTCAATACTTTTCCATGCGAAATCCGGTCTGCTGCGGCGCATGTTTTTCGGGCCGATGCCATCGCGCCAATCCGCGGCGCTGACATAATTGCCGCCGGGATAACGCACGTAAGGCATGTTGATCTGTCGCAGGGCGGCCAGTACGTCCTTGCGAAAATCATTCTCATCGCTGAGCGGATTGCCGGGATCATAGACGCCTTCGTAAACGGCGCGGCCGATGTGTTCAAGAAATCCGCTGAAAATGCGGCGGTCAACCGGGCCGACATGATGGTGAGAATCCACGTGAATCTGAGCGTTCATGGCAACTCCTTGCAGTATTTTTTTAAGTTTCTGACAAAGCCAAAGAAAACGATTCACCACAGAGTCACAGAGAAATAAAAGTTTTTAATTTTAAATACCATTATCTTTTTTTTCTTCTTTGTTCCGCCTCTGCGCCCTTTGTGGCTCTGTGGTTAAATTTTAATTTCGTTACAAATAAAATTTACGTGCGATATCCACAGATTATTTTTTTACTATGAGAGAAATATACTGTATATTTAGGTTAAAACTATATGCGAGTCCCACAAAATGTTTCGCGATATCCACAACATAGGCACTGATACGCCGGAATTGATCGTCAAGCGCGCCTGCTCGGCCATGGCGCGGCATCAGATGACGCATGTCGGGATTTCTGATGCCGGCCGCGATTACGAAATGGAGCGAACGGGCATTACGCATGATCATATTCAGATTTGTTATGGCGGATCGGGCCTGGTGTGGGTGAATGACAGATGGCAGGAGTGCGTGGCCGGCCAGGCTTATCTGATGCCGCGCCAGATACCTTGCCGTTTTAAGACAATCCCCGGCCAACGCTGGCAGTTCTGCTGGCTTTATTTTCTTTCACCGGAGATTTCCGAAAAAAGCCCCACATTGATATCGGTTGATCCCTGGCCAATGCAGATCGCCATTTCCGGATTGTATCGCGAATACTCCGGGCCGGCGGATATGCAGATTATGAACCGATGGGCGGAGGTGATTTACCTGTTGCTTGAGCGGTTGCTGCGTGGCGAACATGGCCATGATCCTTTGTGGCGTGTGTGGGAAAAAGTTGAGGCGGATATGGCGCGGCCGTGGCGGCTTGGCGATCTTGCGGAACTGGCCGCGACCAGCGATGAGACTCTCCGTAGGATCTCGCTGAAACACAACGGCCGAAGTCCTATGGATCAAGTGACCTATTTGCGGATGCGTCACGCCGCTGCGCTTCTGACGACAACGCAAACCAAAATTGAACAGATTGCCCGCATCGTAGGTTACGAATCACGATTCGCTTTTGCCGCGGCATTCAGGCGATGCATGAAGATGACGCCGGGAGAATGCAGGAGACGACAGGGAGAAAACGCGAAATAGCAGAAGGGAAAACGCGAAAGACGAAACCGCATAACAAAAAAACGCGAAACAGAGGGAGATGATTCTCCTTGTTTCGCGTTTTATGTTTCGCGGTTCGCGTTTTGTTTTTGGTTTTATCCCAGCAGTGACTGGCCGGTCATTTCCTCGGGCTTTTTGAGGCCGAGGATGGCCAGTGCGGTCGGGGCGATGTCAGCCAGGCGGCCGCCTGTGACGAGTTTTTTGCCCTTAAAGCGTTCATCAACCACGATCAGCGGAACATCATACGTGGTGTGGGCGGTATGCGGGCAATTGTTGATCGGATCCCACATCTGCTCGCAGTTGCCGTGATCGGCGGTGACGATGAGCGCGCCGCCTTTGGCCAGCGTGGCGCCGACGATGCGGCCGACGCAGTTATCAACTTTTTCGACGGCCTTAATGGCGGCGTCGAGCTTGCCGGTGTGGCCGACCATGTCGCCATTGGCAAAGTTGATGATGTACACGTCATGCTTGTCATCGGAAATGGCCTTGAGAACAGTCTGGCAGACGTCTTCGGCGGACATTTCGGGAGCCTGATCGTAAGTCTTGATGTCCTTGCGGCTCTTGGCGCCGCGGATGTCTTCGCCATCAAAAGCGCCGATGCCGCACATGGTATCAGGATCAACCTTGCGCGGTTCGCGATAATCATCAAAGAAGAACGTGACGTGCGGGAATTTTTCGGTCTCGGCCGAGCGAAGCTGCGTCAGGCTGTTCTTGGCGAGAGTTTCGCCGAAGATATCAATCATTTTCTCCGGCTTGTCAAAAATGACGTGCACCGGCAGGCCGGTTTCGTAACCCGCCATGGTGGCGTAGTAAAGATTCTTCGGCTGTTTGCTGCGCTTAAAGCCGCCGTTAGGCTGCTTGGCAAAGTCGGCATCGTTATAAACGAAAGCCTTGGTGATTTCGCGCGGACGATCGCCACGGTAGTTAAAGAAAATGAACGAATCGTTGTCGTCAACCGTGCCGCCCTGGCCGATGACTGACGGAACGATGAACTCATCGCCGCCGCGCGATGCATCGCTGGCGTTTTTGTAATAATGCTCAATAGCTTCCGCGGCGCTATTAAACTTGGCGCCTTTGTTTTCGGTCAGCAGTTCGTAAGCGGCGCTGACGCGATCCCAGCGGTTATCGCGGTCCATGGCATAAAAGCGGCCGCAGACCGTAGCGATGCGGCCGATTCCGAGTTCCTTGATTTTGGCCTCAAGCGCCGGGATAAAGCGCATGCCGGCGCCGGTCGGCGCGGTATCGCGGCCGTCGGTGATCACATGAAAGAGAAGCTTGTCGCCGGGGAAGTTCTGCTTTTTGGCCATCTCAAGAATGGCATAAGCATGTTCCTGATCGGAATGCACGCGGCCATCCGAGCACAGACCATAAATATGAACTTTGCTGTTGTTCTTTTTGGCTTTGGCAAAAGCCTCAATGAGCGTGTTGTTGGTGAAGAAAGAACCGTCGCGGATGCGGCGGGTGATGCGCATTGTTTCCTGATCCACAATGCGGCCGGCGCCGATGTTCTGGTGGCCGACTTCTGAATTACCCATGACGCCGGCGGGCAGGCCGACATCTTCGCCACAGGTCTTGATCAGCACCCAGGGATAATCATGCATCAGCTTATCGGCAACCGGATGCTTGCCGAGCTTGATGGCATTATATTTATCCATTTCGGGATGAGGATTTTCGCCCCAGCCGTCACGGATGATCAAAACGAAAGGCCGCTTGGCCAATTTGGGTTTGTCTGAATGAGAATGGCAACCACAGCCACAACCTGAAGATTTGCTCACGTAAAAACTCCTTGCGTTTGGGACCAGATTGAATATTGTAACTGATTCTTGGGTTAAGCAAAAATCGGTATGATGATCAGTTTAAAAGATAGTCTGAAGGATAAAAACGAAAGGCAGAAAAAGGTGTCGCGGTTGCGGAACATCATTTTCAGCCTTTATCATTATTCCTTCAGCTTTTTTGTATTAAGGATTAACACATGAGCATCACATCCTGGGCGGACGATATCCGCGGCGCGGCCAAATGGATATGGCATCCGGAAAATACGGAAAAAAGGCGTGATTTTGTACTGTTTTACGGAGTTCTTACGCCGACAGCAGATACAACACAAGTAGAGCTTTATGTTTCTGGCGATGGCCGTTATGAAATATATGCGGATATCGGCAACGGTGCACAAAGATTAGGCAGGGGCCCGGCACGCAGCGATCCCATGCATACCAGTCTTGATCCGTATGCGATCACCGGACTGCATGGCCAGCCTGTTCGCATATGGGCAACGGTGCGCTGGGGATTATCACAAACGGAAAATGCGTATTCTGAAATGCATACGCCATTTCCGGGATTGATGGTGGCCGCGCTGTATCGGAATGACCAGGACAAAATTCTGGGAAAAGGCGGCACTGGCGAAGGATGGCTGGCTTATCGCTCGGATGCGATTGAATATAGAAATGATCCTTTTGGCTGGTGGCTCTTCTGGGTCGGCGGAATGGAAAAACATCGTTCCGGCGGATGGCCTGATGAGTGGCTTGCTCCCCAGGGTGCGGCGGAAAATGCCATGTGGAAAAAAGCCGCAGTCAAAAACGTTCCTTATTTTAAGGGAGATGCGCCGTATCCGAGCGATTGGCATCATCTGATACCTCGCGAGATTTCGTATCCGGAAGAAATTCCCGGCAAGTTTATGGCCGCGGCAATGCTTGAGGATACGGGTAAAATCACTCCGATTGAGCAGGTGCTTCCGCTAAAAGTGCCGGCGAATCAGACCGTATCGCTGATACTTGACGCCGGTGAAGAAACTACGGCGTATACGCAATTGAAAATTTCCGGCGGCGCAACACAAGCCAGCTTGATGTATGCGGAAGTGTTACGTGATGCGCAGAACAACAAGTCCTACAAATTGGCGCCAAATGCCACCATCAAGGGACCATCCGATCTGTTCCTGCTTGATTCAGGCGACCCGCAGGCTCATCACACATTTGAGACTTCGCACTGGCGCGCATTTCGTTTTATTAAGCTTGAAGTCACGGCCGGGCCTTATGGCGCGCAGGTTGATGCGGCATTTCTCAAGACGAGTTATCCGTTTGAGAATAGCTTGGCGGTTAACGCGGCCGGCGAACATCACGAGACCATTCGCAATATGGTTGATGTTTCCTGGCGCACGCTTAAATGTTGCTCGTGGGAAACTCACATGGATTGTCCGTATTATGAGCAACTCCAGTATATTGGCGATGCGCGTCTTCAGGTTTTATGCACATATGTTGCAACACAGGATATCAGCCTGGCGGCGCAGACTCTGCGCGCCTATGACCGCAGCCGCATTGATGAAGGAATCACGCAGTCACGCTATCCCAGCAGCGAAATTCAGTTGATTCCGACTTTTTCGCTGATTTACATTCTGATGATTGATGATTACCTGGCGCAAGTGGGTGATGAGGGGCTTGTGGCCGAGTTGCGCGGAGGAATCGGCGGGGTAATCAACTGGTTTACGCGCTATATTGATCAAAAAACCGGGCTCATTGGCGAGGTCCCGTACTGGCCGTTTGTCGACTGGGTGGCGCAGTGGCGTCACGGCATACCGCCGGGGCCGGTCTCTGCGTCAATCAATTTGCATTATCTGCTGGCGCTTGATGCGGCGGCACGGATTTACGAAGCTCAGCGTCCCGGCGCGGGGCAGTTTTATACGGCGCGGGCGCAGGTTCTGCGTCAAAAAATCAAAGATGTATTTTATGATCGCCACAGCGGGCTTATTGCAGATACGCCGGTAGGCGTTGATGGCAAGGGCGCATGCTTCTCGCAACATGCTCAGGCGCTTGCGGTTATCGGAGACGTGCTGACCGGGCAGGAAGCGCGCGGCGCTATGGCCAAATCTCTTGATCCTCAGCGCGTGTCAAAACCAGGCATGAGCCAGGACCGGCCGGAGCTTGAGGCGTCTCAGCAGAATGAGGCGCAGGCACAGCGTCCTGCGGATGAGCGCATTGTTCCGGCGAGTATTTATTTTTCATTTTACGTGGGTGAGGCAATTGCCAAACTTCGCATGGGCGAGTTGTTCTGGCCGATGCTGGTGCATCACCGCAAAGCGCTTGAGCTGGGATCAACCACATGGCCCGAATCGCCTGAGCCGGCGCGTTCGGAATGTCACGCATGGGGAAGCTGGCCGATGTATTTCTTTGCGCGTTACCTGCTGGGCGTTCAGGCGCCGGAGACGGATACTGGCCGCATCGTGATTCGTCCTCTGCATTGTCCGCCGCTTGATGAAGTTTCCGGTACGGTTCAGACGCAGCGCGGTCCGGTGCATGTCAAAGTGCGCTGGGAAAACGGCAAGGCCGAAATTGATGCTGACGGCCCGAATATCTTCGTAAGCAAGATATAAGGAAAAAAACGCGAAAGATAGAGGGATTGCCAAAAACAAATCACACATCACAAGTTTATCGGGGCCGCCCCGCGCAGCGTGGCGGTATGCGCGGTATGCTGTGATCTATTTTTGGCACTTACTATAAAATGCGAAACGCGAAACAAAGGATGCCGCTTACTCCTTTATTTCGCGTTTCGTTATTTTGGCTATTGCCGCCTTACGCCAGCACGCGGATGCGTACCGTCGGCGCGGTGACGACTGGCAGCGCGTCAATCTTTTTGATCGCGGCCGATACGTCGCCGTCTTTGGCTTCGTGCGTCATGCATACAACCGGCACCGGCTGGCCGGCATTTGATTCATGCTGAACGATGGCTGCGATGCTGATGCCGCTATCGCCGAGAATGCTGGTGACTTTTGCCATCACGCCCGGCACATCAAGCGCGGTGATGCGCAGGTAATTGCGGCTGTGAACTTCGCTGCTGGGCACAATATCCGCTTTGGCGCGGTGCGTCAGCATTGGTAATTGCTTGAACATCACCGGCGCGGTGCCGATGGCCACATCAAAAACGTCCGCAAGCACGGCGCTGGCGGTCGGCTTTGGTCCTGCGCCACGGCCATAATAAAGTGTTTGCCCGGCCGCGTGACCCTCAACCGTGATCGCATTAAATGGGCCGTGCACATTGGCAATCGGTGATTCAAGCGGAACAAATGTCGGATGAACACGCAGCGAAATGGCCGGCGCGGCGCCCTTGCGCTCAATTTTCTGGCCGATGGCCAAAAGTTTGCAGACATAGCCTAGCTCGCGGCCGTGTTTTAAGTCCGTATCCTGTAATTGGTCAATGCCCTGAATCTCAACCTGATCAAAAGGAATATCAACGCCGAACGCCAGGCTTGCCAGCACGGCCAGCTTATGGGCAGAATCCGTTCCGTTGACGTCAAGCGTGGGATCGGGCTCGGCATAACCGGCTGCCTGTGCGCCGGCCAGTGCCGCGGCATAGCTTTGTCCGTTGCGGGTCATCTGCGTGAGAATGTAATTGCAGGTGCCGTTGACGATACCCGTGACTCGGCTGATGTCGTTGGCCAGCAGGCCGCGGGTCAATGCGCCGATGATCGGGATCGCTCCGCCGCAGGACGCCTCAAACGCCACGCAGCGGTCCGCCTTATGCGCTGCGGCAAAGATTTCTTTGCCATGTATCGCCAGCAGATATTTGTTGGCCGTAACGACATGCTTGCCGTTTTTGAGCGCGGCCAGCACAAACGTGCGCGCCGGCTCAAGGCCGCCCATCAGCTCAATGACGATCTGTGTTTTGTCATCCTTCAGGATGTCGTCAATGTCTGTCGTCAGGTATTTTTCAGGTACGTCGGTGCCGCGCTTTTTCTTCATATCGCGCACAAGCACCTTGCGCAGCTCAAGCGTGACGCCTGAACGTGCGGCCAGGAGTTCTGTCTCATGCAGTGTCATATCCGCAACCGCAGAACCGACTGTGCCGCAACCCAAAAATGATACGCCGACTGACGACGATTTTGTCATACGCGAAAACTCCATCTTAAGAACGTCATAGGATAAACGGACAAGGCCCGGGCGTCTATTAAGAAGGTAGCGTGAATAATAAATCATGCTATGGCGAAAAATTGACGATCATTTTGACCCTTTCGCGCGTCCCTTTATAATGTCGTCACACCTATTTTTATAAGTTGCGTTTTGTTTATATGAAGGACGAACGTTTATGGCTACCCGTAATTTGGAAACGATTGCAAAAGTAATGCGTGATTATGCCGCCCTGATCAAGCGGCGCAATAAGCCTGCCGCCAGCAATGGCGTGTATCAGCGCTGGCAGCATCCGGTGATCACGGCTGCGCACGTGCCGCCGCAGTGGCGCTATGACCTCAACCCGGCCACAAATCCGCTGGGCCTTGAGCGCATGGGCATCAACGCCACGCTGAATCCCGGCGCGATTTATTTGAATGGCAAATATGTGCTGGTCGTGCGCGTTGAGGGCGCGGATCGCAAATCATTCTTTGCCGTGGCCGAGTCGCCAAACGGCGTTGATCAATTTGTGTTTCGTGATGCGCCGGTGGTGATGCCGGAGACGGATAATCCTGATACCAACGTGTATGACATGCGCCTGACCGCGCATGAGGACGGCTTTATTTACGGTCTGTTTTGTTCCGAGCGCAAAGATCCGGACGCGCGCCCGGGTGACGAATCTTCGGCCGTGGCCGCCTGCGGCATAGCGCGCACAAAAGATCTTGTCACATGGCAGCGCATGCCTGATCTCAAGAGTCTTTCGGCACAGCAGCGCAATGTCGTTCTGCATCCTGAATTTGTCAACGGCAAGTATGCGCTTTATACCCGTCCGCAGGATTCTTTTATTGATGCCGGCAAGGGCGGCGGCATCGGATGGGCGCTGACTGATTCAATGGAAAATCCCGTCATTGGCGATGAGCAGATCATTGATCCCAAAGTGTACCACACGATCAAGGAAGTCAAAAATGGCGCCGGCGCAGTGCCGATCAAGACTCCTGAAGGTTGGCTGCATATTGCTCACGGCGTGCGCAATACGGCCGCGGGATTGCGTTATGTGGTATACGCGTTCCTTACGGATCTGGCTGATCCGGCAAAAGTTCTGCATCGCCCGGCCGGTTATCTCATCGCGCCGGAAGGTGATGAGCGCGTGGGCGACGTCAGCAATGTCTGTTTCTGTAACGGAGCTATCGCGCGGCCTGACGGTAAAATATTCATATACTACGCCAGTTCTGATACGCGTTGTCACGTGGCCACAACCACCATTGCCCAGATGCTTGATTACGTTAAAAACACGCCGGAAGATCCGCTGCGTTCATACGCCTGTGTGCAGCAACGCCTGGCGCTGATTGAAAAAAATCGCGCCTACCTGGCGTCATTAAGCAAAACAAAAACTAAAACCAAAGCAGCAAAGAAGCCTGCCAAAAAAGTAGTTAAAAAAGCGGGAAAGAAATGATGGGCAAGCCCCATTCCCTTGACGGGATGGGGCACAAACCAATGATCGTAGGCGATTGCTTATAATGAGAATGAATCGCTCATGAGAATAAACAGTTCACACATGGTTGCGTACTCAAGTAGATAACAACCGCTCGCATATCCATTGTGCCCCGTCCCATCAAGGGACGGGGCTTGTTTATTGTTCAATTCAAAATTTACGGCACAAACGAAACTTCCGGCGTGAGTTTGAGCAGAAACTCCACCATGATGTCCGCGGCCGCGGTCATGTCGGCCGTTGATACGACCTCAATCGGCGTGTGCATATAGCGGCAGGGCAGCCCGATGAGCGCCGTGGCCACGCCCGCGCGCGAAATCTGAATTGCGTTGGCATCCGTGCCCGTGCCGCGCGGCGCGGCCTGGCGCTGAATATTTTGACCGGCTGATTTAGCCGCTTCTTCAAGCAGGCTGTTCATTTTCTTGTTGATGTTGGGCCCGTATGACAGCGTCGGCCCGCCTCCGGCCTGAACGCTTCCGTTGATTCGTTCATCCGCGCCGGGATAATCCGTTGCGTGGCAAACGTCAATGGCAATGCCCACATCCGGCTTAATGCCAAAGGACGCCGTGATCGCTCCGCGCAGGCCGATTTCTTCTTGCACGGTGGCCACGCCATACACGGCCGCGTTAAGCTGCTTGCGGCGCTTTTTGTCAGAGCCTATTTTTCGCAGCGTCTCGGCCATGATCCACACGCTGCTGCGATTATCAAGCGCATGAGCCGTCACAAGGTCATTGCCCAGTTTGGTGATGCCCAGGATAAACGTGACAGGGTCGCCGATCTGAATCTTTTTTTCCGCTTCCTCGCGGCTCTTGGCGCCGATGTCCACAAACAGATCGGCCATCTCAATTTTTTTTGTCGATTCGCGCTCTTCCGGCCTCATCAGGTGAATTGCTTTTTTGCCCACAAGCCCCGTTACCGGTCCGTTTCGGCCATGAATCACCAGTTTTGAGCCCGGCACAATCTGCGTATCAATGCCGCCGACCGGCGCAAGATAGAGGTATCCTTTGTCATTGATGTGACTGACCAGAAAACCGATCTGGTCAATGTGCGTGGCGATCATCACACGCGGAGAACCTTTTGGGTTGATGACGAACGATGTGTTGCCGTGCACATCGCGCTCAATATCATCAACATGCGGCCGAAGATATTCGCCCACCAGATTGGCCGCATCGCTTTCGTTGCCCGATACGGATTGCGTGCTCATGAGCGCGCTGAAAAACTCAAAACCTTTTTGATCCATGATACGTGACCTCACAAATTGTCCGGCACTCTCATGATGTCATTCAGGAACGCCGTATGTGATTATCATAGTCACGTGATGGCCGAGTTGAAAAGAATAGCGTCAAAAACGCATCGGCAAAGCGGATCTGGCGAGAACGCCGCCGCGCATCGGCGGAATTTCCCGATGATGCGCATGATCACACGTTCCCGCCGTTTCGGCAGGTGACAAAAACTGATGATACGTGGTGAAAAATGAGAGTGTGGCGGGGTGGGCCGGCCGCAATTATCCGCGGCCGGGCGTATCGTAGTCGTCATCAAAATCATCAAGCTTGGTCGGGACATAACCCGGCTGCTGCGAGCGCGAAACTTCTTCCTGGTAAGCCTTGATAATGGCTTCCTGAAGCATGTTGCGGCAGGCGGCGTTGATGGGGTGCGCCACGTCGCAATGCAGCTTGAGGCGTCCTTCCTCAGAGCTTGTCACGCGGTTTTCGTCAAGCTTGGCGCCGCAGTTGTTGCAATACTTGGCACGGAGATGATTCTTGGTGTTGCAACGCGGGCAATGATCCATCAGCTTGCGCGACGGCATTGCAACGAAAACGCCGTTGGGCCCATCAATAATCTTGATGTCCCGCACGACAAACTGTGAGTCAAACGTGACGCTGCAAAAACCACGCAGCCGATCCTGGGAGGGAATATTCAGCTTGACTCGGACCTCACTGACCTTCATTGAGTAACTCCAATGCCTCTGATGTCTGCCGGAAAATCCTGGCCGGGAGACAAAAGGCACTGCCGCCAAGTGCCCTGTTTAGTTTTGCCGCCAGTTCATCCGCCTGCGCTCCGCTTTGGCAGAGCGTAAAAAGCGTTGAACCGCTGCCTGTCATATGAACCCGTTGTGCGGCCACACGGGTCGCCGATTCCTTGATCTCAAGCAGCCACGGCGCAATACTGAATGCCGCAGGCTCAAGATCGTTGACGAGCACATCATTCAACTCGCCAGCGGCGAGATTGGTCAGGTGGCGCCAACTCGTGGGGGGAATATCTCGGTGTTGGTATCCGGCATCAAAGGCTTGGTAGACAGGCTTGGTGGCAAGACCGGACTGGGGCACAACCAGTACCGCGAACAAAGAGCGGCACGAAATCATGGGCGTCATCAACTCGCCGCGCCCACTACAGAGTGACTGCTGACCTTGAACAAAGAAAGGTACATCACTCCCTAATTCGGCGGCGATAAGACATAATTTAACCGGACTTAGGTTCAAATTCCAGAGAACATTCAACGCGATCAGCGTATGGGCGGCATCAGAGCTGCCGCCGCCGAGGCCTCCGCCAGGCGGAACAACCTTGTGAATGTTGATTTTTCCGCGCGGCGAAATGCCTCCGGCCGAGGCCAGTTTGATCGCAGCGCGTCCGACGAGATTCTTTTCCGGATCTGTCGGTACACCTTCGGTCCGGCCTGAAACTGTGAGCCCAAAGGGCTCATCAAGTGAAAAACGCAGCGTATCAGCCCAGCTTATCGGGACAAACCAGCTCTCAAGGCTGTGAAAGCCATCTGCGCGAAGAGGGAAAACACGCAATCCGAGATTGATCTTCGCCGGCGCGGCAATTTCCCACACGCCGGAACTGACCTGGCGTAGCGCGGGCTTTGGCGCCTCAAGTGTTTCTGTCTGCTGCGGTTGAGTCGTCATGGCGTTCCTCTATTGAAGCAATGCTGAACAGATGTTGTGCAATAGGTATAAAAAATTCGCATTAAGGGAATATTCAAAAAAAGATTTTTACCAACTATGAATCAAAATTGTGCGGACTCAATGAGGGGAAAGTATGGTAACCGAACTCTTGTGTTCGGGCGAGTGTTCAATATGAAATTGGTGAATGATTTCAATATTGTTTTCGTACTTGTTGGCGTATGCATGTTGAAATAGGAAATCCCGGAGGTCTGCGTTGTCTGTTAACAAAAAGTGATGTATCGTGCAAAATGGCTTAATGTTGTTTTGAGTCGGACGTTATTACTAACTGCTACAGGACGTATATGCCTTACGATACTTTGAGCGATTTTTTATCCGCGCTTGAATCGGCCGGTGAATTGCGGCGGATCAAAACGGAAGTCGATCCTGTGCTTGAGGTTGCGGAAATTGCGGATCGTGTCAGCAAGGCGCCGGATCGTGGCGGCACATATGCAGGCAGCGGCAAGGCTCCGTTTGCGGCAGATCAACCTCAGCATGGCACTGGCGCAACCAATCAGGCTTTGCTTTTTGAGAATGTGCGCGGCAGCAATCTTCCTCTTGCCATTAATACGTTTGGTTCATATCAGCGCATGAATATGGCGCTTGGCTGTGAAAGTTTTGATGAACTTGCCGGAAAAATTGCCGAGTTGACCCGGCCTGAGGTGCCGTCAGGATTTTTGAACAAGATCAAAAAGGGACTTGATCTGCTCAAAGTCTCAAGTTACGGCCCAAAGGTTCGCAGCGGCCCGGGGTTATGCCAGGAAGTTGTTCACACGGATGATGCGGACCTGACAACACTGCCGATTATTCAATGCTGGCCGGAGGATGGCGGAAAATACATTACGCTTGGGCAAATCGTCACCAAGCATCCGGAAACCGGCGCGCGCAACCTGGGCATGTATCGCGTGCAGTTGTTTGATAAAAAAATGACCGCGATGCATTGGCATCCGCATCATGATGGCGCGCGGCATTTTCGCGCCTGGGCGCGCGAAGGCAAACCGTGCCCGGTGGCGATCACGCTTGGCGGAGAAAGTGTGTTGCCGTATGCGGCCACGGCGCCGCTGCCGCCGGGAATTGATGAGCATATGTTTGCCGGATTCCTGATGGGCCGCGGTCTTGAACTGGTTCCGTGCAAAACGGTGCCGCTTGAAGTTTCCGCCAATGCCGAGATCGTCATTGAGGGTTATGTTGATCCGCGCGAAACGATTCTTGAGGGGCCGTTTGGCGATCATACGGGATTTTATTCACTGGCCGATCAGTATCCGGTCTTCCGCGTGACGGCGATTACTCATCGTAAGAATCCGATTTATCCCACGACGATTGTCGGCAAGCCGCCGCAGGAAGATTATTACCTGGGCAAGGCGACGGAGCGGCTCTTTTTGCCGCTGCTCAAGATGATTGTGCCGGATATTATGGATTACGATCTGCCGATGTTCGGTGTTTTTCATTCGTGCGCGTTTATCAAGATCCGCAAGGAATATGCGTATCATGCGCGTAAGGTGATGAGCGCCATCTGGGGCGCGGGGCAGATGGCGTGGACCAAAATGATCGTGATTGTTGACGAAGATGTTGATGTTCACAGCGTTGATGACGTCATGTTTCATGTGGCGGCAAATGTTGATCCCAAACGCGACATCATGATGATTGACGGTCCGCTTGATGTGCTTGATCACGCCGCGCCTTATGTGGGCGCCGGCAGCAAAATGGGCATTGATGCCACGCGCAAGTGGCCGGGCGAGGGGGTTGTCCGCGATTGGCCCAACGAAATTAAAATGGATGACGCGACGATTAAGAAAGTGACTGCGCGCTGGAAAGAATACGGGTTTTAGGCGGACTCTGAGGTTTTTGGCATGAAGCAAAATATTTACGACAATCCTGATTTCTTTGCCGGATATAAAGCGTTGCGCGATAACGATACGGGTCTTAATGGGGTTCTTGAAGAACCGGCCATGCGCGAATTAATCGGCGATCCGCGCGGCAAGGATGTGCTTGATCTGGGCTGCGGCATGGGCCACATGGCGCGCTGGCTGATTGAAAAAGGCGCCAAGTCGGTTCTGGGTGTTGATATTTCTGACAAAATGCTGGCCGAGGCTCAGCGGCGCAATACTTCGGCAGCGTGTCAATTTCTTCGCGTGAGCGCGGAAGATGTATCAATTCCGCGCGAGCAATATGACCTGATCATCAGCAGCTATACGCTGCATTACGTTAAAGATATCGCGCCGGTGCTGGCCAAAATATATCGCGGATTGCGCGGCGGCGGCCGGTTTATTTATTCCGTTGAGCATCCGCTGATGACGGCTTATCCGGAAGGGTGGTGCGCGTTGCCTGATGGCCAGGAAGCTTGGCCTGTGCGGCAATATGCTTACGAAGGCGTGCGCCATACCAAATGGTTTGTGGACAATGTGATCAAGTATCACCGCACAATAGAAACTTACGTGCGCGAAACGATGGCGGCGGGCTTTGTCCTTGAGTCATTGCGGGAACCCAGGCCGCAGGCATTAGCCATTCAGGAACGGCCGAATCTCAAGCGGGATCTTGAGCGGCCGCCCGTGTTGATGATTGTGGGACTCAAGCACTGAAATTCTGCGGATCATAGAGACCTGCGTCGCGATGTTGCGCAAAGAGCATGGGGAGATTGCAGATGAACGATGCGGAAACACTTCGCTTTATGTGGCGCTATATGATATACGCCGATCAGCAGATCATGGCCGCGGCCAGGACTCTTTCGGACGAAGGTTATGATCGTAAGCAGAATATGTCGTGGGGATCTGTTCATAAACTGCTGGCGCACGCGCTGACTGCGCAACGCGTTTGGCTTGAGCGGTTGCGCGGCCACGTGATGGTTTATCCGAATGATCCGCCGCCGCCACGGGAACAACTTGAGTCAGTATGGGGAGAAATTCACCAGGGTTTGCTGGCTTTTGCGGAAGTTCAAACAACAGAGACATTGCAGAATACGATTCGTTCCCGGAATCGTAGCGGCGTAGAGTTTGAGATGCCCGTGTGGTCCGTCATGCATCATGTGGCTGATCATGCGACGTATCATCGCGGCCAACTCAACAGCATGATTAAACTGGCCGGCGGCCAGCCGTCTGCGGTTATGCTTTATACGTATTGCATTGAGAATGGCTACGGAAAACAAATCTGATCAACTTCCTTTACGGCTGAGTGACGCCAAGATCCGGCGGGGCGGGAAAATATTCAATTCCTGACTGAATCTGCGCGGCGATATCGCGACCCCAAATACGCTCTGTAATATGCAGTGACATATCAATTCCCGCACTGACTCCCGCAGCCGTGATAATTTTCCCCTGGTCAACATAACGTTCTCGCAGAACCTGCACTTGGCCGAGCGCAGCAAGCATATCGCGGTAACGCCAGTGCGTAGTGACCTTCAGGCCGCTGAGCAATCCCGCCTTATGCAGTAAAAACGCGCCCGTGCATACGGATGCGATGATTTCCGTATGGCTTGCGGCTTTCTGGAGATAGTTGATCATGACTGGGTTGTTGACCTGAATCTGGCGCGCGCCGTAACCGCCGGGAACAATCAGGATGTCGGGCTTTGCGGCATCTGTGATTGCGGAATCTGCATTGACCTTCAGCTTTTTGGCACAGCGAACTGGTTGCCCATTTTCGCTGACAAGCTCAAGCGTGCATAAATCAGGATGCGTTTGGCGCAGATAGGCAAAAACTTCATAGGGGCCGGCAAAATCAAGTTCCTCAACGTCATCAAAAATCAGAATCTGCACGTGCTTCATGGCCGGTTTTCCCTGTCAGAAAATTGCGAACTGAATCATACGCGTTAATCCGCGAATGATACGCAATTATTTTTGTGGCGATTGAATAAAAACATCAACCTGCTGGCCGACAAAGACGGGCAATTCGCCATGATCAAAGCGATAAATGACCTGAAGAACGCGAGTATCAATGCGCTCATTGCTTGCGCCGGTCAACTGGCTTTTGGGCATCACAAAAGGTTCAACGCGCACAAACGTCAGCGGAATCAGCGGGCCCTGAAGTCCGCGGATGTGCGCCTGCGCGGGAGTATCCGGCGCAAAACGCGAAACGTCATTTTCGTCAACATCCACGCGCACGTTAAAATGATCAACATCTCCCAGAACCAGCGGCCCATCAGAGGCCGATGATGTTCCTGCGGTGGCAACAAAATTTCCCTTACGCAGATTCAGCCGCAGAATGCTTCCGTCAACCGGCGCGCGCACACATAGCCGATCAAGATCAACCTGTAGCGGAACAAGTTTGGCCTCGGCCGCGGCCAGTTGAGATTTCGCCGCGGAAAGTTCCGCCTCTGCCACCGCGATATCTTTTTTCCACGCACCGGCCATAAGCTTGTTATGATCCGCCAATGCGGCTTCGTATGCGGCCTGCGCCTTATCCGCGGTGAATTTACGCTGGTTGAGTTCATCCTGGGTAACGGCCAGTGATTGCGATATTTTCTGTATTCGTTGCCATTGATCGCGGGCGAGATCCGCATTGGCGCGTGCTTCCTGCACCTGCGCAAGACTGATAGGGATATCCTCCGCACGCGGACTTGCCTTCAGGCGCTCAAGATTGGCGCGCGCCTGCTCAATGGCCGCTTTTTGCGCACTGACGGCCGCCTGCTGAACTGCGATTTGCGCCTTTATCGCGCGGTCATCAATCTGATAAAGCTTATCGCCGGACTTAACGCGTTGACCCCATGTGACATATACATCCGTGACAATACCGCTGAGCGCCGGCGCCACAACAATGTTTTCCGTAGTGGCCTCAACAACGCCTGCGCCGCTGATGGTGCCTGCGTAAGGATTAATGGCAGGCGTGATCAATGGCGGCTGCGATGTGACGGGTTTGCCCATGTCGTAAACAACCCACGATGCCAGCGCCACACCGCCGACGCACAGTAAAGGAATGATATATTTGCGAACAATCATCATGACCTCATATTCATAAACGTACTGTTTGCGTAACGGGGTGATCAGGATCTCCGCGTTGCGTCACTTTGGTAATGTGCCCGTCCTCCATTTGCGCGATGCGATCCGCGTGATGAAAAATACGCGAATCATGCGTGACGACGATCACCGCGCGATCCGGACGCAGCGCCTTTTGCCGCAGAAGATTCATCACCATTTCGCCGGAACGGCTGTCAAGCGCGCTGGTCGGCTCATCACAGACGACGAGTTTTGGTTCATGCACCAACGCGCGCGAAAATGCCACGCGCTGCTGCTGGCCGCCGGAAAGCTGTTTTGGCAGGACGTTGAGCTTGTCGCCGATGCCCATTGCGCTGAGCATCTCGGCCGCGCGATTGAGCGCATCATTTCTTGCCATACCGCCGATCAACAAAGGCAGCGCGGCGTTTTCTACGCAACTTAATGTCGGCAGTAGATTAAATTGCTGAAATGCAAAACCGACATGATCACGGCGAAACAAAGTCTTCTGATTGGCGGACATCCGGCTGATATTCTGGCCGAAAACCTCAATATTTCCGCCGTCAATTTCAAGTATGCCCACCATGACCGAAAGCAGCGTTGTTTTGCCGCATCCTGACGGGCCGACCAGCATCAGGATCTCACCCGCGCGCACCTGAAGATTGCAGTTCTGCAAAGCATGCACACGCGTGCCATTGCTGCCGTAGTATTTCTCTACGAACTGGCAGTTAACAGCATGTGATTCATTAACTGTACTCATAGCACTATCCGTGGCAGGTTTATTTGAACACAATCGCGGGCTCAAGACGTATGACCTTGATCATGGCAAAAAGCGCGCTTGCCATGATAATCAACATCACGGCAATACCCGTGGCCGCGAGATTCTGCCAGACGATCAACAGAATCTGCTGACTTTTTGGTGTGACAATACCCAGAAAAATCGTAAATGCTCCGGTTGCGCCGATGCCCAGCGCATAGCCCTGAATGCCGGCGAGAAATGTTTGCAGAAGGATCATGCGCGTGAGCATTCCGTTCGGCGCGCCCATCGCCTTGAGCGTGCCGAAGTTGCGGATGTTATCCATAGTAAATTGATAAAAAAGCAACCCGGCGATCGCAATACCCACGACAAAACCAAGCATGACGGTTGTGCCGAAATTCACCGGTATTGCCGTGTTTTTGATGTAATACCAGAGCGTTTTTGTTTTCCATTCTTCGCGCGTATACGCGGCAAGGCCGGTACGCGCGGTAATATCGCGGCAGATCTGCTTATGATCTGTATTCGGCGCGGCATGCACCAGAATAAATGACAGATGATTGCGCTCCGCAGGCACCCAGCTTATTGCACGCGAATACGTGGTATATATAACAGGCAGCGTCTGAAAACCCGGGGTAATCTCTCCGAGCCCGATGATTTTGGCGCGATGGTCATTGAGCTCAAGCGTATCGCCGGGCTTAAGTCCGCCGAATTTTTCACGGGCATTGGCGTCATCCATGATAATTGCGTCAGGCTGGCGGAGCATGCTCATGGTGATATGCGTTCCGTCCGCGAGTGGAAAAAGTTTTGGCGGCCCGCCGACCATTGTTTCGTCGTCAAGTCCCAAAATGGTGCAGTTATAGCCAAGTCCGTTTGCCAGTCTTGCTTTGATTTGCCCCTTAAACATCGGCACGGCCCATGCCACGCCCGGAATTGATTTAACGCGGTAAAGATCCGGCGCAGGCATCGGGCGATTGTCATCCACGTTTTTAACCGCCGGGTCCATGACCCATATATCAGGCGTCGTCACATCCGTAATCACGCTGTACATGCGAGCCAGCACGCCGATAAAAATCCCCAGTTGTTGTGTGATTAAAAAACTGGCGAACATCAGACCCATCACAATGCCCAGGTATTTGGCCCTGTCGCCGACGAGCATTTTAATTGCTACAAGGTTCACTGTTTTTTCCTTTGCCCGGCGGTTTGCGATTTATAAACGTCAACGGCCGCCAATGCCACAAGCGTGATATGTTCCGCAATCTGGTCAATTGTGGCCGTGTCGTATCGTAAATTGGGGAACAATCGTGTAATCACGGGTTGCGACTGGCGATAAAAAGTCATTTGCCCCATGATGGTTCCCAGCATATGACGCACGTGAATATGATCAGGAGGTAATTGAATCAACTGGCTGATAATCCTGCTGAGCATCATGATCATTGGGCGGAATCCCTCATTGGCGATTACGTCAAGAGCGGGCGTCGGCTCTATCATTTCGCGTACCATCAATCGTGTATGGGGCAGGGGATCGTCGGCCGACAGAAGGCTTTTTAAGAATGTATGAATGAACAGCGTTAGCTGCTTGTCCGGCGGCAGGGCGGAGGCTGTGACGGCTGATATTGACGTAAACAGCTTTTTGTTCAGCGCGCGGCGAAACACCTGAAGATACAGGTCATCTTTGTCGCTGAAGTGATAATTGACCGCTGCGATATTCGCACGCGCGCGGCGACATATGGCGCGGATGGTGGCGTTCTTAAAACCGCGCGTGCCAAATTCAATTTCAGCGGCATCAAGAAGCCGTTCTCGCGTTTTGGCAATGTCTTTGACCTTCGCCATTCGGAATTTTCCTTATCGTATTAAAACGTAAGTTTAAAACAAGTGTTTGAAAATAACAAGGGCAAAATTTTCCCCGTCTGATCGGCGTAAGTTGCGAATGTTTTATGGCTGTTATGATAGCTAAGGGGCGCGTATTAATGTGCGTACTTACAGACGGCGCACGATATACAGTACAATTTTATATACGTATGGCTCCCACCATTCCCGCTTACGTTTTGGCTGTTTCCCCAATCGGCGTTTTTCTGCATCAGTCAAGTTGCCTGTGGCCGCCCTGATGGCGGCGTTACGCTCACGTTTCCTTTTTGCAATTAGTCTTGTGACAATCCGGCGCATTTGCAGATACCAAAAGAAAAACTGCAATATCAGGAAAACCCCCACGCCAGCCGAGATTCCGACAATACAGTAAACAGATTGCGATGTTACGATGCCATAAATAACTAAAAACATGGCCACAATCAGCGCCATGTGTGTGATCATTGAAAAATAGGGGACTCTGAACCGCATATTTCTCGCCGGTAAAAGGTGCCGTGATTATAGCGGGATCGCATGAGGGGCTCATGTGCAAAAACGCAGAATCGCCATGAACCTGTTCATGGCGATTCTGTGACAGGGTGAACCATGCATAGCAGAATCACTCTTTGCTTGACGTGATGATCTGCCATTCTGAAGTAGGATTGAATTTGTTGATTTTACCGGCCAATCGCGATGTCTCGGCGCCAAGATCACGCTGATAAATCGCGCCATTCTGATTCACGATAAACGTATGTATGCCGGATCTGCCATAACTTTCAGGCCAGGCAACCAGCGCAAATCCCGCCACCATATTACCGTTTATCACATAATGGTATTCGCCGCCAGGCGCGGCAGAACCCTGCTTGGTAAGCACCTTAAAGCGATACCCATGAAAAGAATCCGCGGCCGGTTGTGTTGTTGCCGGTTGATCTTTCTCAACTGCGGCCGCGGCCAGCAGCGGGCCGACTGGGCTCGGCGCCTGATCCGGCTCCGCAGGCCAAAACAGTCCGTCTTTTTTACCTGAGTGACTGACGATTCTCTGCGCATACTTCAGTATGCCGCTCTCATCACGAGCCTGCGTGGCATATTCGCGCTGCGCCAGCACATATTCGCCGCATACTCGCTGAATTTCCGTTTCGTTACGAACAATTCTTCGCGCCAGAATCGCCTTTACTCCGGCAACCATATCAAAGTGCCATGTGTGAGATTCATCCGCAACAAGCGGCACAGGGAAAATTCTCTTCTTTTGGCCCACAAGTATGCGTGCCGTTGTCGGCGATGTCTGGTCAAGCAGCCATGCTTCGCGTGTGTGGCCGGCAAAATTATGCAAATTACGCGCGTCCTGTTCTGCATTTCCTGTTGTGATATCGCGGTATGCAGGGCCGAAAATTTGAATCATCTGGTCAATATTTTCGCTCTGCACCGCGCTCAGCAGTGCATCGGCAGCTTTCTGTGCGGAGGCATATTGACTGCCCTGCGAAACCATAATGGCCGCAGCCGGCTGTGTACCTGGCGATATGGCCTGCGGCATTTGGCTACAGGCCCCAAGCATTATTCCGCAGACCCCAATCAGGCATGCGGTCATATTTTTATGCATGTCACGGAAAAATACTGCTGAAGATACCATCATAATGTATGTCCTGAATAAGCAGCGGCTTGCCGCGGGCAGGCCGCAATTGACAATTCCCGCACGCATTACTCAACGGCCATCGCGGCGGTCATGATCACGATCCGGTCCTGACCGATTATTGTCCTGATTGCTGCGATTGTCGTTTCTGTTGTTACCTGGCCGGTTATCATCACGCCGATTGTCATTGCGATTATCCGCTTGCCGCGGTGACTGCGGCGCGGGCCGCACGTTCACGTTGACATTCACTTGGCGTGAACGATCCTCGCGATTGACGATCACAGTGCGATCTTCAAATACGGATGTTTTTTGTGGCTGCGGGCCCCATCCGCGATACGCATTATGATTTGTCTCTACTATCACGGGCGTTTTGGTTATCACTCTCGGTGTCGGCTGAATAACCACTTTTTTATCACGTGACCACGTATATACGGGCACGTTGCGATGTTCATACCAGCGCCTATCATTGGCCACGCCGGTAATCACGCGCCGTTGCGACCAGTCAATGTCAATATTCATCCACTCGCCGATGGTGACGCCGAAGCTGAAGTTCACAAATGGCCGATTTGCCGCAGGCCGCTGAACATACACCACGCGCGAATCATACACCGGCACATAAATGACCGTCGGCGTGACAGGTACAATCTGAATTGTGTTTCCTGCTATCAGCACCTGCTGCTGCGTGGTGGTCACAAGGTTGCCCATCGCATAAGCCTGTGCGCGCAAGCGCTGAACGGACAGCATGACGTCGGCAGGTTGTGTCATAAACGCATTGCCAAGTGCTGCGGTCCATTGCGGATACTGCGCCATCAAGTTAAGCACCGTCGGGTAATGCATCAGCACCTTGACGGACGGCTGCCACTGCTGCGCATCAATGATGTCCTGCGTTGGCGAAGGATAATAAGCAAGCCATTGCGCCGCAGCGGCAATTTCGTTCGGATATGTGGCCGCGGCAAGCGTATTGGCCAGCAGGGGGTCCGGGTAAAGCGCCACGGTACTGGTGAGCTGATCCAGTTGTTCGGCAGAGTAAGCGCTCACAACCGTTGCCTGGGGCGTGATGGTTGCGCTGCTGACTGCCGACACTGTAGGAACTGCCGGTACGGTGATGGTCTGCGCCAGAACGGAACTGCCGGTAACCGCAAGCGCGGCCGTGATATTCAACAATATTTTGATTTGTGCCGTCATCATGAGGATGTCCCTCGCAGTAAGAGCATCACGCGGAACTTATCGCCTCTGATCAAATACGCGTGATATACGTATGACCTCCGCATGATCATTTCGTTTGTCATATCGTAAAAGCAATGGCCATACGCCCGCATATGCCGTTTGGCAGAGCGCAACGTAAGGCTATTGTTTACCTCATGTTAGCGTGACGCTATTTGGCGCGCTATTTACTTAATGCGCTGATGCTCTCATGCGTATCACCAGCAGCGATACCGTGCTGATCGCAAGCCATAACGTCACGCCTTGCAGAACCGCCTTAACACCCACTGATTTTATCGCGGCGCGCGATAATGTCACGCCGATCAAAAACAGCGTGATCGTCATGCCGACGCGGGCCAGCGTCACAATGTTGCCGCTTATCAATTCAATACCCGGCACAAATGTGCGCAGGCATGATGCCAGCACAAAAAAGGCAATGAACCACGGGATGGTGATCCGTGAGAAAAGAGATTTTTTAACAGGTGCGCCATTGAGATTGGCGGCCCGGTTGTCATCCGTATTTTTCTTAAATGCCATTCCCGCCAGCAGTGCTACGGGAATAATCCACAATGTGCGCGAAAGCTTGACTGCGGTGGCTGTTTGCAGCGCCACTTGGCCATATGATGATGCTGCGCCGACAACAGACGACACGTCATGAATCGCAATTCCGGACCATGTGCCAAATTGCGCCTGAGAGAGGTCCATGGCGTGGCCGAGCATCGGAAAAATATAGAGCGCAACTGCGTTAAGCATAAAAACCGTACCGAGCGCAACGGAAATTTCCGCCTCGGCCGCGGCGATGGCCAGCGCTACGGCCGCGATGGCCGATCCTCCGCAGATCGCCGTGCCTGCCGAGAGCAATGTTGATGTTGATTTTTCAATCTTCAGCAATTTATGCAGAACATAGCCGATTGTGAACGTCATGAGGATTGTAGCCGCGGCTAGCCAGAAACCTTCTTTGGCCGCGCCGAGCATGACATACAGATTCATGCCGAAACCAAGCAATATCACTGAAATTTGCAGCAGCGGCTTGCTGACTTTTTGGGTTACTTTCGGCAGTGGATTGCCAAGCGTTAGCGCGATGCCAAGCCCCAGTGCCAGCGAAATGCCGGGCGATGACCAGGGTGTCAGGCAGAATATCAGGCAACAGCAGAATAATATGACGCCGATTTTTTTCCCTGACGTATGTTCCTTCCCTTGTGCGGCCGTGCTCATTTATCATCCTTTTCTTCACAATTCATGTGATCACAATCACATTGAGGATGAGTTTATGAAGTTTGGCAGGTATAATGCCAATATATATATTCAATATGAGCTATAACTTTTAGGAATACCATGAACACTCACCAACTCCTCCTATTCCGGTATGTCGCAGAGGAATTGAATCTCAGCCGCGCATCTGAAAAACTGGGCATTTCTCAACCTGCCATATCAAAACAACTTCAGATGCTTGAGCGATCACTCGGCGCGCCATTGCTGAATCGCCATGCGCAAGGCGTATCGCTGACTGAGGCCGGCACCTTGCTTGCTGGTTATGCCCGGCGCATGGCTGTCCTTGTTGATGACGCCCAACGCGCAGTCGATGAATTGCAGGGATTAAAGCGCGGCAAACTTGTGATCGGCGCAAGCACGACCATCGGCATTTATTATCTGCCTGAAAAACTGGCTTATTTTCGCAAGCAATATCCCGCGGTTGAAATTGATCTGCGCGTTGCCAACACCCATGAGATTCAGCAGCAGCTTACGGAACATCGCGTGGATGTCGGGCTCACGGAAGGTTTTGTACACTGGCCGGAACTTCATGCACGTGCGTTTTATAAAGATGAGCTGGTTGCGATTGTCCCGGCCGGCCACGAGTTGACGCGCCAGCGTGCGGTGCCTCTGCATGTATTTTGCTCTCAGCCGCTGCTGATGCGCGAAGTGGGCTCCGGCACGCGCGAAGTAATTGAGCAGGTGCTGGCACGTAAAAGAGTTCGTGTTCAGCCGCTCATGACTCTCGGGCATACGGAAGCCATCAAGCAATCCGTTGCGGCCGGGGTCGGCGTGGCTTTTGTTTCTCGGCTGACAATTCAAAATGAGTTACTGGCTGGGCGGCTTGCCGTTGTGCCCATTCTGAATTTTTCTCTTATGCGCGCGCTGCATATTGTTCAGGCTTCTGATCGCCAGCCATCTGCGGCGGTGCGGGCGTTTCTGGCTTTGCTGCCGGCTGATGCGGAGCGTTCAGGCTCATAAGGCCGGCAATGCATGCGTTTTTTGTATCGCTACGCGATGAATAATAAGAGCCATCAAAAACGGGCAAAGCGTGGCTGTTGCCAGGCCCAGCGAAATACTTGAGCGATCTGAAATAAATCCGATCAGCCAGGGCATAAAAATACATCCTGTATTGCCAAACAGCGCCAGCAGTCCGTACATTGTTGCGCCGCCGTGCGGATAGCGATCCGCCGCAAGCGCCAGCATGCTAGGCCACAGGCACGAGCCCGTGAGTCCGGCGACAATACACCCTGCGAAAGCAATCGCCGGCCAGGGCGCAAAGCACGCCACCAGAAACAATACCACGCTTGACCAGCAGCACCAGAGCAGAAGCGTTGACGCTTTAAGAGAATGGCCCAAAATTCCCGCACCGATGCGGCCAAAAGCCATAGCGACATTAAAAGCCAGGAATCCCATATCTGAACTGAACTTGCTAAAGCCAAGTTGGCGTTCCGCATACGCCGGCATCCACGCGGCCATGCCGACTTCCGTTGCGCCGCCGAGGAAGATGGCGATCAGCGCCGCGAGAAAAATTTTTTCCTTCAGTAACTGGCGCATCGGCATGCGTTGCGTTTCTTGGGCAATCAGCGGCGGGATATATGTGCGCACAAAACACAGGCCCACGGCAAGCGGTAGCGGGGCGAGCACCAATGACGCCGCGCGCCAGCCGAATTGCAATTTGATCGCCAGCGAGCCGACCAATACCGCCAATACTGCGCCGGTACAGTAAAAGGAATGCAGCAAATTCATCGCCATGACTTTTTTGTTCGGCCTGAGCGCGGCGACGATCGGAGAGAGAACCATATCAAGCAAGCCCGCGCCAAATCCCATGACGAATAACGATATCGCAATAAGCTGATACGTTCGGGACAACGCAAATCCCGCCAATCCTATTGCGATGAGCAGATTGCCAATGACGGTAAAAACACGCGGGCCAATTCTGTCGGCCAAAGGGCCCGTTACCGCCAGACCTATGCATAAACCCAGAAAACTGATGGCGGATAACCTGCCGAGAGCCTCATTGCTTAGCCCGCCCAGATCCCGGCCAAGCGTTGTCATAAAAACCGGCAACAGATTGATGGCCAGCGATAGCGCCATCATGGCCGCATAATTAATAGTCAGAGGCCAAAGATGCCGCGCAGGGCGAGTGGCGACATTATCAATAGTTATTGTCATACCGAACCTTACTTTTACAACAAAGGTACCAGTGTACCGCAAGTTCTGATTAAGAATGAATTACGATACAGAAAAATTCATAGTTATGATCATTGTTAATGCTTATTTAGTATGCAATGGACGTCTGATTTTCGACGGAATGGTCATTAATGAGGCGTTTTAGTGCTGATGAATAATTCGCATAATTAACGTACTGATAATAATCTGCGTAGATTTGTAGCAAATCAGCGCCATCCTTAACCACATTATTCTCAATGTATTGTAGATGGTGTACAAAAAACGGGCTGATGACGAAATGTCATCCTCAAAAAACTTGGTACGTCATTTGTTCTGCATCAATAAGGTAAATCAAGAATAATGCAGACAGGATTTATACGCGTTTTTGTTAATAGTAGGTGCAATTAAAACAATTTAAGTTGCACTTTTATGGCTCTGCGTAGTGAATGAGAAGGTGGTGTTTCTGCTGCGGCTGAGCCGTTGTGCGGATCACCGAGGTCGTTTTTCAGGAGAAGATTTATGTCGGAGCAGGTGCCCCAAAAAGTAGGGTCGGTTGAATATTCAACTCGTGATAAAGAGTATTTCGCAAACCGAGAACTCAAGCGTGTTGCCGGCCCATGGAAACTTTGGGCAATGGGCATCGCCATCGTGATTTCGGGTGAGTTTTCCGGGTGGAATTTGGGCCTGGCGCAAGGCGGTTTCTGGGGCCTGACGATTGCCACGCTGGTCATCACCGCGATGTATCTTCTGTTGTGCCTGAATCTTTCGGAACTCTCAACGGCAATGCCTCATACGGGCGGCGCATATTCATTTGCGCGTACATCAATGGGGCCCTGGGCCGGTTTTATCACCGGTATGGCCGAAAGCATGGAGTATGTGTTTACGGCCGCGGTAGTCTGTTTCTTTGCCACCTCTTATATGATGCAGATTGTTGCCGGCGTGCCTGTGCTCGGGTCAATACCAATATGGGGCTGGTGGGCCATCATGTATGGCGTTCTGCTGTGCCTGAATATTCTTGGCGCGGAAATGTCATTTAAGTTTGGTTTGTTTATCTCGGCCATCGCGATTGCCATTCTGGTGGTTTTCTGCGTGGCTGCCGGTAAATATTTTGACTTTGGCAAGTATGCTCTTGATATCGCCCCGGCCGAAGGAAACACAACGTTCCTGCCGTTTGGCGTCAAGGGTATTATGCTGGCTTTGCCGTTTGCCGTCTGGTTTTATCTGGGTATTGAGTCTCTTCCGCTGGCTGCCGAAGAAGTGCACCAGCCGGAAAAGAACATGCCGAAGGGTATTATTTACGGCATCATCACGCTGGTTGTGCTGGCCCTTGCCGTGCTGATCATGAACTCGGCCATTGCTCCCGGCGCTACCAAAATCGGCGCATCCGGCGAGCCGTTGCTTGATGGTTTGCGGACGATCTTTGGTGATTCCGGCGCGCGTATCCTGGGCCTGATTGCTCTGGCCGGCCTTGTGGCCAGTCTGCATGGCGCGATTTACGCCTACGGCCGGCAGATTTACTCCCTCAGCCGCGCCGGTTACTTCCCGACTTCGCTTTCCGTCACTGGCCACAAACGCAAAACTCCGTGGGTAGCGCTTGTGATCGGTTCTGTGGTCGGCTGGCTGGTGATGACGGTCATCCTTGCGCTTAAGGGGACTGATGCCGGTGGCGCAATCATCGGCGGTATGCTCCTGGCAATGGCCGTCTTCGGCGCCATGATCTCCTATATTCTTCAGATGGTCTCGTATGTGGCCATGAAGGTTAAATTCCCGAACATCAAGCGTCCGTTCAAGAGCCCGTTCGGCATCGCCGGCGCAGTCATCACCGCTCTGATTGCCGCGGTGACGCTGGTCACGCTCTTTATCTCGGATAGCAACTACATGTGGGCCGCCGTCGGCGCTTTGGTGTGGTATGCCATCGGCCTGATCTACTTTGCCGTGCATTCTTCAAAACATCTGGTGCTCTCGCCGGAAGAAGAATTTGCGCTGAAGGTCAAAAACGGAACGGCCGCATCGGAAACCAAACCGGCAGAATCCGTCACGACTGGAGTGTAACAAAAACGCGTTACGCTGTTTTTGAGTAAGGAAGTTATGAACACAGGGGACACGGAAAACGCAGAGACATAATTTCGCTCTGTGAGTTCGGTGTCCTCTGTCGTTTTTCGCGGAGGTTGTCATGAGTCGTTACTGTATTACGCTCAAGGGTAAAACATATAATTTTAAGGATCTGAAGGAAGTCATGGCCAAAGCCACGCCGCTGCGTTCCGGCGATATGCTTGCGGGCATCGCGGCGGCAAGTTCGCAGGAGCGCGTGGCCGCGCAGCATGTTCTGGCCGAGACTCCGCTGCTGAGATTTCTCGAAGAACCGCTGATTCCGCCGGAAGTAGACGAAGTGACGCGGCTGATACACAAGCAGCACAATCCCCACGCCATGACGCCTGTGCGCAACATGACGGTGGGGCAGTTTCGTGAGTGGCTCCTTGAGTACGAGACCACGCCGGAAGTGCTTAGCATGCTGACCTACGGCCTGACGCCGGAAATGGCGGCCGCGGTCAGCAAGATCATGCGCAATCAGGATCTTGTTTTAGTGGCAAGCAAATGTCATGTTGTCACGCGGTTTCGCGATACCGTGGGATTGCCCGGCCACATGTCCGTGCGCTGCCAGCCGAATCATCCGACGGATGACGTCAACGGGATCGCGGCCGAGATTCTTGACGGATTGCTTTACGGTTGCGGCGATGCGGTGATCGGCATCAACCCGGCATCAGACAATACGCAGGCCGTGCGCCGTTTGCTTGATATGATGGATGACCTGATCCGCAAGTACGAGATCCCCACGCAATCATGTGTGCTGAGCCACGTGACGACTTCTATTGCGCTGATAGAGCAAGGCGCGCCGGTTGATCTGGTTTTTCAGTCAATTGCCGGTACGGAGCTGACGAATAAATCGTTCGGCATTAACCTTGCGATGCTCAAGGAAGCGCACGAAGCGGCGCTTTCTCTCAAGCGCGGAACCGTGGGCACTAACTGCATGTATTTTGAGACAGGCCAGGGATCATGCCTTTCCGCGGATGGCCATCATGGCGTTGATCAGCAAACATGCGAGGCGCGCGCGTATGCCGTGGCGCGCGAATTTAATCCGCTGCTGCTCAATACGGTTGTCGGGTTTATCGGCCCGGAATATCTGTATGACGGCAAGCAGATTCTCCGCGCGGGTCTTGAGGATCATTTCTGCGGCAAGCTGCTGGGCGTGCCGATGGGCGTTGATATCTGCTATACGAATCATGCCGAGGCCGACCAGGATGATATGGATACGCTGCTGACCATGCTTGGCGTGGCCGGTGTTAATTACATCATGGGCGTGCCGGGCGCGGATGACATCATGCTGAATTATCAGAGCACCAGTTATCACGATCATTTATATGTTCGGCAGGTATTGGGCAAGCGGCCTGCGCCGGAGTTTGAGGCGTGGCTTGAGAAGATGAACGTTCTGGATCGCAGGCTCAAGCTGATGCCGGCCGATCCGCGTCACAAACTGCTGGCTGCGGCCGGTCAGGTTGCGTAAGTATCACACTGTTTTGTAAAGAACACGAGGTTAACCGTGGCTCAATATGATCCGTGGCATTCGTTGAAAAAATTTACCAGCGCGCGCATTGGTCTTGGCCGCGCCGGCGGAAGTTTGCCCACGCGCGAATTGCTTGATTTCTCAATGGCGCATGCCGAAGCGCGTGACGCTGTGCATTCTGAACTGAACGTGCCGCTGCTGCGCGAAGAACTGGCCGATCTGAATATTGGCTGCATTGAACTTTGCAGCAAAGCCCGCACGCGTTACGAATATCTTCAGCGGCCTGACTTTGGCCGGCTGCTCAGCGACGAAAGCCGCGAAAAACTTGCCGGCTTTAAGCATGATGATATTGATTTGGTGATCGTAGTAGCCGATGGGCTATCGGCCACGGCCGCGCAAACGCAGACGCCGGAATTGCTCAAAATATGGCTGCCGATGTTGCGCAGCGCGAGCCTTCGCATCGGCCCGGTGGTGATTGTGCGTCAGGGACGCGTGGCGGTTGAGGACGAAATTGGCGCGTTGCTTGGCGCGAAGGCCGCTGTGATTCTTATCGGAGAACGTCCCGGCCTGGGCACGCCGGACAGTCTCGGTGCTTATCTGGTTTTTAATCCGCAACCAGGCAATAAGGATAATAATCGGAATTGCGTATCAAATATTCGCCCGGCGGGATTGCCGCTGAAAATTGCGGCCGACACGCTTGAGTATTTAGTGACCGAATCCTTGCGCCGCTGCCTTAGCGGTGTTGATCTTAAAGATGAACGTAAGGATACGCCGGCGCTGGCCGGAGCTTGATTATCACAGCCTCATAACACATACGGCGGGCTTGCGCACGAATGGCGCAAGCCCGTTTTGTTTTCTCCTTCCTGCAACATAAACACTTTTAAAGCGTTGAGCATACGTGACCTGCAAATAGTTGCGTTCATGGCTTATGTAAGTTAATGTCTGCTGGTTGTTTTTGCTCATGTTTCTTTATGAGGACTGGTACGGTGAAGAATTATTTCAGAAGTATGCTGACGTGCGCGTGCACATTTTTGCTGGCTGTGTTGGTGTTGAGTTCCGCGGTACGTGCGCAGGATGCGGCGGCGCCCGTAACTCAGCCGAAAAAAACAGTTTATCTGCTGGCCATCGGCAACAGCTTTTCCGGCAATGCCAGCAAATACCTCAACCAAATTGTTGAAGCAGACGGCAATAAGCTGGTTTTTGGCCATGCGATGATCGGCGGATGCCCGCTTGAAAAACACTTGAATCTTGCTCAGAAATTTGAAGCAAATCCGGAAGATCCCGCCGGCAAACCGTACAAAATGAAAAACGCCGAAGGCAAAATGGTCGCGGCGAGCCTGAAGGATCTGCTGACGGCCGAAAAGTGGCAGTATGTTACGATTCAGCAGTTTTCGTTTTTCAGCTTCAAAATTGAGACTTATCGCCCGTATGCCCAGGAGCTTGTGAACTACGTGCACAAATATGCTCCGCAGGCCAAAATTTATGTGCACGAAACATGGGCGTATCGTTCAGACGATCCACTTTTTAAGGACGGTTTTACCCACGAAAAAATGTATCAGCAACTGCATGACAATTATACGACCATCGCAAAAGAAGTCGGCGCTGAGCGTGTGATTCCCGTCGGCACCGCTTTTGAGAATGCGATAAAAGACCCGGCGTGGGCGTTTACCTTGCCGGAAGGCTTTAACGCCAAAGAACTTAAACATCCGGAACTTCCGGATCAAAAACATTCCTTGAACGTCGGTTACAGGTGGGATACCAAGAGCGATCCGCCAAAGCTTGTTTATGACGGCCATCATGCCAGCACTATCGGTTGTTATCTTGGCGGCGCGGTGTGGTACGAAGTCTTTTTTGGTGATGTGCGCGGCAACAAGTTTGTGCCGAAAGAATTTTCGCCTGAAGATGTCGCCTATCTTCAGAAAGTTGCCCATGATACAGTAGCAGAAACCAAGTAACGGCCCCTGAGAGTTTATTACGGCGGCTAAAAGCAAAGGGCGTTCATCTGATCAAGATGAACGCCCTTTTTTTATAATAAAAAACGTTATTTTATTCCTTTTTATTGAATATAACTAATTATGTAACAATGAGTTGCTTATATAATTTACAATGTCATGTTACATAATGAGAAATATTGCAACAAATGTTTGACTTCACCGTTATTCGTTGTAGATTGTCATGACTGCTCCGTTGATGTTCTGCCGTTGTGTTGCTGGCCGAGGATACACAATTCTTCTTTTTGTTTTGTCGATGATAAAGGTGCGAGATGAGCCATGTTGTTCGGGACGATGTTCATGGTGGCTGGTTGATATCACGCAAAAAAATGGGTTGTGGAGTGCGTGCTGTTAAAACGATTCTGCTTTCGGCCGCTTTGTTGTCCGGGTTGATGAATGTGTCATGGGCTTGTGCCGACAAAGTAGAGCTTAAGCGGAATCAGGATGGCCGCTGGCAGCTAGTTCGTGGCGGTCAGCCGTGGGTTATTCATGGCGTGTGCCGGTTTATTGAGCCGGAAGATCGCATTCCGATCGCGATATCATGCGGCGTCAACACTGTGCGCACATATGGCGATGGCAGTCCGCTGACTCAAAAAGTCATCACCGGCAACCTTTCGCGCATGGATACGGCGCAGAAAAATGGCCTTGCGGTGATGTGCGGCATTTGGGTTCAGCGGGAATCAAAAAATTTTAATTATGCAAATAGCGAGCATATCAACAAGCAGCGTGATGTGATTCGCAATGTTGTGCGTGTCTATAAGGATCATCCTTCGTTGTTGTTGTGGAATTTAGGTAATGAGGCAGAAGGCAGCCGCACAAAAGAATTGCATCCGGAATTTTGGGCGGAACTGGGGGAACTTGCCAAAATCGTCAAGGAAGAAGATCCGAATCATCCTGTGATTACGGCGATTGCCGGGCCTACTGAGTGGAAGTTAAAGGCGATCAAGGAATATTGCGGTTCTCTTGATGCAATTGGGATTAATGCGTATGGGCAGGCCGGTGAAATTCCGGAACGTCTTGATAAAGCCGGTCTTGGCGATAAGCCGTTTGTGTTGACAGAGTATGGTCCGCGCGGCCACTGGGAAGTTAAAAAGACGGACTGGGATGCGCCCATTGAGCCTATGTCAGAAGCAAAATCAGCCAATTACGAAAAATGTTTTCGTGATGTGATGGCCGATCCTAAAGGGCGCTGTTTGGGCGCAAATGCCTTTGTGTTTGCCGCCAAGCAGGAAATTACCGCAACCTGGTATGGCATGTTTCTGAAGTCAGGCGAGAAAACTCCGGCCGTTGATGCTCTTTGCCATGCATATTCAGGTAAGTGGCCGGTCAATCGCAGCCCTAAAATTATTTCCGTTGAATCAGAACTGGCGCTTAGTGCGGTCCCGCCGCATAAGGAATTTTCCGCCATTATCAATGTTATGGATGCTGAAAATGACCCGCTGACTTACGAATGGGCGGTCATCCGCGAAAGCGGCGTGCGCTGGGCGGAGGGTTCTGTTGAGCCGGTTCCGCCGACGATTGAAGGATGCATCCTGACTGAGCAGGGGCCTGGCATCACCTTGCGTACGCCGGATAAGCCGGGCGCGTACCGCTTGTTTGTTTATGTTCGTGACGGCAAAGGCGGCGCGGCCACGCAAAATCTTCCTTTCCTGGTTCAGGCGGAAGAAAAACGCTGATCATCCTTTTACTGCCCCTTGTCAATTTTGACATTCAGCATGCTTTTAGGATCGGCCGAGAGAACAACGCTTCGCGTCGGGAATGCAAAACTGAGCCCCGCTTTGTTAAAACGATCAAGGATTGCCATGTTGATCTGATCCGTATGCCGCATAAATGCCCAGTAGTCCGTAATCGGTGAGTACCAGTACCACACGCGGATAACCAGTGAATCCGCGGCAAAATCGGTAAATGCGATACGCGGCGGCGTGGCGGGATTCGCCATCAGCGGAGCGGCAAGTTCTCCGGTGGTCAGCAATTCGGCAAGTATGGCTTCCGCTTCCCGCATTTTTTCAGGCGTGGTGTCATAAGTCAGTGTGATATCAAGCATGCGCCTGATCGACGCGCGAGCCGTAAGGTTTTCCACTGTTTCGTTGACGATAATTGAATTGGGAACGGTTAACAGCGCGCCGTCGGGAGTGCGTACTTTGGTTGACCGGAATCCTATTTCTTCAACAGTTCCGGAATAATTCTGAAACTTAACTACGTGATTAAGCAGAAACGGGCGGTCAAGGAAAATCGTGACGGAACCGAAAAGATTTTTCAAAGAATCCTGCGCGGCCAGGGATACCGCCAAACCGGCGATACCAAGACCGGCCAGCCATGCGCCGATATCCCGCTCAAAAACGTTTTGCAGAACAAACAGCACCGCAATAATGACAAGAAATACACGCAATGTTTTCCTGGCAATCGGCACAAGCTGGTCGTCAAGCGTTGATTCGGTTTTAGCCGTCATGCGCTTAAGCCATACCTCAACGACCGACACCACATTGAACGCAAACCAGAAAAATGTTGCTGAATAAAGCAAAAGCAACGCTTTATTACGCGCCACCTCAAGAAAATCATTGAGCTTGAGCTGCGATAAACCGGCAGAAAGCAACAGCGTAAAAATAAAAAGGTTGATTGGCCCCGCCGCCGATTCAAAAATACGTCCGCGCGCTTCCCACTCTTTGCCGGCAAATTTATCCGCGGAACGTTCAAGCAGCAGGGAGACAATTTTGCCCACCAGCAGGCCGACGAAAATACTGCCGAGTAATATGCCCCATTGCGTGGGTGTATTGGCATCCCACACACCGCCGAGATCAAGCGAATTGAGCAATGACTGATGTTCCGCTTGCGTAGTTGCGGCAGAGTCAGCGAGAATAAATGATTGCGATTGCACAGGCATAAACACCATATGATTTTCCCTCACATGATGTGTATCCTGAATATATTGGCCGAATTGTCAAGACGTCGTGTGTTATAGAGTCCTGTTTTTTGTTTATTCCTTCATGCCGCTTGTGGCAATTCCGCTGACGAAATACTTCTGCGCCACCAGAAATAAGATGACGACCGGAACAATATGAATCATCGTCGCGGCCATCAGCAGATGCAGATCGGAAGAACCGTATTCGTCATTAAATAATTGCAGTCCGACTGAGACTGTGTATTTATCCGGATCGTGCAGATAAATCAGCGGGCCCATAAAGTCATCCCACGCGCCGGTAAAAGTAAAAATGCCGACGGTGATCAGCGATGCCTTGCTCAGCGGCAGCATGATGCGCCACCAGATGCCAAATGGCGAGCAGCCGTCAATCATGGCCGCTTCGTCAAGGCTGCGCGGCAAGGTTGTGTAAAACTGGCGCAGCAGAAAAATGTTAAAAGCGCCGCCGCCCAGGAACGACCCTATGGTCAACGGAGCAATCGTGTTGATAAGCCCCAGTTCGCGCCAGATCAAAAAGACCGGGATCATCGTGACCTGATGCGGCAAAAGCATGGTGGCCAGCAGCAGGCCGAAGAGAATTTTCTTTCCCGGAAAATTAAAGCGCGCAAATCCGTATGCCACCAGAGAACTTGAGAGCACAGTGCCGATAACGCACAACTCCGTGATCACAAATGTATTGAGCACAAATTTAGGGAATGGCAGAACGGACCATGCCGTGACAAAATTCTGCCACTCAATCGGGTTCGGAATCCACACCGGAGGCATGGCAAAAACCTGGTGACGGTTTTTCAGTGCGGCACTGAGACTAAAAAGCAGAGGCGCGGAAACCACGAGCGCCAGCGACACCACCGTGGCGTATACCAGAAAGCTGCGGATGCCATCAGGCATGATTTCGCGCCAGAGACCGTTGCGCGGCCGGCGGTTGGCGGGCGCCGAGGAGGGTGGCGGCATGATTTGAGTACTCATCGCGCGGCCTCCTCATAATGCACCCATTTGCGGGCATAAAAGAACTGAATTGCCGTCAGTATCGCAAGAATAATAAACAGCAGCCACGCCATTGCGGAGGCATAGCCCATATGCAGTTGCTGAAACGAAACCCGAAACAGATAAAGTGCGGAAAAGAGCGTTGAGTTGTCCGGCCCGCCGCCGGTCATGAGGAACGCCTGCGTAAAAACCTGAAAAGAGCCGATGATTCCCAGAATCATATTAAAGAAAATCATCGGCGTGAGCATCGGCATCGTGACATGGCGGAATTGCTGAAGTCGGCTTGCGCCGTCAATGGCTGCCGCTTCGTAAAGTGATGACGAAATATTTTGCAGGCCTGCGAGGAAGATGATCATGCGTCCGCCGCCGATGCCCCACAAGCTCATGAGAATCATTGAGGGCATGGCCCATTTTGTTGAGCCGAGCCAGTCGGGGCCGGCAATGCCGATATTGGCAAGCGACGTATTGAGCAGGCCGTATTCCGCATTGAGCAGGTAGCGCCAGAGATAGCTGGCCGCGGCCGCCGGCACCAGTGTGGGAATATAAAACAGCGCGCGAAAAAGTCCTCGCGCCTTGATTTTCTGGTTTAGCAGCACTGCCAGTAGCAGGCTGCCGGTAAGTCCCAGCGGTACGGCCCAAAGCGTATATGTGGCCGTGTTTAAGAGAGCTTTCCAGAAAAGCGGGTCATTGGTCAGCAGCCTCTGGTAATTTGAAAGACCCGCATACTTAACCGTCGCAATATTGTATTTGCAGAAAGAAAGAATCAGCGACGCGATCATCGGCCCGGCCGTAAATACCAGAAAACCGATGAGCCACGGCGAGATGAACAGCAGACCCCACCATTCGCGCTTCTGCCTTGTCATGTCAATCCTGACTCCCTGATACCTTTGTGACGTACCGTGATAAACCAATTGAATTAATAGTCCGCTTCCTTCATCAGCTTGATCATCTGCAATTTCATTCCCACAGCGGCGGCTTCCGGCGGCACCTGGCGGGTTTTGTCTTCCGTCATCATGCGGTCAACCCATTGCGAATACGCCGGAGACCATTCAGACCAATGTGTTTGCAGCGGCAGATGATGTGCGGTTTTGAGCATTTCTTCAAAAGCGCCGATGTTGTAGGGGGGCTGAGTAGAATGCAGAAATGATGGACTGGCCAGCACGCTCTTGCGTATTGGGATATCGCGCCGCAGTTTATCGCCGGAATACATCTTGATGACATCCGGACTTGCCATAAATTTGACCAGATTCCACGATTCCTTTGTGTGCCGCGTGTTTTTTGAGATGACCATGGCATTTCCCTTGACCATGCTGAACCGGCCGGCCGGTCCTGAAGGAATCGGCACAATGTCCCATCTGAATCGGCAGCGTTCGCGATATTTTGGCGACTCGCCCGCATAGCCGGTCTGTATGCCGATGTTACCGCTCTCAAAGGTAAAAACGCTCAGGGCTGATTCCGTCGGCCGGGGCATGACGCCATGTTTGTGGCGCAATTCCGCGAAATAGGTCAGGCCGCGAATGCTGGCTGGCTCATCAATGCGTATGGTTCCGTCAGGCGATATGACATCGCCGCCGAATATCCATAAGAACCACCAGAGGTCATCCGTTCCGCAGTTAAAACCAATCTGCGGCCGTCCCGAATATCGCGTTGTCAATACTTTTGCGCACGCAAGAAACGCATTAAGATCCCATTTGCCCTGCTGAAAAAGATCCCACGGATCAGGCAGGCCGGCCTTGTCAAAAAGATCTTTATTGTAATACAGAAGTTTGCCGCCAAAGAGCGTGTTAACGCCGTAAAGTTTGCCGTTATACGTATTTTCCTCAATGGCATATGGCAGAATATCCTCAACGTGAAAATCAGGATCGCGGGCCACGTAATCATCAAGCGGAGTAAAATATCCCAGTGGCACATACTGGGCAAAATTGCCGCCATCAATTCGGAAAACATCCGCTTCCGTATGAGAAGCCAGCATGATCTGGAGTTTCTGAAAATACTGGCTGCTTGGCGCTACGATATAATCAACTTTAACGCCGGGATACTTGGCCTCAAAAAGATCAAGCATGGCCCGGTCCGTCTTGCGTTGAAGAGGCGTTCCCCATGACATGAACCGAAGATGAATATTGCCGCTTGCCTGCGGAAACTGAATCCAGAAATAGCCGGCCAGTGAACTTATAAGAATCAGCAATAATGCTAAAATACTCAGTATGCGTATGATACGCAGTCTGCGCCGATGGTGGTTTGTGTCACTCTCGGTGTGCGTATGTTGTGATTGCTGTTGATGACCATCACTTGCCATTTTGATCCTGACACTATCATGATATGTACGACAGAATCTTATGAACTGACGGATATGGCAAAGTATGGTAACATGCTTTGCCGTATACACAAACGGACATCTTTATGACTTCTTGCATTCAGTTGTAATTTTCTTTGGCAGACCTGATGTCGGAGTTGCAGTGACAACGATGCGTATCGCTCATGTTTCTGATTTTCACCTTCGCCTGAATCAGCCGGGAAGTTCTGGCTTTAACAATCGCCGTAGCAGGGAGATAAACAAACTTCTTCCGGCGCTGCTGAGCGATATTAAAAAGCATAATGTCAACTTTCTTGCGCTCACCGGCGATCTGCTTGATGTGCCCAATTATATTATGTTTCGCGATGATTATTATGATTACCGCCAGGCGCAATGGCATGAGCTTATTGAGCGGGATTACCGCTGGTTCAAGCAGCAGCTTGATGCGGCCGGGATTCCTTATATGGTGCTTCCGGGCAATCATGATTTTGAGCCTGTCCTGTGGCGCGTTTTTGACCGTACTGAAAATTGTGCAAAAATAAACGGCCATCATCTGTACCGTTTTTGTGATCGCGAGCAGGATTATCATATTCCGCGAAGACTTGATCGTGAGAGAAAATTATGGGAGTCCGCACTGGCCGATCCCGCGCCGCAGGTTCATCTTCAGCATTATGTGATCACGCCAGAATTTAACAAGGGTTATCCGCATACGTATGAGGAAGGCGCCGTGCTTGCGCAGAAAATGTCGCAACATGGCAACGTCAGGCTTGCGCTGTCTGGCCATTATCATGCCGGCAGTGATCTGCTGAAAATCAACCGTTCTTATTTTGCCACGATTCCCGCATTTTGCATTGCGCCGCATCCGTATCGTATTTTTGATATTGATGGTGATGTTGTGAACATGCGGCAATTTTCGCTGCGGCCTGCGCCCGCGTTATCCGGCAGGCCCGTGGTTTTTCTTGATCGCGATGGCGTCATCAGCAAACTTGCTTCGTATACCACCGGCCCGGAAGAAATGGCGCTGATCCCCGGGGCGGGCCATGCCATCACTCAACTTCATCAGGCCGGTTACGCCGTGGTGGTGATTACCAGCCAGTCCTGCATCGGTTATGGGTATGTGATGCCTGATACCGTTGACGCCGTGCATGATCGCATGAATCAACTGCTGGCGGAAGAAGCGGCCAGCGATTTGGCCGTGCCGGATGCGATTTTCTATTCAACGGGCGGCGGCCATGACGCATGTATGCCGCGTTATGCCCATCGCAACGATACGAAGCCGTCAATCAATCTTCTTCAGCAGGCCGTAGAGCAATTTCAATTGACATGGGATGGCGCGTGGATGATCGGCGACCGGCATACAGATTTTCAGACTGCGCAAAATGCCCGCATCCGCTTTGCGCTGGTACGCACGGGTGACGGCCAATTAACGGAAGCCAAATGCCGCTCAGAAAATCAGGAACCTGATCTGGTTTGCGATCATCTATCAGATGCGGTTTCGGCCATACTGGGGCGGCCATCATCCTTGTCCTGATAAACGAAACAGCCCCGGCGCGCATAGGCCGGGGCTGTCATTGTTTTAATGGTCATTCGGATTATTTGCCAGCAAGAATATCCTCAATCTGCTTGAGCTCATCTTCAGAGAGCGTTGCGCGCACCGCGTCAACATTTTCCTTGATCTGCTCAGGCTTGCTGGCGCCGATGAGCACGCTGGTAATGGCCGGGAATCGCATAATCCACGTCAGGGCCATTTGCGCGAGTGTTTGTCCGCGCGATTTGGCCAGATCATTGAGCTTGCGCACCATGGCCAGTTTTTCATCCGTAATCTGTTTTGGCCGCAGGAATCCGGTCTCTACGCCCGCACGCGAATTGGCCGGGATACCGCCAAGATATTTATCCGAAAGCAATCCCTGCGCAAGCGGACTAAAGACAATCATGCCCATGCCGAATTGCTGAGTGACCGGCAACAGATCTTTCTCAATCCACCGATCAAACATATTGTAGTTTGGCTGATGAATGACCGGTTTTGTCAGATGCTCGCGATCACAGGTGGCAATGGCGGATGCCGTCAGTGCGCCGCGGTAGCTGCTGATGCCGGCATAAAGAGCCTTGCCGGACTTGACGGCCTGATCAAGCGCGCCGAGCGTTTCTTCAAGCGGCGTATTGGGGTCCGGGCGATGGGAGTAAAAAATATCAACATACTCAAGACCGAGGCGCTTGAGCGATGCATCAAGCGAAGCCAGCAAGTATTTACGTGATCCCCATTCGCCGTAAGGCCCTGGCCACATGTAGTACCCGGCCTTTGTCGAGATGATCAATTCATCGCGATGGGAAGCGAAATCCTCACGCAAAATGCGGCCGACACGTGTTTCCGCCGCACCGGCCGGCGGGCCGTAATTATTCGCCAGATCAAAATGCGTGATGCCCAGATCAAAAGAAGTAAAAAGCATCTGCCGGCAATTCTCATTAAAACTTGCTTCGTCGCCGTGTCGTCCGGAATCAGTACCTACCGCGCCGAAGTTGTGCCAGCATCCGATTGATACGGCCGGCAAAAGCAATCCGGATCGGCCGCAGCGACGATAAAATCCTGTCCTGAGTCCCTCGTAACGATTGGCCGCCGGCGTATATGCCATATGTTTTATTCCTTTTATGATGGCGTCTTGTAGGCTATAAAGATGATCATCTATAAAGCCAATGTACGCCAAAATGCTCGCCTTAACAAGTACGCAACTTGTCATACTCCCATGCGTGTCACATGGTAACGAAGTACGTGGGGGAATCATGCATGATGCGCCTGCTGATCAAAATGACGTTTGTTTTCGCATGCTCAGGCGGTGTTGCGCTGGGGCAAAATGCTTCTCGGCAATCACGGCCGTCCTTGCCTTACAGTATTGTCGATACCGGGCAAACGCTGTTTTATAACGATCACGGAGCCATGTATCATCCGGCAAAAAAAGGGATGCCTTTTTATGGCCAGGATGCTAATTTTGATAGTCACGCGCCGGCGTATCTTGATCATCATGACGGCACGGTCAGCGATCTCAACACAGGGCTGATGTGGGTACAGGCACGCGGAGAAAAAACAACCTGGCAGGATGCCGGAAAAAATGCCGCGGCATGCCGCGTCGGCGGATATGCGGATTGGCGCATGCCGACCATCAAAGAACTTTATTCGCTGATTTTATTCACCGGCAAAACGGCCATCGGTAATCCGGCTCTGGCCAAAAGCAGCGGTGATTCCGTGCCGTATCTTGATACGCGCTATTTTCGTTTTGCTTATGGCGAACCTGCGCGCGGTGAGCGCATTATTGATTGTCAGGACTGGAGCGCAACGCCGTATATCAGCACGACGATGAACGGACAGGAGACCGCATTTGGCGTGAACTTTGCCGATGGCCGCATTAAGGGGTATCCGCGTGGCCGCGGCCCCAGGGGAGAACCGAACAAACTGTATGTTCGTTACGTGCGCGGAAACATGCAGTACGGTAAAAATGACTTTATCAACAATAACAACGGAACCGTGACTGATCGCGCCACGGGATTGATGTGGTCGCATGATGATTCTCAGCGCAGCATGAACTGGCAAAATGCCCTTGAGTGGGCACAGCAGCAGAATCACAAGAAGTTTGCCGGTTATGATGATTGGCGATTGCCGAACGCCAAGGAACTTCAGAGCATTGTGGATTATTCGCGCGCCCCGGCCGTGACGCACTCAGCCGCGATTGACCCTGTCTTTGCGATTTCCGTTCTTGCTGATGGCGATTATCCGTATTTCTGGAGTTCAACAACGCATCTTGACGGCCAGCCTGAGCATCTTGGTGATCGCGCCATTTATGTGGCCTTTGGCCGCGCTACCGGATGGATGAGCATACCGCCAGGCTCGCCCCTGCGTCTGCTTGATGTGCACGGCGCAGGCGCACAGCGCAGCGATCCTAAATCGGGTAATCCGGATGATTTTCCGAAAGGACTTGGCCCGCAGGGGGATGTCATGCGGATTTATAATTACGTGCGTCTTGTGCGCACCGTAAATCCCGCGGATATTCAACTTCGGCCGTAAAAGCATGAGCAGAGGTTGTGTTGATTCTAAAAACCGACAATTTAGTCGCGAGAATTTGCGATCAGGCCCGGCTAAAATTATGGGCATAGTATTGGTGGGGGGCGCATGTTACTTGCTCAAGTCTCGCGTGGGCGGGATAACAATTTTAATCTCATACGCATACTGGCGGCGTTTGCCGTACTGATTGAGCACAGTCATGCCATTGTGAATGGTTCAGGTCCGGATCGTCCTCCTGCGCCTGGCATTGAGCTTTCTGCCGGATCTTTTGCGGTTGATCTTTTTTTTTATCGCCAGCGGATATCTGGTTACCGCAAGTCTTCTGAATCGCCAGAGTTTTCTTGATTTTATCTGGGCGCGGGTGCTGAGAATATACCCCGCATTGCTGGTTATGCTGCTCTTGACCGTAGCGGGACTGAGCTTGTTGTCATCGCTATCGGCTGCTGATTATTTCAAAGCCAGCGAAATATATTCATATTTATTTTACAATAGCTCTCTTGTTTTCGGATTAAAATACGGTTTGCCGGGTGTTTTTACGCACAATCCTTTTCCGGACGTGGTCAATGGTTCTTTGTGGACCATGTTTTATGAAGTGCGGATGTATATTTTTTCAGCGGCGTTCTGGCTGGTATTGCGGATTGCTCCACGGTATCGCCTGAATTTGTTTCGTATCGGTCTGTTGATCCTGACTGCGATGATTTTCCTGTTTATTCTCAGAAATTTTATGCTCAAGGGTGTGACTGGTCACGCCGGCCGGCTTGCGTGGATGTATTGCGCCGGGGCGTCCTTTTATATTCTTCGTGACTATGTGCATTTGTCTTTTTGGGTCTTTGCGTCGGCTGTTATCGCTTTGGCTGCCGCATTTTCCTATAAGATTCCTTTTGGTATTTTGTATGTTCTCTTGTTGCCCTATTGCCTGTTGTATGTTGCATATGTACCGGGCGGATTGATTCGCCATTACAACAAACTGGGTGATTATTCATACGGCCTGTATATCTTTGCATTCCCGATTCAACAGGCGCTCATACAATTGCGGCCCGGAACATCCTTTATCGGGATGATTATTTTTTCAGGAATTATTACGCTCGCGCTGGCGGCCGTTTCCTGGCATTTGCTTGAGCAGCACGCGCTAAAACTCAAGGTGGCTTCCGTTCATCACACTCGCAGAATATTGCGCTGGCCGATATTACGTATTCAATCAGAAAAGCAGGCCGCAGAATTACCATGAGCATGCTGTTGCGGCCATCAGTAAATTCTGTTCTTCAGCGGCAGTGATTGCGTGTATAAATTCAGATTTTCGCCAAAATGTTCCGCCAGCGCCCGGCTTTCGCCCTTAAATCCGCCGGCGCAATGTGATGTGATCACGCATCGCGGCGTATGCCACAGCGGATGTTCAGGCGGCAATGGTTCAGGATCAACCACATCAAGGTAGGCCATGCCGATTTTTTCCGCCTGTAAAAGCGTTATCAGCGCGGATTGATCAACGGTTGTTCCCCGGCCGATGTTGTAGAAAACCGCATGCGGGCTGATTTTTGATAGCCGTTTGTGGTTAAAGTAATGATGGCTATCCGCATTGGCCGGCAGAATATTGATGATGTGATCGGCCCATGATAACAAATCATCACCTTGCGAAAGATTCACCACGCGCGTGGCCTCTTGCGATTGCGGATTTCGCCTGACGCCGACAAACTGCATATTTAGCGGCGCAAGCAGGCGAATCAACTCTCTGGCAATCGCGCCATACCCGTAAATCAGCACTTTTTGGCCCGTCAGCAAAACGGATTTGCGCCGGCTGAAGGTGCCTTCCCATTGGCCTCTTTGCTGATACGCAAAAGCATCCGGCAGGCATCGCGCATGAGCAAACATTAACGCGGCCAAGTGTTGTGCGCACGGTTTGTCGTAGACGCTTGAGCTGTTGGTCAATATTAATTTGCGACTGATCGCATAATCGCGAAATTCCGCGGTGTCAAAACGCGTAATGCCGGCGCTGGTCACCTGTACCCAGCGCAATTCCGGCGCTTGTTTGATCTGCTTAATGGTGGGTTGTCCTAAAAAAGCTTCCGCATTGCCAAGTGATTCCCCAGCGTTCACATGAATGAGTTCGTGTCCCTGTGCGATGTTTTTAAGGGCCGCAAAAAGATCCTCGCCGTATGATGCATCAGAACCCATTGCAGCATCTGTCGCTATACGCATATTGCTTTATTCCTTGCCTGTTTTTGGTTTGGCCCTGCCATATATGCGACAAAGCATATCAACTTCCGAGAATCATTTTGTATATTCGTCTTTGAGGTAAACATAATTCCTCAATACGTGGGAGAAACGTTCATACTGCGACAAAACTTCCGATAAATCAATTTTTTCATATTTTTGTGGGTATTTTTTGGCCATCTGCAAAACCGTAATGCATGTTATCAATGCACGGCAGTCCACAAATCATGACATCGTGATTACTTAACGTCCTTTTGTTGGTCGTATGCAGTAAAGGAGGTTGTCATGGCTATCAGGGTATATGGCACAGATGGCTGCCACCAGACGCAGGTCACGCGGAATTATCTTGACCAGATCTGCATGCCTTACGATTACGTCAACATTGATCGCGACCCGGCCGGCCGGCAATGGGTGATTGATCAATGCTTTGGCAAGCAACGCACGCCGGTTGTGGATGTTGACGGCAAGGTTTTGCGCGAGCCCTCAAATAACCAGATTGAGGGCGCCTTGCAGCAGCGGTATTCCGCCGCGATTTAGCCGGCGCGTGATTGTCCGCGCAGGCGCTGATGCTCCGCCAGCAATGACTGGTAGGATGCCTCAACAGCCTGCGGGATCACTTTAATTTGGCCGACCGTTGTGATGAAATTCACATCGCCGCCCCAGCGCGGAACAATATGCCCATGAACATGGCCCGGCACGCCCGCGCCGGCGCACTTGCCGATGTTAAATCCCAAATTGCATCCCTGCGCATACATCGCATTTTTCAGCAATTCCTGGCCATACACAAACCACTCCATCATTTCCGCGCGCTCGGCGCTCTCAAGCTCTCCGAGTTCCGCCACGTGACGATAGGGCGCAACAAGCATATGCCCGTTGACATACGGATAACGGTTCATCATCAGCAGCGAAAATTGTCCGCGCGCAATGATCATGCGCTCGGTGTCATGCTCCGTATCTTTGGCGCCGGCGCACAAAAAACATTCACTCGGGCCATTGGCCACGGTTTTAATATACTCAAGCCGCCACGGTGCCCAGAGTGTCTGTAACATGTGTCATCTCCGCAAAGTAACGCAGGCATCATACCAAAGAGTCTCTGTTTGGCGGCGGATTGCGTCGCGGGTCTTTTGTTGATGCCGTTATTTCCGATGATAATATCCTTTATTGTCGCATGTGTGCAGAGTAAGTCACGTTCATTTTCGCGGTAGTCAGTTTCGTGTTTCCTGCGTACAATTCTACTGTGGGTTGCGGAAAATCCGGTGCGTGCATGATTGTCGTGGTGCCGGAATATCCGTTGCAATCAAATAGTAACTGGGAGAGAAACGGACGTGACGACGCAGAACAATACGCCTCGGGCAGAACCTTGCGTGGTGGTTATTTTTGGCGCAACCGGCGACCTGATGCATCGCAAACTGCTGCCGGCGCTTTATAATCTTTCGCGCGAAGGATTACTGGCGGAAAACAGCGTCGTCATCGGCGTGGCGCGCCGGCCCAAAACCGATGACCAGTTCCGCACGGAAATGCTTGACGGCATCAACCGTTTTTCCCGCGTAAAGCCGGCCGACCATGCGGTATGGTCGCGCATGGCCAAAAGCATTTTTTATCACCAGACTACTTTTGAAGATGCTGCCGGTTATGCGCGGCTTGCTGAGCGCCTGTCTGATATTGACCGTACTCATGGCACTGGCGGCCGGCGGCTCTATTATCTCTCAACAAGCCCCAATGAATTTATGACCATCATCAATCATCTGGGCGAAGCGGGGCTTGGCAACATTGATCCTTTCTCAAGCAGCGCCTGGCGGCGCGTGATTGTCGAAAAACCGTTTGGCCGCGATCTTGCTTCCGCGCGGCTCCTGAATCAGGGAATCAATCGCGTTTTTGATGAGTCGCAGGTTTTCCGCATTGACCATTACCTGGGCAAGCAAACGGTGCAAAATACTTTGGTCTTCCGCTTTGCCAACGCGCTCTGGGAGCCGCTCTGGAATCGCAACCATATTGACCATGTTCAGATTACCGTCAGCGAAACTCTGGGCGTCGGCACGCGCGCCGGGTATTTTGAGACGGCCGGCACTTTGCGTGACATGCTTCAGAATCACCTGATGCAATTGCTGACATTGGTCGCCATGGAGCCGCCAGTGGGTCTTGATGCCGATGCGATTCGCGACGAAAAAGTGAAGGTTTTGCGCGCCATAGAGCCGTTAACGGCCGATCAGGCGCGCCGGCGCACTGTGCGCGGGCAATATGGCGACGGCGAAATTAAAAATGAGGAACTCGTCACCGCGTATCGCAAGGAACAAAACGTAAAGCCGGAAAGCCAGACGGAAACTTATGCCGCGCTGAAGTTGTTCATCAACAACTGGCGCTGGGCCGGAGTTCCGTTTTATCTGCGCAGCGGCAAACGGCTGGCCAAAACCGGTTCTGAAGTATGCATTCATTTCAGGCGCGCGCCGGGCGTTTTGTTTAACTCAAGCGGATGCGATGTGGCGCAGAATGTGCTGGTGCTGCGTGTTCAGCCGCATGAGGGGATCTCTCTGGCGATGAATGTTAAAACGCCGGGCACTATTACGCGCATCGCCCCGACAAGCATGGACTTTAATTATGACAGCTCCTTTGGCAGTTATTCGCCGGAGGCTTATGAGCGGTTGCTGCTTGATGCCATGCTTGGTGACTCAACATTGTTTATTCGCCGCGATGAAGTTGAGGAAAGCTGGAAAATTATTGACTCTATTGAGAGCGCCTGGTCGTCAGGCGCGGTACCGCTGAGCATTTACCCGGCCGGTAGCTGGGGACCGCCGGAGGCCGATGTGATGCTTGAGCGTACCGGGCATAAATGGGATCGGCTGATTGCCACGTCGGCAAGTGAGCTGAATTTTACGGATGAGTAATTGTTTGAAGTTGCGCCGGGCTGATGATGGTAAAGCCGGCCTGGCGGGTTGCGGCAAGAAAATTGTCATCGGCCAGTAATTCAAGTTCGCGCACGCGGCGCTCAATCATGCCGTCGGTCGCGCTACAGTCCCGGCCGATGAGCGATTTATCGCGCAGGCCGGGATGACAGGTTAACTCCACAATATCGCCGGTGATGGTGCGTACCCACTGTGTAAAAAAATCAGGATGATCAACATACCGGGGATCGGTGACGCCGACGGCCCAGTCGCTGCCGGGAAAACCTTCCTGCTTTTGTTTGCGAGCGGCCTTTTGGCCAAAATGATTCAACACCAGTCTTTTGACGCGTGCGCCGCGGATGCGGGTGATGGTTGACCATGATTCCCGTACGCGCCGGATATAGGGTCGGGGTGTCTGCTGGCGCAGGATGTCGCGTAAAATAGCGCCTACAGGATTAAATATGTGTATGTGGTGGTGGCCGTTTATGATCGGCGGGGGGCCGCCGAGCAAATCGCAGCAGCGTGAATACTGCGCGTGCAGTTCAATTTCAATATGGCGCGCCTGAATGGCGCCGGTCATCATTTTTTTGAGAAAAGTGCCGAGCGGAAAAAATCGGCCGTCCGCATCAATCAGCGAAGAGACATCAGCAGCCTTTGCCACCGGCCCATCAATGGTCAGCGCCGGATGCCAGCCCAGTTCTAGTTTTTTACCGCTGGCATGCCAAAGCTCAATGCCTGATTCAACATGCGGAGAGTTTGCCATCAACACTGAGTTGGTCACGCGGCCCATTTCCGCCAACTTCAGTATGCCTTGCGTAGTGGCGTCGCCAATTCCGAAATCATCGGCCGTAATCAGGAGATATCGCACAGACAGGTAACCTCGGCGGTGGAAAAACAATCAAAAAGGGCGGGAAATTAACCGGCGGCGCGGTTTTTGATCAAGCTTTTCCGGCACAATGTCGTTTTTGGCCCAGAGAATCGGCGGGCGCACTTCGTATGCCATTTTGCTCCACCTGCGGCCGATCGTAAACAACTCACGCACCATCCGCAGGCTTGTGGCCCAGTTTGTCGTGCTGACTTTGGCGTCATACACAACGCGGATGGGCACTTCGCGCACGTTAAAACCAAAGTGTTGCGCGGCCACCAGTAACTCGCAGTCAAAACCAAAACCATTGCAGCGTAACCGCGGCAGAATTTTTTCCGCAGCGACAGCCGAGAGCCCCTTCAGGCCGGCCTGCGTATCCTTGTTGCCGATGCCGGTTAAAAATTTGGCCAGCGATGAAAAAATGGCGCTCTGAATTTTTCTTCGCCGCATATAGCGCGCGAGTTCAGGCTCAAAAATCATTTCGCTTTCCCGATGGGCGCGCGACGCAATAACCACATCCTGACCTGACTCAAGCTGCTCGGCCACAGCAAGAACTTCTTCCATGCGATATGCGAGATCCACATCTGTGAATATTTTGTACGGAGCACTGGCTCGCATCATGCCATACCTGACGGCATATCCTTTTCCGCGATTGGGATGATACGAAACGACGCGAATATGATGTGTGGTGGCCTGCGTTAACTTGGCCAGTGCCTCGTCAGTGCCGTCCGTGCATCCGTCGCAGACAAAAAGAATTTCCCAGTCACGATGATGAGCGGCAAAAGATTCAATTTGCGCCCATGTGGTACGTAATTGTGGCCCCGGATTGTACGCCGGTAGCACGAGGCTGAATTTTGGTTGTGCCACAAGGCGCGGCATAACACCCTCAAAACGCAAATAAGACCGAAATGATCTACTAAACTTCAAAATTGAAGTATGACTATGTCACTGTTTGCCGTCAACAATCTGGCAAATAATTATGACTATTTTCTCTTAAATTAAGGCTATGTAAATAACGCCTGGCTGCGGATACCACTTGCAGAACTCAACTCATACATCGGATTCCCGTTGTGGGAATTTTATTGTTTTATTGCCAGAATAGGAGTTCGGCAGCTACTTTATCAGGGGGCCGCATTGTGCCCGGAAATTTTCGTGCGTCATATCCTCGCGCACTTCAGTCACAAAAACCTTATGATGCTCGTCACTATGAAAATCATGACCAGTTTCGGCATTGTCGTGATATTGGCGGCGCTTGCGGGATGTACGCAAGATCCGCAGGTGCTGGTGTCTGTCAACGCTCAGGCTTTGACATCACAACCTGCCGCGCCAGCCACGCAACCGGCAACACAATCGGCTGTGCAATCCGCAGAACCTCTTGCGTATATTGATGTTAAGCGAGAATTGGTTGACTTTGAGGACCCTCAGCCGCCGGTACAGTGGACTGCCGAGGAAGAGCGCGTCAATGTATCGCCGGGCAGTTCGGGGCCACCGAATCTTCGGCGCACTGCGGAACAACCTGAGCATGGCCTGTGGTCGCTGGCAATTCCCGTCCGCGAAAATGGCCGAATGATGTACACCTTTCCGCAGCCGGTTGATCTGAGAACGCTTGACCTGTTGAGTCTGCCGGTTCAGCAACGCGGATCATCCAGTAAATTGCTTGCGGCCGTCGTGATTGTTGATGCTGATGAGCATTTGGCCATTGGCGATATGACGCCTCTTGATGGCACATGGCGTCGATTATTGCTTGACCTTAATGGTGTTACGGATATTGATCTTTCGCGCATCACGCAGATCGGCATCAAAATTGAGTATGCGGAAGATGCTACGCGGCAAGCCACTTTAGCCACGGATCACTGGGTGGCACAGCAATCGCAAAAATCATACGTCGGCCAGCGTTATGGCATGTCGCGATCTTTTTATGTTCAGCGAAATGGTTTGCGTCTGCATGTGGGTCAGGTTGATCGTTTTGAGATGACATTTATTCAATGCTCGGGCACAAAACGGGCGTGGCTTGAGATGACGCAGGGCGCTGAGCGCCAAATGGTGATGGGCCAGCCGCATACCGGATTGATGTTGCTTGGCCAGGAGCAATTTGATGCCCTCGGCCGGAGCATCCGCCAGGTGCCGATGGCGGATAAGCCGGAAGATCCTGTCCCGGAACCGTTTGCGACAGTGCCGCAATTTTCCTGGCCTGCGGCGGTGAGCAGTTATGAGTGGTCGGTGGTCTGGTCTTCCTCGGTAGCGGCGATGGTTGATGTCAAGCAGACGGCCGGGTGGGCTGATGACTTGGGGCGTGCGCCGGCGGTTATTACCTGGCGATTTATGATTTACGCGACCGGGCAGGTTTATGTTCAGGCTGACTGGCATACGGAATCCGCCAGCAAATTGCCTGATCCTGTAACAATCGCGCTTTGTCTTAAGCGGCCTGATGCCGCCGGAGCGCAAAATATCTTAAAACCTTTGCTGCATGAGATATATGCGGATTCTGCAAAGCGAAAATATTTTCCGCATGAATTTCAGTCGGGCAATCCGGTCGTCATGCTGGCAAAGGTTAACGAAACGGAACCGGATATTTACTGGCGCGCCGATGCCGGCGAGTATCGGTTGTTTGGCGTCGGCTTGCCGCAGGCCGAACGTCGCGGGCCTGTTAACTGCATGATGCTGGTCAACTCGCCGACGCAGGTTGATACCGCGGCGGCTTTTGCCAATTATCTGCGGCCACCCCAATTGCGGATCAAATTAGGCCGCCAGGAACGCACATTCCCCGGAGATCGTGATAACGATGGCCTTGTTGAGGCTTACGGATTCCTGGTCATTCGTATGGCTCCGGATCAGGTCTGGTTTACGATTGATCCGCAGAATCGGCCGGTCTATTACCCGGCGATCCTGATTTGCCCGGGCGTAAAAGATGCCGGGAAACGCAAGTTGCTGGTCAACCTTGAGGGCCGGCAATTTTCAGAACTACCGCGCTGGCCTGACGGATCGTATCTGCTTCAGATTCCGTATACGCTGGCAAAACCTGTCAACCTTGAGGCGCGTTTGCTTGAGCCTTCGCCATAAATGCGGCAAAACAATCATGATGCGACTGAACGTTCTGCATTGATTGGGCCGATAAAGTCATGAATGGGCGCTATGATAGGCCCACATATGCGAATTGTATGAGATTACCACACACGGCAAATGTGATTTGCTGCATGCCGGTAATCTTTATAACACCAGTAAAGGTATGATCTTGCGTACACGAGTTTACGTGGCATTAAGCCTGTGTGTGTTGAGCGTTGCTGCCTTTGGCGCAAAGCCTGCGCGCAAGGCACTCGTCAAGGAAGCGGCAAAACCGGTTCAGGAACATCCGGGAAGTCGTATTTTGCCAGCGCCGCTTGCGCTTGAGTCGCTATATCCTGATCTTTCGCCGGTACAAAAGCTGCCGATGATGACGCCGGCCGGAATTGAGCCTCTCTACTCGCGCACGGACTGGGAAATTTATCGTGAATTTTTCGGCAAGGATGCTGATGACGTCGGGAAGAAAAAAGCATCCGAGCAAATTGCCTTTGCCAGAAAATTACTGGGCGCAGGAGAAAAAGAAACACAGCGCCAGGGACTTCGCAGATTGCTGGCCTTGCGCGCTATTGCGCTGACGATGCGCCATAAGGACGCCTTTCCGGTGACGGTGCGCGGCGTAAAGCTTTTCCGGCAATCTCTTGATGTTAACTCGCCATCGCATATAGCCGGTTTATTTACCGCGGCGCAGGGAATCTGGCGCCGTTCCGAAACGCCAAGAGATCAACGGCCGCATTATTCAATTCTCTCCGCGCGCTGTAGCGTGCAGCTTGCGTTGTTGCTGACGGATCTGAATCAGCTTGAGGCTGCGCAGGCCGCCATCAGGCAAGTCGGCATGCATGAAATTTCGCTGAAAAAAGAACCTGATCTTAAAAGCGACGTGGCTTCCGTGCGCGCATTGGTATCGCAATCCGTTGTGATGACGGATTATGTCAGTGAGCGTTATAGCGCAATGCTGGCAGGTGATACTGCCGCAGCCATGCCGGTATATGCTTATGCACGGTATGCTCATCCTGATGCGGAGATGATGAATCAGGCGCTTAAATACGGCAGTCAGGGAGCAGTCGGCGCATTAAACAAACAGCTTGCCGATGCGCAGAAAGACCCGATGGCGACATTTGCCGCCGGCGAAATGCTTCAAAATATCGCCCGAAATGTTCCGGAAGGCATTTTGCGTCATCGCGTGCTTTATGCGGCTTTGCAGCAATATCGCGCATTTATGGCTGCGGATGCCACCGCGGATGAGCGCATCAAGCGCACGCGCGCGCGCATTGCCATTGAGGGCGTGATTTCGGATGGCGCGCGCGGCAAACCGATCATTACGCCCTTTGCGGATGAGCATGATGTTGATTTGAGCATTGCTGAGCCGCCGGAAGTGTTAATTGTTCCCGCTTCGCGGCCGGCGACATCAACGGCGCCCGCGACGACACGAGGTGCAGTATTGGCGCCTGCTACCCGTACTGAGAATGTGCCTGTGCTCAAGACGTCAGTGCCAGAAATCAGGGTTGATGCGCCGGCGAGCGCTCCGGCAAGCATGCCAGCGGTAAAACCGGTACTGGTTGAGATTACGCCTGGCCGAGGCGCCGCCGTACCGGCCACGCAGCCCAGGTAAATCAGGAATGACGTATAACGTTTGTGTGCGAAAATAAGTGTCTCAGAAAATGCAGCAGGCACGCCGTCAATAATCCCAGCAATGATGCTAACCAGCAATAAGCGGACAAATCGTGTTGATAGGTCGGTAATGGCTGCCAGCGTATCGCGGAATCAGGCTGAATCATGACAATATCGGCCGGCAATTGGCCTTGCGGCGTGACGGCAGGTGATTCCGGCGGCGCAACAAGCGGCGGCATCAGCCGCGTGACGATATTTTGTTCTTTAATAAGCAACATTGCGGATGATTCCGTAGCGGATATGGGAATACGGCCTTCGTATTGACCTGGTGCAGTTTGCCTGAGCGCTGCGCGTATTTTGCCGCACGCCAATGTTAACGCAAGGTCATTGAGCCATACGCTGCGATCCTGTGCCTGAGCCACAACACGCCAATCTTTATCATGTCGATAAGCCGCAAGCGTAAATCGTCTGTCATTGGCCGGCGCGTGAGTTTGTTGGGCTATTTGCGCGACAAAAGAATCATATGCGGGAGACGCATCCGCAAAGTTAATCGCGGTTACGCGGCCCAGGCCATATTGCCAGGTCGCGGCAATCGTTAATTCATCATGGGTGACAATCGGTTCTGACATCGGTTTATGCCATCCCTCAACCCATGAACGCGTGACACCGCGCAGAGGAGCATTCGTGCGTGATTGCCATGTGATGGGATCATCCCGATAGTTGCCGCTGATGGCTTGCGTCAGGATATTTTTGAGCAACGTGGCCCATGTGTCGGCGGAATTGCTTTGTTCCCAGCGATGGCCAGCAGCGAGTTGCTCAAGCGTATGCCCGGTTTGTTTAGGCGCAATCACGATCAATTGAGCTTGGCGCTGATTAAGCAGCGTATGCCAGCGCGCAATATTCATGGTCGGGATTTCGCCATCTGTCAGCAGAATGACCGTGGCTTGCGGATCAAGTTGTTGTTCAAGTACGGGCAGCACGCTGTCAGGAATCGTCGGCCCGGTGGGCGTGATACGCTGGCTTGGCAGCGAAAGCGGGCCGGTGCCGGAAGCCAAAATCTGGCAGGTATTGTTAAATATCAGCAGATGTGACCGATCGGCCGGCGATATGACGGCTGATGCGCGCACGGCCGCGGCAATGGCGCGTTCTGCGCGCGTGACGGATTGCGCGTCGGGTTGATTCATAGAGCCGCTGGCATCGAGAATAAACCAGAATGATTGCGGCTTGCGATGGGGTGATTGATGTGTGATTGGCGAAAGTGTTGCGAGTAGCTCATCACATCTCTGCCGGCCGCCGAGAATCAGCAGACTGCCGCCGGTATCGCGTACGTACTGCTCAAGCGTGCTGATTTCGTTGGGCGCTGGCCAAAATTGATCCGGATTTCGCAGGATAATCAGCGGCGTGGCCGACAATTCCGCAACTGTTTGTTTGAGTGGCTGCTGTTTGCTGATCGTCAATGGCGGAGCGCTTTGGCTTGGCGCAATCATGATTTGTGCGGAGTCATCATCAGGCCACGGGTCGCGCGTGATGAGCTGAATCTGTATGACGCCAGGCGTGGCCGAAAACATCACTTGTTTTTTGCCGGCACGCTCAAAAATGAGGGGCTGATCTGTCAAAATCTGGTCATGATTGCGAGCCAGAAGGCGAACGGTCCCGGCCGTCGTGGCGCAAACATCAACGGCAACAGCGCTTGTCCCTGTTGTGTCCTGATAAAAAGATTCTGCCGAAGTTATGCCAAAATCACCGGATGTCGGCGACAAAAGCGTGGCTGCGGTTTGTTGATGATGAAATTCAGGCCAGTTGGCCAGGCCGTCCGTGATATACCAGATCGGGTGGCGATTTTGCATGACGGGAATAACTGTTGTGACGCCCAGATCGTCATTTGCCCAGCGCGCCGGCCAGTCCTGCTGAAGATTGCCTTGCCATAGTTCCGAAGTTCGCGAGGCAAAACCGATAACGCGCACATGTGTATTTCCTGGCAGATGAGCGCGCGCCAGATCGCGCACCCAATTCGGATTGCGCCAGGGAGAGTTTTGCGTACTGCGCGAAAGATCAACCGCAATCGTCAGCGTGCCGTGCGTTATGACATATAGGCGTGACATGGCGATAACGATTAAAACCGCACTGATTGTCAGGCTAAGCCATATGATCCGCCTACTGGCCGGGTGCCGGCGATTGCGCGGATATACGATCACCGCCACCGGAACAATCACCAGAAGTAACGAGAGCCACAAGGATTGTGACGCGCCAAACTGCATGCCGCGTATCGTAACCGGAACTGCCGGTTTGTGTCAGAAGTTTTGCCTCCGGGGTATTGGCTCAAAAACGGTGCTTCTGCTAAACTGCATGCTCTTGAGGAGGCATAGTATGACAGAGAACCAGAAATCATTTCGGGCCGCAGTCGTGACGCCGGAAGCAATGGTCATTGAGGCGGAAGTCACAAGCGTGAAGTTTCCCGCTCATGACGGCATGGTGGGTATCCTGGTTCATCGCGCGCCGATGCTGACCAAACTTGGCAGCGGCCAGTTGACGCTGATCACCACGCATGATGGCGAAAAGGATTATCAGATCCGCGGCGGATACGCACAAATGAAGGATAACGTGCTCACAATTCTGACAGATGACGCCATTGCGCTCTGATGCCAGCAATGAAGAAAAGGTTAAGGACATGGCGTTTATTTCTGGTATCGTGTCGGTCACGTTTCGCAAGTTGTCGCCGGTAGAGTTGATCGCGCTGGTTAAGCAGGCCGGTCTTGAGGCTATTGAGTGGGGCGCGGATGTGCATGTTCCGACAGGTGACCTTGCCAATGCGCGCCATGTGGGCAATTTAACACGCGATGCGGAACTGAAGGTTATTTCCTATGGCGCGTATTACCGTGCCGGGCAGGCTCCGGAAAGCTGGGCGCAGATTGTGGCGGCGGCCGAGGCTCTTGGCGCTCCGAATATCCGCATTTGGGCGGGGCCCAAAGGCTCAGCCGATACGAATCCTGAAGAACGTGCCGCAATCGTGGCGGATCTTCGCCGCGTGGCAGGATATGCTGCGGAACATAAAATTGCCGTCTCGCTTGAATATCATGGCAATACGCTGACGGATACGCCGGAATCCGCGCATCGGCTTTTTGAAGAAGTCAGCCATCCGAATCTTTTTTCATACTGGCAGCCGGCCGTTATGCCGACGCCGAATGAGCGCGACGCCGCTCTACAATTGATGTTGCCGCTGGTTTCGCATGTGCATGTTTTTCATTGGGTTTTTCGCGGAACGGTTGATCGTTTGCCGCTTGCTCAGGGACAAGCCGACTGGGCGCGTTATCTCAAGCGCCTTTCCGGTTCCGGCCGGGATCATGGCGTGCTGATGGAGTTTGTTCGCAACGATTCGCGCGATCAGTTTCTTGAGGATGCCGTGACGCTCAAGCAGTGGCTTTCTGCTTATTGATTGGCGGCCGGCATGGCTGCGTGAAAAAATAAACCTGTTGATTCAGAAGATACACAATGGCTACCGTACATGTTCAGTTACCCGTCCCGGCCGCGCCTGCGTATGATGTCCGCATTGAGGCTGGCCTGATAACTCAGCTCGGCGCGATTGTTCGTCAGCTTGCGCCGGCGCCTACGGCTATTTTGATTAGTGATTCTTCGGTTGCCGCGCATTATCTCCCGGCCGCAAAGGAATCTCTTTCCTCTGCCGGTTATCGTGTGATTGATGTTGTCTTCCCGGCCGGCGAAGTAAGCAAAACGATTAACACGGCCGTGGCGATTATGGATAAATGCCTGCATGCCGGCATTGAGCGCGCGACGCCTGTTGTGGCGCTCGGCGGCGGCGTGGTCGGCGATATGACCGGTTTTGTGGCCGCGACTCTTCTGCGAGGATTGCCGTTTTTTCAGGTGCCCACAACGCTTCTTTCGGCCGTTGACGCCTCTGTTGGCGGCAAGGTCGGCGTTGATCACGCGGCCGGCAAAAATCTCATTGGCGCTTTTCATCAGCCGCGTGCGGTGCTTACCGATATCGCCACATTTAAGACATTGCCCGAGCGCGAAATCCGTTGCGGATTGGCTGAGTGCATTAAGCACGGCATCATTCGCGATCATGACCTGTTTATGTTTATCTCGCAGAATCTGCCAAAGATTATGGCGTGTGATATTCCGTTGATGACGGAGTTGGTGCGCCGGAACGTGCAGATCAAGGCGAATGTGGTTCAGGAAGATCCTTTTGAAAAAGGCGTGCGCGCATTATTAAATCTTGGCCACACCTTTGGCCATGCGCTTGAGACATTGGCTGATTATAGCGGTTTGCAGCATGGCGAGGCTGTTGCGCTTGGCATGGTGGCGGCCGCGAATCTTTCCGTATTGCACGGAATGCTCACGCAGGAACAGGCGCGGCAGATCCGCGAATTAATAGAAAAAGCGGGCTTGCCCAGCAGCCTGGCGCACGTGGATGTTGAGCGCACTTTTGAGGCGATGGGGCGGGACAAAAAAGTGCTCGCGGCCAAAATTCGTCTGATTCTGCCGACAGGCATCGGCACGGCCGAGGTTGTGCGCGATGTGCCTGATGAACAGATTAAGGCCGCGATCGCGACGCTTAAAAGCGGTGCATGATTTGTGTTGAATTGCCTTGTGGCAACGGCCATGTTTTGGGCAATTCCTCAATCACTTGAGGCTTTTTGTGTTGCCGCTGCGCGTAATTTTTTCTGACAACGCACGCGGATGCCCTGTGACTGCACTTTTTCATTCCACGAATTGAATGCACCGTCAAGAGCACGCGCGGATTGGGCGTCGCGCTGCGCCTGAGTCAGGGATGAATAGGAATTTGATCCTGCAAACAGCCAGAGCGCCACGACAATTACAATTGAGCCGATGATGACAAATCCCGCGGTGGCCGGCCTGATGCGGATTTCGGCCAGTTTGTTTTTCCACTCATATATAACGGATGCCATGATATTGATTTCCCTTCAATAGATAATGCATATCAGAATCGGCGATTACCCGCCCATGCAATCTGATGAACCTGCTTCCGGATTCACCCAGCCGACTTCAAGTTGAATTTGCGACATGGTTGTGCCTTGCTGCGTGGGAGTCCAGATGACGTTTTCCATCCAGATATTGGCAACGGGCGCGGGTAGCGTCACATCGTAGGGCTTTCCGTTTGAATCTTTTTCAATTTTACTTGTAATGTCCCTGACCGCCTGCCGTTGAACATGGCCATCGGCATAAGCAACATTGATTCCTTCGCCGTGAGGCAGATCAAGCCATGATTCAAGAGCGCCATCGTCTCCGGCCGTTGATCCTCGTGACGCGGCCGGCTCATCCCAGAGCAATACGGCGCTGCCTGGCGCCCAGGGTGAAGTCAGTGTTCTTCGTCCGCCAATGACCCTTCCCGGTGCGTGATAACCTTGTCCGTTCATCGTTGTTTCAAAATGGACCGTATATAAATTGTAAAGATAAGTGGTGCCGATACGGCGATACGTCCAGTCATCAGACGTGGCCAAATGTGCGCGAACGTCCAGTGGCACCAGCGGGCAAAACCATGTCTTTGGTTCATTCAGGTAGGCCGCCAGTACGCCGGGAGTGCGGTCATTGGGGGACTTTGCCGAGCCTACATTGGCAAGTTCAAGGTTTGCGAAGTATCTGCTGCTGCCTGGTGTTGAAACGTAACCGGGGTTGACAGTCGGATCAAAAACTCCGTCTGTGCGATCCACCAGTTGATAAAACGGCAAAGCCGATAATCCTTTGGTAGCGGGCAGCGTTCCTCCGCTGTTTCCCGCGTAATTGAATATTGCCGTTGCGATCTGCCGCAATTGATTGGCGCATACGGTTCCCTGGGCTGCTCTCCGCGCTTTGCCAAGTGACGGCAGCAGTATTCCCAGAAGAAGCGTGATGATGGCTACCACAACCAGCAGTTCAATGAGGGTAAAACCCCGGGGCGTGATCCTCTTCATACGCATAACAGGCTTATTCAATGCCATGATTACAACTCCATGTTTATAAATTGAAATATATAAAAACTTAAATTATTTTATATGCAATGCGATATTCTTGATTTTCCCAATCATTTTGCGCGTGATTATCGACATCAATAAACTTGATTTGCGATTTTAAATTCAGCGTTGCTGTTGATATTGCTTCTGCCGTTTGGCAGCAAGCTCTTTTTCCACTTTTTCGGCATGGGCTTTAGCTCTCTCGCCCATCTGTTCAAATGCAATTCCCTGTTTCTGGCCTTCTTTCTGTAATGTATCATGGCTTACCTTCTGGCTGCGTGTGCCTGAAAACAGCCACCAGCCTGCAACTGCCAGCGTGATAATAAGAATGCTGCCGATGGTAACCTGCCGGTAGGTCAACTTGACTTCGGTGCTGCGAAGATTATCAATAAAATTCTGGAGAGCAAAAGGAAGTGACATATTAATCCTTCAAATCATGCGGATATAAAAATGCCGTATTGTCTGAGCCGCAACAGCATACGCAGTCATCATCCGCCGCCGCCGCATGAGTCTGGCTGCGGATGGTGCGTTGATGGGCACATGCGCTCAACAAAGGGAGTAAGTAGAGGCGATTTTTATAAAAATCGCCTCTACTTTGATCACTCATTGAATGGAAATATCCCTGATTGTTGTTCTGAATTAGAGACCGCCACCTTTTTTCAGGCCCGGTTTGAGCCATCCCTGCTCAAGACGGAACTGGGCATAAATCTTGCCGTCGTCAGTCTCTGTTGGTCCTGCTTCGCAGCACCAGTTGTTGGCAGTATCGGCGGCATATGTGGTCGGCGATGTTGAGGCTCCCGCCGGATCACTGACCAAAGCGGCAGTCCTTGCCGCCGTGGCGCTGGTTGCAGTCGCGGAAGCCGTGGCGTAGCTGCTGTAATCAATGTCGCCGGCCTTGTGAATACGAACGGCCGACCACGCGATGTGGCCATCGGCGTAGGCAACATTAATTCCCTCGCTATGCGGTAATTCATGGTGTTCTTCCAGCAGGCCGCCGCCGGTAAGAAACTCACCGTTGGGCGAGCGGCTGCAGCAAGGATCATCCCATACCAGTATGGCTTCTGTCGGGCGAAATGCTGAATCAAGATTGCGCCTTCCGCCAATCACTTCGCCCGGGGCATTGACGCCATAAAGCGGCGCATGAACCGTGAACTGATTATACAGGTATGTCGTTCCGACTTTCTTGTAGGTCCAGTCCGCCGCAGAGGTAACATTTGAACCATCAAAAGCGGTACCTGAACCTGCGGGGGCAGCCAAGTGCGCCGGAATATCCAGTGGAACCACACTGTCAAACCATGTTTTGGGTTCGCCTACATAGTTGCTGACTGACTGGCGGATATCTTTATTTGAAAAATTGACATCATCCACTTTTACCCAGCCGGTAATGCCGCCGCTGGAATCGGCATCGCGCGTCCATGTACGGCCCTGGCCGTCTGTGCCTGTTGTCTGAATTGCCGGCGCACCGGTCAATCCGGGTATACGCAGCGAAGGAAGACGCGAAACACCTACCGTTGCGGGGGTTGCGCCATTGTTGTCATTGGCATATAGCAGAATGCCCGAGGCGATCTGACGCAGGTTGCTTGCGCATACCGCTGCTTTGGCCGCTGCGCGCGCTTTTGAGAGCGAAGGCAGAAGGATGCCCAATAATAGCGCGATAATTGCAACTACGACAAGGAGTTCAATCAATGTAAAACCCTGGCGTCTGCATCTGCGCACCAAACGAGGAAGCTTTGTTATTTTCATTGTATTTTGAGTCGGCAACATGCTTTGTCGCCGCTCCTGTTTCGCCTGGCTGTCCAGATGGACTGGTAAGTTCAGGTGTGACTCGTGAGAGCAGAAGAAACAGGTCCCGTGATTGGGTTGCTGTGTCGGAATGGATTACCACCATTCGTAGATCCACTTTGAATGCCGCAGGCATTTGGGCAGGATCATCCCGGATCATTATGAGCTACGCTTGGCACCTCCTTCAATTCGACTGAACGTATTGCCCCACAATGCCAATATGAATGCGATTAACATCATATTTTCCAATACGTAACAAGCCTTTTATTGGTCATAATACAGGTAATATTGATGGTAAAATAATGTCCACTTTACCAAGCAAAACACAGACAACAATGCTTGATACAGCATCGTGTGTTCGTGACAGAAAAATTAACTCGCGGGGCGTTGTTCATGGCTTTTCTTGTTTTTATGCCGCCGTTTCGGCATGACCTCATTGACGATCATTCTTGATCTTGTGCATTCGGCGGGCACCCCGGAATCTTCGTAAAATTTTCCACAAGGACTGCGTCGACGAATACAACAAAAGTCAGTATACCTGCAATCCTGATAGGAGCAATAGGTAATTGTGCAAATATTAAGAAATGTCAATTTAACTAGATTGCTGACAGTCTCTACACATCTGGTATCAATACATTATGCAAGGAAAATTTTCATAATATATATGCATCTTAATGTATTGTTGGCGTGCAAATGGTATCGTAAATATGCTTATTGTAGCCTTATGAAAATAAGAGGAATTGCAGAAAATCACACGTCACAAGTTTATCGGAACCGACCCGAGACGCGTGGCGGTATGTCATATGTGATTTATTTTTGGCGCTTGCTATAAGTCATATGTGATAAAAAAGCCCCCGGAGTGATGAACTCTGGGGGCTGAAAAATCAATCTATGGAAAAATCAACCGTTTATGCGATTTCCTTGGCGTTGATCCACTTCATCATCTTGCGAAGTTTGCGGCCGGTGACTTCAACCGGGTGATCCTTGTCCGCATTGTAAAGCGCATTGAACTTCGGCTTGCCGGCCTTGTGCTCGGCCATCCACTCTTTGACGAATGTGCCGTCCTGAATCTCGGTGAGGATCTTTTTCATCTCGACCTTCGTGGCCGGGGTGATCACGCGCGGGCCGCGGGTCAGGTCGCCGTATTCGGCGGTGTTGCTGATGGAGTAACGCATATAGTTCAGGCCGCCCTGATAAATCAGGTCGACGATCAGCTTGACTTCGTGTACGCATTCAAAGTAGGCCATTTCCGGGCGGTAGCCGGCTTCGGTCAGAGTCTCAAAGCCCGCTTTGATGAGGGCGGAAAGGCCGCCGCAGAGAACGACCTGCTCGCCGAAGAGATCGGTTTCGCATTCGTCTTTGAATGTTGTCTCAATGATGCCGGCGCGTGCGCCGCCGATGCCGTTGCCCCAGGCCAGCGCGGTTTTGAGCGCATTGCCGGAAGCATCCTGGTGAACTGCCACGAGACACGGAACGCCGCCGCCCTTGACGAACTCGGAACGGACCAGATGGCCCGGGCCTTTGGGGGCGATCATGACGATGTCAATGTCTTTCGGCAGGTCAATGAGCTTAAAGTGAACGTTCAGGCCGTGGGTTGCGCCGAAGGTTTTGCCTTTGGTCAGGTACGGCTTGATGTCTTTATTGTAGATATCCGGCTGAAGTTCATCCGGCAGGGTTACGATGATCAGGTCGGCGGCCTTAACGGCTTCCGGAATGCTGACCGGGTCAAAACCGTGCGAGATGGCCAGTTTGCCATTGGCTGAATCGCGGCGATTCGCAACGATGACCTTAACGCCTGATTCACGCAGGTTCTGGGCGTGAGCGTGGCCCTGTGAGCCGTAGCCGAGAACGGCAACCGTTTTGCCGGCCAGGCCTTCAAGGGTGGCTTCGTTTTCGTAATAAATCTTCAGCGGGGCACTGTTGGCCATTGTGTGTTTCCTTCCATAATTCAAAACTCAGGGCACACTTATGAGTGCGTCCATGACGAAAGCCTGTAAGGATACCGCAAACAGGCAGGGGGGTCAATTTGCATGATAAAGGTATACGCGAGTTTCGGCGGCGCAATCCGCAACGGCATAAAGCTGAGATTTTGGCTGGCAAAAGCCATCATAAAGCTGTTTTGGCGGAAACTTTTTGGTTTTTTCGCAAATGGCGTTATCATTTCTCGCTTTCAGAGGATGATTGAAGGCAGGATTAAATATGAATCAGACGATTACCGGCGTTCAGGGGTTTAAGGCCGCCGCGATGCATTGCGGGATTAAGGCTTCCGGCAAGCCGGACCTTGCCATTCTGGTTTCGGATGTGCCGGCCACGGCCGCAGCCGTATTTACGCAGAACAAGGTTGTCGGCGCGCCGATTATCGTTGGCCGCGAGCATATTAAAAAGCACCTGTTGCGCGCATGCGTGGTGAACTCCGGATGCGCCAACGTGTGCACAGGCAAAAAGGGTGTTGAGGATGCGCGGGAGATGTGCCGCCTGACGGCCGGAGCGATTGGTTCGCGCACGGGCGAGACGCAGGTGCTGCCGTTCTCAACCGGCGTGATCGGCCACTTTTTACCGATGCAGAAAATCCGCGACGGTATTCCGCAGGTCGTTGCGTCGCTGACGGATTCTGAAGAATCCGGCGAGGCATTTGCGCAGGGTATTCTCACGACGGATCTTGTCAAAAAGACGGCCTTTGAGACCATCACGCTCAACGGCAAAAAAATCAGGATTGCCGGGTGCTGTAAAGGTTCCGGCATGATAGCGCCGAACATGGCCACGATGCTGGCCTTTGTGGCGACGGATGCGGCCATTGCGCCGGGCGTGCTTCAAAAATTGCTCAAACAGACGGCCGACCAGACATTTAATTGCGTGACGGTTGATCAGCACACCAGTACAAGCGATACCTTTGCGGTGCTGGCAAACGGATTGGCTGGCAATCGCAACATTGTCGGCGGGCCGAGCCTTAAAAAGTTTGCCACTGCGCTTTATGCCGTTGCGGATTCTTTGGCGCAGCAGATCGCCAAAGATGGCGAAGGCGCAACGAAACTGGTCACGGTTTATGTGACGGGCGCCAAAAACGCGGCCGACGCCAAAAAGGCCGCCGAAGCCATCGCCAATTCCGCGCTGGTTAAAACGGCCATTCACGGCGGCGATCCGAACTGGGGCCGTTTTGTGTCAGGCGCGGGCTATTCAGGCGCGGCCATGAACGTTGACAAATCCCGCTGCGATGTCGGCAACATTACCGTCTTTAAGAACGGTCAGCCGACTAATGCGGATCTGGCCAAAGTTCAGGCCATCATGAAGCAAAAAGAACTGAGCATCACGGTTGATCTTGGTTTTGGCAAAGGCGCAAGCCATCGCGTATACACCTGCGACCTGAGCCGCGACTATATCACGATTAATGCTGATTACCATACGTGATGTCGTAATGCAGAAATGTGGTCATGTGATAATTGTAAGAAGCAAAAAGAATAGGACCGTATACCGCAAAAGTTATCATAAATTAATAAATTATGATATTTTTACATTGCCGCATTTATTCAGTCATCAAAAATGACTTCGCGCAGATGCATCAGTCTGCTGTGGCCCCAGCGGCGGATGAGAGAAAGCGTGGGCGCCTGGGCCCATGCGTCAACGGTGTGATCAAATAACTGTGAACTCAGCAGCAGCGCAGGAAAACTAATCTGTGAAGAATGCGCAACCCAGCGCAGCAGCAACTTGCTGCCAAGCGGAAACGGAATTACTTTGCAGAGTTCACGGGTTAACTTGGCTTCGGTTTCGGCGGACTGGTGCGTTTTCCACTTGCCGCGCAGATTGATGATCAATGCAAGAAGAATGATGATCGCGGCCACGGTGAGGAATCCGTTACGCACGTTGCTGTCAAGCGTGCCGTCATGCCATTGGCGAATGCCGCGCTGAAGATCCGTAAAATCAAGCTTCGGCGTTACCGGCGCGGGCGCCTGCGTCGGCGCGGGAGGATCTTCCCACGGCGCGCGCTGTGCCAATATGTACATCATCTGCATGAACATGACAATCAGGCCTCTTTCTTACATTACGCCGAAATCGCTGACGTTGACGAAGTATCCGGTTTTGCCGACGGAGCCGGCGGCTGTGCGGCCTGCGCCGGCGCATTGGCCACATCGGTTAATTTCTGCAGCGTATCAAATGCACGCGCGCGGACATGCTGATTCGGGTCACGCCGGGCGATGGTGCTGACTTGCCGGAAAATTTCAAGTATGCCGATCTGATTGACAACCCACATGGCGCTCATGCGATGCATGGGATTCGGGTCCTGTAGCATTTTTAGCAGGCAACTGCGCGCCTGATCAAAATTGAATGAGCATATAGCCTTGATGGCGTTAGCGCGTTCGCGGTTAAATCGGGAATTGAGCATCAGGGCAATCTGCTGCGACTGGCTCGCGATATGCAGTTGCTCCATTGCCTCAATGGCGTTTGCGCGCACGCGCGGATCGGCATGTTTGGCGGCTGCCTCAAGCAGATCATGCAGGCGCGGATCATTGAGCCGGCCGGTGAGAATCACGGCCGTACCGGCAATTTTGATATCAGGATGGCCGCAGAGCGCGATGATCTGGTCGCGATAAGGCGACAAGGACGAAAGCGTGCCGACCATGCGCAGCGCCTGAATGATTTCCGCCGGAGAACCGTGGCTGAGTTTGTTTTTGAGCTGCGGTTCAAAGTCGTTGTCGTCGGACGAGATCTTGCGCGCCGTGGTGACCTGAACGGCCGGCGGAAGCGTTTCGTAATGTTTCCACAAATGGGCAAAGCGATCCGGCGTAACCATGCGCGAAACAAGTCTGCGCACGGACGCATGCGGACTCATCAATAGCGGGCCGATCTGTTGTTTCCAGTTTGTCGGTTTGCGTGTCATCATCCACCGCGTGGCGGATCTTGCGACGCGCTCATCATGATCGCTCATCAATTCAACAATGACCTGAACGGCTTCGGGCGTCTGCAAAGCGGCGATTGAACGCATCACCATCAGTTTGCGCGGTACGCCGTCGCTGCCCGCCGGCGCGCTATTGATCATGCTGACAAACCACTCCAGTTTGCATGCCGGGCGCATCTCAAGCGAATCAATGAGTCGCAGCCAGTCATGCCATGTCTGGTTATCCCAGGGAAGCGAGTCAGGTACGTGATTGAGCAGGCTCGGATTACTGATGGCCGTGGTGGCCATGCGCACCATCGGGTCAATCAGGCGGTAGCTCTGCTGGGCCAGCGCGGAGAAAACTTCAATTTTATCGCAGAAAAGAATGCCCGCGATGGCTGCGGCCTTGAGCGGCGAACTCAGCGCAAGGATCGCCGCTTCGGCAAGCTCCGGCTGATTGAGCTGACGCAGAAGCGTCATGGCCTGGCGTGCTGATTCTTCATAAGGATCTCCCAGCGCAAGCCAGATCGGGCTATCCTGCTGGCGTTCAAAGAGCAGGGCGGCCATGATCGCTTCGCTGCGTTTATGCGTCTTAAACTGACGTATCGCAAAATCAATCGCCTTGCGGAGATCCTGCGGATCAGGCACCTGCTCCGGCGCGGTGTCCGGATGACGCCATGCGGATATGCGGCTGTTGCGGTAACGCCGGATTGCCTCGAGCAGTGATTCGCCGGCGGCCTGGCGTACTTCGTTTCGCGGATCACTGAGCGCTTCTGTCAGCAGAAAAGCCAGCTTGGTGTCAGCGGTTTTGCGGACAATCTCAATGATATTGAGTCGTGAGGGGCCGTCTGAATCGGCCATCGCATCAGAAAGCGGGCCGAATAATTCGCGCGGCCGATTGAGCAACTCTGAGCGGAGTTCGTCAGGCAGGCGATCAAAACTGCGTATCAAAGAGACCCATCCGGTGCGGCTATTACGCTTGAGGAGCAATCGCGCAAGTTCCTGCTGCTCCTGGCCGGCGGAATCTTCAAGCGCAAGGCCGACAATGCGGTCCGCCACGCCGTTGTGGGTGGTGGCAAGCTTCTGAAGGATGTCCTGACGCACGCTCATGAGTCGCGATTCACCTGGTATAAGACGTTCTGCTGTCGGTATTATCGGGTGAGTTAAGGTGTTGATTCAGCAGGAGTTGCCAGAAGTTATAATTCCGGTCATTCTATGCGGCGTGTTCCGATAATATCTTAATAAACATAAAAAAAGATGGTATGCGGTTTAGCATACCATCTTCGGGTGAACACTTACTGAGGCATGATGGCCAAAAATCAGGCGCTCTTTTTACGCAATTCTTCAAGGCGCGTGCGGACATCGGCAAAATTATAATCCCACTGGGTAATGCGGGAGTAAGTCTGCATGGCCTCGCTCATATTGGCCGGGATGGCGGATTCTTCAAGAGTGCGCGCCAGCCAGTAGTGGTATTTTTTGCTAAAACCGTCGCCGGATTCGGCAAGGTCATAGGACTCAAGCGAGCGGCGGAATGTATCAATCGCTTCCGGAATGAGATTTTTCTGGCGGAAGCAGTGGCCGAGATAATGCAGTGCCTCAGCACGGTGACGCGGGTTATTCTGGGCGACCTGCAATACGCCGATGGCGTCATCATACTGGTGCGCCAGGAACAAACGCCGGCCATATTCAAACTGAATTGCGATATCCGTGGGATAATGCTCGGCACGTTCACGGAACTCGGCAAGCTCAAGCTGCAATTGCTCTTTTTTGAGATCAAGTAGCTGCTTTTTGAGCGTGGCGTCGTTGGGCTCTCTTTTGGCTGCATCTTCAAGCATGCGGACGTTTTTCTTCATCGCGCGGATTTTAAAATCGCCGATGTTCTGCTTATAGCGATACGTTTTGTTTTCTTCGTAGGCTTTGGCGAGGATGGCCATGGCGATTTCGTCATGGTGCTCGTCCTCCATATCCCAGAGCGTTTTGACATATTTGCTGATGAGCTGGTGCTCGCGCGGATTAAGTTCATAATCTTTACGGGCATTCTCAACAAGCTTCATGCGGTACTCATCGCTCTTTTGAAGATTTTCTTCCTGAAGCAGATCTTTGGTGGCCTGCTTGTCTTTGAGCGAATCTTTAAAGCTGGCGTTATTTTCGTAACGGCCGGCGGTGAGAGTTTCTTTGGCGGCAAGTTCCTTTGCCTGTGACTGAAGTTCAAGATCGTTGGGCGTCATCTCAAGGGCGGCCATGATGGCTTCGGTGGCTTTTTTTAAGTCGCCAACTTTGTCATAAAGCTGCGAGAGTTCAAGGAATATATCCTGCTTTTTGCCCTGCGGATTGATCATGTTGGCTTGAAAAAGCATGCTGCCGGCCCAGCGGACGACATCCGTATATTCGGCGGTTCCCGCCTGGCGCACGAGATTCTGCATGGCGGGGATATTGCCCGGGTCGCGGGCGAGAATCCACTCGGCAGAGAGCATCTGCTCTTTGGCGGTTTTGCCCTTTGCGTAGGGATTTTTGGGCCCAAAGAACCCGCCGGCGGGTTTGCCGCCCTTAATTTTGCGCGTCAGGGCAACCTTACGCAGAGCCTCATGCTCCTCAATATTGGTCGGTTCACGCATGAGTCCTTCAAGGTACATATCGATCGCGTAATCATAATTGCCTGATTCCGCGACGGTTCTGGCACGATCAAAGAATGCTTTACCTTTACCGGGCCCCTCAACAATAGTCGGCGCTTGCGTCATAATGTCACTTCAGGAATTGTCCTAATAGCACGCCGGATACGGACGACACCACGCCATATCTGGCAAAAGTCAGCAAAATGCGTATTTAAGCAAAAGATCGGAGCATATCAAGAAAAATTACCTGCCATCATGCTCCTGTGTCTGTAACAGACGTGATTATAGTCAGGAAAGGGATGTTACTGCCAGTGTTTACGAACGAAAGTGGCATGATTATTCCTGATAGCGTAATCAGGAATTAACAATGGCTGTTTTTCTTGTGGTTTACAATCGTTAAACAGGTGGCGACAATGCCTGTGACATGGCGTTAACTCATACTAGTTCAGTAGCGGTATCAGGAAAAGACCGGCAAACCCGTGGCGCCTGGAGCGGAGCGGGGTTGCTGGGGCTGACTTTTTTGCTTTATACGGTGGCATTCCCGCCGTTTAACTTGTGGCCTGCGATTTTTCTTGCGCCGGTGCCGCTGGCGCTCTGCACGCTGGGCCGGCCGGCAAACTGGCGCTGGTTGCTGGCGTATTATGCGATGGGTGTGGTTTTCTTTGGTGTGAATCTTTTTTGGCTGCTGATTGTGGCGCCGGGCGGCGTGATTGCGCTGGCATTATTTTGTGGACTTTATTTTGCATTTTTTGCCGCGGCATTCAGAAGACTGGTGATTCAGTTGCGCTGGCCGGCGATGTTGGCGCTGCCGCTGGTGTGGGTGGCGTGCGAATATGTGCGCTCAACATTGTTCAGCGGATTTGCGTGGTTTTTGCTGGGCAATGCGGCGGTTAACGTGCCGGAGTTTATTCAGATTGCGGATCTTTTTGGCGTATGGGCTGTATCTTTCTGTATTGCGATGACGGCCGGGCTGCTGGTTGATATCCTGCGGTTGCCGCTGCGGAAAAGGCAGGGCAAAGCATCTTTCTGGTCGCAGCTTAATCCGGCGGTGGTGCGGCTGAGCATGTGCTACCTGGCGGTGATGATTGGCGTGCTGGGATACGGGTTATTTCGTATTCATGAACCGGGTGCGCACTATCCGGGAATCACCGTCAGCACTGTACAGGAATATATTCCGCAATCGGTCAAAGATTCAACATCAACAAGCCAGAAACAGCAGTTATTTCAGCAGCATGTCGATTTATCGCGTGCCGCGGCCGAGCAAAATCCGGAATTAATTGTGTGGCCTGAAACAATGGTTCCGGAGTGGATTAACCAGTCATGGCTACAGGCAAACCCGGATGATTATAACAGCAAGGGGCGGGAGTATTTGGCACAGGCGCGGCAATATGATCAGCGGCTGGCCGAATTATCATCAGGCACGGGGGCGTTTTTGCTGGTCGGCGCGCCGGGCTGGGATCCGCTGAATGATCAGCGGCAGAACCTGGCCATTTTATACGGCCCGGGCCGGGGACAAATTCTGCCCTATTATGCCAAGCGTCACTTGGTGCCGTTTGGGGAATATATTCCGTTTACGGACATCAAATGGATTAAAAATCTGCTGCTCAAGCTCACGCCGTATCCTGATTTTGATTATTCACTGACGCCTGGCGATGCGTGGATAACATTTGTATTGCCCAGCAGGCGGCCAAATGAGCAGGGAGGCCAGGCGACGGCATGTTTTGGCGTGCCGATCTGCTATGAGGATGTGATGCCGTATCCGTGCCGGTCATTTGTTGCGCCGGTCAAAGGGAAAAAAGGCGCTGATTTTCTTGTGTCAATTTCAAACGACGGGTGGTATGACCTCTGGCATAACACGGCTGAGCTTGATCAGCATTTGCAGATGACGCAGATGCGCGCTGTAGAAAATCGCGTGCCGATTGTGCGTTCTGTCAACGCGGGAAACTCGGGATTTGTTGATTCGTCGGGGCGTGTGGTGCGTTTGGTAGAGCGCAACGGTGTGAGTCATTATGTGGCGGGGCAGGCCACGGAAACGCTTATTTTTGACCGCCGCGTCTCGCTATATTCACGGATAGGGGATGTTTTTGGCGTCGCATCGGGTATGATTTGTGCATTGGCGGTGGCATTTACAATTGTGCGGCCACGTCTGGGGAAAACAAAACCGGATCATCAACAGGAAGAGAAGGAAACCGAATGAAAATTACCCACGGAATGATTCTGAGTTCTGCTCTGATGGCGGTCATCATTTCTGGTTGCCAGGCCCCGGAGCCGGCGCGTCCCCCAAAAACTCCGGAAGCGGCAGTTTTTGTCCCGCCGGCGCGTACGGGTTCTGTTGATCTGGCTGTGGTGCAACTGCAAAGCAGCTTTGCCTCAAAAAAGCCTGATGTGCGGGCGCAATGTGTTGAGGCTATACAGTTTTTAAATGATGCCCGCGCCATCAGCATGATTCAGGCAGGACTCAGCGATTCCGCATCCGTGGTGCGCTTTGCCTCTGCGATTGCGGCGGGGCGCCGCAAGGCCGTTGATCTGCGTTACCAGATCAGCAAGAGTATTACCGATGAACAAGATGCCAGCGTGCGCGTGGCGATGATCTTTGCTCTGCATGAACTCGGAGATGATACGTATATGCCGGAACTGGCCGGTGCGCTGCGCAGCACAGATGCGGTGACGCGCGCCAACACGGCCATGATTCTGGGATATATGGGAGATCCTTCTGCAATCCCGATGCTGCATGCGGCAGGCGGGGACAAAGATCCGCGTGTTCGTTTTGAGGTTACCGCCGCGCTGGCGCGCCTGGGCGATGCCGGGGCGACTTCCGTGATTATTGCCATGAGTCTTTCGCGCTATGTTGACGAACATCTGCTGGCCGTCACGGCATGCCCTGACATCAAGCGCGTTGAGGTGGCAAATGTTCTGCTTGCGGCGCTGAAGGATTCTTTGCCGGAGGGCCAGTTGCTTGCTGCGCGCGGACTGGGCAAACTCGGATCAACCGTTGGCAAGAAAATCGCCCTCAAATATATGACTGACGAAAATCCCGACCGCCGCGCGCTTGCGGCCCTGGCGTGGGGTGATATTTTCAGAACGGATCTTGAAGATCCGCTTGTCAGAAAAATGCAGGAAGATTCTGATCCGCGCGTAAAACTTGCTGCGGCTGCGGGCCTTATCAGCATGTGGGTACGCGCCGAGACGCCGCCGGCCGTCACGCAATAATGATGTAAAACGGAGATGAGGTAGGTGCCGTGAGCAGTGATCAATCGCAGGAATCGCCGGGAAATTTACCCCATGAACAGGGAGACTCACCCCGCAATCCGCTGCGAAACATGACGCAGACGGAACTTGAGCGACATCTGCGCAGCCATTTTTTTGAACGTTTGCTCTATTCAAGTAAGTTTATGCGTGAATTAATCACGCTTGGCGGGCATGTTGCGCTTTCCGCCATGATCTGGCCGCGATGGTTTGCGCCGTACCGGCTTAAAATCCGCAGGGTGCCGATGGTTCTGCGCGGTCTGCACCCTGATATGCGCGGGTACCGGCTGTTGTTCATGTGTGATTTCCATTGTGGCTCGGCACGGCAGGATTACCTGCGGCAATCCGTTCAAAAAGCGCTTGCTCTTAAGCCGGATGCGATCGTCATTGGCGGCGATCTGATCGATTACAGCCGAAAAGCCATCTCTGATGTTACTGAATTGCTTGGCATGATGCATGCGCCTGGCGGCGTATATACCATTTTCGGCAATCACGATTACTATGAATATTCCTCAAAAAGAGTCGGTGAGCGTTCGCACAGGCGGGCAATTCATCGGAGGCTCATCAAGCTGGTGCAGCAAAGCCCCGTGCGCCTATTGAGAAACGAAATGATCACGCTGCGGCGCGGCCAGGGCGCTATTCAGTTGGTGGGAATGGACGAGTTATGGTCAGGGCGCGCCGACCCCGACCTGGCTTTTGGCAAGGTTGATCCGGCTGTCCCGGTCGTTTGTCTGCAACATAATCCTGACGGATGCGCGGTACTGCAAAAATACCCGTGGGATTATATGCTCTGCGGCCACAGCCATGGCGGTCAGGTGCGTTTCCCGCTGATAGGCGCGCTGCATGCGCCGCTTATGCATCGCGAATGGATCATGGGCTTTTTTGATATTCCTGGCGGCCGAAACGGCCTGCGAACGCTGTTTGTCAGCACGGGAGTGGGGCATTCGCAGCCGTTGAGATTGCTCTGTCCGCCGGAAATGGTGCTATTTGAGCTGACGGACCAGGAACCGAAAGCTGAAGGTAAATAGTGCACAATCCGGCTCCGGATGATTATAATATGTGACTATGAGTAAGATCATGCTGTGCATATCAGAGCGGTGGGTACCCGACCCGCGCATTGACGCTGTGGCGGAATATGCCCTTGCGATCAACGCCTCGGTGCTGCTGGTTCATGTGGCGCTGGGCAATGACAGCGGAGGCAGCGATACGCCGGGCGAGCAGGCGCTTGAAAAAATCAGCGCATATCTGAAAAATAAAAATGTTCGTGCGGAAGATCTTCTGCTGATATCCGATGATATTGCCGCGGCGGTAATAAAAACGGCCGAGGAACATCAGTGCACGCAGATTATGCTGGGGCTCTCCAGCAAAGGCGTGCTGGCGCGCCTGATTGAAGGAAGCGTCTCGCAGGAAGTCGTCAGGGCCACGCGCATACCCGTTATGCTCTTGCCGCCGGAATGGCGCGGAAAAATATAAAAGCCGAACAATGCCATGCAACTTATCATCAGAATCCGCGTCATACACAATAGCCAATCGGGAGGATTGCTGATGATGATAAGACGCATCGCCTGCGCGGGAATTGTTCTGGCGCTGTCAGTTTCCGGTGTTTTTGCCCAGCAGACGCAGCAAGCCGGCGCCAGGCGCGCCGGCGGCAATATGGCCCCGCGTGTTCAGCGCGAAGCTCGGTGGCTGTCCGCCAACATGTCGCAAGCCGAATTTAATGCGCTCATTGCCACGGTATCTCCCACTGACCAGCAGAAAAATAAACTTAAAAAGGAATACGAAGTTTATCAACAGGATATTCAGAGCTTTCGCGACGACGCTGGTGAGCAACTGCACGAACAGAGTGAGGATAACCGCCGGCAGATCCTGCTGACGCTCAATACACAGTGGGAAAAAGTGGTGGGCGAACATTATGCGGCCGTCAACGCCATATTGACAAAAGATCAGCGCGTTAAATGGCAGACCGTCAGGCTTAACGGCGCGATCATGGCGCGCCTGAGCGGTATTACACTGTCCTCTCAGCAGACGGAGGATATGAAAAAACTGGTGGACGCCGCGGCGGAAACGCTCGCATCGCTTGACGCGAAAGATGTTAAATCTGTTGCGGTTCAACAGGGAAAAGTATTACGCGATGTTATGATGAATGTGCTGACGGATGAGCAGTTGTCACAGTCCTTTCTGCCGACGCCTAATCCGTTTATGATGGGGATGAGTCTTCGCGGCGTGATGGGCGGCGGAGAAAACAACAATGATACACGTGGGCCGGGCGGCGATAATCCTCCTCCCGGCGGCCCGCAGAATTGATGTGCCAATCCTGTGTGAAAAAAAGAAGGAATTAAAAAAGAGCCTCCGCGTGATATCGCGCGGAGGCTCTTTTAATTTACGACTCTGTGGTAAACCGCATGGTGGTTACCTGGTGATAATTTTCTCCCGGGCGCAGGATGGTGCTGGGAAAATGCGGATGCGATGTGCTGTTGGGGTAATGCTGCGTCTCAAGGCAAAAACCGCCCTGGTTGACGTAAGTGCCGCCGAGACCGTGAATCAGGCCGTTTTCTTCAAGAAAATTACCGGTATAAAGCTGAACGCCCGGTTGCGTGGTGCTGACTTCAAGCACGCGTCCTGAATTTGGCTCAACAACGCGCGCGGCCGGCGCCAGCGACTCGTCCTGAGAGCGAAGGCAGAAATTGTCATCATAGCCGCATGGTGTTTTTGCAAAACGCTCGCCGATGGTATGCGGCGTGGTAAAATCATATGGCGTGCCGATGACAGAGCAGATTTCGCCGGTCGTCAAAAGGTTGGCATCGGCAACAGTGCGGCTATCCGCATGAATCACCAATTGATGATTCTTCACATTGCCGTTACCTGCACCGGCAAGGTTCATATAGCAATGATTCGTCAGGTTGATGACGGTCGGTTTATCCGTATTCGCTTTATAATCAATCTTCAGCGTATCGCCGGAAAGCGTATATGTGACGACGATCTTGAGCGTACCGGGGAAACCTTCTTCGCCGTCCGGGCTGGTGAGCGAAAGAATAAGAGAATCGCCATCCACTTTTGCGTCCCAAATTTTTTTGTCAAAGCCGACCTTGCCGCCATGCAGTGTGCTTACTGGCTTTTTGACCGGATTGTTGAGCAGTGTGTGATACTCCTGCCCGTCAATGGTGAACTTGCCGCCGGCGATGCGATTGGCGACGCGTCCGATGAGAGCGCCAAAATACGGGTGTCCCTGCAAATAACGTTCAAGCGAATCAAAGCCCAGGCAGATATTGGCAAAATTTCCCTTGCGGTCCGGCGCGAGAATTTCCGTCAGAATCCCGCCGTAATTGGTGATCTTGACGGTAAGCTTGTCATTGCGAAGCGTAAAAAGAGTGGCCTCTTTTCCGTCGGACTTGCCGAAGGGGGATGACGATACGGACATGCGTTTCCTTTCTATTCCAGAATCTGCCTTCGCGTTTTACTATAAAACGCGATCAGATGATTTTTTCAAGATTGGCCATCATATCGCCGCGGCCCTGGCGTATCGCGGGCCCTGCGAGGCTCACCCCGTTAAGCTGCTGCGGAAATTCACCGGTATCGCAGAATCGGGTCAGCGCATCTTTGATTCCCGGAATTGGCCTGAATACGCCGTTTTGAGCGCTCACCGGCGTGACGGGAATTGTCTTGATTCCGCCGCTGGCCGCGAAGGCCATCGTTGCAAGTTCAACAAATGCGCGGCAATCTTCAAGACGCGTGATGGGGCGCGGCGATTGGCCCATCGTATAGTGCGCATAAGCCGCCTGGTTACTCTCAAAGGTATCCTCAAGGCCGCCGAATTGTTCAACTTTGCCGTTTTTCCAGGTGATGGTCAGCATATGATTCGGATTGATTGAATATTCAATGACGGCGTTCTGGCAAACAATGCGTTCATGCTCCGCGTGCGCGCCGTCGATGGCGTGTGTCATGCCGATGCGAAGTTCCGCGCCTGAATCAAGGATCGCTTTTACAAAAACGGTATCCGTTGATTCAATATTGTGCGCGCGCACCATGACGGACTGAACTGATTCCGGCCGCGCCCATGACATGAGTTCCTTTTGGCCCGCCCAGAAAAGCATGTTGTGCACATTGTGCGAAACGGCGTTCGTCAGGCAGCTATCAAGCACCCACCGACCGTTGACGCGCAGTTTGCCGGCCCATCCGGCACGGGCGTAATAGGATTCTGGCCGCGGCCAGAACGCCGTGAACTGAAGGCTCTCAATTTTACCAAATTCTCCGGCCAGCAGACGCTTTTTGGTTGCCTGACGCGCCGGTTCAATGATGAAGTTAAAGCCGACATTGGTCTGCCTGACCGCTCGTTTTTCAACTTCAATCATGCGCTCAAATTCCGGCAGATCAAGCGTGGGCGGTTTTTCAAGATATACGCCCAGTTGAGCGTCGACGACGGCGGCGTGCATTTCGGCATGCAGCGGAACGGGAGTCGGAATCGTGACGTATGCGGCGTTTTGTTCCTTCAGGAAGACAAGCATTTTTTTATAGTCATCAAAACAGCGCACGCCGCGGGCGTTAAACTGAAATTTTTCCTGCGCTTCAGCCATTTTGGCGGAATTGGGATCGGCCGTAGCCAGCAGCTTCAGAAGTCCTTTTTTTTCAAGCTTCAGAATACGGTCGTGATGAATCTGGGCAAAGCCGCCTGCGCCGATGATGCCGACGCCAAGCGGTTGAGTGAACTGCGTAGTCATGAGTGTCCTTCAAATAAATGAGACATATGCGACACTTGTTGTATCATGTCGGGACTGTTGCCGCCGACCGCGTTAACCGCGGGCGATACACGGTAAGCTTCCATTAATTCCGCCGGATAGTCAACCAGCAGACCGGCCACGGATTCGGGGGCGATTTCTCTGGGCGAAAGCCAATCCGTGTACGCATTGGGCGAAATGATCACCGGCATGCGGTCATGTATTGACGCAAGCAGGCTATTGGGTTCTGTTGTGACAATGGTGCAGGAGGCCACCTGTTCCTGTGTTTGCGGATCAACCCATTGTTCCCATAATCCCGCAAAGGCCATTAAATCCTGGGATTTGAGCCGGATATACATCGGCTCAAGCGTTTTACCGTCAAGGTGGCGCCGCCATTCATAAAAACCGTCGGCAAAGATCAGGCATCGGCGTTTGCGCAGGGCGTCGCGAAAGGCCGGTTTTTCAGCCAGTGTTTCAGCGCGCGCATTGAACATTTTGCCGGCCATGCTGCGATCTTTGGCCCAATAGGGAATGAGTCCCCAGTGCACCATACGCCCCTGCGGCTGAGGCGTATTGAGGATGGCGAGTATCTCCTGGCAAGGCGAAATATTATATCGCGCCTTGAGCGTTTCCGGCGGCAGCGTGATGCCTCGGAGGATATTCGCAATCCGCATATATTGAATAAGTGCGAATCGTCCGCACATGATCTGTTCTCCGGCTATTGCCTCCACTATATCCGGATTTATCCGCCTTGACACGCTTTATAGGCTTTTTTTACCTTGACATTTGCTTTACAGCTTCAGGCGCATAGTGGCCATTGCCGATATTCAATTGATCCGATATTCTTCTTTCTGCGTGTTGATGGCAAATGGTGTGATGGCGCATTGTTGCGATAAAAATTCGTCTTGTACCGGATTGTCGCTGACAACCGGAGATTCACGCCTGACTCAACAGGTGCGCGCCCGCATTTTGCGTAAAAATGCGGAGTATCAGGCGCTTAAAGATATCGCGTCAGCGCAGGACACCAGGCTCCTTGATTTTCTGGTTCATGCGGCGGAGCCGGTGCCTGAACCGGCGGCTATTTTTGAGCGTCTGCGGTGGGGCGGCCAGTTTCTGTTTGTCTCCCGCGACCGCGATCTTGTTGAGCGCATCTCGCGCCAATACGATCACCAGCATGGTTTTGTGCTTGAGCAGGAATCCGCTTCGCTTATTGAGCCCTGGTTCGGCTTGCGTTTTTCCTTCCTGGCAAAAAAACTTCATTATTTTATCGCGCGTAAAACGCTGCTGATTCCGCCCGGTTCAAGCACGGATCGTTTTACGTATCATGTTGAGCTGATTCGTCATCCGCGTTTTGGTTCTGATTATGTTGTGATGAAGCAAGTGCCGGAATTTGAGCGCGTGCTGGCCAGGCTGCGCGAAAAATTCCCTGATGTCGACTCTGATACGCTTGAGAAGCGCGCCCGCAAATTTACGGATAAAATTTTCCCGATTTTTCTCACGCGCGAGGCCGGCATGCTGCGTGTGTTGGCCAAGCATCTTCCGCCGGAATACCGCAATCGCGTGCCGCATGAAATTGGCATTGAAAAAGATAATCACGGTTTTGTGCGCACGCTTTACATGAACTGGCTGCGTAACGGCGGAGCGCCGATCAGCCAGCTTGCGTTTGCCCGCCAGTCGGCCGAGCTTTTAACGGTTCTGCACGAAACCGCGCGCGTGATTCATCTTGATCTTCGCCTTGATAATTTTGTCATTACGCCGCAGGGAGTGGGTTTTGTTGATTTTGGCTCGGCCGTGCGCGCTGAGGAAGAATTTGCCGAAACTTCACTGCTCAATACGCTCTATGAAGAAATGATGCGCACGAGCCAGATTCAGAAAATGCTCGGCAAAATGCAGGAGCGCGGGCTTGTCACTTCTGAAGAAATTCGCGGCGCTTATGGCAAAATTGACAAGGCCGTTGATTTCTTTTACCTCGCCGTGCAGATGAACCATCCGCAGGCCAACCCTGATTTTCGCGACCTGGTGACCGTTAACCCGGAATCAGAGGAAGCCAAAGCGATAGCCGCGCTGACGGATCGCATCTTGCGGCCGGCCGATACCGCGCGGCCGGAGTTTACCTCCGCGCGCAGCATCCTCAACGGCCTGATTGAAATAGAAAAAAGCCTGCACAGTACGCCGGCGCCGGCCGAGGCGGCATAAAAATAACCGAGCTGCGCAGGAATTATTATGGATATCTTGCGTGATATCGGGCCTGTTCTTTGCTCCTGATGAGCTTCCTTTTTTTCAAATAAAATCCTCTTTTATCTTAAAATTGAAGTTTTGCATGCGGCATGACTACATTATGTTCATGGCAAGAAGAAACTCACATACCCGGATCTGGACCGGTTATTGCCCGCAATGCCTGGGTGTTCATGCGGCCACGCCGGGAGATCATTGCCCCAAATGCAATGTGCCGTATCTGGGTGTTCTTGATGACAAAGGCGCCTTGTCTCGCGATTATCTTCTGGCACGCAAGGAATGCTGCAAAAATTTCTGCTGCAACTGCCCCTATGATTTTAAGCCGGATTTTGCAGATGAGTTTAAAGGGCGTGTGTGCCAGTAGACGTGGCGTAAAATAAAATTCAAAAAAACGCGGGAACAACGATGCGTTCCCGCGTTTTTTTATGTCTGAAATGAACAAAGAGAATTTAGTCTTTCTTTTTGCTCCGGCCAATCAGTAGGCCAAAACCGCCCATGCCCAGAATGCCCAGCGATGCGGCTTCCGGAGTCGGTACGGGATCAAAAACATAAGTAACCGTCAAATTGACATCATACAGTGAGCCGCTGTCGAAGATTGAAAATTTTGAATCTTGTCCGTTGCCCTGAAGCATCCAGCTTGAAGAACTGGTGACGTCATATGTGACCGTGCTGTTGCCGATATACCCGGAAATATCGCTGGCACTGCCGAAGAGATTTGAGCTTGAGCTTGGCAGGTTATAGATCGAATGTCCATCGGCTGACAGCGTCAGCAGCCCTGATGACTGCGTAAGAGTAGTCGTTTGGCCCTGAATCGTCACCGCATTGGTTTTGAACACCGTTACGCTGGCCTCTGTGCCATTGTTATTGGTGACATCAACACTATCATCGCGAGCCGTGACTACGGCCTGCCAGGTAACAGCCGTGAGAGTGCCATAGGATGAATCAAACTGGTCAAAGGTGAGACTTGTCGGGTCTCCGGCTACGACATTCGTTGAGTTGCTATATTTCGTAATCGTATTGGCGTGGGATACAGTTGAAATTGCCACAAGAACCGCGGCCGAAAGAACACCAAGTGTCATCTTTTTCATAAACCTTTTTTGACTCCAAAATGAACTGTCGTTTCTCCCCGACGAACCAGAGCACATCGTGATTTGTATCACTTGATAAGTTATGACGCAGGAATGAAAAATGTGCAAAGCGAAATTGCGTGCGGCGAATCGTGCATGAAAAAATCAGTTGCGTTCAGTGACTTTGGCCGATAACGCGCCACGTCTTCAAAATATGAGGATGCTATGACCTGCTCGGTTTTATTATCTGACAAAAAAGCGCATGATCTTGATTCTGTTTTTGTAACTTGCGGCGCGTTATGAAAAATAAAATAAAAATATAAACCGCGTGATTTTGGTGTGGTTTACAAAATGTTTACCTGATTTACCAAAATGCAAAATAAGCCGCATTTGGCCGCATCACACGGGCCGTGCGGAAATGATGTTCTGCTGAGGGCTCGCGAGGCACATGAATTTGCGAAGAAATCTGTTTTGTTTACTGAATTTTCAGTGCGGCAAGTCTTTCCTGGCGGTCAAATTTCTGCAATGCATCAAGCAGCGGGTCCATTTCGCCGGCGACGATCGGCTCAAGCGCAAAGTTCTCGTTGATGCGGTGATCCGTCAGGCGGTTCTGCGGGAAATTATAGGTGCGAATGCGCGCGTTGCGATCGCCGCTGCCGATCATCTGTTTGCGCGCCTGTGAGCGTTCAGCACGGCGTTTTGAATCATAAAATTCAAAGACGCGCGAGCGCAGCACGCGCCAGGCTTTGTCGCGATTTTTATGCTGGCTGCGTTCTTCGCGCATGCGCACCACGATGCCGGTGGGGATGTGCGTAAGCTGCACGGCCGACTCAACCTTGTTGACGTTCTGGCCGCCCGGGCCGCCGGCGCGCGAGACATCTTCGCGAACATCGGCCGGGTTAATGGTAATCTGCGATTCATCGGCTTCCGGCAGCACTGCGACTGTGGCCGCGCTGGTATGAATGCGGCCCTGCGTTTCGGTTTCCGGCACGCGCTGAACGCGATGGCCGCCGCCCTCAAAAGCAAGCGCCGCGTAACAGTGCTCGCCCTTGACGTTGACGACGATTTCGCGGAAGCCGCCCATATCGGAAGGGGAAAAATCCATGACTTCAAAGCGCCAGTGATTTTTTTCTGAATAGCGGCGGTACATTTCGGAAAGATCGCGCGCAAAGAGCGCCGCTTCCTCGCCGCCGGTGCCGGCGCGAATTTCGAGAATGCATGACTCAACGGATAATTCTTCGGCGCTTAAAAAATTGCTGACAATCTGCTCAAGAATGGTATCGCGCGCGACTTTGAGTTCCGGAGTCTCGGCCGCGGCCATGTCCCGCAATTCCTGATCCTGCGAGGCATCTTCCGCCAGTAACTTTGATTCTTCGTAAGCTTTGTTGGCTTTCTGAAGTGCGCGATAGGCCTCAAGCGTTTTGCTCAACCGCCCGTGCTCTTTTGATAGCTCAATCAATTGCGAAGGATTCCCGGCCGTTTCCGGCTTGTTCATTTCCGCTTCAACTTCCTGATAGCGGCTCTCAAGCCCGGCAAGCTGCTGAAGAATCGGCTGATATTCGGCGGGTATATCAAGCATAAATTTCAGGGGTCAGTTAGCAGGGGAACAGGGAAAAGGAGTGGGGATGCCGACTATACCTGACCCGTGGCCCCTCGCACCTGAACCCTTTCCCATGAATAAACAAAAACGCCGCGATCCCCAAATGGGTGTCACGGCGTTGTTGATGTTGATAAGAAAGACTACTTCTTGGCGGCGCGGCTGGCCGAGAACGCAGCATACTTCTTCTGGAAGCGTTCTACGCGGCCTGCGGTATCAACAAACTTCTGCTTACCGGTATAAAACGGGTGGCAGGAGCCGCAGATTTCGACGTCGACTTTGCCGAGCGTTGAGCCAGTCTCAAATGTATTGCCACAAGCGCAACGAACCTTCGCCAAGCCGTATGACGGGTGAACTTTTTCCTTCATACATCACCTCGATATTTCAAAAGAAAGGCACAAATAAGTTAAGCGAAAACCCTCAGTACCCTCTTAGCGCCTTTCTGCCTTAAGTTCCTGAGTTTTTACATGTAGCAGCGGCCGGATTCGAACCGGCGACCTTGGGCTTATGAATCCCGCGCTCTACCAACTGAGCTACGCTGCCGTCAACCGAGTCCAGAATTATAGCCGAAAGTCAGGCATTCCCGCAAGTGCGTCAATAAACTCTCTTTGTGCGATATAATTTTCGTATTCTTAGCGAACCAAAACGCCTCAGTGCCGTATAAAAAAGGCGCTGCCATAATAGCCAGGCTCTATACGGATAATGGCGCTTTAAGGTACTATTTTATCCGCGGCACTTGGCAAGCAGGCCATAACATGTTACCAATACATGTTCCGGAACTCTTGAAGAGCGCCGGTCATTTCTTGCAGGAGTGATGATGTTGAGCTCGGATAAGCATTCCCATAGCTGCGGTTGCGGATGTGGTCACGATCATCATGATCACGAAGAAAAGAAAAATTCGCAAAGCGATAAAGCCGCGGCCACTGTTGCGGGCTTAAGCTTTACGCCAGTACAGCAGACGTCGGCCACACCTGCCGTGATAAAGCCTCATGAGCACGGACCCAATTGCGGCTGCGGCCATGACCACGGCCACGATCATGATGGTTTCCCGTGCGCTTGTGGCCACGATCACGGACACACGCACGAAGACGGCATCAAGTGCGCCTGCGGCCACGATCATGATGCCGATGGCGGCCATAGCCATTCCGGCACAAGCCTGAATGTTCAGGTGGCCATTGTTCTGCCTTTGTCGATTGCTTCACTTGTTTTGGCTTATCTCATCAGCCTGACGCTTGGCGAATCGGCCATTGCTCAATTGCTTGGCCTGACTGCAACAATTCTCTCCGGCGGCCCGATTGTGTGGCAGGCGATTAAAGGCCTGGCCCGCGGTCGCACCAATGTCAATGAACTTGTCAGTCTTTCTATCATCGGCGCACTTTGGCTGGGCATGCCGCTTGAGGCAGGCCTTGTTGCGCTGATTCTTCAAATCGGCGCGCTCATTGAGAGTGTCGCCACAGAAAGCGCGCGCAATGCCGTGCTGGCACTCCAGAAGCTTGCGCCGAAGCACGCGCGCGTGCGCCGCGGCGATCAGGATCAGGTTGTTGAAGTTGAGCAACTGCAAATTGGCGATACACTGATTGTTCAGCCCGGCGAACGCATTGCCGCGGACGGCAAAGTGCTCAGCGGTACGACCAGCGTTGATGAAAGTTCGGTGACCGGTGAGTCGGTTCCGGTTGATAAGGCCGTGGGCAACGATGCGTTGGCCGGCACGATTAACCTGACAGGCTCAATTGAAGTTCAGGTAGAGCGCGTCGGCGAGCATTCGGCCCTGGGCCAGACAATTGCTCTGGTGCGCCGCGCACAGCAATTTCAGCCGGAAATCATCCGCGCTGCTGATCGTTTCTTTGCTTTTTATACGCCGATCATTCTCGGTTTGTCACTGGTTGTGCTGTGGGTTACCGGTATTCCGGAACGCATGGTCACCATGTGGGTTGTCGGTTGTCCCTGCGCGATGCTGCTGGCAAGTCCGCTGGCCATTGTGACGACTCTTGCGCGCGCAAGCCGCAGCGGTATTCAGGTCAAGGCCGGGCCGTTTGTTGAGGCTTCCGCCTCTCTTGATACGGTTGTCTTTGATAAAACCGGCACGCTGACAACGGGTAACTTTATCGTCAGCAGCATTGTTCCTGCGCCCGGACAAAGCGAGCAGGAACTCCTCAGCGTGGCCGCGGCGATTGAATCGCGTTCTCAGCATCCGCTGGCGCGCGCCATTGTCAAATACGTGGCGGACAAAGGTATTAAGGCGGCCGAAGTCAGCGATGTTCAGGTGCTTGAGGGCCTTGGCGTTCAAGCGCAGATCGGCGGGCAAATGGCCCGTGCCGGATCGGTCAAAATTATTCCTTCCGCGATGGCCTCCGTCGTGGCATCTCTTGACCGCAGTGACGAAAACCTTCCCGTTGTTCCGGTTTACGTCATGGTCGGCGAGCGCATTCTGGGCGCGCTGCACCTGACGGACGAAATTCGCCACGACGCCAAGAAAACAATCCGCATGCTGCGTCATCACGGCATCAAGCGCGTGGTCATGCTCACGGGTGATCGCCGGCGCACGGCGGAACTTGTCGCGCGGCAGGTCGGCTGCGATGACGTTTATGCGGAATTGCTTCCGGGACAAAAAGTGGATGTCGTGCGTAATTTGCAGCACGGCGGCCACGGCGTATGTATGGTCGGCGACGGCATCAATGATGCGCCGTCACTGGCGGCCGCATCGGTCGGCGTGGCGATGGGTGTGCGCGGAACGGACGTGGCCATTCAGGCCGCCGATGCCGTGCTGCTCAAGGATGACCTCACGCGCGTGCCGCTGCTGATTTACCTTGCCCGGCAAACGCGTATGGCCATTTACCAGAACCTTGCCTTTGCGATGCTCTTTGCCGGCGTGGCCGAAGCCATTGCCGCCGCGGGCATCATCGGCCCGGTGGTGGCGGCCATCGTTCATATCGCCGGCGTGGTAGTGATCGCGGCAAACTCGGTGCGCCTGGCGGGTTCGGGCCGGCCGGCATCTGCGCCGCGCGCGGTGCATGAGGCTAAGCCAGCGCCGGAAGCGGCGGCGGCTCCTGTCCTGCAGCCGGCATAAGAATAACACAACAAGATCCGCACGATGCCGGGCAATCCCGGCATCGTGCGGATCTTCAGTTCCCCTCGTGATGCGGAGATGAACATTGAAATTGTCTGAATTTAGAGCAAAAGTAGCGCTCCTTGCTACGCTTGTCGTTGCGGCCATCCTTGTGGCCGGCGGCATTTACTTTTGGCCCAGTCAGCCGACGGAAGTCTCTCCGCTGTTCTACTGGGCCGGCGCATTGGCGGCCGTTGGCCAGGCGCTGATTTGCGGACTTGCCCTCTGGGGCCTGATCCTTTCGCGCCAGCAGAAGGAACTCGCTGAACTTCCCACGGCGCAGGCCATAAAGCCGACAATCGGCGATATGGGCACATTCCGCATGAGTCTCGGCGATGATACGCCGGTTTCCGCCTCAAGCATTGCGCCCAAGAAAACAGACGAAGTTAAAACGCTTGAGACTGGTTTTCAGCGCATGGTGGTGGGGCTCTCAGCCGCTTTGCTGTTGGGAATGGCCGCGCTGATTGCCTACCTGATTTATCGTAATGTTTCTTCAGTTACGCTTGGCCAGCAGGTTAAAGTTCCGCTGATGAACCCGCTGGGTGTTGTGATCGGTATAGGCGCGCTGGCCATTCATCTTGTGGCATTTATCACAACGCGCGTCACGCGCAAAACGGTGGGCACCGGCGAAGCTGTATCAAGTTCGCTGATCGTCGGCATTCCCGGCATGATTGCCGTAGCCGCCGCGAGCATTCTGATTTTCAGCATTACTGATTTTTATTATGTCAGCGAAGTTGCCGCCGGCGTGATCGCGTTCTTTATGGCCGTACAGGGTTTTGAGCTTGCCGCCAATTCCGTCCGCAGTTACGCCGGTATTGAAGAATTTGACCAGGAGCCGGTTGACCTTCAGGCTCTTCCTCTGGTGCCGATGCTCAATTCCGTTTGGGTCAACGGCCTGCGTGTTCTGCTGGTGCAGAGTTTTGGCCTTGTCGGCAAGGACAATGACCGTATTGGCGGGGCGGGCGTATTTGCCCGCATGATGCCGCGCGCTCTGCTGGCGTTGCTGATTATCGCCATCGGCGTAAGTTGCCTGCGTTCTGTTGAACCGGGGCAGGTGGCTATTCGCGAGCGCCTGGGCCACGCCTCTGATGACGACATCAACAATCCGCTTACGCCGGGACTGCATGTCGTTGCGCCCTGGCCGATTGATACGCTTGTTCATATCCCCGTGGCTATGATCTCCCGCATTTCCGTCGGCGCGGATGAAGAAACCGAAGATGCCCAGTTCTCTTTCTGGTCATTTAAGCACACCACCAATGATGAGCCGGACTTTATCACCGGCGATCAGCAGTTTGTCGGCGGTTATGTGGAAATCTGGTGGCGCGTCAAGAGCGCAACCGATTTTTACCGCAACCTTTCGCACAGCGAACATCTTGACAGCAGCGGCAGCAAAGCGCGCGTGCGGCCCATTTATGAGGCCATCATTCAGGAAACCGCCACGCAGACCATGACCAAGATTTTCGGCGTGCATACCATGGAGCAAATTATCAGCACGGATCGCGCCGAGGTTCAGTCTCATGCGCGTAATGCCATGCAGGCTAATCTTGATTCGCTCAAAAGTGGCATTGAAATTGTGAGTCTCTCAATCAAGGACGTTCATCCGCCGAAGGGCGATGATGATGTGGTTACCGCCGGCGGCGTGCGTCGCGGCCCGGCCAGCGCTTATGAGTGGGTTGTTTCCGCTCAGGAACGTAAAAAAGTCGTCATCTCACTGGCAGAGGCGGACAAAACCCGGTACATCAATCGCGCAAACGGCGACTCCGCCGCCATCCGCGCAATGGCTGACGCCTATAAAATCAACGCCATCGCAGGCGCCTCCGGCCAGCGTGACCGCCGCGCGGCGCTCATTGAGCAATTCAGCAAAAATCCCGAAGTCGGCCGCGACTGGATGACTTACCAGATGCTTGGCGAATCGCTTCCCGGCATCAATAAAATCATCCTGGGCCGCAACGTAGAGAGCCCCAGCATCTGGCAACCCGGCAAGGATAGCGGCCTGCCGAAACCGATGCCGACGAATCCCTGAGTCTCTTTGAGTTATTGAGAATAACGAGTAAAGTCTCCGGCCTGTGGCCGGCGTTTGAGGAAAACATATGCGGAAATTATCCATTACCATTCTGACGATCATAGTGGTTACCGTTCTGTTCTTTACCTTGTGCACGTTCAAAAAACGCGTGTACGAAGATGTGGTGCTTGATCGCTTCGGCAAACTGATTGACAAGCCCACGCCGATTGCCTACGGCTGGTACCTGTGCCTGCCGATTGACAAGGTGGTGCGTCTTGACACGCGTCTGCATCTGTATCAGGGCGGGCTGCGGCAGATTTCCGTCGGCAGCGAACCGCTGATGATCAAAATTTTCGCCGCGTGGAAAATTGTTGATCCGGTCCGTTTTTACCGCACCTTCGGCGGCAGTGATATTGAGGCGCAGAACTTTATTGATACGCAGATTACCTCGCTGACTTCCACGCTTGGCGACTGCAAAATCTCTGATATCTTCAATGTGAACGAAAATATGGTGAAGATTCAGACCATTGAAGAAAAAGTGCGTGATGACGCCACCAGGCACATGAGCGAACAGGGCATTGCGCTGGCCGAAGTCGGCTTTGCGCGTATGGCGTTCCCGCCGTCAGTGGTTCAGTCTGTATACGAGAGCATGTCCGCCGGCCGCGCTAAGGTTGCCGCTGAAGCAATCAGCGAAGGCGATGCGAAGGCAACGGATCTGCGCGCGCAGGGCGCCAGCCAGGCGGAAAAAATCCGCGCGGAGGCGGATGCCTATGCCGCTGCCACACGTGGCCAGGGCGAATCAGAAGCCATCAAGATTCTTGCCGCGGCGCAGACGCCTGAATCGCGTGATTTTTATCGCTTCTGGCGTTCACTTGAGCTCTTTAAGGCTTCGCTTGGCAAGGGCACTTATGTTGTGCTTTCGCCGGACGATCCGATTGTCGCGCCGCTTTTTCAGGGCCCCAATGCGGCCGGCGGCAAGGTGCATACGGATGCCAAAAGCAAGTAATCTCCCGCCTGCTTAATCGGCATGTGGTGAGTATGAACGATCTCTTATTCTCGGAAACGTTATGACACAATTGCATGATCATGATCACGATGCGGATCAGGTTGATGTTGATCCGGTTGATCATCAGGAATCCGAAACCACCTGGCCGTCGTGGCTCAATGCCGCGACGATCCTTCTTGTTTTCGTTATTGTCGCGGTGATCGCCTGGGCTCTTTCGGGTATATACAAGATCAACACGTCTGAAGTTGCGGTCGTTGAGCGGCTCGGTAAATTTGCCGCCACGGAAACCGACGGCGGCCTGCATTGGGGCTGGCCCTGGCCGGTTGATATCGTCCATAAAATCCCGATCAATCAGACCCGCGTGGTAACGGTTGATGTTTTTCACCAGCCGCGCGCGACAGTTGAGCAGGAAAAGGCCGCTTTTGCCGCCAGCTTTGCGCAAGTGCCTCCGCGCGAAGTCATGGAGACGATCTTCAATCCTTACGTCATCACCGGCGATCGCGCGATGCTCAATGTTGAAATCAAGGTTGAGTATCAGATTACCGATCCGCGCGCATACTTACTGAGCGTTTCTCATGGCCGGGCGCATAATGATCCGGCCGTTATGGCGGAACGTGAAGAAATCATCCGCCGTATATCGCAGCATGTGATCGTCAATGAAATTGCCCGCTCATCAATTGATTTTGCCATCAATGATAAAACAAAAGTCAGCGAGCGTATGCTGGCAAGCATTAAGGAAGAAGCTGATACGCTGAAGCTTGGCATCAGTGTTCAGCGTGTCAACCTGACTTGGCTACAGTGGCCTGATGCCGTTAACAACGCTTTTGCCCAGGCCACGGCCGCCGTCAGCCAGGCCAAAACAAATGTCGCTAACGCACAATCCGAACAAGATCGCATGATCAACGCCGCCAAGCTTGGCGATAGCCAGAAGATCATCAGCGAGGCCGATGCGTACAAAAAGAGCGTGGTCGAAAATGCGCGCGGCGAAGCCGAACGCTTTATGCATGTGTATGAGCAATATAAACAATCGCCGGAAACAACGGTTGTCAATATTTACAGCGATGCCATGGTCATCATCATGACCAATATCAGCCGCCTTGTCATGGTTCAACCGGGGCAGAAGGCCAATATCATTCTTGATCCGGTTGAAGATAAGATCCCCGGTGTTGATATTCCGGCAAACAGTAGACAGCCGGGCGCATCGCGGTAAAACTATTGGGGTCTTGTTCGTCGTGTTGTGAGCAATGTTGCTTTGGCGTATAACGCGTAGCGCTTCGGGTTAATGGGAGCATTCATGGTCAGCGATTTACCGGCCATTCAAACACAAAATCTCACAAAGATTTATCCCGGCTTCTGGCAAAGCCAGAAAGTCGTTGCGCTTCAGGATCTTAACCTGACGGTGCAGCGCGGGCAGATCTTTGGCTTGCTGGGGCCCAATGGTTCCGGCAAAACCACCACTATCAAGTTGTTGCTGGGGTTGATCAACGCCACCTCCGGCACGGCCGAAATTCTCGGCAAGCCGGCCGGTGATCAGCTTGCCCGCAACCGTATCGGCTATCTGCCGGAAGAAACGTATCTCTATCGTTTTCTCAATGCGCGCCAGACGCTTGATTTTTACGCCCGCATTTTCAACATGAACCGCGCGCAGCGCGTTCAGGCGATTGACCATTATCTTGATTTCGTCGGCCTTGATCCGGCCGTGCGCCGCCGCCCGCTTCGTACATACTCAAAAGGCCAGGCGCGCCGCGTGGGCCTTGCTCAGGCGCTGCTGAATAACCCTGATCTGGTCATTCTCGACGAGCCGACTTCAGGCCTTGACCCCATCGGCACCGCCGAAATGAAGGAACTCATCCGCCAGCTTAAGCGTGCGGGTAAAACGGTATTGCTCTCAAGCCATCAGCTTGCCGATGTTGAGGATGTTTGCGATCAGATCGTCATTTTGTATCGCGGCAAGATTGAAGTTCAGGGTACGGTTGATGAGCTTCTTGAGGTAAAGGACGTCTTTAAGCTTGAGGCTCGCAACGTTCCTGAAGATGTGCAGCAGAAGCTTGTTGAAGTTGCCAAGTCCGCCGGCGCCGATGAAATTCGTACGGGCCGCCAGCGCAGCCGGCTTGAAGATCTGTTTAATCGTCTTGTTCTCAACCGTCGTTCAGCAGAACGCGCCGCCGCTAAGAGGTAATAATCTCAGATGCCCAGTATCATTGACCTTATCGCATATGCATTGGCCGCGCTGGTCGTAGTCCTGTTCCTGCTTCTGGCATGGCGGGATATATCACGGCTCTTTGCGCGCCCTGATTCACTTGGCACAGGCCTGAGCCGAGTGTGGGCTCTTGGTCGCGTGACTTTCCGCGAAGCCTGGGCCGCCCGTGCCTGGGGCGCCGTGGTTGTGTGGGCTGTGGTCTGCGGTATTTTGCTGTTGGTCGCCAGGCCGCATGACGAAACGGAAGTCTTTTCGCTTTATGTGCCGATTCTCATCCGCGGCCAGGAATATGTTCTTCTTGTGATCATGCTTGTGCTGGCCTGTTTTTCTCTGCCGCGCGAGCGCGAGCGCCGCACCATTATCACCACCGGCGCAAAGCCGCTTTCTCGTCTTGAACTTTTCCTGGGCAAAATCGCCGGCTTTGCCGCGCTGAGCATTCTCCTTCTCGCCATCATGGGCATGATGAGCTGGGGCGCGCTGCATGTGGCAAACGGGCGAATCAGGGCCAAAGCCGCCGAACAATATGACCGCGAAATGAACGACTTTAAGAACGGCCTTGCCGGGCGGCTCGCTCCCTCTACCGCGCTTAAGCGTGTCGCCGATGATGGTCTTTTGCGCGCCAGCAATTACATTACCACGCCGCCAAGCGGCATGCAGATCGCCGGCATGGTGGATTATCGCCGCGATCCGCCGGTGCGTTATCTCAAGGGCGGATCAACTCAGTTCATGCTGTATCGTTTCCCGACGCTTTGGGGTAATCCCAGCGGCGTGCGGCCATCCTTTTTGTTCCGCTTTGCCGTGTTGCCGGCATCTGATAAACCGATGCCGCAGGAAGTTCAGCTTCAGATCACCCTTGCGCCGGCCGGCAGCGCCATGCTCAGCACTTTGCAGGAAAAACAAGTCACTCTGCGCACTCCGCCAGGCCAGCCGGAATGGTTTATGGTCGGCCAGTGGTGGCCGGAAAATTCCGGCATCTTCAGCTACGGCGGCATCGCCAATCCGAATGTGGATATGAAGATCAATTGCGTTACGGAAGGCGTTTATCTGCAAGTATGGGAAAACAAGAGCCCTGACAACTCAAATGTTATGGTGCTTGACCTTGATCCTTCCTATTATGGCCGGCCTGAGGTTGCCCCGGCCTTCGCTCCGCGCATTTTAGGTTTTGAAAAACGCGATATGCAGCAGATCGCCGGCCCCGATTACAAAGACCCCACATCAGAGCCGGAAGTCGCCTCATGGCACTTTAAAAATATTGATCCGAAAAATATTCCCACGGCCGGCAAGGAACAATTTGAACTTGCCATGTATCTTGATATTGAAAAACAGCGTAACAATACGCTGCCCACGCGTGCGCTTATCACCGCATACAACAAATACACGCTCAACCAGGAGCCGGTGACCGTTGAGGTCAATGTTGAAGAAAAGCGACAGACCACAGTCTTGCTGCCGCGTTCTTTGCTTACGGCTGGCGGCGATCTGATGATTGACGTGCGCTGCCTGACGCCCGGCCACTGGGTCGGCTGCAAATATGATTCGCTTCGTCTTGAGCAGCCCGAGTCGCTCTTTATCGTGAATCTTTTCAAGAGCGAGCTGGTCCTGTTCTGCGAGTTGCTCCTTATTTCCGTCATCTGCGTGGCCTGCTCAATCAGGCTCGGCGGCCCGGTCGCCATGCTCATGGGCGGCGTGTGCTACCTGCTGGGCAATATCTTTGAATTTGTTCGCCAGACTGCCCACGGCGGCGCCAATTCCCTCTTTAGCGTGTGGGATCAGCAGGAGCTTAAGGGCAATATTTTATACGAAGCCTTTAACATCCTTTCCGCATCAATCATGAAGACAATCGCCTTTTTGACGTATCTGCTGCCGAACTTTACGCGCTTTGATCCCGTGGCGTATATTTCAGATTCCCGCAACATCCCCTGGGAAGTCATCGGCAGCGATGTGCTCTGGGCGTTGCTTTACGCGTTACCGTTTATTGCGGTAGGTTACCTTCTTATTCGCAAGCAGGAACTCGCATAACCTATGACCACATTGCCTCCCAATTCATCATCACCCAAACCGCAGCAAGCCACGGACACACGCAATGTGTCAACCGGCACCAGCCAGGCGCGGCGCGACCAGCTTATTTCGCTGGCCATCATCATTTTCTGCGCCATCGGCATTGCCGTTATGCACCCGATTCTGCTTGGCAAGCGCAGCGCTATGGTCAAGGATCGTTTTGATTCAATCCGCCAGTTATCCGTTGAATTTCCGCGCCTGACGCTTGGCGGTTTCCGCGGCATCCTGGTGCCGATTCTCTGGCAGCGCGCCGAAGATAACAAAAATGATCGCAAGTGGACTGAGCTTGACTCCACTTACAATATCATCGGCAAACTTCAGCCGTATTTTGTCACGGTGTACATCTTTAATGCGTGGAATCAGGCCTATAATCTCTCCGCGCAGTGGCACAATATTGATGAAAAATACAAGTGGGTTCTTGACGGTCTGGGCCACCTGTATGAGGGCGAGGAATTTAATCCCGGCAACCGCGATATTCAAGTTGAGCTTGCCCAGATGTACTTCCTCAAGCTCGGCGGCTCTTTTGAGCGCATCAGCTATCGCCAGTTCTGGCGTCTTGATATTGAGCATCAGTACATGCTTGAATCAAGTTTTAAGCCCACCGCTCCGGGCGGCGCCGCAAATCTTGATACGCATAAAAAAGTGCGCGCGTATATTCTTAAGCCGGAATTTAACGCCAAGCTTCTGGCCGATCCGCAGGACCCCGGCAAGGTGGGTTATGGCATTGAGATCACCGGCCTGATTTCCGGCAAGCCCAATGAGCCGTTGTCCTTTAAATATGGCGTCAGTCCGTTTTATTTTGCCTACAAGGAATATCAACGCTCTGTGACCGGCGGACTTGGCCCGTCAACAATGGGCCGCCAGGTTGCCGCCGCATTCCCGGCCATGAGTTTACGCATGTGGGTCCGTGATGATGTCTTTTATTCACAGAGCCTTATGCGCGAAATGTTTCAGTATGCGCCAAAACCCGGCGAACCAGCGAATTTCATTCCGGAATTTGATCGTCAAGTCCTGGCCGCGCGTGATTGCTTCCGCAATATCAAAATCATCGGCCCGCAATCCGTTGAAGCTTTTGAACGCTACAAAGGCGAATATCCTGATACGTACCGCATGACTCACATCAAGCACGAGCTTGAAGTTCAGTGGACACAGGCCATCGGCGAGGCCGAAGAGCAGCTTTTTGAAGGACTTGTGGCCTGGCAGATCAATGACCGCAAAATGGGCGGTAATACCGCAAGTGCTGCCAAAATCATTCCTTATATGACCTCGGCTCTTGAGAAATATGACCGTGCCATCGCCAAAATTGATGATTATCTCAATACCATTTACACCCGCGATGGCAAGCCGGATCTGAACAATCCGGACCGTGCCGATTTCGCCAAGTATCAGACCGCCATGCGCACGCGCCAGGAAGGCATCAAGGCCTTTTTGACTCTCCCGGCCGGCCAAAAACCCTCTTTTGACTTCCTTACCCCGGAAACAGTTGAGCGCTAACCTGGTTTGCCGCAAAGATATGGCCCGGGGAGGGGGAAAAAACTTCTCGGCCATGTTAAACTATTTGATTACGGTTGGGGCAAGATGATGGCGCGTTGCCACGTAAAGATTTTCTCAAGGCGAAAAAATGGAACTTAAGATTTTCCTCAATGGGCAGATTATTCCGAAGTCACAGGCCGCTGTGTCCGTGTACGATCATGGTATTTTGTATGGGGACGGCGTTTTTGAAGGTATTCGCCAGTATTCCGGGAAAGTCTTTCGCAAGCGGGAACATTTGACGCGTCTTTTTGAGTCCGCACATTCGTTGCGCCTCAAAATCCCGATGAGTTATGAGCAGGTCGATCAGGCGCTTGAAGATACGCTTAAGGCCAACAATTTTACGGATAGCTATATTCGCCTGGTGGTAACTCGCGGCATTGGCGCGCTGGGAATTTCTCCGCGTAACTGCGAAACGCCGTCCGTGTTTGTCATTTGCGACAAAATTCAGCTTTATCCGAAGGAAATGTACGAAAACGGCATGGCCATCATCACGGCCAGCACGATTCGTTCGCATCCCAATTCGCTATCGCCCAAGATCAAGAGTCTGAATTATCTCAACAATATCATGGCCAAATGGGAAGCCATTGACGCCGGCGTGCCGGAAGCCATGTTGCTCAATCATCTGGGCTATGTGTGTGAATGCACCGGCGATAACATTTTTATTGTCAAGAACGGCAAACTGCTTACTCCGGCCGAGGAATGCGGCATTCTGGTTGGCGTCACGCGTCAGGCGGTAATTGATCTTGCGAACAAGGCCGGCATTCCGTTCAGGGAAGCTCTGCTGACCCGTCATGATTTTTACGTGGCGGACGAATGTTTTGTCACCGGCACCGGCGCGGAAATCTGCCCCGTCACCAGCATTGATAAACGCATCATCGGCAGCGGTAAAGTTGGCCCGTTGACGCGCCAGTTGACGGATTCTTTCCACAAATTGGTCAATCAGGGATAAAGAACCCGCAAGCTTTCAGATTTCTGAATTTACTCGACTCCCCATGCCCCGGCGCCGTGAACGCCGGGGCATTTATTTTTGTATGCATGATCGCAATACCGGCCCGTTGCGACTATGATAGGGCTCTTTGATATTTCTAGGAGATACTCATGGCAGACCAGAACGAAATCATCGCCGCGGCCACGCGGCTTGGTAATATGATCGCCGCAAGCCCGACGTTCACAAGCTATCGCGAATTAACGCGCCAGCTTGAGCTTGATGTCGGCGCAAAGGCGCTGCTTCAGCAATTTGAGCAGCTCATGGAGGCGCTGGCCATTAAAGAACAAAACATGCAGCCGATTGAAGTTTCTGAAAAACAGCAGCTTCAGAGCATTCAGCAGAGCATTCAGCTTAATCCGCTGCTGATGAAGATCTCAAAATCAAGCCAGGAATTTCGCGAGTTAATGGGCAAAATTGATCAGTCCATTCAGGCCGGCATGGCGGGCCAGCAGGCCCCGGCCGCGGGCACTGATGCCCAGCCGGAAGCCCCCAAAAGCAAAATCATTCTTGAATAATCACGCTGCCGGTTTTCGGCATGCCGCATAACGATAAAAAAAGACGCTCCGATTTTCGGGGCGTCTTTTTTTGTTTTGATATTATCTGTTGTCACATCATCATATCCGGAGGAGCGACGGGCCTGAGAATTTTTAAGTCCTGATAGTTCGGGCAATTCAGATCTACAAGACGCGGCATGCATTGTGATGCCTGAACAGGACAAAGCAACGGACGGTCAATGCGATTGGGGCTGGTGCCCACCACGCGGGAGATGAGTCCGTTTGAGAGCGCCACATAACTGCCGACCGGGAATAATCCTACGGCCGAGAGCAACGCTTTTACCACGCGGACATCCACAAGGCCTTTATGTGCCATGCGAACGAGTTCCTCCATTGCTTCGTAGGGAAGTTTACTGTCCTTGTATGTGCGCGGATTTGCGGCGGCCGCAAAAATATCGGCCACTGCGATAATGCGTGCAAAATCACTGACGGCGTCTCCGCGCGCGTGAAGCGGATATCCGCTGCCGTTGAGGCGTTCGTGATGCTGGTATGCCGCAAGCTGCTCAATGGGCGTGATGTCGGCTATCTGCTCAAGCATGGTCAGCGAATATACCGGATGCTGATGAATGCGCTGCATGTCATCATTGAGCAACCGCCCGCGGGAATGGCGGATGCGGCGCGGAATCATCAGCATGCCAACGTCGGCCAGCAGCGCGGCTCGGATCGTCTGGCGCACGTGCGATTCGCTGAGGTTCATCTGAATGCCGATGGCCATTGCCAGCACCGATACGCTGATGGCGTGATCAGGCAGATGATCTTCTTTACGCGGCGTCATGAGCGCAAGCTGAGTAAACTGTCGCGGCTCGGCGTTCATCAGGTCAATAAGGTCGTCGGTAATGGACTCAAGCACGGATGCTTCCGGTTTTTTACCTGTCTCAAGCTGGCCGTAAAGCGGCTGAAGTCGCATGGCCAGCCGCCGGCGTAAAAGATAAATACCGTTGAGATTCAGAATGGTGCTGTTTAATTGCTGTGGTAATTTTTTGATAAACGGATCAGCGCTCTCCGGCGCGCGCAGGCAGGTGCCGTTTTTAATGTGCAGTTCAAGTCGATCAAGCACCGTCCGTGTGAGGCTCTCAAGCGTATGGCGAATGGACTCCGCATCCTGATGCGGCCGGGACATGACCCACTCAATGTGGGAATCATGCAGCGCCGCCACGTGGTGATCTTCAATCTGTTCATTGGCTGCGACCAGAACATTGCCGTCCGGCGTGAGCAGATCGGTATCAGATATCGCGCCGATGCGTAATTCTTTGGTTGCGATGACTTTATGCGGAACTCTTGCGGCATCAACAACTGATTTTGCGCTTTCGGAAACGCAAACCTGGCGGATTCCGTTTTGCAGGAGGACCTCAATATGCCGGTTCGTCATCACTGTATGAGCCGGGACCAGTTTACGACCTGATGAATGAAACAAAGGGAGTGGGAAAGACTGGCCGGGAGCAATGTCAGTGACTTCCAGAACCTGCATAGTTGTCTCATCGTTAATAGGTCAACATGATCAATTTCGCGTTAGCCGCGATAGGGGAGATATCGGCCAAAACGGGGTATGACTTGCCAAACCTTACATAAAAAAAGCTCATACTGATAAGCGCAAGGCAAAGTTTATAGGAATCAGCCTTTTGGTGTTTGCGCCAGGTTAAGAGTCAATGAGGATGGCGTGTAGAATCTGCTGCTGGCCAGAGTAACGCGCGTGCGATACGGGGGATAACCGGAAAAATGACAGAAAGATAATACTTTTAACTCGCCGTGGATATGATACGATGATGACTTTCTCGGACGATGTGCGCGTTAATTTTTATTTGAAAGTAATTAGGATGATATGACGCACGCATATCACTTATAGGAGCAAACCCGAAGTGACGAAGGGTATTGATCTTCTCAAAACGTGGACAATTCAGGACTCTGCCGACCTGTATAACATCCGCAACTGGGGCAAGGGATATTTTACCATCAATGCCGACGGAAACGTGGCCGTGTGCCCCAATCGGCGGGAAGACCAGCAGGTTGATCTCAAAAAACTGGTGGACCAGCTTATCCTTCGCGGCATTCAATTGCCGGTACTGATTCGCTTTACGGATATTCTCAAGCATCGTCTGGGCGAACTGCACGACGCATTCAAAACGGCCATCACCGATAACAGCTATAACGGCACTTATACGTGCGTATATCCGATCAAGGTCAACCAGCAGCGCCACGTGGTCGAAGAAATTGTGGACTTTGGCAAGGAATACGGTTTTGGCCTTGAGGCGGGCTCAAAGCCGGAACTGCTGGCAGTGCTGGCCATGCAGGCAGACCATAACGCGCCGATCATCTGCAATGGTTTTAAGGATGACGAGTTTATTGAGACCGTTGTGCTGGCGCAGAAACTCGGCAAAAATATTATCCCGGTTGTTGAGAAGTTCACTGAACTTGAACTGCTGGTCAAGTATGGCGAAAAGCATGGCGTGCGGCCCAAGATGGGCGTGCGCGTCAAACTTGCGACCAAAGGCTCCGGCAAATGGGAGTCTTCCGGCGGCGCACGCAGTAAATTCGGCCTGTTTGTGGCGGAGGTTCTTTCCGCGCTGCAATATCTTAAAGATCGCGGTATGGCCGATTGCCTCAAGCTGATGCATTTTCACCTGGGCAGCCAGATCACCAACATTCGCACGGTCAAAACCGCGCTTAACGAAGCAGCCCGCATTTATGCGGAACTTGCCCGCGCCGGGGCCGGCATGGAGTATCTTGATGTCGGCGGCGGATTGGGCATTGATTATGACGGATCGCAGACCAATTTTGATTCGTCCATCAATTACTCGCTTCAGGAATACGCCTCGGATGTGATTTTCCGCGTTAAAACTGTCTGCGACGAAGCGGGCGTCAAACATCCGAATATTATTTCGGAAAGCGGCCGGGCGATGGTGGCGTATCACAGTCTGCTGGTCTTTAACGTGCTGGGCGTCAGCGGTTTTGAGATGTTTGACGTGCCGACAGAACTTCCGGCTAATGAAGAAATTCCCCAGCCGGTGCGCGATCTTTTTGACGCCTATAAGGACGTGAGCAAAAAGAACTTCCGCGAAATTTATAATGATGCGGTACAGTTGCGCGACGAAGCGCTGAATTTATTTAACCTGGGCTACCTGAGTCTTGAGCTGCGCAGCCTGACGGAAAAACTCTTCTGGGGCATCAGCGGCAAAATTCTCAAGATACTCAAGGAAACAGAATACGTCGGCGAGGATTTTGAGAATCTTGAATCGCAACTTTCAGATACGTATTTCTGCAATTTCTCGCTCTTTCAGAGCATGCCTGACAGTTGGGCGATCAAGCAGTTGTTTCCGCTTATGCCGATACATCGCCTGAAGGAAGAGCCGACGCGCCGCGGCGTACTGGCCGACATCACCTGCGATTCAGACGGTAAGGTTGATTCGTTTATTGATCTGCGCGACGTAAAGAAAACGCTTGAGCTGCATGAATTTGCCGGCGGCGATTATTTCCTCGGCGCATTCCTCATCGGCGCTTATCAGGAAATTCTCGGCGACCTGCATAATCTGCTGGGTGATACAAACGCGGTGCACGTCAAGCTTGACGAAGAAGGCGAAGTGCAGCTTGAAGAAGTCGTGCGCGGCGATACGGTGAAGGAAGTGCTCAGCTATGTGCAGTTCAATTCGGAAGAACTGCTTAACAAGATGCGTAAGGAAGTTGAGCGGTCTGTGCGCGATAAAAAACTGACGCTTGAAGAATCAACACAGCTTTTAGGTTTTTACGAAAATGGCCTGGCCGGGTATACGTATCTTGAAGATGCGCACACACGGTGAAATTGGCCACGGAAAGCATGCGTGAGCGATCAATTTTTATAAGCATGCGTGAACGATTCGCTGCAATCATGAGCAATTGCCTATGATGATTGGTTTGTGCCCCATCCTATAAAAGGATGAGGCTTGCTTATCGCGAAATCAGGTGACAAAAAAAAGGGACGACTGAAAAGTCGCCCCTTTTTTTATTGTTGAAATTTCAGGGCCGGTTATTTGTCGGCCGGAGCTGCCGGGGCCGCACCGGGCTGAGGCAGAACCATGGCGTTGCGGACCTTAATGACCTTGATATCAAGGCCTTCGGCCTGATCATACGTGCCGCGTACGCCGATGTACTGGCCGAGCAATGCGGAAAGCTCAATAGGCGCGCTGGGATCAATGTATGCGATCACTCGGCCTGATGTCGGGTTGACCAGCACGTATTTATCTTTGAGCGCGGTTGACGTTTGCAGTTTGCCTTCGGCCAGGTAAGGGCCGGTGCGCTCATATTCGTCAATCTTCTTTTGCGATTCAGACCATTGCTGCTGAAGCGCCTGGCGCTGGGCGTTAAGAGCGGTATCGCTGCTGGTATTTTCCGAGGCGAGGTTCTGAACTTTCTGGATTCGCTCAATCACGCCGATGCTGGCTTCTGTTGCGGATTTAACGGATGGCGGCAGGTTTGGCTGCGCCAGAAGCGTTTTGTATTCCGCCAGCAGACCGCCGAGCTTACGATCAAGAAGGGGCTTTTGCAGTTCAGCCTGAGTGCGGCTGTTGAGGTCATTAAATGTGGCATAAGCATCGCGGTTAAGCTGAACCGCCGGCTGAGGCGCGACAATGACTTCTTTGGGTTTCTTTGCCGCAGGTGTGGTGACGGGTTTGTGGGCCGGCGCGGTGGCGGGACCTTCTTCAACCACGGTTGATGCGGCCGGTTTTTCAACATCGGCCGGCGTGGTAACAAGAACCGGCTGTTTGTTGATATTTGAACTCGGAAGCGGAACGGTAACCGCCGTTTTGGGCTGGCCATCGGCCAGCGCTGTGGCGGGAATCATTGTTTCCTGAATAACCTTCGGTGCGGTGGCCGGGACAAGATTGCCTTCGGCGGTTTGTGTGGCCGGGGCCGTGGCCGAAACAGGCGTAACCGGATGCGGCGCCGGCGCGGTGGCCGCAACTTTTGGCGTCACCAGGTCAATGCTCGGCGCCTTGATCGTCGGCGCGGAATATTCAGCACCTGCTACCGGACGCACAAACTGCGGGCTGACATACATCAGCGCGTTTTCCGGCGGAGTAATACGGTAATAACTGTGATTCGGCGTGTTAAATGCGCCGAGAATATTGACCGCAGTGCCGCGGCGAATGACCGCAAGCACGGCATAATCAGAATTGGGTGTTGATGCGCTGGCCGCGCGGACGTTTGCGTACTCGGCTTTGACCGTACCGGTTTTGCCGTCGCCGCCAACTTCAACAAGCTCCTTTGCCAGATAGCAGAAAGTGCCGGCCGGAGGAGAAATGCGATACCAACTCTGACGCTGGCCAACGACGTTAACTTTGTCGCCTCTTGAGAGTTGGCCGATTTCGTAATAACTGGTGCCCGGGCCTGAGCGGACATAAACGCGATCGGCCGTGATCTCACCGACAAACGGCTGCGTGCTGACCGTTGCTTCACTGGTCACAGGCGCGGCAGTCGGTTCTGTGGTCTGCGCGGAAGCGGGCATGACAGCCATTGACAGCAGGGCGGCAACCGTCACCGCCGGCAGAACGGTTGTCTGCGTGAGAGCAGTTGACAGTCGACGAGTCATATTGAACGACGGCATTGCCATCTCCTTATGGAAATCACCGGATATCGGTGAAAACAACACATCACGTCCATTATCGGCCAGCATGCCCGTTTTTAGCGAGCAAAAGTATGCAGCTTAGCTTTCGGCCATATCCGCATTTGTGTACACATTCTGCACATCGTCATGCGCTTCAAGACCATCAATGATCTTCTGTACGGATATTACCGCATCTCCTGATACTGCAACAGTTTGCGACGGAATCATATGAATATCCGCTGCTGCCGTTTCTATGTTGGCCGCAGCAAGCGCTTTGCGTACTTTTTCAAACTCAGCGATGCCGGTGGTAATTTCAAAGCCATCTTCAGAACTGACAATATCTTCCGCGCCGGCATCAAGCGCAACCTCCATGAGTTGTTCCTCAGTGGATTTGCTTTTTTCGATGTTGATGATGCCTTTTTTGGCGAACATCCACCCGACGGAGTTTGCCGCGCCGACAGCGCCGCCATTTTTATCAAAAATCATGCGGATTTCGCCGGCGGTGCGGTTGCGGTTGTCGGTCAGTGCGTCAACAAGGATGGCCACACCGCCAGGGCCGTAACCTTCGTATAAAACGGATTCAAAGTTAACCTGGCCAAGTTCGCCTGAGCCCTTTTTGATGGCTTTTTCAATGGTATCGTTGGGCATGTTGACGGCGTGGCCTTTATCAATCGCAAAACGCAGCGCGAGATTGTCATTCGGGTTGGCGCCGCGCTTGGCGGCAATCATGATCAGGCGGGCAACTTTTGACCAAGCCTGGCCACGGCGCGCATCAATGACGGCTTTTTTACGCTTAATATTTTTCCAGTGGGAATGTCCGGCCATGTGGGTTCCTGTAATGATAAAGCCAAAAACCAGTAAAGCGTCATTTTATCGCAATTGGAGGCGCTGTGTCGTGTCTGCGTGATAAAAATCGCGAAATAACCAAACCGAGTCAAATTAATGCGTTATGACGTTGTTTTTTGCGTTGCCGGCCTGGCGGAAGGGGGTTTTCCGGCAATGGGCGTTACGGATGGTTTTTGGCCATTGTTCAGTTGCTCAAGTATCTGCTCAAGATAAACAGCCAGATCGCGTATTTCTTTTATCTGCTTGTCAGCAGATATGTTACGGATCAACTTAAGTGATTCCTCGTAGCTTTGCCGGGCTTGCTCAAGATTCCCGATGCGCACCAGAGCATCGCCCAAATGAGCCAGCAGTTGCGGATCGCGGCCCTGCGGCATGTTGACGGCTGATTGAAGCGCATCAACAGAGTCCTTAAAGCGACCTTGTTTGTATGCCACCCACCCGAGGCTGTCCATAAACGCGGGGTTGTTGGGCATGGCGTCCACGGCGCGCTGAACCATTGTTTGTGCTTCGGGAAGATTCTCGTTGCGCTCGGCAAGGAAGTAACCCAAATCATTATTCGCGCCGGCGTGATAGGGCGCGGCCTTGAGCAATTGGCGTAACGTCAGCACAGCGTTGTCATTGTCATCGGCACGCTGATACAAATGAGAGAGAGCGTAAAGTTGCCGCGGCGTCGGCCGGGTCGCGGCGATATAGGCCTTTTTGACGGCGATGGCATCGGCCCAGCGAGACTGATCGGAAAGCAGATCCGTCAGCGCGGACTCGAGCTCAGCGGACTTGGGATCGCGCAAAATGCCTTCGCGTAGAACTTTTTCCGCATCGCCAGGTTGTTTGGCTTGCTGAAGCACAGAAGCGTACACCATGCGCCACGCCGCGGTATCCGGCTGAGACTCCTGTGATTTTTTGGCAAGTTCAAGAGCTTCCGCGGTACGCCCGGAATCCTGATAAATATCTGCAAGCGTTTGCGTGACAATGGGCGAGGATTGCTGGCGATGTAGAAAATCCTGTAGCGTGGCGATGGCCGCATGCGTATTGCCGGCGGCTTTTTGCGCGCGCGCCAGCAGGGATGCCGCTTCCGGATCACGCGGCCGCTGGGAATAAAGCCGGCGCGCCATTGTTTCGGCATCAGCGGCGCGGCCAGTCTGCATCGTAATCTGAATCGCCACAACCTGTCCGTAAACGCTGGTGGGGTTGAGGCTCAGCAAATTGCGAAGTGTGCCGAAAATTGTTTCTCCGTCGCCGGCAAGCAGCGACGTATCAATCAATCCTTTATAGGCCGCTTCGTTTTGCGGCGAAGTGCTGATGATATTGCGAAATTCTTCCTGAGATTGGCTATATTGTCCGCGGATGCGATAAACAGTGCCCAGCGCGAGGCCGATATCCGCATTGCCGGCAAACATTTTCTTTGCGCGCGTGGCCGTCTCAAGCGCGCCTGCGATATTTTCCTGATCAAGCGCCAGGTCAATGAGCAAAAGATATGCTTTTATGCCGCCCTGATCGGCGTTGATTGCAGCCTGAAGCTGACTCTGAGCTTCCGCATATCGTGCAAGCCAGATCAATTGCGAAACGTAGGCTTCGCGCGCCTGCCAGAAACCGGCATTGAGCGCAACGGCCTGCGACCATTTATTCAGGCACACCTCATCCTGGTTGAGTTTCTTTGCCAGAACGCCCTGTAAATATGCATGAGCAAATGAATTGCCGGCCGGTGATTTTTCGTTGATAAGCTGCTGAGCCATTGTTTTTTCATCAGGTCCGCTGACCAGCGACAGCAGCATCTCCCGCGCATCAGGTGATTTTTCAGGATTCCTGGCAAGCCACGTAGCGAGAATATCAAAACCGACTTCCGGATGGTGCTGCTGCTGCGAAAGACGGATCAGCGGCTGTAGCACATCCGTTTGGTCAGGGTGCGTCAATACGAAATTTTTTAGTGTTTTAAGCGCTTCGTCCGGTTTTCCCGCGCGCTCCTGAATGCGCGCCAGCGCCATCACAGGTCCGGCTCCGGTTGTTTGCGCGTTGAGTAATTTTTTCAGGTCATGAATCAATTGTGACTCTCGGCCGGCCATATCGTATGCCCACAACGCCAAGTCCTGAGATTCTTCGTTGCCGGCTGAAAGATTGAGAAGCTCAAGCGCTTTTTGCATGCCGGCCTGGTTGTCATTAAGAAGAATGCGGCAGGCCACAATGCGCGAAAGAATATAGGAATCCTGATTTTTTTCGTTTGCCGCCTCAAGATAATGCGCCAGCGCGCGCGACCACTCGTGCGAGACGAAATAATTTTCCGCGGCCGCAAAATGCAGTGCCCATGATTCATGTGATAAAAAATTCAAATCGCGATCATAGCGATAACTGGCCACAGGCTCGGCGAGCATGCTGATGACATCCTCATAGCCGGCCGCGGCTTGGCGGTAAAAACCAGCCTGCTGAAAAGAACCTGCCAGGTAAAAGGAATTGAGCGGTGCGGCCGGGGAATTAACCGTGCGCAGCGGGCTTTTTTCCGCATTCAGAAAAAAGCCGATGGCCGTAGGCCATTCCCGGCGCTGTCCCCAGTATTGGCCCAGTAATGCGTTGACTTCAATATCATCAGGCTGCAAATTCCACGCGCGCTGAAGATATAAACTGCTGCGCGCGACCTGGTTATTGGCAAAACAAACCTGGCCCATTAATTTGAGCACGTCAAAAGCCTGCGGATCAAGGCGCAGCGCTTTATCAAGCAGCTCAATGGCTTCGGCGTTGGCGCCCTCAAGGTATTTTTCGCGGCCCTGCAAATAAAACTTCACGGCCTGCGGCGGGGCGGATGATTCTGGTTGCGTGGCCGCCGGCGCGGTAGCTGCGGTCGCTACGAGTGACTTGCTGCGCACTTCATTTTCAATCTGGTCACGGGACATGCGCGCGCGGGTCAGCGCCGCATCCTTGACGGGTTGGCGTTGCTGTAGCGGAATAAAAATGCGATCACTCGGCGGTTCGCTGCCTACGATCGGAATCGGCTCTTGCCATTGTGTGCGCGCAATATTTTGTTGATGCTGAAAAACAGGCACTTCCTGGCAGCCCCAAAACGGCAATACGCCCGTCACGGCACTTGCCAGAATGGCCAGTTGGCATGAACGTCTTACTCGTTGACTTATCAGCATGCGATTTCTCATGATTATTATTTTATCGTATTTTGGCAAACTTTCCCGTTTTGTGAACGTAAGCTTAATCAGGCGATATTCCTTGTTGCGATAGTATTGTTGCCGCAGGTTCCGGCGACCATTCTTAATTTGCCCGCTTATTTGTATAATACCGACTCTGCATCTGTCTTTTTATGGGGAAACGATGGCCTTATTTGTGATTGTTAAAGAACTTGCCGAAAAAGCGATTGAGCAGGGCGGCCTGGCGGGCGCCGGCGGCATGATGGCGCTTGAGAGCATGATTGCGCCGGTTCCGTCAGAGGTTGTGATGCCTCCGCTGGGCTTTGCCGTGGCTAATGGCACTTATTCATGGACGGCCGCCATTACCGCAACCAGCATCGGCTCGCTGATCGGTTCCTTGATCTCCTATTATCTGGGATATTACGGCGGCAAACCAGCCGTGATGAAAATTGGCAAGTATCTGCTGCTCAATGAGCATCATCTGGACATCACTACGGGTTTCTTTGCCAAGCGCGGCGGGGCGATTGTGTTTATTTCCCGCTTTATTCCCGTTGTGCGCCACCTGATCTCGATCCCGGCCGGCATCGCGCGCATGAATATATGGAAATTCAGCCTGTATACGCTTGTCGGCGCGACATTGTGGAATACGTTCCTGCTGTGGCTCGGGTTTAAGCTTCAGAAAAACTGGGAAGTGGTGGAAAAATACCGCGACCCGATTGATAAAGTCTTTATCGGCCTGATTGTGTTGACTGTGGCCGCGTGGTTTTATCTGCATCTTAAAAAGCCGGCGAAAAAAGCGCCACAGAATGCGGCTGAAACACACCATGACCCCGTTGAGACAAAACGTTAATGGCCGACGCAAAAGACAAAATGAGTGTTCCGCCGCCGCATGAATTAAAACTCAGCACGGCCATGCGTGATTTGCTTGAGTTTTCTCAGGCGTCCGAAAAGGGCATTACGCTTGAGGATGTGATTGAGCGCACCGGCGAGCGCGCATTTACCGTGCTCATCGCATTTCTGTGTTTACCGTTTTTAATCTTTGCCATTCCCGGCACGTCCGTTCCGTTTGGCGCGGCCATCATGATTCTGGGCGTTCAGCTTGTGTTGCGATGGGATCGTCCCTGGCTGCCCAAGTTTCTGCTGCGCAGACACCTGCCCAAAAAATCAACCGAGGCCGTGCTCAAAGGCGTCGGCAAGCTTTTTAGGCCGCTTGAAAAATGGATCAAGCCGCGATGTCTTTTTATGCAGTCCTACTGGGCTTATCTACTGGTGGGTTTGGCGCTGCTTTTTGATGCGCTGTTTTTGTCGCTGCCGTTGCCGATTCCGTATACCAATACGCCGCCGGCGTGGGCGATAATGTTTAAAGTGCTCGGCAATACCGAAGATGATGGCGTGCTGCTGATCATCGGCCTGCTGATGTCGGCCATCATGCTTGCCGTGGCGGTGTTTTTCGCCGGCGCAACATACGAAGCCGTTATGGCCGCCTATCATGCTATTATGACTTGGCTCAGTGGCCATTAAAGAATCATCATGCGGACGCATCGCATTTTCTTATACGGCCCGCGCGTTGATGCCTTTTTCCTTGATCATCTCGGCCGCTTTGTCGGCATGATCACCCTGAAGTTCAATCACGCGGCCCTGAACGCTGCCGCCGCAGCCGAGTGACGCTTTAAGATCCGTCAGCAATTTGGGCAGGTCATTGCCGGGATGTTCAAGGCCGGTGATGACGGTGACTTCGCGATTGCCTTTGCGTTTTTCAATCCGCAGTTTGGCCACCTGATCTTTGGGCGCCATGCTATTTTGCGCGTTGAGTTCATATCCTTTGGCGGCCGGCTTAGCTTTGCCTGCGCGCTCGCCCATCGTCTTTTTGGGCGGCAATGACGACTTGATGCATCGGCAGCAATTCTCGCCGATACCGATATATTTGCCGCAGGTATCGCAGCGAACAGGCTGATCAAATTGAGTTCCGGAGAAAAGTCGGGACATTCTTGATCCTTCAGTCAGTGGGCTCAAAAAAATTAACCACAGAGCCACAGAGATCACAGAGAAAAACACAGAAGATTGTAGATAGAAATTCTATTTCTTCTCTCTCTGTTTTTTCTGCGACCTCTGTGGTTAAATATTTTTATCAGCGTTTATCTGCGGCCGGCTGCTTTCCCGCGGCAATGACGGCTGCTGAGAAACGACATACGGTTGAATATCTTCCGGTATTTTCCCGGATTCGTCAGTTTTGGTGGGGATAAAGATGGCCACGGCCGACCACGTGGGGAACAGGCAGGCCACGGGTATTGCTTCAAAAACAAAGATGGCGATGAATTGCCAGCGGAATCCGCAGATAATAATCAGCGCTATGGCCGCGACAATATCGCCCCATGTGTTGATCAGCGGCGTGACGGATATCGGCCATGTGAGCATCTGAACAAAGTCAATAAACGCGGCCGCAATAATCGCCGCACGCTTGCGATTAGGCGTGACGGCCGGCGGTATGAGAACTTTGTAAATAATGTCTTTCATTTTGATATCACCGGCGTTTTAGCGCCGAAGTTGATACATAAGCAGACACAGCGGAGAATCGTTGCCCTTATGGATTAAGCTGCTTAAGTATATGTGGTAAATCATCAGAGACTATCGCCCAGAGGATATCCTTATTAATTGTATCATAGCCGTGAATCAGACGATTTCTGGTTGCTATAATGTTTCTCCACGGGATATCAGGATATTGATCTTTTGTTTCTTCGGGTAATCTGTTGGCGGCCTCGCCAATCATCTCAACAAGCCTGACCAGAGCCAATTCAAGCACTCTGTTTCTGTTATTATCAATATCGCTGCGCTGCTTGCCTGACGCGATTTGAATAGCTTCCTCTGTATATTGCCGTATCTGCGTCAGCGTTAATTGCGGGTCATGGTTGCTCATAAAGAACCTCGGCATGCTCGCGCACATTGTTCCGAATCTGTATGGGCAAATCTTCAGGGGTATTCAAATCAACTTTGCGGCCGAAAAGTGCGGAAAGTTCGTCCTGAATTTCAAAAAAAGCAAAACCCGGAATTTTGCCAGGCTCAAATTCGACCAGTAAATCAAGATCACTTTCCGGGCGAAAATCATCCCGCAAAATAGAGCCAAATGCAGCAAGCCGCCTGATCTTACGTTTCTGGCATAGGGCTGAGAGTTGCTGGCGGTTGTTTGCTAAACTGACCATCAATGCTCTCTCCACAATAGGTATTTACGAAACCTTTGCGATCATAGCTCGAAATCGGGGGACAAGTTTGAGCGGCACTTTCATGACTGTATGAGTGCGCTTGGCAAATGCAGCATTATCCTCCGCGGTCGCTTCTGATGCCGACTGATTTTCATAGTGAGAGATCAACGCCTTAACGCGTTTATCACTCCATCTATGAGGCAAGTTTTTACGGTTTGTTGTCACCGTGTGTTTCCGACTTTGAACGAACCGTATTATCCTTCAGTAATTATAATAGCATTCCGTCTCTAATTTCTAAATTTCTAAATTTTGAATTTTCTAAATTCCTTAGTCTCCCGGCTCCAGGATGCTCATGAACGCTTCCTGCGGGATTTCGACTCGGCCGACTTGCTTCATGCGCTTTTTGCCTTCCTTCTGTTTTTCGAGCAGTTTGCGTTTACGGCTGATATCGCCGCCGTAGCATTTGCTCGTGACGTCTTTGCGGAGGGCGCTGATGGTTTCGCGCGCGATGACGCGGCTGCCGACGGCCGCCTGAAGGGCCACTTCAAAGAGGTGGCGGTCAATTTCCTGCTTGAGTTTTTTAATGATGGCCCGGCCACGGCTTTCGGACTTGCTCTTATGCACAATCAGCGAAAGCGCGCTGATCTTGTCGCCGGCCACCAGAATGTCCATCTTGACCAGATCGTCCTCGTGAAAACCAATCAGCTCGTAATCAAGCGTGCCGTATCCCTGCGTGGCCGTCTTGAGCTTGTCAAAGAAATCAAAAATCACTTCGGCCAGCGGCATTTCGTATTCCAGAATGACGCGATCCGATGTGATGTATTCAGTTTTTTTATAAAGGCCGCGGCGGTCAATGCAAAGCTGCGTGACATCGCCGATATTCTTGGCCGGAATAATGATGTTGGCGCGGATCATCGGCTCACGAATTGCCTTGAATTTGCTGGGGTCCGGCAGTTCGCTGGCCGAATCAATCGTGATGACCGTATCGTCGGCCATGACAACTTCATACGGTACCGTCGGCGCGGTCTGAACAACCTCAATCTTGTGCTCGCGCTCAAGGCGTTCCTGCACAATTTCCATATGCAAAAGGCCCAAAAATCCGCAGCGGAAACCAAAGCCCAGCGCGTCGGAAGTTTCCGGCTCAAAGGTAAAGGATGAATCATTAAGGCGCAGTTTTTCAAGCGCTTCGCGAAGCTGCGTATATTCCGTATTGTTGCCGGGATAAAAATCGCAGAAAACCATTTGCTTGGGTTCGCGATATCCCTGTAGCGGTTCGGGCGCGGGGTTGATCGCATCGGTCACGGTATCGCCGATCTGCACATCCTGAATCGCCTTGATGTTGGCGATGATAAAACCTACCTCGCCGCAGCCGATCTGTTCAACAGGCTTGGCTTTGGGCATGAACTTGCCAAGATCCGTGATGGTATAAATGGTGTTTTTGCCCATCATGCGGATCTTTTGACCCTTCGTCAGCGAGCCGTTCATCACACGCACGTAAACCACAACGCCGCGGTAATCGTCATATTTGCTGTCAAAAATCAGCGCCTGTAGCGGCGCATCCGGATCACCTTCCGGCGGCGGCAGAATCTCGGCGATTTTCTTAAGCAGTTCATCAACGCCCTGGCCGGTCTTGGCGGAAATCGGCGCGCAGGTCAGCGCATCAATGCCCAGCACTTGCTCCATTTCCTCGGCCACGGCATCAGGCTGCGCCGAAGGCAAATCAACCTTGTTGATGACCGGAATGATCTCAAGATCCTGATCAATGGCCGCGTAAGCATTGGCAACCGTCTGCGCCTGAACGCCTTGCGTGGCATCGCACAAAAGCAGTGCACCTTCGCAAGCCTGCAAAGCTTTGGCCACTTCGTAGTGAAAATCAACGTGGCCGGGCGTATCAATCAAATTGTACATGTACTTTTGGCCCGTCACCGGATGCGTGTAATTCACCGTCACGGCCGAGGCCTTGATCGTAATGCCGCGCTCTTTTTCAAGCTCCATATCGTCAAGGAATTGCGCTTCCATTTCGCGCTGGGTGATGGCGCCGGTGCGTTCAAGCAGGCGATCGGCCAGCGTGGATTTGCCGTGGTCAATGTGGGCAATGATGCAGAAATTACGAATCTTCACATCTTCGGGCATGATTCTTTTCTTAACCTTCGTTTAAGCGCCATACGGACTTAGAGCCTCTTTGAGAAGTACCCGGGGCCATTTGCTGATCTGCATTTGGGCCTGCTGCGTCCTCGGACACTCGCTGATACTGGCCCACCGCCTACTTCTCAAACAGGCTCTTACGATATTCCGAGCCCGTTATTGTAACGTCTGCAAGGCACTTGCGGAAATGGATTTGCGAAGGCTAAATTCCGAATGCTCAATGGCGAAACAAGAAACATGGGGGCGAGTTCTGTCTTTTTCACCCTTGAGCCTTTATCCTTTATACTTTTCGTGAGAATCGGAACCGAATTTTCGATTCGTAACCTTTATTTGGATACTGCAAAGGTCTCGCATGATCAAGACTCGTTTTGCTCCTTCTCCCACTGGGTTTCTGCATGTTGGCGGCGCACGCACGGCGCTTTATAACTGGTTATATGCACAGAAGTTCCGTCCGGAAGCCAAGTTTGTTCTGCGTATTGAGGATACTGACCAGGTGCGCAGCACGGCCGAATCGGCCAAAGGCATTCTGGATGACATGCTTTGGCTGGGGCTTAACTGGGACGAAGGACCGGCCATCGGCGCGGAGAAAAACGAATATTTTCAGTCGATGCGCCTTGAGATTTACAACAAATACCTTCAGCAGTTGATTGATGCGAATCTGGCGTATGAGGCGTATGAGTCGCCGGCGCAGCTTGCCGAAATGCGTAAAGAGGCGGAAAAGGCTAAGAGGCCATTCCGATATCGCCGCGATATGCCGGGCCGGGTGACTGCGCCGCAGCAGGGCGTTTCGGCCGTACTGAGATTCGCAATGCCGTATAAGGATATTACGGTTCATGACGCCATCCTCGGCGACGTCACGGTCGTGGGCAATGAGCATGACGATATCGTGATTCGCAAATCAGATGGTTTTCCGACGTACCATTTTGCCGTAGTCATTGATGACCATCTGATGGGCGTCAACCATGTGTTGCGCGCGCAGGAACATCTGATGAACACGTTTAAGCATATCGGCCTCTATGAGGCGCTGGGGTGGCAGCCACCGAAGTATGCGCACCTGCCGCTGGTCAAAAATATGGATGACAGCAAGATGTCAAAGCGCGACAAGGCCAAGACGGCCCGCGCGGCGCTTCAGGCGCATGCCCAAAAGAGCGGCGTCAAAGATTACAGTGATGTGGCCGCCAAAGCGGGCGTGACGCTTGAGCAGATCAAGGATTTTATGGCCAAGAAAAATGAGGATGCTCATTTGGCCACAAAACTGGCAACCGCCGTCGGCGCCAAAGTTCCGGAAATTGAAGTTCAGGATTTCCGCAAGTCCGGCTATCTGCCGGAGGCGCTGCTGAACTTTATCGCGCTGGTCGGCTGGGCGCCGGGCGAAAATCGCGAAATCGTCACGCGCGACGAAATGATCGCGCTCTTTGGCTTTGAGGGCATTCAGAAAACATCGGGCAAGTTTGATCGCAAAAAACTTGAGTGGATGAACGGCGAGTACATTCGCAAATCATCCCTTGAGCGCCTGATGGCGGTGCTTAAAGAGTTCAATGATGTGACGGATTATCCGATCAAGCATGCATCGCCGGAAGTTCAGCGCGAAATTATGGCGATGTTTCAGGAACGCATGACGACGCTTGGCGCGATGGCCGAGGGATCGGTGTTTTTCTTTCAGGAGCCGGAATACGACGCCAAGTCTGTTGAGAAGTTCATCAACAAGAATGACGGCAAGCAGTGGCTCGCGCAGACGTTGCCGATCCTGGAATCCGTGCCGGCCGAGAAGTGGACCAAAGAAGGCCTGACGGCGCCGATGGATCAGATCATCGCGCTGGGAGAAAAACGCGGCATCGCAACGCAAAGCATGCGCGTGGCGATCAGCGGCAGCAGCGTCAGCCCGCCGTTGCTGGAAAGCATCGTCCTGCTTGGCCGCGATAAAACGCTGGCGAGAATGAAGAAATTTGCGTGAGCCGACGGAATGTGATCGAAGCCCCGGTGGTTTTAACCCCGGGGTGCTTTCGTAAACCCAGGCTATTGGCGTATGCGTACCCACCCCGGGGTTAAAACCCCGGGGCTTCAGAAAATTTGATTTCGCGGTGCGTATGTAATAGGCCGTGGCTGGCGGCCAGTTCATAGAATTTGGCGATACCGGCGCGGTAGCGGTCGGTGATTTGGTATTGCAGATATTCGGTGTAATAGCGGCGGGCCAGGTCGCGCGGCCAGTGGGATTGCGCGGCGTAACGATCCAGCAAATCCTCGGTGATGCGCGCGCCTTGCTGCTGGGCATCGGTAAGCAGGCGAACGATGGCCGATGCGTCGGCGGGGGGCGTGTCGGCGCGAATCATCCAGCAGGCAAACACAAACGGCAGGCCGGTGAGTTTTTTCCACTGCTCGCCAAGATCCAGATGATATTTGTAGACGTCACGATCGGGCGCTGCCGTGACGACCTTGTCGCCGATGAGCAAAATGGCCTGCGGCTCTGATTCTTTTTTCTGAGAAAGCGGAACCATCGTCGGCCGGGCGTTAAAGACTTCGCGTAAAATCACCTGGCCAAGAATGACGGATGTGTGGCTATCGGTATCACCATAAAGCGTGGTGATCTGCTCCGGCGGAACTTTTGAAAAAACGCAAACGGTGAGCGTTGGCCCGTCGCTGCCGATGATGCCGGCCGGGGTGAGAAGCAAATCCGTTTTGGCGTGCTGAAAATCAACAATAGGCAGCAGGCCCGCAAGCGCGCGGCCGGATTCTATGTGCGAGAGCAGGCCGGAAGGCACCTCAAAAATCACGTCTACTTCAGGCCGGCCGACAAGCGGATCAATCAGCGGCTTTGAGTTGAAAAAACTCACGCACGCGATGGGGTATTTTTTCATTTTCAGAAACCTCTGAAATTATTTAAACATAGTAAAGCATGCGTAAAAAGATGGCAAGGATTGTGTCGTTGATCGTTTTTCGTTGATCGTTGGTCGAGGGGGAATCGTGCGGCGTGGTTCGTGTGACGTGTTGCGCTCGTAACCACCCCGGGGTTAAAACCCCGGGGCTTCTCAAAACAAACGGGGCTCTTGCTTGTGCAAGAGCCCCGTCGTTAACTTCGCAATTTGATCGGCGCTAGGCCGAGCAAGCTTACTTGGTCATGAACTTGAGGAGGTCGATGACGCGGTTTGAGTAACCCCATTCGTTATCGTACCAGCTCACGAGCTTGAAGAAGCGGCTGTTGAGGCCGATGCCTGAGCCGGCGTCGAAGATCGACGAAAGCTTGCAGTGGATGAAATCGCTGGAGACGACTTCGTCTTCGGTATAACCGAGGATGCCCTTGAGGTAGGTTTCTGAGGCCTTCTTCATGGCAGCCTTGATTTCGTCGTAGCTGGTTTCCTTGACGGTGCGGACGGTGAGGTCAACAACCGACACGGTCGGGGTCGGAACGCGGAAGGACATGCCGGTGAGCTTGCCCTTGACTTCGGGGATGGCCAGGCCGACGGCCTTGGCGGCGCCGGTGGTCGACGGAATGATGTTGATGGCGGCGCTGCGGCCACCCTTCCAGTCTTTCTTGGACGGGCCGTCAACAGTCTTCTGCGTGGCAGTGTAGCTGTGAACGGTGGTCATGAGGCCTTCCTCGATGCCGAAGCCTTCCTTGAGGAGAACATGGCAAACCGGGGCGAGGCAGTTGGTCGTGCAGGAAGCGTTCGAGACGATGTTGTGCTTGACAGCATCGTACTTCTCGTTGTTAACGCCCATGACGATGGTGATATCTTCGCCCTTAGCCGGAGCGGAGATGATGACCTTCTTGGCGCCGGCGGTCAGGTGGCCCGAGGCCTTGGCTGCGTCGGTGAACAGACCGGTTGACTCGATCACGTACTCAACGCCGAGCTGTTTCCAGGGGAGTTCGGCCGGGGTCTTGGCGGAGACGACCTTGATGTCGTGGCCGTTGACCACGAGCACGTCATCTTCGGCCTTGTCCGGAGCCGACTTCTTGGAGTCGACGGTGCCGTCAAACTTACCCTGAATTGAATCGTACTTCAGCAGGTAAGCGAGGTTATCAGCCGGAACGATATCGCCGACCGCGACAACTTCATACTTGCTGCCGAGGAGACCCTGCTCAACGAGGGCCCGGAAAACCAGACGGCCGATACGGCCGAAACCATTGATGGCAACTTTAATGGCCATGAACGAATGCTCCTCTGACGCCAATGCGTCACAAACTCTTTTATGCAGGTCAGGACGCATTCCGCACGCGCTCCTGCCTTGCGTAGGTATCAAAGACACCTAAATGTAGCGGTTTTAGTCTCACTTGACAACTTATTGTGGAGAATTTAGTCGGCAGGGAAATGAATGATCAATTCTGAATGCCAAAAGCTGAATTGAGCTTGCGGTAACGTAGAGATGAGGCGTAAATGTGGATATTTTCAAGTCTTATCAATAAACAATGAACGATTAACGACAAACGATTCTCGTCATCCTACAATAAGTTTCAGAAATAATTAAAATGTGAGCCGGGATATTTTGTAAGGAAGGAGCCATCAGTGGGCGCAGCAGAAGTTGCCGAATTGCCATATAAAAGGATTGCCTCATCCGGGCTTGAGCCGGACAAATTGAATGATCGCGCATTGAGGCCGATTGCCGAAAAAGTGCTGGCCGGCGCGCCGCTGAATTTTGAAGATGGCATGGCGCTTTTTGAGTCGCGGGATATTTTTGCCATCGGCGATATGGCCAATCGCGTGCGCCGGCGCATGCATGGCAACGTGGCGTACTATAACGTCAACCGGCATGTCAATTATACGAACATCTGCGCGCTGAGCTGCAAGTTCTGCGAATTTCAGCGCAAGCGCGGCGAGGCCGGGGCGTATGAATTATCGCCTGAGGAAATTCTGAAAATTGCCGGCGATGCGGCGCAGGCTGGCGCAACGGAACTGCATATCGTGGGCGGTTTGCATCCGTGGCTGCCGTTTGAGTGGTATCTCAACGTGCTGCGGGATATTCGCGCGGCGCATCCCAAATTGCACCTTAAAGCGTTTACTGCCATTGAGATTAATCATCTTGCCAAACTGGCGCGGATGAGCATTCGCGATACGCTGATCGCGCTCAAAGAAGCGGGGCTTGGTTCATTGCCTGGCGGCGGGGCGGAAGTTTTTGATGATCGCGTGCATGATGAAGTATTTAAGGGAAAACTTCGCGCCGACGGATGGCTTGAGATTCATCGCACGGCGCATCAACTGGGCATCCGCAGCAATGCGACGTTGCTTTACGGACACATTGAGAGCCGCGCTGAGCGCATTAAGCATCTGATTGCGCTGCGCGAATTGCAGAATCAGGCACCGGCCGGGGGCGGTTTTCAGTGCCTCATTCCGCTATCGTTTATTCCGGAAGGCAGCGAACTTGGCCACCTGCCGGGCAATACCGGCCTTGAGGATTTAAAAATGCTGGCCATCAGCCGGCTGATGCTCAATAACTTTGATCATATCAAGGCGTTCTGGATCATGCAGAGCATGAAGCTTTCGCAGATCAGCCTCAATTGGGGCGTTGATGATCTTGACGGCACGGTGGTCTGGTATGACATCACCAAACGCGAAGGCGGCGCGGGCAATCAACACCAGGAACAAACCGTCGGCACTATCCGCAGGCTGATTCTGGATGCGGGATACACGCCAGTTGAGCGCGATACGCTTTATCGCCGGGTAATCCGCGCGCCAGGCGCTGCGGCTGATGCGTGGGAAATAGAAGAAAAATAGCCGCAGATGAACGCAGATTGACGCAGATAAAAATACACAGGATAAAAATTAACCACAGAGTACACAGAGAAAAAGAAAGAGGAGCGAATGGCCAAAAAGGGATCAACTGGCGGTTGATGCAATTTCCGTTGCGTACTGTCTGATTTTGCCCACCATCCCGGCAAGGCCGTTGCGGCGTTGTGATGTGATAAACTGATCAAGTTCAATTTGCCTGAAGAGTTCCTCGACATCATATTTAAGAATATCGCCTGCGCGTTGGCCGGAGTAGAGTTTCTGCAAAAGCGCGATAAGTCCGCGCACAATTTCCGCATCCGCATCAGCCACAAACTCAAAACGATCCTGCGTGCCCGGTACGCGCCGGCCGACAAGATATACCTGACTCATACATCCGGGAATGCGCTGCGTTACTTTTTTGAGCATGTCAAAAAGATGCGGCTGCTGATTGGCAAGATCAAGCACGTAATCAGCTTTGCCTTCGCGATCCGGGAATAAACTCAGATCTTCCGCAATGGCCGCGGCCGCCGCTTTAACGCTCGGCGCGCTTGCCGCGGGATACTCAATTACCGCTTCATGGCCCGTATTTGCGACATGCGTTGCGGGTGCCGCTGATTTTGCTTCCGAAACGATTTTCGTAATCCCTGCCGCCAGCGCATCAACATCTTCGCGCGTGTTATATAAAGCAAAGCTGGCGCGGGTTGTCGCCGGGATGCCCATGCGATCCATCACCGGCTGGCAGCAATGATGTCCCGTGCGCACGGCGATGCCCATCTGGTCAAGTTTTACACCGATATCAAGCGCGCTCATCGGCGGATGATCAATCACAAACGAAATCACAGACGCTTTCTGCGTGGCCGTGCCGATGATCCGCAGGCCATTGATCGCGCTGAGTTTTTCCGTCGCATACGCGAGCAGATCATTTTCGTGCCGCGCCGCGTTCTCAACGCCTATGTTTTTGAGCCAATCAATCGCGGCCGCTAAGCCCACTGCGCCGGCGATATCCGGAGTACCTGCCTCAAATTTATTCGGCAGGTCGGCATATTCCGTTTTTTCAAAAGTAACCGTGCGGATCATGTCGCCGCCGCCCTGATAGGGCGGCAGTGACTCAAGAAATTCGCGCTTGCCGTAAAGCGCGCCGATGCCGGTCGGGCCGTAAATTTTGTGGCCGCTGAACGCGTAAAAATCGCAATCCAGTTTTTGCACGTCAATCGCAATATGTGCGATGCTCTGCGCGCCGTCAATCAGCACTTTGGCGCCTGCCTCATGCGCCATTTTGATGATACGGTGAATCGGGTTGATTGTGCCAAGCGAATTGCTGATATGGTTAACCGCTACTATTTTTGTTTTATTGCTCAGCAGCATGGCAAACTCGTGCATCTCAAGTTCGCCGCGGTCATTCATCGGTATGACACGGAGTACTGCGCCGGTCTGCTGGCAGGCCATTTGCCACGGAACAATATTCGAGTGATGCTCAAGCGCGCCGATGATGATTTCGTCGCCGGCCTTCAGCATGCCGCTGCGTGCCACGCATGAGGCAACTAGGTTAATGCTCTCCGTTGTTCCGCGTGTAAAAATCACTTCGCGTTCATCGGCCGCGTTGATAAAATCGGCCACGGTGCGCCGCGAATTTTCGTACAGATCCGTTGCAATCTGGCTGAGCTGATACACGCCGCGATGTATATTGGCATTTTGCGATTCGTAATATCGCGTGATGGCCTCAATAACTGCGCGCGGCTTTTGCGTCGTCGCGCCATTATCAAGATAAATCAGCGGCTTACCCTGGGCTTGTGTGGCCAGGATGGGGAACTCGGAGCGGATGCTCAACGGGTTAAAAGACAAAGTACGGCCTGCCGGCGCAATAGTGGTCATAACTCCTTCATTATACGAAACCGAGCCGTCTTTTCACGATTTTTCTTTCCGTTAATCCGTAATCACTGCAATGGCACATTATATTCGGCCTGTTCCGTGATCCGCAGATCCTGCGGCAACCCATGCTGAGCCGCCATATAATCTTCAATGCGCGCCTGAACTGCGGCCACTTTAATGCGACGCGTGATATCCGCCGCAAAGGCGTAGGTCATCAGGTGTCGCGCCGCCGCAATGCTCACGCCACGGCTGCGCAGATAAAAAATCGCGCCTTCGTCAACCGGGCCGATCGTGCTGCCATGCGTACATTTAACGTCATCAGCATAAATCTCAAGCGCCGGCTGGCTGTTCATTTGGGCTTCGTCCGAAAGCAGCAGTGTTTTGCTGGTCTGCTTTGAATCTGTTTTCTGTGCATCTTTCTGCACAAAAATTTGCCCCTTAAATACGCCTGTCGCCTGGCCGTCAAGCACTTGCTTATAAAGCTCATGGCTCGGGCAATTCGGTTTTTCGTGATCAAGCAGCGTGTGATTATCAACATGTTGCTGGCCGCTGATGATCACAAGGCCGTTAAGCGTCGCTTCCGCGCGCTCGCCATTCATGATGCATGCCAGATCATTGCGCGTGATCGCGCTGCCGATGCTGGTGCTATGGCTGATAAAGCTGGCTGATTCTTCAAGCTCAACATGCATGCTTGCGATGTGATAAGCGCTGCGCGCCTCAAATTGCAGTTTGTTATGATCAATGCGCGCGTTCTTGGCCGCGACAATTTCCGTCACCGCGTTGCAGAGATAAACGCCGTCACCGGCCGCGCCAGGGATCAGCGCGCCGTGGCCGGCATATTCTTCAACGACGGCGCACTCGCTGTTTTCTTCGGCAATGATCAGCGTGCGCGGATAGCTCACCGCAGGCGTTGCGCCGGCCACATTCAAAAACAGCAAATGAATCGGTGCTGAGATCGCCGCATTTTTGGCCACATGCACAAACGCGCCTTCGTGCGAATGCGCCGCGTTCATCGCCGCAAATCCATTTTTTTCGCTGGTGACGTATACGCCGAGATGTTTTTCAATCAGCGCCGCATATTTTTGCGATGCCTGGCTCAGCGGCAGGATGGTGATCCCGGCCGGCAGTTTTTCAATACGCGAAAGCTCCGGCGAAAAATATCCGTTAACGAATACCAGTTCCGCCGCCACGTTTTTGCCAAACGAATAATCCTTCAGCAGAGCCTCGGCCGCAGCCGCTTTGGCCCGGCCCGCCGGCGCAAATTTCGTCGCAAGAATCGGCGCAATATTGGTATGACGCCATTCCTCTTCCCGGCCTGTCGGCAGGGCAATCTTATGATCATCACCGGTCTTGATCAGCGTCTGCCGGATTTCTTCTGTCGCGTTTGTCACTGCAAAAACTCCATAGCAAGGGGACAGGGTTGAGGGGTCAGGGGCCAGAAGATCAAAATCAGAGACTTCGCTCCGCTCCGTTACCCGATTCTTTACCCTGCTTATACGCCCGCGCCTTCCTCAACCCAGTCATAGCCGCGTTCTTCAAGCTCAAGCGCCAACTCTTTGCCGCCTGACTTGATGATGCGTCCGTCAATCATCACGTGCACCTGATCCGGCACAATATAATTCAGCAGGCGCTGATAGTGCGTCACCAGCAAAATCGACTTGCTCGGATCAGAAGCCTTAACCGCGTTAACGCCGTGCGATACCACTTTCAGCGCGTCAATATCAAGGCCGGAATCCGTCTCATCAAGCAGGCCCAGCAGCGGATTAACCACCGCCATCTGAAAAACTTCATTGCGTTTCTTTTCGCCGCCGGAGAATCCTTCGTTGACCGCGCGGTTCATGAATGAGTCATCCATTCCCAGCAACTTCATCTTTTCTTTGACCAGCTTCAGAAACTCCACGGCCGAGAGTTCTTTTTCGCCATGATGCTTTTTGATTTCGTTCACGGCCGCTTTAAGGAAGTAGCTGGTTGACACGCCCGGAATTTCCACCGGATACTGAAAACCAAGGAACATGCCTTCGCGCGCGCGTTCTTCCGGCGAGAGATCAAAGAGATTCTTGCCGTTAAACAGCACTTCACCCTGCGTGACTTCGTACACTTCCCGGCCGGCCAGAACCTGGCACAGTGTCGATTTTCCCGATCCGTTCTTGCCCATGATGGCATGAACTTCACCCGAATCAACCGTCAGGTTCACGCCCTTGAGAATCTTCCGGCCGCCGCCGGCCAGTTCCGCATGCAAATCTTTGATTTCAAGCAACGCCATTTGCGTATCCTTCCGTTACTGTATGTCCCAATGCTTTCCGTTTGAGATATTTTTCGTTTAGCAAGTTAAGCAAGTTCAGCTCTGTCTCATGTCGCTTGATTTGTTTAACTTGTTTTCTTGATCACTCGCTTAACTTTTCCTTTATCCCACCGATCCCTCAAGGCTCACACCCAGAAGTTTCTGTGCTTCTACCGCAAACTCCATCGGCAGTTCCTTAAAGACTTCCTTGCAGAAGCCCGAAACGATCATGTTAATTGCATCTTCAAGTGCGATGCCGCGCGTTTTGCAGTAAAAAAGCTGGTCTTCGCCGATCTTGCTTGTTGAGGCTTCGTGCTCGCAGCGGGCCGTGGGATTGCGCACGTCAATCAGCGGCTCAGTATGCGCGCCGCATTTATCGCCAAGCAGCAACGAATCGCACTGCGTATAATTGCGCGCGCCATCGGCTCCGGCCTGCACGCGCACCATGCCGCGATACGTATTTTGCCCAAATCCGGCCGAGATGCCTTTGCTCACAATCGTGCTCTTGGTGTTCTTGCCGATGTGAATCATTTTCGTGCCGGTATCCGCCACCTGAAGATGATTCGTCAGCGCCACCGAATAAAACTCGCCAACGGAATTATCGCCTTGCAGAATGCAGCTTGGATATTTCCACGTGATGGCCGATCCGGTTTCTACCTGCGTCCACGTGATCTTGCTGTTTTTGCCGCGGCACGCGCCGCGCTTGGTCACAAAGTTATAAATGCCGCCTTTGCCGGTCTTTTTATCGCCCGGATACCAGTTCTGAACCGTGCTGTATTTGATGGTCGCATTATCAAGCGCCACCAGCTCAACCACGGCCGCATGAAGCTGATTTTCATCACGCACCGGCGCGGTACATCCTTCAAGATAACTGACATATGCGCCTTCGTCGGCAATGATCAGCGTGCGTTCAAACTGGCCCGTGCTCTTGGCATTAATGCGGAAATACGTTGAAAGTTCCATCGGGCACCGCACGCCCTTTGGAATGTACACAAAAGAACCATCCGTAAAGACGGCGCAGTTCAGTGTGGCAAAATAATTGTCAGAGTAGGGGACCACCGAAGCCATGTACTTCTTGACCAACTCCGGATGGTTCCGGATCGCTTCGGAAATTGAGCAGAAGATAATGCCTTTTTCAGCAAGCTGCTTCTGAAATGTCGTTACCACGGATACCGAATCAAATACGGCATCAACAGCAACCTGCGGCTTGCTTTCCTCAACCCCGGCCAGCGCCGCGCGTTCATTGACCGGCACGCCGAGTTTTTCATAAACAGCCAGCAACTCCGGATCAACTTCATCCATTGATTTTTTCTTGGCCTTCGGCGCCGAGTAATACTTGACCGCCTGGTAATCAATCGGATCGTATTTCAGTTTGCCCCAGTGGTGGGGCTCTTTCATCGTCAACCAATGCTTGTATGCCTTGAGCCTAAACTCAAGCATCCAGTCTGGTTCCTGCTTTTTATGGCTGATGAACCGGATGATTTCTTCATTGAGGCCAAAAGGAGCTTCATCCGCATCAATATCGGTGATGAATCCCCACTTGTAATCCTGTTGGGCCAGTGATTCTATAGTTTCCGTTGATGTCGGCATCGTCTCTCCTTCACGAATCCGACCAAATCTGCTCAGGATTTACGCATTTGTGATTATCTGGAAAATTCACATCCTTGAAGATCGTAAATAACGGACCTTACAGGTGCCAGATCCACATCGGCTTAAATCATTAGCATTCTAGCAACCATCATGTTTACTGGCTACTAAATTGAGACTCATTTTCATTATCTTTTGTTGTATAAATCCGAGTCGCATGTCGGAATATGGGCTAACATGCGAAAATAGAATGACTCTTGACCAAAAGGCTCTCAGGCTTCACAATAGTGTGTCTCAGATGTGATTGGCGCGATGCATTTGGGATGACAATTTGATATAAATGTTTTGGGCCAAAAGGCTTGAGACATAAAGGAGAGATGGCTGAGCGGCTGAAGGCGCCGGTTTCGAAAACCGGTGTGGGCGCAAGTCCACCTAGGGTTCGAATCCCTATCTCTCCGCTTTCTTTTCCATTAAAAACAGCAGTTTCGCTGCTGGGATCTATTTCATAATTGCGTAATCATGTAACTTGCTGCCCATTGGCTCAGCCGAATCCTGGTTCAATCCGCAAGGTTGCGCCAAGTTCTTAACCAAGCGGGGATTCTTCTGTGCAGTCTGATGGCTTTTCACTAAGGAAAGCGGGCTGGTACCCGATGACATAGAATGTCATCGGTGTGGCTTAGGATTACCTTTGATGGCCGCGGTATGAGTTCAATATGTTTGAATGATGATGGAATGTTGATGAACTCATTTTTCCCGGGGCAAAGTGGAAAACGTCCGAGCGCGCTCAGCACATACCATGCGGACATTTCTCCGTTGTCTTCATCGCCAGGCAGGCCGCGGCGCGATGAATTGTAAAGTTCCGCCATCACGCGATGAACATGTAGAGCGGTTTTGTCTGCCGCTCCCGCCGCTGCAAAAAGATACAGTACATGGTGCACCGGCTGATTGGAATGCGCATACTGACCAAAACGAGCCAGTGCCATTTCCGTCATTTCATGAATTTCTATCGGGTACGTCCCGATGTTGAAGTGCGGCGGCGTGCTGAGCATCTGCTCAAGCCTGCAAATGAACATCTCGCGGCCGCCCATGAGGTAAATTAACCCCTGCGGATCGTGAGGAACCGCCCATGTGGATTGCCATGCCCCGCCTTCTATGTATGGGCCGCCCCAAGTGAAGGGGTCAAAGGGCTCCTGCCAACTGCCATTGGACAGCCTGCCGCGCATGAATCCCGATTTTTGATCAAATACGTGGCGGTAATTCTGCGAGCGACGCAGAAGCAAATCCGCATCCTCATGATGCCCCAGCCGCCGCGCGACCTGTGCCACGCACCAATCATTGTAAGCATAGTCAAGCGTGCGGGATGTGGCATGAGAAAAATGATCGGCCGGCAGATAACCCAGTGTTTCGTATTCTTGCATGCCGGTACGTCCGCAGCCGTCGGTATCGCTTTCCACTGTGACGTTTTTACGCATGGCTTCATAAGCAAGGTGATAATCAAAGCCTGGGATGCCGCAAGCGATGGCGTGCGCCAAAACAGCATCGGAGTGTGTGCCGACCATGCACGCGCGATAACCTGGACTGGCCCATTGCGGCAGCCAGCCGCCTTCCTGATAGGCGTTGAGATATCCGGCTAACATTTCGCCAACACGTTCCGGATCAAGCATGCAAAGCAATGGATAAAGCGTGCGATACGTATCCCAGAAACCATTGTCCGTGTAGAGCGGACCGGAATGGATTTTTCCGTCGTAGGGGCTGTAGTGAATCAGCGAACCGGACGAATCCTGCTCATGAAATATTCTTGGAAATAAATGGCAACGATACATGCATGAATAAAGCGTTCTGATCTGTTCTATATCATCCGATTCGGCATGGATGCGGCCGAGAGCCCGTTCCCATTCTTTGGATGTGTGAGTGCGGATGTCGTCAAAGGAGCGATGGGCAACTTCCCGTTGCAGATTAAGCCGGGCCTGATCCACGCTGATAAAGGATGTTGCGATGCGTGCCTCAATTTGTCCGGATGGATTTTTGAATGAAATTGCCGCGGCCACGCGTTCGGCGGCCAATTCCAAAAGATCGCTTTGCGGTTGTTGATTCAGGCATATGACGCCGTCAATTGCGCAATTCAATTCCATAACGAAATAGCAGGCAAAGTTGGACGGCGCGCCACCGTGGTTGCCGCGTGTGTAACCGATGACACGCCGCGCTTGAGGCTCAATCCGAATCCATGATTCACCGGCTAACGGCTGAATCAGAAATCGGGCCGCGCCGGGGTCGGAAAATGTCATGCGGAAAATACCGCCCCGCGTTGTGGGCGTAAGTTCAATATGAACGTTATATCGCAGCAAATGGGCCTTGAGATAATGGGGATGTAAAACGGTATCTGCGATCCGGTAGGCTGAACTTCTTGCTTTTGCATCCACATGAATGGGGCCGCAAAATGGCAAAAAAGTCAATGCGCCGTAGTCGCCGATCCACGGACTGGGCTGATGAGTGAGCCGAATACCCTGAAGCTTGGGGCTATCGGGATGAAATGCCCATGTTCCTTCATCGGTTTGCAGCGTCCAGTGATTCATGCCCCAGGGGGCTGCAATCAGCGGAAGTGTATTGCCCAAAGAGAGATCAAATCGGGAATCGGTTCCTTGAAGCGGATTGACGTAATGAAGCATTAAGCGGGTGCTTTCTCTTAAATAACCGTATAACTTACAGCCTCTATCATAGATAAAAATACGAAAAAACCAATAAAAAACGGAATTATATCAGTTGTTATAAAGTTATCCGGTCAAATTTTAGTAAAATGTTTTGACTCCGGCCGAATTGAGGTTATATTAAAAGAGATTCCTATCAACTCGCACTGGAATTGCCAGAGGATGATTATGGCCGTCAAGCGGAGCAAACCTAAAAAAGATGCGTTGCGATATGTTGCGGTGTATGAGTACATCGCCGGCAATATTCGCTCGGGTAAGTTTGCGCCTGGTGATCGCCTGCCGACGGAAGAGGAGTTGCGATCTCTTTTTGGTGTGGGACGTCAGACTGTTCTCAAGGCTTTAGGGCAGCTCAAAACAGAGAAAATGATCACAAGCCAGCAGGGGAGCGGCTCATTTGTTTCCAAGTGGATTGAACCGCCGGCTATTGAGCGCTCGCGGGAAATAGGAATTGTCTGTTCGTCGCTTGCGGATGGCTTTGCGCATCAGATTGTTTTAGGTGTTGAGTCTTATTTGCGTCAGGCCGGGTACGAATCCATTCTTTGCAACAGCGATTACAGCGTCTCTAATGAAGCGGCGCATTTGCGACGGCTTTATTCACGCGGCGTGGACGGTATTTTGCTTGTTCCGTATATGCCGCCCGCCAATCTGGAATTAATTGAATCCCTGCGAAATGATGCGCAGCGTCCGCTACCTGTGGTTTGTCTTGATCGCGGTTTTTCAGGCAGTGATTTGCCGCTGGTCAACGTTGATAACTTTCAGGCGTCATACGATGCCGTGCGGTACCTGATTGAACTCGGTCATCAGCGCATTGGTTTTATTGTTGCGAACATCGGTTTTCTGGATTCTGTTGAAACAGTACGTGAACGTTATCGTGGGTATCGGCAGGCTCTTTGCGATCACGATATTCGCTTTGATCGCGACCTGGTGCAGGAAGTCGGACCGGTACTGGCGAATATGCGGCCGCAGGATGTCGGTCTGGAGCAGTATGGTTATCAGCCGATGCATAAACTGCTGATGCTCAAGAATCCACCAACGGCGGTATTTCTGCTGTGGGATGAAATCGCGCCTGGCGCTATGGCGGCGATTCGCAACAGCGGACTTCAAATTCCGCAGGATATATCGTTGATTGGTTTTAACGATGACCTGCTGGCGCGGCTGCTGCCGATTCCGCTCACGACAATTCGCCAGCCGGCGCAGGAAATCGGCAAAGCCGCCGCAGAAATGGCGGTAGGAATGATTGAAGAGCGAGCGGATGTTGTGCGGCGCAAAACGCTTCAGACTGAACTTATCGTGCGTTCCACAACTGCGGCAAAATGCCGTCCCGATATCCTGTCCGGTGACACGGCTCTGTTTGATGCTTCAAAAAAAGCGGTCAAAGCCGCCGGTTGATTCCTGAGGAACGTGGATTAGAGTGATTGTCAAAAACAAATCGCACGCCACAAATTTATCGGAGTCGCCCCGCAAAGTATGGCGACATGCTACGTGTGATTTATTTATGACACATACGATCAAACGATCTTGGAGTAAGTATGATGTACACGTCCAGCACATTGAATCGCAGAGCCTTTACTCTGATTGAGTTGCTGGTTGTCGTGGCGATTATTGTTTTACTTATGGCGATTTTACTGCCATCACTTGGCACCGCACGTAAAAATGCGCAGAAAGTGGCATGTTGCTCCAATCATCGCCAGGTAGGCATGGCCGTGCAGATGTATGCACAGGAAAACAGCAATAACTTGTTTCCGCTGACGTATCCGACGGTCTGGGATAACAAGGAAATTTATGCGTGGGATGATGGATCCGGCAAAGCGGGTCCGGTCACACTGGGATTACTCGCATGGTATCTGCCCGGCAGTGATGTGAGCAATTTGCCGAACAATACGTATTACAGCAGACGGAAAGTTCTGAGTTGTCCCGCCCCAGGCAAATCCGCAACGGTGCCGGCTTATTCAGGCGCATGGGGAAATTACGGAACACTCAATTATATTGGAATTTGCCAGCTTGATCCGGCTCGTAATACCGATGGAATCAAAAAAATGCCCACGGAAAATCCCGGTGCCATTGCCGTTACCGGAAGCGGATGGTCGATTGGCAGTTGGAGTTCTGCAATGAGCTGGCAGGGAGTGGACCATCACGATCGTACCGGTGAAAACGTTGTTTATTTTGATGGACATGCCCGTTTTGTAACCAATAGCGAGATGACGCTTCGTGCCATTCAAAAAGGCGGCAGTGCACCGGTGTGGATGCGCGCCGCGCTTAACGTACCGTGACAATGCGAAACAACAGGGGGCTTTGCGGGCCATGTTCATGTTGGCCGCGGACCGCCATTTATCCCAATATTCAAGGATATGATTGAATGAAGCGTTCTTATTTTACTGGACTTTCAGTTGCTCTTTTTGCATTTTCCGCGCTGGCGGGCGCAGTCTGGGCTGAAGAACACGCTGTGGTTGCAGCGATCCGTTTTGATCGTCCGGAAGATGCCGCGCGCGTGATTACCAGCGGCCAAAGCGATAACAGTATTGAGGAATTTGATGGCCGCAAAGTGCTGCATTGCAATTCACTGGAGAGCGCTTATGAGTGGAATGACATTCTGAATATTGATCTGCCTGGCAGCGGCGTGTATCACGCGACATTTGATTATCGTTATGTAAGCCGTAAACGTGGCGATGGCAACTTGTTTACGTCTTTTTCGTCTTCCGGCGTCAAGTGGATCTATGCGGGAGCGGCGTTATCGGAATTTCCGGGTGAAGCGGGAGTGACACAGCACGGAGCAGTGACGGCCGTACTGCTGCCGACTTATGACCGGTACACCTTTTCGATAAAACTTCGCATGCAGGCTGATGTTTTGATCGACAACATCAAGGTTGTCAAAATAAATGATCCACGGTTTTTGCTCAACAATAGAGGCTTACAGGCCAAATCCGATTTGCCGGCCGTGAAAGGCGCAAAGGAATTTACGGTCAAGCCGCCTGCGCCCGCTGTAGAGAATGAAGTATTCGCTCATGATTTCGGAGTTTCTGCCGACAACGGCGATAACACGGAGGCTTTTAAGCGGGCCATTGCTTATTGCCGATCAAACAAATCTTCAAAATTGACCGTAAAACCCGGCATTTATCGTTTTAACGGCCGCGGCGATATCCTGCGATTCCAGAGTATGAATGATTTCACATTGGACGCCCAGGGGGCGGAGTTTATCTATTTTTCAGATGATCAGGCGATTCGCACTCAATTCATCACTCTGGATAACTGCCAGCGCGTGGCCGTTAAAAATCTGACTATCGACTGGGATTATGAGAGACAACCGCTTGTCAGCCATGTGAAGATATCCGCAATCAGCCCGGATCGTAAAAGTATTGACTATACCTTTGTGGATTACACGGATTTCCGCTGGCGGGATGTGAAATTCCGCCATATGGCGCTGTTGGATGAAAAAAATCTCAATCCGGTCTTTGGTGCGGATATTGATGGCGACGACAATACGCGCGCCCGGAAAACATGGCTCAACGGCAACACTGTGCGATTCGCGTATGAGCATGAAATTCCGCCGACGGTCCGTGTCGGGCAGAACTGGGGCATGTGGCATAACAGTTGGGGCGGTACAGCGATTCAGGTGAATAACACAGCGCACGCGAATTTTGAAAACGTCAACATCTTTGCTTCACAGGGATTTGGTTTCTTTATCGGCGGGTCTGACTACATCCGCATTTCCGGATGCAAAATCACCCGCCGCCCGGATTCCAAACGTATTGCGGGCACTAATTCCGACGCATTGGACGTCATCAATCAGCGCGAAGGCAATTTACTGATTGAAAATTGCGAGTTTGGTTACAGCGGCGATGACTTCATCAATATGAACAATACCACCTGCATTGGCCTGCGGATGCATTCATCTGCGAATAAGCTGATTGTAAAAACCAACTGGCCCAGTGTATTTCGCACAGGCAACAAATTAAGCATACGCAATCATGACTACTCGCCAACGGGTTTTGAACCCGTTGTGACCTCAGTTGAAGCCGGTAACAAGGAAGCAATCTTAACGTTGGATCGGAATGTACCAGCCGGTCTGCCGGCCGACGCGGTTGTATTTAACGGTGCCAATCAGACTCGAAATTTTATCATTCGCAACAATGTATTTCGTCACGGATACAATCGTGCGATTCTGCCAAACTGCACAAACGGCCTGATTGAGAACAACCGCTTCATCGGTAACTGCAAATCGGATCTGCTGATGCTGACGGATCTGACCATTGTGATCAATGGCGAAGGCACGGGGCTTGGCAATCTGCTGGTGCGCAACAATGTATTCGAGAACAGCAATGTGGCCGGGGTAAGCGAATGCGCCGCGAGCATCCGTGTTACGATGTATGGCCCTGGGAAAAGTTGGTACCCGGTTCAACAGGGCATTGAGATTGTGGATAATAAGTTCATCAATCCAAACGGAAGCGTGTTGTTTACCTCAGCAATTCAGGACTTGAAATTTTCCGGCAATACCATCTCAACCACCGCCGAAGGGGGTTATCCTTTCATGGCTCGCGGAAAAGTGCTGATCGGGTCTCACTCAGATGGCGTGGAGATTTCAAACAACCAATGGAACGCCGCTCAAAAGTCTTCGCCGGGTATCTGGATCTATCCGGACAATACCGGCGATGTCACTGCGTTTGGAAACAACCTGACGGAAAAATAATTATATCGAAATAAGTTACGGTGTTTGACGTTTGCCGCGAAATCAGGAGCTTTATAATGTTAAGAATAATTGGATATGCAATTATCGCATTTTTTATTACGTTTGCATGTACATCCGCGATTGCCGCTGAAAAGGCGGTTAACTTTCAGTTCAAGCATGGTAACCCGGTCTTTGCCGCGCAGGGCGCATGCGCGGAGGATTCTGGAACGTTCTGGAATGCAATGGATTTTTGGAATGATCATTTTGCCGGCGGCGGCGCGGATTTCCCGTCTGACATCCGCGAATCAGATGGAAAAACTTCTTCATCCGTCACACTGGCGCTCAAATTCAGCAAGGATGACAGCATCGCCAACAGTGCCGTCGGCGGATATTACAACGATAAGGCCGGTGGTGGCAATGCACTGAACAATTTGACTGAAGCTTATATTTTTACCAAAGGTTCAGGAGCCGTGACTTTCACTTTTTCGGGCCTTGTTGCCGGCCGGTCTTACGATATTTATGTGTATGGTGTTAATGGCGGATTCAACTGCAATGCTTCAAAGATAACAATCGGCCAGACCGTCGCAACGATTCGTAACAAACCTCAAAAGACCTTTGCATGGGTCGAAGGGATGAATTACATCAAAATAAACGTGGCCGCTGACGGCGACGGTGTCATTTCTGGCATGTTAAATTCGCTCAACAATCGTTTAGAAGGCGCTTTGAACGGATTGCAGATTGTACCGGCCGCAGGCGCGGCGGCCGGCGGCAAATAAATTTTAAATCGTGCGGCTCATACTATCAAAAAAGGAGATACAGGATGGGGATTTTTGGACGACGGACGGCTTTGCAATTGCTGGCTTGCGGCCTGTTTTCGGCAATGGGTATGGCCCAGTCCGATGGCGCAGTGGTCAATTTTCAATTGAAGTGGGGCGGAAGCACATACACCGGCACTGGCGCATATACCGGCGATAGCGGCACGTATTGGAATGCGGCCAACGGCTGGGACATTACACCGTTAAATTCCTTTCAATCCAATGTCAAAGATTCTTCAGGCACTGCGTCATCAGTTACGCTGGCATTAAGTTACAGCGGAACCACGGGTGGTTTTAATGATTCCAACGCATCCTCCGGCGGCGCCAGCAACTATCTGACGCGACAGTATCTTTATGCCAGAAGCGGAGGAACAATCACATATACCATCGGAGGTCTTTCTGCCAATCACGCGTATTCCATTTATCTTTTTGGCTCAAATGGTTCATACGGCAGCGATAAATCCTCCTTTACGATCAATGGGTCTACTCTGACGACAAGCAATAGTAAACTGGGAACGTTTTCGTGGGTTAGCGGTACCAATTATGTCGTATTGAATGTTGTTGCCAATGCATCGGGGATTATTAGCGGCACGATGACAAATGTGACTGGTTCGGAAGGTGCGTTTAATGGTTTGCAGGTTGTTGATGTGCCTGAGCCTGCGACATTGACGATTGTTGGAGGTTCCGCGACCGCCGCATTGTGGCTGTTTCGCCGCAGGCGCGCATGAAGTCATCATCTGTAAATTGAAAATACGATAGCATAAAACAGACCTTGCAAGTGAGCTTTCGCTTGAAGGTCTGTTTTGCTTTTTTTGTAGACAGCAAACGGACGCACCCGTGGTCATGATTCAAACGCCCGCGAATGGCGGGTTATAGTGATCTGCTGCGCCACGTGATAGGAGAACTGCCAGTGACCTGGCGAAAAATCCGGCTGAAGTACAAAGGGTCCTGATAACCGACCAATGCCGCGATTCTGCTGATATTCATGGATGTTTGCTGGATAAGCTGAATGGCCGCCTCAATGCGTACTTTGGTCAGATATTGTTTGGGGCTTAGCCCGGTTCGCTGGCAGAATAAACGGCACAAATAACCTTCACTGTAACTGAAACGCTCGGCCAAATCCGAAATGGTGATGGGCTGGGCATAGTTTTTTTGAAGGTAATCAATGATCATGTCAACAAGTGCGTGAAAGTCCTGATTGCTTTCCGCGGCGATACGCTGCTGGCGCGCCAGGGCCGCCAATGTCAGGCCGTCAAGTTCCGGTCCGATGAGCCCCTGTGGCCGGCGCGCGCGGTGCCAGAGTTGTTCAAATGGTGAGAGAAGTTCGCTGCTTGTGGCCGACTGTACACTTGTGCATGGTAAATCAGCAAGGCATGTGCCCGCCAATCCCACCCACAACAGATCAAGTTTACCGGGCGATGTTTCGCAATGCGTCGTGTGCGGCGCGACCAGAACAGCTGTGCCTGCCTGCAACGGTAATTCGGTGGTTCCCAAGAGCGTACCGTTACCACGGAAAACAAAGATGATTTCCCAATAGGGATGCGCTGAGAGCCGGTTGAGGTTGCATGGCCCCGTATAACGCTGAACGTAAAGCGGGGTCAGTTCGCGTGAACGCCGCAAGGCTCCTACGGAAGTCCAGAGATTCTCGGTTAAAAGCGCAACATTGGTGAGGTCGCGAATATCAAGAAATAAAATTGAGTCAGATTTGTCCATGTATTTTATCCAAGAATATTCAAATTATCCCTATTTCAGGATAAATATACAAGATATTTTATCCGTATCAGGTTGATTATGTCCACATATTGCTAACCCGGACCGGAGGATATACAAGCATGGAATTGAATGTCGGCGTTATCGGATGCGGGAGTATTTCACGTTTTCATTTTTCAGGACTGACCCGCGCAAAGGCCACGATCAGATGGGTTTGCGACGTAAATCAGGATGCGGCCGCGCCCTGGGCGCAAAAATTCGGCGCAAAGTCTACATCTGATTACCGGCAGGTCATTGCCGATCCGAAGGTCAACGTGATTGACGTGACGGCGGTATCGCGGATTCATAAGGCCGTCTGTCTTGACGCCATCGCCGCCGGCAAAGCGATTATCTGTGAAAAAACTCTTGCTGAGAACGCGGACGATGCGCTTGAGATAGTGCAGGCCGCCGCCAAAAATAAAACGCATCTGTATACATCCTATATGAAACGATTTATCCCAGCTGTGCAAAAAGCCCATGAACTGCTGCCGGGGATAGGCCGGATCATCAGCACGCATATTCGTTCTTTTCAGCCGTGGGGCAAAGTGTGGGAGGCGATGCCCAGCGAAGGGCTTTTTTACAAACCCGCCGGCGGTTCATCATTGATTCGTGCCAGGTATGGCGGAGGCATTCTTGTATGCGGCGGCAGTCATATGCTGGATCTGGTCAATCATTTTCTGGGCCGGCCTACGCGGCTCTTTGCGCGGGTTTATGTGCCAGAAGGCCGTGATTATGAACTGCTCGCCTCGGCCCTCATGGAGACAAATAACGGAATTGTTCACTTTGATGCGGTGGGGCACCCGCTGAGTCGCGTCGGTTTTCTGCGCGACGGATGGGACGAAACGGTTGAAATTAACGGCACGCTGGGTCGGCTGAACATTTACAGCGCAACATGGGATCAGTTTGATCACAAAGCCTCTCTGCTTGTTCATTATGACGAAGCCACAAGCCAGACAAACGAATACCGTTACTCCCCTGACTCTCCTTTTGAACGCGCCGTGATGTATTTCTGCCAGCAGATCAGATCCGGTGAGCAAGGTTATCCTCCGCGTAGCGCCGGTTATGATGTGGATGAGTTAATTGCGGCGATGTATCGCAGCAGCGCACAGAAGCAGGCGATTGACGTGGCTTATCGTATTGAAGGATAAAATACAATGCTGAACATTGATCTTTCAGGGCGGATAGCGGTGGTCACCGGCGCCACCGGTGAACTTGGCCGGGTCATGGTCCGCACACTGGCGCAGGCCGGTGCGGATGTCGCGGTGCATTATCTTCATAATCAGCGGAAGGCAGAACAACTGGCCGCGGAAATCGCAGCCCTGGGCCGCAGGCACTGCATCGTTCAAGCGGATATCACCAGTGAGCCGTCCGTGCTGGCGATGCGCGGGCGGATTGTAAGCCAGTTGGGCGATCCGGAGATCATTGTCAATAACGCTGTAATTCAATGTTATCCGTGGCAAAGCGTTCTTGAACAGCCGCTGGCGGATTACGAGAGCCAGTTTCGTTCATGCGTGCTGCATAATGTGCTGATGGCCAGGGCATTTGCGCCGGCCATGATTCGCCGCAAACATGGTCGTATTATCGCACTGAATACTGAATGCTCCATGCTGGGGGCGCCGGGATCATCCGCGTATGTTTCAGGCAAACGCGGCCAGGATGGTATTATTCGTGTGCTGGCTAAAGAAATCGGCGAGCACGGCATCACCGTCAATCAGGTTGCTCCGGGCTGGAGCATCTCTGACAAATACCGGGGAACAAATCAGGAACGCATACCGGAATATGAGAAAGATGTTCCGTTGCGGCGCCGCGGCACAGATCAGGAAATCGCTAACGTGGTTGCGTTTCTGGCCAGCGACCTGGCAAGTTTTATCACGGGCGCGTATATCCCGGTATCAGGCGGACATGTGATGCCATGCATTTGATACGGCAAAATTTGTAGAGGCGAAGACCTGCTCATGACACGGCAGGCGCGCCGGTGGATTCGCCCTTGAACAGTTCAACCCGTGGCGGGATAAGCCGGGGCAATGGCCGGCCGGAACGATGGGCCTGAATATATTTCATAAAACTAACAAGGCTCTGGCGGAGATCCACTATTTCAAGCGAGGTGACGGATGGCGTCTGCAAACGCGCCAGTCCTTCGCCGTCAATGGCGCAGATGGAGATATCCTGTCCTGATCTCATGCCATGTTCATGAAATGCGCGCGTGGCGCCGATTGCGGCCTGAAAAGTTGTGCAGAGCAACGCGGTGCCCGTGAATGCTCCGCTTGCCAGCGTCTGGTTCATGATGTCGTAAGCGCGCGCGGTTGCTTCCATGTAGGGCTTTACCGGCGCATCAATCAGCATGCCGACATGGCCGCGATCCGCCAGCCAATGCCGCCAGAGTTGAATGCGCCGGTCCGCTTCTATATCGCGATGAACGTTCAGGCAGCCGATGCGTTTGTGTCCCAGTTCTCCAAGATACTCCATGAGCCGCGAAAGCATCTGGGTGCCAAAAAATTCAACGGAGGGCAGTCCGCAGTCAGACCCATACCCCAGCCACATGACCGGATTGGTATTTTGCTGGAGACTTTGAAGTATGCGCGGCGGAATAACCTCTGTGCATGGTGAAATAAAAATCGCGTCAAAGCGCGATAAGACCTCCATCACCACGGGATCATCCCAGTGCACGTAATCAATGGGCCGTACGATGGCGTTAAACTCCGGGGCGATCTGTTCAAGCGAAATTCGCGCGCGGGTTGCTCCCGGCGACATGAATGCAGGCGCAAGATACGCCACCTGCAAGAGAGGCTTTTCGCTCTTATTGATATTGACGGTGACCCGTCCGTTGGATTGACGGACCAGCAGGCCTTTTTTGATCAGTTCCTTCATGGCGCGACGGGCCGTGCGATAGTTCACCCCGACTTCATCGGCAAGTTTTCTGCCGCTGGGAATGGGAGTCAGACAGTAATCCCCTTCGGAAAGGCGGCGCTCAATAAGCTTGACGATTTCCGGAAACTTGGCCTCCATGACGGCATCTCGCTTTATGCAATGTTTACAAAAAGATGTATATGACTCGTATTTGATGTATATGTTATGAATAATGCCTACAGAATGTCAACCCAATACTGGATTCCCGGCATCAAAATGATGCACATGACGCGCGGGCCAATGATAGTGAACAAGTATCATTGGCAATACTGATTTTGCCTTTATGCACACATATTGCTGATATTGATAACTTATGTGACCATTTTAACGAATTGACATCATGTGACGGAATAAACATAAATTTACTTGATTTATGGTTAATTTGAGATACTCTTGAGTGTGCATCATTTATGATGTATGTCAATAATGACACATCTGTATCATGCAGGCGAGATGGTTTTGCATCGGACTGCCAATCAAGAAGTTTCCGGACACAGGTGGAATGCATATTGAGTGGCCTGTCTGCCGATGAATCAAACGAGGAGGCGTTTTGTGTCGCGATATAAAAACGGCTTTACATTAATAGAATTACTGGTTGTCGTGGCAATTATAGCAATACTTATGGCAATATTGCTGCCGGCGCTGAACAAGGTTCGGATGCAATCCAGATTGGTTGCCTGTTTGTCCAATACGCGGCAGATCGGATTGGGTATGTATCAGTATGCCCAGGATAGCAATCAATATTTTCCGGCGCCTATTGATGCGAACAATGCGGATTTGCCCTGGTTTGTCGGCGGCCTTCTTGGCCAGGATGGCGAAGGCGGACAGCATGGGATTAATTATATGGGGGCTCAATTTCAGAAAACCAAAACCAAGTTTTATTGCCCGGCCAGCAGAGGCCTGATGGGGAACGAAAACTCTGGTGGTGCGGCCACCGGATACGGATACGGCATGAATGTCGATCTGGGCGGCGGTTTTAACATGTTTCCTAAAGTGACCACGATTGACATGCCTATGCAGTCGATTCTTGTTGCGGATTGCACTGTACAGTCAACAAACTATTACGAGGCTGTGCTGGGGTATGATCCGCCCTGGGTGAGTAATGCTTCCGCTAATAAATTTTTCCCCAATACGGCTCACGTTGGCAAGGCGAATTATCTGTTTGTTGATCTGCATACCGAGACACTTATGGCCAAAAACCCCGAGAGTCTCAACAGTGAGCCTGTCGGGGCCGGACAGGCTGTGTATTTTCAATATTCATGGGGGCGCTGATTGATTGAAGGGAAAGTGCCGCTTCCCACGGTTCCCGAAAATAGCGGCTTGATATCAATATCATGACGAATAATGAAGGAGAAGGGCGTGAAAATGCAAGGAAAACCAGCGAAAAACGTGCAGTGTATTACGGCGGGATTGATGGCGTCGGTGCTTTCCATTTCATCTGCGCATGCGGCGGTGTGGAATTTGGCCAATGACTGGTCAGGACATGAATCATCGACCAGCGGCCCGTGGTCTTTTTATGCCGCGGAAAATCCGGTCGTGGAAAGCCTCGGCGGATGGGACCGGAATATTGATACCAATGTATCCCATTTTCAGCAGTTGCAGGTTGCGGACTGGAACGGCGGCGATGAAGGCGGAAGGCTGATATTGCTCTTGCCGGGCGAACCCTGGTATACGCCGGATGGTGTTCAGATCATGGGAGTCACGGATACATCACAGCGCGCGATCAAGATGCTTGCCAGTCATCGCGATGCGATGGTGGCGTGGACCGCGCCGGTGTCGGCAACGATTGTTATTTCAGGATTGATTACGGACATTGATACGGTGACCGGAGGTGGGCTGGGCAGTCTTAGAATTTCACAATTCACCCCCGGCGGCACGGCAGCGGATGATACAGAACTCCTGGCGATTGATATCCCTGATAACGGTGCTGGTGATAACATCGCCGGAACGTATTCCGTGGAGACGACGGTCAACGCGGGTGATGTGATTTTTATTCGCAAGACATTTTTCAAGCCGGACGGATACGGCACGATCAGCTCACTGCTTACGGTCAACATCGCCACTGTGGATGTGCCGGAAGCCGCAAGTCTTGGGCTTCTTGCCACGGGTGCGCTGACGATGTTGACTCGCCGCCGCCGCTGAGTATGCAGGATAATTGAACACGGTTGTTGTAAAAATACAATACAGGAGCAAGGATCGGATGAATCATCATCTATTCAAGACAACACGCACATGGGTGCATCTACTGGTCGGAAATTTGCTGCTGGCAGGTTGTGTCAATTGCCTGGGGGCTGATGCTTCGGACTGGCAGTTACTGACTGCCAAAAGCGGACAGGCAAAGCTCTCCGATTTTGTCTCCATGGTTGCCGAATCGCAGCCGGACAACCAAACCATGTACACATCCGGCGGCAAGCCATATACCCTGCCCAATGCGCTGGTGCGTCTTGGGCAGGGCGCCGATGTCATTCACCTGAAATTGCGGCCGGATTCTGACACCAAATCCGTTGATGGGCGTGGTCTGTTGGTAGTTCAATGGACTTGCCCATCGGACGGCAACAGAGAAGTTCTGCTGAAGTGCGGCAATGTTGGGACTGATGTCAAAGGCGGTGATGGCGGCGTGGTTCGGGCTCTTCTGGCGCGGGCCGGTGATGATTCCGCCGCCACTGTGGTGTGGACTCCGATCGGAATACCTGAAAGCGCCAATCCGAAACCCAGCGTAGAGAAGCGCAGCGTGTATGCGTTCAAAAAAGGCGACCGTTTACTCATGACATTTGACGCCAATGCGGATGGTTACGGTGATCAGTGGGAGGTCGATTTGTCGTTGAATCTTTCACAACAGAAAGTCGAATCACCGGCCGTTACTGGCGCTAAGGATACTGTGGATGAGTGGTCTTTTCTGACGGTTGCGGGCGGAGATGTCAAACTGGCCAATTATGTGCCTATGAAGCCCGAAAATCAGTCTGGCAAAACGATTACCTTCACTCCCAAAGGCTCGCCATATACGTATCCGAGCCTGCTTATGACGCGTGATGACCGGCAGATGCAATTGATTATTCGGCCGCGAAGCGATAAAGAAGCCGTTGATGGCCGGGGTTTGGTTATAGCCAGGTGGACGTGTCCAGAATCCGGCAACTGGGCAATCAAGTTGCACTGCGAAAATCGCGGTACCGACGTCAAAGGCGGCGATGGCGGGCTCCTGACTGTTTCGCTGGTGAGGCCTGACGACAAATATGATATAACCTCCGCCTTTGATCGACGCAGTATTCCCAGCAGCGCTGCCGCCAATCCGGTGGTGGAGTTAAATGATACCTTTGTGCTGAGCGCCGGAGACTCGCTGTTATTTCATTTCGATGCGGGTCTTGACGGATATGGAGATTCTTATGATGTTCGCATAACCCCGAACAAAACCGAACAACCCGGAAAGCAGATTCCGTCGCGAAATTTGGAATCGTTAATCTCCACGCCGCCGGACGGGCCCGCATGGGACGTACCCGCCGTGCGATTCAAGCCGGGCATGATGTGGCTGGGCGGATATGCCAACAAAGATAGTGTTCAATATATACGTAAGTTTATACCTGATCTGGCTCTCATCAGAGACATGATATACCCGGCAAAAGCTGACGAATGGTACCCTGCGCAGGGCATTCCCGTGCTGATTCAAAACTGGGGCGCCGGTTATGAGCCTTATCTGAAAGCCAAAGACGCATTTGAAGTCAACTGGCAGGGAGTGGTGTTTGATCGTACGCGCGAAAACTATCCGGGTTCCGGATGTTCACACGCTGCCGCGTTGCCGCATCCGGCCACGCGCGATGCATACGGACGATTGGTTCAATCTTCTGTTCGCCAGGGATATACCGGTTTTGGTTATTGTGATCTGGTGTGGTTCTGGGGCGGCGGCCGCGGACTCTCCGGGCATAACCCGATGACTGTGGAAGCCTTTCGCCAGGATTTGCTTGGCTCCGATAGCGGGCTTGACGCCGCACTTGACGGCAAGGCTGTACGGCATTTCCTCTTTGCGGATTACGCACGATATTACATTGGCGGCATGTTGGCGCCGCAGGATCTCGGGCTGGCGAACTGGCGTGATTATACCCCGCCGAGCGCAGGCACTTTTTGGAAATTGCCAAGTGCGGATCGCACCCGGCAGAATCTGCTATTTGACCTGTTGTGCCATTACGAGTGGTTGAAGTTCGCTCAGTTTCTCGGAACCACCGCCGAGAAGGAAGGCGGTGTCGCACAGGTTATGCCTAATCCTGAAGACATGGCCAACGGCACCGATTTCCTTTTCGGCGCTGCAAATCCACATATATTTTCCATGGACGAGGAATTTTTTGATGTGCCGACTTTCCTCGATGGCGCATATTACCATTTCCCCTATCTGAAGAAGCCCAGCGGAAACGGACGTGAGGCGTGCGCATTGATGGAGTCATCGTCCGGAGGCAATAGCTGGCCATATTACGCCACCGAACTGGGTTACGCCATTTCTTACGATCTGGCGGCCGCAACCGGTTCGCAACACATGGAATTTGATTTCTGGCCCAATACCCCCGGCATGCCATTAAGCAAGATTCTGGAAAATGAGCAATACCGACTACGCAGCCAGCAGATCATGGCGTATGGTCTGGGGTTTTGCCATGCCTATCAAGACAAGTCGCAACGCGTGCCATCAGATTTTATCACGGTGACATCGCGGCGCATTTTCCGCCCCTGGGGCGCCGATTGGCAGCGCTGGAGTTGGGAACTCAACGTGGACGGATCGGCCGAGCCTCAACTGGCGCAGGGCGGCTATATTTTTGACGGCATTGGTGAGGAAGGTCTTGATCATATTGAATTGCCGCAAAAATTGATTATGTATACGCCATCACCGCCGACGGAACAGGGGCTTGATCGTATCATGAGCCTTATGCGGGGCGGGAAAGTCAGTCATTGCATCATGTTTGCTCCGCAGTTGCGGGAGATGGTCAGTTACCGGTTTACTGAATCTCCTGTTGCGGACAAATTGAATGAACTGCGCGTGGCCGTCGTTGAGGCGAACCGGCCAATTTCCGGCCCGCTGGTTCGGGCCGATGGTAAAGCCGTCAGTGGGTCAAATTTTACTGTTGACGGAAAACTCTATGACATGCCCGGCGCGCAGATTGAAATAACTATTGCGGGCCAGCCGCTTGTCATGAGCAAAAAAATAGGAGCCGCAACATTACACGTTCTTCTTTTTGATCCCACTGCCCGCGCAAATAACGCAGCGTTGACACAGAACGTTTTTTCAATCCTTCTTGCCGATATGGGAATTACGCCTCACTGGATCAGTGTGAATGGTAGCATGGCAAGGCTTTATCGCTCCGGCGATCTTCGTGTGGCAGGTGTGCAGAGCGCCAATGTTCGCGACTGGAATCAGCGCGTTGATCGCGGAGATGGCAAAGGTCAATATCTTCCTTATCAGATTAATGCCAAAACAGAAATACGGGTCAAGGCAACGCCTAAAGTGACGTATGATTGGGTGGCGCTGCCATCCGGCCGGCGCGGCTCTACTGCCGCTGATAGCCAGGGGAACTTGACGCTGCAATTTGAGGGAACCTCGCACGAAATTTTCTTTTTCGGCGAAGCTGCACGCGTTACGGCGCGTCTGGACGAAATTCAGCGGCGCAAGGATACGCTGCATGAGGCAGTCTCCTTCCGTCAATTGACTGACTGATATTTTTCTGAGTTTTTATTCTATGTTTGGCGGTTTATGAAGATTGTTCATCTGATTTGCAATGCCCATCTTGATCCCATCTGGCTCTGGCCCTGGCATGCGGGATTGACGGAGGCGCTGGCGACCGCGCGCAGTGTCTGCAATCTGCTTGATGACTATCCGGATCTTACGTTTACCCGCGGCGAAAGTTGGTTCTACCAGCAGATTCAGCGGCATGATCCGGAACTCTTTGGCCGAATCCGCACATTTGTTGAGGCCGGCCGATGGGAAATCGTCGGCGGGTGGTATGTTCAGCCGGATTGCAATCAGCCGGGCATGGCGACTTTTGAAAAACTTGTCGATATCGGCCGGCGCTATTTTGTAGAGAATTTTAGCCGCTTTCCGGAAATCGCCTACAATGTGGATTCTTTTGGCCATCATGCATCATTACCCGCGTTCATGCGCCGGCACGGGCAGAAATATTACATCATGATGCGCCCGCAGGAACACGAAATGACTCTTCCGGCCAGAATTTTTCAGTGGCGCGGATCGTCTGATGATCTGCCTGTCACAACTTTTCGCATCGCCGGCGCATACTGTACGCCGCATGGCATCAATGAGCGGCATATCCTCAATTCGCTCAGCGAACTGCCTCCCGGCATTGACCATACCATGTGCTTTGTCGGTCTTGGAGATCATGGCGGCGGCCCATCGCACGACATGGTACGCTGGTGCACAGAACATGCGGATAGTTTTCCAGGCGCCAAACTTATTTTTTCAACTCCCAGCCGTTTTTTCTCCGCCATTGCCGGCCAGATTGAGTCATTGCCGCAGGTCACCGGTGAGTTGCAAATGCACGCCATCGGCTGTTACAGTGTCGGGCATCAGGTTAAAACTTTACAGCGCCAGGCGGAACAAAATCTGGTTCGCGCCGAGGCCGCTGTTCCAGATCAGCGCCAGCGATTGAATGATGCCTGGCAACACGTCTGTTTTCACAGTTTTCATGATACGCTTGGCGGCACATGCATCCCGTCCGCTTATCCGGCCGTGTATGCTGATTTGTCATCAGCGATCTCTGTTGCCGATGATCTGCTGCGTCACAAGATGACGGACATGGCTCTTGCGTTGCCCAATGATGAACGCCAACGCATGATTTTCTGGAATCCCGGCCCCAATCGCTTCCGCGGATATGTTGAATGCGAGCCCTGGCTTGAGTGGAATTTCTGGAAGCCGGCATGGCAGATTGAAGATGATCGCGGCCAGGTGGTTCCTTACCAGCTTATGGCAAGCGAAGGGCATGTGAATGCGATGACGCGACTGCTTTTCCACTGCGATATCGCACCGAACCAGATTGCCGTTTTTCGTTTTGATCATACGCAAGTCGGCCAAAAATCAGCACAGACTGTTATTGATGGCGTCAAAAGCAACAGTGAGCTATCTCTAATTAATAATATTTCTACCTATTTATGCGTAAAAGAAAATGGCGGCATTCAGATCGCCGGCCGGACTTTTGTGTTACCGCATCTGGTTCTGCTTGATGATCCGACTGACACTTGGTCGCATGGTGTTGATCGTTACAGCGCGGTTATTGCCGCCAGAGTGCATGTTCAGGGTACGCAGATGGTGGATTCTGGACCGCTCATGGGTTCAATCGTTCAGACCGGCACGATTGGTCAAAGTGATTTTGAGGCCGAGTGGCGTATTTATGCCAGTGATCCTTGTGTATACCTGAATCTTCGGATCAATTGGGTGCAGCATTTTCAGATTCTTAAGTTAATATGGGATCTTCCGTCCGCGTGCATGGATCATCAGGACGGTATTCCTGGCGGCGCAATCACGCGCCCGGCCGACGGAAAAGAAGTTCCGCTCAGCGATTGGGTACGTGTGCGATTGGCGGACGGCTCGGCCGCCGGTGTGGCATGTCCGGATGTTTATGCGTTGGATTGCGCCGGGTCGCAGTTGCGTATGACTTTACTGCGCGGTCCTGTTATGGCGCACAGCGAATCCATCAAGCCGCGATTTGCGCGGCGTTTTTACGCGGATCGCGGCGAACATACATTCCGCTTTGTTTTTACCGCTGGTGACAATGCCGCGATTTCTGATTTGTCTTTGGCCGCGGCAAGCCTGCAAATGCCGCCGCTGATGACTGATCTGACGCGCGGCATGCGGGCATTCTACATTCGTGAAGCAGACGCATGACAGAGCCTAAGCATGCCACGTTTTTTGATGACGTGATCAAGCTTTATAATGTCGTTTTTGCGGGTCCGCAGCTGTCGCGCCACTGATATTCAGCCGCGACAAATCTTTGTTGCGGCGTGATGTCTCCGTTCTCGATCTGGTAACGCAGCATCTCAAGCGCCTGAATGATGATTTTTTCAATCACGCGGCTGACGCTGGTGATTTGCGGAATGACTTCCGTGCAGATACTCAAATTATCCTGCCCGACAATGCTGATATCGCGCGGTACATGGTAACCGCGGCGGAACAATTCGTTCATGCCGCCAAGCGCCATCCAGTCATTGGTGAATATCAGGGCTGAAGGCAACTTGGGTTCTGAACAAAGCCGCTCAATGGCTTCGCGGCCGCCGCGAATGTTTGCCGGCAATCCGCTGACGATTTGCCCCGGACCTGTGGCAATGCCATATTTTTCAAGCGACTCAAGAAATCCTTTTTCTGTTGCCGCAATGACCGGGTACTCTTTTTGTGTTGACAGGTACCTGATATCGCGATGCCCCATTCCGACAAGCCTGCCGATGACTTCATCAATTGTTTTTTCCGGACGCACCATGATTGCGCTGCATCCGCAACGCTCAACCAGATCGCTGATGGATACGGCCGGGATTCCGTGTTCACGGATGGCCTGGCAGAGCGAAATGGACGGAAAACCAGCGAGTATCACGCCATCCACGCGATTTTCCTGTAGCAGCGGCGGCCAGTGCGTATCTTCCCGCAAAACAAAATGAACATGCACATGCATTTTGAGCTGGCTTGAGAGGCGCTCCATCCACCATACGACGTTCTGCGCATAACGTTCATTTTCGTCCGGCTGAGAAAGTCCGCTGGTGGAAATGATAAGACCGATTGAACGCGTGCGTTTACGGCGGATCGGCCGGGGCTGGTATCCCATCTGGTCAGCCAGTGCGCGAATGGCCGCAGCTTTGACCTCGCTTACTCCAGGATCGCCAGCCAACGCGCGAGAGACTGTGCTTAAGGCAACGTTGAGATGAGTGGCGATCTCCCGAAGGCCAACCGGTTGTGGGCGTGCTTTGCGTGTTGTCATATTCAACATGGTAACGCCTGCCAAGAAAGTTTTCCGCTCTTTACAGATGATGAAAGATTTGCTGGTTTGCTGCTCTTGGTTATCGTATTCAATGCACTCGCATTACGCAAGTGTTTCGTATAAATAATCACATATACGAGCCCGGAAAGGCGTTTTCTTGCCTGAATATAAAAAATAAAGATTATGATTAAAACAGCGTAATATGTTTATTTTTATGGCATTATAATGTTTTCTATGCAAAAATTCAGCCCGAATTAAAGAAAACTCTTTATTCTTTTTGCTTTACGCAACACTTGCGTTATATTTGGTGAGGAGAATGCATATCTGGCAGTTCATAAATACAAAAAAGGAGCGATTCATGTTCGCACAGGAAGGGGTTCATCGTCATCAGGTCAAGCAGTTCGTGGCATTGGCGGGTCTTCTGGCATCCGCCATCTGCCTGAACCATGCAGGCGAGGCATTGGCTGCGGTTCAAAACCTCAGCACGGTTCAAACTGTTTATCAGTCAGACTGGTCAGGCGGCGTGGCCACTGGTTGGTCCGGCACAACGGCAATCAGAACCGCGGATCGCAAATCAAATACGATTCCCAGCAGTCTTGTCGTGGGAGATACCACCACCAACAGCGCACAAACCGCAACATACGCCTTGTCCTCGGCCAGCAGCGCAGAAGGCTCTTTCCGCCTGACCTTCATTGTGCAATTTGATAATTCCGGTTCTTTCAGCACCAACTGGGGCGATGTGTACCTGTATAACAGTGTCACAAGCGATAATTGGCAGATTCGTATTCAGCAAACAAGCTCGGATGGCAGCAGCGGTATTGTTCTGCGCCGCAATGGGCAGGCTTTTACAAATAACACGGCTACATTCAGTTGGGCCACGGGCGCATCAGCCAGTGTCGGCAAGCAGGTCAAGATTATTTTTGAACGCGATGCCGACAGTAACGTGATGAATGTGTATGCGACCTATAATATAAGCGCGGATATCTCAACGCTTACGCCGCTGATTACCACAACAAACGTTAATGACATCGGTGGGATTGATCAGATTCGTATTACTGAACGCGATACAGGGAACAAGCGGCTATACAGTTCAATTACGCTGGCCACAAACCCCGTTCCGGAAGCTGCGTCGTTGACGGTTTTGGGCGCTTCTGGTGTATTGCTTGTGATGCGCCGGCGTTTATAAAAGAGACCCGTGTAAACGGCCGATCACAATGCATACGGCAAGTATAACAGGCGGCGCGGCAGAAAAGTCACGGAAGACATTTCGTTAAGCGATGGCGAAAGGCGGATGGCATGAACAAAATAAGCAGGGCATTTACGTTGATTGAACTGCTTGTCGTTGTGGCGATCATAGCGGTTTTGATAGCCATTCTCCTGCCCTCACTGCAAAATGCGAGAGCGACGGCCAAAACCGTTGCCTGCGGGTCCAATTTACGCCAGATCGGAATGGCGCTGTTTATTTATACGAATATGAACGATGACCAGATGCCGAATGTGGATAGCTCATCGGGCTCTGGCTCGTGGGCGTATAAACTTTTCGGTTCCGGCGAAGCGGTCGGTTTTGCCGTTGGCGGCCTGCTGCAATGCCCCGCCAATGATGTCATCAAATGGCAGCAGGTTGGCAGCCCGGGTGTGATCGGCATAGCTCCCAAAGGAATCGGTTATGCATGGAATCAATACGTGATTGATAACGGATGGAGTCGCGGCCCGCAAAGAAGGCTCAAAACATTTCAGCCTCCTGGCGACATCATGGTCATCTGCGATTTGAATCTTGAGCGTGCGCCCGGTTATGTGCCGCCAAGCCAGCCCGGATCGGCGCATATCTCAACACCGGCACGCGCCAGCTACAGGCACCAGGGGACCAATCTGCTCTTTCTCGACGGCCATGTTGAAAAACGGCCGCGCGGATGGAGCGAAAATCCGCGCATCTGGTCTGATCATCCCGAACTGTTAACCTCATCAACCACTCAGGTTGATGCCAGTTACTAAAAACAGATTCAAAACAGAATAGACTGTACCCGCATGATTGATATGCGGCAGACAGCATTCTGTGCATTCACAGAAAAAGGATTCTCAATTGCAGTTGATCATGATACGACAATTCATTTCCGGTGTTACCGGCGCACTGATGCTGGCGTTGGCCACTATAAACTGCATGGGCCAGACGAGTCCGCAGGCCGACGCATGGGAAACGCAATGGAAATCCGGTTTAGGGTGTTCTGTCAGTGCAGAGCATCCGCATTCTGGGACAACCAGTTTACGCCAGGTGCTTCCGGCTGATTTTGCGCGTGGCCATCACCAGTGGACTCGTGTCCTTCCGACAAAACCTGGCGCCGTATACACGATTAGCGGTTTTTATCGTTATGATGGCGTGCAAAACGCTTTTGTTCAATTTCACTTCCGATACCCCAGTGGCGAGCCGATGCCTTTTCACGATTTCCGTTTTTCAACGCCGGCCATCCGCGGCACACAGCAGGAATGGACCGAATTTACCTATGATGTCAAAGCGCCGGCCGGTTCCGCATCAGTCGAAATCGGATTGCGTCTCAATTCACCCGGAAGCATCTGGTGGGATGACGTGCAGTTCAAAATGAAGCAAGCGCCTGCGGACATTCAGTTTTCTCAAGCCAGTCACCCCTATGACATGAGCGATTCAGTCGGCATCGTGCGCATGTACGAAATGGACAAAATCACAGCGCTGAACATTCAGTGGGTGCGTCATAACATCAACTGGAGTGATGTTCAGAAACCCGGCCCTGGCCTGTGGGATCAGGAATATCTCAACAAGCAGGAAGAACTTTTGCGCCAGGCATCGGCTAAAGGCCTCAACGTCATGCTTTCTCTTGGGTATGCGCCACGCTGGGCCGCGCGCCGGAACGAGGGCGTTTCGGGCGGCAGTGTTGTTGCGAAAGATCTTAAAGACTGGCAGCAGTACGTGGCGGTTGTTGTCGGCCGCATGCATAAATACGTTCATACCTATCGCATCATGAACGAAGTGAATCACCAGTGGGATACCGGCGCGCAGCCGGCGGAGTATGCGGAGTTTCTTAAATCAGGCTATCAGGTTATCAAGGCGATTGATCCGCAGGCCACGGTGATCATGGCGGGTGTTTCCGGTACGCCCGGCGGATATCTTCAGGGCCTCTATGACGCCAACGCCGGCGGATTTATGGATATCGCGGCATGCCAGTCATATGTTCAGGGACACAAAAGTCCTGAAGAAGGCAATCTCGTGGCGCGTCTTCAGGCGTATCGCATGGTGATGGCCAGTAACAATGACAATCATCCTTTATGGGTTACGGAATTTGGTTATCCCGCCGAACCGCTCTCAAGCATTACCCCAATGGAGCAAGCAGCCTATTCTGTGCGCTCTCATCTCCTGGCGCTCAGCAGCGGTGCGGGCGTAACTAAATTTTTCTTTTACCCGCTTAAAGACACGGATGGCGATACGATCACGCAGACCGGTGGCCTTTATGATCGGCAATGGCAGGTCAAGCCGATCGGCAGGGCGGTCGCAACGCTTGCAGAAGTGATTAACCCTGTTGTGGAGTACACTGGCTCGGTTAATCTTGGCGCAGATTCGGCGCTTTATAATCGCATTTTCAAAACCAAAAATGGCCAGTATGTCTGGGCATTGTGGAGAACCCGCGGCTCGCAGGCTCTGCAACTTCAGTTTGATAAACCCGCTATAAGCATTACTTGGGATGGCATGCGTTCTGAACCAAGCCGCACACTGAATATCACTGTAAACGAAAATCCTGTGTATATTGCAGGCGACCTGGAGGATAAGGCCGCCATAGCAAACAAAAACGCTTCGTTTGGTTTTGAGAGTCTTGCGGCCGCCCAGCGTACCACTGTGAATTGGCCCTGGGTGGCGTCAGCTCCGGCTGAAGCAGATTGGCAAGCCGCACCGGAAGCATCACTGCGTGGCAAACGCCAGCCGTCGGCCGGCGTCATTGCCAAAGCCAAAGTGATTGCGTCGCCGCAGGCTCTTTTTATACGCATGAATATCGACGATAAATCGCCCGCCAAAAATATGGCAACAGGTTTTGCCGCGGTGTGGATTCAGGATTCCGTTGAAGTCTTTATCAATCGCGTGCCGGAAAACGCTCCGGCGGGTTTTGTGACCGCTGACTGCAATCAGTTTATCATGACGCCCGGTGACAATGGCCGCGGCGCTCGTGTATACTGGGCCGCAACCGGATCAAAAGCTGTACGCAAAGTCATTGAAGATGCGACGGTCAATGTGGTCATTCGGCCTGATCAGAGCGGTTACGCGCTTGAATTTTCAATTCCCTGGTCCGCATGGACCAAAGCTCCCGCCGCTGGCGACAGCATCGGCCTTGATCTGCTGGCAACAGTTGCCAACGAGCGTAATGAGCGTGTAGAAACAGCCGCCTGTTTCGGTGATCTTGAAGATTCTACAGATGCCTCATTATGGGGTATTGTCAGATTTACTCAAAAGAAGTGAGACAAAAGTGAGTACGGTAGTTTTGGCTCGGCCCGGTGCGATTGTTAATCATCTATATTTTGCCAACTCTTCTTTTGTTCATGACTCAACTGTCATCGTCAGCAGCAATCACGATAACGCCATGGCTTTTTATTCCGTGGCTGGCGACACATGGACAAAACTTGCAGAAATGTCAGCATTTGACCCGCAGGCCGCGCCGAATGCGCGTCCGAATATCAACTTCAGATACAGCGGCGTCATCGCGCATGCAATCAATCGTTTCTTCTGGGTTGACGGCAACGCTATCTGTTCATGCGATGCGCATACCGGCGGGCAACAACGCCGTGTGATTCTTGATGGCGTCAAGGAAATTGGTGAACCGCTGAGCTATTATCCCGGTGGCGAGTTTATTTTCTTTTTCGTGATCGTTGACGGGAAAACCACTTTTGGCCGGATGCAAATTGAGTCATCGCGCATTGAGTGGGGGCCCAAGACTGATTTCTGCGGCAATCATGTTCAGGCTTTTACGCGTGACGGCCGGCAGTTTCTCTTTGCGCGCGAAAGCTCGTGCATCAACGGCGTGTGGTATCATAATCCGTATCGTGTATGGGTCGGCGATTTTAAGACTGGCAAAATTTGGCCGTATTATCAACATATTCAGCATGGTCAGGACCTATTTGAGCACATTGGCCACGAGATGGCGGATTATGCCACCGATACCGTGATCGCGGCGCGTTATAAAAGTTCTCCTGTCGGCGCGCCCGGAATCGTGCGCTTGAGGACAGGCCGGGAACCGGAGATGCTCTGGGCCGGCTCGGCATGGCATCCTGCAATTTCACTTGATGGCCGATGGATGATTTGTGATTGCCAGCCGGAACATGACCGTGGCCACTCACCTCTGATACTGGTTGATCTTGTCGGCAAAACCTCACGCGTTGTTGGCCAGAGTTTTACATATGGCGGGCATCCGTATCATCCGCATCCGTGCATTGATGTTCACGGCCGGCATATTGCATATATTGAGCGCGATCAGCAGGGCAATGGCGCCTGCGTGCATGTCATGGCGCTTTGATCGGCACATCCAAAAAACGGGATGCGATCGCTCGCATCCCGCCATAGCACGCCACAGAAAAAGGCATGTGCTTTTTCTGATCATCCCTTTATGCACGACGTTTGCGGGCGATCAGCAAGCCTGCGCCAAAAGCCGCCACGCCAAGACTGGCCGGTTCAGGGACCTGCGTAACTGAAATTGAGTCAAGCGAAAATGCCGTTGTATAGGACGGCTTATTTGAATTGGCTGTGCCGCGGGCGCCAAAATATAAAATCGGCGATTCTGTCGTCACTGAACCGCTGCGATACGAAAGGCTCTCTGAAGTAAACGAAACATTGGCCGTCAGGTCTTTTACCGTTACCGTATAACTGCTGCTTACCGGATTTGTATTGATGACAAACGAATACACATTGCCTTGAACTACGGTGATATTGGTGTTGGCGCCGCCGACAATCCACGTGCTGCTGATCGCCGATGAGGACATGATTTCCCACGTATCGCCGCTGCTCGTGCCGTATTGGCTGGTGCTGTCGTTGGCAAACATAAAATATTGCTGCTGCGTGGGATCTGTAAACGTGGTATCAGGCCTGAACAAAAACGAAATACTGAATGTCTTGTTCAAATCAACGCCTGAACCGCCGGTATCAAGCGTGCGGCGGATCGCAGCCTGACGGCTTGTCGTCGCATTTGAATTGGATGTGACCGATACGCTCAGATAACTGCCGGATGTGTTGGTCAGCGGTGTATAACCGGCATCCGCCGAAGTGATGGCCTTACGCGTAAACGTGGTGACCGCATTTGATTTGTATGCCCACGCGCCGCTCCATCCGTCACCCGACATGCCGCTCCACGCATCCACAACAGTAGTGCTGTTGCCTCCGTCAAAATCAGCCGTGATGGTTGTAGCCTGAACCTGATGAGCCAGGGCCAGTGTCGCAGCGATCGCGGCGAGATTCAAGATGGCCGTTGTCTTCATGTGCTTCTCCCTCTTTGAAAATATAAGTGATATCTGCAATGTAAAAATATTAATAAGTATTATCATGCGGAAAATAATAGTGCTAATTTTTCAGCCGGTAAGGATACGATGACTGCAATATCCTGCATCGCTATTAATCCGGGCGAATATTCTTTTTGCACAGATCTTTTGTGCCTTTTCTGGCGACCGCGGCATGGCCGTCAAGATAACCGACGCTCAGCTTGTCATTATTGCCGTGACGCCAGCGCAGCAACCCGCCGATGTACGGCCCGTCATTGTTTGTTCCGGCGTATATCGCGTTTTCGTTATCATTCAATGATTCGCTGTAGTACCAACTGTCAGTTTCAGAAAGATAATTGGGGGCAGACCACCCATCAAGATGAGACAGCGTGGCCGAAGAACTGCCTCCTCCATCCGGCGGCAACACTTGATTGGCATCCGCCAGCATCATGATGTCTGAATTGCGCCGCGCGCGTGTTACTTTGTATGGTTTTTTACTATTGCTGATATCCGAAACGCTCGGCATCATGATCGGGTGGGCGCTGTAATGCAGGCTGCCGCCCTGGTATGCGGCCAGCGGACAGATCAGTATCGCATTTGTCAATCCTGCGCCGGTTGAGCCATACGTGGCGTAATTTGCCGCCTCTTTACCGATGAGATAGCCCTTAATCGTCAGACTCCAGTCTGACTTGCCTGAGATAAAGCCATAAGGCAGTGTATCGTTAAATTCCTGGGCGTATACCAGCAGTGTCTTGCTGATCTGGCCGACATTTGCCAGGCATTTAAGTTCTTTTGATTGCCTGCGCGCGCTGGCCAGGGATGGCAGCAATACCGCCATGAGCACCGCAATGATGGCTACTACGACAAGCAATTCAATCAACGTAAAAGCTTTGCGCGCTGATGCCGCCGTACTTTCTGTTTGAATGGCCGGGTACGGATTCATGATGGTCACCCTCATAATAAATGCTGATGCGGCGGCGTCCTGCTGACAATTGCCGCGTATTATTTACGTTGTCGCTCGCATGTGCGGTGCGCTTATACTTTGACTTCCGATATGCTTTCGCCGTCCACAATCGTGCATTCAAGCTGAATTGAGCGTACCGGCGACGCCGGGCATGCACACCTTGCCAGCAACTGGCGCAACGCTGTCGCGCCGATTTCCCGCAGCGGCGGGGCGGCCGTCACCAGCCGCTTGAGCCCCGGCGGCGTCTCAATGCCATCAAAACCAACAAAGGACGCGTCTTCCGGAACTAAAAAATTCCGTTCTTTAAGCCGGTAAAGCACTTCATACGCCGTGCGATCCGTCACGCTGACCCACGCCGTTACGCCTTCCTGCCGCAAGGCCATGACGCGCTGCGCCTGTTCATCAGCGCTCATGCGTTTGCCGCCGGCGATGCTCAGAATCAGGTTCGGGTCATACGGAAGTCCCAGTCGCATCAGCGCTTCAAAATAAGACGCGCAGCGCGTGTATTCCCAGTCACCGACAACCGGTGATGTCGTATTGAGCAGGCCGATTTTTTGATGTCCCTTATCCGCCAGCATCTTGATCAACTTCAAAAACGCATGATCCTGATCCGGCGCCACGCAATCCACATTCAGACCGTCGTAGTGATTGACGATTGATACGCATGTCATGCGATGAGAAATATCGCTTACGACCTCATGCGGAAACGGATATATCAATAACACGCCCGCCCATACGCCATCGTGCAGACCCGGCGGCTGAAAACGCGGATCAAGAAGCCTGCCGGCATCCTCCGGATCTACATAACGCACATCAAGATATGCGTTATGGTCGCTGGCCGTCTCACTCATGCCCGCCAGATATCCCGCGCCGACATCCGCATAAAGCGAATGACGAAACTCTCCGCCGGGATTACATACCAGCACGCCGACAATTTGCGATCCCGTGGACTTCCGGCGCGTGCGCGTTGTGACGCGATAACCCAATCGCGACGCCAACTCAAGCACCCGGCCACGCGTAACTGAATCAATCCCAGGTGAATTATTCAGCGAACGCGACACCGTCGCACGCGAAAGATTCAACTGATCGGCAATGTACTGCTGGTTGATATCCATAAATTTCCGATGCTTACCTGATGCCAGGCTCAAGACATGCGGCAGCCAAAACACTGCTCCCTGAACCTTTACGGCAAACTTACACACTCAGGATAATCGCAACAAGATCGTTGTGATACATACAACGTACATCATAGTGCTGCAATGTCAAGTTACATTATGAAATTATTTGCAATTTTGGCGTATGTAAAAAATGTTTGCCATGTTCAATTCAATAACAAAACGATCTTTTTAATGAGTTGTCATGTTTCGTAACATATTGAAAAACAAATAATAACGCTTAGTCTTGTATGAGATGCAGCGTGGGCATTCTTCCTCGCGCTTAGCTCGTAAAGATTGAATTACACATGAATATTCGGCTTGAATAAATGTTACATCTCTGCAACTTCGCATAAAAGAATATTAAGTAAATCTCGCAATGCACACAGCATGACTTCATATATCATAAAAAAAGCATCGAGTTTTAAGCTCGATGCTTTTTGAGATATTCACGGAACGAACAGGTTATTTTTTCATATCGTTAAAATATTCCTGAATGGGCTTAACCTGCCAGTCGCCGGCCTTAAGCGCTTCAATTGCGTCGGCCGCGGCCTCGGCCGCAGTCAAGGTCGTAATGATCGGGATCTTATGCAAAACCGCCGCGCCGCGGATTTTGCCTTCATCGGTCTTGGGGCCTTTAGTCGTGGGAGTATTGACCAACAGGGCGACCTCATTATTCTTGATATAATCAATAATGTTCGGCCGGCCTTCCTGAATCTTGCTGATGCGTTCGGTCACAATGCCGGCCTCGGCCAGCGCCTTATGCGTGCCGCCGGTGGTCAGCAATTTAAAGCCAAGTGACTGAAGCTTGCGGGCAATCGGGACAACGCCTTTTTTATCCGCGTTACGCACGCTCAGGTAAATGGCGCCTTTATCCGGCAGCGATCCGCCGGCCGCCATCTGGCTCTTGGCAAAGGCAATCGGGAACGATTTATCAATACCCATGACTTCGCCGGTGCTGCGCATTTCCGGGCCAAGAATCACGTCTACGCCCGGGAATTTGTTGAACGGGAAGACGGATTCCTTCACCGCCACATGCTTGGCCGGGATCACTTCACCCGTAATGCCCAGTTCCTTGAGCTTTTTGCCCATCATGACCTTCGCGGCCATGCGCGCCCAGCTTACGCTTGTGGCCTTGCTGACAAACGGCACCGTGCGCGATGCGCGCGGGTTAACCTCAAGAATGTACACATCGTTATCTTTAATTGCGTATTGAATATTCATCAGACCGCAAACTTTGAGTTCCTTTGCGATCATCAGCGTATTGCGGCGCACTTCATCAAGAATATTCTTCGGCAGGCTAAACGGCGGAATTGAACACGCCGAATCACCCGAATGTATGCCAGCTTCTTCAATATGCTCCATCAGGCCGGCAACAACGTAATCCGTGCCGTCGCCGATACAATCGACATCCATTTCCGTTGCGTCACCGAGGAATCTGTCAATAAGCACAGGATGTTCGTCGGCCACTTCAACGGCATTTTGAATGTAGTAGTTAAGCTGGTCTTCGTTGCTCACGATTTCCATCGCGCGTCCGCCAAGCACAAACGATGGCCGCACCAGCACCGGATAACCGATCTTCTGGGCCACCACGCGCGCCTGATCGGCCGAGTGGGCAATGCCGCCTTCCGGCTGCTTAAGGCCAAGTTTCTTGATCATGGTGTTAAACAGTTCGCGGTCTTCGGCTTCTTCAATGGATTCTACGCTTGTGCCGATGATCGGCACGCCGTAATCCTTCAGTCCGCGCGCCAGATTCAGCGGAGTTTGCCCGCCAAACTGCACAATCACGCCGGCGACCAAGCCATCCGGCTGGCCAAGCGGCTTGCCATTCAGGCGCTCAACGATATTGAGCACATCTTCCTGGGTCAGCGGCTCAAAGAACAGCAGATCGGAAGTGTCATAATCCGTTGACACGGTTTCCGGATTGCTGTTGACCATGACCGACTCAAAACCAAGTTCGCGCGCCGCATAGGCCGCCTGAACGCAGCAATAATCAAATTCAATACCCTGGCCGATGCGGTTTGGCCCGCCGCCAAGAATCACGATTTTCTTTTTGTTTGATACGCGGATTTCGTCATCAAGCACGTTCTGAACCGTACCGTCCGCGCTGATTTTTTTCACCGGCGATTCATACGTGCTGTAATAGTAGGGCGTGGCCGCCTCAAATTCCGCCGCGCACGTATCAACCAGTTTATAAACCGGCTCAACACCCCATTTTTTACGCAGCGCGCGGATATCAAGCGGTTTGCACTCCCACACGGTGGCAAGCTGAACGTCGCTATAGCCCCATTGCTTGGCCTTATACAGCAGCGCCTTGCCGGTGAACTCGTCCTTCGGCAGGCCGGAGGTAATCAGTTCCGCCTCAAAATCAACAAGCTGCTTCATCTGCGTGAGGAACCACTTGTCAATTTTGGTCAGGTTATAGACTTCATCCACGCTATAGCCGGCTTTGAATGCATAACGGATGTAATAAATGCGTCCCTGCGACGGAATGGACAGCTTACGCTGCAATTTTTCTTCCGGAATCGGCCACGTTTCGGCCGCTTCTTCTTCAGCCTTGCGGCGCTTCATGTCGCTGCCGCGGTCGCCAAGCGTTTTATCAGAAATTTCGCCGAGCTTTTCCGCTTTGGCCTTGCCGTTTTTACGTTCGGCAAGTTCGTTTTTCCACCATTTATCAATCTTGTCAAGGCCAAGACCAAAACGCTTGACCTCCATTGAGCGGATGCCTTTTTGCAGAGATTCCTTGAATGTTCTGCCGATGCTCATCGCTTCGCCGACGCTCTTCATCTGCGTCGTGAGTGTTTCGTCGGCATCCGGGAATTTTTCAAAAGTCCACCGCGGAATTTTGGTCACCACGTAATCAATTGACGGCTCAAAACAGGCCGCCGTTTTCTTGGTGATGTCATTCGGAAGCTCATCAAGCGTATAACCGACGGCCAGTTTGGCCGCCAGCCGCGCAATCGGAAAGCCCGTAGCCTTTGATGCCAGCGCCGAAGAGCGCGACACGCGCGGGTTCATTTCAATAATAACCATTTCGCCGGTTTCCGGCTTGGTGCCAAACTGAATATTTGACCCGCCCGTCTCAACGCCTACCGCGCGGATGACGGCAATCGCCGCATCGCGCATGCGCTGATATTCCTTATCCGTCAGGGTTTGCGCCGGGGCAACGGTGATGCTGTCACCCGTATGCACGCCCATCGGATCAAAATTTTCAATTGAGCAGACAATGACCACGTTGTCGGCCTTGTCACGCATCACTTCGAGTTCGTATTCTTTCCACCCGATGAGCGATTGGTCAATCTGAATTTCAGTGATCATTGAGGCATCAAGGCCGCGCTGGGCCAGTGTCTCAAATTCTTCCATATTATAAGCGATACCAGAACCGGTACCGCCGAGGGTAAAGCTGGCGCGGATAATACACGGCAGGCCGGTGAACTTCACCACCTGGCGGGCTTCCTCCATGCTATGCGCCAGACCGCTTTTGGGGCATTGCAGACCAATGCTCTCCATCAGCTCCTTAAATTCCTTGCGATCTTCGCCGCGATGAATGGCTTCGCGGTTGGCGCCGATCATTTTGACGTTATAGCGTGTGAGCACGCCGGCGTCATAAAGCGCAATGGCCGTGTTGAGGCCGGTTTGCCCGCCGAGAGTCGGCAGCAGGGCGTCAGGACGTTCTTTTTCAATAATTTTAGTCACGGCTTCAACCGTGATCGGCTCAATATACGTCGCATCGGCCATGTTCGGATCAGTCATGATCGTGGCCGGATTTGAGTTCACCAGGATGACCCGGTATCCCTCTTCCTTCAGCGCTTTGCACGCCTGTGTACCGGAATAATCAAATTCACATCCCTGGCCAATGACAATCGGGCCGGCACCGATAATCAGGATACTCTTAATATCAGTACGCTTGGGCATGGCGCTCGTTTACTCCTGCGTTTTTACTTGTTGCCGCATCGTGCGGTAACCTGCACAACCTTTGCAAATACCCGCCGAATATCAACTTCCCGCATCTGGATGATAGCCTGGCTGCATATTCGGCAAGTTCCGCTCGGGTTAAACCCGTAAGGTTTTAGCAGAAATGAACCATTTGAGCCAGTGCCGCACTACCAATTTTTCACGCTCTGAACGATTTATTCTCATTTCGCTGACATCCTTAATCCCTGCGGTTACTCATTTTGGCACGTTTGTGAGCATGCAGAACGACTTTCCCGGACATCCCTGAATCGGAACTGCTTATTTTTATTGATATTATCTTCTTTTCAAATTCGTTTTATTTCTCAACCGATGTTAGAATCAGGAGCCAGTATCGTTCTGGGAGGAAACGTATGATGCGCCTCGGCATCCGGCGCAAATTGATCGGCACCCTGATGCTTGTGGGCCTTCTCCCGCTTGGCATCAGTCTGCTCATTATTCTCATAGGCGTTGCGGCCATGCGCATTCACTCAATCCGCAACGAATATGAAAAAGAAGCCGCACGTACCGCCCATGCCCTGGCGATCCGCATTACCTCAGAACTCGAAAAACTCTCGCTCATCTCTCGCATGCCGGCCGTTGTTGAATTTGCCCGCAACCATCAGACGCAACCCATTGCCGATCGCGAAAAACTTGAGGCTCAATGGGCGCATGCCGGCCCGCAGGACCCCCTGATACAAAGCGTTCTCGTTAACCCCATTTCGCATCAGCTTCGCCTCCTGTCAGATCTTGATTCACGTCCACGCCAGGTCTTTGTCACCGATGTTTACGGTGCCGTCATCGCCACGGATACCAAAACAGGGGATTATCTTCAGGACGATGAAGAATGGTGGCAGATTGCCATGAACAAAGGCCGCGGCCAGGCCTATATCAGTTCAATTACCACAAACCCGGCCGACAATCAGCCCTGTATTGAGCTGGCGATTCCCATTTACGATGACCTTGTGCCTCAGCGCCGCATCATCGGCATCATGAAGGATAAAATTCACATATCAACCATTAGTGAGCCGCTGCTTGATACGCAAAATATGCTTGAAGTTCAGGCTCAGCTTTACGATGTGACCAGCCGTGCTACAGCCTACGCGCCGCAGGGTTCGCCGGATACGGTGAGAGCCCAGCACGAATACAATGTGATTGGCGCGGATCCTCGCATGGCGTTGCTACGCCCGCTTATGGGTGGGCTGGTCATCGGCTCAGCCATAGTGCCGATGGATATTCACCTTCAACCATATTATGCATTTGTCGTTCATCCGAATTGGGTTGTGATCGTCTCAAAACCATCTGAAGAAGCCATGGCTCCGGTGTATAAACTCGGCATTACGGTCGCAGTGATCGGTCTGGCGCTGATCTTGGTCCTCTTTATCGTTGGCGTGGCTATTGCCAATCGCGAAATCATCATGCCGATTCTCCGCCTGCGCGCGGCCACGGCCGCCGTCGGCAGGGGTGAACTCAATATCCGCCTCCTCTCGGATGGCGGCGCATCGGCGGAAGATTCAACTTTCCGCGGCGATGAACTTGGCGACCTGGCGCATGACTTTGATGACATGACCCGCGAACTTCAAAAAAACGTAGGCCAGTTGGCGCGTTCAAACGAAGCCAAACGGCGATTCATGGAGCTTGCCGGCCATGAGCTTCGCACGCCGGTCACTTATATCCTGGGCGTGTGCGCGCTGGCGCAGCGCCAGCTTCAGCAGGGCAACCAAACTGGCGCTGCCGTTGACGAAGGACTTGTCACCACGGCCGCGCGCACATCTTCCGCTTCGGCCGCAAATTCTTCTCTACAAAAAATCGCTCTTAAGGCGCAACGCCTCGGCCGAATCATTGAGAATCTTCTCAAACTGGTGAATAACGACCAGTTTACCACGCGGCTCATCAAGCAGCCGGTTGATGTGCGCGCGCTGGTTTTGCAAGTCTGTAATGATTACCGTCCGTTTGTTGTTGAGCGCAAACAGCAACTTCAGGTGGATGTTGCCGAAAACCTGCCGACGATAGAAGGTGACCGGGACAAACTTGAGGACGTGCTGACAAACCTGATCTCAAACGCCATTCGTTTTTCGCCAGATGGCGGAACGATTCTCGTTGCCGCGCACCCGGTTGTCGGCGAGATGATTGAGGTGATTGTAGCGGATTCCGGGCCGGGCATTCCCGAAAAAGATCTCGCGGAACTTTTTGAGCCGTTTTATACCGGCTCCGATGTCATGACGCATCACAGCGGCACTTTTGAGTATGGCTCAAAAGGGCTTGGCCTGGGCCTTGCAATTGTGCGGCGCTTTGTAGAAATTCATGGCGGCGCGGTCAAGGCGTATCCCGGTAATCCCGGCACTCGCTTTCAGATCCTGTTGCCGCTGCCCTCGCGCGAAGATCCTCTCCCGGCTTCGCTTCCGGCGCCGACAAAATAACGCGCGAATGACGTATCCCTGATCCGATTGAATTGTGATCATGATTCAGTTTTCGTTACCATACTGGCTTTTGGCCCTTGCGCCGTTGGCGATCCTCGGCGCGCTGGTGCTGCGTCGGCAATGGTATGATCCGGTTGTCGTGCCGACGCTGAAATTCTGGATTGAGCATCAATCATCGCCCACGTCACCGCAAAAACGCCGCAGTTGGCACTGGCTCCCGATTGTGCTTGCCGTCATGCTGATTTCCGTTGCGCTGGCCGGCCCTTACTGGCAACCGGAGGATCGCTTTGCCCGCATCGGTATCCCTGAAGTTGTCATGCGCGGAATATCAGGTTCATCAGAGGCCGATTTGTTTTTGCGCCTTGAACAATTCCCGGAATTGCATAACGATGTGACGTTAAAAATTGATGATGGCGTCATTTCCTCGGCCACGCCCCAATCTCGCAACATACCGAATACGGCCCTGAAAAAAGGCACCACAATCCGGATTCCCGCAGCCGATTCGCTGCGAGTTTCTCTTGAACAACATGGCCAATATCTCGCCGGCGCACGGTTGACTCGCCGAACGCAACCGGCATTTACTATTCAGACTTTCGGTTCCTCGCCGCTGCTTGAGCGTGTGCTGGCAATTCAGCCCGGAGCGGTTGCTCATGGCCAAATGGCCGGCCATCATCTGAAAATCATCACGGAATCCTCACTTTTAGCCAAGACAAATAACATCAATGCCATGCCCGGCGATTGCGTCATCGCCACAGGACACATTTCGCTGCCCGGCATTCAATATTCAGATGACTCCGGGAAACGGCAACTGCTTGATCATGTGCCGAATTGGTCAACGTCATCACCCATGATGCAAAACGTGGATTTGAGTAACGTCAATCTGCTCACCATTGTGCCGGCCGCGCTTGACTCATCATGGCGCGTTCTTGCCTACACCGATCAGCGGCCATTTGTGGCCGTGCGGATCAGCGATGACAATGTCCGTATCCTCTGGCTCGCAACTGATTTGTCCTCGGCCGAAACTGACTGGCCTCTGCGGCCCAGTTTTGTCGTCTTTTTTACTAATGTCGTTAATGACTGGCTATCCGCTTTCGCACAAAGTGATACCGCATGGGATATCATGATTGATCCGCAACCAAAACCTCTCGTGGCCAAAGACCTTTCCGCATATGTCGGCCTTGCCGCGTTCTTGTCGCTCATGCTCGGCATGTTTTTAATTGCGCGATCATAAGCCTCGTCCCCTTGCGGGGCGGGGCACAATGCATATGTGAACAATTGGCGATTAAAGACACTCTCTGTTTTGTGGGCCGAATTGTGCCCTACTCCGTATAGGAGTGGGGCTTGCTGGCAATTTCTTACGCACGCATAAAATGATTACTTCTTGGCCTTATCGCCTTTGGTTTCTTTGGCATCCTTTGCGTCTTTGGCCTCTTTGGCCGATTCCTTGCCATCAGCCTTCTTCGCTTCCGGCGCCGGGGGATTATCGCGCGCTTCCTTTGCGGCCAGTACTTTCTGATGAATTTCTTTGGCAACGTCCGGATTTTCCTTCAGGAAAATTCTTGCCTGTTCGCGGCCCTGGCCCAGGCGAACCTGGCCGTAATTATGCCATGTGCCGGATTTTTCAATCACATTCTCATTGACGCCCATATCAAGCAGATCGCTCTCGTAACTGATGCCGCTATCAAACATGATGTCAAATTCCGCTTCGCGGAACGGCGGAGCGATCTTATTTTTGACCACTTTCGCGCGCACATGGTTACCGATGGCCGTTTCGCCTTCCTTAATTGTATTCACGCGGCGGATATCCACGCGTACCGAGCTATAAAACTTCAGCGCATTGCCGCCGGTGGTGGTTTCCGGATTGCCGTACATCACGCCGATCTTCATGCGGATCTGGTTGATGAAGATGACCAGTGATTTTGATTTGCTCACCGCGCCGGTGAGTTTACGCATGGCCTGGCTCATGAGACGCGCCTGAACGCCCATCGTTGCGTCGCCCATTTCGCCTTCAATTTCTGATTTGGGAATCAGAGCCGCCACGGAGTCAACGACGATGACGTCAACAGCATTTGAGCGCACCAGTAATTCAACAATCTCAAGCGCCTGTTCGCCGGTATCCGGCTGAGAGACCAGCAAATCAGAAAGGTTAACGCCAAGCCGTTTGGCCCATGACGGATCAAGCGCATGTTCGGCATCAACAAACGCCGCCACTCCGCCGACCTTTTGCGCCTGGGCGATCACGTGCAGACAAAGAGTGGTTTTACCCGATGATTCCGGGCCAAATACTTCAACAATTCGGCCGCGCGGCATACCTTTGCCGCCCAGCGCAAGGTCAAGTGATAGCGCGCCGGTTGAGATGCCCTCAATATTCAGCGTGGTATTGCCATCAAGAGACATGATGGCGCCTTTGCCGAAATTCTTTTCAATTTGTGCCAGCGCACGATCAAGCGCGGCGTCACGAGCGGTATCATGCGGTGCTGAAGCGACTTCCTTAGCCATAAATTTCCTTCGCTAAAAAGCTGAAGTAGTAAGAGCCGTGCATGAATCACAGGACAACAGCCCCGTCATCCCGCGGCTCAAGGTCGTATCTTATCGCCACCGTGGCAAAATGAGTCAAGAACGATGAAAGAAATTATACCTAACACAAGACGAACGTCAAATTGTTTTTTTAAGTTTTCTCAATACGATTTAAAATGGCCTGCCAATCGGACGACAAGTTTCAGAAACTCAAGTTGATCCACCGAGCAATCTCCTGTTTACCTCTTGCGCAACCTGGGCGTCTTCCCATGAAGGATGCCGCGAACGGATCTGAGCTTCCAGGTTGGCGCGCATAAAGCGCCATGCTGATGCGATCATTTCTACGGACGCCACAGGACCATTTTTTTTCAGGATATGCGCAACCTTGTCGTCAACGACCTCTATGCGTGATGGTTCTATGTGTCTGCTCATGGTGCGTATTGTAACTTTATCAATAAAGCAGCAAAACCTCATATTTCTATGTTATCAAGATACATATCGGGATTGCGTTTCCTTATCCCGATCATTTTGCTACCATATCCGGTCTATGAAAAGCATTTACCTTGAGACTTTTGGTTGCCAGATGAACGTGCTTGATTCGGAGTTGATTGAAAGTCAGCTTCGGTCGCTGGGGTATACGTTCACGCCGGATCTGGAGCAGGCGCAGGTGGTGCTTTATAACACGTGTTCCGTGCGTGAGCAGGCCGAGCAAAAAGTCTGGTCGCGCCTGGGGCTCATGAAGATGCGCAAGGAAAAGCAGCCGGAGCTGATCGTCGGCGTCATCGGATGCATGGCTGAGCGCGACGGTGCGGGCCTGATGAAGCGAATGCCGCAGGTTGATTTGATGTGCGGCCCCGGCGAGCTTGATGCGTTGCCCACGCTGCTTGAGAACTTCATCAAGACTGGCCGCCAGCAGCACGCACTGGCCGGCAATACCAGCCGGCGCACCAAAGTGCTTGATCAGGCCGAGGAAGACGGCCTTGAGCTGCTTGATCTCTCACGCTCGTTTTCCGCAACAGAAAATAAATACCAGGCTTACGTGCGTGTTGTGCGCGGATGCAATAAATTCTGCACGTACTGCGTTGTTCCTTTTACGCGCGGCGAAGAAGTTTCCCGCAGCCCCCAGGCACTGCTTGAGGAATGCAAAAAACTTGTCGACGCCGGCGCACTTGAGATTACGCTTCTTGGCCAGACGATTAACCATTACGTCTTTGAGCATGAGGAGATGATCTCGACGCCAAAAGGGCCGGCCAAACGTAAAACGAAGTTTGCTGAACTCTTGCAGATGCTGCATGATAAATTACCCAGCTTACCACGTTTGCGGTTCGTGACGAGTTTTCCGGCAGATTTTGGCGATGATATTCTGCAAGTCATGGCACTTTCGCCACGCATTTGCCGTTATCTACATGTGCCGGCGCAGTCAGGTTCTGATCGTATCCTCAAGATGATGAATCGCGGATACTCGGCCGCGGAATATCTTGATCTTCTGGATCGCGCGCGGAAGATTGTGCCGGGGATTTCGTTTGCCGGTGACTTTATTGTCGGCTTCCCGACGGAAACCGACGAGGATTACCAGGCAACACGCAACCTTCTGAAACAGGCGCGTTATAAAAATGCGTTCATCTTCAAGTATTCGCCCCGGCCGGGGACATTGGCCATCAAGCGGCATGAAGATGATGTCAGTGACGAAGTTAAACGGTTGCGTAATAATGATTTGCTGATGCTGCAAAACAAGATCAGCCATGAGCTCAATCAGGAAATGATTGGGCAAACGGTTGATGTACTTTGCGAAGGGCCCAGCGGGTGGAAAGGCGGCGACAAGGAATCAGTGATTGCTGGTGGTTCATCAGGTAGTGTTGAATTTGGCCCCACACTGGCTCGGGCCATCAAAACTACCCAAATTAACACAACAGCGTCGTCAGTGCTTCCCATGCCGTCTGAGGAATCCGTTCAGATGACCGGCCGTAGCACCAATGACCAGATCATTGTCTTTCAGGGATCGCCGGATCATGAAGGAAAAATTGTTCGGGTTAAGGTTAAAACAGCCCACGGATTAACGATTTTCGCTGATCTTGCTCATCAGGATCAGCCGCTCATGTCAGTATAAAAGAAAAAACGGCATTTCCGCCGTAAAAAATAGTTTTGGCGAGTTGATCAGATATAACTTGCGGATTGTTATAGGGCTTACGACAGAATTACCTGAAGTGACCCGGCTAATGATCCGAAAATTAAAATGTTCTGGCGGATTTAGTACTTCTCGCCTTGAAGTCTTATGAGGCTTCGTGCTAGTATCAGTGTATCAGATCTCTGGCACGTGCTTCAGGCGTGCATAAGTATCGCATGTCGTCCTTGTAATGTGTCGCTTTTGAAGCCGTAGTCGATTTTGAAACGGATGTGCCATGCCGGTTGAATCAGGGCTACAACTGTATCTGAATCAGATCAACGGAGCGCCTCTGTTGACTGCTGAACGCGAGAAAGAACTCGCGCGACGCATCATTCGGGATAACGATCCCCAGGCGCGCGAAGAGATGATCCGCAGCAATTTACGCTTGGTCGTTAACATTGCCAAGAACTACTCAAGCCGCGGCATGGCTCTCCCGGATCTGATTGAAGAAGGCAACATCGGCCTGCTTAAGGCCGTTGAGGGATTTAATCCTGAACTCAATATCCGCTTCAGCACGTATGCCAGTTGGTGGATCAAACAGGCCATCAAGCGCGCGCTGATCAATTCAGTTCAGCCAATTCACATTCCGGCGTACATGGTGGAAATGATCGCCAAGTGGAAACATGCCATAGGCGAGCTTGAAGATAAACTTGGCCGCATGCCGTCAATGGACGAACTGGCGCGGCATATGAAGATGTCAATCAAAAAGGTGCGGATTATTCACCGCGCCGTGCGAGCTTTTCATTCGCCCACGCAATCGGCGGTTCAGGAAGAAGATGGGCTCGCTCTGCATGAATTACTTTCAGACGAAAAAACGTTGCCGCCGGATGATATTGTTCTGGGCCGCGACGAAATCAAGACAATTTATCATCTGCTGAGTAAAATTGATCAGCGCGAGGCGGAAATTCTTCGCCTGCGTTTTGGCCTTGATGATCAGGAACCGCTGACGCTTAAGGAAATCGGCGAAAAAGTCGGCCTGACGCGTGAACGTGTCCGCCAGATTGAGGGCGAAGCGCTGCGTAAGCTCAATGCGTATCTCAGCAGCAACCGCCTGCCGATGCTGCATGAACTTGGCAGCAGCGATATTCATCAGCCCGCGCCGGTGTGCAGCAATGCCGAGGCTGTTGAAGTTGAATAATCCCGGCAGTATTCAAAAAGAGGGTGCGCCCTGCGGTTACGCAGGGCGTTTTTGTTTTTGCTGATTGTTATTTAGTGTCTGTTGATTTGCAAAATATGACAAATATCGCATCTTTTTATGCGGCGACTTGATGTTGGCGAAGTATCAACTGACAATTCATGCGTCATTTTTTTCATGTCAGGATATGCCATCATGAATCAAAATTTATCTCAGTTGCTGTGTTTGGCCGCCGTGATGATGTTTTCTCTGCTAACGATTGCGTGCACGCAAAACGTGGCTAAAACATCCTCATCCCACAACATGACACAGCATCAATATCCTGAACTTGCGGACGTATATGCCAAACTCAAGGCCGGCAAGCATGTGACGGTGGCATATCTCGGCGGATCAATTACCTGGGGCGCGCAGGCTACTGACCCGCTTAAAACATCATATCGCGCGTTGGTGACAAAACATCTTGAGAAAAAATTTCCGGCCGCGCACGTTCATGCGGTTGATGCGGCCATCGGCGGTACGCCCTCAAAGCTGGGTGTATTTCGCATGGATCGCGACGTATTGCCGTATCAGCCGGACCTGACTTTTGTTGAATTTGCCGTCAATGACACAGGCGCCAAAGCGGATAGCCAGGAAACCATGGAGGGAATTATCCGTAAGCTGCGTCAATCCCGGCCAGATATGGCGGTGGTTGTGATTATCATCGGCGCGGGCCAAAATTACGGTACGCCGGTGCGGCAATTGCATCTTGATCTGGCAAAATATTATGGCCTGCCGCATGTTGATATCTGCGGCCAGGTGCGCGCAATGATTGATGCGGGCACAATAACAGTGCCGGATATTCTTCAGGATGGCACGCATCCGAATGACCGCGGGTATGCGCTGTATGCGGATATCATCGGCAAGGAGATTGATGCGGCCGCGACGGCTGTGGGACCGGCGGCTATCGCGCCGGAAAAACCGCTTACGCAGAATCGTTATGAACGCGCGGCCATGCTTGAACTGGCCAAATTGCCCGATCTCGGTGCGTGGAAAACCGGCCAGCCATCGCTCGTGGGAACATGGTTTGACCATCAGCCGTCGCGTTGGCTCAATTCCGTTGTCACCGCCAAACAGGCCGGCGACATGATCAAAGTGCAGCTCAAAACGGATGGCGTGGGCCTCTATTACGAAATATTCAAAGAGGGCGGCGCCGTTGAGATCAAGGATGGCGGAAAGATTGTGCTGACGGCCAAAACGGATATGACGATGTCGGAACATCGGTTGTCATGGCAATTTAAGATTCTTGACCCAAAGCAGGATCGCGAGCTTCAGATTATATGCCGTGATGATAAGCCTGTACGATTGGGATATTTGCTTTATCTAAAATAAGCTACGCATATAAATATCAATAATATTATGTTTTATGCCTAAAAAAGTATCCGACAAATGCGTTGTGTGCGTATTATTTAGTGTTACTGTTTGATGACTGCATGAATAATTGACATCGGGTTGCTTATGTCATAATCATCTGTAAATAAAGGCAAAATAGGCAGATAAATGTGTAGCTTTTGTCTCCGGATTGATGTAAAAAAGTGTTGCTGAAATTGTGATGCATGCCTTTTTTTGATTGGGGGACTTATGCCTGGTATTGCAATTCCTGCTGCTGTTGTAACAGAACTTCAACGTCAAATGAATCATGAGTGGTCGGCCGCGCATGCGTATGAGGCCATTGCCGTATGGTGTGATTTTCACACGCTCAAAGGGTTTGCTGAATTTTTTCACAAGCAGGCCGAAGAAGAGCGCGAGCATGCTGAAAAATTCATGGATCATTTGCTTGATCGCGGCGTGATGCCTGAAATTGCCGCTATTTCCGCGCCTAAAACGCAATTTGACGGTATTCTGGATGTGGCCAAGCAGGCTCAGTTTATGGAGCAAACCAATACGAAGGGCGTCAACGCCTGTTACGAAGCGGCGGAAAAGGCGCATGACCTTCCGGCCAAAGTAATGCTGTCATGGTTCATTAATGAACAAGTTGAAGAAGAAGCGTGGACCGACGAACTGCTCTCGCGTGTTGAAAGTGCAACCTGCGCCGGGGCCGTGGCGGAACTTGATCGTCACATCATCAAGTATCTGGTCAAAGAAGATTGCTGATGACGGGGAATGACTTCCCGGTATCAAGTATATGATCGCGAAGAAATCAGGAACCCTGGCGGCATCGTGCTGGCCAGGGTTCTTTTTTGTCGAAATATTCATCTTTATGATAAAATGTCGCCTTCTTTCAATTTTTAAGAATAATTTGCATCGCTCAATAGTGTTGCTATAATAGCAACATGCTTCCTAAGCAACCCAATCAATCTCTGATTGACGGTCTTTCCTGTTTGCAGGCGCTCGCCGGCAGCAAGGAAGGAATCGGCGTGCGCGCTATGGCGCGCGAGTTGAATCTTGAGCCGACCCGCACGCACCGCATATTAAAAACCCTGGCGCATCTGGGACTTGCCCAGCAGGGCGATGACGGGCAATATCGGCCCGGATCTGCGGTGCACGTATTAGCGGCACAAGCGCTGCGCGGCTCAGGCCTTGTTCAAGTGGCTACGCCGATTCTTGATCGGCTTGTGGAGCAATTAACTCTGCCGGCCATCGTGGCGATGGGCGTGTTATGGCGAGACCATGTCTGCTATCTGTACCACGGGAAAAAAGGCGTTACCGGCACGGCCGCGCTTGGCCATGCCGTGCTTTATCCGGCAACACGATCAGGTATCGGGCTCATTCTGTTGGCTCATCAGCCGGAAGATACCGTCAGGGCGCTTTATGACGGCAAGGAAATTCCGGGATTCGGCAGCTTAGCGGAACTCAACAGGGAACTGGCACATATCCGCAAAATAAAAGTGGCGGATCTGGTGCGCGCCAATACGGATCGGGCCGTTGCGGTGGGCATCGGCGATAATCCCTCATCGGCAATCACATACGCCGGCGCATTCATGTCGGGCACGGAGGGGCTTGTGGCTCATCTGAAAATGGCTGCGGATGATATTGATGTGAAGTTAAAACAATACATATCATGATGTCATTATTGAATAAAGTCGCTATGTAATGATCTTACATGCAATTATCAGTTTATTAATTGACAATAAGGAAAGGAATGCCAAATGAGTAAGCCGTTGTCTTTCAGCGGAGTAGTCCCGAGCCTGGCGCAGGTATCGGATCTCGGTCCGCCGCGTTCTGAATGCGGTGTAGGCTGCCTGATGCCCTGGGCCGGCAAGCTGTATGTGCTGAATTACAATTCTCATCGCCGCGGAACGGGAACAGGCGTGAGCCTGCGCGTGATTGAGGATGATTTTTCCATGGAAGTTGTGCCTGAAACAAAAGGCGTTGACGGCACATACGCCAACCGAATGATTCATGACGAAACCAATCAGCTCATCATCGGCCCGCACGTGATTGATGAGAAACATAACATCCGCACAGTCAAGGAAATCACGGAAGTGCGCCTGTGCGGAACCGCGCGCCACCTGACCAATCCGGCCGAGCTTGTGTACATGCTGGGAATGGAGGGCGAACTCTTTGAGCTGAATGTTAAAACTCTTGAATGCAAATTGGTTTATGATCTGCAAAAAGAACTGTCAACCGATGGCGAAGGCAAAGTTCACTTCAAGGATTGCTACAGTTGTTTTGGCCGGCTGATTGTCTGCTCAAATGATTATTTTGAGGAAGATTTTAAGGGGCTGCGCACGCAGGGCCGCCTGGCGGAGTGGGACGGCAAGGGCAAGTGGCAGATTCTTGAGCAAAAGCCGTTTGTGTGCATACATGGCCGGCAGAATTTTGCGGATACCATCTTTGCCACCGGATGGGATCGCGCGTCGGCGATACTGAAAGTGTTTACCAATAATGATAAAACGTGGCGCACGTATCGGCTGCCCAAAGCCTCGCATACTTTTGATCACAAGTGGCAGACGGAATGGCCGCGCATCCGCGAAGTTGAGCATGAGCGATTCCTGATGGACCATCACGGGATGTTTTATGAACTTTCGCCCTGGGCGTATGAGGGGCATGTGTGGGGTATCCGCCCGATCAGCACTCATTTGTGGGTGATTCCGGATTTCTGCACGTATCGCGGATTGCTGGTGCTCGGCGCGGATAACGCATCGCCGGCGCACGGCAAAAATACCTTGACGGCCGAACCGCAATCCGGTTTGTGGTTTGGCAAAACGGATGATCTGTGGCAATTTGGCAAGCCCAAAGGATGGGGCGGCCCGTGGTGGGAAACCAAAGTCAACGCCAATGAGGCCAGCGATCCGTACCTGATGACCGGTTTTGACCAGAAATGCATTCACCTGACGCACCAGGGCGACAAGAGCGTCAGCTTTGAGATTCAGGTGGATTTTTTGGGCAACGGCAAATGGGCCAGCTATGCGACGATTGACGTCGCGGCCGGCGGATACGCGCACCATGAGTTCCCGAGCGGATTTTCCGCGCACTGGCTTCGCGTGATCGCCAAGTCCGCATGCGTGGCAACGGCGCAACTGCATTATACGTAAGCCTTACGTCGCAATTGAACTCGTACAAAAAAAAGAAGATGACCCGCAAGGGGCATCTTCTTTTTTTTTGTATTGAATTTTATCCTTCCGCGTCTCAGCGCATCCGCGTGATATTTTGCATTCGTTTTTTTCACGCGGAGATACGGAGATGCGGAAGGAAAAGACAGGGGAAATTGAGAACCTGACTATTTTTTCTCAATCATCGCTTTTTGTGCCGCAATTTCGCCCTGGCGCGCGTAATCAATGGCTTCGGCCAGGACGCGGGCTGCTTCCTGCGGTGCGTGGAAACCCATTGAGTTCTCGGCCGCGATGAAGTCAATGCGCCACTGCGCCTTGCGATGCATGGCCAATGCCGCGGCAAGCTGATCCTGCGGTACGCCGGCTTTCTTGGCCGCGACAATCGCGTCCATCATGTTGACCAGCGCATGGCCGGAACGCTGAAGCAGATCAAAGTTTCGCTGCTGAATGGTTTCGGCGCGCGCCTTAAGCTCTTCTTCCGCCACGGAATGACACGGCTGGCATGCGCGCGCGATGTTCAGCAGCGGCGAACGCACCCAGTGATCCGAAACCTTCATGGCGCCCTGGCGTTCATACGGCATGTGGCAATCGGCGCACGATACGCCTGCGCGGGCATGAATGCCCTGCGAAAAAAGTTCAAATTCAGGATGCTGAGCCTTGAGAAGTTCCGCGCCGGTCTCGGCATGTTTGTAGTCCATAAAGCGCGAACCGTCCGAGAATTTGGTGTCATCCCAGAATTTCTCAATATCTTCCGCCTTGAGTCCGTTGCCCCACGGAAACGTCAGCGGCATCTTGGTGGCGCAGTAATACTCCACATGGCACTGCGCGCAGACATAGGAACGCATTTCCTGGCGCGTGGCATCGCGATTCGGATCGTAATCAGGCTTGCCACGCGAAGCCATCAGCGCCTTGATGCCGTTGATAAAGCCCGGGCGCGTGACGCGCAACTCCATATTGGCGGGATTGTGGCAATCCACGCACGAAACCGGATGCGCCCGGCCCGCGGCATTTTGCGAAACCAGCGCGGCCTGCGTGGTGCTTTGCGGTTGAGGCGCTTTGTGCGGATCAGTCAGGACGTCAGGGCGAAGATCAGAACCGATCAGCATCTGGCGCATGGAGGGCGTGAGTTTGTCGGAACCGTCAGGCGTTTTAAGCAGTTCGGCATGCGCTTCAAGATAGGACATTTTGCTCATCATGACGAAGCCTTTTTGAACATCGCCATCGCCAAGTCTGCGGTAGGTGGGGATGATGGAGGCGTGGCAGTGCAGGCAGCTTCCGCCCTGGGGTTTATCGCCCACGCGCCGCGTGGATTCCTGATCATGCAGCATATAGGCGTGGCCGCGGCGGTCACGATAATCAATGGCAAAGGCGTAACCGAGGAACATACGCTTGAGCCACGGGTCGCGCTCTATTTTTTCTTCAGGGAGGGCTTCCGAACCGCCATGCCCGCCGAAACGGGTACGTGTTGAGACTGCTGTGCGCAGATAGGAATCATATTCGCGCGGCCAGTTAACGCCCCATACGGCCGGGTCTGTGGTGGATTCGTCCACGTCAATAAAACGGATGTAGGGGTTTTTGGCTTCCTGTTTGCGTTCAAAAATATTCGTCAGCAGGGCCATGATGCCCGCGGTGATACCGGCGGTCACAATGATGGCGACGATAAAACGCCCCCACATAAAACGGGGTTGAGCAGGCGGTTGTTGAGTCATTTGTGCATCTCCTGCGACTGTGAATGTGGTACGGCCGGCGCAAACTGCACCAGGACGTATTGCGGCACTGAAGCTGGTTTTTGCGGTCCGTGGCCTACGCTGCGGTGGCAATGAACGCAAAGCACCCCGGCCTCGGCAACAGTGGCGCGCGTGGTCAGCGCTTCGTGGACAAAGCTATCGTGGCAACGGATACAGTTGGCCTGAAGAATTTCGGCATTGCGCCTGGTGATCCTGATCGGCTCATGAAAATCCTGCATGGTAAATGCGCGGCTGTGATTCCAGCCGTTAACGGCTTTGGTGGTGTATTTGCCTATTATGTCATGCGGCGTGTGACAATCATTGCAGACGGCGACATGATGATGGCCTGACCTGGCCCAGGAATTGAATTGATCCGTCATGATGTGGCAATTCATGCAGGCCCGGGGATCATTTGACATGTAGGAAATGCCCTGGGCGTACAAAAATGTAAACGAACCCGCTCCTATCATGATGCCGATCATGACCGCGAGGGTGAAAATCAAGCGTGAAAGTCGTAATCGCGGCATAAATCATCCTTATTGATGCTCGGCGACTATGATCCACTGGCGCTATAAAAATAAGCGGCTGTCTACAAATCGTGACTGGGAACCACGTATAAACGAATTGCTACTCGGAAATGTAGTACGAAAATCTGCTTGTGTCACGCAAAATTTCCCAAAATGTACATGTTTTACACTACGAATCGCCGGAACAGGGTAGCGCCGACGCAAAAGTAGAAAATTGTTCGGGAAAAGTATCTCATGATGTGATACAATTTTCCGCCGACCTGACCGGCTTGGGGGCCGGGTGGGATTGTAACAAGCTCAAGTTAGGGGAAGCGATGCCAAAAAGCGTTCAAATCGTGTACGAAGGCAAGACTTACGAGTACCCGATTGTGGAGGGAACCGAGGGTGAACTTGGTTTTGATATCTCCAAGTTACGCGGTGATACGGGCTTAATTACGCTTGACCAGGGTTACGGCAATACGGGCTCGTGCACAAGTGCGATTACTTATATTGACGGCGATAAAGGCATTCTGCGTTATCGCGGCGTTCCGATTGAAGAATTTGCCCAGCATCCGGATTTTGTCGAAGTGGCATGGCTGATTATCTTTGGCCAGCTTCCCAAGAAGGATGAGCTGAACCGTTTTCGCCAGCGCTTAACGGCCAACGCGCATCTGCATGAAGCGATGAAGCACCACTTTGAGGGCTTCCCGACCAATGCGCCACCGATGGCGATTACCTCGGCCATGATCAACACCATGGGTTGTTTTCATGCCGAGCTGAGCTCCATGCGCGATGATGAGATTTTTGAAGAGGCCGCCGCGCGGTTGATTTCCAAGATCCGCACGATTGCGGCGTTTACTTACCGCCGTGTGCGCGGGCTGCCGTATATTTATGCAGATCCGAAGCTGCGTTACGGCGCCAACCTGCTGCATATGATGTTCTCAATGCCGTATGAGCAATACGTGGTTGATTCGGAAGTTGAAGATGCGCTGAACCTTGTCATGATTCTGCATGCGGATCACGAGCAGAACTGTTCAACATCCACGGTGCGCATGGTAGGCTCAAGCCAGGCGAATCTGTTCGCAAGCTGTGCGGCCGGTGTTTGCGCGCTTTGGGGTCCGCTGCATGGCGGCGCCAATGTGGCGGTGCTTGAGATGCTTGAGCAGATTCACCAGGGCGGCCTGACAGCTGATAAGTATCTTGAACTTGCCAAAAAGAAAGACAGCGGCGTGCGCCTGATGGGTTTTGGCCACCGCGTGTATAAGAATTATGATCCGCGCGCCAAGATGCTCAAAAATGTCATGGATCGCGTACTGACCAAGCTCAACCGCAAAGACCCGCTGCTTGATATCGCCCGCGGCCTTGAAGAGCTGGCGCTCAAGGATTCGTATTTTGTGGATCGCAAGCTCTATCCGAACGTGGATTTCTACAGCGGCATCATCCTGCGCGCGCTGGGCATCCCGACGAACATGTTTACGGTGATGTTTGCCATCGGCCGGTTGCCAGGGTGGATCGCGCAATGGAAAGAACAACACGATGATCCGGCGACGAAAATCGCCCGTCCGCGCCAGATTTATAATGGCCCGGTCAATAAGCACTATATTCCGGTTGATGAACGGTAATAGGGCTGCTTTGAAAAGAAAACAAAAGCCTCGGCAGGAGCGCCGAGGCTTTTTGTTTTGTAAAGTAAAACCTTACCGGCCTACGGAAAATCAGCGGCGCCTGCGAGAAAGAAACATCACTGCGCCGACGGCTAAAACACCAAGTGAGGCAGGTTCCGGACAGGCAACTTCCTCAACTTCGCCCATGACAATTGAGATGGTAAATTCAGTGAGTTCGTGGCCGGCGATGACCCATGTGGTGTATCCGCTGCCAAGCGTGACCAAATTGTAATCAATCCAGTTTCCGGGCGTCTGATACTGAAGGCAAAGCCCACCGTGGCCATTATCCACAAGATTCAGCGTGTTGATATCCGTGCCGGTATCAAGTGAAGTTTTGATAAAGCCGTCAATGATGCGGCAATCGGCAATGGACGGATCGGAGTTCGTATCGTAGTGATAGCCGGAATCCTGCCAATAGGTGTACTTGGTCCACCCCCAAAGCAAAGTATCGTGAACGACCACGCCATTGATATCAACGCCGTCAATGGTTAACTGCGCGCAATCATGCAGGAGAATCTGAACCTGCGGCCACCAGTTGACGGATGTGACGTTGACTTTCCAGCTTTCCACAAATCCGCCGCCGGAAGTAATGGATACGCCGCTGGTCGAGCTGAATGTCAGCAGGCTGGCATAATTGTGAAGAGAACCTGAATAATAGGAATTGAGATACCAATTGGCGGCGTCATAACTTTTGGTACCAAAACTGCCGGAATTACTTTGCAAAACGCTGAAAATTGACGTCGCATTGCCATAACCACGATTGGCCAGCATGCTAGCCGCGGAAGCCATGTATTGTTCGGATGAATTGGCGGCCTGATAATACTGTTGCATGGATGATGGCTTTTCCCACTGAACGGTCCAGTCAACGGCTGCGAATACTGAAGAGGATAAAAAACATACCACACCGGCAGCCGCCCATTTTTGATCCCACATGTGCATCATGATTCCTCCCACGAGAATATGTGATGAAATTAGCCCACAAAAAAACAAGACGCTTCTCAATCAATATGCATAGGTCAAGAATAACTGCGCTTTTGCTGAAAGCCAGAAATAAAAAAATGAATTGTAAATATCTACTACAGTCAATAAAGAATATGCGCAGTACTATTTTGAATGCGCATATTTATACCCGTATATAAATGTGGGGTTGCGTGCAGATTGCGCCGACAAAGCCAAATAAAAAAGGGCGGTTCTGAAGAACCGCCCCTGTGAAAAAATTGTGAAAAGATTCCTGAAGTTTACTGTGCGATGCGCGCTTCAAGAGTCTTGCGATATTCGTTGATATCAATATTTTTGCGGGCCACTCCGGTATCAATGGCGGCCTTGGCGACTGCGGTGGCTTCCCACGGCAGAACGCGCGAATCAAAAGGTTTCGGAATGATCATTTCGCGGCCAAACTCAAGGTGCTTGAGATTGTAGGCCTTGGCCACGTATTCCGGAACCGGTTCGCGAGCAAGTGCGGCCAACGCTCTGGCGGCAGCAATCTTCATTTCTTCATTGATCTGCTTGGCCTGCACATCAAGCGCGCCGCGGAAGATGAACGGGAAGCCCAGAACGTTGTTGATCTGGTTCGGGTAATCCGAGCGGCCGGTGGCGACGATGGCGTCAGGACGGGTTGCGCGGGCCAGTTCATATTTGATTTCCGGATCGGGATTGGCCATCGCGAAAATGAGCGGATTGGGCGCCATAGTCTTGACCATGTCAGCCGTGAGAATGTCGGCCGCGGAGAGGCCGTAGAATACGTCGGCATCCTTTACCGCATCGGCCAGCGTGCGGGCGCCGGTCTCAATGGCGAACTGTTCCTTAAACGGGTTCATGCCTTTCTGGCGGCCCTTATAAACCACGCCTGTGGTATCGACCAGCAGGACGTTGCTCTTTTTGACGCCCAGGCTCATGGCAAGGCGGGTGCAGGAAAGTGCGGCCGCGCCGGCGCCGGAGATCACCATCTTGATGCTCTCTGGTTTCTTGCCGACGATATCAAGGCCGTTGATCAGGCCGGCGGCCGTGATGATGGCCGTGCCGTGCTGGTCATCGTGGAAAACCGGGATATCGCAGATTTCCTTGAGGCGTTCTTCAATGATAAAACATTCCGGCGCCTTGATGTCCTCGAGGTTGATGCCGCCGAAAGTGGGCGCAAGCGCGGCAACGATCTTGATGATGTCTTCCGGATCGCGCGCATTGAGCTCAATATCAAAAACATCAATGTCGGCAAAACGCTTGAACAAAACGCCTTTGCCTTCCATCACGGGCTTGCTGGCCAGCGGGCCGCGGTCGCCCAGGCCCAGAATGGCAGTGCCGTTTGAAATGACGGCAACCAGATTGCCTTTGCTGGTGTACTGATAAGCAAGCGAAGGATCGCGGGCGATTTCGAGCACCGGTACGGCAACGCCCGGCGAATAGGCAAGGCTTAAATCATGCTGAGTCTGAAGCGGTTTGGTGGGGGCGATTGAGATTTTGCCCGGCTTACCGTTGAGATGATGGTAAGCCAAAGCTTGTGACTTGAGATCTGACATGTAACAGTTCCTCGGCGAGGGACAAACGAAAACACCGACTTGGGACATTCCCGAGTCGCCATCACGACTTCTGTAGAGCTGAATCCGGGGTAGGCCGATGCGGTTAATACGCTGCTCGGCCGAGAACCAGACGGGCCAACAGTCATCAGAATAAAGACAAAATAGGAATTTTTAGGATAATTGCAAACTTTCTGACATGTTTTTCAGAAGTCATAGGGTATTTTGTAGAAAGAATTTACAGCAAAACTTTGTGAAGTTTCTCACGGACGATGTAAAACCGGATTGAGCCAGTCAACGCGAGCTAAAACATCCTGATATGAGTCAAAATCAGCACGAAGTTCCAAAATATTGACGTTGCTGATGTTAAGAATAATTGTTTGAGGCTGTAAACCGGGAGCAAGCTTGAATCTTGAGTAAATTTCCTTGCCATCGGCCCATACGGAGATGTTTGCGCGGCCGAGTGGCGCCGCGGAATCATCCATTGCGACTGCAAACGAAAATTTCGTAAACGCTCTGTTAATCTCATACACAAGCCGGCCTTTGGTCTGCATGCCGATGCCATAATCGTAAACAACACCGGCCACGGCAAGCGGCTTGCCTGTAACGTTTGTGTTCATGCGTGCCAGGCGCAGCGGGCCAAGATAGGGATGATGAATATTTTCTGTGGGGACGAAATCTGTGAGCGAACAGGCGTTGCCGTTGAGCATGTCTATGCCACGGATGATTTCCGCAGGACAGGCCACATCATGACCGGCAGGGTCCTTAAAAGTGAGTTTGCTCAGCGACCAGTTGAGCGAGGGAGAAGTAAGCGTAGTACCGTTTGAGATGCGGATGCGCGCCTGAAGTTGATCCGTGGCCGGCACGGGCACGCCGGCAAAGACCAGGCGGTCAACCTGGGCGAGATCAACGGAGGTCAGGCCGAGATCCGACTGTATCTGAATTTTACTCTCGCCAATATCGGCAACGAGTCCCTCAAGTTTATCACCATTTTTGAGGCGTAAAAGATCTCGCGCGGCCGAAGCCGGCTGTGTAAGCAGGAGTTGCGCATCTGCGGAATCTGAATATGCTGTGAGAAGTGAGGCGGACTTAAGCGGAATCTCAATTTTGCCCAGGCCGGGAGCGTCGTAGTTGAGCGAATTACCCTGAATGCCAATCGGCCGGCCGATGATGATATCACCGTTACGCAACAACAGCCGCCATAGTGCGTCGGGATTAGTCTGTAATGGTGAACTGGTTGCGGATTGACGCACAACAAAAACGGAACGTGCGGGTATAACCATAAGTTTGCCATCGGCCTGAGTGGCTGAGAACGTTCCGTTGAGCGACCATTCCTGAACGGTGAGCTTATCAAATTTTTCCTGTGCGGCGTTGATCAACAGGCAATCCGCAAAAGAGTATGATGCGTATAAAAAGATTACGCCGAGTGTGATCAGCCATTTTTGCATTGATGATATCACCCGAAGTTCCTTCTTGTCATTTTTGCAGAATCGGCAGGAGCCTGTTGGGCACCTGAAGAATAATGCACGCCATGCTGGTTGCGTAAGCGGTGCCGGCTTCTCCCTGCCAGCTTCCGTCGCTGACTTGCCTGGCCAGCAATTCTTTGCTGATGGCCGGCCAGTAGGCCTGCCATGCGCCGCCGCCGGCGAGAAACATGGCCTGAACGGCGTAATAATTGCCATAATAGTAATGATACTCGCCGGCGCCATTAGCCTTGCCGGGTAAATTATTCATCAGGTATTTTACGCCGCTGGCGATTTCCTTGCCGTCATAAACGCCGGCATAAAACAGACACGCCACACCCGCCGCCGATCGCGGAAACGCGCTGCCGCGACTGGTGAGCATATAACTGAATCCGCCATCAGGTTCCTGTGATTTTTTAACGTAATCAATGGCCCGGTCAATGGTCAATTTCGGCACTTTTATGCCGGCATTGCGAGCTGCGCGCAAAGCCATGATTTCGCAAATCGTTACAGAAATATCGGCATCATTCGGGACTGGCTGATAACGCCAACCACCCTCGCGATTTTGCGTTTGAATCAAAAGACGGATGGCGTTCTGCAATTTTTCCTTAACGTCATCGCGCCCGGACTGGCCATAAACTTCCGCGAGAAAAAGCGTGGCGAAACCGTGGCCATACATCGGACTTCCGTAATTTTGCGTGGCAATAAGACCTGATTCCTGACAACTTTTAAGAACATAATTGAGTGTGCGTTCGCAAGCCTGGCCGTATGGGCCTTCGCCGGGAAGACTGCCATCGGCAAGCAATGCGATACCGGCAAGCGAGGCTATACCGATATTATCACCGCCGGAAAAACTGCCGTCAGGTTGCTGATTTTTTGACAGCCACTCAAGGCCACGTGTTACCGCAGAATTGATCTGCGGAGTTAACTCGTTATTCAGCGGCGCTGCGCCAAGCGAGGTAGAGTCGGCGGAAGGCAGCGTCTGCGCGAATGCGGATGTCGCCATCATGCCAGCGGATATAGCCGATGAGAACAACAGGACGAAAAACATGCGAGAAAATAAAGGACTTGTTGATATCATCGTTCCTCCCGCTGAGTACGGTTCAGCTCGGAGAGTGCCTGATAGTAACGTTGAACAAGCTCTTTATAGGAAGGCAAGGCCTCTTCTTTGGCGCCGTTGACGATGAGATCGCGTTCGCGCGGAGGAAGATTGCCCCATTCGCTGCTGCGTTGGCGGATATCCTGTCCGTTACTTTGCGGCGCGGCTACGCCGCCGCCAGGCAACTGAGAATTGTTGGCGGCCTGATTGCCATGAGCTTGCTGTTGGCCGGCCGAATTCTGACCAGGATTTTGCTGTGTCTTTTGGCCAGGTTGCGACGGTTGTTGCTGTTGACTCTGATTATTATTCTGTTGATTGCGTGCCAATTCAATCAGGGCGTCAAGATCAAGCACAATGCGATGCTGAATTTCCTGCGTCACATCGCCGCCATCCTGCTGCTTAAGGCGATCCGTTGATTGCTTCATGCGGGTCACGATGGCCGTCATATCAGGGCCGGAAGTCGCAGGAGTTTTTTCTTCGCCGGTCAATTTTCGCGTCAAGTCATCATTATCAACCGTCCGCGCGGCATCCGGCGATGGCGTGCGTATAGGTTTACGCGATTCTTCGTTTTTATTTTTTTCTTCAGTATTCTCAAGAGCCTGATCAAGCAGTGACCGGCCGCCATCTTCGGCGCGTACATACCTGGTGCCGATCATGCATGCGGCCGCCAAAAGCAGGAGTAAGCCGCGATGATTGATTCTCATTTGAGTTTCTCCATCACTTTCTGGGCCATTGAGCGTACCGTATCCTGCTGTGCGCCGAGATCGTTAATCTGATTGCGGATTTCCGTTTTTTCCGTGGCCGGCGCGGATTTCAGTTGATCATTCAGCGACTGTGTTTGCTCATTAATCTCATTCTGCAAGGACTTGAGCATTTTAAGCTGGGCAATCGGCGGAACCAAAGGTTTTTTGCCGCCTTGTCCTCCCTGGCCGCCGCCAGAACTGCCGGCAAATTGCGAAGGCTTTGCCTGTTCCTGCTTAAGCGCCTCAATAATGGCCGCCAATTTGCGAATTGCGTAATCCTGACGGAAGGTCACTTCTTTACTGCTTTTACCAGCCAGCAGGGATTTTTGAGATGACTGCATGGCCGCAATCAATTGACGATTGAGCAGATTAAGAACCTCAATATTTTTAAGATCATCAAGATTACTCAATTCGGTGATTCGGCCGGTGAGTTTGCCTTGCGTTGTTCCCTGCTCGGCAAGTTTAATCAGATCCGCGCGCGCAAGATCATGATTGGCCAAACGGCGTTTCTCTATGTTCGTTGTTTCGGCGCGTACTGATTCCTGCTCAATTTTAATGGCTTCGTAACGTTTACGAATTGCCTCAAGATCCTGCTGCTGAAGTTGCTGATCAAGTTCATCTTTCTGCTTGCGAAGCTTGTCAATTGCGCGATCAAGCGCGGCAATCGCCTCCTTCTGCGGCGCAGAAGCATCCGCAAATATTCCTTTTACCAAAGCAACAGCCGAGGAAGTCATGCTCTCCGCGGCGGCGCGTATATCTTCTGCCGCCGGCTTTGCGCCTTTTGTGGCATCCGCAATTTTAGCAATCGCAAGAGCGTTACCCTGTAATCGTCCCTGCTGATCGCCAAGAGTTGCGAGAGCTTTTTTGGCTGCTGATTCGCCGGCCTGATTTGTTTTATCATTGAGCGCTGATTGCTTGTCTCGCAATTGCTGAACCTGATCAAGCAACTCTCCGAGTTTACGCGATAACTCCTCAAGCTGGCGGCGGCTTTGCTGGTCAAGCTGACGCATCATTTCCTCAAGACCTTTCCGTGCGCGCGCCATATCCGCGGCGGCGCCCGAAGTCTGATTTTTGTTAACTGCCGCGGCCGCACTTGCCTGATTACCTGATACGTTGCTCTGTTTACCTGAATTGGCCGCATCACGCAGGCTCGCGGCCGACCCGGGATCCTGCTGCTGAATCTGCTGGGCGGCTTTTTCCATTTTGGCAGTAAGATCTGCCGATAACGCAGCGAGTTTTTGTTGGTCGGCCGCCAGCTTTTCGGCAGCCTTTATCTCATCGGGGGATAATTGCGCGATTTCTTTACCGACTGTTTTGGCCGCCAGCTCACGCAGTTGCTGCTCAAGTTCTTTTTGCTGGCGAAGAATTTCCGCTGTCTTGGCGCGCAGAGCCTCAAAATCACCGGCCGCGCCAAGTTGATCAATCAGCTTTTGCAGATCCTCAACCGCTTTGGCCTGCTGTTGCGAAGCGGAAGTGACAGCTTGCTGGGATGTTTTGGGCTTCTCTGCCGACTCTCGCGCATGATGCAGATCCTGCGCCGCGCGAGGCATGCTTTGGCTGGCAATCTGGTTGAGTCCTTGCTGTAATATTTTGCCAATACCGGCAAGTTCGGTATTTTGCATGCGATTCATGTTGATATTCTGATTGATTTGTGCGGCATTCTGCTCAATTGCGGTTGCGCGCAGGGCATGTGCCGCCTGGCGCGCGGCAAGATCTCCGAGTTGTTGTGCCTGAGCCGGAGTAATAACGCCTGTACGCGCGATAACGTCGCGCAACGCGGCCGTTTGCTGTGCGGTCAGTTCCTGCTGATCGTGCAGATTACGCAACTGGTCACGAACTTCCTGCATGGCGCGGCGAATGGTCTCTTCCGCTTTTTCGCGCGTGACAATCGTTAGCGACAGTGCGGCCGAGGACACATACTGATGGCGTATCACATTACCGATACGCACAAAAGGATCCGGCAACGATGCTGGCGTATGATCCGTGGCCGGAACACTGTAATTATCACGCACGGTAGCGTGAATCATCAACCGCTCCCCGGCCTTAAGCTGCAATGGCGCGAGATCCCATGCGTACTGCGCCTTACTGGTAAACAATCCTGTGCCCGCATCACGCTGTTGTGTTGACCACGCAAGCGGAACCGTAATCCGCGGCGGCTGGCCGGCGCCGGCATTAAAATCATTGGCAAGGAGCTCAACATCCGTAAGTCCCAGATCGTCCGTCGCGCTGATCAGGACATCAATCAGCGCATCAGGCACAACTTCAAGAGAGCGCCGCGGCTCAACAAGAAACACGGATGGTTGCGCATCAGGAATGATATCAAGCGCAGCCACCGGTATGACGCGATTTTCAAAACCATCTTCGTCGCGCACTTGAACACGAAATCGCAGAGGCTCATTGCGCGTGCCGGTACGCCTGGCGATCAATGATAGCGTTGCTGTTGCCGAATCCTGGCTATTTACAGAATACTCAAGCGGTAAAATCGTCGGCTCTTCCGCATGCATCAGCCAGGCAATTGGCGATTGTTTGCCGTTTGCCAGTGCTTTTGAAGAGCGAATCTCAAGCGTTACTTTTGATCCCTTAATCACACGAGGCGCCTGCGTTAAAAGATCAACCGTTGACGCTTGATTTCCCGCATAAACAGGCGGTGTGATGTGGGCCAGCAGCCGCGTGACGGTAGGGCGCGGAGAAAGCCGAATACTGCTCATCTGCTGATCATTGTCGTCGCCGGCCATCACACGCAGACGTAATTTCTGTCCCTGCGGCTCAATAATTCGTTCATACACTCCGGAATCGGCAGCGTTCTGTTCAGTCATGAGTTCGCGGGTCACTGGCTGTTGATCGGTCGCGTGCTCAAGCCAAACTCGCATGCCAGCCTGTTGCCCGCGCGTAATGTGCGCACGTACTGTTAATGGTTCGCCAATCGGCCATACTTTGGGCGGTGTTTGCCCCGGCCATTCAAGATTCACAAACGTATGTCGTGGCCAGGGGATATCCGCAAAAGGCTTTACCCATCGCGCCAACGCAACGCCGGCATGCTGAGGGAAAAGTACGCACAAGAGTAAAATGATCCCCAATAATGCCACAGCAAGTCCGCATGGCTTATGCCAGATTCGGTGATTGAGAACATCACGGATAGGCAGTTGTGTGGCGCGGGATTCCGCATCAGTAAGCACCTGATGAGCAAGCGCATTGTGCGATACATTTTCTCGTGATGAGAAATCCACGGCGGATATGATCTCGTCAGCCAGTTCAGGGTGTGTTTTTTCAATTTGCGCCGCGAGAAAAGCATTGCTGAGCGGAACACTCAGCGGCCGCACAAGAACTTTGCGTATCCAGAAAATCAACGCCAGAACAGAAATAACCAGCAATAACAGTCGTAATGGTGGATTAAGATTCAATGCGTAATCAACGATGGCCAGCAGAAGTTCACCGCCAAAAATAGCTGCCGCAACAAGACTGACTCCCTGAATAATCATCAATTGACGCGCGCGCGCGCGCAGGCCGGCGATACGGCCCAGCAACGCCGGCGATGCGGATTGAGATTGTTCAAGCAAGCTCATTAATTCTTCCTGTAAAGAAACGGATGACGAAGTTTCGCCGCATCCTTTATATCATGGCAACGATGCATTTTTACGCACAAACCATTCGGCCGAGAGCAAAATAAACAAAACAATCAGCGCAAGCGGACTGTGCCAGAGTTCCTCAATCATCGGCACGTAAGTTTGTATGCTACGATTCGGAATCAACGTCGCAAGTTGATTCGCTTCGTATGGGCGCAGCAGTTTTCCGCCAGTTCCGTTGGCAATATTATTCAGTGTTGAATAATCCGCAGTGATGTCTGTTGTTTCTCTGCGCGGCGTAATTACAGAATAACGTATCGGCGGCAATTCAAGATTGAGCGCCCCCGGCCGCAGTTTGGCATTGAATGTTCCGGTACGTATTGCTGTAATCATCCCCTGATAACTAGTATCGCCAGTACGATTAAGCGTGATCATCTCGGCGGGCTTACCCGCATCGTCCTGAACCTCAAGCTGTAGTCGTTGCGGCATGACGGCCGCCTGCGTGACGTCGCGTATGGTGGCGATGATGCGAATGGGCTGGCCAAGCTCAACCTGCGGACTTTCCGCCACAATTTCAATCGGACGCGCCTGACCAAATGCTTTATCCGCATACAACAATCGACAAATCTGTAGCCAGAATGTCTGGTAAAGCGGTTCTCCCTTATATCTGCGCCACCGCCATGTATCGGCAATGCCTAAAAATAGCGTTCGTCCCGCGCCATAATGCCCATCAACAATCAGCGGCAATGGCTGGCCACCCTGAGAGCGCGCGGGATGTACCGCCAAAACTTCAGCAGAACCTTTAAGCCCCATTGTCGGGCGATACCAGAATAATTCAGGATTTTCCTGCATCTGGCGTTGATTCATTTCCTGATCGTCAAAAAAACGAAAAAGATTGCCAGCCATTCCGGACGCAGTAGGTTGCGGACGAAATCCGCTGCCATCAGAATTTGGCAAAACAGGACTAGCCGCATCATCCGGAACGATCGGAAGCAAGACATCAAGCGGCGTTCCGCGATAACTGTTGGGATTATAGCGCCGGCCCGCAAGAAAGCAGATGCCGCCGGCCCGGTTGCGTACCCATTTGATCAATAGCTGTTGCTGAGCAGGCGAAAAATAATTCGGATCAACATCGCCTAAAATCAGGATGTCATATTTATTGAGCTCTTCTTCCGTTTCCGGAAAACGCGTAATGGCGACATCGCCTTCCTGGGCAAAATCTTCATCCGCGCTCAGCAAAAGGACCGAAACATCCACCGTTTTTTCACGGATCAGTTCATTTTTAAGATAGCGGTATTCCCATCGCGGCGCGCCCTCAACATAAAGCGCGGTAATTTTGGTATCGACAACATTCAGACTCATGGTAAGCGTGTTATCTTCAAGCGTTAGTTCCTCACCGACAGGCGTTGCCGGTTCCGCATGCAGAATCAACTCCATATGATCGACATTGCCTTCTTTACCGGCCGGCTTAAAGGACAATTCAACAGGAGTCGGTTGGCCATCGGCAGGAGTATTGATCGTTTTTTCCGCCAGCGATTCACCGGTATCCCGCCGTTTGAGCGTGACCTTAACCGGCACTGATCCCGGTAATCCGGTAGCCTCAAGTGTCGCGCGCACCGCAACCGGATCTTTGCTGAACGCATTTTCCGGCGCATGTATATCCGCAAGCTTGATATTCAGCGGCAAATCCGATTGACCAACAGGTATCGCGTATACCTGAACGGATGCCTGCCTTGCCTCATCCACGGCCGAGTCAATACGCGCCGGAATTGTTGATCGCCCGTCAGTGAACATCACAACGGCGCTGACCGGTTGCCCGCGTAAACGCATCAACATTTCGCGTACGACGGCCGGAACATCCGTATTTTCTCCGCCAGAGCCCGGCGCATAAGACGGCAATTTTTGTATCAGCGCCGCCAGTTCTTCTTGGTTATGCGCTACGCCGACAGGCTGAGCATTGATTGCGCCGGTAAACAGCGCGATATCCTGCTGCGGCGAAAGTTTTTTCAGCCATTCTTCACCCGAGATCCCCTCGGCCAGTTCATAACGTGTCAATTTTTCTTTACGTGCCGCGCTTACGGCAATCTGTTTGAGCAACATCTGCATTTTGGCATCGCGCGAATACGGATCGCGCAGAGTCATTGACAGCGAATTATCAACCCACACGGCAATGACCGAGCGAGTGAGCGTTTGCCGATCAAGCACAAGTGACGGCCTGAGGAAAAGAATTAGCAACAGCGCGAGTATCGTCCCGCGTAAAAGCGCTGCGCTGATGCGCCGGCCTCGTGTGGCCGGTACGTGGTGATAGCTGACGTATCCCAGAATCGCCAGAGCGGCGACGGCCGGTAATGCCCACCAGATGTTCTGCATCTGAAATGCAAAATGCGTCCGCCCGACATCCGCCATACGGATGTTCTGTAGGCCGAAAAGAAATTCAATGACTGACGAAAACAACCATCATCCTTCGTTTGACTGACCGCCCGCTTTCCGATACATGCTGAACGCTCGCGCGCAGAAAGTTTCGGCCGCAAACAAAAACAGCGCCGCCAGCAGCAGAGGCCGGCCGATATCCTGCGACTCCTTATGCCCGGCAACCTGCTCGGCTAATTGCATATGCACGCTATCCGCGCCAAATTTGGCCGCCAGTTCTTTTTCCGGTAAATGGCGGATATCCGCTTCGTTTTCCGGCGGGTTAACCGCAACTTTAATGCCGCCTCCGGCCAATGCGTATACGCCCGCCTTTTTAAGCGGATCGCTGATTAATCTTCCGCGTCCGCCAGAATCAGTCATGAGCGTAACGCGCAGCGTTGTTCCTTCTGGTCCGCTCCAGAGACCCGGTTGTGCGGCATCGCCGGGCATATTGATACGATCACCCACACTCAGCGTCATGCTTTCGCCAAGCCATTTGGGAGATAACCCGAAATAAAATAATTCCCACATCAGCGGCACAAAAGAAGGCTTTGCCGGCAATGATGTCCATCGCGTATCGGCCGATGTCGCAGAAAGTATCACACGCCCATTGCCGATTCTTCGTGTGATGAGCGCAGGCGTTCCGGTTGTGAATCTTAAAATGGTTTCGCTTTCGGTTTCCGGGTTCACATTCAATTGCAGATACGTTTGCGTTTCCGCACTGGTCAGGCCGACTAGTTTCCCCGCGCTGCTGGCGGCCGCAAACGGCGCAAGCACCGGATGCGCATCATGACTGGCGTCAAAAGAAACGGGTGGCTCTCCTCCGCCGGATTGCCTACGCACAACCGGGCCGATAGTCACCGGCAGCAGGGTGGCAAAGTTTCTGTTCATGACTTCCGGCAATGAACGCGGCCCGGGGAAAATCACCAGAAGTCCGCCACCGCGGACAAAATCTTCAAGATTTTTGGCTGTCACGGAATCAACAGAGCCCACATCCGAAAGCACAACGGCCGCCATGCTACTCAATGGCGTATGCGGCAATTCAAGTTCAGAAATAACACGCGGCGAAAACACAACAGCGCTTTGCTGTTCCGGCGCCAGGGCCAGTTGAAGAAATGTTGTTGATCCCAGTTGCTGATTGTCGCCCGGCGATCCGTCAACCAAAAGCACAGGCGTTTCCCGGCGGCACTCAACAACAAGCCGCCGCACATCATCAACCGGCAGTAAATCAGCCGGAATACGCGCCTCAATCGTATGTTGGCCCGCGGACGGAATCGTCACGGATAGCAGCAGCGCTCGTGTTGCGCCCGCGTCAATGCGCGCAATACGCTCGGAACTCACTGGCGTTCCGTTAAGCGTTACCGTCACTGGCACATCAAGTACCGGCCGGGGCGAGCCGTTGGTCACGCGCACTTCAAGTTCCGCCGGTATTCCCGCCGTAATCAGAGGCCGGCGCAATGACAGACCCGTAACGCCAAGATTGCCTTGCTCCGCTTGTCCCATATCGACCAGGCGCAACTTGGCCGCAGGCGTTATGGCGGCTAGCGTTTTTTTGATTAATTCAGAATCTGCCGAGCGATTGCCGGTTTGCGCAGCGCCATCCGTGATCAAAATAATACTGCGTGCGCCGGTATGAACATTTTTGAGTACGCCGGACGCGCGTTCAAATGCGGCCGGTAAATCAGTTCCGTCGTCGGTAGGGGCCGCATCCTGTATCGCCCGGCGCACACTGCTGTGATCAAGCGTGGCCTGCGTTACTTCTCCTTCAGGATGCGTTGCTCCCTTGATAATCGCTAATCGCACGCTGGCCGGCTGTGCGTTCACAAATTCGCTAAGAGCCTGTCGCGATTGTTCAAAATGCGATGCGCCATGCTCCGGCGCATAATTCATAGAATACGAATCATCCCAGATGATCACGACCGTTTGTTCACCTGCGCCGACCCATGACGAAAGCGTTTTGCCCTGAAGTGTCAACTGCGCGATGGCCGCCGCAAGTACGATCAGCGCTGCGCAACGCAAGAACAAAAGCAGCCAGCGCTGAAATTTGAGTCGTTTGGCATTGCGCCGGTGTGCCGCCAGCAAAAACACCATCGCCGCCCACGTCACAATTCTGAATTTTCGGCGGTTGAGCAGATGAATAATAATCGGCACGGCAATACCTGCCGCCCCGGCCGCAAATAGCCAGGGCGTCATAAATCCCATCGCAAGTATGTTCGCCGTCACTAACATGAATGAACTACATTCCTCATTTTTTTTGCTACATTCTCATTGCGCGCGTTGCCAAAAATCCCGGCAGTGTCACATCAAGCGGCAAACTTGTGTCAACCTGAACAAAATCAACATGCAGTTTATGACACGCGTCACGAATGATATCCGCGTGCGCATTGAGTTCCTCAAGATACGCTTCGCGCAGCGCCTGCGGCTCGGTCAGCAGTTCTCCGGTTCCTTCAAGTCCGCGGAACTGCGTAATTTGATCAAAATCAAAAGCAAGTTCGTCATGATCAAGAATCTGCATCACCACCAGGTCATGCCGGCGATATTTCAGATGCTGTATTCCCTTGACGATGTTTTCTGCGGAATCAAAAAGATCCGAGATCAGCACGATCAGGCTGCGATGGCGCACCTGTTCGGCCAATTCGCTTAAGATATGCCCCGTTTGCGTTTTGGTGTTGCGCGGAACTGTCACCAGATCATCAATGATCGCGCGCCACTGACTCGGGTTATTATTCGGCCGGATATAGTGGCGCAATTTTTCATCAAAAACCGCCAAGCCCACCGCATCCTGCTGATGCAGTGCCACATATGCCAGCGATGCTGCAATGCTTGTGGCATGATCAAATTTTGACCACCCGTTTTCGGCCAGTGTTCCGCGCCTGGCGCTCAGCGCTCCCGCGTAATTCATGGATTCGCTGGCATCAACGGCCAGAATCAAATGCAGATTCGTTTCTTCTTCATACTGCTTGACGTAATGGCGGTCCGTTCGGCCAAAAACTTTCCAGTCAATATATTTAATATCATCGCCCGGCGCATATTGGCGATGCTGCGCAAACTCCACCGAAAATCCTTTATATGGCGAGCGATGCATACCCGTAATAAACCCCTCAACAATCAGCCGCGCACGAATATCAAGCGCGGCGATTTTCGCAAGGGTTTTCGGATCAAGATAATCTTTGGGATCAGGCATATATTGACACCCAACGAAGAGCGAAGTACGAATATCGAAGACCGAAGCGTACTTCTGACTTCGGTCTTCGCTCTTCGCTTTCTCACTTTTTCGCAAACACCTTTAAATTCTCATCCGTCTGCTGATTATTCCCTGCGTTCTCGATAAGCATTTTGATGATCTGGTCCGCCTTGATGCCTTCGGCCTCGGCATTAAAGTTTGTCAGCACGCGGTGTCGCAGCGTCGGGTATGCCACCGCGCGGATATCTTCCGTGCTTACGTAATGTCTTCCGCTGAGCAGTGCGCGCGCTTTGCCTGCCAGCACAAGGTACTGGCTTGCGCGTGGGCCGGCGCCCCAGCTTACGTAATCTTTGATGAATTTTGGCGTATCCGGTTGATTTAATCGTGTCATGCGCACAAGCTTGATGGCGTAACGCACAACGGCATCGGCCACAGGTACCTTGCGCACAATATCCTGAAGCGCCAGCACGTCCTCGGCCGAAAGCACATGACGCAGCTCAACCTGGCGCGGCGCAGTCGTCAGCCGCACGATATCAAATTCTTCCTGTTCCGTCGGGTAGTTCACCAGCACATTAAACATAAACCGATCAAGCTGAGCTTCCGGCAGAGGGTACGTACCTTCCTGCTCAATGGGATTTTGCGTGGCCATGACAAAAAACGGCTCCGGCAAACGATGCTGCATACCGCCGGCCGTCACCTGATGCTCCTGCATCGCCTCAAGCAGCGCAGCTTGTGTTTTTGGCGGTGTGCGGTTGATTTCGTCCGCCAAAATGGCATTGGCAAAGATCGGCCCTTTAACAAATCGCAGTTTGCGCTGGCCTGTCGCGCGATCTTCATCAATCACCTCTGTTCCGGTAATGTCAGAAGGCATCAGGTCCGGCGTAAACTGTATGCGATTAAATGATAGTGACAGCGTGCGCGCCAATGTTGAGATCAGCAGGGTTTTAGCAAGCCCAGGCACGCCGACCAGCAGGCAATGGCCTTTGCAAAATAGCGCGATAAGAAGCTCATCCACAACGGCGCTTTGCCCCACGATCACTTTTCCCAGTTCATTTTTCAGATCGTGATAGGCATTTTGCAGTTTTTGGACAGAATGCATTTCCTCGGCTGATAGTTCCGGCAGGGGAGCTGGTACATCGGTCATATATCAATTCCTGAAGTTAACTTATTTTTATCCGCTATCTTCTTTCTGCACTCTACCGTTTCCGGGCTTATGAAGAAAGAAAAACTTGTCACTCAATCATTCACAACAAGACTTATAAAAGATACAATACGTACCATTGCTACGTGGGTTTCTACGGGTTCTTTTATATCAGACGCGGAAACAGCTATGAGGTTCTCACATAAGGCGCAGCAATTTTTGCTCGCCGCGTACATTCGCAAGCCAATTAAGCATCATCCGTTCGCTCCTGATGCCGTGGCGCGTCAGTGCGGTTTTAATACGGCGGATGTAGAGCATTTATTATCTGAACTTGCCAGGGGTGAGCTTATTCAGATCTCCCCTCAACTTGGCCGGGCCGTGCTGACGGATAAAGGCCGGCTGCTGGCTCTTCGTCTCATGCAAAAAAAACGACTCACCGACCCTTTAATTTCAACTTTCCGTAAATTGCGTAATATGATACGTGTATGATCCCTGGGCGGCATCGGGTTGCCTTGTGATCTTCATGTTGTATGATCCGTCTGTATATGGCGAATCAGGCGACTTTTAAGTCGCTTTTCGGAAACAGGAATATTGATTAAAATTTCCGTTTATAAGCCGATACAGGTGCTCCCGACCCCACGGCCTTTCGGCGCTTGCCTGACGTTGGCTGCGCCACAGCAGGGCTCTGGCTGGGAACCAAAAGAGAGGAAGACGTAAAATGCCCATTGAAATTGCGATGCCTAAACTTTCTGACACCATGACCGATGGCACTCTGGTCAAGTGGCTTAAGAAAGAGGGCGACACCCTTAAGCCCGGCGACATCATCGCGGAAGTAGAAACAGACAAAGCCACACAGGAACTTGAGGCTTTTGAGGCCGGCATCATCGCCAAACAAGTTGTTGCCGAAGGCTCAAAAGTGCCCGTCGGCGGCGTGATTGTCGTCGTTGCCAAATCCGGCGAAGATGCCAAAGCCATCGGCGCCAATTACAAAGCATCTTCAGCACCCGCCAAAGCAACCCCGGCCCCGGCGCCTGTTGCCGCGCCGGCACAAGAAGAAACAGCACCTCCTGAACATCGCGTTACGTCTCCTGCCCCGGCCGCGGAATCTTCTGCGCCCGCCAAAGCTGAATTTGACGAAGGTTATGAACAAACCGCCGCAGGCGGACATGGCAAAATGCGTGTTTCTCCGCTGGCCCGTCGTTTGGCGGAAGAAAAAGGCGTTGATCTCTCGCAAGTTCGCGGCACCGGCCCGGATGGCCGCATTGTTAAGCGCGACATTCTTGATGCCGCGGCAAATCCGCCGGCCCCAGCGCCTGCCGCATCCGCTCCACGTTCCGCAGTCCGCGCCCCGGCTCCCGTACCGGCCGCGCCGGCGCCCAAGCTCGAAAGCAAAACTATTCCGCTTTCCTCCATGCGCCAGACGATTGCCCGCCGCCTGCTGCAAAGCAAGCAGACCATTCCGCACTTTTACGTCTCAATTGACGTTCAAATGGATAAACTTCTTGACCTTCGCAAGCAGGTCAACGAGCAGCTTGCTCCGGAGAAACTCTCCGTCACTGATTTTGTCATCAAGGCCGTAGCCTCGGCCATTGCCCGCGTACCGGCCCTTAACGCCAGCTTTACTGATACCGCCATCACGCAGCACGGCTCGGTTGATCTTGGCGTGGCCGTGAGCCTTGAGGATGGTCTGGTTGTTCCGGTTATTCGTGGCTCTCAAAGCAAATCAGTCCGCCAGATTTCCGGCGAGTTCAAAAATCTTGTCGATCTGGCGCGGGCCAAAAAGCTCAAAATTCAGGATATGTCAGGCTCAACATTCACAATCTCGAATATGGGCATGTACGGCATCAAGGATTTTCAGGCCATCGTTAACCCGCCGGAATCCGCGATTTTGGCCGTCGGCGGCACCGAATGGCGCCCGGTCGTTAAAGAAGTCGCCGGCAAACGCGAAATCGTCCCGGCCCAGGTCATGTCGCTCACGCTCAGCGCCGACCACCGCGTCGTTGACGGCGCCACCGGCGCCAAGTTCCTGACCGAGCTCAAAAACCTGATCGAAAATCCATTAACCTTGATCCTGTAAGTATTTGACTTATCGTTATGTGGTGTAAAATATTAAGTGTTGTTTTGATTGAGCGCTTTTGAATGCAGTGATAGGAATATCGTTTCGGTTAATTTAAATCTGATTGGAACAGCGTATGATGAATCCAAGAGAGGTTCAGGGAACTTGGAGGCGCGGATGGACTTTGGATGTACATACAACATCAAGCGAATTTCTCGGTTATGATCAAAATGGTCATCCGCAATTTGACACGCAACGATCCGAGCTTGGCGAGTTGGTGTATCAGCTCAAATATAGAGGGCAACGGAACGCGAATCAAATAGCGAAGATTATGGCTGATTTTTTTACCAATAAGCCAAATACTTTGGCAAGTATTGAAATCATTATTCCAATGCCGCCATCTTCAACTCGAAACGTACAGCCTGTTGCACTCATTGCTGCTTCGTTGGCGAGGAAATTGCATAAATGTTTTTCTCCTGAAGTAATCCGGAAGATACGCGAAACTTCAGCATTAAAAGAAATTTTTGATCAAGAACAACGACGTGAACTTTTAGATGGCGCATTTGAAGTTGATCGTACAAAAATTAACGGAAAAGGTGTTTTGCTGATTGATGATTTATATCGTTCGGGTGCCACAGCAAACGCTGTGACTTTTGCGTTAATGAAAGCTGGGGCGTCAAGGGTGTATTTCTTGGCTGTTACTCGCACAAGGAGTAACGCATGAGTTGTGTATTTATCGGTGGTTCGCGTCGGTTATCTCGCATAAATACAGAGCTTGCCCAACGCCTTGATAATATTATAGAGCGTGGATTGTGCGTTTTAGTAGGTGATGCCAATGGATTTGATCGTGCTGCTCAATCTTATTTAGCGCAACATAACTACCATGCAGTAAAGGTTTATTGTACGGCAGGTAAATGTCGCAATAATGTTGGCAATTGGATTCGCCATGATGTTGAATACTCAGGTCGTAGTCGAGGTCGTGAATTCTATACTGCCAAAGATGATGTAATGCTACAAGATGCTGATTTCGGGCTATTTGCTTGGGATGGAATCAGCCTAGGTACTTGGCGAAATATACGAAAAATGGCAGAGCAAGGAAAACCTTCCGTCATATATATTTCATCAGGAAAGAAATCTATTATAATTAGGAATGCTTGTGAACTGACAGCTTTTTTAGATTCGTCTGCTGGAGTTCATGTGGCCGCGCCAATAGCCGGTTCACTTTTCTGATTGTAAGACAAAATATCGGTTCAGGTGGTACGCGACTATGCTATTTATAACCACTTGACGCCTCTTGCCTTGCGTCGTAAAATACCCGTCCCGATTCAAGTTGCGGCCATCGCAATAACGCTTGAGTGTTAATGCGACGGCTTTTTGTTTTTATCCGGGGTTCTTCGGCCACGTTGCCGTAACCCACGAATTAAGCGGCACTAAGAATTGTTGAGGGTGAGCCCTCAAGCGAATCGGCGATTCTGAACCCGCTGCTTTTGGAGTTCTTTCTCTCATGGCAAATGCTCAGTTAGCTAAAGACCTGGTTGATGCTGGTATTCATTTCGGCCACCGCGCTAGTCGCTGGAATCCGAAGATGAAGCCGTACATCTACGGCAAGCGCAACCTTATCCATATCATTGACGTCCGCGAAACCCTCAAGGGTTTGCTGGCCGCCAAGCGTTTCCTCAACAAAATGATTGCCGCCGGCAAAGACGTAGTGCTTGTTGGCACCAAGCGTCAGGCCCGTTCGGTCATTGAAGATACCGGCAAGCGCGCCGGCATGCCGTATGTCTGCGAACGTTGGCTCGGCGGCACGCTGACCAACTACCGCACCGTCCGCAGCCGTTTGCAGCGCCTTGAAGAGCTTGAAAAAACTCTTCAGAGCCCGGACGTTCACAAGAACTTCTCAAAGAAAATGGAAAGCTCGCTCAAGCGCGAGTATCGCAAGATTCTGCGTAACCTTGAAGGCGTCCGCACAATGGATCGCCTGCCGGGCGCAATCTTTGTTGTTGACGTTCGCCGCGAGCACAATGCGATCAAGGAAGCCCGCAAGCTTGGCATTCCGGTCATCGCACTGATTGATACCGATAGCGATCCGGATATGGTTGATATCGCCATTCCGGGTAATGATGACGCCATGCGCGCCATTGAGATCGTGCTTCGCGAAGTTGGCGATGCCGTGATTGAAGGCAAGGCCGGCCGCTCGCACAAGTCGGGCGATGAAGGCAAGGGCGAAGAGGGCGGCCGTCAGGATCGTCCGCGTCGTCGCCGCTCAACTTCAGCTCAGTCTGAAGCTGAACTGGCCGAAAAGGCCGCCGCTGCTCCGGAAGCTGCCGCTCCGGCTGCTCCGGCCAGCAATGCCTGAGCGCATCATACCTGCGGCATGCCGCAGTGATGATCAGCAAAAATTAAAAGGGCGATCCGAGAAATCGGGTCGCCCTTTTTTGTATCTCGCACCGATAAGCTTTCGTCTGCGGCCATTTGATTTTTCTTTCCGCGTCTCAGCGCCTCCGCGTGAGATCCCGCCTTCTTTTTTCACGCGGAGCCACGGAGACGCGGAGAGAAAAAAAGAGAAAGATGATGTGCCTGTCATACGGACTAAAAATAGGTCAAATAGATGATCCGGCGATCTCACATTCATTAACGGAACCACGCGCGCGAAATTCTTCAACCGTCAATGTGAGCCACACGATAAATCCCTCAATATCCTGTAGCGGCTTGGCAATGTATGCATCCGCGCCTGATGTGCTGAGGAATCGTTCCGCATCGCCGTTCATGCAGTGAGCCGTCAGCAAAACCACCGGTGTTTTGATTGGGGTATTCTGTTGCATCTTGATGATTTGTCTTGTCAGCTCAAGGCCGTCAACCGGCTCGTCATGCAGAGTTGAGTTAGTCAGCGTGATATCCATCAGCACCAGGTCAATATCACCCGTGCGGATAATATCCAAAATAGCTTCGCCATTTTCCTCAAACACTCCGTCAATGCATCCGGAGAGCCGAAAAATGTTAGAGAGAACCATTTTGTTCCCAGGATCATCTTCAACCGCTAAAACTCGATAGCGTTGCATATCACCTCATTGCCATCGGAACGGCCGCAGGATAACGACTCAATGACGTCACAATACATTCAAACTGAAAAAATTAAAAGAAATTACCTGTTAAAGACTGCCCCACAAAACGAAACGGTGATTATCGGCAAATCGTTCCCATGAATGCTTGATGTTTCGGCTTAATTTTTATAGAGCTTTGTTTTCTACGCCCAAAATGCGGCTTTTACCGCACCCCTTTTGCGGTTACTCCAGGTGCAGGCCGCATTCTTTTTTGCTTAGCCCAGCCCATCGGCCGGAGCGTGTATCATCGCCCATCGTGACCGGCCTGGTGCAGGTTTCCGGCCGGCAGCCGATGCTCGTATATCCTTTTTCCCACAGCGGATGATACGGCAGGCCGTATTGCTTCATATATGCGTGAACATGGCGGTTATTCCATCGCAGAATCGGGCTGATGGCCCAGCAATTATTGCGTTTACTCCACTGAACAATATGCATGTTCTGGCGCGTTTCGGATTGATCCGCGCGCACGCCGCGCAACCATCCGGCCGGGGCCAGTTCCCTCATCGCGCGATCAAAAGGCTCGTTTTTGTTGGCCGCGCAGCAGGCCTCAACATTATTCCGATGTGCAGGGTCCGGTTCGCCGTTGATGCTCAGCCACGTCAGCGGATCATGATTGGCGCGATATTCGACAATATTCAAATTGAAGCGCTGAGCCATTTCCTGCTTAAAGCGAATTGTTTCTTCAAACAGATAGCCCGTATCAATAAACACCACGCGAATATCCGGGAGAACCTGTTGAGCAAGATGAATCGTGCACATGCTTTCGGCGCCAAAACTGCTGGTAAGGATAATGCCGCCCGAAAGAGGACCAAAGTAATCAATCGCCCAGCGCACAATCTCTGTGGGATCGGCATTATTAAACTTGTCGTTGATTGAGGCAAGTTCGTCCGCGGAAAACATCACCTGCTGATTCATGGCATGATTCCTTGCTGCATGCGCCGATTTTATACAAATTCCCGATGCCTGATTTGCCTGTATTTTGCTTCAAGACGATCAAGCACTTCAATGGGCACGCGCACATTACTCCGGCCGAGTCCTAATTTAACATCCGGTTTGGGACTGCCATGAAAATCAGAACCGCCGGTGGGTATCAGCGCGTATTTTTTGGCCAGTTCAAGACACAGCGCAGTCATGCGTTCATCATGATCCGAATGCCAGCACTCAATGCCGTCAATACCCGCGTCAGCCAAATTGCTGATGATGTTGGCAAGGTGCGCGTGGTTTTCCGCCTTCAGATGCACTGAATGCGCAACAGTCGCCAATCCGCCGGCCGCATGAATAAAATCAATCGCCTGGCGCGGGCTCAGGCGTTCTTTTGAAAAATAGGCCGCGCCGGTTGTGCCCAGGTAGGTATCAAAAGCATCCTTGATGTTGGCCACGCAATTCGCCTCAAGCAGGGCCTGTGCGATGTGCGGACGTGCAATCACCACCGGTTTGCCGGCCGGAACATTGCGCCGCGCAATCGCCTCAACCTGCGCCATCGTAATACGGCAACCGAGTTCATTGAGCCGCGCGACAATTTTGGGATTGCGCGCATCGCGCGCGGCCAGCAGTTGAACAGACATTTCCTTAAGCGCCGGCGAATCCGGATCAATAAAATGTCCTAGTATGTGCAGTTGTCCCGGCGTGGGAAACTCGGCCGAAATTTCAATGCCCGGCACAAATTTTAATCCCAGAACCTGCGCCTCGGCCGCGGCTTCTTTAAGTCCGTTGCCGGTGTCATGATCCGTCAACGCAATACCCGCAAGGCCCGCCGCTTTGGCGCTGCGCATTAACTGCGTCGGCGTCAGCGTGCCATCAGAGGCCGTGGAGTGCGTATGCAAATCGACGAAAAGTTCTGTCATCATATTCTCTTACAGTAAGCGTTGACGATTTTTCAAAAGCTCAATGATTTTAGCAACACTTACTTCCGTCGGCTCGGAATCTGAGTGCAAATGCAGTTCAGGTTTTTCAGGCGCCTCGTATGGCGCATCAAGGCCGGTGAACTGCGGCGTTTTCCCTTCCGCAATGGCCGCGCGCGCTTTGGCGTAAAGCTTCTTGGGGTCCCGGCCTTCGCAAACCGGCAGCGGGGCGTCTACGAAAATCTCGTAAAATACGCCCTCAGGCGCCAGCGCGCGCACTTTATCGCGATCAGCCCGATACGGACTGATAAAGCTGGCAATGGCCACGAGTCCCGAATCCGCAAAGAGTTTGGCCACTTCGCCGATGCGCCGAATATTTTCCGTGCGATCCTGCGGCGCAAAACCAAGATCCTGGCATAACCCATGCCTGACGTTATCGCCATCAAGCACATAGGCGCCATAACCTTTGGCCAGCAATGATTTCTCAAGAGCCATCGCAATTGTGGATTTACCGCAGCCAGAAAGCCCCGTCAGCCACACAATCGCGCCCCGCGTGCGTGTCACGGCCGACCTGTCTGTCTGAGATACTTGATTCGCGTGCCATACAATAGTCATTCAATTATAATACAGATAGGAATTGTAGGAATCAAATACAAATAAAAGAAACGACCAGTCAATGGCCGTTTCTTTTATATCATCCGCCGGTTTTACCCGGCCTATTTTTCCTTCAGCAAAGATGGATCATTCCGGAAGCCATTTGGTCATCGGTAACCAACTGGTGTTATTCCAGCCGACAACCTTTTTGTCCGTGTTATTGACAACATCAACATGGCCATCAAGGTAACCAAAATTAGCTTTACCATTGTGATACCATTTCGGAGTATCAAGGCCCGTTGAAGTATTGCCGTACACGCTGCGAATCGGGGTGAAATAGCCGTCGTTCGGGCCGCCCTCATCAACAAAAATAATCATATCCGCAAAATTTTTCGTGATTCGGCGCGGCTGAAAATAATAAACACTGACGGTGGGATGCTGAATACTGAAAGACGTATTGTAAATTCTGCTGTTGATAGAATAGCTCAACTGACCGTTGGCCGGCTTCTGGTCGCTGGGGCATAAATAGGCTTTCGCACTATTGACAATGGGAAAGAGCGATCCTCGTTTTACATCAAAAAGCGTATTGCCTGCGTAACCGCTTGGCACCCAGCAGCAATAGGTATTGGTTGTCCAGTCGCCGATGTTGCCATTGGCGCCGCCAGGCCATGTTCCGTTATACATGTCGGCATATATGGTGTGGCCAAGAGAAATCTGGCGGATGTTCGTCGCGCAGACCACGCTTTTAGCCTGTTCGCGCGCATTGGCCAGTGACGGCAGCAATATCGCCATTAAAACGGCTATGATCGCCACGACGACCAGCAGTTCAATAAGCGTAAATCCTTTACGCTTATTCCTTGACATCACATCGTGACTTGCTGATTTGGGATCATGTGCAGGAAGCATATTCATTACTCCACAAAGTATATCATCAGGATATGGTTTTGAGAGCACTTTTTGTCGTATTCATTACGGAGCTGCGATGATAGGGCCCATGCGTACTTCAAGAGGCTCAAGAGTCATCGTGGTTTGTGCGTCAGGCTGTGCCGGAGGAGCAATAAGATCGCTCTGCCGCATCGTGGTGCCATGGCTTGATCGCCACACGCCCTGAACCGATTTATCATTCATATTGGCGATGAAAACAAGAGGCGTTTTTGAATGCGTACCGCGAATCACCACGTTCTCAATCGCATGCCCCGTGGCCGCGTCAACAAAACAATATGCGGGCTTGATACCGAGTTGACCCAGTGATTGCTTAAGACGTTCAGGCATGGCGTCCGGATTATCCGCGGATACCTGCATGCTGATAATCTGATTGTCGGAAAAAATATCATCGCCGCGGTCGTATCCGTAAGGATCTTTCGGCAACTGGCCGTCACCGATATTGATCAATGCCGATTCGTTGGCCGCAAATCCTGTTTTAAGATACGAAACCAAACCCGCCCACGTATTGTCTGGCATGTGAGTCACGCCGGGCAGCACAATAGCGCGCACCTGCGGAAAACGTTTCTGAAAATCACTCTCAGAGAGTGTTTGCTCTGTTATGGCGACAAACGGAATGCCGGTCTGATTCAAAACCTGATAAGCGGCAAAGAGTGATTTTGGCGCATCAGGATTACGCAACATGGAGGTTCGCGAATAAAGCACCGCAACCTGCGGCTGCTCATTAACAATCTGAGAAACTTCCGGCATCAGCCGCATGAGATCAAGGCCGGCCCGCATGTATTCCTCCATGGCATCCGGCCGATGCGGGAATAATCCGAAAAACGTACTGTTGGTGCTATTGACGCGATCCCACGTCCACGCCGCCGAAGCGCTCATGCCCGATATTGCCTCAAGCCATACCGATGCGGCGACGCGGTTGACCGGCACTTCCTCATCGCTGCGATCACGGAGAATATGATTTTCCGTATTGGCGATAGGCCGGCCTGCGCTTGATCGCAACAGCGAATACTCCAGCATGCCTTTTGTCGGATCAAGCAGAATACCCCGCTTTTTTGCATCCGGCGGCGAATACCCCATGCCGATATCCGTACCCGCCAGCGCACCGACACGCGAAAACAGATCAAGATCAACACCCTGCATGAGATCAAATAGCTGAAAACTTCGCTCAATCATTTTGATGTGAGTTGGTTTCCCCGGCGCGGCCGAAGCCACACCGTTTTGCAGAGACTGCATCCACGCGGCAAGCCGTTGATCGTTAAAACGCATCCAGTCATAAAGCGCCGCATCCTGCGGGAGCGGACGTGCCGGCGGTTCAAGATATGCCGGAACATCCGCAAATGAGGCATATTTTGTATGCAAACGTTTATTGAGCGCGGATATATTTCCGTATTGTCCGGAAAGATATTTGCCCCATAATTTCAACGTCGCCGTTTTGTCCTGACTCCACTTGAATGCCACTGGCTCATTGGCAATGCATACGGACCACGGATTGCGAAGATCAACAAACTCTCGCAGTATCCGGGCATTGGTCTGATTCAAAAATTCATTCACGGCCGGATCACTGATGGGAAAGCGCACAAAACCGCCCAGGTGAGTACGCCATTCAGGATGATCCTGAAATTGCCAGTCCGGCATGTAATGTGGGGAAACCAGCAGATCAACCAGAATCCCTTTTGTTTCAGATTCCGTCATAAATGTGCGGAAATCGCTGATGGCATTTTGATTCCAGGAATCTTTGGCCGGCAGAACATGGCGGGGGCCCAGTTCTGATTGAGAAAAATTAATTCCCAGATCGCCCAGCCAGGTAATATCCTTGCGCATGGTATTAAATGCGCCGAAACCAAAGAGAAACACCGGACGATCTTTTTCAATTCGCCCGTCCGGCCACACCACGCTTTGAGTAAGCTGCATGCCCGAAGGCGCAGGCAAATCATTCGCAACGCGTTTTGGCACGGCCAATGGTTGAGCCGATCCGTCAATCAGAGTTTTCTGGTAGCGAATCACGCGCGGCAGCATGCGCTCAAGACCGACAAATTCAAGCGCCGCAATTTCCTTGCGATTATTCCGAACATCATCACGAAGCCAGTTTGTAAATCGCGTGATAAGCATCTGGTGCATGAGGGTATATGCATCATTTTTTCCGGATTTGCCAAGCTCTTTGGCCAGTGATTCAGATTGCTCAACCATTGCCGTGATATTTTCAAACCGTGATTGAACGGTATCCTGATAATTCGCCTCCTGTGAAAAAGCGACAGAAGCGCTCAAAGTCAACATGACCGCCGTGGAATAGGCGAAATTAAAACGCAATGGCATCAAGACATCACCTCAAGAACAAAACATGCCGACACTGATTGTAGCATCCGAAACGGCGTTTATTTTTTTCTGAGCATCATGGCCATCGGAATGGCGGAGAATAATCCCAGTGCCGCCGGTTCCGGTACCGATAAAAAACTGTTTGGCTCAAGTACGGCCGAAGAGATCTTGAATGTATCAACCGCGCCAATAAAATCGCGTGAAGTCTGCCAGCCAAAACCCGTGCCGATGTAGAGATAATCCGAACTGACTGCGCCGCCGGTATAGTTAATGCTTGATTGCTCAACGCCATCAACATAAAGCGTATATTTGCCGCTGTCTTTGGCGTGAGTAATGGCGATAGCGTGCCATTTACCGTCATTGACCGTGGCCGTGGACGTCAGCGCAGTACTGCCGCCGAAAATGGCCGAAACAGTGCCGGCGGTCACGGTGCTGTTGGTTAAATCATTCCAGTAAATACCCCAGCCATGCGCTGATGCATTGGCGTAATTTTTGGAAATAATCCAGTTTGTGGCAGAAGTATCCGCACTGGCGCCATTGATCTTGAACACCAGTTCAATCGTAAAATCCGTATTTTCAGATAGGTTGAGAATCTGATTATTTTGCAGCCTGACATAATCGCTGGTGCTTGACGTAAATTGTATGGCTTTGCTGTTCGGCGTTGCGCCGTCAACATACGTCACGCTGCCGTTGGCCGTGCTATTAATCAGATTATTGGCTTCGTTGACATTCTCATTAAATTCCCAGATGGCGCCGAATGATGCCTGAGCAAGAAGTCCTGACGCAAGCAGGCATCCCGGCAAATATCCATAGTTCATTATTCTTCTCCCTTTTTCAATGAATAAGTTATTAAGTGCTAACGCAATTATTAGGGCATTTTTATAACCGGCGAAAAAAACGAAGACTACACCTCTGATTATGCGGATCAAATTCAGATATGTGCTTAATTTTGGGTTACCAGCAGGTGACCAAGAAAATCAACACTCTTACTATATCATCAAATTTCCTAAAAACAACTTTTTGTTTATTTGTCATTAAAAACGATATAACAATTTGATAAATAAATATTTAAGACGCAAACTAAAGTCTTGTTTTTAATAAATATTACGTAATATTTCGTAATTTGTTGTTATTGTGTACACTTGATGTAGAATAGATCTTATGACGATCAGTCAACGCGACATTGCCGATCAGCTTAAGCTGTCCACAGCGACGGTAAGTAAATCCCTGCGCAATGCGCCGGAGATTCCGCCGGAAACTCGTGCGCAGGTCATCAACATGGCCATGCAGCTTGGGTATCGGCCGGCCTCGGCGCGTCTTGATAAAAAGCCGCGCGGGCGAAATAAAAATTTTGCACTCGCTTCACTGATTCAGACGGATGAAGGAATTGAGGCAGGATGCAATATTCACCTGCTGGGTTTTTTAGCCGGCATGACCGAGGCCGCACATGAAGTCAATGCCACCGTCATGGTGCATTGCGTGCCGCTCTCTGAGCGCGAAAAAATAGCGGATTCCGATCATCAACCTCCCGCTCTGAGAGAAGGGCGGATTAACGGCGTGATCCTTCAGCATTATTTTCCGCGCGAAGTTGTGGATCGTCTGGCCAGGCAGTATCCGTGCGTCACCATTATGCATCGTTATCCGGGGCAACTCATTGACAGCATTGATCTTGATGCGGCCCATGCAGTCGGCATGCTCATCGGCCACCTGTATGCCCAGGGACATCGTAGAATCGGTTTTCTTGGCGATGCCGCCGGCCAGTCGTGGTTGTTGGCGCGATTTGCGGCATATGTTCAGGCCTTAACGCAATACGGCCTGCAATATGATATTGATATTGCAGATCCGCAGCTCAACGCACTGCATGCCAATGAAGAAATTGTGCAAAGAATTACAGATGTCACGCGCCGCGGGGTCACGGCGTGGGTTTGCAGCAATGATCTGCTGGGATATCAATGGTACAGGCATTTTGAAAATTGCGGACTTAAAGTACCGCAGGATGTTTCTCTGGTCGGTTTTGATGCGGTTCCTGTTCCGCCCGGACTCAAACAAATCACCACGATACAGATACCTTCCGATGTCATGGGGCGCTTTGCCGTTAAGCGGATTGTCGAGCGCATTCAAGATTCAACAACTCCATTTTGCCGAATCTGCATTGAGGGCAGGCTTATTGACGGGTTGACCACCGCCCGCGCTTCAAGCCGGCCATAAACGCCGTCATCTTTAATCCATAATATTCGCGTAAAAGTATAATTGGTTGTTTTTGGATTAATTCAACGCAAAAACGAATAGTGGCAATATTGTTATAGATTATTTGAAAAAATATTTGCATTCCAATTTGTATAGGGTATATCTATAACATCTTTGATCTATAACAAAATTGTTCCTTTCTGGTAATAGCAAGAAGACATGAAGGCGAAGTATCAGCAATTAATCAGTGTGCTTGAGCGCCGGATTCACGCGGGTGATTATTCGCTAGAAGATTTACCCAGTGAGCGCAAACTGGCGGCCGAGCTTGGCGTAAGCCACATGACGGCCCGCCGCGCTGTGCAATATCTGATTGATACGGGCCTGATTAAGCGTGAATCAACACACAGTCGCAGCACGAGTTCAAAAAATCTGCTTAAAATTGCCTGCTTAATGCCGGCATTTGAATCTCCGAGCCTTCTGAATCTGTTTCGCAGGCTCAGCCAGGTGGTGGCGGAAAAAGAAGGTGTGGTAAGGCCGGTAAGTTATACAAGTTGGCATGATCCGGTCATTATGGACGTTCTGGATGGCGATTTTGACGGCATTTTTATGTTGCCGCCAAGTGATATGCCGCAGGTCATGCAGGATCGTTTGGCCAAAAATAAAGATCGGCTGGTAACGGTTTATCATGATCTGACGCATCTTGGCATCCCTTGTGTGGAGAGCGGCAGATCAGATGCGGTCATGCAAATCGTCTCGCATCTTGTGAATCTGGGACACCGTCATCTTTTGATGCTGAATACTCAGCCGTGTCATCCGGTCATATCTCAGCGTATCGCGGCATGGCAGGCCGGCATCAAATTGCATCATGTTGACGGTCTGTTATTTGATGAGCCGGTTGAGGTGATGGCGCCTGCCGATGACAAGGCAATGGAAGTAACCAAACGGCTGATAGAACAGAAGATCATCGGGTCGGGCAGCGAAGTTACGGCCATGATCAGCACGACGCTTGAAACATTGCGTGCGGCCATGCGCGTAATGGTGGATCATGGAATCAGAGTGCCGCAGGATATATCCGTTGCAACATGCGACCAGACACGGATTGCCAAGCAGTCTTTGCCGTCAATTACAACTCTTGATATCCCTGATCCCGCGCCGTATCTGCAAATCGGTCTTGATTGGATTATGTCGCGCGGGCAAAACTGGGATCGCCCGTTGCTGATAGAACCGGAATCTGTTTCCGTTTGGTGCGGTGAGTCCACAATAGCCCGTTCGTAAACACATCCGCTGGCCGCCACTGATTCATATACGCAATGCATTGGCGGAAGTAGTTCAACAAAAGGAAGAATAGGAGAAAAGTTAATGCGATATGCAACTGTTACAATGATCATTTCCATGGCCGCGGCCGGAGCCGTTCAAGCGTCAACCATGGTGGGAACTGATTTTTCAGGCGGTAACGATAATACCGCAACATATAATCCGGGCAGCGGCGCGCCCACATCAGATTCATTCAAAGGAACAAACGGAAACGGATGGAGTTCTGCATGGTCTCAGCGTGTAGAAGGCGCATTGGGAACAGGCGTTAACCGCACGGGTGTCATCAACACGTCTCCGCTGACAGCGTCTGGCGGCAATTATCTGAATGTTGATTTTACAAACGGCACCAGCAACGTTCAGGGTGGCGTACACGAAGTTCGTTCATACGCGACACTGGCAAACGGCGGCATTGATACAACGCAGACGCATACCGTATCATTCAAATTCCGGCTTGATTCGGCGTTGTCCGATCGCAGCCTGACAAATACCAGCGAATTTATCCGTTTTTTTGACAACAATACGTCAGCCGGAACCGGTTCTGCCGCGACATCGTGGATTATTTATGCCGGTGGTTATGCGAGCCAAACCAGCAATATCACGTTCCGCCTGCAATCCGGTGATGGAAATGGCACCGGTAATACAATCTGGACCGACACAGGGATTGTTCTTGCGAATAACGTCGTGTATAGCATCTCAGTAACGGTTCATCCCGTAGCAGGCTCCTTTAGCCTGGCCAATAATTACCCCACATGGGATGTGACGATCAACGATGGTACTAACACATTTACTCAGACAGGGCTGAGATTTCGCAATAATGCAACAACTTCCGGCCGAACCCTGCAATTTGGAGGTTATGAGACAACAGCAAATACGGTATTATCGTATTCTATTGATGACTTGACGATAGCAGTTCCCGAGGCCGCATCGCTGTCCCTCGTCGGACTTGGCGCGTTGGCGCTGCTAAGCAAGCGTCATCATGCTAATCATTAATTCAATATTGTTTATGTATTCTTGTCATCTCCGGCATATAGTAAACTAATGCAAAGGTGCGAAGATGAGACAAAATAACGTTCACAAATCCGCATTCACGCTAATTGAGCTGCTGGTCGTGGTTGCGATTATAGTTGTTCTTATCGCCATACTTTTGCCCTCATTAAGTAAGGCGCGCGAGCAGGCCAAAAGCACGGCTTGTCTTTCCAATTTAAGACAGCTTGGCATTATGTTTGTCACCTATTCTGCGGAGAATGATGATAAGACTCCTGCACTGGAACTGGTGGCGGGCAATCCCTACGATACTTGGTATCATCAGGTATTTGGCGTCCTCAGCGCGACAACACAGGATAAGGTGGACCTCACAAAAGTAAAGGCGCTGTTTTGTCCGAGCGATGTTTCCGTCGGCGGTGATTCATTTGGTTCCTATGCTCTTCGCTTCTGCCAGCGCCGCATCAGTTACGGATACAATCAAAAGGGCATGAACAGTCGCGCATACGGAACGCTCAATGACGGCCTGGGATTAAAATATAGTTCACTTTCTCAGCCGACCGACAGAATACTACTTGTAGATAACGCTATTCTTAATGGAACAAACTATCACGGATGGTATTACGCCAATCCGTGGAGAGATTTTGGCCAGGGCAGCGCGTTTCCGCGTCATAGCATTAACAATTATGTGAGCAATGTCTTGTGGGCTGATGGCCACGCGTCATCGGTGACATCTCCTTCCGCAAGCATGTATGATGATCGCGCGTTGGGTGGTTATTATTCAGCACGCGCTAAAAACCACTGGTTCTTTGATGCGAATGGTCGATTCTGAATAATAACAGTCAATTCATTTGTATACAGCAGCCACTTTGATGTGGCTGTTATTTTATAAACAATACATAACTGATAGAGGTTGCGATGAAAAACTGGCGTAAGCTATTGCTGGCCTCCGTATGTGCGTATTCCTGCATCGTGATGAGTCATGCGGCAAAAGCGCAGGAATCTCGCACGGGAATTGCCTGTCACTTTACCTGGTGGAGTAAGCCAGAAGAATATGACAGAACCGCCCGGCTTATCGCAGAAAGCGGCGCAGGATGGGCGCGTGACGGTGTTACGTGGAGAAATGTTGAATATGAAAAAGGCAAATACAGATTAAGCAATGAAGTTCGCCAGTGGGTGGCCGCGTGCCGTAAGCATAATGTCAATGTCATCATGCTGATCAATGCCACCACGCATGGAAAAGGCACCGAAAAAGGGACCGGTTTTTATGACGATGTATATGATCCGGATGCCTTTGCAGCCTATGCGGCATATGTGGCAAAAGAATTGCCTGAAGTTACGCATTTTGAGATTATGAACGAGCCGGCCAACTTCGGTTATTCAAAATATTATGGCGGAATGTGGAATGGCATGGGCGATTCTCCCTGGGTGGCTCAATATGTGGTTTTGCTGAACAAAGCGGCTGCGGCGATCAAGGCCGTGCGGCCTGACGCTAAAGTTGCTGGTTTGGGCTCCGTGGCGCCGGTGAATTTCCGCCAGTTGGCAATGGGCGTGTCGCCTCAAGTTGATGCAATCGTGGATCATCCGTACTCGTTTAGGCAAATACCGGAACTTGTACCGTTTACCGCCGGCCATCTTAAGCGTGATGGCATTATAACGGCTGATGAAAAAGGAACGTTTGCCTCACAGATCAGAATGTACCGTGAGCAATCCGCCAAACATAACGGCCCCAAACAATTCTGGCTGACAGAGTGGGGATACAGCACATATCAACCTGTTACCAAAGGCATGTATGCTGGCTTTACGCCCAGTGCGCAGGCAAAATATCTTCAACGCAGGGTCGTTGAATGCATGGGGCTTGGTATTGAAATTTCGGTTATTTACGATTTGAAGAATGACGGGCGCAATATCAACGATGCCGAAAATAATTTTGGTTTGCTTGATGCCGACTGGAAACCAAAACCGTCCTATTACGCATTACAGAAAGTCAATAAAATCATGTCGGAATGGCAAGCCGCATCATGGGGTGAAATTAAAGTTAAAACACTTCCTGATCGTGCGGATCGCTGGCCTATTGTATGGGATGACGTCAAAATGACCGCGCCGGGCGATATCACCACCTATCAATTCAATAACGGTAAAAATCAGCAGGCCTTCGCGGTCTGGTCAACTGAGCGCGCCGATGGTGATTTATTACCAAGAGCGGCGGATTTCGAAATATCAGCTACAACATCGGTAAAAAAAGTAGAAGCTGTTGATATGATGACAGATGTTCGCACCACATTAAAATTTGAAAAGAATGGCAATATGATTATCCTGAAGAAAATAACGGTGCCGGATTCACCGGTTCTTGTTGTCATGTCGAGCGAATAAAAGGAAACGCATGTCATCTCCAGAGTTGCTTTGCCAAAGCGCCTACCTTCCGTATCCGCATGCCAATCCGTTTACAAAAGACGGAAGGGTGTTGATGGTTCAGCAGGATCAGGATGGCCGGCGTATTGTGGCCAAAGGATTGGCGGCGCATGACGGCGATGTTAAAACGATTGTTCAGGTAAACCCTGTTCATGATTCGGATAAACATCTGATTTTTGATATCGCGTATCAGGCTTCGCGCCTGATGCTGAATTACAATCAGGCCGTTTATTTGATTGATCCCGGCCAGTATGACGCCAGGCTTCCGTCACCGATTTATCGGCCGGACGCGGGGGCCGTTCTTTACGGAATCCCCAGCATTCGCAGCGATGGCACAACAGCTCTGATCCTTGAGCATCAGGGTGATGTTTCTACGTTAAATGAAATAAATGTAGATACAGGCAAAGTCCGTGTGCTGATGAAAAAATCATGGCTCGTGGGCCACGCTCATTATGTTCCCGGTGATGAAAATTGGGTAGGGGTCTGCCATGAGGGCCCTACGGAAAAGATCCCCGACCGCGTATGGGCATGGCATGAACGTCTTGCGCCGGAAGGGCGCTGCGTTTTTGATCAAAAATCGGATGATCCGAAGTATTTTCTCAACGTCGGCCATGAACGTTGGGGATTTCTTGGCGCAAGCGGGCTCGCCGTGGCATACGGCTGCTCGCCGGCAGGGCCGCGCGGATTGTGGCAGGTTTTTGCGGACGGCAGGGCGGCAAAGCAGATTTTCAGCAATGATCGCTGCTGGCATTGCGATATTTCGCGCGACGGCCGATATGCGCTCGCCGATACCACCGGTACGTGGAATTTACCCGGCCACGGGTGGGAAAATGATGATAAAAACCGGTCTATTTTGCTCATTGATGTGGCCACTGGCCGACATGTTGTGCTTGGTTCGGCCGGCGGCGATACACATCCGTATCATCCGCATCCGATCTTTTCGCCTGATGGCCAAAATGTATTTTTTAATACCAAGCGCGGCAACGAAACGGCCGTGATGATCGTGCGAATCGGCGATCCTGCTGCTTATTTTGCATAACATGAACTTGAATGGCCGGCGTTATTCTGGCGGCAATCCGGGTAATGCCTGTCATAGCGAGTTCATCCATTGAATGTAGGCCGGAAATGCGATGTCTGGTTCTTCAAGATGGCGTTGCCAGCGTTTTTCGTGCTCAAACATATACCAGCCGTCGTAACCGCCATGATTGAGCCGGCGAATACATTCATTAAGCGGCAATTCTCCGGCGCCCGGCAATACAATTCTGCAATTATTTTTGGCTGCGGAATCCGCAATTGCATCTTTTATATGAACATATATTATTTTATCATGGCATGATTCATAGGTATTGACGGGATTTTCGTGACCTTCAAGAATTGTGTGTTCAATATCCCAGATCAATCCGGAATTATGCACGGCCGCAAGATGAAGTAATTGCAGGCAATCCTGACTGCGCGACCAATGGTCGTGCGTTTCAAGGAGCCAGTTGAGCGACTCCGCGCCCGGCAGACTGGCGATTTGCTGTAATGTGCGTGCGCCTACGGCCGCGGCCTTTGCGATGCCGATCTGGGGTACCGGCCCGCCGCCAAACACTCTCATGTTTTTTACGCCCAGCGCATGGGCGATCGGAATATACCGGCGCGCTTCTTCAAGATTGGCGCGAAGCTTATCGCTGTCACACAACCAGATTGATGTGGATAAGCCGGAAACCGTCAGGCCGGCGTCAGCAATTCTTTTTGCCGTTACGGAAAGATCCTGTAAAAATTCCGGCATCAAGGTGATATCAAGTTGATTGCCGATGCCGCGAAAATCAATGCCCTGACACCCATATGCCGAAAATCGGTCCAGAATCGTAGCCAGATCCCAATCAGGACAACCGAGTGTTGAAATGCTCAGCCTCATGCGTCATCCCATCATTTAATGAGAATTAATGACATGAAAGTCACGTAATCAATCGGTTGATTATCGCATAAAAATATGAAATGACAACTGCATGCGGGCAAATTTATGCAGATGACGCGCGTGCATGCAGTACCGGATCAACAGAAATCTGCACTACGGCATTACCGTTCATCTGGGCAAGTAGTTGTTCAACGGCTTTGCCGCCGCGCACAAATTCTTCCTGCGAAACGGATGTCATCGGCACCACGCAGAATGAACAGAAAGGAGAATTATCAACGCCGGCAATACGGACATCAGCCGGCACTTTTTTTCCCGCTTTGATCAGCGCATGCAGGGCGCCGATGGCCTGCTGATCGGATTGCGCCGCAATGCCGTCAAATGGAATTTGGCGCGCAAGCAAATCCTGAACAACCTCCACGCCGGTGTCATGCAGATAATTCCGTACAGGCAGAACATATTCTTCCCGGTAGGGCAGATGATTCTGCTCAAGAGCCTGTTGATATCCCTTAAGCCGTAACGGGCTGACCTGAATATGGGCAATATTTTTGCATCCCTGATCAACGAGATGCTGCGTGCCAATTCGGCCGACCTCGGCCTGATCAATACCCACGTTGGCAATTTTCTGATGAATCGGGTAATCCATGACCGTCACAACGTGCAGCCCGCTTTTACGGATACGATCCAGTTTTGTTCCCAGTTCTGAATGCTGCACGCCGCCGACGATAATGCCGTCCATGCGGCTCGGTGTGATTTCCGCAATAGCCTGGTCAAACTCCTGAATACTGCCAAAATACGTCAGGATCAGCCGTTGCTGGCCGATGCGCGCGGCCTCGGCAATGCCGCGTACCAGTGATTCTGCAATGCCGGAGCCCGGCACGCCGTGATGGTGAATATAAACGCCAATGACGTTCTGCCGGCCAGTGGCAAGTCCGGCGGCGGCGGAGTTTTTGACATAGCCCAATTCGTCGGCTTTTTGACGTATGGCCGCAATGGTATCTGCGCTTGCGCCGGTTGTGCCAAGCCGCCCGTTGAGAACTTTTGATACCAGCGATATTGACACGTTCAGTGATCGTGCAATATCCACAAGCGAAGCCGCCATAAGGGCCCTTTCCTCACGGAGTTGAATAAGAGCCCGTATTATATACAAAATCGCCAGTGACGCATCATATCTTATGCATCGGCCACCCAAAGAGCATCCGGGGCGGCCCATGATGGCGGCGTAACTTCAATATCAGACGCGGCATCGATCATCATTTCGCCAAACCACTGCCCGTTAACAGGATTGAACCAACGCGCCCTGAGAACAGGGCGGCCAAGATGATGCACATTCACTTTTATTGTCTTGCTGAGAGGGAAATAAACCATCACAAAACGATCATCGCTGCCGCGGCAAGCCTGTATATGCCGCGCCTGATGATCATCCGCATCAACAACCATATTCAGATCCGGAATGCGGTCCAAATAGGGGCCTGATTCAATCAGTTGGCGCACAAATTTCATCTGCCCTGAGCCCGGCAGGTGCATGGCTTCTCGCCACGGCAAGAATGCGTGAGTAGCGGATTCGCGCCCCACATCAAAAAGTTGCCATATCTCATGACATCCGTATGTGTGCCCGCATGCGCCGGCGCAAATAGCCCAGTATGCAAATTGCCGGCAATCGACATCCGTCAGCAATCCGTTGTCAATTTTAAAACCAGAAGGATGATGTTCATACCCAGGTTCCGCATCAAGACACGGCTTGGTAGGGAGGCGCAGGAAATCATCAATAATAGATCGCCAGTTATCCCGGCCAAAAGTGTGCCCTGTCTGATACATATTAAAATCAAGCCAGTGTCGGTTGTGAAAATGCTGGGCGGATGTGAACTGGCCATTGGGGTGAAAAGTCATCAGATGACGCCCCTCATCGCCGGCCTTAAGTCCCTCGGCCATGCGATCAATCACATCCGCATGTTCCGGCTTATGTATCTGCCGGTCACCGCCAAGAACCCAGATCACATCAGCATCACGATATCGCGTACCCAGATACCGGCCCCAGGAATAAGCATTGTCAGAATTGAATATTTCGGGTCCTTTGCCCCAGCATTGATTCCATTTATCGCCCCACGTGGGCAGCATGGCAACATACATTCCCAGTTCATTGGCGCGGGCCACAACCCAGTCAACATGTCGCATGTATTCTTCATTTGGTTTTTCAGGATCGCATTCATGCAGTGGTAAATGACCATATGAATTAGGTATTCGCAAGCCGTCCATTTCCGCCAGAACGACCGCCTGAATGGCCGTAAATCCTTTAGCCGCCCGATCAGACAAAATCAGATCCGCCTCTTCACGCGTTGTGCGATGAAATAATTCCCATATCGTATCGGCCAGATAAAACCACGGAGTGCCATCGTCCTTCGTTAAATAACGTTTATTTGAACTGACTTTGAGCATGAGTAATTGCCATTCCGTATGATGTACCGAATTATCACTCAGACATCATATTTCCTGTCACATTTTCAACAATGATCATACTGGTACAGAAGTAGCAAACTTGGCCGCACCCAAACAACAAACCCCAGTTTCTCTCCCCCGCCGTATTTTGCTACGTCCTATAAGATATCTTATGTATAATTGTGTCTTACTCGGGATATGCCGGGGTAAATTCTTATAGGAATGCCTGAAAAGTCGCTGCATCACCCCTATGATTGGCGAATGGGGATTGTTTTTACGTGGAGGAAATCTGAATGACCAATCTCGACCAGATCATGGCGTTTAACCGCGATTTTGTGGCTAGCAAGTCCTATGAACGATTTAAGACGGATCGTTATCCTGCCAAGAAGATGGTCATCCTGACTTGCATGGATACCCGGCTTATTGAATTGCTGCCCAATGCCATGAATATCAAAAATGGTGACGTTAAGATCATTAAAAATGCCGGCGCAATCGTGACGCATCCGTTCGGATCGGTCATGCGATCTATTTTGGTTGCCGTATACCAACTAGGGGCCCAGGAAATTCTTGTTGTGGGTCACCATCAATGCGGCATGACCGGCCTGCGTTCTGAGCAGATTCTTGATCATGCTGTGGCCCGCGGCGTACCGGAGACCACAATTCGCCTGCTTCAGAACTCTGGCCTGAACCTGTCCCACTGGCTCAGCGGTTTTGAGTCCGTACAAAAAAGCGTGCTAGCTTCAGTTGATCTCATCCGCAATCATCCGTTGTTGCCAACGGATATAGCTGTTCATGGGCTGATTATTCATCCGGAAACCGGCGCGCTTGATATCCTGTCTGAAGGATATACCCTGGCAGGGGGCAATAAAGGAACTGGCGTGGTCGCAACGTCATAACGATCATTGGGCCCATTACCGCCCCGCCGGAGGATTTTATAGTATGCGCCAACTCACAAGGATCAATGCATCATGAACATGCTGATAGCGATAAGGTTGCCGGCCGGCGTGCCCGTATTGATTGCGGAAATGCACTGGGGATACTGGTTATGCCTGGCCGCGGCTGGGGTATTTTTACTCTGGCTTGGCTGGCAGCAGAAAAATAAAATTGAAAAAATATCCGGCGGGGCCCTACTGGCCATTTTGCTCTTGTGGGTAGTACTTTCGGCCATTCTGGTTTCGCCAGCAGAACGTTTATATCAGGCGCATCAGGATCTTGCTGATGCGGCAACACGGCATGATGTCCGCGCCATACTGAATTTCTTTGAGTCCGGAGTCAATATTCCGGTCATCAAGTACGGCCAGGGGCAAACCGCCGAGGAACAAATAGAATCTCGACTGAAACTTTACGGAATCAAAAATAACACGATACAAAATGTTGATATACAGATATCCGGGCCATCCGCCATTACGCAACTGAGAATCCTGACGCAAAGCGATTTTGGCCCCGTGCAAACAACATGGCGCCTTGAATGGGCGGATCAGCCACAATCAGACTGGCGCATTGTCGGTATTGATTTGCTTAAAGTTGGTGACCGGCCACTGGGTATGCTGCCCGAACCTGGCATGTGATTTTGATGGGGCCCCTGCCAGCATTTCTTAATTTTGATAGATACGCAGATCATGTTCACTCGCCCTGTGCGGCAATATCCCGTAAAATATTCGAAAGGATATTCGCATAAAGGCAAGAAGGATTCTGTATGGCCGTCAAAGTTTTATTGTTGCGTACTGCTGGCACTAATTGTGATCGCGAACTGGCGCATGCTTTTAAGCTGGCCGGGGGCGATGTTGATCTGCTGCATATGAATAAAGTGATGGCAGATCCGGGCGTATTGGCCGGTTATCAGATACTTGGCCTGCCTGGCGGGTTCTCATATGGCGACGATATCGCCTCCGGTAAAATCTTTGCCAATCAGATCATACATCATCTGAAGGCCCCCCTGCGGCAATTTGTTGATGATGGCAAAATGATCTTCGGCGTCTGTAATGGATTTCAGATCCTGGTTAAATCAGGCTTGTTGCCGGGCCCGATGCCGCAGCTTGATGCGGAAGACTGGCACCCCACCACGCTGACCTACAACACCAGCGGAAAATTTGAAGATCGCTGGGTGACGATTCGTTCTGAATCCAAAAACTGCAAGTGGATTCCGGCCGGCGTGAGCATGCAGGTTCCCGTAGCGCATGGCGAAGGGCGTTTTGCCGTTCGCGAGCCAAAAATTCTTGATGCACTCAAAGCAAATGACCAGATCGCATTCCGCTATATTGATGCCGAAGGAAAACCGGCCGTCAATTTCCCGGAAAACCCCAATGGTTCGCTTGAGAGCATCGCCGGTATTTGTGACGTCACGGGGCGGGTTCTCGGCCTGATGCCGCATCCGGAACGCATTGTTGACGCCATTAATTCGCCTGATTTTACCCGCAGTGGTGGGCATCCCAGCGGCCTGCTGATGTTTAAGACCGCCGTTGAATATGTTCAGTCTCAGCAAACGGTAAGCGTATAAAGCCGGACTGATGCCCCCTGCCGGCGACATGACAATTGCGAGGGAGGATTCGTTATGGCCGACAAAACACGCATTGTGTATCACGGGCACTCAAACATTGAGATTTTTCATGCCCGGCAGGTGGTGCAGATTGATCCGTTTTATACCTCAAATAAACTCGCCGACATCAAGGCGGATAAGGTAAAGCCGAATTTTATTCTGCTTTCTCATGCCCATTTTGATCATGTTGAGGATGCAGAGGCCATTGCCAAACGCACGAACGCCATGATCATCTGCAATTACGAGATGTCGGTTTATTATGATAAAAAAGGCGTTCAGCGCACACACGGAATGAATCACGGCGGCGGGTATGATTTTCCCTTTGGCCGCGTGACGCTGACGCAAGCTTTTCATACGTCAAGTTTTGCCGACGGCACTTACGGCGGTCAGCCGGGCGGTTTTGTCCTTGAGCTTGCTGATGGGCCAACATTGTATTTTGCCGGCGATACGGCGTTATTTGGCGATCTGAAGCTTATCGGCAAACTATGGGAAATTGACCTGGCATTCCTGCCGATCGGTGACAATTATACGATGGGGCCTGACCATGCGTGTATTGCGGCTAAAATGTTGCAGTGCGGCGCGGTGATTCCGATTCATTACAATACGTTTCCGGAGATCACGCAGGATGCTGAAGTCTTTGCCAAAAAGCTTAAGAAAAAGGCGAGCATTAAGGGATTGCCGCTAAAACCCGGGGAAAGTTACGAATTTTAATTGCGTTCATGTTAAAAGAAGTCGTATGTCAGCAACTGTATATCTGATTGGCGCAGGCCCTGGTGATCCCGGACTCATGACCATTGCCGGCGCGGAAAAACTTCGCCAGGCAGATGTGGTTGTTTATGATTACCTTGCCAACTCGCAACTTCTTGAGATATGCCCTGCCGCCTGTAAACGTATTTACGTGGGCAAATCAGGCAGTCATCACACGCTCAGCCAGGATCAAATCAACGCCTTGCTGGTAGAAGAAGCCAAGCGTGCGGATGTTCATGTTATCGCGCGGCTAAAAGGCGGAGATCCGTATGTGTTTGGCCGCGGCGGAGAAGAAGGCGAATATCTGCATCAGGCGGGCATTCCTTTTGTCGTTATTCCCGGTGTCACCTCTGGTATTGCCGCGCCGGCATATGCGGGCATTCCGGTTACGCATCGCGACATCACCAGCACCATCACGCTCATCACCGGCCACGAACGGGAAGATGCGGCCGAAGGTTCGCTGCGTGTCAATTATCAGGCACTGGCGCAGCTCAAGGGCACTCTTGTTTTTTATATGGGTGTTAAGTCACTGCCGCACATTGCTGCGAGGCTCATCGCCGGCGGAATGTCGCCCGATACTCCGGCGGCCGTGATTCGCTGGGGCACCCATCCGAAACAACACACCGTAACGGCAACCATCGCAACCATTGCGGATGCTGCGGCACGCGCCAAAATAACCGCGCCGGCCATTACGATTGTCGGCGAGGTAATTTCTCTACGTGACACACTGAATTGGTTTGAGCATCAACCACTTTTTGGCAAAAAAATCATCGTGACGCGTACACGCCAGCAGGCCAGCGAATTATCGCGTCAATTAGCAGGACTTGGCGCGGATGTTCTTGAGGCCCCCACCATTGAACTTGCGGAACCGGATCATCAGGACCGCGTTGATCATGCATTGCGTGACTTGTGTACGCGCCAGGGATCGCGCAAATATGATTGGCTTGTGCTGACATCCGTTCATGGAGTTAATGCCATGTGGCGTCATCTGCGTGCACAGGGATGTGATGCGCGAGTACTGGCGGATCTCGGCATTGCCGCTATTGGCCCGGCCACGGCTGATGCGCTGATGCGCATCGGCATTCAGGCTGATGTGCTGCCGGAGAAATTTGTCGGCGAGGAACTTGCGGCCGCCATCAAAAACAAACTGCCTGACATCGCAGGTAAACACTTTTTGTTATTAAGAGCGGATATCGCCCGGCCCGCATTGCGGGATGCTCTGCTTGCCGCAGGCGCCGTCGTTGATGATATTGCCATTTACCGCACAGTTAAGCCGCAAAGCCTTCCTGCTGATGTGCTCACAGCGCTGAAAGAATCCCGTATTGACTGGATCACATTTACCAGCGCCAGTACGGCCGAAAACTTTGTGGCGCTGCTGCCGCAGGAACTTCGCTCCGTCGTGCAGGAAGTCAAGCTTGCGTCAATTGGCCCGATTACGACGGCCGCCATGAATCAATTACAGATGCCCCCCACTGCCGAGGCAAAAATTCATACTATTCCGGGTCTTGTTACTGCCATTGTGGAAAAAGAAAAGCCTTCCGCGTGATCAGTGCGGAAGGCTTTTTTCATCCGTGACAAACCTATTTGCCATTATGCTTTTTGCGGCACGGGATTTTTCCACTCGCAATATTCTTCATCAAGCAGCCCCATGACACTCAACGAAAACGCAATATTCGCCCGGCCGTCACTTGCCATAAAGTCCCCATTCTCAAGCGCCGCAAGCGACTGCTCAAAACTGACTTTATTTTGTGCGCGCATCGCAAGCTGGTAATGTTGCTCAATCTCATTCGGAGTCACATGTGTTGCATGCGCAATCATATCCGCAGGATTCTTCTGCTGACTGATCATTAACGCGGCAATGCGCGCTACCGTCGGCATGTGGTGCGGATGAATCTTCAGCACGGATTGCCAGTGACGCATGGCCGCGTCAGGCCGGCCAGTCACGTGCGCAAGCAAACCCATGCGATAACGCAACTCCGCATGATTCCAGTGTTGATTCAACAATTGTGACAAACGCTGATATTCCGCTTGTAGCAGCAGATCAATATCGTGCGTACCGGTTGCCCATGTTGCAAGATCGTCGCGCAGGTTCTTTTTCCGCAGTTCATGGGCGAGATTTGCGGCAAGGCGCGTGCGCGCGGAATACTTCAAAAGCGTATCCGTCAACGCGGCCAGCGATTGAATTGATTGCTCAACCTGCTGAATCTGCATTGCCTGACGCGCTTGTTTCTGCAAAGCCGCATGCCATGTGATATGCGTGCCGAGAGCAAGCTCAATTTTATACATGGCTTTTTCAAAATATCCCTGTGCACGCACATAGCGCGCAGTGCGAAGAGCCGCCGCGCCATCCTGAATATCGCGCTCAAGTTTATTGCCGCAGTCATGCTGGGTAATCTCGGCCGGAGTTGGCTCAACCATTTGCCGGGCGATATCCTGAATCAGATTGATCGCATCATCTTCACGATGAACATGCAAAAGCACGGCGCCAAGAAGGCAACTGTCGCTCATATTCTGGCTATCAGCAAGCCGTCTTGCGACTGATGCCGAAGAGACCAGATTTCCGGTTATCAACTCAAGTGCCCGCAAACGTTCAAGCGCCCAGTGAGGAACAGCATCATCACAGGCCGCCGCGCGATACAGTGACAACGCTTCTTCACGCATGCCGCTTAATTCAAATTGCCACGCACGCTGCCAGATGTGCACAGGTGTACGCGCCAGGCGATCAAGCATGACAGGTGTTTTATCATCACATGCCGCCAGGTGAGCGCTGCGGATGCCGCAACCGAGTATACGAAGGATAAAACTCATAATCCTCATCCGTACAAAATGTCACCGCAGCCAGAGCATTCACGCACTGACCCTCTCCCAGAAACTGGTGATGGTGGCTTGGGTGATTTACAACAAAACCGCACGTCATTTTCTGCGGCGTCGTCAAGCAAGCGACGACACTCTCAACATCGGCCTGTTATCCGCGCCTCTTAATGAATTACAGAAATTCCGTTTCAGATAGTTCCGAGAATGTTGTGTCCGCAGATAGTGAGCGGCGGCTTTATGGGGCTTATGCGGCTGAGTTGTGCCGCTGGTGATCTGTATTGCGATGTTTTCTCGGAAGTCGCCGGCGATACCACCAGAAAAATAAAAATAGGATCGCAGTAAGCAACGGCACAAGCCAGGCATAATATCCGGGCAAAACAAAAAATAATGAACTGAGAGTCAGTCCCGCAATCGGATAGTCATGGCGTACGCCCAAAACAGTCATCACCCCCCACGAAAAAACAAATAGTGACGCCGCCAGCGCGGACCATGCCGCGCCAAGAATCGGAGTAAACGATTGTTCATCGTGATATTGGCTCAGCATAATTGCCGCGACAATCAGTACGCAGCCCCACAACATGGCGCCGAGATCAGGCCGCTCATAAAGATCACACCACACGTTGACGTACATCAACATGCTGTGCAGAACAAATAGGCTGATCATAATTTTAAGATTGGCCAGAAACGCGGCGTGATACGTCAGCGGAAAAACAGCCTGCCATAACGGCATCAGCAATAACAATAACGTCCCGGCCAGTAACAAAACACATATGCCCATGCGCCCAACCGTGACCAATTGCCGGCGTGCGCGTTTGCGCGCGCCATGCGACCATGACGTCACAATTAATCCGTAAGTGCTTGACCATATGGTGGCGGCCACATACACAATCAACTGCGCCACGCGCCACGGCGCGGCAAATTCCGCCACGGAGCCGGAATCGCGCATGACCCACCCGACGGCCCAGAAAATGGCATAACCATACGTCATCATCAGCATCAGCCGAATAAATGCCGCCGTCGCAAAGCGATGGCGCGATGGTAAATTTTCTGCTGAATTGTCAGGGCTGATTTTATTGAGCGTGCGGCAATAGCGTATGATTTGCAGAAGGAAGTAGAGTGCGGGGATTCCGTTTGATGCTGCGTATGCCGCCAGCAGCAAAACCGCGCCACCATACATGGCCGCGCCGGCAGAAAGCACCAGCAGCAAGACGGCGGCGATGCTCTCCATAAACGCCGCGCTGCCATATGCACGCAACCCGCGCAGCAATCCCAACAAATATTGATAACCAGCCAGCAACAGGACGTTGATTAACGCCCAAAAGACGATCAACACGGCGTCATGATGATCCGCGGCCGGCAGAAGATACTGCGCCAGCCAGGGCGCAAGCACTGCTCCGGCAACGACAACGCAACATGATGTCAGCAGCAATCGCCTGGCATGGCTGCGTAGCAACTGCTGTAATTGGCCCGCCGAAACCGCCCCGGCCGCATAACGCTCAATCACTTCGCCAAGCCCCATCAGCGCAAGCGGCACGAACCAATTAATCAACTCAAGCGCCGGCTGATACATGCCAAACTGCGCTTTGCCGGCCTCGCCCAGTAATCGCGTGACAACCAACAGACGCACAAAAGCAAGCAACCGGTTCAGCAGCACCAGCGGAATATACCGCGAGGCAGCAGCACCGGCTGAAGGAATCGGCTGAACAGTAATGTATGATTTAAGCACTCTCGGGATTTTGCCGCCAAATGTGTCTGATTTCCAGTTTCGCGACAAAAGAATTTATGATTGCGCCTCACGTGGGTAAAAAATCAGCCATCATGCTTGCAGCAAGCATGATGGCTGCGTCATTGATTCGGCCAATCATAACAGGTTATTTGTTATACGTCGGCGCGGTATCGGGCTCGGAATCCTCCGGCGCAGTTGTCGGAACCGTTGCCGGAACGGACGGCGCCGTGGCCGGACCTTCAGTTGTGACTTTGACTTCGCTTGCCGGTGTTGACGGAGTGGCAGTTAACGCGGCTTTCTGCGTCAGCGGCAAACGCACGGCCTGTGCTTGCAATGCCAGTTCACGCGCCTTGTCCGGGAAGTAATTCAGCGCCTTAAACTCAACGATTTTTCCGTTGGCGCGAATCTGAATCCTGCGCTCAGAACGTTTGTATTCGTCATAGCGAGTGCGCCAGGAGTACCACGGTTTATAATTCTTCTCAAGAAGCATATTTTTCTGAACTTCATTCCACATATTCTGAATCTGCGTCGGATTCAGCGGCACTTCCTGAGTAAATGACGTGGCAATAGTATCGTTATAATCACTGAGGATCATATATGTTGTGCTGCTGAGCAGATCATTGGCGGTGATGACCTGACGAATATCCTGACGCGAATAGTACGTGTCTTTTGATTCATCAAGAACAATCGCAAAATCCTGCGGATACGGCGTGGGAGTAAATACTTCCGCCGTTTTCTTGGTTTGGCAAGCCATCAGGGCCAGGGGCAACAGAAACAGCGGGACGATACGTTTCATGGACATTACCTCTTTTTTCTACGCGTATTGAGAATTTATCGGTCAGCAAGGTCTTTATTCTTCATATTGTCAGCAAAATGCCGCAAAAAAGAAAGAGGTCGCGCCAACAGGCACAACCTCTTTTAGTATTGTAGAAACAATTACTTAAGCGCTAAATGAGCTGCCGCAGCCACAGGTGCTGGTGGCATTAGGATTCTTAAATACGAATCCGCGTCCCATGATTTCGTCCTTAAAATCAATTTCAGTACCGTTGAGGTAGAGATAGCTTTTGCGATCAGCGTAAATCTTGACGCCATTTGACTCCATGATTTCGTCGTTATCCGGCTGAGATTCAGTCAGATCAAGAACGTAGGAAAAACCTGAGCAACCGCCGCCTTTTACGCCAACGCGTAACGCAACTTCTTTTGACAAGCCCTGCTGGTCAATAATCGTCTTGATTTCGCGGGCCGCTGTTTCTGAAAGAGTAATAGCCATATGCCTTCCGCTCCTGCGAGAAATAATTCCTATCAATAATGTACTATAGGGCACGCAACGTCCGGTAGCAAGAGTCATTCTTGTCGGAAATTGGTTCTACAAGATTCGGGGCATGTGCCGATAAGAATGCCTTACGTCGCTGTGACTAATCTCATATGTTATTGGCAGAAACCAGAGTTCCGGCATGAATCAAGTGACAAAATATGCGGCCCTTGCGTGTGCGTTTTACTTTACTTTCATCATCGCAGGATGCAAAGAAAATAACCGGGCGGCGTCCCAGGAAAATCCGCCGCTGGTTCAGCCGCCTGGCATCGGCCAGGAATCAACACTGGTACCGCCGCCGACACCTCCGGGGTTAACTCCCGGCGGCGACAAAAATATCCTTTTGCCACGCAACAATCAGCCGCCGGTATTTCCGCCGGTACCGGCCATGCTGCCAAAACCACGCATACTCGGCCCGGTAACCCCGGCCGTTGTTGAAGTTCGTTTTATGGCCGAGCCGCAGATCCGTGTCAGACTCACGGACGAATCTGTTAATCCGCCAAGCATTGCCCGCGGAAAATATCGCGGCAAAATTGACGTGCTGCAATTGCAAAATCAGAAATATGTGGCCGTCAACACACTGCCGATTGATCAATACCTCGCCGGCGTTCTGGCAAAAGAAATGTACGGCAACTGGTCTCAAACTGCGTTTCGCACGCAGGCCATCGTCGCACGAACTTACGCTCTTTATCAGATTATGACGCAGGGACGCGGGCAATTATGGGATGTTTCCGATACGGTCTCGTCGCAGGTTTACGGCGGCATCGCCGGAGAAACCGCCAAAGCGCGCAATGCCGTGGCCGCCACGCGCGGCGAAGTTCTTGTGACAACATCGCAGGGCAAAACCGGAATTTTCTGCACGTATTTTTCCGCATGCTCCGGCGGCGCCAGCCAGGATGCGGCCGAAGCCTGGGGCGATTTGCCCGTAGGCACATTGCGCGCACAACGCCTGGGCACTATTGATTCGGCCTGTCCTTATTACACTTGGCCGACGATTCGCATTGCCAAATCAGACCTTACCCGCTGCATCAATTCATGGGGTGTGCGCAACCAGTTGCCTTATATCGCGGCGCTTGGCCCGGTTCAGAATATTCAGATCACCAAACGCAGCGCCGCCACGGGCCGGCCGACGATCATTTCCGTCACTGATGCTCAGGGCCACACAATCCCGATGCGTGCGGAGGAGTTTCGCATTGCAATCTTAAACGACCCCACTGGCACTACGCCCAAGCCCAAATCAAGTTGGTTTGAGATTCAGGACCAGGGATCGGCCGTCGCCCTGACCAACGGCCGCGGATTTGGCCACGGCGTGGGCTTGTCACAATGGGGAACACAGGCGCTCTCTCTTAAAGGCAGCACGCCGACAGAAATCCTCAACCTGTATTACCCCGGCGCCAAAACAACCCGGCTGTGGAAATAACAAAGGTTGCGTATAAAGACGACGCATTTGGCATGGTTATCATTTCGTTCATGATGCATGCATTACATCAGCATCTTCGCCACGACAATCGTTGTGTCATCAGTTCTGCGGTTCAGGCCGACGAAGCGGCGTGTTTCCCATAGCATTTGCCGGCAAATCTGTTCAGCGGAACCTCCGCTGTATTTCAGCAGTGATTCACGCATGCGGACCTTGCCGAATTTTTCACCGGAGTACGTCATGGCATCCGGTACGCCGTCGGTATAAATCCAGAGCACATCGTCTTTTTCAAGCTGAACGATGTCTTTTTCGTAAGTCTGTTCCGGATCAATGCCGATGACCATGCCGCCGGTTCCCAGTTCGCGCATTTGTCCGTTGCGCAGCAGGATCGGCGGTTCGTGGCCGGCGTTGCAGTACGTCAGGCGCCGGAGCTTAAAATCAATCACGCCGTACCAGAGCGTGATAAACTCGTTTGAGCGCATATCAAGCGACATGCTGCGATTAACACGGCGGAGAATCTCATCAAGATCGTAAATAAGATCCGCATGCGCACGCATGGCCGCGCGAACGGACGCCATCAACAGCGAGGCCGGCATCCCTTTGCCCACAACATCCGCAATGGTAACGCCGATTGAGGATTCGCCAAGCGGTATAAAATCATAAAAATCGCCGCCGAGTTCAAAGCACGGCACATACAGAGCGGCAATGTCAATTTCAGGCCGCTGCGGCGGATGCGCCGGCATCATGCGTCGCTGAACTTCCGCGGCAATCTGCACCTGGCGTTCAAGGCGGTCCTTCTCAAGTGCCTCATCCTGTAGGCGCGCATTCTCAATTGCCACCGCAGCCTGCGATGCAATTGATTCAAGTATCTTGATCTCAACATCAGAAAAGATATGCTCATCACCCGTGTACACACGCAGCACGCCGACCGGCCGGTCTTTATACCGCATACCGGTGACCATGCTTGACACCACGCCCTCGCGCACGGATTCCTGCTGGTATATCACGCGCGGGTCCGTGGCCATGTTCTGAATATAAACAGTGTTGCCATTGAGCGCGTGGCGATCAATGGGGCTTTGCCCGATCATCACCGGGCCTTTTTTGAGATACTGCTCAGAAAGCCCAAACACGCTTTTGATCACAAGCTCATCGCGCGTTTCGTCCACAAGGCGCAGCGAACAACTTTTGACATGCATGGCCTCGGCCACGCCGCGCGTAATGCGATCAAGAATCTGCTGAAGTCCACGCGAGCCGGAAAGCATCGTGGAGATGTTGAACATCGCCTGCAATTCCTGGATGCGCTGGCGAAGCTGATATTCCTGCTCGCACAGGCGCGAGAGCGCATTGGCAAGCAGGTAAAGAAATTGCACGCTTGCCGTGCGCTGGCCGATGCCTTCTTCGTTCATCGCTTCAATGACGGAACGTACATGCTCGGCCGGTAATTGCAGTCTTTTGGCAAGGCGGTTGATCTGCGATGTTTTAATCGGCGCAGCCTTTGCCGGCTCCATGACAATGCTGGCGACCGGCTGGCCCGCAACTGAAATTGTTGCGGTAAACGGCTGGTCAAGATCGCTATCGCCCTTGTTTTTGCGCGCGGCGGCAATGGCGGCCGATCTGCTTGAAAAACGGTCGGAAACGGTTGTTTGCGTCAGCGGCTGGCCGCCCATGTCAAGAATCGTCGCCTTAACCTGCGCCACCATCGCAAGAGAATCCTGAATATCCTGTAGTGTGGGCGCATCAATAAAATCGGTAATGCGTGTTCCGACAGGCAACGACTTTCCCGGTTCGGTTGTCTGCGTTGAATTGTCAGTTGTCATATTTGGCTCCCGTTTACGGAAGCCTCGCTAAAAACAAAAATATACACAAATCTTCCTTGTTTGCTTAACTTTTCAAAAGCATCCCTGCTTGCGCCTTTGCGCCACACCGGCGCAAAAGCACCCGTCAATTGGGCGGCGTGGCTTTGTTGTCGCCGCCATCGCCCCATATTTTGGCCGCAGATTTCTGCGTCAAATCATTGGGCGATGCCTGCGCCCATGATTTGAGTTGTTCCTGAAGTTTATCGGCCTGCCCGGTCTGGTAGTAGCAATAGGTCAGGAGGAAATTTGCCGGCCCTTTGGGCGTGCGCTGCGCCAGCGCTGCCAGATCCGTAATAACAAAGTTTAAGCGATCACCCATCATGCGACGCAAATCAGTCTTCAGCGTCAGCAGATCCGGATAACGATCAAAAACAAAACGCAGATCATATGCCGCGCTCTCATAAAATCCCGCGGCGATTTCCGCCTGGGCGCGGCCGATCATCGCCGGCGTATATCCCGCATCAAGCAGCAACACGCTCTGATACGTATCGGCCGCCTGAATATACCGCCCTGCCTTCATCTGCCGATCAGCAATATTCATCATATCGCGCGGACTGATGGGTTCGCGCCCCGACATGCGCGGCGCGCGCGTGGTATCCACAGAGCCTTCCGCAATAACCTTGCCATAAGCGTCACGCTTGACGGTTTTTGTATCAGCGCCTGGCGCGGCTGTCTCATAAGCCTGCGCCTGAATTTCATGCAGCTTGTTATCAAGCCATTGTTTTGAACGGTAATTTGGCGCGGAAGGATCAGTTGACTGATATTTTGCCAGTTCCGTTTTGGCTTTTGCCACGGCCGGGCTGTCTGTTAACAGAGGCGTTGCGCCCGCCGTTTTGATCTTGGCGGAATTGGCATCGCTTTCAGAACCCTTGTTATCCTTGTTTGGCTTGAGAGAGCCATCAAGATAACGATCAGATTTTGTTCCGTCGGCCGGTGTAAGCGTCAACGGTTTTACCCGGCCGTCATCCTGTGTACCAGTACGGCCAACACCAACCGGCGTATTATCCGCCGGCGTTTTGCCGTCCGCATTATTTGTATTCCCTTGATTGCCTGGCTGCGTATTAAACTGATCATCCCCTGCGCGCGCGGATGTCTTGATCGGCGTAGCACCGGCCGAAAGATCAACGCTCAACGCCTGGCCATCCTCACGCACAGAACGCCAGCCGAAAAGTGAACTTGTGGTATTGCCGGTAAGGTTATCGCTACTGCCGCCGTTGACACGGAAGCTGCGCAACGGCACCACCGGATCGCCAGCGTTTGGCGCATCAACCATTTTGCTTGGCCCGGCAGAAAACTGCGTGCGCGCGGAACTCGTAGGATTGATCGCGCCAGGCCCGGTCATACGTGCCTCAACGCCGGTCAGGCTTCCGGGATTAATGCGCCCTTGCGATGTGGACGTTAACTGCGACGGCATGTAATACGTTGAATAGCCGCCGGTATAGGTGCCGCCTGAACTTAACCCGCCGCTTTGGCGGGCAAAAGTACGCAGATCAGATGATCCCAGGCGACCCTGAAATTCCGTTGATGAAGAATACGGAACCCGGCCATGAAAATAACCCAGGCCCGATACATTCCCTGTCATCACCTGATTGCCGTTTATCGGCACATACCCGCGAATAGGGGTATTTGATCCGCCCGAACCGACCATCGTATTGGCATCAAGCGCGCGCCCTTCACGTTCCTGAAGAACTTGCCCCCATGATGCCGCCGTTACGGCCAGAGCCAGTACGGAAGCTATAGGCCACGGCCGCGCCAAAACCTGCACATAATGATTCTTCAGCATGACCGCTCCTCCTAGTGAGTGCCAAGAATATCTGCCTATTTTAATCATATTCAGGAAGTTGCCACAACCTTCATTAATATTGCACAAAATAATCCGAACAAAATACGAAAATTTTTCAAAATAATTGTAGACAAGTTAAAAAATGTCATATATATTACCAAACAACGACCTTACGAATACGTCTCAAGTTTTCTTGAGGTCAGAACCGACAAATAAGGGCGAGCCTCTACCAAGCATAGTAGAGGGCGCAATGAGTCTCTACAACTCGTTGCGATATTCATGGCTGTTTGTGATTGCTTGTAACTGCTTATGCTAGGTGATGTTAGGAGCTTGCTCGGGGTTATGAGCCGGCTGTCAAGACTGATTTTGATCCTGACAATCACCAGGGAGCCCTGAAGGAGCCCTTGTATGTCGGCAGGCATGGTTGAAAAATTTAATAGTAGTTCCGGAAGTGCGGTCTTTACCGTTTCTCGGATGGGTCAGTCTGGTGGCCATCCTGGTAATAGCTCGCATGTGGGGCAGAACCGTCAACGTGGCCAGATATCCTCTGGTACGCATCGGGATGAGCTTGGTCAGGGGATGGCTGGCCACCGGGGAATATTGGGTCGCATGTTGGGCTCATGCTTTGGCTCGCTTGGCTTTGGTTTGGCTCTCTCGGCATCCGGCAGCGGTAAGCTGCTCTCAGAAAAATTGCCTCTTTGCAGCTTTGGCCCCGGAGGCAGCTATCTGGTGGATTGGCGCGCCCATGTTAAAACTGAGCAGGAACTGGTGCGTCGTGGCGAAGCACGAACGCTGGCAGCCGGAATTGAACGAATTGCCGAGACTTTGGCATTTGACTTAAAAGGTTGGCTGCTGGCTGAGCATCCGGAGCGCTGCCACCGCATTGATTCTCATCCGGCAACGCTTGATGGTTGCCCGTTATGCGGTCACGAAAATCAATGGCCTGACTGGTTCATACAAGATCAGCCGGCGCCCGATCGCCAGATGCTCTTTGCGGGCATGCGAATCGCGGAAGACTTAAAACAATCGCTTGCCAAGGACAAGCAGGCGTCACGAATAGTTAAGCGTGTCAGCGCGGGCCATCGTTTCGCCCGGGACCTTTTTGGAGATTCTGCGAAGATTGATGCGTCATTTATAGAAGACGCCGCCCCGCCGCGGGAGCAACAACAGGAGCAACCAAAGGATTCAGCAGCAACAACAAACGTCAGCACAGCGGATTGCCGTACTGATAGCGTGACTCAAAATCAAAATGTTGTTGCAGTCGCAGAACCGATTGATGCGCCAACTGAGGGCAGTCCTGTTCACAAGCCTGATTTCTCGCAGGCAGCAGAACAGGCCGTACAAAAAGATAATCATACCGGTCAAAAGAGCGGCATTTGGGAAACCGAAGACACGGGCCCATTTCTCTTCCGGTACAGTGATAATTTAGAGCCGGTTTCTTTCCGGCTCCCCGATTCAATAAGGGAGCAAGCCCATGACACCGACACCCAAGCAACTCAAAATCCTGATAGCAATCCGGGACTTCCGGGTGCGCAACGGGTACTCGCCGACCATGCAGGAACTGGCCGATCAGCTCAGCGTCTCAAAGGTAACCATCTTCGAGCACGTAGAAGCTCTCGAGCGGAAAAATCTTCTGGTGCGTGCCCGGAACAAGGCTCGCTCTTTGGAAATCAGCCCGACGGTCAAGCTGCCTGACGAAGACAAGCCAGGCGTCAGTTTCCCGCTTGTTGGTACCATTGCCGCAGGCCAGCCGATTGAGGCTTCTCAGGAAAACGAGACTCTTGACTTAAGCAGCCTCTTTAACACCCGTCACGGCACGTATGTGTTGCGTGTCAAGGGCACTTCTATGATTGAAGATCACATTGCCGATGGCGATTACGTCATCATTGAGCGCCGCGAACAGGCTCGTGACGGCGAAACTGTAGTGGCCCTGCTTGATGACGGTTCTGCAACGCTCAAGCGTTACTACCGTGAGCGTGGCCGCATTCGTCTTCAACCGGCCAATAGTAACATGGAGCCGATATACGTTAACAAGGATATTAAAATTCAGGGCGTGCTCATCGGCGTTCTGCGTACCTACGCAGGCAAGGCCGCACGCATCATGAACTAAGACAAGAATTAAGTGTGATTGAAAAATTTATCTGTAATTGAAAAAGGGCGGTTTTACACCGCCCTTTTTGTCTTTTCTTGATCTTGATCGCAAAGCATCTTTATTTCGTGATGATTTCCCACGCGTCTTTGAGTGCATCACGCAGGCCGTAAAGGTCCATTGCGGTTATCAATACAACGCTGGCCCACCCGGCAATAAGCAGGAACAAACCATTTTTCCACTTACCCATCCGTTTGCTTGAGCTTGTAAACTGCATCAGCGGAATCATCGCGAACGGCAACTGCATGGCCAGCACAACCTGGCTGAGCACCAGCAAATCGTTAACGCTGCCATCTCCGCGAACGCCGATGATCACAATAGCCGGGATAATCGCCACCAGTCGCGTGATCAGCCGCCTTAGCCAGGGGCTGATGCGCCAATGCATAAATCCTTCCATCACAACCTGGCCGGCCAGCGTTCCGGTAATTGTGCTGCTTTGTCCGCTTGCCAGCAGCGCCACGCCAAAAAGCACGCTTGCCGAAAATGTCCCCAGCAATGGCGCCAGCGTCAGGTATGCCGCGCGGATCCAGTCGGTATCCTGATTAAAATGAACCACGCTGCCGTCGGCCGCCACAACACTTTCTTTGCCATGGAAAAACATGGCCGCCAGGACCAGAATGGCGGCGTTAACAAGAAAGGCCAGCGCCAGCGCGACGATTGAATCAAGTGTGTTAAATCGTATCGCCTGCTTAATTGCAGTGTCATGACGCTCAATTTTTCTGCTTTGAACCACGGCCGAGTGCAGGTAAAGGTTGTGCGGCATCACCGTGGCGCCGATGATTCCGATGGCAACCGTGGCCATACCCACCTGGCTCAAGCTCGGCTGAAACATCGCGCCGGTCAGCTCAAGCAGATCAGGTCGCATCTGCGGCAGCACGAACAGTTCAAGGAAATAGCAAAACCCGATGGTCGTCACCAGTACCAGAATGACAGCCTCAATGGTGCGCATGCCAAAACGCTGCAAAGCCAGCAGGATCAGCACATCGGCACCGGTAATGATGACGGCCCAGAATAACGGGATATGAAAAAGAAGATTCAGCGCCACGGCGCTGCCAAGAACTTCCGCCATATCGCAGGCGGCAATGGCCGTTTCGCAAAATAACCAATTCGGCCAGCGCGTCCACTTGGGGTACCAGTCGCGCGAGCATTGCGCCAGATCTTTTCCCGTCACCACGCCAAGCCGCGCGGATATCACCTGTAGCACCATCGCCATGATGCTTGCCAGCCCTACCACCCACAGCAGACCGTACTTGTAATGTGCGCCAGCAGCAAGATCAGTGCCCCAGTTTCCCGGGTCCATGTAGCCGACGGAAACGAGTATCGCCGGTCCGGAAAACGCAAGCCATTGTCGGAAAAATCCTGATCCGGTTTTCGGTACCGATACGCTGCTATGCATGCCCTCAAGCGAAATTGAGGTGGCATGATGCGGTGTTACGGGCCGATCATGGGGTTCTTCAGTTGTTACAAGACAGTCCTGATTCACATTGCTCACAAATACGATCCTTCTTTAATTTGATTTTGATTATACAAAGAATATTATTTTGAGCAATCAAAATCATTCTAAAAAAAAGAACGCGATACATATTCTTATTTGTGATCAAAATGTGGTGATGATTGGTTGTTCATTAAACTGATTGTTGGCGAGTTGCCATGCACGAGTCGTAACTTTTTGTTGTTTCGTAATTTGTATAATTAAGTATGTCAGGTTTTCCCATGCCAGTTCACGATCTGTTATGCTTGGTTTGGCCGGGTGATCCGGATGTGAATGATATATCCCGATCAACACCAACTTGTTATGATCTGCAAACTTTTGTGCGGCAAGTACTTCGGCCGGGCTCATTTGGTAATAATGTGGTTTGTCTTTGGCTGGTGCACTATTGCAAACAGGATACAGTTGCGTTACACAAGAAGATTCGGCGGATACATGGCCTAGTAAAAAACCGCAAGTTTCGTTTGGGTAATCAGTTATGCATTGGCGAATGATGCTCTGATATACCGCTTTTGGGATAGTTATTTTTACATCAGTCATTGTGGCCCTTTTCGGATGAATATACTATAATTCATACCATATTAATAGGAGAATGGTATGTCGTGCTGCGATCCTCAACAGTCAACATCATGTGGCAACCCCAATGCCGGCGCTGCGGTATCCGTATTAACGGACGTTCAAAAGAACCGTTACGCGCGCCATATTTCTTTACCGGAAATTGGTGAGGAAGGCCAGAAAAAGCTTTTGAACTCAAAAGTGCTTGTCATTGGTTGCGGCGGTCTTGGTTCGCCGGTGGCGCTCTATCTTGCGGCCGCGGGAGTCGGCACGCTGGGCCTGGTTGAGTTTGATACGGTTGATCACAGCAATCTTCAGCGGCAAATTTTGTATACCACAGCGGATGTGGGCCAGAGTAAACTGGATATGGCCGAAAAACGCCTCAAGGCCATGAATCCGGACGTCAATATCATCAAATACCGCGGCCGCATTGAATCAAGCAATGCTCTTGAATGGATTGCGCCGTATGACGTGGTGATCAACGGCACGGATAACTTCCCGACGCGTTATCTGGTGAACGATGCGTGCGTGCTGCTCAAAAAGATTAATATTGATGGCTCAATATTTCGCTTTGAGGGCCTTAATACGGTCTTCGCACCTCACTTAAAAGAATGGCAAGGCAAGCAGATTCAGAGCGGTTGCTATCGCTGCCAGTTTCCTGAGCCGCCGCCGCCGGATATGGTCCCGAGTTGCGCCGAAGGCGGCGTCATGGGCGCCATGTGCGGAATCATCGGCGCGATTCAGGCCAACGAAACCATCAAGGTGCTCACCGGCATCGGCACACCGCTTTTCGGCCGACTTCAGGTGCTCAACGCGCTTGATATGCAATTCAGAACCATGAAATTGCGGCGCGATCCGAAATGCCCGGTCTGCGGCGATCACCCCACAGTCACGCAACTAATTGATTATCATCAATTCTGCGGCGCGCCAAAGGCTACGGCCACCAAGCCGATCATGACCGATCACGGCATTGAGCTGAACATCAATCCGGAATGGGAAGTTCATCCGGTTCAGGTTGGCGAAGCCAAGCATAAAGGCGAAGAGTTCCTGCTGCTTGATGTGCGCCAATTGCGCGAATGGAATACCAGCAAGATTGACGGCGCAACGCTCATTCCGCTCAACGAACTTGAGCAGCGCATTGATGAGATTGCCGAATGGCGCGACCGCAAAGTTGTGGTGCATTGCCATCATGGCGTGCGCAGCCTCAACGCCACCGCCCTGCTGCGGCAAAAGGGATTTACCAACACATACTCGCTGGCCGGCGGAATTGAGGCTTGGTCGCAGATGGTTGATCCGGGCGTACCGCGTTATTAACCCGAGTTCGTGATAAGCAAGCCCCATTCCCTTTACGGGATGGGGCACAAACCGATCATCGTTAACAATTGCTCATGATCGCAACGAATCGTTCACGCATGATCACGCACCCAAAAAGCTGTTGATCGCTCGCACATCTATTGTGCCCCGCCCCATGAAGGAGCGGGGCTTGAAATCAACACCACTTATCCCGAACTCATGTTATTCATAAACATCGTGACCGAAATGCAAAAATAAAAATCCCCGGCGCGCAAAGCACCGGGGATTTTTTATGATCAATAACTGATGACGCCAGTATATTTCTTTCCGTTAACACTGATGCTATAACCGCTGCCGGCGCGATCAATCACAACATCATATTCCTTGCCGCGCAGCACACGCTTAATCTCAACATGATCCCATGCTTTGGGCAAACAGGGCGCAATCTCAACGCCGGCGTATCCCGGCTTGATTCCGCAGAAATACTCAACCACGGCGCGGAACATCCATCCGGCAGTGCCTGTGATCCACCCGCTGATAGAATCGCCGGCGCGCCCGTTTGTCGGCCCCAGATATTGATTGGTAAAGGCATACGGCTCACAGCCGGAAACGGACGACGGATGCTGTGCGTTATCCGGCATCACTTTATGGTAGCTGCGCAGCGCTTCTTCGGCGCGGCCAACACACAGATCTGACACAATCTTAAATGACGTGCCGTGACAATACGGCGTGCAATTTTCATACATGCCCGGCAGCAGCATTGTCACGCGGCCGACGTTTTCGTCTGATTTGGTATACGCCGGCGTTAACGTCAGCGAACCATGCTGCGACTCAAGAATCTCGTCAACGGCCTTGAGACATTTGGCCTTGCGCTCACCCTGAGCAAGCCCGGTCATCACGGCCCAGGTTTGCGTGTTGAGATAAATTTTACCTTCCGTATTGGTGTGCGAACCGACGGGATTGCCAAAATCACTGTATCCGGCGAGATACCAGTTGCCATCCCATCCGTGTTGATCAATGGCCTTTTTGATTTTTTCAGCGCGCTCGTTCATTTCTTTTTCAAGCGCGGCATCCTTTAAAAGTTCGCGCGCCATCTCGGCCAGAATCGTCAGGCTATAGTAAAGCGCCATTGAGGTCCACACGCTTTCGCCTTTGCCCTTGCGGCCCATCCAGTTGAGAGAATCATTCCAGTCGCCCTCATGCGCCAGCACCAAACCGTGCGCGCCGAGATCCTCACTCAGGTGGCGAACGCCTTTAAGCATGTGCTCGCGGACTGTCGCATCGCCTTTATCAAGATACGGCACCACATCATTGAGCATGTCATAATCGCCGGTTTCTTTAAGATACGCGGCAACGGTCGGCGTAATCCACGCCGGGCCGTCTGAATAATGATGCGGCTGAAGCGGCAGCCATCCGCGCACGCCGTGGCCGTCACTATATTGATGCGCCAGCGTTTCCTTGATCTTGGCTTTTGCCAGCGGCGCATTAAACGGCGCAATGCCCCAGGCATCCTGAAGCGTATCGCGGAATCCGCGCGCGCCATCGCGGCCAAACTCAACGCAGAGCTGAATCTGCTGTTTGGCCCAGATGTTGACCAGGCGATTAATCTGCTCGTCGGGTGTTTTAACCCACACGCGGCTGAGCATGGCCTGTTTTTCAGAGATTAACTTTTCCCATGATTCCCTGCGATACTCCGGCGCAAGGACTTTGCTGATCAGGCGATCTTTTTCCTCAAGCGTATCAAAAGAACCAAGTAAAACCGTAACTTTTTTGGTTTCGCCCGGAGCAAGCTCAACGGCAATGGCCATTGCGCCGGCAAGTTCCTCGCACCAGGCTTCTTTGCCGCTCATTGCGCCGTCAACAAGTGATTTGGGTTCTGATACTGTGCCAAAGGGGCCAAAGAAATCACGCCGGCCGCCGCACCACTGAGCAATATTGCCATCCGTTGCGACAAACGCGTTATAGCGGCCATGCGGACGCTCATCCGATGTATTCCAGCTTAAAACAGCCTTCTTTTCCGCATCATATGAACTGCGCAGATAGGAGTATGCGCTTGAGAATGTGGCATATCCGCCCAGGAGCCACTCAACATACGGAGCAAGCCACAAGTTGCGTTTGCGATCTGATGTATTACTGATCGCAAATTCCCAGATCTCAACCGGTTCGTCCGGCGCAAGGAATGCGCGACTCTCAACTTTGATATTTTTGTATTCCGTAACAAAACGCGAGTAACCCAGGCCGACATAGGTGGTCAGCTTGACGCCCGGGCGATTGGTCGGAAACAGGCCGCTGTTCCAGAACTCACCGCTGTCATTATCACGAAGATAAAAATAACGCCGACCATCACGAATCAGCCGCACGCGCCCCTGCGGATGATTATACATGAGCGACTGATTGTTAAAGACGCCATCGCCGCTGCCAAATTGGTTCAGGCCGGAGATCAGAGTGTCATTCCAGAGAAAATTAACCTGCGCACGCGGCGGACTCAGCGGATCAGTAATGACAAATTCCTTGCCATCGGCTGAAAAATGGCCGTAATTTTGCATACAAATGATTCCTTGTATCAAGAAAAACAGGGGTTATTTTGAGTAAGCAGATGTCTTTGAGTCTACGACGCCAGCTATTTTTTGCAAGTAATTTACAATTCGCTTAATCAACTATTTCGGGTTGATAAAAGTCATACACGAACGTCGCATTTTATTAGGTTTATAAGGATTAATAGGCTAACTTTAATCTGCCGCAAAATGAGACTTTTTAAGGTATCGTAATGCCTAAAAAAGCCGAAAACGATATTGTAAATTACATTTTATTACTTTTAATAAGTTCGTAAAAACGATTGAACGCAAAGAAAGATACGCGTTATACTTTCCCAAGTAAGTTGTCATTCTCATTTTTTGGTTTCGTAAGCGGCGGAATATGGCGCGATCAATCGTAGAAATCAGCAAAATGGTCGGTTGCTCAACAGCAACCGTCTCCCGTGCCCTTAACAACAGCGGCACAGTAAGCCCGGAACTTCGCGCAGCCGTGCTCAAAGTCGCGCGCGAAACCAATTACGTCACGCAGCGCAAACGCAAAACCAGAAAAGTCACGACAGAAGAAACAGCCAAAACCGTTGAGGTCGTGCTCTTTCGCTATACCAAAATGGAGAGACTCGAGGCTGACGCCGGCGAACTTAAAGTTGAGCCGTTGCGCGCCATTGATTCAAATGAGTTATTCTCAGGGCCCTATCAACTGACCAATTCGTTTTATCGCCGCATTACCGATGGCATTCTGCGTGAGCTTGAGGCATGGCAGCACAAGGCGATTTTCCGCGCGACATCAAGTTTGACGGATCTTGATTTGATTCAGGACGTCAACCGCCAGGATCTCAGCGGCGTGTTGCTCTTTGGCCAGCACTCATCGGACCTGACCAAGTTTCTAGAACAATGCATCAGGCCGCTGGTGCTTGTTGATATCATTTTGCAGGGCCGCCATGACGTGGTGACAACCGATAATCTCGCCGGCATTTCCGCGGCTTTTGATCACCTGTACGAGTTGGGGCATCGCAAGATCGGCTTTATCGGAAGACTTGATGAAGTTGTTCCGTTCAGGGAGCGCTATATGGCGTTTCGCCTGAAGCTTGCCAGCGCGGACCTGCCGTTCCGCAATGACTGGGTCTATAGCGGCTCAAATCATATTGACGAGACGGCCGAGGGTGTGACCAACATTCTTAAACAGGCGGATCGCCCCACGGCCCTGCTGTGCGTCAATGATTGCGCGGCCTTTGGCGTGATGCGCGCGGCGGCCAAACTCAATATTCCCGTTCCGCAGAAACTGAGCGTCGTAGGTTTTGACGACCAGGATGCGGCGGCAATGGTAACGCCGGCGTTGACGACTGTGCATGTTCCTATGGAGGCAATCGGCATGCAGGCCGTGCGCCAGTTGCTGCTGCAAACGCACCGCGGCGAGTCAGCGCCTTCTTTGGGATGCAATATACGGCTGCGACCAGATCTTGTGGTGCGCCAGTCAACCGCGCCATGCAAAGCGTAAAGCGATATGGTATTGTTCATAAAGCCCGGTTTTTGGCCGGGCTTTTTTTATAGGCGCAACGCTAATATATCGTCACATTTACTGCTGTCGAAATATTTTTAAAATCTTCAGAACCGCCCTTGCGCGCCATCGTATGAACATACGCACGTGGCCACCGACATATCACCGTCAACCTGGTCTCTGAATCTCTTACGAAGGGAGTACAGTTATGACGCAGGATGCTTTTACACCGCAACCCACGCCGGAACCTCAATATCAACCCACAACAGAGCAACAGTGCATTACGCCACAAAACGCATGGCAAATGATTCTTGATCACAATCCTTTTTATCTGTTATCTGTTTTGCTGATGCTCATCGGGTGCCGCGCCATCACAAGTTCTCTGCATGTTGAGGCGGGCGATCTTGGCAAACTCGTTTTGCTTCTGGGCATATTGAACGTATACGAATGCATGATCATTGGGCTTGGCATTGTGTTATTGCCGCGCCAGGGTGTTGAGCGGGACGGCCGAATATTGCTGTTGCTTGAGTCGCTTTTTCTTGTTGACGCGACATTTCTGAATGCCGAAACCGTATTGACGAATCCCGGATACGGCGCATTGATCAATCTTGTCCTGTTGATGCTGGCCATCGGAAAAGCCATGCTGGTGATACGGATCTGCAAGATCAATATACGCATGAGCGTACTGGTTTTCCTTGGCGCACAACTGGCTTTGCTCTGGGCATTGCCGCTTTATTTTCGCCAACTGGGACCGGCCGGCACAGTTCCGCCGCTGGCCATATATGCCGTTTGGTGGATCATCGGCCTGCTTCCGGTGATATATGATCTGCTTGTGCGCCAAAACGCGCCGTCATCAGAAAACGCGGCCGCGCCGGCAGATCCGTTACGCATACTCACGCGCATCTATTTTATCATGCCCTTCGTGTCTCTCATCGCGCATCTGGGTTTTATTCACTGGGTCTATCAAATTCCGTTTTACATGGCTGATCTGTGCCCGGTGCTATGCGGAGTAGCCATTAACTCATCCCGCTGGCCGACAACCAAGTTCGTGACGCGCAAAGATATACGCGGTATACAGGTTTTGCTGCCGTTTATCGCGCTTCTGTTTGCGCTAAGCAATCCCCAAATGCTGACGATCAGCGTGTGGGGAAAAGATATTGAGCCGGTATATTTTCTGATTGCTGGTATCGTTTTTTCTGTTACTTATATTTTCGCATTCCGCTGGCTCGTTTGGTACTTTGTTCTGCTGGTGATCGTCGGCGGCGGCATGATGCTGGGGCCGACGCTCACGCAGGTTTTACAGTGGGCTGCGAGTGTCATCAGAAAAATCACGCAACTGTTTGATGACATGCTGCCGACATCTGCCGCAGGATGGGGTATTGCCGCAATGCTCATGTCATTTATGCTCTTGAGTGTTGGCGGAACAGTCAGTTATATAAAAGGACATAAGGCCGGCAAAACATTGTAATCAAAACGCGCCGCACGGGAGGCCAGTAGTCACTGGTTTTCCGTGCGGCTCGCAGGATCAATAATTTTCTTCCTGGTGTTTGCGCAAAGAAATGTTGCTTTTGATGGCCAGCGTATCAATTTTAGGCGTGCCGATACGCTGCGAAAGATAAATGCCGTGATGGCCGCTGAAAAGATACGCCAGAAAACAGGCAATCGCGATATAAAAGACCGAGCCTGAACCAAAAAGCTCAACACCCATCAGCGTACATGCCAGAGGCGTATTGGTTGCGCCGGCAAATACCGCAACAAAGCCGAGTCCGGCAAAAAGATCAACAGGCGCGCCGAGCCATGTCGCCAGCGCATTACCCAGCGCCGCGCCGATGAAAAAAAGCGGAGTGACTTCGCCGCCCTTAAATCCGCAACTGAGTGTCAGCGCGGTAAAGAGAATTTTCCACCACCAACTCAATGGCGTCGCGCCGCCGGGATAAAAGCAGGACGTAATACTGACATCACCAGCAATGGGTGAAGAAACGCCAAGTCCCAGGTAATCTCGGCCGACAAGAAATGCAAGGCCGACGACAATGCTGCCTCCGATCACCGGCCGCAGCAGCGGCCAGCGAATCATCTTAAAAATTCTCCCCAGGCCATGCGCCATTTCCGCAAATAAAACACTGGCCAGGCCAAAAGCGATCGCCGCAATCACCACTTTGCCCATCAGCAGCCACTCAAAACCGGCCACAGTATGACTCATGCCGGATGTCGCCACAGCCGCAATGCTATAGTGCGTATGATGCGTGCCCCATGCGGTGCAGATTCGGTCGCCAATCACAGAGGCCATCAGGCACGGCACCAGCGCCTCGTAGCTCATTTTGCCGATAGCCAAAACTTCAAGAGCAAAAATCGCCCCGGCCAGCGGCGTGCCAAAAACAGCGCCAAATCCGCTTGCCACGCCCATCATCAGGATCATGCGAACCTGCGATCCTTTAAGTCGCAGCAATTTGCCGATCGTGCTGGCCAGTGAGCCGCCCATCTGAATCGCGGTACCTTCGCGACCAGCCGATCCGCCAAACAGATGCGTGATCACGGTTGTGACAAGCACCAGCGGCGCCATGCGCGCCGGCACGCCGCCGCCAGGCTCATGTATCTGATCAACAATTAAATTGTTGCCGCCCTCAACTGACTTGCCAAATTTAAGATAAAGCGCACAGATCACCACGCCCGCCACCGGCAGCAGATACAAAAGCCACGGCAATCCGTTTGCCGTCAAGGTATACCAGCGAAGTTGCGTGGCCCACTCAAGTGACCATAAAAACAGTGCACATGCGGAACCCACGGCCGCCCCGACAGGAATGCTGATCAGCAACCAGCGAAGGAAAAAGAATCCCTGCCAGATATGCTCGCGAAAATCCCAGCGAAACGGCATACGCAACCTCAACGCATAAGAACCAATAAAAAACCCTGGCCGGCGGACCGGTCAGGGTTATCTTGACGTAATTCCCCTGCCAGGCGGCGCCTGTCAGGAGTTATCAGCTTTAATCATCACGATAAAAGCGGTTCAGGCGAACTCCATCACCCTCAACATATGTTAAAATACGAATAATGCTCAAGAAAAGCAAGATCCGTTATAATCAGCACCACTTCGTGGCTTAACAGGAAATCTGCATGACGGCGAATCAACCTTTTTTGTTGCGTACCGGTAATCCGCGATGGCTGATCCTGGCGATTACCATTGTCATCCTGACGGCCATCATTGAAGTGATGATGGGCCGAGTCATCTTTGCCGAAACAGGCGGCATTCGCCTGTGGGTCGGCGACATCAACAGCAATCAATGTTCCCAGCAAATCACCGACTGGTATTCTTTCAGCCATCTTCTGCATGGCTTTCTGTTTTATGGCATTTTGTACATTCTCAACCGGCTGATATCAAAAAAACGCTGGTCGCTGATGTTCTGCCTGGCTATGGCCATCATCACCGAATCAGGGTGGGAAATTCTCGAAAATTCTCCGATCATCATCAACCGTTATCGCAATGCGACCATCGCACTCGGATATACCGGCGACAGCGTGATTAACTCGGTATCCGATGTTATCTGCTGCACGCTCGGTTTCCTGTTGGCCTGGCGGTTGCCCGTGCGTATCAGTATTACGTTATTCGTTATTACGGAAGTCGCCCTCGCCCTGCTGATTCGTGATAACCTTACGCTGAACATCATCATGCTCATTTACCCCATTGACGCTATTAAGCAATGGCAAATGGGCTAATAAATGCCCATTTCTCACGGATGAGATTAATCGTGGTAAAAAAGATGCAATCTTTTATTGTTTTCTTCGTTTAATAAAATTGAGATTCGTAGTATAAACAACGGTATGAATCAAATTTCGTGATGCGCAGATGTGCCAGGCGAAATTTGTGTCGCAGTTTGTGCCTGTTACTCATTTTCTTCGGTGTCTTACATATGCCCGAAAATAAGTTTCCTGAGAACGGAACGAATGCCTCAGCGGCATCCGGATCTGCGACGTCTGCTATTGCCACCGCACCAACACCCGGCCCAGCACCTCAAAAAAAATGGTCTGTTGGTACGTTGACTTATACCTCCGGCGGACTGGCCGTCTTGTTCGCCTGGTTGCTATGGGGTGATTTCGCTTTTTCCATGAAGGACCGCGCCGTAGGCCCGGTTTTTCAATATCTTCTGAAGCGATACGAGGCCAGCAGCACGACAATGGCGCTGTTGCTGAGCGTCATTCCCTCCGCGCTGGGCCTTGTGCTCGGGCCGATCATCAGCTTCCGCTCAGATCGTTACCGGTCAAAACTCGGCCGACGCGTACCGTTTCTGCTGGCCGCAACGCCAGTTGCCGCACTGGCCATGGCGGCCATCGCCTTTAGCCCGATGCTCGGAACGTCTCTGCATCATATGCTTGGTGACAAATCAATTGGGCTCAATCAATGCATTCTGATTTTCTTTGGTCTGTTCTGGGTCATTTTTGAGATTGCCACAGTCATCGCCAACTCCGTTTTCGGCGCATTTTTGAATGACGTTGTCCCTAAAACATTGCTGGGCCGGTTCTTTGGCCTATTCCGCGCGGTCAGCCTTATCGCAGGCATGATCTTTAACTGGTATTTATTTGAGAAGGCTGAGCAGCATTATGTGTGGCTGTTTGTGGCCATCAGTTCGCTCTACGGCGTCGGCTTTACGGCCACATGTCTGCGTGTTAAGGAAGGTCATTATCCGCCGCCGCCCGCGCCGCCGCCAAGCCATGAACGTCGCAGCCTGTATCAGCGTTTTATCGGCGCTGCCTCAATTTACTTCAAAGAATGCTACAGTAAGCCGTATTACCTGTGGGTATTTTTGGCTTTTGCGATTGCCGCACAAACGTTCATGCCCGTTAACCTTTACAGTTTGCCTTATGCGCTGAGCCTTGATGTCAGCAACGCCCAATATGGCAAATACCTGACGCTGACCTATTTTATTTCGCTGTGCCTTTCGTATCTTTTGGGTATGTTGGCGGATTATTTTCATCCGTTGCGTGTCGGCATTGTATCGTTGTTTCTCTACGGAATCGCATGCCTATGGGGTGGCTTTATGGCGACAAGCATTACGCCATTTGCCATTGCCTTTGTTGCTCACGGATTTTTATCCGGCACCTATATGACGGCCACCGCATCGTTGGCGCAGCGTATTTATCCGCATGAAAAATTCGCTCAGTTCGCATCGGCCGGCAGCATTCTCGGCAGTCTGGTCAGTATGGTTGCGTCATTAAGCTTTGGTATCTTCCTTGATGCGACAGGCAATCAGTACCGCTTTACATTCATGACATCATCAATTCTCGCGTTCATCAGCATGGTGTTGTTGATTATTGTGTATGCTCAATTTAATAAATTTGGCGGTATTAAGAGTTACGTTGCGCCGGAATAAGCGCCATCATCAAAAAATAGTTTGTTACCAAGAGCGGTTTATGAACATAAACCGCTCTTTTTTATATATTGCACAAGAAAAGCAAAACAACATAAGCACTTATAAACGCTAATGATATGATTTAATACGCCATGCGTTATTAAATCATCCTGTAACCCAGAACCCGTTTTCTCCACTACATCAGCAGAAGGAGCTGATAGGTAGTCAATAAACGGAAATACAGGAGTAACAGTCATGAAGTTAACTAAGAGTCACTGGGTCATCACGGCCGCAGTCACGGGCAGCGTCATGCTGGGGGCATCCGCCATCAAGATATACGCTGCTGATAATCATGAGGATACGCCGCAAACCCGCAGAGCCATGTTGATGCAGCAACTGGCCGATACGCCACTGGGAGAATTTCTGGGCAAACGGCAAGGCAAAGGACAGGAACTTCAGAAGCAGCTCAATCTGACTTCTGAGCAGAAAACAGCCATTAAAGACACGCTCAAAGAGCATCGTAATGAATTGATTACCGCGATAAAGCCTGTTGTCAATGCTCGCCGCGCGCTTCGTCAGGATGTGCTGGCGGATCAGCCGGATGAATCAGCCATTCGTGCGGATGCGGAAAAACTTGGCAAAGTCATGGGTGATTCGGCCGTCACCATGTCGCGTGTGATTGCGGATATCAAAACCAAAGTTCACCTGACGCCGGAGCAGGAAAAAACGCTCAAGGATTTTCGTGCTGAGCGCGACTCTGATATTGACGGCTTGCTGAATCAATCTCGCTGAGAGGCAAATGCGAAGGTATGATCGCGGATAGCGGCATGCCGGGAGATGCCGGATTGAGTATGACATACATGCGCGAGCCCGAAACAACCACAGTCATGCAGGACATTACGCTGGCCCGTTCCGGCGACGGTGCGGCGTATGCCCGCGTGATTGAGCGCTATCAGGCTTATGTGGCCAAATTATTGCGGCGTGTGGCCGATGATCAACAGTCGCTTGAAGAACTTGTGCATGATGTTTTTGTTGATGCGTACCTAAGCCTTGCTTCTTTCAGAGGCGAACATGGCGAAGCGAGCTTTATGCGGTGGCTTTCGCAACTTGCGGCAAGGCGCGGATACCGGCATCTCAAGCAGCGGCAGAAAAGCCGCAAGTATGTTGAGCTTACCGATATTCCTGCGGAAGAAACTGCCGCGCCGGCGGAGGAAGTCTCGCTTGAGTGTGTGCTCAAGCAACTTCCTCCGCGCGACCGCATGGTTGTGGCGATGCTTTATCTTGAAGAAAAAAGCGTGGCGGAATGTACGGAACTTCTCGGATGGAGTCAAACAATGGTTAAGGTTCAGGCGTTTCGTGCTCGCGGTAAATTGAAAAAAATCATGCTGGCGCAAGAGGCCGCAACACAGAAAAGAGGTAACGCACATGAATGAACTTCAGTGGCTCAAAAAACTTCATCCGGAAAACAACCTCAATGCAGAGAATGTCAGCGTGGCACAAGCTGTTGTGCGAAACATCCGATTGATGCGCGCTGAAGAAATTGATGCTCGCAGAAAAAACAGTATTAATCTGAAAATATGGGCTACCGTAGCGGGTTTCGGAACGGCAACAAGCTTCGGTATCGGTCTGCTGGCCATGAATCTGTGGCAAACCGTCTTTAGCCCGGGTGCGGAACTCTTTACCTTTTGGGATGTGGTGATGCGATGACAGAAACAACGCAAATTCCCGTACCGGCAAAAAAATCCGGCAAATGGCGGATCATCCTGGGATTGCTGCTGGCGTTGATTATCTTCCTGACCGGCGCAATCTCCGGCGCGGGCGTCACGATGATCGTCGCTCTGCATAAAGTTCAGCAGGCGATACATAAGCCGGAAATGATTCCTCCGCGCATGGCGGCCGAAATGCAGCGAAGACTCAAATTATCAGATCAACAGGAACGTCAGGTGGAGCTGATTCTCATTCGCCGCCAGAATCATCTGCAAACCATACGCCAGCGCATTCAGCCGGATGTGATGAAGCAATTTGAGCAGACCCGGGCCGAAGTCGATGACGTATTAACGCCGGAGCAGAAAGAAAAATGGGATCGCTGGTATGAGCAGCTCAAAATGCGCTGGCTTCCGAAGATTCAGCATACCGACGAAAATACGGCAACGTTTCCTGCGGAATAAGCATATGGCGGCAAGGCTACTACAGTTCTGTTACGTGTTGCGGTAAACTCATGCGCTTGCTGAAAAGAGGGTACGCATGAGCAATCCGTATACGCATGACAAAATTGATAACTGGGTCAGTGATTTTTGCCTTTCGGATCAATTGTGTCCGTTCCCGGCGGATCTGCGCGATATGGCCGACGCCATTCTTCGGCGCATGATGTACGCCGCATGCGATATTCGCGATACGGAACCGGACGATCTTGAAGAAAATGACATCAAGGAAGCTCTACTCAACACTATCGCCAAATTAAATATTCCCGCGGAACTACATCCTCATGTGCCGGCGCTTTGCGGCGCCCTGCTGACCTATCTTGAGACGGAAGGCCGCATTGGCGGCGGCCGGGTGATGGGCGCATACGCCAAAGCACTGACGGATAGTTACCTTCAGGCCGCAACTGGGAAAACAAAGCCCATTGTGAATCCGGGAAGCAAAATTGGCCGAAATGATCCGTGTCCGTGCGGCAGCGGGAAAAAATACAAAAAATGCTGCGGAAAAGATTCATAATTACACATAACATAACTAAAATTCAACAGAGTCTCATAATCATCAGATTCGTATATTTGTAACAAAAAGAAAAGAAATTATCGGCTCAACTTGACCGTCTAATTATCCGAAAAGAATGCAGTAAGTGGCACTGTGCTGCAGTTTTTTTTCGTAAGTGGGCGGGGCGTCGCATGGTTTTTGGCCGACACTTTTTTTTTCTGGCAGCCACAACATTTCCCCTTGCGTTTGCCGCGCAATCAATGGCTGACATTTACTATTCAACATCTGAAAAAAGCGACGGGTCTCCTTACGGAACCGTGATTAATGGGCTCAGTGTGGGCAGTGGCGTTGAGCGTCTGAGTAACAGCACATTGAATATCGGAAGCCTTAACGGAAAAGAATATAATGTGGTTCTGCTGTTCAAAGTGCCGACACAAGCGCGAAAATACACTGTGACTCATGCCGAATTAACGTTTACGGCAGCATCACAATCAAACAAATTTTTCATGCAGACTTTTGATGTTGAACTTTACGGGTTGACATACCGTTTACCCGACTCACAAGGCAATGTTTCTGTGTTGGCGTCTGATTTTTATGAGGGTAACGCAACAAACCCGCCGGGAGCAACTTTACTCAGTACGGATAGCGCCATATTACGAGCCAATACCGCATATAGCAGCAGCATTAAACAACAATTTACTACGGATACGCTTGCGGCATATATTAATCAGCAGATTTCCGCAGCCAATAACGCCAAAGTTACCGGAGACATTTATCTTGTGTTGAGATTTAACGCGGCAAGTATTCCCGGAACGGATCGCAATATCATGATAGCGTCCGGCGATCTGCCGCCGTCATCAACACAAACTCCGCCGATACTCTCTTTTACTCTCAGCAATACGCCAGTACCGGAATCCGCGACACTTACCCTTCTTGCGTCCGGGTCCGCGCTGTTGTTACGCCGTCGGCGCGTTTAAGCAAAGCCATTCTGTTAAATTCAGGAAAGTATCCGCCAAATGCGGTATTTTTTTGCCATTCGCTTTACAATGGCGCCTACCCGTTGTGAAGGTAACACAAGAATGCATAACCTGAAAAACACAAACACACTATTATGCGTGTTATGGATGTGCGGCGGCGTTATGGCGGCCAAAGCAGACTCAAAGAATATGCCCATTGCCCCGCTACCGCCGGTTGAACAGGACGCGCATCCGCCAGCAGCCACGGAACCCATTAACAGCGTGTGGGCAATGCCGGGTAATGTGATAACGATTAAGCCTGCGGCCACCGCGCCTGCCACCATGCCCGCAATGACGATTACGCCGGCCGAAGTGAAAGTAAACGTCAATTTTCCCCAGCAGATCGCCCATGCCCGTGAGGAACTTCAGCATCATCCTGATTCTCCGGAAGCGCTGGCGGATCTGGCATTTTTGCTCATTGCGCAACCATCATCAACAGCCGAAAACATACAGGAAGCGACCACATTAACAGAGAAGGCTTGCCGGATAAGCAAATTCAAAGAACGCCGGTATATTGAACTTCTCGGCCAGGTTTATGCCGTAGCCGGCAAATTTGATCGTGCTATCAAAGTTGGCCAAATTGTGCGGATGCTGGCAGAGAATGCGCATGATGCCGAAGCTTTATCCGCGGCTGAGATACGTCTTGAGGTTTACCGCTCAATGCAGATTCAGCAGCAAGCGGCAATCGCTGCGACACAACCACAAACTCTACCGGCCACACAACCAAAGTGAGATTAACAGATGATTCCGTATAAAATTGCGGTTCTGGTTTACGCCTATAATTCACAGGGACAAATGCTGCTGTTGCGCCGCGCCAAAGCGCCTAATCAGGGGCTTTATTCGCCGATAGGCGGCAAGCTTGAGATGGCCGTCGGCGAATCGCCCTATCATTGCGCGCTGCGGGAAATTTCAGAAGAAATTGAGGTCACGCTGAATCTGGCGGATATCCGCCTGCTGGGGATCGTATCCGAAACGGGGTATATGGGCGGGCCTGACAAAGCCTCGGCAGCTCACTGGCTGATGTTTTGCTTTGAGATCATAAAACCGCTTGATTTTGCTGGCAGAGAAATGAACGAAGGCATGCTTGAGTGGGTCAATGTCGCGGGTATTCCGTCACTGAACATTCCCAAGACGGATCGCGAAGTCATTTGGCCGCTGGTAATGCAATATTCGTATGTTCGCAATCCGAATGCGGGAGAAAAACGAGGGATTTTTTCGGTACATATCAACTGTACCGATGCGGATCATTACGAAGTAACGCATGAACAGGCCGCCGGGAATATTTAACGAGCACACCCTGATTTTTTCTGCGGAATAACGCCTCATGCCGACTATAATCAGGTGTGATATATTCGTTGCGTGAGGTCATAAATCATGCGCAGGCACAAACAAGCAACGTTTTTGACACTTGCCGTCGCCGGCTTTCTTTTGCCGGTTGTTTGCCCTGTTTCTGCGGATATTGCCGCCAATAAAGAATCAGCCACACAACCATCATTACCGGAAGGACTCAATCCCTGGTCGTGGGTGCGCACGCTGGCGCAATCCGCATTGCCTGAACGCAAAGGACTCTGGCAGCAAATCGTCAGCCAGCCGTACTTAACGCCGCTTGGCAAGGCGCAGAAACAATTATTTCACGGGCAATATCGCGCGGCCGAAACCGGTTTTAAAAATCTGCTGCGGCAAAATGAACTGACGGCCGATGAACGCATCAGCACGCAGGAAGGTCTGCTTGAGGCACTGACGCTTGAGCATGGCGGCTGGCAGTTTGAGGCCGTTGAGGCACAACTTAAAAATACACCAGATAGCGATCAAAAAGTGCTGATTCAGGCACGTTGGCTTGCGGCCACAGGCCGGCGCACAGTTGCTGCTGAATTACTGGCAAAGCAACTGGCAAATATTTCGCCGCTTGCGCCCGAAACATCGCCGGTTGTTCTTTCGCTCACCAATCTTCAGGCACAACTTAAAGAACAACAGGGACATTATCCCGCGGCCGCGGCAATGTATGATAAAGTTGCCGCGCTTGCCACCAGCACGCTGCCTGATGATCCTGTGACCCATACGGAAGTGGCCGTGGCTATTGAACGAGCGGCAGCGCTCAAAGGTGAATCGCGGCGCGTACATCAGGATGTTCTGACACGGCTGGCCAAATCACTTGAGATTGATCAGACATACTGGCCGGCGCATCTGGCAATGGCACGCATACTGCTGAGTCATCATAATTTGAAAGAAGGCGGCGCGGAACTTGAATCAGTGGCGGACTTAAATCCGAATTGCACCCCGGCACGCGAACTTGAGATTCGCACCACCATCAACAATTATGCTTTTGAGGCGGCCGAGGCCACTCTTAAAGAACAAATACAAAATCAATCGGAAACTCCTGTGCTGGCGGCGCTGCGTGGCCGATTGCTGCTCAAACAGCGATTGCCGCAACAAGCCTTGCCAGTATTGCAAGACGCTCTCGAGCGCAATCCGGAAATGAATGAGGCGCAAGGATGGCTTGCCGCCGCGAATGTATTGCGGAATGACGAACCTGCCGCAACGCGTATCCTGCATGCGCGCAACGTCACACCCGTAACGCTTTACGAAGCAGCGGAAGTATTGCGCGATGCGCGTCAGTTTGCGGCCGCGGAGAAACTATATCAGCAGTCGGCGACGATGGCTCCGTGGTGGGCGGAACCTCACGCGGCGCTTGCTGAACTTTATATGGAAATTGGCCAGGAAGAGCTGGCAAAAGCAAGCTATGAGCAGTCATTTAATATTGATCCGTATAACAAGCGCGCTTATAACCAACTTCAGTTGATTGACGAATTGACGCAATTCGGCAAGCTTGAGTCACCGCATTTTATTATTCGTTTTAAGCCGGAAGATGCGCTGTTGGCGCGCATGGCCAGCGAATATCTGGAGAGCATTTATCCGGAAGTGACGGGGTTTTACCACATTGATCTGAAAGAGAAAACAAAAATCGAGTTTTATCCCACGCACGAGGAATTTGGCGTGCGCACCACGGGCATGCCGTGGATCGGAACCGTAGGCGCCTCAACCGGCCGCGTTATCGCAATGGACGTGCCACGTACCGGCCAGGGGCGATTCGGCCTTTTTGATTGGGCGCGCGTGCTGCGGCATGAATTTACGCATACGGTTACGCTTGAGTTGACGAATAACCGCATTCCTCACTGGTTGACGGAAGCGTGCGCACAAAATGAGGAGCAGGCGCCGCGCGATTGGGAATCATGCCAGCTTCTGGCCAATAATCTGCGCGCCGGTACGCTTTTTAAGATTCAGGATCTCAATTGGGGATTTATCCGGCCGAAAAGATCAGTTGATCGCCACCTGGCGTATCTGCAATCGCACTGGCTTTTTGATTATCTCATGCTGACTTACGGCCACGAAAAAATGCTGGCTTTTTTGAATTGCTTTGCCCGAGGCATGATTGAGAAAGACGCGGTAACAGCCGCTTTTGGGATATCGGAAGATACGCTTTACGATCAATTTATGGCATGGGCACGCGGGCAGGTTCGCCAGTGGGGATTAAGCGCCGATCCCCTGCCGGATCGCAGCCAGGCGGAAAAACGTGTGCGCGATGAGCCGCAATCGGCCGATGCCAAAGCGGATCTGGCAATGATTTTGCTGTCATCCGGTAAAGGAACGGAAGCTGAAAAACTTTTGCGCGATGCCCTAGCTATTGATTCCGCACATCTGCGTGCGCGGGAATTGCTGGGCATGATTCTGCATGCACAAAAACGTTATGACGAAGCGCGCACGGAACTTGAGCAGGTTTTGGCGGCCGATAGCCACCGGCCGGCCACGCTGCGCACGCTTGCTCAAATTGCCATGAGCCGCAAACGTTACGATGACGCGGAGAAATATTTTCTGCAATTGCAGCATGTTCGGCCACTTGAACAAGCCAGCTATGAGTCACTGGCGGGCATTTATCTTATTCGTAAACAAATACCGCAGGCCATTGCGCAGTTGCGCGAACTACAGGCGCATGAGCAGCATGACGATCGCATTGCCCGCAGATTGGCGGAATTATTGATTTCCGCGGATGCCGGCGCATCACAAAATGCGGCGGATGCGGCGTTAATGGCCGGCAAGGCGCTGCGCATTAATCCATATAACGCACTCAACCACGCCCTCTTGGGTGATATTTTATTACAGGAAAACAAGCCCGGCGAAGCGGCTAAGTCATATAAAAACGCAACAGAGCTACAGCCGAAAACCGTTGAGTACTGGCTGAAGCTCAGCGACGCTTATCGCGCGGCCGGCAATTCTGTTGCGGCGGCAGAGGCGGAGAAAAAAGCTCGGGATTTGCGATAAAAGTGAGCGTTAATTGCTTTCTGGCAGCGCCTCAAACTCAAAATCTTCCGGCCTCATGCGGTTCAGTGCGCGCAATTCATCCGCGCTGGCACGTCCCTGAACAAAACGCTGAACTTCCTTATTGGTGTGATGCCTGATTTCGTCAGGCGTACCGGATGCGATAACCACGCCATTGAGCAACATGATCATGCGATCGGCCACCTTAAAGGCACTGGTCATATCATGCGTGACGACGATTGAGGTGACTTTCAGTTCGTCACTGAGCTTGAGGATCAGTTCATTGATCACATCAGCGCGAATCGGATCAAGTCCCGTTGTGGGTTCGTCGTACATGACGACTTCCGGGTTGAGCGCGATAGCGCGGGCCAGGGCCACGCGTTTGCGCTGGCCGCCGGAGAGTTCGGCGGGCATTTTGGCTTCGGTACCCTCAAGGCCGACCATTGCGAGTTTTTCGTGCACGCGCTCGGTAATTTCGCTGCGAGTCAGGCGGGTATGTTCGCGCATTGGGAAGGCGATATTGTCGCCAACGGACATTGAGTCAAAAAGCGCGCCCATCTGAAAAAGAAAGCCAAATTCCTGGCGGATCGGCTCAAGTTGGCGTTCTTTAAGTTGATCAATGCGGCGATTTTTATAGATGACTTCGCCCTTATCCGGCCGAAGCAGGCCGATGATGTGCTTGAGTAAAACGGATTTGCCTGTGCCTGACGGACCAAGAATCACCAGAGTTTCGTGCGCGCGGATGTCAACGTTGACACCGTTAAGAACCACCAGCGACCCAAAACGCTTATGCAGGTTTATCAGCTTGATAATCGGTTCTGATTGTGAATTTTGTTGTGTCATCCCAGCATTGACCCCTGCCACGGCCAGAGCATTCCGTAAATCGCGTTCATGGTCATGGCGAGGAAGAAATTCATGACCAGAATGATGACGAAGCTGGCGACGAAAGAATCCGTACACGCCTTGCCGACGCCTTGCGCGCCCGCGCCGCAGTTAAAGCCTTTATAGCAGGAAATTGAGGCGATGGCAGAGCCAAAAAACAACGATTTAATCAGACCGGAGTTGATCGTGTACATATCAATGGAGTTACGGGCAAAGTGCCAGTAATCCGTAGAATCAACGCCGAGAACTTTGACCGACAGCAGCCACCCGCCAAACATGCCAAGCGCATCTGAAAAAACAGTCAGCACCGGCATCATAAAAAGGCACGCGGCAAATCGCGGCACAACCAGCGTGCGAATAGGATCGCAGGCCATTGAGCGCAGCGCATCAACCTGCTCTGTCACGCGCATGGTGCCGAGTTCCGCCGTCAGCGCGCCACCGACTCGGCCGGCGAGCATCACAGCAGTAAGCACCGGGCCGATCTGCTTAACGACGGACACATTAATGACCGCGCCAAGCCGTGAGGAGATACCGATAGCATCAAATTGCGGGAAAGCCTCAATGGCCAGCACCGCGCCGATAAATCCGCCGGTAATCATCACCACCGGCAGCGAGAGCGTGCCAATCTCAAACATTTGCGAAAGAAGCTGTTGATTGGCAAAGCGCCCCGGCCCGCGGATCATCCAGTATAAAGTTGATGCCACGAAGCGGCTGTAGTCGCCAAGTGACTCAACCCAGTAGCGTAATTTTCCGCCAAGACGTTCCGCGAACATGATTCTCCCAGCATAACGGCGCATGCCCACACAGGGGCTGATGTGCCACATAGTTTAAGCCATCGGCCAAAACACACAAGCGGTTCATACGCATAACAGGGCGTAAACGTTTGCGGCGGCATCAGTTTGGCATAATTTCGCTTGGCCAGATCAGCGGCATTTCGCCCGGCTTAAGGCGGTAATCATAAGACTGACGATCCTGCGCTAACCACCATGCGCGCCAGTTTTTTTGCTGATCAGGGGGCAAACTCACGAGCCATTGCTCCCAAGTCTGTGACGTTGTTGCTCCCTGGTTTGGCATTGCGATCATGCCTCGTACAAAAGTCAGTGTACGCGCATCAGGCCCGGGCATATCCGGATATAAACTGCGGGAATACATCACGAGTCGCTGGCGTGCCGGCAGAGTGAATGCATCATGATTTATTTCTGAATCAAAAGAAATCGTCAACCGCCGCATGCCAAACCATTGCGGGCGATCACCCGCGAGCGGAATAACAGGTAAATCCGGATTGCCAGGAAACACAACAGAAGAGTTGAGCAAGCTGGCCACGCTTATGAACTGATGACGGCACGCCGGTGCATGATTTGTTTGTGATTCAGCAAAATTCAGCGACTCAAGATTGGGCTGCTGCGTAATCTGCAAGGCATAAATCGCGATAATTGCGAGCAATGGCAAAACAATCGACATCAACAGTAATATCCGCCACGTGCGCCGAGTCATCAGCCAGCAGGAGGCAATCATGACCACAGTAATCACCGGCAACCAGTCGACCACGCGGGCGATGAGATTGCTTAATGCGGGCCTGCTGAATGGCAACGCGGATAAAGACGGAAGAATCACCGGCAATTGCCCCGATGATGCGCGGATGCGCCAGAGCGTGCGGTCGTTTGGCCGTGGTTCGCTGGTCATTTTTTGCCAAACGAACGATGCGTCATTGAACACCGGCGGCGTTGACCCGCGAACCCACATATCTGCCCCGCCGGCAAGCATCGTGCGAATCAGAGTCAATTGCGACGGCGTAACGCTGCTGTTTGGCAGAACCACACCATCAGCAGAAAGCACTGCGGCCGGCGGCCAATCAGCAAAGCGCGCAACCTGAAGTGGCCGCGATATGACTCTGCTCATCAGTTCCGCATCCCATGCCGGCTCCGCGATAACCAGCAGGCGATACGCATTTTGCGTATCGCGCGTCAGCGGAATATCAACATTGGCATTATTCACATCGGCCTTGTTTTGTATGCGTATGCGAACAGGCCAGCGATCCTGTAACTGATCCGCCGCAACCAGCGGCAGATGAATCATCAATGTGCGGTCTTCCGTAGGGCTGCCGGGAATTTTAATTGCGATTGCAGGACCGCCGCGCTGATCCTGAATAGTGAGCCGATATTGCGGATCGCCAAAACCTGATACCGTCAACAAAACAGTCTCGTACTGTTCATCCCGAGCGGGAAAAAGCAGTTGCGCGTACTCTATGGCCGGCGCAGCCTGAATTAAACTGCCTACCAACAGCGATATCAATATCGCGAGCATGACTGAAAAATACTTCATCCGCACGCGCCTGTGAATTGAAGTTATGCCGAAAGGAGCTGACGAACTCGCGCCAATTCCGCCTGAGCAACAGCATCAAGATCATGCGTGTCGGCACGGTTCAGGATTGTCTGTGCTTCTTCTGCGGAATCAGCAGCGCCTTCTCCCATGCCCCATACAGCTTCGGCAAGCCATATTTTATGCAATATCGGAGCATCGGCGGTAATAGCTTTGTTCACAGACATGACAAGTTGTCGTTGTTTGGTCCTGGGAACAGCGGAATGCGTTAACGTCGCGGCAAGCAACTGAGAGGCATCAGGTGCGGTGGCTCCCGATTCGCCAAGCATATCGCCCTGCCAGTACAACTTGAGGTATGAGCGCCGAAAGCGGCCTGCCAGGCGGTCAAAATGATCGGCCACGGGATCGCCCTTTAACTCCGTGGCCAGCAGCATGAGCATGTTATACCAAAGCGCATTGAGAGCCACGCCGGTAAGGCCGGCCTCGGGATCAATGAGCAGCCCGCCATCGTTCATTTTGGCCGGTTGCGCACTGATAAATTCCTGTGCCTGTCTGCGTATGGCAGGCAAAAGCTGCGCCTGCCACGTTGCCGGGTCTTGTGCTGCCGCATGATAAAGCCACGCCGCACGGGTAAACCAAAGCGATGCGGCCGTAGGTAAATGCTGCTCTGCCAAAGCCAGCAATGATGCATGCGCATCAGAAAGTCGGCCGGTCACAATGAGCTCACCCGGAAGCGTTATAGCCTGTAAAACGGTGTCATTCATGCACAGATCCAGAATGAGTGAGTACTGCCATCATAATAAGCACACGCGGGCATATGCATTGCCAGCTACACATATTGCGTAAAGAAGAAAATACCCGCAGCGGCGTTTTGGGGCAACTCTATGTCATACCAGAATTTCCGAAAAATAGTATTTCGCTGATTCGGCAGCGATCTGTTGCCGGATAAGCCCGTTGATGCGACACTATATACCGCCATCGGCTGATGAATGCATGACTTTATGATATCCTGTCATACCGTTATCCGTGGTTATTCCCAGGAGGTCCGCGCCCCGTGATAATTTCTGAACGCACAAAAAACACCATTGTCGGCATGACGGTCCTCGTCGGCCTTGTCATTTTGGTCGCGGGTATGATCTTTCTCGACAAGATGCCGTCATTCCGGCAGGTATCGCCGTATACGATTGTCCTTCAGTCCACAAACGCGGCCGGCCTGACCAGCGGCAACAAAGTGGACTTTAACGGCGTAATCATCGGCTCCGTATCAGATGTATCGCTCGCGCCGGACATGGTGCAGGTGCAAATTGCATTATCAATCAACAGCAATGTGGATGTTCCGAGTAATGCGGTGGCATCCGTCGGCAAACAGACGATCGGTACGCCGTATGTATCGTTGACGCTGCCGCAGGGACAAACGCCGCAGGCTCCGTTGCCGCGCGACGGAACGGGCAAGCTGATGGCCACGGCCGCCGATAGCGGGCTGATTCCCAAATCAGTCATTGATTCCTTTACGCGTGTGGGCGACAGCGTTGAGGAACTTCTGCGTAAAAAGCCGCTCTCTGAATTTGAAAAAGAAGATCCCGATTCGCGCATTGCCAATATTTCCGTGCTGGTTCAGCGACTTGACCGCGTGGCGCGCGGAGTTGATGTCGTCATCGGCAACCCTCAGCAACAGCAGGAACTCCGCAACATCATCCGCAATATTGAGCAATCCTCGGCGCAACTGCATGAGACACTTAAAACGGTTGATACCGTGGTGCATCAGGCTTCCGATACTGTCGGCGAATTTAGGGCGGCCGCGTATCATGTCAGCGGCGCTGCAACGCAGGCATCCTCCACATTACGCACAACAGAAGACCAAATTCAGTTGCTTGCCGGGAAAATGGCGGTCATTCTGAAAAATCTCGAATCAACCACCAATTCACTCAATAAGAATCAGGGAACGGCAGGCAAATTGATCAACGATCCGCGCCTTTATGACACGCTTGTGGATCTTTCCGCGAGTCTGAAGAATACTTCAGATGATCTCAACCTGCTGCTGCGTAAATGGAAAGAAGAAGGCGTCAAGCTGAATCTGAAATAAACGCGGGGCCCGCGTGCCGGGCAATAAGACAGGATATTGATGGCCTCTTCTCCCACTATTCCCGATCCCGGGCAAACGGATGACTCCGTTTTGCACGCACGTGCCCATGTGTGGCGCCGCAAACCACTGCTGCGCGATATTTACCGGCGCTATTTTGATGAGATGATTTCTTTGCTGGCAAGGCCCGACGGCAAAGATAATTTTGGCACTGTCATTGAACTTGGCGGCGGCGCGGGAAACTTCAAGGAATATTTTCGTTGTCCTGGTTTTTACTGCACGGATATCGTCCCGACACCTCATATTGACATGGCCGTTGACGCCATGCGGATGCCGTTTGGCGATAAGAGCATCAACAATATCATCATGCAGGATGTGCTGCATCATATTCCGTATCCGCTGCGTTTTTTTGACGAGGCGCTGCGCGTACTGGTTCCCGGCGGGCGTATTGTAATGACGGAGCCGTATATTTCGCCGGCCAGCAGAATTGGCTTTTGTTTTCATCCCGAACCGGTTGATCTGCATTGCGAGCTGTTCAGTAATCCGGATGCGCCGGCGTTTCCTGATACTGGCCCGTGGGCGTCAAATCAGGCCATACCGACTCTGCTGTTCTATAAACACCGCAAGGAATTTCTCAAGCGGTATCCGGATTTGCGTTTTATCGCATGCAGAAGGCATAGCCTTCTGGTTTATCCGCTTTCCGGCGGTTTTTCGCGCGATCAGCTCATACCCGCCCCGTGCGTCGGCGCATGCTGGGCGCTTGAGAAAATACTTGCGCCGGCCGCTCCGCTGCTTGCCTATCGCGCGGTCATTGCGCTTGAAAAATGTTCCTGAATATAGCAACAACAACGATTTGCGATACTTTATCCGCAATGACTATCGCGTGAGCCATTCCTGACGTAACATGACATCATGGCAAAAGTTTTACTGGCACTCGGATCAAATATCGGTGATCGCGCGGCTACGCTTCGTAGCGCGGTTCAGCATATTGCGCAATTACCCGGGACTACGGTGCTTGCCGTTTCGTCTTTTATTGAGACTGAACCTGTCGGCGGACCGCCGGGACAGGGCAAATATCTCAATGGCGCCATGATGATTGAGACACCCCTGAGCCCCTGGGATATTCTGCCGCTTTTACTGGATATTGAGCGCCATCTCGGCCGGGATCGCAGCCGCGAAGTGCGCAATGGCCCGCGCACAGCGGATATTGATCTGCTTTTTTATGATGAACAGATCATTGATACTCCCGGCCTGGCTGTGCCGCATCCCAGACTGCATGAGCGAAAATTTGTTCTTGAACCGCTGATGCAGATTGCCCCTGATTTTATGCATCCTGAGCGTAAAATGACCATACGCCAGTTGTTGCAGAATTTATAAGGATAACAGACAAACCATGAGCGTGACGGTTCTTAAGTCGTTGACTGAATTAAAGGCTTTTCGTGCGGCAATTGCGCCTGGCCGAAAAGTATCATTGATCCCCACCATGGGCGCACTGCATGAGGGGCACGCGTCGCTGATTCGTCACGGCCGAAAAATCGCCGGCGATGACGGCGTTGTGATCGCCAGCGTATTTGTCAACCCGACGCAGTTTACGCCAACAGAGGATTTTGCCCGCTATCCGCGCACGCTTGAGCATGATTGCCAGATTCTCGCTGCTGCGGGCGCCGATGCGGTTTTTGCGCCGGCGCCACAGGATATGTATCCGGAAATCGGCGGCACACTCAGCACGGAACATTCTCAGGCCAGCGTCTCGGTTGATCCGGGTCCGCTGGGGAATATTCTTGAAGGAGCGCTGCGCCCGGGCCATTTTCGCGGCGTGTGCACGGTGGTCCTTAAGCTGGTCAATCTTGTTTTGCCCACTTACCTGGTGATGGGGCAAAAAGATTATCAGCAGAACGCAGTTTTGCGCCAGATGATTCGCGACTTGAACGCGCCGACCGAGCATATCATGTGCCCGATCATCCGCGAGGCTGACGGCGTGGCGATGTCGTCACGCAATCGTTACCTTTCCGCTGATGAACGCAAGCGTGCGATGGGTCTTGTTGAGGCGCTTAACTGGGCCTCGGCCGAATATCGCAAAGGCAATCAGAACGGCGCGGCTCTGGCCGCAGGCATGAGAGAACACCTGCTTGCCCGCCAGCTTGAGCCGCAATATGCCATTGCCGCTCATGCGGAAAAACTCACGGAATATACTGGTGCGATCAATGGGCCGGCGGTTTTGCTCATTGCGGTCAAAAATGGCGCAACACGGCTGATTGACAACATGCTGCTTTAATCCGAAACGTTTGCTGAATTGCGGCAACTGATCTCAACGAGGAAGACATGCATCATCACGTAACCCGACTTATGGCCCTGACGCTTGCCGTCTGCTCGTTGTCATTCCTCGTCGGTTGCCCTCCGCAACATCAGGATCAACAGGCCATTGCCGCCAGGCTCGGACTGAATCCTAAAATTCAGCGCGCAATCAACCGCGTATCGCCCGCCGTAGTGCGTCTTGATATCGTCACGGAAACATTTTCGGACGGCCAGGCGCGCGCGTCGCGCTCGCTGGGCTCCGGCGTGATTATTGATCCGGAAGGCCACATCCTGACGAATTTTCATGTCGCGGGCCGGGCCAAAAGAATTGATATCACGCTGGCAAATCTTGAACATGTGCGCGCCACGCTGGTAGGCTCTGATCACTGGACCGATCTGGCGCTGGTCAAGCTTGATCTTGATGAAGTTAAGCGCAAGGGGCTGACGTTCAGTTACGCCAATCTCGGCCACTCCTCGGGTATTCAGCTCGGGCAACCGGTTATGGCACTCGGCACGCCTTTTGGGTTAACGCGCACGCTTACGGCCGGGATTATCTCAAATACGGATCGTTTCTTTGATGAATCAACAATTGATGGCTACGAAACCGGCTGGTTTAATAACTGGATTCAGACCGATGCGGCCATTAATCCCGGCAATTCCGGCGGCCCGCTGATTGATCTCAACGGCGATGTGATCGGCATTAACACGCGCGCGGCATCATCAGGCAATAATCTTGGTTTTGCGATTCCGATTGATGTGGCCCGGAAGATTATTCCTCAATTGATTGCCGAGAAAAAAGTCAGCCGTTCTTATATCGGCACACAGCTTCAGCCGATGCAGGATCTTGAGAGTTTTTATGATCTGCATGCGGATAAAGGCGTGTTGATCCGCTCTATTGACCCCGGATCTCCGGCCGAAAAAGCAGGACTTCAGCCGGAAGATATATTACTGACGATTAACGGCACGCCGGTCAATGTTCGTTTCCCGGAGCATCTCGCGGCCGTGCGCCAGTTGATTGCCGACCGCCACATCGGCGACACTTTGCAGCTTACGGTACAGCGCAAGAGCACTTCCGGTGAAAAACTGCAAAATGTTCAGGTAACAACCGAAAAACTTGAGAGTGTTATTACTGAGGAGCGCGCGGTGGCCGCGTGGGGCTTAAGCGTGCGCAACCTCACACGCGCCTATCTGCGCGACCGGCGTATGCCGATCACGAAGGGAGTGCTGATTACCGGCGTGCGGGATGCGTCAACGGCCGACGCTGCCAATTTGCGCGCCGGCGACATCATTCTGCGCGTGGATCAAAAACCGGTAAGCAACGTTGATGAACTGATCGCCGCGGTGGCCGCGTGGGATGCCGGAAAAAAGCCGACGCTGGTTGATATCCGCCGTGACCGCAGTGAACGCTCAGTCATCATAAAACCGCGGGACTGACGCGTGTTTATCGCGAAATGTCAAGGTTATCTTTATTGAGGCCTCATGATGTTGACTATAATTCGTCGTTCATCCTGTGTCGCCCTGTCACTTGTTGGCGCTTTGTTTCTGGCGGCGTTATCGCCGGTGGTGCGCGCGGCCGAAACAACAACGGATCTTGCGGCGTTGACTCAAAAAGCCACAAAATCAATCGTGCTTGTTGAATATACGTGGCGCAACGAAAATGTCTCTCGCGAAGAACATGGCCAGGGGTTGGTGCTTGATAAAGAGGGCCTGATCCTGATTCCCGGCAGCTTGATTCCCGAGCAATTGCCGAGCGAGTACCTTAAGGCGATCAAAATTCGCGTGCCGGCCGATCATTTTTCGCCGGTTAAAGCGACGCTTCTTGGCCGCACCACCAACAGGCTCTTTGCCTATCTTAAAACAGAGAAGCCGATTGACGCGGAGCCGATTGATCTTTCGTCAACCGGCAATCCTGTGCTCGGTGAGCAAATCGCCGCGGTCGCGCGCATGCAGAAATCCGGCGGTTACGGCCCATTTGTGGGTGTGGCGCACGTACGCGCGGTTTATCCGCTGATTCGCGACGTTTACGTGACGGATTCCTTTGGCCTAACGCGCGCCGGCAGCCCGGTATATGACACCGCAACCGGCAAGTTCGTCGGCATTGTTCTGCCGACTCTTTCTGAATATATGACAATTCAGCTTAACGGCGAATCACACGCCGTCGGCCTGCGGGATGAGGATCAGTCGGCGGCATTCCTCGCCTGGGATGACGTCAAGGAAGTGCTTGAAAATCGTCCGAAAGAACCGTTTAAGTCGCCCCGGCCGTATATTGGCGTCGGGGATGTCGCCGGTGTTGACGAAGACATGCACACTGCGTTGAACATGGATCAGCCATCCGGAGTCACCATCGGCAGCGTCATTCCGGATCACCCGGCCGACAAGGCGGGCCTCAAGAGCCGCGATATCGTTCTGGCAATCAACGGCAAACCGTTTGCTGACACTGTAGTGCCTGACCTGATGCGCATGTATTTTACGCGCGCGATTGAAAAACTTTCGCCGGACCACGACGCAACGCTGACCGTTCTGCGCGACGGACAGAAAGTTGCGATTAAAATTCATGTCGGAACCGCGCCAAAAGAAGGTTATGATTTTCCTCATATCTTTAATTCACGACTCGGCATTACCACGCGCGACCTGGCGTTTTCCGACCTTTATCAGCGAAAATTGCCGCAGGACACCAAAGGCGTCATGGTTGCGCTGGTGAAAAACGGGTCCGCGGCCAGCCTGGGATCAACGCCGGTACGGGCCGGTTATCTCATCACACGCATTAATGATCAGGATATTACAGATCAGGCATCTTTTGAGGAAACGGCAAAGGCACTTCCTGCCGATATGAAAGAACTGGTCATCCGGGTGACCCGCCCTGATGGCGAAACGCAGGTTTGCCGCATTGATTTGTCGCGTTAATTTTGACGAATATGACGGATGTGCGGATTTTTCATATGTGGTGACTCATGACCTACAGGCGCTCATACGGAATCGTAACACTCCTGACTTTGTGCGTCTCGTGCGCTTTGCGCGCGCAGACCACCGCGCCGGCGACAACTGCGGCCACATCTCCCGGCAGCGCCGGTTTATATCAGAACCCGGACCCGTCACGCTATTTATTTGAGAACGTCATCAAGCCCGGCATGAAGGGATACGGCCTTACGGTCATGCGCGGGACTCAAATTGAGAAATTCAACTTTGAAGTTGTGGACGTCGTTCAGAATTTAACACCCGGCCAGAACGCCATCATGGTGCGTTGCAGCGGACTTGATCTTGAGCATACCGGTATTATCGCCGGCATGAGCGGGTCGCCCTGTTTTATTGACGGCAAAATGATCGGCGCGATTGCTTTTGGCTGGCCACTCTCAAAAGACCCTATCGGCGGCGTTCAGCCGATCCGCCAGATGCTCAATGTGCGTCCTTCCGCTACGCCGCTTGCCATACGTTCTGCTACGCGCTGGGCGCAAGGCAGTCATGACCCGATGGTGCTTGCCGCCAATGCAAAACCAGCATGGCGCATGCTGGCCGCGCACCTGGCCGGCAATGATCAATCAGCAAACGATCAACCATCGTCGGCATTGACTCAGCCGATCACGGATCAACCGCTGGCCGCAAATGGCATGTCGCGCCTTAGTACGCCGCTGATTACCAGCACGCTTTCTTCAGGCAGCATGGCGCTGCTTCAGCAATCATTACGCGGCACGGGACTCATTCCGCTATCCGGCGGCGCAGCATCATCAGGAACGACCGCAGGCGCATCATCGCTCGGTGGCGCGGCCGATATTAACCAGGATGAACTTAAACTTGCCCCCGGCAGCGCTATTGCCATTCCGATTTTAACGGGCGACATGGACATGTCGGCCGTGGGCACAGTCACGGAAGTACGCGACAATAAAGTGTACGCATTTGGCCACGCCATGCTGGCTGATGGCGCAACACGCCTGCCGATGGCGACCAGCTATATTTATACGGTCATGCCGAATCTGGCACAGAGCTTTAAGATGGGCGGCAGCGTTAAAACTGTAGGCACGCTGGTCACGGACGAAAACACGGCAATCCTCGGCCTGACGGGAGACAAACCACCCACGATTCCCGTGACCATTCGCGTGCGCCATACGGACGGATCAATTGACCGCACCTATCATTACGCACTTACGCCGCATCCCCGGCTTACGCCTGCCGTGGCCGCCATCGCGCTGACGGAAACGCTCACCAGTCAGCGCCAATTGCCCAAACAATCCACAATACGGCTGGCCGGCGCGCTTAAATTCTCCGGCGCAACCATTGCGATTGATTCCCTTTTTACCGCTGATTCTCTGAACCTTGATAACTATATGCTTCCGCTGGCCATGCTGACGGACAACCCCTACCGGAACCTGAATCTTGAGAGTATTGATGTGGCCGCAACGGTTGAGCCGGCCAATAAATCAGTGCAGATTCAATCAATTGTTGTCCCGAAAACCATGATGATGCCTGGGGACACCATTCAGATTCTGGTGGATCTTGAGCAATATCAAGGCAAAACAACTCAGGTTACGATGAAGTTAAAGGTTCCTGATGATACTCCCGACGGCGATTATATGCTTTGCGTAGGCTCGGCCATGATGATGATGGGCAACGAGTCGACATATTTTCCGCAGCGCTATCAGCCGGAAAATATTGAGTCGCTCACAGGTGCGCTTCAGAGGCTGGTGTCTTATCGTCAAGATCGCCTGTATGCCATGCTGGTGACGGATGTACACGGTATTGCCCGCCGTGGCCGAGAAATGCCTAATTTACCCGGCAGCAGAATCAATCTTTTTGCCAGCGCAAAGCGGCGCGATTCCGTTCCGCTTTATAACGAAACGCGCACTGAACTGCCGATTGACGGCGTGCTGGCAGAAAATGGGGATATGTTTACGATCACGGTATCCCGTGATGTCAATAAGCGTTACGGGAAAGGCGGCCCATCAGGCGCGGGATCTTCGGCCCCGGCAGGAATGCCGCCGGCGCCAACGCAGCCACGCAATCAGGGTTTTGGCGAGTAATATTTGAGCAAATATTTTAACGGACAGTCACAACGCTGCCCGGTTGATTCAAGGAGCCCTCATGAACAGGTTTGTCGCGCGATCAATCATGACTGCTGTTATGCTTTCGGCCGCCACAGCGTGGGCAACGCAGCCGCAGCACTGGGTACATGAATCACAGGAAGATTTTGCCTCAGGTTCATTCAGCAATGCCACGCTGACAAGCCAGGGTGAATTAATCCTCGGCCGAACGCTTAAACCGGTTGAGTTTGGCGATGCGATGGAGTTTGTCACGTCGTTTGTTCAGGACCGCGGCGGCCGGGTATTTTTCTCAACTGCGCCTTCCGGGAAAATTTACCGCATTGATGGCGACAAAACGATTGAGTATTACGCGCCGCCATCCGATCAGGAAGCAATCTGGGCGCTGGGACTTGACGGCAAGGGCAACGTGCTTGCGTCAATCACCGGCGAAAAGCCGCGACTGGTCAAAATCATTGAGTCTACCGATGGCAAAAAAACAAATCCCGTGCAGATTTTTGATAATCCCGATGTACAGAATATTTGGGCCATTGTGACCGCGCCGGATGGCACGCTTTACCTTGCCACCGGCCCTGACGGCGTTATCTGGCAAGTCGCGCCGGATGCAAAACCGGTTGAGTTTGTGCGTCTTGGCGATAAAACAATCCTTTCGTTGGCGCTTGATCAGCAGGGAAATCTGGTTGCCGGCACGGCCGGTGATGCGCTGGTGATTCGCATTGATACCAAAACCAAAAAGACTTTTGTTCTGCTTGATGGCGGCCAGGCGGATATCACCAGCGTTCTGCCGGATGCCAAAGGCAATCTGTTTGTGGCCGTAGCGCGCGCCGGCGATATGAACGATGCGGGAAGGTTCCCCGGCGGCAATGATGACGGTGAAAAAGATGGCGGCAAGAGCAAGCCGATTGATGCGGAGCCGGAAACAACGGATATGAACGATGTTCCGGAACCCGCGCCCGCCGCCGCCGCGCCAAAAACACCGGCCACGGTCCCGGCCGCAGTTCATCCGCAAAAAACTCCGGAATCGCTGAGTAAATTACTTGATCAGGCACGGGAACAATTACAATCCGCTCAAAAAAACGGCAAGCATAAAAACCGCCCCGGACAGCAGAGCCGCCCCGCCACGACAAAACGCAGCAAGCCGCAGGCGGCAAATCTTCGTGCATCTTCAGATGAGGATAAATCAGAACTCCGCGGCGTATACATGATTGCCGCGGACGGTTCGGTAACGCCTGTCTTTGAGGATTCCGATACTGTTTACTCGCTTGCCTGGCAGCATGGCCAGTTGCTCATCGGCACGGGCACGGCCGGCAAACTTTACAGTTATGATCCGCAAACGGACACCAGCGCCCTGCTGAGCCGCCTGACGGACGAAAGCATCACGGCGCTGGTGGCCACAAACCAGGATCAGGTTTTTCTGGGCACCTCAAATGCCGGCGGCATTTACCGGCTGGCATCCGATATCGCCGAGACTGGCACATTTACGAGCGATGTTCTTGATTCAGGCCATATTTCGTCATGGGGCATGACCAAAATCACATCACAGTTGCCGGAAGGCACAACGCTGACCATTGCCACGCGCAGCAGCAACGTGCGTAACACGGAAGATGGCGCGCAATTCTGGAGTGACTGGTCACCCGAAATGAACGCTGCGGATTACGCGGCCATCAGCAGCCCCTCAGCCCGTTTTCTGCAATATCGCATCACGCTGCATCGCGGAGAGAAATTGGCTACGCCGGTACTTCAGCAGGTCAATATTGCCTACCAATCGCGGAATCTGCCGCCAAAATTAAGCAGCATTCGTGTTGAGCCGCAGGCGATTGATGATGAGAACAACACCGCGCCGCGCGCTATGCAGATCACCTGGGATGCGCAGGATCCTAATAATGATCAGCTTTTGTATCGTCTGTATTACCGCAAACCCGGTACGCCAACGTGGGTACCGCTGGCCAAAGATCTCAAGGAAACAAATTTTACCTGGGATACGCGCGGCATCAGCGACGGCAAATATCAGGTTCAGGTTGTGGCCACGGATTCTCCGGATAACGCAATTACGGAAGCCAAAACCGTCGCAAAAGTAACATCCGCTTTTGCGATTGATACTTTGCCGCCTGTACTAAGTGGTATAAAAACGGAGTTTAACGGCGCGAAAGTCATCCTTACCGGTAACGTAAAAGACGCCACAAGCATAATTTCTGAGGTGCGCATACAAATTGATTCTCAACAGGACTGGCAACTCGCGGCCTCTTCGGATAAGATTTTTGATTCGCCTTCGGAAGACTTCCGTATTGAGACGCGAGCGCTTCCGCCAGGTACGCATCGGATATTGATCAGGGCCACGGATTCGGCAGGTAATTCCGCTTACGAAACCCGGGTCATTCAGGTGCCGCCTGACGAAGGCAAAAAATGAGGCAACAGCCATAAAGAACTGTATTCAAAATGGCATGTTGACCGATAATTTTGGGCATTCATTGATCGGAGTTGAGGTTTATGCATTATCCGCACAAGATCAGCAATATTAAGCGCGCTCGCAAAATCGGTTTCCGCGCTCGCATGAAGACGAAAAAAGGTCGTCAGCTTATCAATCGCAAGCGTCGTTATGGCCGCAAGGTCAGCGTCGTCTGATTAAGCATGGCAATCGTCTGTCGTTGATGTCCTGCATCTTTTATGTCACATGCCGGTACGCAGTGTTAACATTGCGGCCGGCTGTGTGTTACGTCACAGATGAGCCGAATGTCGCTCGGGTGCAGCTCGCCATATGATTTCTTCCTGGCTTGATCTGGTCCCGCCTGAAGCACTGCGTTTTCTGGAATACGCGGCGTGGCTGGCGTTGTTGTCAGGTTTTTTTCTGTGGCTGATGGGCGTTGCGATTGCCCGAGCCATTGTCGCGCTGCTGCTCGGCGGTGCCGGTGCGCTCATATGCTCTCTGCTGGTGAGTCATTTCGGCATTGACCTTGCTCCGGCAACAGCAACTATTCTGGGATTTATCATCGGCTTGTTGATCGGCGTTTTGTGCTTTAAGTTTCTTCAGGCACTTACTTTAGCTGTTGCGCTTGGGCTTGCCGTATCAGGTCTGTATTACACGTGGCATGTACGCAGCGCCCCGGAGACCACAGCAACAACCGCGCCGCAGCCTTCTGAATTAAAAGTTCAGGTAGATCGTTTTGATTCCGCCCCGTCGCAGGCTCAAGGCGCTGATGGCGTCAAAAATGCGAACATTCAGGACAAGGCACAAGCTCATCTTCTCACGATAGCCCGCCGAGTTGTGAACAGGATCGGCTCAATTCCCGTCAATCACCAGAGACGCATGATAATCGCCGGGCTTGGTTCGCTGGCGGTCGGCCTGCTCATTGCGCTGGGATTTCCGCGAATGACAACGGCCGCGATTACCGCCATACTTGGCACGCTGATGATGGTGGTTTCGGCATCGCTGCTCTGGGGCATATATCGCCCCGGCACTGTTGGTGTTATGCCCACCAAAGCAAGCACATGGTATGCGGTGTGCGCCGTTATTGCGGCTATCGGACTGATCATTCAGTACAGTTTTTTCATCAGAAAAGCCGATAAAGGACCAAAGCAAGTGGCTGACGCTGCTCAAGCTTCAGAGAAGTGATGCGCCGCCACGTTTGTGTGATTCTCTTTTGTGAGTCCACATGCGAGGAACTTTATCATGACATCCGCTTTTTTTCTTGCGTCTGTTTTACCAAGCCAGCGAAACCTGATTGACTCCATGAGCCGCTCAGAACTTTTTATTCCCATCGCCACAGTGGCTCTCGGCGTGCTGATCCTGCTGTTTGGTTTTAAGGCATACCGCGCGCTGGTTGTTTTTAACTGCATCGCACTTGGCTTCTGGGTTGGCGGAATACTGGGCTCAAAAGCGCAGGTTACGACCGTTGCCGCAGTCATTGGCGCGGTGATGCTGGGCGCCATCTCGTGGCCGCTGATGAAGTATGCCGTAGCCGTATGCGGCGGTGTCGTCGGCGCGGTTGTGGGCATGGTGGTGTGGGCGTATTTTGACCTGCCGCTGGGCCTGGTATGGGCCGGCGGTCTTTGCGGGCTTATTCTGTTGGGCATGTTTTCGTTTATCCTCTTTAAGGCAAGTATCATTCTCTTTAGCTGCATTCAGGGCGCGGCCATGCTCGTGCTAGGCACAACCGCCATCCTGATGCGCTATGGCCCGTGGCAAACGGATATCTCACAGGGAATCGGCAAACCCATTATGATACCGATGATTGTGCTGGCCATTGCGGTACTCGGCGTAGTCTGGCAACAGCAGAAACATGGCCTGCTTGATGGCGGCGCCGGCGCTGGCGGCGGGTCAAGCGCGAGTAAATCTGAAAAAAAATAATGTGATTTATTTTGACACTTACCATAAAACGCCGCTTGCCCTGTGTGAACTGAGGCGTGCGGCGTTTTTCTTTGAGATCTTTTCGTGCACGTGACGGCTTTTAAGTTCATGATAAAGTGAGTATTCTTGATTCATGCTCGCAGATGCTCTCACAACTACCACCGCCCCGGCGCTGAACCTGAAGGATTATGTTACGCCTGAGGTGGTGCTGCTGGCCGGCGCGGCGCTTTTTCTTTACGGCATGATCCGCTGGCAAAAGAACAGAACCGAAATGCGCCGCAAACAGCAAAGCCAGGGAACAGGCGCCGCATCTGCGCCGATTACTCCCACGGAGCTGCGCGCCACGGCCCATGAACTTCATAGCCTGCTGGCGGACCTCAATGACATGTCGCGCCAAATCGCCGCGCAGATTGATAACCGCTACATGAAGCTTGAAGCGACCATGCAGGAAGCAGACAAAAAGATCAAGCATCTTGAATGTTTGCTGGCGCAAGTTGAACAGTACACCGTTGATCCGGGAGTGACGCCGCATCAGGATGCCATTTCTCCGCCGCAATACCAGCCAGAACCAACAGTAGAACCAGCGAAACCTGCCGTCAAAAACGAAGTTCCCATACTGCCGGAAATGTTCATTGCTGAACAGCAACGCACAGGCATGACGTCCACATATACCCGGATTTATGACCTCTCTGACCGCGGCCACACATTGCACGAAATAGCTCAGCAGGTGCACATGCAGCCTGGAGAAGTGGATTTAATACTGAAATTGCGGCCGGTGAAAAAGACTGTGTGACTCTGGTCAACGAAGACTGATAATTTTAAGACCCGCAATATTCAGTAAGCTCCAGACCTTGTCTGTTGTTAATACATATGCTTGAATTTTCTGGGCCGCGGCAAGACAGAACCGATCCCCCATACTCAGACCGTGGCTTTTTGTCACATGCCATAAGTCAGCGGCATTGACGGCCAGTTCTTCATCAATCGGCACATAATTTAATTCAAGACTGCTCAATGCTTCGTGAGCTTCCTGTGTTGTTAATCCGACAGATAAAAGTTTTTGAATAACCTCAGAGGCATTCGCAGCAGTGATATAACCAACAGCATCCGGATTGTCATTCAGTATTTCAGTAAGCTTTTGACCGCCATGCTCTTCGTTTATACACGCCAAAACCGCAGAAGCATCACACATATAAAAGGTTGTCATTCCGCAGCCTCACGCGCAGCTTCCGCACGTCGCTCCGCTATCAGCTCATCAGACAGGCAACGGCGCCCTGCCTGAAGTTTTTTCCTTACTATTGTTCGGGCTTTTTCAACACGCATGGCAAACGGCTGCTGCCTGCGCACGGTAACAGCTTCGCCGCTGAAATCAAACTCAACAGTGTCACCCGCACGCAGTCCCAGTTTTTGGCGCACTTCTTTTGGAAATTCAACCTGACCATCTTCGTTTAATTTTGAGATCAGTGTTGTCATGTACTCATTCCCATAACCATGCCATAAGCATAATATCTATTCAGAGATTATTTTATGTTTCTTTTATCATAAGAAGCAAGAATAAACATAAAAACGAATTTTTATCTGCCTGAAGCACAATTTAAACTTCCGCCATTTCCAGTTCTTCAATCGGGTCTTCGCGGCGGACTTCTACTTCAACGCGCTTAAAGCCAGCCTTGCGGTTTGGCCCGATCGGGTGAACGAACGGCTCGCCAAAGAGCCCCTTGAGCGCATCAAGCGCGCCGTTTTGAATGTTGATGCCTTTGCCGTTGCCGCCGATGCGAATCTGTACGCGTACCGGCGGCGTGATGGCAAGATCTGTCAGCTCAAGCTTGACGGCCGTAGAGCCACCATGTGTTGAGAGCAGCAGGCCCAGTTTATCAAGCAGGCTCTCGTCAAGTTTGACGGAGTTTGTCTGCACGACAACTTCGCGCGTCTTTTTCTGCACCATCTGCTCAAGGGTATAAAGTTCCTTTGCCTTAAAGCAGGGTTCTTCGCGTGTTTTATCCACAAACCCCTCAAAGAACATGACGGTATCAGGCTTAATCAACGCCCCGAATTTGTCATATTCGTTGCTGTAAATCACAACTTCAATTGAGCCGACGAGATCCTCAACACCGAGAATGCACCATTTTTTCCCGGCGTTCGGGCCGGATTTGGTCATCATCATGCGGACTTTGCTCACCAAGCCGCCCATGATGGTGGTGTTGCGGCTGTCGCCCGGCGCGCGCATCATCTGCGTATCGGTTTGAACATAACTGGCAAACAGACCCTCAACATCACGCAAAGGATGATTGGTGACGTAAAAACCAAGCACGCCTTTTTCATATGCCATTCGCTCCATTTTGGGCCATTCCGGAACGTCCGGAACTTTCAGTTCCGTAGTCGGCATGGCCGGCGCGCCGCTGCCGCCGCCAAAGAGCGATTCCTGGCCGGAGCGTTTTTCTTCCTGTAGTTGCTGGCCCATGCGGATGGCGTTCTCCACCGCGGCCATGACGGCCGCGCGCACGGAATGCAGTGAATCAAAAGCGCCGCACTTGATCAGAGCCTCAATCACCGATTTATTGACGACGCGTAAATCCACGCGTTCGCAGAAATCATAAATGGATTTATAGGGACCGCGCGGTTTACCCTGCTCATCATTGCCGCTGCGACAGGTGATGATCGACTGTACGGCCTTTTCGCCCACGCCCTTGATGGCGGCAAGGCCAAAACGGATATCCTCGTTGACCACGGAAAAATCCGCGATCGACTGGTTGATATCCGGCGGCAGAATCTCAATGCCGTTTTTACCGCTGATGGGCAACTTCATGTGGCGGCATTCGTCAATGTACTCAACGACTTTTGCCTGGTCGACCATTTCAAAGGTCATCAGGGCCGCCATGTACTGCGCCGGAAAGTATGTTTTGAGCCACGCAGTCTGATAAGCCACAAAGGCATAGCGCGTGGAGTGCGACTTGTTAAAGCCGTATCCGGCGAATTTTTCAATATCTGCAAAGATGTTTTCGGCCTTTTCCTTGCTCAGGCCGTTTTTAACCGCGCCCTCAAGGAACGCAATTTTTTCCTTTGCGATAACCTCAATTTTCTTTTTGCTGATGGCCTTAATAATGTCATACGCGCGGCGCAGCGGAATGCTGCCGAGACGATTAAAGATACGCATGACCTGTTCCTGGTAGACCATGACGCCGTAGGTCTCGGACAGCACGTCATCGGCCAGCGGATGAAGTTCAGGAACCTTCTGTTTGCCGTGCTTACGCGCACAATAATCGGGAATCAGATCCATCGGACCCGGGCGATAGAGCGCATTTGCGGCGATCAGATCCTCAAGACGGTCCGGCTTCATCTTCATGAGCAGGTCTTTCATGCCGCCGGATTCAAACTGAAAGACGCCTTTGGTTGAGCCTTTCTGGAAGACTGTTTTGTATACGTGCTGATCGGTGATATCAATGCGGTCAAGATCAATGCGGTGCGGCCTGTTTTGTTTGATTTTGAATGGCGGACTTGCGCCTTCCGGAACCTTCACTTTGCCGGAATCAAGGTCGTGCTCAATAAGGTCAAGCGCGCGTTCAAGAATCGTCAGGGTCCGCAGACCCAAAAAGTCCATTTTCAGAAGGCCAATTTTTTCGCACGTAGGGCCATCCCATTGCGTCATGATGTCATCGCCGCTTTTATAAAGCGGAACAATGGTATCAAGCGGTTTATCGCAAACGATGACGCCGGCCGCATGCATACCGGCATTGCGGCAAAGCCCCTCAAGGCGCTGGGCGATCTCAAAAAGTTTGGCCACGCCGGCCTGCTCGGCAATCATTTTTTGAATGTCGGGGATCTTCAGCGCATCGGCAAGTTCAACACCCGGCCCGCCGGGGATGAGCTTGGTGATTTTGTCCGTATCGGCAATCGGCATGCCCAGAACGCGGCCGACATCCTTGATGGCAGCCTTTGCGCCCAATGTATTAAACGTAATAATCTGACAGACGTTACCATATTTTCTGCGGACGTACTCAATGACCTTCGGGCGCCCTTCCTGACAGATATCGGTATCGATATCAGGCATGGCCGCGCGGTTCGGGTCCATAAAACGCTCAAAGAGCAAGTCATACTTGAGCGGATTGATGTTGCAGAGACTCAGCAGATATCCGCAAAGCGTGCCGACACCGGAACCTCTCGAGCCGACCGGAATGCCTTCCTGCTTGGCGTAATTGCAGAAATCCCACACGATCAAAAAGTAACTGGCAAAACCTTTTGAGCAGATGACGTTGAGTTCATAATCAAGACGCTCAAGGAGTTTTTTGTACTGCTCCGGGTCGCGCGTCTCAATATCATCGCCGAATTTTTCCTTAATGCCCTCAAGACACAAATTCCGCAGGTAATCTTCCGGCTTTTGATCATTGCCGTCGGGTAGTTTTGGCGGCACATAACTGGGCGCGTACTTGTTGTTAAATTCAAGTTTAAGATCCACCATTTCAGCGATGCGCAGCGTATTGTCGCAGGCTTCCGGCAGATCCTTAAAAATCGCCCGCATCTCGGCCGGGCTCTTGAGATAAAGCTCACGCGAATACTTCAGACGGCTCTCATCCATGATCGTTTTACCCATGCTGATGCAGCACAGGGCGTCATGGGCATCGTAATCTTCCTTCATCAGATAATGATGATCGTTGGTTGCCACAAGGCGGCAGCCTGATTTGCGCGCCACTTCTACAAGCTGCGGCAACATGCGGACCTGAAGATCCATTCCGTGGTTCTGAAGCTCAACGTAAAAATTTTCCTCGCCGAAAATTTCCTTATATTGCCCCGCCACCTGAATGGCCCCGGCCATGTCGCCTTTTTCCAGCAGACAGGCGATCTCCGTGCCCAGGTGGCCGTTCATGACCACGATGCCTTCGTGATATTTGGCCAGCGTTTCCTTATCCACGCGCGGGCGGTAATAAAAACCTTCCGTATACGCCAGCGAGGCCAGCTTGAGCATGTTCTGCCAGCCGGCCTGATTTTTAACCACGGCCGGCAGGTGATAAGACGCTTCCGAAATGCCGTGGGCTTCCTTGTCAAAACGACTTCCCGGCGCGACATAAAATTCCGTGCCGATGATGCCCTTGATTTCGGCATACTTGGCTTCGTTATACCACTCAATGGCGCCAAACATATTGCCGTGATCCGTCAGCGCAATGGCCAGCATGCCCAGTTCTTTGGTGCGCTTGATAAGCGATTTTACCGTTGCGCCGCCATCAAGCAGCGAATAGTGCGAGTGGCCATGAAGATGAACGAAAGAGTCGGCCGGAAATTCCATGAGATTGATCCTCCCTGACCTCTGGGATTATAGCACACGGGCACCAATTTCTGAATGCTGAATTATGAATTATGCATGCGAAGAAAAGGCAGTAGAATAATGGCGAGAAATGCAGGAAACTATTTTAATTCAGCATTCATAATTCATCATTCAGAATTTTGAGGCCTTTATGATCAATCGCGATATTGCCAATTTGTTTGAGCAGACGGCCGACGTGCTGGCCGTTTTGGGCGCTAATTCGTTTCGCGTGTTGGCGTATCGCAAAATTGCCCGCGTGATTGAGGATCTGCCGGAATCTGTTGAGGCTCTGGCTAAAACGGATGCGCTTGAGCAGTTGCCGGGCGTGGGGGAATCTTCCGCGGAAAAGATCCGCGAATACATCCGCACGGGGAAAATCAGCGAATTTCAGGAGATATGGTCAAGCGTACCGGCCGGCGTGCTGGCGATCATGCGGATACCGACAGTCGGGCCCAAGACGGCCGCCCTGCTCTGGCAGGAAGGCGGCATTACGTCCGTTGAGCAACTGAAGGAGCAGATCGAAAAAGGCACGATCAAAAACCTGCCGGGCCTGGGCGAAAAAAAGCTGGCCAAGATCAAGCAGAATATTGAGCATCTGGCGCAGAATACCGGGCGCATCCGTCTTGGCGAGGCGCTGACGCTGGCACAGGATTTTGTGGCGTATATCAAAAAAATTGAGGGTGCGCAGCAGGTTCAGTATTGCGGATCGCTGCGCCGCGGCCGCGAAACTGTCGGCGATATTGATATTGCCGTTGCGGCCGATGTCAAAAAAGGACAAAAAATTGCCGATGCGATCACAAGCCATCCCAAAACGGCCGAAGTCATCGGCAGCGGGCCGACGAAAACCAGCATTCGCACGGCCGAGGGAACTCAGGTTGATGTGCGCATTATCCCGCCAGAAAGTTTTGGCGCGGCCGTGCAGTATTTTACCGGCTCAAAAGAGCATAACGTGCGTCTGCGCGAAATTGCCGTCAAACAGGGATATAAGCTCAACGAATGGGGACTTTTTAAGGGTGAAGAAAAAGTCGCCGGAGAAACGGAATGCGGCATTTATCATGCGCTGGGGCTTGCGTGCCTGCCGCCGGAGATGCGCGAAGATCGCGGCGAAATTGAACTGGCAAAGGAAATCGGCGCGCCGAAAAAAGCGGTAAAAAAAGATGCGTATGATTACCAGCTCATTGAGATCGGCGATATCCGCGGCGATCTGCATATGCACACGGTGGCCAGCGACGGCGAGAGAACCATTGAGGAAATGGTCGCCGAATGCAAAAAACGCGGATATGCCTACTGCGCGATTACGGATCACAGCAAGAGTCAATTTCAGGCAAATGGCCTTAAGCCGGATCGCCTGATTGAACATGCCAAAGCGATCAAGGCTGTGGCCAAAGAGGTCAAAGGAATATTGGTTTTGGCCGGGACTGAAGTTGATATTCTTGCTGACGGCTCACTTGATTACGAAGATAACGTGCTTGAGCATCTTGATTGGGTTGTGGCATCGCCGCATGCCGCGCTGACGCAGGATAGCGAAGCTGCCACAAAGCGGCTGATTCGCGCCATCGGCAATCCGCATGTCTGCGTGATCGGCCACCCCACCGGCCGGCTTGTGCCATCACGCCGCGGCCTTGAGCCGGATATGCAGAAGGTGATTTTTGCGGCCGCGCGCGAAGGCGTGGCGCTTGAGCTCAACGCCAACGATCATCGTCTTGATCTGCGCGATGTGCATCTGAAAATGGCGCGCGAAGCGGGCGTGCCGATCTGTATCAACACGGACGCGCACAGTTTTGAGAATCTTAACCAGATGATTTACGGCATACTCACGGCGCGCCGGGGATGGCTGCGCGCGGGAGATGTCCTCAATACGCGAAGCGCTGATGAACTTGCCAAATGGCTCAGGGAGAGGAAAAGCTGGTAAACAAGTTAAATGAGTTGAGCGAGTTAAGCCAAGTTAAGCAAGAAAGCGGATATTCCGCCTTGTTTAACTTGCTCAACTCGCTTAACTAAAACTAATGTTTATGCCGGTGTTATGGGCGCTGAGTCACCTGCTCCCGGCAATACTTCTCCGCCCACTCCCTCCGTACCCGCCAGGCTCATTTTGAAGGAAAGCTGCTCAAGCTGTACGGCAAGGTCAACGCTCTGAACGCTGACCTCTTTTGGCACGTTAATAGAGACGGGGGCAAAATTCAGAATACCGCGAACTCCCGCGGCCACAAGCAAATCGGCCACCTGCTGAGCCGCCTCGGCCGGCACGGCCGTAATCGCAAGGCGAATACTCAGTTCACGAACTGTTTTTTCAAGATCAGAAATGCCCAGCACATGCAGATCGCCAAAGGCCTGGCCGACTTTATTCGGGTCCGCATCAAAAACCGCGGCGAGCTGAAAACCTTTCCGCAGGAAGCCACGATAGGCCAGCAACGCGCGGCCCAGGTTGCCGGCGCCGACCAAAAGTACATTCCAGACTTTATCCGTACCGAGAATTTTGCGTAGCTGCGTGATGAGTTCATCAACGCGATAACCGATACCGGGGTGGCCAAATTGCCCAAAGTACGCAAGGTCTTTGCGCACCTGAGCGTCGGTATACCCAAGAGCCTCACCAAGTTGACGAGAACTTGTCGTGTGGCGATCGGAACGCTTAAATGCTTCCAGTTGCCGAAGATAAAAGCTCAGCCGGTAAACTGCCGGTGTCGGAATATCCTCAAATTTCATTTTTTCCCCTGTTGTTTCGGCAAAAAAGAAGCGGCCGAGAGAACTTTACGGGTGCGTCAGTAGAATCGTCAAGCATACTTCATAATCTTTTAGTCCCTATTCGGCAACCAAAAACTTTCTCGCCGGCATGATTGACACTTTCTCGATACGCAACTAGCATTCAAAGTCCGAACAACACAAGAAGAACGAAGGAGAATGTGTTATGGCCAGCGCAAATGTGCTTACGTTATCAGATGCCTCTTTTCAGCAGGACGTTTTAAATTCAGACGTTCCCGTGCTGGTTGATTTCTGGGCGGAATGGTGCGGTCCGTGCCGCATGCTTGCCCCGACGATTGACGAAATCGCTGAGGAATATAAAGGCAAAATCAAGGTCGGCAAGGTTGATACTGACGGCAACCGCGCCACGGCCATGAAGTTTTCGATCAGCGCCATCCCGACGATTATTTTATTCCATAAGGGCCAGATCGCCCGTAAGTTCGTCGGACTGACGCCCAAGAAGGATTTTAAGGCCGCGATTGACGGCCTTGTCGCCGGCAAGTAATAGCGGCAGCGTAACAAGTTAATCAAGATAAACGAGTTAAACAAGAGGGGTGATGATCATCAGGATCACGCTCTACTTGTTTAACTCGTTTACTTTTCTGCTTTTCGGATAGGCGGCAGACCGATTTTGGCCCGCGCCGCATCGCTGGCCCGCCGCACGCCCTCAATATCTTCCTGCGAGACGAATCGCTGCGAACCGTCAGCAAAACCAATGTTGAGTGCTGATCCCCATATGACATCCTTGCCGGTCACCACAATAATCTCGGCCGGGGCATCTTTGGGCAGGTCTTTGCCCCAGTATTCGTAATCGCTGGCGTCATTGACTTCGGCGGCTTTGCCTGGCGCATTGGGCTCTGTCACTTCCGGCATAAGCTTATGAATTGACGCTATCGGGCCAAGCGGGCTTTTTAGGATTTCCGGCTTAATGAGTTTGCGCGAGAGCATATCCGCAAAGGATGCCGGGTAGTGGCCGGTTTTGGCGGCATCTTCGTAAGCTGCGGCCGCTATTAATTTTACATTATCAACTTCCTGTTTTTGCGCGGCCGAGCGCCATGCGACAGCCTGAGCGGAATACGCCATCGGCCCGATCAGCCCGGCCGCCAGTATGATGCCAGCAAACATGCGCACAACAAGTTGCCCGGTTTGCCCGCGCACACGATAAAGCGTGGCCACGCCCATCATCATGGCGCCAAAGCTCATGCTCAATGACAGCAGCGACGGCGGGACCGGCCGGCGCATGACTTGCAGTGCCGAAGCAATCTCAATGACAACGCAGATAACCCCCGAGACCAAAAACACCCAGGGCGGAACAATAAACGAGTTTGTCTTCTGCGTTGTTGCTTCCTGAGATTGCGTCATGAATGAATTTCTCCCCTTTTATGCCTGCGGCTTATTTTTTTCATAGAGTCTTTAGCATTCAGTCTTTTTGTTTCTCAAAACATCCCCGCATGAATGTGATTGGCCAACGTCCACGCAATGGCGATGGCATCGGCCACATCCGGCGGCTCAGGAATTTTAGGCAGCTTGCAGAGCGCGGCCACTGTTTTTTGCACCTGAATTTTTTTGGCGTGGCCGTTGCCGGTGATGGCCCGCTTTACGAGCGTACTGGGCAAATTGGTGACCTGAATGCCGCGCGATGCGGCCGCCAGAAGAATCACGCCGCGTGCGTGGCCCATCAAAATTGCGGTGCGCGGATGTTTATAGTGCGCATAAAGCTGCTCAACGCCGCAGCGATCGGGTGATGTTTCGTCAATTAGTTCGCTGAGATTTTTATGCAATTCAACAAGACGTGTCGCCAAGCTGCCTTTGCTTTTCATTCGCAAAACGCCGGCCTCCTGAAGTTGCACGCGCCCCTGCGTGAGCGTCACCAGGCCATAGCCGGTGATGTGCAGACCAGGATCAATGCCGAGAATAAGCATAGCAACACCGGAACAGAAGCAAGAAAATATAAGTCCGAATCCCGGACGCGCCGCGGCAGTTTTTCTGCCAATTTAAGACTTCTTATTTCTCGCTTCTCCCATCATGCAGTGTAGCGCTGGTACGCCACTTCAGGGCCGTATATACGCCATGAATCGCGCCCGGTACGCCGGCAACGATATAATCAAGCGGAACTCCGCGCGCCACCGCGCTTGCGGCATGGCCCGGCACAACAAAGTCGCCCTGCGCTTTACTGATGAAAAAACCGACGGCCGTGGTCAACGGCACGGCCAACCAGTAGGCCCAGAACGGTGATTTGGGAAAGACCGCATACGCCACGCCGGCCGCGACGCCAAAACTGACATACGCGCCGAAAAGTACCTGCCCTTTGGCCTGCGACTGAACAAAAACATAGAGCAACACAGAACCAATCAACATCGTCAGCACCATTGCGCCAATGGTTGACGAAAGCTTTTCGGCAAATTTAACGGCCGGGGCGGAATCAGCCTTATCCGCATACGAGATCATGCCGGCCGGCAATACGCCCGGCTTTTGCAGTTCAACAAACTGTCCGTCCGTATGAACAAGCCGGCGCGCCCATTGGCTGTTGACAAAATACCGGCCATAAATAGCGTATGATAAATACGTGGCGGCCAGCACCACAATCAAAAGCAATAGCGACTCAAATCCCAGCCGCTGATAGAGTGATTTTTCATTGCCGGCCTGCTGAAAAACCGCCAGCATCATGTCAGCAGTTCCGCCGCGAATGCTGACAATCGCCATGCCTAGCATTGCGCAATACATTCCGGCATGCGGCGAATCAGGATGCGTCAGCGCCATTGATATCACAATACCCAGCGAAACCAGCACGCACAGCGAAAGCAGCGTCAGCGCGACATGAGATACCGGTTGATCCCACGCCAGCAGGCTTACGCCGGAGTATTCCGCCGGCGGCCGGGCCAGCCCCATTGCCAGGTAATGAAAAATCATCCCGCTGACAACGACGGCCGCCACATAACGCGCCCGGCGCACAAACACGTGCCAGAAAGTTTCCGACACCTCTTTATGAGGCGTCACGGTTGTTGTTGCAGATGCCAAATGATTACCTCTGGCCAAATTACAATTCACCCAGAAAACAACATCACAAGGATATCAGAATCACCTGCCAGCGTCACCCTGCTTAAACATCAAGAGCAATGGTCTTTCCGGCAGGCACGCTGAGCACTTTGCCATCGGCCTTCAGCGTCACCGGCAACGCGCTGGGATTAAATGCCGTTTTGCGATTGGCGGCGATCACAATGCGCTTGCGTGCTTCTTCATAATCAAAAAGTTCAATATTGGTGCAGTACCAGGTGTCCTGGCGGCCCGAAAACGGCTTATAAACCTGCTCAAGACGTTCCCAGCAATTGCCGCGATCAAATTCGTAGGAGTGTCCCCATATGTAAATCAGGCCTGAATTACGTGGATTTTCCGCCCATTTCTTAAAGCGCTCAACCGGGCCGCCCTCGTCCATGTTGAATTGATGACATGTGGCCGCCCAGGCAAGCGGTTCTGATACCGGCCAATTATTCCATTTATTTTCCACTGTGCGCGAATAGACGATCCCCAGAGCGCGCAGCACGTTGATGACCTGCTGATTATACGTGCCGAACGGATAGGCCATGCCGCGAATGGGATAACCGGCGAGATCTTCGAGAATGCGGCGATCTTCCAGAACTTCCCAGGCGATTTGTGATGCGTCAAGTTTCTCAAGCCACGGATGCGTCACGGTGTGCACAGCAACTTCGTGGCCGGTGTAGAGCGTGGCGACTTCTTCCGGCGCGATGAATGTTGAGCCGGCAACACCTTTGTTCTTCAGTAAAATCCCGGAATTGAGATTAAATGTTCCCTTAATCCCCCACTCATTAAATGATGAGATGATACGGCGGTCATGAATCTGCCCGTCATCCCAGCTTGTGGTAAAAGCGAATCGTTTGGCGTCAGGAAAAAGAGGAATTTCAATACGAGCAGGAATTGCCATAACAAACTCCATTTTGATAAAAACAGGACATAACTGGCCCTTTTTGCGGGATTTTAACCCGACAACAGCCGCTATATGACCACCATAAACCATATGAATGCGAAAAGCGATAGCCCGGCTGACTTGCATTCGTGACGCTTTGCACGATAATCCTCGGCTTCAGGAGTCTTCGCGGGCGATAAACCGCTGGTGGGTCGCCGCAAGCCGTAAATCGGGTCTGCCTGGCGCAAGTCATCGGCAGAGCCTGCCCCGGGGTGGGCGGGATTTACGTTATCAAGGAAGGATTTTCGCAGGGCCACATTATGGATTTACCACTCCTGGCCGTGACCGCTCTCGGATTCGTCGGCATCTACTTGATGCTGCCGCGTGATCGTAAAAACATCGCACGACTCGGCGGTCTTGTCAGCGTACTCGCTTTGGCGGGTTTCTTTCTTTATTTGATCCGCCAGTTTGATCATACCGGCGGCAGCGGACCTTCTCTGCTGTTTTACCTCTTCGCCGCAATCATGGTTTTCGGCTCGGCGGGCGTGGTGACTCACCCCAAACCAATCAACGCCGCGCTCTACTTTGTACTCGTCACGCTTGCCGGCGCGGGCCTGTTTGTCATGCTCAGTGCTGAGTTCATGGCCATTGTTCTGATCATCGTATACGCCGGCGCAATTCTCGTAACTTACGTCTTTGTGCTGATGCTGGCCTCAACCGGCGATGAACGTAAATCCGCACCCGCTTATGACCGCATCGCCAGTGATCCGCTGGCTGCGGTGTTCGTCAGTTTCCTTCTTCTCGGCGGTATTCTTCAGTTCATGTTCCCCAGTAACGAACTGGCGCTTCAGGCAGTCGGGGATGTTGATGACGCCGCCAACGCCAAGCCGCCTGCACTGGTAAAAACTTACGTACCGGTCAATACGCGCAATCTTGATTACCTGATGAAGGCAAACCTGACTGGCACGCCGGATAAACCTGCCGGCGAAGCGACAACGCAAAAAGCCACGCGCACGTGGCCGATGATCACCAAAACTCCCGGCAACATGCAGGTTCTCGGCAATTCGCTTTATACGCAATATACAATTTCGCTTGAACTGGCCGGCGTACTGCTGACCGTGGCGCTTGTGGGTGCCGTGGTGATATCCCGCAAGGATGCGGGTACTGAAAAAGACAGCGCTGGCACAGGACAATTGCCCAACGAATAATGGACTGAACATTCTGGAGCAAGTATGAGCTCAATTGAACTTTATCACTACCTGGCGCTTGGGGCGATTCTCTTTGCCCTGGGCCTCGTCGGTTTTCTGGCTCGCCGCAACATGATCATTATGTTTCTCTCTACAGAGATCATGTTTCAGGGCATCGCCATCAATTTCGTCGCCTTTAGCCGCTACCACATGAACCCGCAGGGGCAGGCTTTTGTGATTTTCCTGCTGTGCGTTGCCGCGGCCGAGGCGTCTCTGGCGCTTGGCCTGGTGGTGTATATGTTCCGTAAACGCAAGACGCTGAACGTGGATGAGTGGTCTGAATTGCAGGGATGATCGCTGGTTGTTCAATAGGAATACAGTGACTGACCACAAGCAAGGAGCTACCCGGTGGATCTGTTTGTAGTTAAATATTCGTGGCTGATTCCGCTTCTGCCACTGATCGCGGCAGTGCTCATCGGCCTGACGGGCGCAAAGATTCTCAAGCGCTTTGCTCATGTGCCGGCCATTTTGGCCATTGCCGGTTCTCTGGCGATGGCGCTGACGCTGCTTGTTTCGTTCAACAACGGCGCGCTGCATTCAACGCTGATCGTCCCTGTATACGAATGGTTCACAGCAGGCCATTTTTACGTACCAGTCAGCATTCAGATTGACCAACTCACGGTTGTTTACCTGACATTTGTCACCGCCATCAGCACGCTGATTTTTATATACGCCACCGGCTATATGAAGGGCGACTACGGTTACTGGCGGTTCTTTGCCTACCTGTCGCTGTTTGTGTTCTGCATGTGCAGTCTGGTGATGGGCAACAACTTTATCCTGCTTTACCTGGGCTGGGAAGGCGTAGGCCTGGCGAGCTATCTGCTCATCGGCTATTACTACCCGCGTCCCTCGGCCGTGGCCGCCGCCAAAAAGGCGTTTTTGACAAACCGCGTCGGCGACGTGGGCCTGGCGCTTGGCATCTTCCTCATTTACTACAACTTCGGCACGATTGAATACGAAAAAGTGTTCTCAGCCGTTGCCGCCGGCAATCTCACCGCCGGGCAAACCACGGCGCTCTTCTGGATTCCCTATTGCCTGATGCTGGCGGCCTTCGGCAAATCAGCCCAGTTTCCGCTGCATGTCTGGTTGCCGGATGCCATGGAGGGCCCGACGCCTGTTTCCGCGCTCATTCACGCGGCCACGATGGTCACGGCCGGTATTTATCTTATCGCCCGCTGCATGCCGCTTTTTCACCCGCAGGCTCTGCATCTTGTTGCCTGCATCGGCGGATTTACGGCGTTCATGGCCGCAACAATGGCGCTTTGCCAGTATGACCTCAAGAAAATATGGGCCTACTCAACGCTTTCTCAGCTTGGCTATATGTTCATGGGGCTTGGCGTCATGGCCAGCGCTTCGGCGGTTTTCCACGTATTTACGCATGCGTGGTTTAAGGCCCTGTTGTTCCTTGCGGCCGGTTCTGTCATGCACGCAATGGGCGGCGAACTTGATATCCGCAAGATGTCAGGCGTCAAAAAGGTCATGCCGATCACGCGCGTGCTGATGCTCATTGGCTGTCTTGCGCTGGCGGGTATACCCGGCTTTGCCGGGTTCTTCTCAAAAGACGAAATCCTTGCCGCCGCGATCAACTCAGTTGACGGCCCGGGCTTTGCGCTGGGCATTTTGGGATTGATTGTCGCGCTGATGACGGCATATTACACATTCCGTCTTTATTTCCGCGTGTTTGAGGGTCCGCTGGTTCTTCCGCCTACGGCCGGCCATCATGAGCCTTCGCCGTTTGCTCTGGCTGATGCTCATGGGCACGATCATAACCATGATCACGGTCATGATGCGCCTCACAGTGCTGATTCCCGCGGCCACGATGAGCATGCCGCACACGGCCCGAATGACGGCCCCGTCAGCATGTGGGGACCGCTGGTGATCCTGGCGCTTGGCGCTATCTTTGCCGGTTACCTGGGTGTCTTTGGCGGACATGGCGGCCACGGCGGGTGGATTCACAGCATGCTCGCCCCCGTACTCGGCGGCGGACACGAAGCTGTCGCCTCTGCCGGCCACGAAGCGGCGAACGTCGCGGAGCATGGCGCAGAAACAGCTCAACGCGTCAGCCATCACGCCATGATGATTATCTCCGGCGCGCTTGCGGTTATCGGTATTGCCGTGGCGTGGTTTTTCCATCTTAAAAATCGTCATGCGGCCGACGTCATCGGTAATGCGCTCAGACCGGTGGTCAACTTCCTTTATAACCGCTGGTACATTGACGCCCTTTACTGGACGTTTATCACCCGCGTGCTGTGGATCATCGGCCAGTTCCTGGCGGTTTTTGATCGCTTTGTGGTCGACGGCATCGTGTTTGTGATCGGGTTCTTCCCGACGCTTGTTGGTTATACCCTTAAACCCACACAACGCGGCATGTTACAGCGTTATGCGATGGGCATGATCGCCGGTACGGCAATCATCGTCATCGGTATCCTGTGGATTCTGCGTGGGATTTAAGTTGTCAAGGTTCGGGCAAAATCGCGTTGTCCGGGCCCCATGTGATTGATACGCAACGGTAACGCCTGCGTTAATGGAGTAGATAAGCGTGCAATTCATATTACCGATACTTTTAGCGCTTCCGCTGCTTGGCGCCCTGATCGTCGCCGTGGCCACGCCAAAGAACAAGCAGCAGACCGCGGCCTACCTCTCCTTCGGCGCCTCATTGCTGCCGCTGGCGCTGGTGGTGTGGCTGATCACGCAGTTTAACTTTGCCGCGTCAAGCACATGGCAGTTTGGTGTTGAGTATCTGTGGCTTTCGCAATTGCACGTCAATCTTTCGCTGGCGATTGACTCCATCAGCCTTTGGCTGATCGTCCTGACGGCGTTTATTACGCCGCTGGCCATTCTCGGCAGCTTTAAGTACATCAAAGATCGCCAGAAAGAGTTCTACATCTGGTTGTTGATTCTGCACATGGGCATGCTGGGCGTCTTTATGGCGCGCGACATCCTGCTGTTTTATCTCTTCTTTGAATTTACGCTGATCCCGATGTTCTTTATCATCGGCATCTGGGGCGGCGCAGAACGTCGCCGCGCGGCCGGCAAGTTCTTCCTGTTTACCTTTGCGGCGTCGGTTTTTACGCTTGCCGCATTGCTGTACATGGTTTATCTGCAATATACCATGTCGCCGGCGCATAAGTTCTCATTCCTGCTGGCGGATCTTCAGGCGTTTGGCCCTACGCTGCCGACCAGCGTGCAATACTGGTTGTTCATCGGTCTGCTGGCCGGTTTTGCGGTTAAGGTTCCGCTCTTTCCGGTTCACACATGGTTGCCGCTGGCGCATACCGAAGCGCCCACGGCCGGCTCTGTCATCCTTGCCGGCGTATTGCTGAAGTTGGGCACCTACGCCATTCTGCGATTCCTGCTGCCGGTTCTGCCGGCCGCCACCATGTTCTTTGCTCCGATTATTGCGGTCATCTGCATCATCGGCATCATTTATGGCGCGCTGGTAAGCTGGGTTCAGGGCGATATGAAAAAACTCATCGCCTATTCATCCGTCAGCCATTTGGCGTTCTGCGTGATCGGCATGTTTGCCCTCACGCCGGAAGGCCTGACCGGCAGTGTGCTTTACATGATCAACCACGGCCTCTCAACCGGCGCGTTGTTCCTTGTCGTCGGCATGATTTACGAACGCTACCACACCCGCGACATGAATGAACTTTCTGGCTTGGCGCGCCGCCTGCCGGCGCTTGGGTTCTTTGCGATCTTTTTCGTATTTTCTTCAGTCGCATTGCCGGGCCTTAACGGTTTTGTCTCGGAGTTTCTGGTTCTGTTGGGAACTTTCGGTTCAGGCAGCGTATTTACCAGCGGCAGCACAAGCCAGGTCCTCGGTAATTTGGGCCCGTCCTATGCCATCCCGGCCATCACCGGCGTGATTCTTGGCGCCGTATATCTGCTGTACTGGGCCGGCCGGGTCATCTTTGGCCCGCTGAAGGAAGTCGCCCATGAGCATCATGACAATGACGCCGCTCATGGTGTGACCAAAGACCTCAGCGTGCGTGAGTGGTGTGTGCTTACGCCGATTGCGCTGGTCGTTATTTTCCTGGGCGTCTACCCGAAACCGGTTGTGGATTCGCTTCAAGCTCCGGTGACCAACATTGCGACAATCGTGGCCACGCGCGCGCCGGAAGGTAAAATCGCCGATCAAAAAATGGCTGATGCGGAAAAGAAAGCCGCTGACGCCAAAAAGCGTGCGGAAAAAGCCGCCGCCAAGAAAAAGCCGTAATCTGTTTTGCATGATAACATGCAGGTCATAACTGTCCGCCAAAGCGGAGCAAGATTGATAAAGAGGTTCAACAGTGGAAATTGAACTTAAATACCTGGCGCCCGAGATCATTCTGCTTATCACAGCAGCCGTGGTCATTCTTCTGGGCCTGGCCAAAAAAGATTCAACTCGCGGATGGGTTCAGCCGCTGACGCTCCTGGGCATGTTTTATGCACTGATGAGCGGCACGGGCATTGACCTGCTGGGGCAATGGGGCATCAGTATCGTCCCCTTCCCGTCAACTCCAGAATGGGTGCCGATTCAGTCCGGCGGGCTGATCAACAGCCAGTATTTGACTTACCTGACCATTGTTATTGGCATGCTCACTGTGTTGGCATCATGGGAAATGCCATTCCTGAAAGTTCCGGGCGATTGCGATAAAAAGTACACCGGCGAATTTTTTGGCCTGCTGCTTTGCTCCCTTGCCGGCGTCAGCATGATGAGCAAAGTCAATGACCTGATCATGCTCTTTATCGCCCTTGAGCTGGTGTCAATTCCCACTTATATCCTGGTGGCCACTGGCCGCAGCCAGATCGCCGCACAGGAAGCCGGCGTCAAGTACTTTTTCCTTGGCGCGCTTTCGGCAGCCATTTATCTTTTCGGCTTCTCATACCTGTACGGGTTTGCCGGCAGCACGCGTTTTGACGATATTGCCGCGGCATTTTCGTCCCGCGCGGCGGATATGGAGTATCTGCCTTCCGTTGCGTTGATCGGCCTGCTGATGGTGATCATCGGTGTGTCATATAAAATGGCGGCCGTTCCGCTGCATTTTTATGCGCCTGACGTGTATCAGGGCGCGGCAACCCCGGTGACCGCCCTTTTGGCCTTCGCGCCCAAAGCCGCCGGCCTCATCGCCATCATCGGCGTGCTGAACCTTACTGGCTGGCGCATTCCGGGTGCCTCCGGCAGCATGATCACCATGTTGCTGACCATCATGGCCGTACTGACCATGACTTTCGGCAATGTCATGGCGCTGCTGCAACGCAACGTCAAACGCATTTTGGCTTATTCATCAATCGCACATTCAGGCTATATGCTTGTTGGCCTTGTGGCCGGCCCTGGCGACAATGGCGCTGCGCCGGTTGTGATTGCGGGCAAAACGACCATCGCCAATGGTTTGGCCGATGGCGTAAGCGCCTCAATGTTTTACCTCGCGGCATACGCATTAATGAACCTCGGCGTCTTCGCCGGTCTGATTTACCTTCAGGGCAAAGCGGATTCCGCGGAAGATCTTGACGGCCTTGCCGGCGCAGCCAAAGAACACCCCGGCGCAGCCCTGACGATGGCAATCTGCCTCTTTAGTCTCATCGGCCTGCCGCCAACCATCGGCTTCCTCGGCAAACTGTATCTGATTGAGGCAGCGCTTGGCACTGGCCACACGTACCTTGCCATTATCATGCTGGTCAACGCCGCGATTGCCGCAACCTACTACCTGCGAATTATCGCCGCCATGTATCTGCGTGATTCCTGGTCGCCGCTGGTTGCCCGCAAATGTGATATTCCGCGCGTGGCTGCGGGCCTGTGCACGGTAGCGGTCATCATTCTGGGTATTTACCCCAAACCGCTGACCGAAACGCTCTCAAACGGAAAATTCCCGGATGCCAGCAGCACGCCGGCCGTGGTTGCGCCACATCGCTAACCATAATTTAATTCCATAATAATCAAGACGTTACGAATCTTTCGTGGATCGTAACGTCTTTTTTATTGTCTCAACATTTTTAGAACCTTACTTTGTCCCGCTTCGGGAATAGGGTAAAATGTCCCGGATTTTTTGGATGCGCCGAGTTCTACATTGGTGGGGCTTGCCATTCAAATGTTTCGTGTCTTATGGGAGATCTACATGCAGTTGGCCAATCGTCTCAACGATATTGCCGAATCAATTACCCTTGCCGTAACAGCCAAGGCAAACGCCCTCAAGAAGGCGGGCGTTGACGTGGTTTCCTACGGCGCCGGCGAACCTGATTTTGACACGCCGGAGTTCATCAAGGATGCTGCCATTAAGGCTCTTAAGGCAGGCAAAACCAAATATGAACCGACGCCCGGCACGGTTGAGGCCCGAAAGGCCATTTCCGAAAAGCTCAAGCGCGAAAATCAGCTTGATTACGCTCCGGAAAACATCATCGTTTCCTGCGGCGGCAAGCACTCGCTTTATGTTTCGTTCATGGCCACGCTTAACCCCGGCGACGAAGTGATCATCCCTGCCCCCTACTGGGTCAGCTATCCGGAAATGGTCAAACTTGCCGGCGGCGTGCCTGTTTACGTCATGGGCGATCCGAAAAATAACTTCAAAGTAACTCCGGACCAGATCGCCAAAGCCATCACGCCCAAAACCCGCATGGTGATCATTAATTCGCCAAGCAATCCGGGCGGCCACACTTATCATCCGGAAGAACTTGCCGCGATCGCCAAAGTCATCGCGCCGCACAAGGATGTCGTGGTTTGCTCAGATGAAATTTACGAAAAATTGCTCTTTAACGGCCAAAAGACCATTTCCTGGGCGGCCATTGACTGGGCAACCTGGAAAGATCGCACCATCACCTGCAATTGCCTGAGCAAAACCTTCGCCATGACCGGCTGGCGTATCGGCTATACCGCCGGCCCGAAGGCTCTTATCAGCGCAATGAACAAACTTCAGTCACAGATGACCAGCAACATCACCAGTTTCTGTATGCCGGCCATCGTTGAGGCGTATACCAATCAGAATTCGGCGGCGGAAATTGAGAAAATGCGTAGCGCTTTTGAAGTACGCGGCGAGCATATGTGGAAAAGACTCAACGCGATTCCGGGCGTGTCATGCGTGCGGCCGACGGGCGCATTTTACGTCTTTGCCAATATCGGCGGCCACCTTAATCGTCCGCTTGGCGAAAAGAAAACCATCGCCACGGAAGCCGTTTCGTTCTCAACGGCGGTTCTTGAGGAAGCACACGTCGCGCTGGTTCCCGGCAATGATTTTGGTTTCCCCGATCATGTGCGCCTGAGCTTTGCCACCAGCATGCAGAACATTGACAAAGGCATTGATCACCTTGCCAAGTTCCTGAGCATGTAAAAGATACTTCGGATCAATCAATGATCAAAAGGCCGCGAAGAAATTCGCGGCCTTCTTTTTTTGCCGCTATTTCGCAGCGGTAAATCTCCGGCTATGCTAGGCGTATGATACAATCATCCCCCACAATCCCGGCCGACATTGCCTATCGCAAGGCGGTAGAGTCTTTTGGCGAACAGAATTACGACGCACTTGAGAAAAGTCGCCGACGCAATGGTTATTTTCATCGCTATCTGGCAAGGCTGATCGGCAACCAGGTGATGCCGAACGCTAAAATTCTTGATGTCGGTTGTGCCAGCGGTGACCTGCTGGCAGCACTAAAACCCGCCCGCGGCGTGGGCATTGATATCAACGCGCGCGCCATTGAAGAAGCCCGCAAACGCCACCCGGAACTGACTTTTCAGCAGCTTGCGGTCGAAGAAGCCGCGTCACTCAACGAAACTTTTGATTACGTCATTATCTCCGGCGTTCTTCAGCAGATTTACGATCTGCATACCGTGCTTGAGGCACTGCGCTCCGTTTGCCATGACCGCACGCGCATCATCATTGTGACCTATAGTCAGGTTTGGCGACCAGTGATTCAGTTTGCTGAATGCATGGGCCGCAAAATACGCGTACCTGACGAAAGCTGGATACCATCAGAAGAAGTAGCCAATCTGCTCACGCAATGCGATTATGACATCGTGCGCCAGCAAGACTGCATTTTGCTGCCGATGGGCATTCCGCTGGTGAGCAATATCATCAATCGGTGGCTTGCGCCGCTGCCTGGTTTTCGCTGGGCCGGCCTGTGCACATTAACTGTCGCCCGAATGTTGCCGCGCGCCAATCGCAGTTCGCCGGCCCAAAGCGTCAGCGTGCTCATACCGGCGCGCAACGAGGCCGGCAACATTCAGATATTACTTGACCGCATACCTCAAATGGCGGAGCGTCAGGAAATTGTCTTTGTTGAGGGCAACAGTACGGATAACACATGGGAAGTGATTCAGAATATTGTTGCCAACTATCGCGGGCCGTATCAGCTCAAGGCGCTTAAGCAGCCCGGCAAGGGCAAAGGCGACGCCGTGCGCTGCGGATTTGCCGCGTGCACCGGTGATATCCTGATGATTCTTGATGCGGATATTTCGGTACCTCCGGAAGAATTGCCGCGCTTTGTTAATTTGCTTACGCGCGGCCAGTGTGAATTTGCCAACGGAAGCCGCCTGGTATATCCGATGGAAAAACTGGCCATGCAGTTTTTGAATATGATTGCCAACAAACTTTTTGGCGTGCTTTTTACGTACCTTCTCGGCCAGTCACTTCGCGATACGCTCTGCGGAACCAAAGTCCTGCGGAAATCAGATTACGATCGTATTGCGGCCAATCGCTATTACTTTGGCGATTTTGATCCCTTCGGTGATTTTGACTTGCTCTTTGGCGCAGCGCGGATGAACTTGCGCATCGTGGACGTGCCGGTGCATTATAAACAACGCATCTACGGCAGCACCAATATTTCGCGTTTTCGCCACGGATTACTGCTGTTCCGTATGTGCTGGATCGCGGCGCGGAAAATTAAATTCGTATAAAAAAATGCCGGAATCAATTCATCAGTTTTTTGTTTCCGGAATTTTCAGCCGCTGTTTATACGTGCTGAATCGGCTGCTGATCTCAACCACAACAGTATTGTCCACAAGTATTTTTTCAAGCGGAATCTGTGACTCAACCCATTTACCGGCCGAGATTGGGATAAAACTTCGCGTGGCAAGCAGAGTATTCTTTGCATCATAAATTTTCAGAGTGCCGCTGACTTCGTATGGCCGGGCATTGCTGATTTTGATTCGCAATGCGCCAAAGCGCTTGTCATCCTGCGGCGCGATTAATTCAAGAACCTGAACATCCACAATCGGCAGTTTGTCCGTAGCGGCCGTGCGCAAAAGCGCTGCTTGTTCTTCAGATGATCCTCCCTGAAGCAAGTAGCGGATTTTGCCGTCAAGCGGAATTTTCCACACATCACCGATACGCGCATTGACGGGCTGGCCAGCCTCATCAACAAGACGCATCTCGAAATTTTCGTCGGCAACCTCCATCACCGCGCCGGGAACACTGGGCAAATTGGCCCACTCAAGATCTTCCGGCGTTCCTGCGCCAGGCCCGGCGATGGCTGCGACAGAGTAGCCGTCTCCCTGAAAAACACCAACATAGGGGTGATACCCCGGATGCATTCGCTCAAAAAGCGCCGCCCCACCGAGAAGTTGTTCAATGACGCCTTTATCATGCTCAACAACGGGGACAATATTCACGCCCTGGCCAAGCAAAATGGCGGATGGCATACGAGCCTCCGCATCAGGCAACACCGCAACGGAGCCTTCCGGACCTACAATTTGCCGCGCCAGCGCAACATCCGCAGGCGCTCCGGAGGAAATAACCGCATCAATATACGGCCGAAGATCCGTATCTTTGTCATTATTTTTCAGTAGCAGCGCGGCCGTGGCCTGTGCTGATCCGGCACCCATCATCAGGATGCCTTTGTCCTTGCGTTTTAAGGTATCATAAACAGCCAGGTAAAATGCGCGGTAGTATTCCGCATTTTGCGTGGCATGTTTTGAGGGGTTAAGTACAGCGCCGCGCAGCGCCGCAACATCCGCATGATTCAGCAGCATCACCAGCAGATTGTGCAGTGACACGGCCTGCTGAACGCTGACGCCATCCTTGATGCGGAGATTCAGAATCACCTGCGCTTTGGCCGCGGATACCTGCTTAATGATGTTGCTGAATTCCTGTTCCTGCGCGCGCGCATTGCCAGGAAATTCAAGATCATACACAAACGGATTGACGCCGGTTTGCGCAACGTAATCCGCCAAAAATCCCGGGACAATGGCCACGGCATCCGGTAAATGACTCACCCACCGCGTGACCTCCGACTTGCGCGGCGGGAAAATACTCTCAAGTTCAAGGCCTGCCGGCAGATCAATTTTTTTGCCTGACCAGCGAAGTTCATGTCGCCCCGGTTTGCCAAAAACGCCGGGTATCGACATTTTAACCGCCTGGCGCGCCGGAAGCGTTGTCTCAACAATCGGCGTTGTAGAGAGCACCTCATAAGGTTTATCAGCATCAGGCGTAAGGGCGACAAGCTCAATTTTCCCGGCCAGCGTTTGCGGGGAATCCGTGACATTCTGCGCCAGGATCTCAAACTTGGCTTCGTCACGCGGATAATAAATACAGGAGGGATGGTCTGCGCCAATGACCCTCATGGTGATCGGCTCGGCCGCGCGCAACTGCGTGACGGCAAAAGTACCGCACAGGAAGCCCAAAACGAGTAAATATTTGTTTTTCAGCATCTTCGTCATTGTATCATCCGTCGGAAACGGCTCATTATAGGCAATTATTAAATTTTATGGGTGACTGTTATCCCGGCACTTTCAGAGCAAGTCAACCGGCCCTATAATCCCTTACGGGCAAAATGCGCTTCAGCGCGGCAGATGGCAGCCGTGCTGTGACATACATGAGCGCGTTTATGTTCATCAGCAGGATTGTTCATGGCCGCTATTGTTTTGTATTTTCAGCTTCATCAGCCGTACCGGCTTCGCCGCTATACGGTTTTTGATACGCATGCCGATTATTTTGATGATGCCGGCAACAGCGACATCGCCAAACGCGTGGCCGAACGATGCTATATTCCCGCAAGCCAGATTTTAACAAGCTGTGCCAAAATCGCCGAAGGCCGGTTTAAGTTTGCGCTTTCCGTCACGGCGTCATTACTTGAGCAGCTTGAGTCATACGCGCCAGAAGCGCTGCGCGCGTTGCAGGAACTGGTTGCTACGGGCTGCGTTGAGTTGCTCTCGGAAACGGCGTATCACTCATTGAGTTTTCTGTTTTCGCGCCAGGAGTTTAAGGATCAGCTTGATCTTCACTCGGCCGCGATCAAAAAATATTTCCCGGGCGCGCCCTGCGGAATCACATTCCGTAATACTGAATTGATTTATAACAATGACGTGGCGCATGTGGCGCGTAAGCTGGGATATAAGTTGATACTGACGGAATCCGCGCCGCAGGTGATGCATGGCCGGTCGGCATGCCAGATTTTTAAGGCCAAACATACCAATATTGCCGTACTGACGCGCGATAGCGCATGTTCAGACGATATTGCGTTCAAGTTCACGCGCTCTGATTTGCCGGGTTATCCGGTGACTGCCGCCAAACTTGCGCAGAAAATTCCGCAGGAAGCATCCGTGGCCGGGATTTTCCTGGATTACGAAACCTTTGGCGAGCATCACTGGCAGGATACGGGCATACTGAATTTCCTTGAATCACTACCGCAGGAATTTCTGAACGCCGGCCATACTTTTGTCACTCCGGCCGAGGCGCAGAGCACCATCAAGCCGACAGGCCAAATTGACGTTCCCGACGCGATTTCCTGGGCCGATACGTCACGCGATGTCAGCACGTGGCTTGGCAATGCCATGCAGACGTCCGCCTGCCGTGAGTTGTATCGTCTTGAGGCACGCATCAAGCGCGCCAAAGATGATAAATTGCTTGCGGATTGGCGCCGGCTTACGGCCTCTGATCATGTGTACTACATGTCAACCAAGCATTACCCGGATGCCGGCGTGCATCATTATTTTTCGCCCTACGAATCACCCTACGATGCGTACATCAATTTTATGAACGTGCTTGATAACCTTCGCGCGCGTTTATAAATCATCGTTTTATGTTGGGATTTTATGATTCCGGGACCGGTTCCGCATCAGTGATCTGCTCAATTTCCTTCAGGCTTCGGCGGATCAAAAAGCGTATCGCCAGCACCAGAATGCCCGCCACAACGATTGTGCCGGCGGCAACAGCCAGCGCCAGATTCCGGCGGTCATCCTTGATCGGCAGCGCCGGCGGAGTAGCCTGCGCAAATACCGTTGCTTTTGCGCCATCAACTTTATTTTCTTCCTGACGCGCCAGGGCCACCGTATACGCGCCTGCCATGGCGTTGCAGACCGCGGCCACATTGTAGGAATTGCTGCCGGTATACTGCACACAGATCTGTCTTGTTTTGGCGTCCGTGATCAACGTCATCTGTGAGCCAAGAGCCGCGGCAAACGCGTCACGGCTGTCATGGCCGATATACCCGTCCTGCCGCAATGATTGCCAGGCGATGGCGATCACGTCATTGCTGCGGATTTTGGCCTCCTGCTGCGTCAGCCATGCGGCGGTCTCCTTTTCGCCCGGCGGCGCCGGCACCTGAACAATGGCCTCGCTGCGCCAGAGCGGATTGACAAAATGATACACGCCCGCAAAGGACGTAAAGAGAATTGCCAGGATAAAAATCCCGACAATGCCGACGGTGCGCATCGCGCTGTGATCCGCCATTTTGCGGCTCAGCACGAGTTCCTGTTTTTCAAGCAGTCGGCGAACCTGCTCAAGATTTTCCTTGCGCTTGCTGATTTCTTCCTGCTCGCTTTGCGTATCACGTTCCGCCTGGCCCAGCTTGTTTTTAGCGAGGGTCAACTGGTCGCGCAATTTGCGAAGTGACTGCGCCTGCTGCGCAAGATGGCCGCGCTGACGCAACAGTTTTTTCTGGCGTTCAGCAATTTCCTCTTCGGCCGCATGATCCTGCTGCGGCGCTTGAGCCATTGCGTTTTGGCGTGCTGTTGCCAGTTCATTTTGCACGCTGTTTATTTGCTCATTCAATTGAGCAAGCTGTTTTTCATAATGCTGGCGCTGTTCCTGAATTTGCCGGTCAAGTTCCTCGGCCGACTCACGAATATACGCCCGATGCTGCTCGTGAACTTTTTCCGTCTCCTGCCTCATTGCGGCAAGCTGTTGATCAAGTGACGTTTTGGTCTGCTCAAGTGAATCAATTTTAGCCAGCAATTGTGCTTTTTCTTCACTCTCCTGCGGGCTTTGCGCCTCAAGCGCGCTGATGCGCCCTTCAAGACGCGCTTTCTCTTCAGTCAGCGCGCGATTTTCAGCCTCAACTGCGTTCGTGGCCTGCCTGGCGCGCTGAACATCCGCATCGGCCGCGGCAATCTGCGCGGACGTTCTTGCGGCCGCGGCCTGTTTGAGATGCTCAAGTTCTTCAAGCGCATCCCGCAAACGGTCAATTTCCTCGGCCATTTCTTTTATACGTGCTTCCGCTTCCGCCGAGGGCTGCGCCTGTGATGCGCGTTCCTGAGATTCCTGCGTGACGCTGGCCAGCACCTGTTCAAGACGCGATTTTTCGCTCACCAGGGATTCGGCCTCAAGTGTCGCGATCTCCAGTTTTTTGTTGAGTTCGGCAATCTGTGATTCCTGCTGCGCTTTGACTGCGACCCATTCTTCGGCATGCCCGCTGTGCTCGCTGGCTTCCTGTGCCAATTGCCTGCGGATCTCTTCCGTTTCTGCCTCAAGTTCCTTGCGTCGCTCCTGAAGACGTTGCGCTTCCCGGCCCATCAGCATCATCTGCTGGCCGATTTCTTCTTCGCGCTGGTCCATTTTGCGATTATATTCAGTCCTCAACTCATTGACTTTGGCCTGATGCTGACGTTCCGCTTCGCGGCGCGCATCCTCAACCTGGCGGCGGGTCTGCTCTTCGCCGCGAATTTTCAATTCTTCCTCAAAACGTTTTTTCTCTTCCTCAAGTTTGGCCATCTTTCCCGGCTGTGCGGCAAGTTCACGTTCCTTGATCTCAAGTTCCGCCTTGAGTTTTTCAAGCTCGGCCGCCTGTTCCTTGAGTTCTTCCTGCTTTTGTTCCAGTAATTGCGATGATTCCTCTACTGCTCGCTGCTGCTGGCGCAGATCTGTCTGCGATTCCCGGATTTGCGCCAATATTGCGGCCGCCTCATCCATTTCCGCTTTGGCCTGCTGCCGGCGCACATCAAGTTCGCGCATTTCCTGGGATTGTTCTTCAAGCTTTTTGGCAAGCGCTTCCGTTTCCGTCTGGGTGCGCTGCAATTGCTGCCATTCTGACTTGAGCCTTTCGCGCTCCGCCGAAAGATGATGCTTTTCTTCAGCAAGCTTTTTCTGTTTCTCAAGAAGCTTCAGGCCGTCGCGGCGCAAAATCTCCATTTGCTGCGCGAGCTGATGTTTCCACGTTGTCAGGTTATTGATTTGCGTCTCAAATTCAGACGCGGCCGCGGCTATGCGGTCGTTATGACGCAGCAGCGTATCCGAGTCAATATCAATAGACTGCTGGGGATGCTGGTCGTTCTGTTGCGATTCGTTCATTCCCGATTCCTGGCTCATGGGTCTTTCCCCCGCCTTCGCTTATAAACTAACATTACTACATATGTGAGTTCAGTCGCGCTGCGCCAGGAATCTTCTGCCGGCATCAAATCGCCAGGCAAAGATACGCAGAGAACGGGTATGATCAGTCTTTAAGCTGTGCTATGGCGGCAATTTTATGCGTCACGCGCCCCACCGGCAGTTGATTGAGCATTTGGGGCTCAACCCATCGGCAGTCCTGGTAACACATATCGCCTTCGCAGACAGGCAACCGAGGATCGGCTGCCCGCTTGACCACGCCGCGCACAATACGATACTGCATCGTGCGATGCGTCAGTTGATGCACAAGCTGACCTTGCCAGTTTTCTACCGCAATACGCAGCCTGAGCTGCTCTTCAAGGGTATCGGCAAGATGGGTAAGAGAGTTAATCTTGGTAAGGTGAAAAAACGTGGGAAATTCCCATAATTCGCCCCACTTTACCTCTGCTGGACGCTGAAATAACAGCACCTGCCCTTTTGAGTTACGCACAACAAGAACCGTGAGTTGTTCAGTTATTGGGGCTTTTTTGGCCGATTTTACAGGCCGCTCCTCTTGTACCCCCAGTTGTTTGGCCTGGCAGATCTCGGCCAGCGGACATAACAGGCAGGCAGGATTTTTCGGGACGCACACTGTCGCGCCAAGCTCCATCAGCGACTGGTTATAGTCACCGGGACGATCAGCCGGCATAAGTTGACTAGCTAATTCCCATAACATATTGACTACTGAAGGTTTAGCAACATCATCCTGTATATTCAGCACACGCGATAAAACGCGGATCACGTTGCCGTCAACCACCGGAGTGCGCACGCCATACGCAATGCTGGCCACTGCGCCGGCAGTATACCGGCCAACGCCGGAAAGCTCTTGAAGTTCGGTAACTGTTTGGGGTATAATACCGGCATGTCGGGCGACGATCTGTTGCGCGGCCGCATGTAAATTGCGTGCGCGCCTATAGTAACCGAGACCCGACCATAAAGTCAGGACGTCCTGTAGCGGCGCGGCCGCCAGAACCTGTACAGTCGGGAATTTTTGTAAAAAACGGCGGTAATAAGGCTTAACCGTATCAACCTGGGTTTGCTGAAGCATGGTTTCGCTCAACCAGATCGCATACGGATCGCACGTATGGCGCCAGGGCATGTCGCGTTTGACGCGGTCATACCAGGGTAGCAGGCGCGGACCTAATTCAGGCGCCGCAGAAGTAGTACTTGTGATTTTTGATTTCATTCGGCCGTGAATTATAGGCCCTCGCGATTGTTATGCCAGTGTTAAAATACAAGATATAGGCCTGGTAGAACAGGCAAATGAGTAAAAATGGGTAAATTATCAGACAACAAACGGCCATTCTGTTACCACTATATATAGTGGTGCATTTAGTCCTAAAAATACAAGTTTCGCAACAACATGGGGTTATGATGTGGATAAGTTGTTTGTCAAGATTTAGTAAATCTTATTGTTGACACCACCAGATATAGTGGTATTGTAACAACCATCACTCACGGATGAGGAGCGATGCATCCGATAAACCTCATGACGAAATTCATGTGGTTTGGGGATGACTGCGGCATGAGGCCGCAGGATGCATCGCAATAGGAGCAAGTTGAAGTAAATTGAGTGGACCTGGGATAACAGTCTTATAAGTGGCCGGGAAGAGTGACCCGGAAGACTGTCATAAAGATGGGTAGTAGTACCTGCCGGTGAACAGCATTTTCCGGCGGCGCATATCTTGCGAAGGCTATAGTAGTTATGGGTATTCTGAGCGACCATCAAATTCGCCGCCTCGTGAAGATTGAGCCTTTTGAGCAGGCTCAGAAACGTCCGGGCGCAGTCAGCTTCGGCGTGACCAGCTACGGTTATGATGTGCGCGTAGGTACTAAATTCAAAATTTTCACTAATGTAAATTCAGAAGTGGTTGATCCGAAACAATTTTCGGCCGGAAGCTTTGTGGATGTTGACGCTGGCGAAAAGGGCTTTGTGCTCATTCCGCCAAACAGTTTCGCGCTTTGCGAAACCGTGGAGTACTTTGAGATTCCGCGCGACATACTGGCGATTTGCGTAGGCAAAAGCACTTACGCGCGCTGCGGCATTATTGTGAATGTTACGCCGCTTGAGCCGGAGTGGAAAGGCAGGATCACCATTGAGATCAGCAACACAACGCCCCTGCCAGCCAAGATTTACGCCAACGAAGGTATCGCTCAAATCATTTTCCTCCGGGGCGAGGAAGTTTGTGAACTGAGTTATGCGGATAAGAAAGGCAAATATCAGAACCAACCGGGACTGACTTTGCCTAAAGTAGACTAAAAAGGATAAGGACAGGCCGTCCTTCTCCTTTAAGGCTTGGCCTGTCTGCGGATTGAACTCGCGTGAGGGTACGCGAAAAACAAAGTGCGGCCAGAATGTCTGCGACCGCGATGTGTGACCGATGCAGAAGGTGTTGAAGATAGAGTGATGGCTAAAAATGAATCACACGCCGCAAGTTTATTGTGGCCGCCCGCCAAATGTGGCGGTATGTCAGGTGTGATTTCTTTTTGGCACATACTATAAACGTCGTCGTGTGCGGTCCGGGAAAACGAGGGTGATCGGGATTCGCGGGAAGGGATGGCTGCGAATACCGGCTTTGGGCGCATGTAGCACCTGAAGAAACATCGGCAAGGAAGCTCATAGGGGTGTGCGGCATGAAAATCAGTCGTCGGTTCACGAAGCCGGGTGTTGACGTCTACTCAACGGTAGCCTGGGTCAAGCGCACAAGCAAAATCAGTCACACTGATGGCTCAACCGTATTTGAGATGAAGGACGCCGAGATCCCGGCCGACTGGTCGCAGTTGGCAACAGACATTGTTGTGTCAAAGTATTTCCGCAAGGCCGGCGTTCCGCAGGTTGACGCCAATGGCAAGCCGGTTTACGACGAAAACGGCAAGCAGATCACCGGTCCTGAAAAGTCCGTCAAGCAGGTGGTGCATCGTTTGGCCGGCTGCTGGGCTCACTGGGGCAAGCAGTTTGGCTATTTTGACAGCGACGAAGACGCCAAAGCGTTTTATGACGAACTGGCGTATATGCTCATCACTCAGGCGGCCGCGCCAAATTCCCCGCAATGGTTTAACACCGGCCTGAACTTTGCCTACGGCATGACCGGCCCGGCGCAGGGACACTGGTTTGTCAATCCGATCAGCAAACAGCTTGAGCAATCTTCGGATGCCTATACCCATCCGCAGCCGCACGCCTGCTTTATTCAGGCCGTCAGCGACGATCTGGTTAACGAAGGCGGCATCATGGACCTGTGGACTCGTGAGGCGCGCCTGTTCAAATACGGCTCAGGCACCGGCACCAATTTTTCCAGGATCCGCGGCGAAAATGAGCCGCTCTCCGGCGGCGGCAAAAGCTCGGGCCTGATGAGCTTCCTGCGCATTGGCGATCGCGCGGCCGGCGCCATCAAATCCGGCGGCACCACACGCCGCGCGGCCAAGATGGTTTGCCTTGATCTTGATCACCCGGATATTGAAGAATTTATCAACTGGAAAGTACGCGAGGAAATCAAGGTCGCGGCCCTGGTTGAAGGTATGAAGCACCTGAAGCCGGAAATTCAGGAAACAGCCAAAAAGCTCAAGCTCAAGCTTGATTATGATTTTAACGGCGAGGCTTACGGAACCGTCAGCGGACAAAATTCAAATAACTCCGTGCGCGTACCGGATACGTTCATCAAGGCGCTTGAAAACGACGGCGATTGGGATCTCAAGAGCCGCACCAAAGGCGGCAAGGTTCATAAGACGATCAAGGCCCGCGCGCTGTGGGATGAAGTTGCCTACGCCGCATGGCGTTGCGCCGATCCGGGCGTGCAGTATGACACCACGATCAACCAGTGGCACACCTGCCCGGCCAGCGGCCGCATTAATGCCAGTAATCCGTGCAGCGAGTACATGTTCCTTGATAACACCGCATGCAATCTGGCGTCGATCAACCTGATGAAGTTGTTCAACGCAGATACGCGTGAATTTGACATTGAAGGATTTAAGCACGCGTGCCGTCTGTGGACGATTGTGCTTGAGATCAGCGTGTTGATGGCCGCGTATCCGAGCAAGGAAATCGCGCGCCTGAGCTACGAATATCGCACGCTGGGCCTGGGCTATGCCAACATCGGCACAATGCTGATGGTTGCCGGCATTCCGTATGACAGCGATACCGGACGGGCGATCTGCGGCGCGGTTTCGGCCATCATGACGGGCGAATCATATGCCACGTCAGCCGAAATGGCGCGCGAGCAGGGTCCGTTCCCGGGTTATCATCCGAATCGCAAGGAAATGCTGCGCGTCATCCGCAATCATCGTGCGGCCGCGTATAACAACAATCAGTACGAAGAGCTTTCGGTCAAGCCGGTAAGCATTGATGAGAGCAGATTCGGCGGCAAACCCAACAGCGCCGCCCTGCTGGCCGCGGCCCGCGAAACATGGGATCGCGCGCTTAAGCTCGGCGAACAATACGGCTATCGCAACGCGCAGACGACAGTCATCGCGCCCACGGGCACCATCGGCCTGCTGATGGATTGCGATACCACCGGCGTTGAGCCGGATTTTGCTCTTGTTAAATTCAAGAAACTCGCCGGCGGCGGCTACTTTAAGATCGCCAACCAAAGCATTGAGCCGGCGTTAAAAAATCTGGGCTACTCGGCCTCGCAAATTAAAGACATCCTCACGTATGTACTGGGCACGCTGACGCTCAAGAGCAGCGGCCCTATCAATCAGGAGGTGTTAAGGGCGAAGGGCTTCACGGATGAAGAACTGGCGAAAATAGAAGCATGCCTGCCTTCTGTTTTTGAGCTGGCCTTCGCCTTTTCACCCTGGTCACTGGGTGAAGAATGCATGACGCGCATGGGTATTGCCAAGTCGCAATGGCAGGATCCGAAATTCAATTTTCTGCGCTCGCTGGGATTCAGCAAGAAGCAGATCCGCGAATCTTCGGACATCATTTGCGGCAGCGGCACCATTGAGGGCTCTCCGCATCTCAAGGCCGAGCATTTGCCGGTCTTTGATTGCGCCAACAAGTGCGGCCGCAAGGGCAAGCGGTTTATTCATCACATGGGCCACATCAAAATGATGGCCGCGGCGCAGCCGTTTATCACCGGCGCAATCTCCAAGACGATCAACATGCCGCATGAAGTCGGCGTGGGCGACATCCAGGAAGCCTATATGGAGTCGTGGAAATTAGGTCTCAAAGCCGTAGCGCTTTATCGCGACGGATCAAAACTCAGCCAGCCGCTGAATACCTCGGCCGATGACGAAATGGCCGATGAAGCGGAAGCGGAAATTCAGGCGTCTGAAAAGGCGGCCAATGAAGTTGCGGCCGCAACCGCAACGGCAATTGAAAAAGTTGCCGCCGGCGCATCGGCGGGAAATCAGATTGTTGAGCGCGTGGTAGAGAAGATTGTTGAGCGCCCGCTGCGCCGGCGCCTGCCTGATACGCGCCAGAGCATCACGCATAAGTTTGATATCGCCGGGCACGAAGGTTACCTGACCGTCGGCCTGTTTGAAGACGGCATGCCGGGCGAAATCTTTATCACGATGGCCAAACAGGGCAGCACCATCGGCGGCCTGATGGACACCATCGCCACGCTGATTTCGCTGAATCTTCAGTACGGCGTGCCGGTTGAAGCAATGGTCCGCAAGTTTGAGCACATGCGCTTTGAGCCCAGCGGCATGACGATGAACCCGGATATTCCGTTTGCCAAGAGCCCGATTGATTATGTGGTGCGGTGGATGGGCATGCAGTTTGTGCCGGGATATCGCGCCGCCAACGCGCCCAAGCGCGATATGAACGCCATTGAGCCGCCGACGCCGAGTCTTTTCGGCGTGCCGGTTGAGCATGGCACCACGCCTGAACTGGCGGAAAACGTATCTGAACAAAACAAGGAAGAGCCCGCACTGCGGGAATCCGCGGGGCACGGAGGCCCCACTCTTTCTTCACCGGCCAACGGCCACAGCAACGGCCATAAAAACGGCGGCGCGGCGGTAGCGGAAGATGTTGTGCTGCGGCGCAAGAATCTTGACGCCAACAGCCAGCAGATGGCCACGCTGATGGGCGATGCTCCAGTCTGCACATGCGGCAGCATCACCGTCCGTAATGGCTCATGCTACAAGTGCCTCAACTGCGGCAACTCGCTGGGATGCAGCTAAGAAATCGAAGTGAGAAGTCGGAAGGTAGAAGTTAAAGAAGGGAAAAGACTGAAGCGACGCGCTACGGCAAGTCGTTTATGGGTAGGAGCAAAGTGAAGTAAAGAGAGAAAAGAGTGAGAATGAACTTCTCACTTCTCGCTTCTGACTTCTAAATTCTCCTTCCCGCACAATTTCCATCTCCCCTCCCCTCAAGGCTCGGCCAACTCAGCGCCGAGCCTATTTTTTTGTGAAGATACCGGTAATAAAAATCAAATGGGTCCGTTAAACCTTAATACCATTTGTTTTATTCACATTATTTGCATATTTTGACAGGAAAGGACATCGCACTATGCGTAAAGCACTCTCTTTGGTTGCCATTTTAACCCTGATGGCAACCTGTACTTTTGCACAGAACGCCAAACCAGCGGCGGCGGACAAACCCACTTCCGCAACGAAACCGGCCAAACTGCAATTAACACCGGAACAAAAGGCCACTGTTGACGCAAACAACAAGATCAAGCCGTGGGAAGCGGCCCTGCGCATGGATACAGACCCGGGCGTTGAGGGCAAGCCGAATGGCAACTTCGGCAAAAACATTGTTTCTTTCCAGAAACGCCACGAGTCATTCCTTAAGCGTGCGGAAAAGCCTATCGGCCTGCTGTTCATCGGCGACTCCATCACACACGGATGGGAAGGCGGCGGTAAAGGCGTCTTTGCCAAAGAATATGACCAATATCAGGCTGCTAATTTTGGCATCGGCGGTGACCGCACGCAGCATGTGCTCTGGCGCATCGAAAACGGCGAACTTGATAATATCAAGCCGAATCCGAAAGTCGTCGTCATCATGATCGGCACGAATAACTCGGGCGGCAGTTCGGCCGAGGATATTGCCAAAGGCGTCACGACCATTGTTGATAAGGTGAAGGAAAAACTGCCGGAGAGCAAGATCCTGCTGCTGGGTATTTTCCCGCGCCAGGCCAGCCCCACTGACAAAGACGGCAAACCGGCAAAGATCCGTGAAAAACTTCAAAAGGTCAACGCCATCATCAACAAGCTTGATGACGGCAGCAAGATACGTTACCTGGAAATCTGGAAGGAATTTTTGGCTGAAGACGGCAGCATCCCGAAAGACATCATGCCTGATGCACTGCATCCGAATGCCAAAGGCTACCAGATCTGGGCCGACACCATGCGCCCGCTGCTTGAAGAAATGATGAAATAATGATCGGCAGCCTATAATCAGCACCAACACAAAAGCCTGATCCTTGCGGATCAGGCTTTTTTATTTGCCGAGGTCTCGCATCCATGACAAGCCGCGGGATCAAATTTGCATCGGCATGATTTTGCCGGGCGGAATTTATGTTACGATAATGGCATAACATGTCATCCCGGAGCCTGATACGCCATGGCGCAACCTGTTCAATTGCTCAATCTGGCCTGCAATCACTGCGGCGCAAGCTTGCAGGTAAAGCCCGGCACGCAGTATGTCACCTGCGGCTACTGCGGATCGCAACTGATGGTGCATCAGGAATGCGGCAGTCTCTATACCGAAGTGCTCAGTCAAATTGACGCGCGCACGGAAAATATTCAAAAAGACGTTCAGATCATCAAGCTGCAAAATGATCTTGAACGACTTGATCGCGAGTGGCAATCACAGAATCTTGAAGAGAAAATAGAGGAGAGCGGCAAAGCGAAAAGCGGCTCAAATAGCAGTCCCATCGGTGCAATCGTCGGTGCGGTGGTGTTTATTGTGTTTGGTATATTGATGATGGGAATGTTTTCGCGAGCAACCAGCAGCATGCCGCATTTTGGCGGCGGTTCCGGCCCAGGGCCGGAATCTATTTTCCCCTGCTTTATTGTCCTGATTATGATAGGTGTCGCAGGAACAGCAATATGGGGTGTTATCTCAGGGTTATCAAAATCAAGCGAAAAAGAAGATCGCGAAACGGAATATCAAAGAAAAAGACAGGAAATAGTCAATCAAATAAATCAATATAAGTAACTACGTATATAACAACACCGCGAGGAATAACATCATGTATCGCACGATCATTGCGGGCATTCTGTTCATATGGATGACAACCCCGCTTTTGGGACAGATGAGTGATGCAGAAAAAACAGATCAATCACAGAAACACTATCACATGTATAGTCGCGGTTCCTTATCTTTTATCTATCCTCACACAGCTATCGTAACGGCACCGTTTGCCAAGCGGGAAGACCCACAACCACTGATTTATTATATCCAGCAAATGGTCAACTCTGCCGAAAAGGTACTCAGAACAACCGAAAAAGATCACTCAATAAAAACAAAATATAAAAAAGAAGATGAATATAAAAAGATCATAGGGCAATTTATCGGATACCCAGTTACAGTAACGTTTGTGGTTGAGGACGTTATTGAGCGCCACAAACCCGAATGGATAAAGTATCCAGATCAGAATGAATTTGATGCCGAAATCGTTTCCTGGTTATCAAATCCTTATGTTGTGATAAGCACTATTAATTGGCAATCAAATATGATTTTATCAGATAACGATCGAGCTCTTATATCTATGGCAAAATCACGATTTGAAAATAAATCCAGACAAAAGATCGTCATTGGAAATCCAAAAGAAGAATACGAAAGAGATATGAAAAGCATTATGGATCATGCGAAGAACAGAATCCCATCGCACACATTTTTTATTGAGACTTTTGACAAATCTGTTCTTAACTGGAAACCGGGACAACAAAAAACGACTACGGGTTGGTTGAGGCGAGTAGGATTATTTAATATGGCTCGCGGTGACAATTTATATATAACATCCGAATGTATTATTGAGCAGGATGCTTATTTACAAGGCACACCAGCCAGTAATGAACAAGGCAAACTTGCCATTACTTCTCAACCTGCCACACAACCAGCAACGACACAAGCGGAACCTCAGGAAAAGAAGATGATGATTATTAAATGACGTCAACGTGACAAATTTGTTTGCCTATCGCTTAGCCAAAGATGATCTCGGGGGCGAATTGATAACTGCAATATGTGTTAACGGGCAGAATTTTTGCGCAATAAAAAAAGCCCACGACCGGTGCTTGATGTGTCAAAAGTAGCCACAAGGGCTCTGACAAGTATTTGTTAAGCAGGTCGTAAGGGCTCTGGTTTAGTCATCGGCAGGACACGCGAGTTCAATCAATAAAAAAACAAAAAAAATTATGCAGCGATTTTGGTGCCTATCTTCAGGCCAATGACGCCCAGCACAATCAGGCTCAGGCACGTCAGGCGCCAAATCTCGGCCGGTTCCTTAAAGAGGATCATGCCGAGGATCGCAATGCCGGCCGCGCCCATTCCGGTCCATACTGCATATACCGTGCCCACCGGCAACGTGCGCGACGCCAATGACATCAGGCCAAATGACGCAATCATGACCGCAAACGTAATGGCCACGGCCCAGTAACGTGTCGTAAAGCCGTTGGTATACTTAAAACCCAGGGGCCACACCATCTCGCACATGCCCGCAAGCAACAGATAAAACCACGCCATATGACATCAACCTCACTTAAAAATAATGAACGTATGATTGTAGAACTTTCGGAGCAAAGCTCAACGGCGAAATGATTGATATGAGCGAAAATTATGAGGCTCTGGTATCATGTTGCGGCAAAGGAGAAACGTTGCCATGGCCAGCCATAATGGTGATCAGCCCCGGCTTTGCCGGTGTAAAAAAAGCAAGGATGAACTTCCGCGCGACAAGGAAGCGGAACGCATATTACAGATATACGGGGAAAAAGTTCCCGATATGATGGCCATGCTTGAGCGCCAGTTTGCCGTTTTGCATAACCGCGCGCAGGTGATGCTGGGGTTCTGCGGAATCGTGATCACCACGACCGGTTTTTCCGGCCGATTGATCGCAGGCACCAATCTTTCGGCGCAGGTGGCCGTGATCATCGGTTTGCTGTTTGTGCTGGCCGCGGCGTGCACTGTCGTGTGGGGCGTTCTGCATCTACGCTGGCTGACACTTCAGCCGGGAGAAACCCCGGCCGACTGGCTGTGGACAAGCTTGCGTTATCGCGATCTCAAAACCTGTCACTATCGCAACTCTATTTATCTGATGCTGGCCGGGCTGACATTTTATGTCTTTGCCATTTCCGTCATGCTGCTGTTTCCGACAAGCAACGTCGCGACGATGAATCGTTAATGTTTGTGTTCGCTTTTATTTTGTTGATATACTTGCCAGGGCCAGAATGCATTAGCGGTTGTAAGTCCTTTGGCAAATCGACACTCTACAAATTTGAAAAGCATCATTGCTATTAAGAGCGACAAGGGAAACGCAATTAAACGAGTAAATAAAAAATATTTGGCATTTTTTGTTTGAAACAGATAAGAACCAATGTGTCCTAGTATATATATGGCCGCATAATGAGTTAGAAACCAAGAATATGATCTTTCGCCAAGCCATACTAAAATAGGCATAGACAATATTTTTTTAAGAATGCCAGGCTGCAATGCTATGCTGATTAAGCCCGTGTATATAAGGCCATAAGCAATATGTGTGTTCAATAGTTTAACATAGATAGCCAGTAGTAAATATACGATTCCCAAGATCAGTACGCTAAGACCCCACCACCGCGGAAAATCTCTCCAACCGAGGAAAATACCTCCTGCAAAACAGTTGGCGTATAGAAACAAACCCCACATTGTTCTTTGCTCTGGTGTATGATTAACACCTAAAATATTGTAAGAGATCTGAGAAATCGCAATACTCCCTACAAACAATAAGGTAGTCCATGCGAGTGTTGGTCTTAGTTTCCGAAGAAGAATGATGAGTAATGGAAGTATGATGTAAAATGAAACTTCTACGGAAAGACTCCACCATGCTCCATTGAAAGAGTTCTTTCCGTAATAAATAATACCAATTTGAGAGAACCAACTTAACAAGTCAAAATGAGATAAGCGACTTGTCTGTGTCCACCATGTTGGGTAGTTTGTGGTGATAGCTATCACCGCTCCCATTAAAAGCCATGCGATAAAAAAGGGAGGCCAGAGTCGTTGAATACGCCTTATAAAATACTGGCTAGGTATTATTGAACGGTTGCGTCGTAGGTATGGTATTGTCAAAACAACACCACTTAGCGTGAAAAACATTTCGACACCTGATGCCGATCCTTCACGTATTAACGTACCTAATATATGCAGCCCTTTATCCGTTAAAGCATCACCAACTGCGTATAAACCAAGATGAAACAACACAACAAAAGACGCTGCCATAGCGCGTAACCCATCAAGCTGATGAAGTCGTTCTGTTTGTTTTAGTGTATCTGTCACGTGTATGGTATTAATAGTTGTCATAGTTTCCGTTTCGCGTCAATTAGATACTAAGTATCAATGTTAATTGATATCTTCTTGGAAATCATGATAAAACTTTTTATTTCAGATGTTTCGCAAGCCGGTCATACATGGCCGCGGCCGTGCGGATGCCGCCATAATAATTAACCAGGTCAAGTTTTTCGTTTGGCGCATGAATCTGGTCATCATTGAGGCCAAAACCAAGCAGCACAGTATCAATGCCAAGTTTTTCCTTAAACCACGCCACAACCGGAATTGATCCGCCTTCGCGCTGAAAAATCGGCTTTTTGCCCAGGCCGATCTCAATGGCTTCCGTTGCGGCCTGCATGGCAGGCGAGGCAATCGGCGTGATGGCCGGAGGCGAGCCGACGCGCCCGCGCTCAATTTTGATCGTCACGCCCGGCGGCACCAGCGACTCAATGTGCGCGACCAGTTTATCGGCGATCTTATCCGGGTCTTGGTTCGGCACCAGCCGGCAGGTGATTTTGGCGCTGGCCAAATTCGGCAGCACCGTTTTTGAGCCCACGCCCTGATAGCCGGAAGTCAGGCCGTTAATCTCAAGTGTCGGCCGAGCCCAGCGGCGCTCCGTCGTGGTAAATCCTGCTTCGCCGAATGATTCTTTGATTCCCAGTTCTGCGCAAAATTCTTCTTCAGAAAACGGCAGGCCGGCCCACATCGTGCGCTCCTGCTCGGTCAGCGCCAGCACATCATCATAAAAACCCGGCACAGTCACGCGGCCTTTATCGTCATGCAATTTGGCGATGATACTGCAAAGCGCGTGAGCGGGATTGGCAACCGCCCCGCCGTAAACGCCTGAATGCAGATCCGTTTTGGCGCCGTGAATAAAAATTTCAACGCCGGCCAGTCCGCGCAGGCCGTATGTGATTGACGGAATCGTTGCGCCGTACATGCTGGTATCCGAAATCAGCAATGTTTTGGCACTGCGCCATTGCGGCGCCATTTCCTGCATGACGTCCTGCAAATGCGGCGAGCCAATTTCTTCTTCACCCTCAAGGCACACCGATAAACGCACCGGCAATTTTCCGCCGTTGATTTCTTTCCACGCGGTCAGCGCGGAGATATGGCAATGAACCTGTCCTTTGTCATCGCATGAACCGCGTGCAAAAAGTTTGCCGTCGCGAACCGTCGGCGTAAAAGGCCCGCTGGTCCACAAATCAAGCGGCTCCGGCGGCTGAACATCATAATGTCCGTAAAGCAATACGTGCGGCGCATCAGGCTCGCATGCGGAATCGGGCGTGCTGGCGACCACGCACGGATGGCGTTTTGTCTCAATCAGTCGTACTTGCAGGCCAATATCACGCAGACGGGTGACGGCCCACTCGCCGGCCGCGCGTACATCATGCGCATGATCCGGCTGCGCAGACACGCTCGGGATCGCCAACCATTCTTTCAGATCAGCAAGCCAGCGTTTTTCGTTTTTATTAACCCACAACAAAACGGAATCAAGCATACGTCACCCCTTTGTCTGCGCAGTTTACTGCCTGACGGGCGTAACGTCATGTCAGGAAGGAGAATTTACCGCCAAAGAAAAGCAGATCATCACAAAACATTCATCATGTCTTCCTTTAATCATGACACGCGTTTGTTACATTTTGATCATCCTCAATAGGGTCGGCGGATGTGGCAAAAATAAAAGTAGGCGAAGGCCTAGGGTGGAGCTTCGCCTACCGGAGGGGAGAAAATAGGACTGTGTGCGCATCTGGCGCGACTTTTATTGCTTAACGTTCACATCCCGCCCGAATTGCATATCAACAGGTCCGTTTTTCGGCGCCTGCCTTATACTCGTTACATAGGTTCAGTTGTTAACAGATCCTATATGTCGTAATGTATCGGCATACGAGTTCGTCTTCAAGAATTTTTTAGCCATTTTGCCTAGTTTATCAATGTAAAACAGGGCAACATATAACGGAGTGGCTTTGTGATCATAACCATTGATGGGCCTGCTGGTTCCGGAAAATCAGCTGCGGCGCTGGGCCTTGCCAAAACATTAAACATACCGCATCTGGATACTGGGGCGATGTATCGTGCTGTCGCTGTTGATGTTATGGCGCATCAGTTACAGAAAGATCCGGACGCCATTGCCGCGCGCGTGGTGCATATTACGCTGGCTTTTGACTGGGCCAAATCACCGGCCGCAATACTTTTAAATGGTAATGACGTATCAGAGCTGATCCGTCAGCCTGAAGTAACGCAAAATACTTACCTTGCCGCTGATAACCCGGCCGTTCGCCAGGCGCTGGTTGCCCAGCAGCGAAAAATTGGTCAGGATGCGCAATCCCGCGGCGGCCTTGTCACAGAGGGCCGCGATCAAGGCTCAATCGTTTTTCCGCATGCCGAATTTAAGTTTTATCTTGATGGCAAGCCGGAAGTTCGCGCCCAGCGGCGCGTTAAACAACTGGCGGAAAAAGGCATACGTTGCGAATTTCAGGATATGCTTTCGCAATTGCTTGATCGTGATGCGCGTGATAAGGCCCGTAAAATCGGCGCGCTTTCGCAGGCCAGCGACGCCATTATGATTGACACCACAAACCTGACGCTTGAACAGGTCATTGAGACAATGGCGCGGCGCGTGCGCGGGGAGACCAAGTGATGACGGAAACTCCCGCGGCGCCCAAAAAGAAAGAAGAAAAGCGCGGCAAGCCGTATACATTTCGCGGACAAGGCACATCATGGTATCAGCCGCTGGTGTGGAGCTTGGGCAAAAATCTTTCGCGCGTCATCGCAATGATACTTTTTCGCCCGTCTTACATGGGAACAGAAAATTATCCGCGTAAAGGGCCTGTGCTGATCGTCACAAATCACCAGTCGTTTCTTGATCCGTGGTTTGTGGGCATGGCCACGCCGCGGCAGGTTCATTATATGGCGCGTGATACGCTCTTTAAGGGCGGCATTTTGCATTGGCTCATGGAGGTTCTCAACTCCTATCCGGTTAAGCGCGGCTCGGCCGATCTTCAGGCCATTCGCCACACCGTTGAGCGACTGCAATCCGGATATATGGTCAATATTTTCCCGGAAGGCACACGCAGCCAGGACGGCACCATCGGGCCTATCGCGGCCGGCGTTTCGGTAATTCTCGCACGCGCCAAGATACCCGTGCCGGTTGTGCCGGTAGTGATTGACGGCGCTTTTGAATGCTGGCCGCGGAATAAAAAATTGCCGCATCCGGGCAGAATACGCATTTTGGCCGGCAAACCGATTCCGCCAGAGGAGCTGGCGGAGCTTTCGCCGGCCGATTTAGCATTGAGAATCCGTCAGGCCATGATAGAGTTACAAAAGCAATTACATTCGCCGCATGCGGAAGCATCGGCCAAGCGTAATGTATAAATCACGTGCTCATCTCCCTGTAGTGACAAACTTATCGCCAGGAGTATTGGCCATGACAGATCTTTTTGGCGCATTATACGGTACTGGCGCGGCCAATTATCAGGCAAGCCAGGATGCGGCGTCCGCAAAATCAGAGGCTCGCAGCGCCGGTGATGATGTGCGCCGGCTGACGGAGCGTGTTGAACAACTTACGCTTCTGTGTGCGGCCATGTGGCAATTGCTGCGAGAACGCACAAATCTTTCTGAGCAGGATCTGGCGGAGCGTGTCGCATCGATTGACGCCAAAGACGGCGTGGCCGACGGCAAGCTGACAAAAACCGTCAAAAAATGTCCCAAATGCAATCGTACAATGTCGCCCAAATATTCGCGTTGTTTGTATTGCGGATATAATTTGCCGCCGGAATCCCTTTTTGAGATGGTTTAGGCTCTGCCTGAGGTGATCATCATCACGCAAAGGCGGAAAAAGGGCTGATTGATCGCTCATTATCTGCATCTGCGCTAAAATAATTAACAAGTCGATAATTTTTATACCACTATTTTTTTGAATTAAATTTGTATACACATACCGATTTATCTTGGCGTGTGAGCTCATCAGTGGTAGATTGAAATCATAAGCCGGTTATCAATTCAGCGCCGGCGTCATGTCACATCTGTTATTCTGGGTTGATTTTGCGTCGGTGCCAGTGTTCGTCAGCCGTCATATCCGTGGTTGTTGTGCAGTAGACATTCAGTTTTGGCGTGTTGTTTGTCGCAGTAACGTTATTCGGCACAAAGCCGGATTATGTGCGCACAAGATCAAAAATTTCAGGCCATCAGGCAGAGGGTGATCTCATGGTGGACATACTCGTAAATCTGCATCGGGCGGGACGCACGCTTCGCGCGGCCGATCTTGTTTCGGGCCTGCCGCCAGAAATGGCCGGCAACGACGGCCATGATCGCCTGCATATCATGGAAGAACGCCTTGATCAGCTTGCCCTGGCATGCGCGGCCATGTGGCAACTGCTGCGCGAACGCACAAACATGACAGAGCAGGATCTTGCTGACCGTATGGTTCTGCTTGATTCCCATGACATTCCGGCTGATCCGAAAGCCGCCGCGCATACCATCAACAAATGCCCCAAATGCAGTCACAACATATCGCCCAAACATCGCCGCTGCCTGTACTGCGGTTATCAACTCCCGGCCACGGTCGTTTTTGGAGAAATGACGGGGAAATAATACGGGAAAAATTCGGTAAGCCCCATTCCTTATCCCGAACTCAGGTTATGAGATCCTTTCCCTCCGCGGCTCTGCGCCTCCGCGCGAGATTCTTTTTATCCCTTTTTCACGCGGAGGCGCGGAACTGCGGAGAGAGAAAATTCATGATAAAAACAGGGTCCGTTAACGCCGAATTTTGGCGTCTTCGTACACCCACCCCAGGGTTAAAGCCACCGGGGCTTGCTTATCCGAAACTCAGGTTTATAACAAAGCGGCGCTTACTTTAAATTCGCATCAATCTCTCGCGAGTTTATTTTTTCTGCTCTATGATGCACGGCAAGGAGCAAGAAATCATGAACCCGACCGCCCTTGTGCAGTTAACCAATGACCCCAAACTGGCCATGCAGCCCGGAGACAAATTGATTCTTCGCGGGCCGCGAATGGATTATGTCATCCGTAATGTGCCCAAGAAATCCGGCGCCGGCAGTGTTGAGCGCGAGGTGGTCATTCATCCCGGCGCGGTGATTATTCTGCCGGTCATGGCTGATGGGCGCATTGTGCTGATCAAAAACAAGCGCCATACGGTTCAGGATACTCTGCTTGAGTTACCGGCCGGCACCCTTGAAAAAGGCGAAGACCCGGCCCTGTGCGCAGCCCGCGAATTGACCGAAGAAACAGGGTATAAGGCCGAGAAAATAACCGATTTTGGCTGGTTTTTTACATCGCCAGGCGTTTTAACCGAAAAAATGTATGCGTATATCGCCACCGGCCTGAGCCCCGGCGCGCAGGATCTTGACGAAAACGAACAAATTGAGCCGCAAATCTTCACCCGCGAGGAATTGCTGGCGCTGATACGAAAAAATCAGATTGTTGACGCCAAAACAATCGCCACGTTGCTAAAATACTTCATGACTACGGGAAACTAAGGCCGCCGTTTACCGGCGAAACAGGGAGTGCGTATGTCCTGGCGTGATCGTGACTATAACCGTGAGGGAGGCTCTGTCGCCGCGTTTTTCTCAAATCCCGGCGGCGTCCTGTCATTCTCCGTACCGATTCTGCGCACGCAAACTCTGGTCATCCGCCTGAGTTTCTGGTTTCTCCTCTACGCCGTTTTTCAAATGATCCGCACGTTCTCCCGCGGATTATATGCCCTGTTTTTTCTGGATATCATCCTGCTGCTTGGCGTGCTGTTCTGGCATGAATTTGGCCACCGCGTCGTATCGCGCATGTTCGGTGGCGATCATCGCGAGTGGGTTCTCTGGCCACTCGGCGGCATGGTGCCGCCCTATGTATCGCCAAGACCCAAAAGCATGTTTTGGGGCAATCTGGCCGGTAATCTTTTTACATTGCCAATCGGCCTGCTCGCGCTGGCCACAATTTGGGTACTATCGCGCGGTAATTTCTGGTTTGGCTGGTCGGGTGATCCGCTGATGCCCATTGCGGTGGCCTATGGCAATACGCCAGCATCGGTATCGCCGTTTGTTATGCACTGTATGGAGAGAATTTTTGTTTATTCGCTCGCCATTATTGTTGCCAACATGCTTCCGATTTATTGGTTTGATGGCGGATATATCTGGCAGGCCGCACTTACCCCTTTTTCCGGTCCGTTTAAGGCGATCAAAATAACATGCTTTGCCGGCATGACGATAGCGGCGCTGGGATTTCTCTGGGCATTGGCGTTCAGCGGTATGCCAAATTTGTGGAATATGATTTTCTGGGTGCTGGTTTTCGTCAGTTGCCTGCAATATTACCGCATCACCAAAGCCGCCGGGCCTTATGCCATTGATGAAGAATATTCCGGCGTGACGTATGACTACATGGGCAATGCGGATCAGCCGCACAAAAAGCACAAGCGCGGCGGATGGTGGGCGCGCAATCTCAAAAAGAAATCTCAGCAGGAGCAGGCTTTACAGGCCAAAATTGACCTGATTCTGGAAAAGGTCAAGAATCACGGTCTGCATTCGCTGACATGGCGGGAAAAACGGACTCTCCGCAAAGCCACAGAGCGCCAGCGCCAGCAGGATCTGGTGAATAAATAAAATAAACGCGAAAGACAAACCGCCAAACGCGAAACAAAAAAAGGAAAAGACTTCCTTTGTTTCGCGTTTTGAGTTTCGCGATTTATGGTTTCTCCGCTATACTGCTTGGCTTTGGTTATTTTGTCGCAAGAGCAGGCGCATGGCTTTAGTCACAATTACAGACATCACAAAGGCTTATCAGGGCCGCACGATTTTTGGCGGACTTTCTTTTGAATTGCAGAAGGGCCAGAAGATCGGCCTGATCGGCCCAAACGGCACCGGCAAAACCACGCTTTTTAAGATGCTCACCGGCATTGAACAGCCGGACACCGGCGATATTTCTATCGCGCGCACCTGCCGCTGGTCTTATGTTTCTCAGCAGCCGAATCTTGATCCGGAAAAAACGCTCCGTTACGAAATCACCCGCGCTTTTGCGGAAGTGCAGGATATTGAGCATCAGCTTCAGCAGGCGGCCGAGGATCTTGGCAAATATTCCGAAGGCACGCAGCACGAAGAAGCCATGAACCGCTATGACCGACTTCAGCATGAATTTGAACATCTCGGCGGCTACGACGTTCAGCGCCGCATTGAGATGACCATTCAGCAGTTGCGGTTTACCGAGCGCGATCTTGATCTGCCGATCAAGGCGCTCTCCGGCGGACAAAAATCACGCGCGCAGATCGCCCGGCTTTTGCTTGAGGGCCCAGACCTCATGCTTCTTGATGAGCCGACAAACCACCTTGATCTGCAAATGCTTGACTGGCTTGAGAACACACTCAACGAAATGACGGACGCCACGCTGGTCGTCATTTCGCATGATCGCTATTTTCTTGATTCAGTCGTCAACGAGATATGGGAATTATCTCCCGGCGGCAGCATTGAAAAATTTCCCGGCAATTATTCGGCATATGTGGACCTCAAGGCCGAACGTCAGCTCAGCCAGCAACGTGCCTATGATCAGCAGCAGGCGTACATCGCCAAGCAGGAAGAATATATCCGCCGCTTCGGCGCCGGCCAGCGCGCCATGCAGGCGCGCGGCCGCAAAACGCGTCTTGAACGACTGAAGGCCGAAAGCCTCGTCGGCGCAGTGGCGCGCAACGGTAAGCGTATGATCCTGAATTTGCAGGTGGAAAAAACATCCGGTATTGATGTGCTCAAGACAGAGGGCCTGGGCCGGTGGTTCCCGAGCAAAAAACTTTTTGAGAATCTTGATCTGCATCTGCTGCGCGGCAAACGGCTTGGCATCATCGGACCAAACGGTTCGGGCAAGTCAACTCTGCTCAACACGGTTTTTGGCGAGTACAAAGCCGACGCCGGCGAATACAAATGGGGCCACGGCGTACAGCTTCGTTACTATCGCCAGGAACACCAGGATCTCAACTTGAACAATACGGTCATTGACGAATTGCAGTCTGTCAAAAAGACCGCAACTCAACAGGAGCTGCGCGATCTGGCTGCGCTGTTTCTCTTCAGCGGCGACACGATTGAAAAACCGCTGGGTGTGCTCTCCGGCGGAGAAAAATCGCGCGTGGCGATGGCCAAGCTGCTGCTTCAGCCGACCAATACAATTTTGATGGACGAACCGACAAACCACCTTGACATCGCCACTTGCGAAGTGCTTGAGTCCGCGCTTGACAGTTATGACGGCACGCTGATTCTTGTTTCGCACGATCGCTATTTTATGGATCAAGTCTGCGACATGCTGCTGGTGTTTACCGGTGATGGCGGCTGGCGTCTATATCAGGGAAGCTATACCGATTACCTGGCGACCATTGCCAAAGAAAGCGCCGAGGCCTCTGCCGCCAAACGTGAGGCGGATAAGGCGGAAAAGATCAAAGAGCAGCAGCGCGCCGCGGCCGCCAAAGCGGCTGAGCAGGCCAAAAAAGCGGAGCAGAAAAAGAACCAGCCCGCAAAGCCCAAAATTCACGCCAAGTTTTCGCGTATGAGCGTGCGGCAAATTGAAGAACTCATTGCGCAAACGGAAAAACAGGTTCTTGATATTGAGATATCATTCGGCCTTTCGGAAATTGCCTCAAATCCTTCCGAGCTGGCCAAAGTTCAGGCGCAGTATAAAGCTAAAAAACGTGAACTCGAAGAGTTGATGGCCGCATGGGAAATCAAGGCAACTGAGACATAATGTCCGACTAAAAAATCGGCTATTCAACTCATTAAACAGTAAACAAACCCTATTATCATTCCGTGTGATTTATCATAACTACGCATAAAATCGCTGTTTTTTTTACAAAAACGACAAACTGCATGCATTTTGAGCTAAATATTTCGCATTTGCATATAAACTCATCAAAAATCTGAATATACGACAAATTGCTCCTTAAACCGTACTCTTTAAGCGCCGATACCTAAACAGGTGTTAGTAGCCCCTATGTGGGGGATATACAGACAAGACCTTCTCCACGCAAGACTCCTTGTACCCAGGAATTGTCACGGGCAGAACTCAGGGCAGTATTTTTGGAGGCATCTACACATGACTATTGGTAAACGTATTCTTGCCGGTTCAGGAGCCATTCTTCTGGTCACCGTATCGCTGGCTGTTTTTTCGTATTCGCAATTGTCGGATATCCGCAATCAAATTAATGATTTAAGCCACAATGACGTTCCCGGCGTACAATACACAAGCACCATCCGCGAAGGCACATTGCGTGTCGTTAGCCAGTTGTTGCAGCATGCGCAGGCCAGCGAAACGAAGGATATGACGCGTCTTGAGGCGGAAATCAAAACAAATACGGACAGCATTGTTGCCGCTTACGATAAATATAAAGATCTTGATCTTGATGCGGATGGCAAAAAATTATACGAAAATGCCATGAATGCGCGTCCGGCTTATGTGACCGCGCGCGACAAAATGCTAAGTGCCTCACGCAGCGGGGATAAGAAACTCGCCACAACCGTTTTTGAACATGAGCTTTCCCCGGCATATGAGAGCCTGCTCAAAGCCGTCAATGAACTTGGCGACTATAACATGAAGGGAACAACCAATAGCGCTGCGCAGGTTGAAAAACAGGTTGAGCACGGCCAATTTGTGGCGCTTATCGGCGCGATAGGCGCAATCGCTCTGGGCCTGGGCGCATCAATCTTTATCACACGTTCAACCAATAAAGCGCTGGGGCGCATTGCTTCTGAACTTGATGCCGGCGCGGCACAGGCAGCCGATGCGTCATCGCAGGTGGCATCGTCCGGACAATCAATCGCGCAGGGCGCATCAGAGCAAGCGGCCGCGCTTGAAGAAACCACCGCCGCGCTTGAAGAAATGTCCGGCATGACACGCCGCAATGCGGAAACAGCCGATCAGGCGGCCCACGTCGCACAGACCAACAGCGAACTGGCGGCCAAAGGCAATGACGCCATGAAGAAAATGAGCGGCGCGATTGACGATATTCAGAGATCCGCCAGCGAAACAGCCAAAATTATCAAAGTGATTGACGAAATTGCTTTTCAGACCAATCTGCTCGCCCTGAACGCGGCCGTTGAGGCAGCACGCGCCGGAGAAGCGGGCAAAGGCTTTGCGGTTGTCGCTGAAGAAGTGCGGAACCTGGCGCAGCGCTCTGCCGAGGCCGCCAAGAATACCGCGGAATTGATTGATGGTTCAGTCAAGCGCGCGCAGAACGGCGTGAGCATTGCCGCGGAAGTCGGCTCAACACTGGGCGAACTGACCAGCGGCGCATCAAAAGTCAGCACACTGATGGCGGAAATTGCCGCGGCTAGCAAGGAACAGTCACAAGGCATCGGCCAGGTCAACACGGCCGTACAGCAAATGGATAAAGTGACGCAATCAAATGCGGCCGCATCAGAAGAATCCGCGTCCGCTTCAGAAGAACTTTCGTCACAGTCACAGCGTGTTTTTGAACTTGTCGGCGATCTTAAGGCGATGGTAACCGGCCAGAAAGCCGCTAGCAGCTCAAGATTCAGCGCATCGCCAGCGGATTCTTTTTCCACCAGGAAGAAATCATCACCCGCACAACGCCTGACGGCAACAATCAGCAAACCGTCGGCCGCGGCAAAGACAATTCCTTTCGGCGAAGAAGAAGATTCGGCCTTTTCGGAATTTGGCAGCGGATCAACGCCGGCCAAAAACTGAGAACAATCTGAATCACATCGGCTTTTGAATCACAGGCGGGTGCGGCTCCTGAAACGCATCCGTCTGTTTTATTTACCGGCGTAAATTTCATACACTGGTGACATGAGTGACTTGGTACAGCAAACCCGCTCGGCCGGTGTAAAGAAACTGGCGATTGAACTTGGCTTTGATTTGGCCGGTATCGCGCCTGTTCGGCCAAGTGCCTGGCAATCAGCGTATCGTGCGTGGATTGACGCCGGCCAGCACGGCGCCATGAGCTATCTTGCCGGCCAGTATGAGACTCGTTTTGACCTGCGGACTCGCTTTCCCTGGGCGCGCAGCATCATCTGCCTGGCGCTTTATTATTACTCACCTGAGCCGGAAAGGCCTGATTCGTCCCCGGCCGGGCGCATTGCGCGTTATGCCTGGGGCCGCGATTACCACAAAGTCATGTCCGGCAAAATGCGAAAACTTGAAGAACGAATTGCCACGCAAATCGGCGCGCATCAGAGCTTATCTTATTCAGATACCGGCCCGCTGCTTGAGCGCGAACTTGCGGCACTGGCCGGTCTTGGCTGGGTGGGAAAAAACACACTGCTGATTCACCCCGGTTACGGATCATACTGCGTACTTGGCGAAATCATCACCTCGCTTGAGCTTGCGCCTGATGAACCGGATAGCGATCACTGCGGCACATGCACGCGCTGCATTGATGCCTGCCCCACCGGCGCCATTACGCCGTATCAGGTTGATGCGCGGCAATGCATCAGCTATCAGACGCTTGAGAATCGTTCGGAAATACCGTCATCTCTCAACAAACCGATTGCTGATGCCGGTTTTCTGGCCGGCTGCGATATCTGCCAGGAAGTCTGCCCGCACAACAGCAAGCCGCGCCACACGCAGGAACCGGACTTTCTGCCGCAGGCCACGCGCCTCGCATTGCCGGTCATCGCGCAATGGGATGAGCAACAGTGGGATATTTTTACGCGCGGCAAAGCGCATCGCAGAGCTAAATTTCATATGTGGCAGCGCAATGCCCGCATTCTTGATGGCCGGGCCTAAATGCTCCGCAAAAAAACAATATTATTTTTGCTGTAATACATTGCTTATCAACGCGTTACCTATTGCGGGAAAAGTTCGCAGATTGCGTAAATTTCGCAATCAAGAATCAGTTAAATTTTAGACCGATTTTGCCGAACGCGCAGCGACTTCGTGCGTAAAGTTATACGTTACGGCGGCACTGGTTGCCGCCGCGATACACGAAGCAGGAGGACATCACATGACGGTATGGCTAAACGGAATTAAGACCGCGCTGCTGCTCGGTCTGCTCATGGGCATCTGCCTTGCGATCGGCAGCATATGGGGATATCAGGGCGTTGTGATCGGTTTCGCATTCGGCGGGATCATGACGCTCATCAGCTATTTTTTCTCAGATAAAATTGCGTTGGCCAGCGTCGGCGCCAAAGCCGTCACGCGTACCGATGCTCCTGAGCTTTATGAGATGACTGAGCGCCTCGCCAAGCGCGCCGGCATACCGATGCCGCGTCTTTATTTTTCGCCTGAGCAGGCGCCCAATGCGTTTGCCACCGGGCGCAACCCCAAAAATGGCGTAGTCTGCGTCACGGCCGGGCTGATGAACATGATGAACAGCCGCGAACTTGAGGGTGTGCTGGCACACGAAATCGCCCACATCAAGCATCGTGACATTCTCATCAGTACGATTGCCGCGATCATGGCCGGCGCCATCAGCCAGATCGCATACATGATGATGTGGTTTGGCGGCGGGATGAGCCGTGACGAAGAAGGCAACAGCAATCCACTGGGGCTTGTGGCCGCCCTACTGATGATGATCCTAGCGCCGATTGCCGCGGCGTTGATACAAATGGCCATCAGCCGCAGCCGCGAATACGCGGCCGATGCGCGCGGCGCGGAAATCGCCGGCGGACCGGAAGGCCTGATCTCGGCGCTCAAAAAGCTTGAACTCGGCAACAAACGCATCCCGATGAACATCAACCCCAGCGAGTCTCATATGTTCATCGTAAAGCCGCTGATTCCCGGCAGCGATATCGGTGAACTTTTCCGCACGCATCCGCTGACTGAAAAACGCATCGCCAAGTTGCTTGAGCAACTGAATCAGCCCAATCCGTATGCGATGGCGTAAGGATTTACACTACCTCCTCAAGTGGCCGGCAGGGGCGCTTAAGTTTGTGCGCCTCTGCCGGTTGTTTTTTAGTTTCTGAATAACCGCTGCGTTTTTTTTTGCTTATCAGGCCGGTTTCGTATTCAATATCTGCATGCAGACTGATACTGTTTACCGCATGCGTGATGATCAGGTTGAGCAGGTGCTTGAGCTTTTGGCCAGTACCGGCTCAACCCGGCGCACGGCCGAAACCTGGGCCGCGGATCATATGACCGCACTGCTTCTTGGCGACGCGCAATCACCGGTTGCGGCCATGCCGATGGCCATCCGCAACATCCGCGTGGCCGGCAACCGCACCATGAACGTAGGCTGGCTCTCGTCAAATCAATTTGCCTCGCGCATGAGCTGGCGCGGGCAATCGCGCAATTCAGAACCCACCTGGGCCGGGCAACTGCCGGATCTTGATGCGCTGCTGGTGGTTCAGCGGGATGAGTTTTCTCTTGCCGCGCGCTGGTATGACCGCGTGGGCTTTAACCCGGTGCTGGCAATACGCTGTCTTTATCTTGAGATGGAGGAATCGCCGGTTGCGCCCTCCGGCCGATATCATACGCAGGTGGCCGGCGTGGCCGAGATCGCCGCGTGGGAAAGCCAGATGCGCGAGGTTTACCATGACGCATTTGCTCATTTTGGCGGGCCAATGCGCCGGGATACGGACGGTTTCTGGCAAAAATCACTGACGCATCATTATTACCGCGACCATTATCAATTTCAGGTGCTCGGGTTGTGGAATGGCGCCACGTTAATGGGTTACGCTGTTATCGGCTGGTCCGGGTGGCACTCGCGCCGGCCGCGAATGGACATTCTTGAGCTGGCAACGCGCCAATGGGACACGCAGATCGCCCAGGAACTTTTACAGACCACAAGCCAACTTGCGTGGAGTAAAGACGTGCATCAGGTACGTGCGGTGGTCAGCGTGCATGATCCGTATCGCGCCTACCTGGCCCGCAGCGGGTTTGTGGATCGCTGGGGTTATGTGATGGGCATGAAGTGGCTGACTCCTCAGCGTTGGCTTGATGAGCGCGCCAAAGAATGGCCGACGGATACGGTGGTTCAGTTGAATGTGCCAGGCAAAGTATCGCTGACGCTACAGCGCCCCGCCGGCAATACGGCCGCAGCCGCCCCGGCGCAGCGCGTTGTTAAATTCAGCGGAGATCAGGGAACAATAACCCGCCTGCTGACTCAAAGACTTGAACTGGCCGCGGCTGTTCGCGAAGGTCAGCTTGTCGCCCTTGACGCACGTGACGAAGATATTAACTCGCTCTCGGTCTTATTTCCCTGGTCTCCGTGGGTTTTTCACATGGCCGATTTTATTTAAGAACAACATTATGAACAGAGGAGAAACCTGATCATGCTTAATATCAGAATGTGTCTGGCGGGAGTTCTGTCGGCCGGCATCCTGTTGCCGTTGGCGGCATGCTGCTCATCACGCACAACCATGCCGGAGGCCGGCAAGTTGACGATGCTGACAGAAACGAACGCCAACAACAAAGTCACTTTGGCTGCTGGCTCAGCTTTTGATATCCGGCTTAAAGCCAATGCCACGACAGGCTATAACTGGAAACTTGACGAAATAAACAGCGCGGTTGTTGAGCAGACCGGAAAAATGGATTACGTCACGGATTCTCATGCTGAAGGAATGGTGGGCGTCGGCGGCACGGCTATTTTTCATTTTGCAGTCAAATCGGCTGGCGTTACGACATTAAAATTCAGCTACTCCCGGCCGTGGGAAAACGTTGCCCCAAGCCAAACCTATAGCGTAAGCATTGAGGCAAAATAATTTACGGTTCCTGGTGGCGGCCGAGTTTGGGATCGCACGTAATCGGCTTTGCCGGAACGCCAACGACGGTTGTGTTGTCCGGCACGTCACGGATGACGGCCGCGCCGGCGCCGATGACGCAATTGCGGCCAATCGTAATGCCTTCCTTTACGGATGCGCCGATACCGACCCACGTGCCATCGCCGATTTTAACGCCGCCGGCAACATGGGCGCCGGGACTGATGTGCACAAAATCACCCAGAACACAATCATGATCAACGCTGGCGAGAGTATTGAGAATCAGTCCCCTGCCGGCCGAAGCGCATGCGCACAAAACCGCGCCGGCGCAAATCACAGAGCCCTCGCCAAAAGAGGCACGCAGCTCAATACTGGCCCGCGGATGAACAAGCGAAGCAAGCATGGCTGACGGCTGAACGTGCAGGAGATCTTCTGTTAATCTGGCTCGCGCGGCATTATCGCCTATGGCCACGATCACCTGCGGAGCGGGAAAATTGGCAAGCTTTTGATAATGGCCAAGAACGGTGATACCGTAAATCGGATCATGACTAGGAACGCTGCGGCCATCCAGAAAACCGGCAATTTCCCGGCCAAGCGCGGCGGCAATAGAAGCAACAACACGCCCATGCCCGCCGATACCGAGAATAAAAAAGGGAGAAGGTGATTGAGTCATTGGTGCTCCTCAAAAACACTGAACGATAAACGCGGAACAGACTTATCCTGTTTGGCGTTTATTGTTCAGTATGATTTGCTTTTTAGACGGCCGCCAGTTCGGCCGCGACCTCCTGCGGATTTTTCTTTTTGGCAATGGTCTGCGCGGTAATCTTGTCCTGTAAACGCATCAGGCCCTCAATCAGGGCTTCCGGACGCGGCGGACAACCCGGCACATACACATCAACCGGCACAACAAGATCAACGCCCTTAACCACATGATAACCATACTTAAAGTACGGTCCGCCGCCGATGGTACATGCGCCCATCGCCATGACATATTTGGGTTCTGGCATCTGATTGTAAAGCCGGCGAAGACGCGAGGCCATTTTATACGTGACGGTACCGGCAACAATCATCAAATCCGCCTGGCGAGGCGTGGCGCGAAATGCGCCTGCGCCGAAACGATCAAGATCATAACGCGACATACCGACAGCCATCATCTCAATGGCGCAGCAGGCCAAACCGAATGTCATCGGCCAAATGGAGTTTTTGCGCGACCAGTTAATCGCCCAGTCCACTGACGTGATGATGACGCCTTCTTCAAAACGATTATCAATCCATGCCATGATTATTTACCGCCAAAAATTTATAAAGACGCCAGTATCAAAATGCGGTAATTGTTCACGTTTATTCAATTACCACATTATTAATTTTCACATTACCACATGAATTAGTTTTCCGGATCGCGACGCGCGGCCTGGCTCAGGCGCTGACGATCCTCATCGGTTGCCTTGTGCGCGGCAAGCGTCGTGGTGACGGCGCTGCGAACCCACTCAAGATAACCAAAGCGCCACAGGTAAACGTAGCCGACCATCAATACGCCGAAGAAAAAAAGCATGTCCACAAGAGCGACGTTTTTGTAATTCTGGTAAACAGTCGCCCAGGGATAAAAGAGCGCGACTTCAACATCAAAAACAAGAAAGACCAGCGCGATGATATAAAAACGCAGATCAAACTGAACCCATGATTCGCCGATCGGGATTTCGCCGCACTCGTAAGCCATTGCTTTTTCAACGCCGGGAACCTGCGGACGAACCATTTTGCCCAGCAGCAGGTTAAAGAGAACAAAAAAGGCGCCAAGCAGGCCGAAAATACAGAATGTAATTAAATTCGCCATCAATGACCTCAAAAACGTATGCCGATCATCATGAATGCGGCAGCTTAAAACCAAAAATCAATGCGGCCGCGGCACCTGCCGCAACCAAAGTACTGACGATCTGCATAACTAACACAAGCCGTTTGCCAAACTGTACCGGCCAGCAGATCAACCATCGTAACGTGCCGGGCGCGACTGAACGTTCAAAAACACTGAACGTCGCAATCAGACAACCCGCGGCAAATGCCGCCAACAGGCCTGCTATAATCAGGCCCCAACAGCATTTTTGCGGCTGATCCTCGGCCCAATACCGCCACATCAGCCACGAACCGGGAACCATCAGCAACATCGCCAGCAGATACGCGGTTAACTTAAGTCCGAAACGACGGAACAACGCAACGGCGGAACTGTCGGCAAGAACTGCTGTCATTTGCGTTTGGCCGCGCTGACCGGATCAATATCGGCCTCGGTCGTCGCGATTTCGCCCCGCAGGATACGTTCTTTTTCAGCAGCGGCCCAGTCAGGCAGCTTGTCTTTCTGCATCCACAAAGGCAGCGGCGTATGCTGCTTATGTTTCTGGTCAAGCTCAAGAAACTCCACAACCATGTCCTCACGCGAATAGGCGGACATGTCATGGAGTTTACCCATGTGAATGCAGTCCGTCGGGCATGGCTCCGTGCACAGGCCGCAGAACATGCATTTTGAGTAGTCAATCGCGTACCGCATAAGCTTGACGTTCTTGCCGCGGCCGGTGTAGTCAATGTAAATGCAGTCAACCGGACATGCCCTTGCGCACATATCGCACGCAATGCACTTATCGGCCTGCCATTCATGAATACCGCGATACCGCGGCGCAAAGTCCATTTTCTGCTCTGGGTACTGAACCGTCACGGTTTTGGTAAACGCATAACGGAGCGTAATTCCCATGCCGATCGCAATGGACCGCACGGAATTATAAATATCAGAAAAGTACCCGCGGCGTGTTAACGCTGTCGCCATATGACCCATTCGTCAAAAAGAGGAATAATGTGTCGGTTGATTATAGCACGTTGTTCGTATGATGCACGTGATCTATAAATACTTCTCCGACAATGGCATAAAATAGTACCTTTGCGAAAAGATCAAGAAACGAAGCTCATCCGGCGGAAACATGATTCGTACGGCACAAAAGAGAAATGATGACGCCATCCGGAATCAGTTGGCAAAAGTAGCCGCAGCCTGTAGAGTGATGCTCTTTCGCAGGCAGGAATCATGCTGATTCCCACAGGAGCCGCCACAGTTTATGAGCCAGAACAACGAAATTAATCCACTTGATTACCTTGCCGTTGCTCTGGCGTGGCTGATTCCGGGTGCGGGTCATATCGCGCTTGGCAAATGGAAGCGCGGACTGATTTTCCTTTTTACGATACATTTGCTGTTTGCCGGCGGATTATTTCTGGCCGGAGTACGGGGAATTAACCCGACGGATCGCCCTGATGTTCCCGTAAATGAAAAAGTCATAGGCCAGCCCATCTGGACCTATACGCAATTGATGGCCGGCTGGCCAACGATTGTCGTCACGATTGCCCAAAACAACAAAGTGCGTTCAGATCCGCATTATTTTGCGCCGCGCATTCAGGATATCGGCGCGGTGTACTGCGGTCTTGCCGGCATGCTCAATATGCTGGTGATGTTTGACGCGCTGGTGCGTATTGGCGGCAATCGTCGCGGCTCGGAAGACGATACGCAGGAGGCGCAGGCATGACGCTGGCGGCCTATCAACCTTTTATTGATTCGGTTCAGGCCATCGCGCCAAACCTGACGACGTACTGGCTGCTGTTGTTGTTGCCGCTGGTTGTCGCCGTTGCGATTGTGTACAAAACCACCAAAGTTTACTCTCTGAAAGAATTACCTAAAGAAGCAACCAAAATGGCCGTGCAAATAGTGCTTTACATGGCGCTGGCGGCCGTGGGATTGTGGTTTGTCACCTACCTCGCTGTTCATTATCTGTAAATTTAAGTTTGGCTTCGTGTAATATGTCCTGTTCAAAGCCTTCGTTTTATGCGCAGGCAAAAAAAGAGATACCCCCGCATCCGTAAGGACATGGGGGTATATAAGAATAAAATAAATACTTTTGGCCCGTTACATCCCGCCGTGGCAGGCATGATCATTCTTCATTTTCTGGCAACAGGCTTCGCATGCGGCCTTCTGCTCAGTCTTGACACTGCCATTATCTGCAATATTCCTGCTGATATTCGGCGTGGTGGCCGAGGTTCGTAATTCCTGCCGCCATTCACCCGCATTTGCAACCGAAAGACTGCCAAAACCCATCAACACAGCCAGAATACCTGTTACAATACGAACATTCATCACAATACTCCTTGTAAGTTAAATTTGTATTTTTAATATTGCTGACTCAGCTCGCTATTCCTGACGCGTGACAATCTTCGTGCGTTCAATGTTTTTTTTGATAAAGACCGCAATAAATCACTGACGTTGCCTCCTCCCTCCTTTTTACCATCAACAAAAAAACCTCATACCCGAAGGTATGAGGCTACAACATATGAACTCATCACCCAAACAAATCACAAAGAGCAATTACGTTCTGTAGCCCCATACCTTCAGGGTATGAGGTTCACGAGCCCGTAACGCATGTAGGTTTTCGTAGGAGAGGGCACAGCGTTTAACATCAGCCACAGCTTGCATCGCGCAATAATACATTGTGGTGATAATCGTGAGTGCTTACGGCAAACTTCAAGTCAATGTGTCTTCGATCAATCATTTATACGCACGACATTCCGCCGGCGTTCAAAGAAAATATATTTTTCCGCATTTCTTTCTTGTGTAAATTTACAAAGCGGGATAAAGCCGCGCTACAATCAATATGTAGCAAGGGAGAGGTTTATGAATGAGTTATTACCGGGCGTTTTTCAGATTCCGGTTGATTATAAAGGCCGGCCGCTGAAGCTGTACCTGCTAAAGGGTACGCTTGCGAGCCTGCTGATGGACACGGGCGATGCAAATATTCCCCAGAAAGAAATTATCCCAGCCATGCAGAGCATAGGCTTTGCGCCAAAGGATCTGAGTTACATCATGATCACGCATCCGGATCTTGATCATCAGGGCGGGTTGCTGGCGATGACGCAGGCCGCGCCGAATGCGCGCGTGTTGTGCGGCACGGCCGATCGCGACCAGATTGAGAGCCCCAAAAATCTCATTGCCATGCGCAGCCGGGCGTATTATGAACGTCACGGATTGGGCCCGGATGATGAGGCCGCCGCCAGGATGCTGCCGCGCCTCGGTGGCGACGTGCCGGTTGATATCACACTCAACGGCGGAGAGATGATCCGCCTGAGCGAAAACTGGTCGGTGCACGTTCTGCATCTGCCGGGACATTCCCGCGGACACCTGGGCATTTATTTGCCGGAACATCATACGGCGATCATTGCTGATGCCGTGCACGGCACGAGCAATGCGTATCATGACGGCCGGCCTGCGTTTGCGCCGACATACATGTATGTTGATCAATATTTAGAGACGATCAGCAAGCTTGAGCTGATGAATCTCAAGCGGCTTTATTCCTGTCATTGGCCGGACTGTGATACGCCGGAAAAGGTTCAGGCGTTTCTGGAGATATCGCGTCAGTACGCCATGTCGGCCGAAGCGGAAATTCTGCGCGTGGTTCAGGATGCCGGTCCGCAGGGGTTGACGCTCAAGGACATCATTCTCGCAAGCAAACCGGCGTTGGGATCATGGCCGGCCGAGCGCGATATGGACGGCCGCTATATGGTTGGCGGCCATCTTGAGCAACTGATAGCCAAAGGATTTTTGTCCGAAACATTCACAAAACCGGCCCGTTATTGCTGGCAACCACGCATTGGCGGGTAACGGCCGTTGATCGTTTATGGTTGATCGCTTTTTTTACGCTTCTCAATAATGTGGCAGCAGATTCGGTGACATCGCGAGCAGCGCGCAAGTGTGCGCGGCCGGCCTGCGCCGCCAAGACGGATTCCGTATTTGCCATAAGGTTCCGTAAATCCGCAGCGCAAACAGCGGATCACCCATCCCGGCGCACGCGATTCATACCTGGCATCGTCCTGGTTCATGGTGCTTGTTTCCGTATCAAGTCAATAAGATCAGGCATGTTTTACGTTCTCGGCCTGTGCGAGTCACAGGATAATGCCAGAATTGCATGATACATGGAAAAACGACACCATGATTTCTCATCCATAAACAGGCCGCAAAAATCAGTAAATGGTTGACCCGACCGCCACGTTACGGAAATTTGATGATAAAGACTCAAGCGGCGTTTTGGGGCGATTTTCGAGTTCCTCAATCACCGCGACTTCACCGGCGAGCAATTGCCTGATTCGGGCGGCAAGTTCCTCATAGCGCCGGCGCTGGCCGGCAAAACGAATCTGAATGACCTCAAGCCCGAAGGGCTTGTTGCGGCGCAACCACTGGCGGCTGAATGCCGCATCCAGTTTTTTAATGCGCGCAGCCATTGACAGGGCATCTTTGGCCGATGACTGAAGCTGCCGTGTATTGCGCTGTGCATATGCGGATCGGAATTTGAGATTGAGATCAATCTTGGCAAGCAGAAATTCCGTCAGTATGGCCGCGTACTGAAAATCGCCGCCGGTTGTGGCGGAAGTCTGGCTCTTTTTGAATGTGGTCAGCAATGATGCAAATTTTTCGTGCCGTTTCTGCCAGATGTTTTTCTGTTTGAGTTGCTCATTATGGTAATAAATCCCCAAAATCGGATCATCCCATACCAGCGAGGCATCACCAAGAGTATCTTCCGTCGGCGCGTCGGCCGTGCGGAAATCACTGTGACAAATCGCAGCAAAACGCTTCTGCAAACGCTCCGCATCCGTTGAATTTCCGTAAGCAAGCTCCGCAAGCCACGTCAGGCCGACCATTGCCGAATCGTAATCGCAGTAACCGCCGTCATCGCCCCACAGCGTAACAAGAAATTCCTTGAGCCCCGCTTTTTTAGATGCCCGAACGCACGCCCCGCCGGCGCCGCAGGTTTGCTCCTTGCGATGCCAGAACGTACTCCACGTCCACGCGCCGCTGGCCATCAGCGGCTCTTTGCCCAGCGCGCGGTGGCGCTTGATCCACTCGGCATAAAAAGCCTCGTCATGGTGATAATAATCCCAGTAAACAAGCTCAACATCTGCGGGAATTTTAGCCTTTACGGCCTCGGGAATAACTGATTTTTTATCATAATAATGATTCGTTTTGCTGCCCAGGCGAAAATACATATCAGACCAGATCATCGCCCTGCGATCATGTTTTTTGCACAGCTTAACCACTTTGGCAAGGTGGCGGTTAAAGATATTAAATCCGTTCTCATAGCCGTAGCGATCCATGAATACGCCGCGGCCCAGGTCGTGAGTCTCGTCCATACCGACGTGAATACGTTGTGAGCGAAAACAATTTTTGCATTGCTCAATCATCCGCTCAATAAGTTTGTAGGTTTCCGGTTCATCGGCCAGCATCACGCGTTGCGTATCCTTGACCGGATTGTATGCGCTCCAGCGGAGAATCTGCTCAAGGTGGCCGAGCGTCTGAATGCACGGGATCATCTCAATGCCGAGCCTGTCTGCATAATCGTCAATTTCGCGGAGTTCCTGCGCGGTATATCCGCCGCGCATATAGCCAAAATACGGTTCGCCGGGGATCTGGTATGTATCTTCGGTATACAGCATGGCCGTGTTATAACCAAGCAACGCCAGACGACAGAGATAACTTTTAAGATAGCTCACCGTCATGACGGCATTGCGCGAACAATCAAGCATGATGCCGTACATGCTGAAGGGAACTTCTTCCTTATCAACCGAGATTCCGGCAAGTATCGTCCCTACCGCGCGCAGCGCGGCCGGGAGCGTGGTATATTCAATATGATAATGATCGCCATCACGCGTGATGACATAACGCGATGATTCACCTTTAACCTGTGCAAAACTCATCCGGCGGTGGCCCCTGCCGCGGAGCGAAATCGGATATTCTTCTTCAAGAGCAAGCAATGCGGAAGCGATCTCTTTGGGAGTCTCCTTTGATGACCAAAGTAAATTCGGCACATTCAACTCCTTTTATATGCCCGGAAATAATTCAATGATCAACCATCCTATCCGCCTGATAGTATGAATGTTGATCATCAAGTGTAAATGAAAAATAAATTAACTACAAATAATTGTAATAAATTAAAAGATGAGCAGATGCAGTGACATCACGGCGTGATGCAGCGAAAAAGAGGATCAGTGATTGACTTTTTTCTGCGTTTTAAGCCACGCCAGAAGATCATGCGCATTGGTAAACGCCAGAGTGGTATACGTATCGGCCGCGCCGCAGTAAAGCGCAATGCGGCCAGTGGCGGAATCGCAAATGGCTGCGGTCGGGAAGACCACATTGGGCACAGTGCCGGTTGTTTCGTATGGCATTTCCGGCGTCAGGATGTGCTCATTTGAGCGATATATGACTTGCCAGGGTTTCTCAAGATCAAGCAGCGCCGCGCCCGTTGAGTAGACAAAACCATTGCAGGAATTAAGCACGCCGTGATAAAAAAGCAGCCAGCCTTCGGAAGTCTCAATCGGCGACGGGCCCGCGCCGATCTTGGTGTCTTCCCACCAGTTGCCGCCCTTGCCCATCACGTGGCGATGCTTGCCCCAGTATATCAGATCTGGCGATTCTGAATAAAAAATATCGCCGAACTTGGTGTGCCCCGTATCTGACGGACGCGAAAGCAGCGCATAATTGCCGTTGATTTTGCGCGGAAAGATCGCGCCGTTGCGGTTATAGGGCAAAAACGCATTCTCAAGCTGAACAAAATGCTTAAAATCGCGCGTACGCGCCAGGCCAATTGTCGGCCCATGATAGCCATTGCACCATTGAATGTAGTAATCGTCATCAATCTTCGTCAGGCGCGGATCGTAGGCATACTCCATTTTGCCGATCTCGGCATTGACCGGCGAAAAACGAATCGCCTCATGCTCAATATCCCAATGAATGCCGTCGCGGCTGTGGCCGACATGCAAAAACGGCATGCGCGTTTTGTATTCAACGCGGAACACGCCCACAAAACCGCCCTGGTACGGCAGCACCGCACTATTGTAAATGGCATACGCTTTCGGAATCGGATGCCGGCCGATGATCGGATTTTGGTTATAGCGCCAAACCAGTTCATGACAATTTTCCGGCCGTGGCTGCCAGGGCAAATTCGGAACTTCAGGCGTCATGATATTTGCCTGATGTTTCTGCTGATGATTCATGACTACCGGCACAATCTCCGGCCGATTCTGAATGGTCATGCGCGCTCTCCGCCTGCCTGACTGCTCTTACAAAATGACTTTTTGTATTATAACGAAGAATGCGCTCAGTAGCACTATTTTTACAGTAATTTAATGTAATTTACAGTTATAAATACGGCAATTACGCCATAACACAAAACAAATAAATAGCTTATAAAAATTTGCTTATACGACAATGATCAATGACATACAAAAAAAGAACCCTGATCAGTATCAGGGTTCTTTGGGAATCAGGATGAGATAGGCATTGTTTATTTCAGCAATTTATCCCATTTTTTGATCTGCGCGGCCAATTGTTTAACGCCGCCGGCGCCGTGCGATTGATAGCTCCGGATCACGCGTGCCGGGCCCAGGCAATCGTAAACGTCCTTTTCGATTTTATCGCACTGCTGCCGAAATTCCTCAAGCGAAAGCTTGCTCAAGCTCAGCAGCCCCTGCTTATCGCAGTAAGCCACCAGCGTGCCGACAATATGATGCGCCGTACGGAACGGTACGCTCTTGCGAACAAGATACTCGGCCAGCACGGTAGCATCCGAAAAACCTTCGTCAAGGCGAGACTCAATCTGCTGCGGGCAGATCTTGGCCGTCAGCACAATCGCCGCGGCCATCGTCAGGCAGGCCGACACCTGATCATAAGCAAAGAAAATAAACCGCTTGTCTTCCTGCATGTCGCGGTTATAGGCAAGCGGTTGTCCCTTCATCATGGTCATCAGCGCCGCAAGCTGGCCATATACGCCGCCGGTTTTGCCGCGGATCAACTCCAGCATATCCGGGTTGCGCTTCTGCGGCATCATGCTTGAGCCGGTTGTGAACTGATCGGCAATTTTGATAAAGCCAAATTCCGTGGTGAAGTACAAAATCCACTGCTCGGCCCAGCGGCTTAAATGCATCGCGACCATGCTCAAATCAAAAGCAAGTTCACAAAGAAAGTCGCGATCGCTGATTGAATCAAGCGAGTTATCCGTAATGGCCGGCATATCCAGTAATTGGGCCGTCAGCTTGCGATCAATCGGCAGCGTGGTTCCGCCGACGGCGCCGGCGCCGATCGGGGAAACATTCACGCGCTTGCGATTATCAAGCAGGCGTTGTTTATCGCGCTCAAGCATTTCGCAATAAGCCAGCAGTTCGTGGCCGGCCGTCACCGGCTGCGCGCGCTGTAAATGCGTAAATGACGGCATCGGTGAGCCGCCCTGCTCGCGCGCAAGTTTGACATACGCACGCTGAAGATCCGTAATTTGCGACACCATCGTATCAATGGCCTCGCGGCACCACAGGCGGATATCAAGCGCCACCTGGTCATTGCGCGAGCGCGCGGTATGCAAGCGCCGGCCAGGCTCGCCGATGCGCTCTGTTAACGCGGCCTCTACGGCCATGTGAATATCTTCCTGCGTGATATCGTACTTAAACTTGCCTGCCTCAATATCAGCAAGAATCTCAGTCAGGCCTTGCTTGATTTGAGCCAGATCTTTTTTGCTCAAAATGCCGACCGACTGAAGCATCGTCGCGTGGGCAATGCTGCCGGCGATATCATGCTTGGCCAGGCGATAATCAAACGAAAGCGACTCAACAAACTGAACCGCCAGCGCATCCTGCGCCGCGCCGATTCTTGCCTGCCATGATTTGCTGGGTGCTGATGTTTCTTTTTGCTTGGCCATGAAAAATTTACCTTCAACCTTTCCGTGATGATGATCGCACAATGCTTTGCGCCCCAACTTGTAAAAGAATGAGGCTTGCGTGCAATTCTTTCATGATAATAACGCAACGATCAACATCAATCATGAATGAGAAAATAAAATTGATGAATGATAAATGCTGAATGAAGATTCAATGATACAGATTGGCGGGGGAAAACTGCGCCCGGAAGGAGTCGAACCTTCAACCTTTGGATTCGTAGTCCAATGCTCTATCCAATTGAGCTACGAGCGCTTAAGGAGTTCCGTATTATCGTCAAAGATGAAGAAATTGCAAGTGTTGCGATTCATTTCTTACGTAAATGGTTGAGAGAATGGTATTTCCGAATAATCAGCACAACTGAACGATCTCCGAACTTGCCGATATGTGGGAAACTTGCTGAATCGGCCCGCGAAAGTTTGATCATCAGGGACCAGAACCCTTATCATGCGGAAATACATTGTTTCGGACGCGTGTGATTCACACGGCCGAAAATCAGGCGACAATGCCAGGAGTTAAGCAGTATGTCAGGATTTCATAAACAGGCCGGTCATGATCACGCATGTGCCGTTGTTGCAGCAGGCATGATTGCGGGAGCCACGGCCGAAACGCGTCTCTCAAGTCAAAATGTGGCGTCAGGCATCAAGCCCGGTTCCGCCACGAGCCATATGCCGGATAACACCGGTCATTTTGGCCCCTACGGCGGTACTTACGTGCCCGAGACACTCATGGGCGCGGTGAATCAACTGGCCGAAGAATATGAACGCGCGCAGAAAGATCCTGAATTTCATCGCCAGCTTGAGTATTACCTCAAGGATTTTGTCGGCCGGCCCACGCCGCTTTATTACGCCCAACGCCTGACGGAAATCGGCGGCGGCGCAAAAATTTACCTCAAGCGCGAAGACCTTACCCACACCGGCGCACATAAAATCAATAACACCATCGGCCAGGCTCTGCTGACGCTGCGTATGAAAAAGAAACGCGTGATCGCAGAGACCGGCGCGGGACAACATGGCGTCGGCACGGCCACGGCCGCGGCGCTTTTGGGTCTTGAGTGCGATGTTTATATGGGCTCTGAAGATATCCGCCGCCAGTCGCTGAATGTGTTCCGCATGAAGCTGATGGGCGCGCGCGTGATTCCTGTTGAGTCCGGATTAAAAACACTCAAAGACGCACTCAACGAAGCCATGCGCGACTGGATGGGCTCCGTTGAGACGACGCACTACATTCTCGGCACTGTGGCCGGCCCACATCCGTTTCCGATGATTGTGCGTGATTTTCAGTCGGTGATCGGCAAGGAATGCCGCAAGCAGAGCATTGAGCAATTCGGCCGGCTGCCGGACGCCATTGTGGCGTGCGTGGGCGGCGGCTCAAATGCGGCGGGCATTTTTTATCCGTTTATTGATGACACAAACGTCAAACTTTACGGATCGGAAGCCGGTGGCCGCGGATTGCTTATCGGCCAGCATGCCGCATCGCTGACGCTTGGCAAACCGGGCGTTCTGCATGGCTCGCTTTCTTATATTCTGCAAAACGAAGACGGACAAACGGCCGACGTGCACAGCGTTTCGGCCGGTCTTGATTACCCGGGCGTAGGCCCGGAACATGCGTACTGGAAAGATACCGGCCGCGTGACATACGAAGCCATCACCGATGACGAAGCCCTTGAGGCGTTCAGGATTCTCTCACAGCGCGAAGGCATTATTCCGGCGCTGGAGTCGTCACATGCCATCGCGCATGCACTGAAGATTGCCCGCACCATGAACAAGGACCAGATTCTGGTGATCAATCTGTCAGGCCGCGGCGACAAAGACTGCATGGAGGTTGCGCGCATACTTGATCTGAAAGCAAAGAAAGCCTGATCAAGCGAAGTTGCGCTCAAAAGTTAACCACAGAGATCACAGAGGACACAGAGAAGAAAAAGACAAGCACAATTGGCAAATGCCAAAACAAAGGATGTTTTGCCATTGAACATTGCGATTTTTTTGTCATTTATCCTTTGAGTTTCGTCATTCTTCCCATGTTCTCTGTGCTCTCGGTGTGCTCTGTGGTTTATATTTTTAGGCATCAGTGTGCTAAATAATCATGAGTAAACGTGAGCATATACGATGAAAAAGCAGCATTTTATTCACCTGTTGCTCGTGGCCGGCGCATGCGTTCTCTGGGGCTGCGAATCAGAGGATACGATGGCGCCGCGTCGGCGCGCCATTGAGTCGCCGGTTGAGCGCAACACGGCCGAGAGCGAAATTCGCGGCAGCGGCGTGGTTGGCGCGCCGCTGATTATCGGAGAATTTGGTAATACCAAAGATGAGCCGATGACGATCCGCACGCCTCTGGGGCAGATTCGGGAAAATCCGAGATCCCCCGCCACACAACCGGCAAGCCGCCCGGCCGAGAATGCTCTGCCGGCCTCGTCACCGCGTGGATTTACTGACGGCAGCCGATGATGACGCTCTTATCAAAAAGCAGCCATCAACTGCGCACACTGAATGTTGATTCTATTCGTTCTGTGACAGACTGAATCTGTTTGCAGTCCGTCACGGGTGATGCGCCGGAGACATCAATCTGCTCATTGAGCGGAACCCAGCTTTTACATCCGGCATAGGCGATATTGCCGGCAATCTTGACCGGGACCGGCAGTTTATAGGCCTGAAGCACAACCAAATAAAGCGGTTTTTCTGGCCGGTAATTAAAACGCATATCAAGCAGCGGCGCATCCCACACATGCAGATCATGGAGTTGATCCATTGCGGCGCGACTGGGCACCTCAAAAATATGCCGCGCGGTGGCATAAGCCTCAATAAGAATCTCATCCGGTTCCTGAGCGGCCTGCTGAACGCGGTCACGCCACTGCGGCTTAATGCCATTAAGCTGCTGGTGAACAAACGTGGGGTACAGCAAAAAATTCTGGTGCTCAAGTTCAAATTCGTTATTGGCCTCAAGAATGCCCCCCTTGCGGAGCAGAACAGTCTGCTGGCCGGAGAGCAAAGCCTGAATCACCAGATGCCATTCTTTTAACGCGACGGAAAGTGTATTCGTATTCATATGATGCAGTATAGTCTGGGATTTATAGAAGAAAAGACCCGCGCGCATAACCGATTAAAGAGTCTGAATTTAAGAATGATCCGGCTTTTCTTCCCGGCGGTACGCCAGTTTATTGGCGCTCAGCGCCCGGCCGATATAGCGGATACCAAAAAAGCTCAGCACAGCACAAAACAGCAGAAGAATAATAGCCAGCGTGGCCAGCCATTGCCCGTTTGTCAGCAACATGGATGCGTCATACACAAAGAGCCAGAAAAGCCCCATGAGCATGAGCCTTTCGCCACGTTGACGGGGCGAAAGATGTTTGCGCGTCAGCAGCCACAGAGCCCATAGCGCAAAGACCAGCGCCGCGATGCTTGGGCCCAGGAGAATCGGAATAAACGGCTGTGAAAAAGTACCGCGCAGATACATGTAAATCAGGGCCAGCAAGTTGCCCATTACGATGCCAAAACAGCCAAGAGAAAGATCCCATGCGCGCAAGTGCGGCCGTTTATTCTCAAGCGGATACGCCAGCAGAGAAACAATAAAAATATGGTTCATCAGAAATACGGACAGGAACAGAAGCGGCGTTTGCGGGTGGCCGATGAGGCAATGCACGCCGCGAATGGCGCCAAGTGTCAGCAGCCCCACTGCGCCGAGGTATTTGCTGGTGGCGTCATAAAAAACGATCAGCAGAGCCGTCACAAACGTAAAAAGCAGCGACCAGGGCATATAGTCATGCGAAAGCGGAGCAAGCATGGCCGCGGCAAACAGCGACATCATCAGCAACAGCAGTGCGACAATAATCGCAGTGCGCGGATTAATGCGTCCTGAAGGAATCGGCCGCCATTTGGCAAAGATGCGGTCATGGCGGGAATCAAGCAGATCATTAAGCGTCATGCCAAAACCATAGAGGCCGGCCGAAATGATGCCGGTGAGTATCATCTGCACGATTTTGATGCTCATCGGCGCGTCATAATCCGTATCGCGCCGCAAAAGCAAAATAGCCCAGGCATCAGCAATGGCCGTAAACGCCAAAGCCGCGCGCGTGAGCTGAAGTAATGCCAAAAGACGAAACATGACATGAGTTTATAGGCTGCGGGCAATCAGGAAAAGAGACGAGCGAATGACTTAACTGTTTTCGTTTATAATTCCTTCAATTTGCATACGTAATGCGGGAATATCGCGCTGAGCCGTATTCCAGATTTCGTTGACATCAATCTGAAAATAACCGTGTACCAGGATATTGCGCATTGCGATAATCTCTCGCCACGGAACGTGCGGATGTTTCTGTTTTGTTTCGGCGGATAACCGCGATACCGCTTCGCCAATAATTTGAATATGGCGAAGAATATGTGACTGAATCGGAGGATTTTTTTCAAATTCAGATTGTGTAGCAGGAGTATACTGCTGAATGATGAGAACAGCATCAAGGATATCCTGCAACAATAAACGGTCTGTTCTCATAACGGAACGGCCTCGTCAAGAATAACTCGCCGAAATCGTTCTGATACTCCGCTTTCGTTAACAACATCAACGCGTGTTTTTAGAAGTTCTTCAAGATCCGCAATCATTGCCCCATGATCAAATAAAGATCTGTCCGCGTCAAAACGTACCAGCAGATCAATATCGCTTTGAGGTTGTTCGTCCCCACGGGCCACAGAGCCAAAAAGACGCACAGCCCGTGCGCCATGCTTGTCGGCCAGCGCCAGGATTTTTGTACGATTCTGAATAATCAGGTCACGTCTTGCCATATACGTATTTTAGCAACATACGCTTTTCCGCAAAAGAAAATTCGCCTGAGGTTCATTTCGTAGTATACTTGATGCTGTCATATCTCAGGATCTGTGTCTTCAGGGCTATGTGGCTTCTGGGACGGTTGTTTTTGATCTGCTTTTCAGTGCCAGAAGTTCATGTCAGCTCGCAACAAGGAGTCTGCCATGCCTGCCACGATCGGATCTTATAAACCGGAAGACATCCGCAACATTGTGCTTTTAGGCCACGGCGGCAGTGGCAAAACAACCCTTGCCGAAGCATTGCTGCACCGATGCGGCATGATTACGCGAATGGGCACAGTTGCGGAAGCCAATACCCAGTCTGATTTTGAGCCCGAAGCCCGCGAGCATAAACACTCAACCTCATCCTCACTTCTGTTTGCCACCTACCAGGGACACGAATTAAATCTGATTGATACGCCGGGATATCCGGATTTTATTGGGCAAACTCTGGCCGCGCTGCCCGCGGCCGAGATGGCGATTCTTGTCGTCAATGCGCAACTGGGCATTGAGACCAATACGCGTCGGCTTTTTCATGCGGCTGGCGAAATGGGCCTGGCGCGCATGATCGTCATCAACAAAATTGATCAGGTTGACGCATCGCTGCTTGAAGATCTGGTCAGCAAACTCAAGGAAACTTTCGGCGCGGAACTTCACTGCATCAATCTGCCAAAAGATCACGCCCGGGATGTGATTGATTGTTTTGAACAGCACTCGGGAGCGGCCGATTTTGGCAACGTCAACGCGATTCATCAGGAAATGGTTGAGTCTGTTGTAGAAATGAACGACGCGGAAATGGAAAAATACCTGGCCGGGGAGAAAATTGATCTTGCGGAATTAAAGAACTTTTTTGTTGACGCCATGAATGCCGGGCATGTAGTGCCGATTCTCTTTACGGCCGCCAAAACGGGCGTGGGCGTTGATGATTTGATTCATATACTGGTTGAAGAAGGACCGTCGCCGGTCAGCGCTCGGCCGCATCGCCTGAAAAAGGCGGATGGCACAATGATTGAGGTGACATGTAATGCAGATGCGCCGCTGCTGGCGCATGTTTTTAAGGTGACGACGGACCCGTATGTGGGCAAGCTGGCCATGCTGCGGATTTTGCAGGGGAAAATGGACAGCAACACGCAGTTTCTGTGCGGCCACGAAAAAAAGACGCACAAAACCGGCCACGTTCTAAAAGTTGAGGGCCGCGACCATCCGGAATATGCCGCGGTAGCCTACGCAGGCGACATCGTGGCGCTTGCCAAAGTAGAAGATATTCATGTGGACCAGATCGTGCACGATCCGGCCGTCGGCGAAACGTATCTGCCGGTTCTGCCCAAATACCCGGTGCCGATGTTTTCGCTGGCCGTTGAGCCGCGCGCCCGTGGAGAAGAGGTAAAGGTGGCCATGTCGCTGGCCAAACTGGGCGAGGAAGACCCGACGTTCAAATACACCCATGACCCGGCCACGCATGAACTGGTGGTCTCCGGCATCGGCGATCTGCATCTGCGCGTGGTGCTTGAGAAAATGAAGAACAGATTCAATCTTGACGTAACGACCAAAACACCGCGCGTGGCCTATCGCGAAACGGTAACCGGCAAAGCGGAAGGCCATTTCCGACTCAAAAAACAAAGTGGCGGCGCGGGACAATTTGCCGAAGTTTATCTGCGCGTTGAGCCGCTGAATCGCGGAGATGGTTTTGAGTTCGTCAATGAAGTTTTCGGCGGCGCAATCCCGACGCAATATATTCCGTCCGTCGAAAAAGGCGTGCGCGATATTCTGGAAACCGGCGCCGTGGCGGGATATCCGGTTCAGGATATCCGTGTGATTGTGTATGACGGCAAGTATCACCCTGTTGATTCAAAGGATATTGCGTTTCGCACGGCCGGCAAATTGGCGCTGCGCGATGCGATCACCAAAGCGCACCCGGCGTTGCTTGAACCGGTGGTGAATCTTGAAATTACCGCGCCGGAAAAGAACATGGGAGACATTGCCAGCGATCTTTCGGCCAAACGCGGCCGGGTGATCGGGGTTGATTCACAACCCGGCGGGACGGCCCTGATCCGCGCGGCCGCGCCGCTTTCTGAATTAACCAGCTATAACAGCCAATTGCGCAGCGTCACCGGCGGGCAGGCCAGCTTTATCATGGAGCCGAGCCACTATGACGTGGTTCCGCCGCAGGTACAGCAAAAAATCATCGCTGCCTATAAGCCTAAAGAGGAAGAAGCATAAAAGACAGGTTGTTGGCTATCTGTTTTTTGCCACCAGGCGGAACGACACGCTGCGCGGGCCGTCGCGTAACTCCACGCCTTCCGGCAAAACGTAACGCACTGTGCGCTGCAACAGATCCTGCGAGGGCTGATCGCCGAGCTGAACATCAAGATACGCACGCATGAGGGGCTCAAGCGTCTGGCCTGAATCACGCGCGGCGCGTATCGGCCGAAGTGCCGATTCCGTACCGGCAATGGCAATCTTCAGGAATTTCGGCTGAACATCCACATCATAACGCGCCAGAAGCGCCGGCGGGCCGCTGACCCACACCGGAACATCGCTGATGGTGATAACGGCAAGCTGTTCTTTGGGAATTTTCAGCGTAATGTTCACCTGCTGCGGAGTAACCGTCACACGATCATCCCGCACGCCGGGATACTCTACGGACAACCGCGCGGGGATGGTCTGCTCTTTTTCTTTTTCCAGTTCAGCCAGATCGCGAATCGGCGTGGCAATCACCCGCAGATTGCCGCTGTTTCCGAATGTTGCCATCAGTTTCTGCGGGATCTGAACGGTGGCGATATCGGGAATCGTCTGGCTGACTTCGGCACGAACCGGCCCGCCTGACTCAAATTGAATGGTACGCTGAATGCTGGCAAGCCTGTCAACTTCAACACGCAACGCGGAAGGTGACGCATGCGTTACCGTTACGCCTTTTTTGCGGAAGTATTGCAGACGATTGAGCAACTGTACCGCATCAAGAAAACGATCCGCATTTAAGTCTTGCTCAGAAAGTTCATAATTCAAATTGGCAAGCATGCCCTCGCCCATCTGTGTTCCCAGCGATTCCTGATAAATGGCGTCAAGCTGCTCGCGCGTTCCCTGTAAGGTAACCTGAAGCGGAACCTGAAGACGGGCTTTGCCGTCGGTATCTTCAATACGCACCGCAACATTGCCGGCCGAAGGCGGCGGCGTTAACTTCAAGTAAATCGTGATTTCCTGAGTGGATGTGAACTGCGCTTCAGCATACATCCAGATCAGGATCGTCAGCACGATCGTTAAAGGCAAAGATTTCAGGCGATCAAACATAGCGTCCTTATGGGCATCCTTATAGCGAACATTCTGGCGAATATGGGCCGCCGTTTATCGTTTTATTTACGCTGCGCGCCGCTTTGTGAGTGACGCATTTGCCTTTGAGAGCAATTCAGTCAGCAGCGATTCAAGAGACTCAACCGTTAAGTTGCGAATCAACTTGCCGTTTTCGGCAATGCTAATGATGCCGGTTTCTTCGCTGACGACGACAACAACCGCATCCGTATCTTCCGAAAGCCCCAGCGCGGCGCGGTGGCGCGAACCGAGTTCCTGCGAAAGATCCTGATCCTCAGCCAGAGGGAACTGAACGCCGGCCGCGGCAATTTTGCCCTGACGAATCACCACGCCCATATCGTGCAAAACGGACCCGGGCCAAAAGATGGTATTAAGAAGCTCAGGGCTAAGCTGGGCATTGAGAATGGTGCCGTTTTCGATGAGGCCGCCGAGGCCGACTTCGCGCTCAACGGCGATCAATGCACCGATGCGGTTTTTGGAGCAGTAAGCCGCCGTGCGGCAAAGCGTATCAACCATGCTGCGCGTGGGACTGCCGACCGTTCTGAAAAGACGCGCCTCACCCAGGCGAATCAGCGCCCGGCGAAGTTCCGGCTGAAAAACCACAACCACAGCAAACGTAGCAAAGAAGAGAACCTGACTGTACAAAAATTTAACACGGTTAAGCCGGTCACCGCCGAGCAGGATGACCATATAGGCCACAACCAGAAAGAGCGCCATACCCTTAATCAGGCGCGCACCGCGCGTGCCGCGCATGAACTCAATAACGGAGTGCACCACAATGCCAATGAGAAACAGCTCAAGGAGGACGGTCCACCATGAGTAGCTCATCACGCGATTCAGATATTGTTGTACGGCCTCAATCATACGATGCTAGTATACGACGAGTTTTGATTGACCACATTCTTTTTGCACACGTTATTTTATCATCAACCCATGATTTTTTGCCACACGAATTTGGCGGCTCTGTGGCGCAATTTTTGAGGGTTCAAAAGATATAATATTCCCAAGTCAGCAGATCTTTCCGCCGATGTTATTTTTATCGGCAAAATCAGAGAAAAACAGTACCGCCATACTTGCCTGTGACAAAACGGAGCGGATAATACGTATATTATACGGGGTCGTCATGCTCGCACATGTGCCAAAATCGGAAGCCCGCGCCGCAATCCTCTCATTTATCGTGGGAATCACGCTACTGGGCATTAAGTTCACCGCGTATTATTTTACCGGATCGGCCACGGTCTTTTCGGACGCCATTGAGTCAATAGTCAATGTCGTCTCCGCGGCATTCGGTCTTTACGCCATTTCCGTTGCGCATACTCCCCCGGATACGGATCATCCTTACGGCCACGGTAAAATAGAATTTTTCTCCGCGGCATTTGAAGGCGGCATGATCATTCTGGCCGCCATGTTCATCATTGCCAAAGCGATTGACACGCTGATTCACCCGGAGTTAGCGGAACATCTGGATATTGGTTTGATTCTGATGGTATTTTCCATGTTCTGCAATGGCGCGCTGGGGCTTTACCTGATATGGCTTGGCAAACGCCGGGGCTCGCTGACCATTGAGGCGGACGGCCACCATCTGATCACCGACGCGGTCACGTCAATCGTTGCGTCGCTGACGCTTGTGATCGTCTGGTTTTCCGGATGGCAAATCATTGACCCCATCGCGGCCATCCTGGTGGCACTGTATATCAGTTGGTCCGGCGGTAAACTGCTTAAGCGTTCATTTTTTGGTTTAATGGATCGCCAGGACAGTGCGGATAACAAAGTAATTTCGGAAATTCTTGATCGCCATGTGCGCGTTGATGGCGAGGACCCGCATATTTGTTCGTATCATAAACTGCGCCACCGCCATTCAGGCCGCTATCATTGGGTTGATTTTCATATGGTTGTCCCCGGAACGTGGACGATTCAGCATGCCCACAATGCGGCCAGCGTCATTGAACGGGAAATTGAACTTGCGCTAGGAGAGGGCGACGCAACGGCGCATATTGAGCCATGCAATCGTGACTGTGATCACTGCCAGCATCAAGAAAAAAGTGCGCAGGAGTAAACTGTTATCATCTTTTTTGATGCACGATTCATCGCCAAAACGCCATACGCATTGCGGCCGATCATACAGCCTTGCCATTTTTCAGGCTTTTCGGTTATGATTCATCCCAGTTGCTGGAAATAGCCAAAAATCAACAATACGCGGGCGTAACTCAGCGGTAGAGTCTCTGCCTTCCAAGCAGATGGTCGAGGGTTCGAATCCCTTCGCCCGCTTTCCTTCCCCGGCTGTTTTTTAGGGCTGGTCAACGTTTTTCTGGCCCATCCAGCTATCATCAACCATCGCAGTCGATTACCAGGACATGACAATGCTTGTTCACAATGTCTTTTTTTATGCCAGACCGGATGCTTCTGAAACAGATATCCAGCAACTACTCAATGATGCGCGTACCCTGTTGAGCCAGGTGCCGACCGTTCGCAAATTGTGGGCTGGCCGGCCGGCGAAAACGGAGCCGCGTCCGGTAATTGATCAGTCTTATGCGGTCGGGTTGACGGTGGTTTTTGATGATCTGGCCGGGCATGATGTCTACCAGACCCACGAACTGCATCTGAAATTCATTGACCGCAATAAAAAGACATGGCAGCGCGTACAGATTTATGATTTTGAATAAATCGGCATGCCCGAAAGCCAAAACGGGGCCGAGCGTTTGAATTTGCACAAGATGTTCAAATCTCAGGACATGCGTGATACAATGCGTCTTTCGTAATTCTGGAGGAAACGCGTGTTCCTGAACAACCGTCGTGTTACTCAAATGATGGCCGCCATGCTGACATGCGCGGCGGCGACATGTGCGTCTGCCCAAACGATGCCGGTCGATCCGATTCTTGATGAGTCGGCAAGCATGCTGGCGATTGGTTTTACCCCCACACGCGACGGCCTGGCCACGCTTGCCACATTACGCGGCGAGCATGATAAAGCGGTCGTTCCGTTTTTTGAGCGCGTACTGGCCCGCAACGAAAAAGAAACATCGTATTTTTGCACCATTGCGATACCAGTTATCTCCAAAGACGGCAAAAAACTGGATATTGACAAAGTGCTTAATCCGCCGCAAACGGGGCTTCTGGGCCCGGCGCTGGCGCTGCTGCTTGATACGGATTGCCTGAGCAATGAGCAGCTTGTCGCAATACAGAAACAATGCGCGGATTCAGGTCAAAAAGCGCTCATCGCCACCGCGCTGGCCAAGCGTAATGCATTGCCGCATCGCGAAGATCTTGTTGAGCTGGCCACGACGCGCGATAAGGATCTTGTGCGCATGCAGGCCGCGGTCACCATGATTGAGACCGGTGATGAAGCGGAAATCAAGCAGGCTCTTGAGATCCTGACGCAGATTTCCGCGCGCCAGGATCCGCGGCTGGCGCCGTATCACGGGCTGATGCTCACGCGCATAGGCCGGGATAACATCCACAAGGCCATACCCTGGGTGCAATATCTGGCGGACAATGCGGATGATGATGCTCTGCGCCGCGCGGCGGTGTCTACGATGCTGAACCTGCATGCGCCGGGCGCGCCGGCGGCATTCGGCAAATTACTTGAACAACAGAAACAGACGATTCAGCAGGTCAAGCTCGGGTTGATTGCAATTCAGTTTGGCCCGCAGCTTAAGGCGGAACAGATATTACCGCTTGAAAAAAGCAAGGTGTCACTCGTCAGCGCCATCGGTAAAATCGCCCGGCAATCCACTGAAGGCAACAGCTCAAAAGAAGACCTGCTCAAGCTCATGGCGCAGGGGCATCCGATTATCCTTGATTGGGCGCTGAATTATTCAGATGCGGTTGATGCGGACCTGTGTACAGCTATCCGTGATGTGATTATTCAGCAGGCAACCATTCTTGATCAGCAGCGCGGCCGGGATTATGAACGCGCGGTGGTTGCGGCCGAGCGTATGACGGAAACCAATACGCCGGCCGACCGGGCGCAATTGGCCAAATATCTCAAGGCTGACAACATGGCGGTGATTGAGGCAACACTGGCAGGCATGGCACACTCGCAATCTCGTGACGTGGCGGATGTGGTGCTGCCAAACTGGCCGACGCTGAAAAAAAAGAGCAGTCTTGAACAGGCATGCAATTATGCGGCCATCGTCCTTGCGCGCGAAAACCATGCGGAAGCCAAATCATGGCTTGCCGATATGGTGCAGGGCGCAACAATCAAAAACGGCAATGTCAGCCTGCGTGCGCTGGCCGGGTGGTATTACGCCAAGTTAACCGGGCAAACCGAAGCCCTTATCGCTCTTGCGGAAAAGAAAGCCGACCAGCAAAAGACCGGCAAATAAAAAATGAATATACCGACTTATGTGACGTTCAGATCCGGAATTTTTCCCGCATATCCGGACGAAGAGATGACAGTCAATCCGGGTTGCTATGGCAAACGGCTGGCGGAGTTCCTTTCCGAAAAACTCAACGCCCGCGGCATTGTCACATCATGGCCGGACAAGCCGGAAGACTGGGGCTGGGAAATCGCCGCGCAGATGAACGCGTACAAATTCAGATTAGGCTGCGGCCACAGCGCTGATGGACCGGACACATTTTTATGTTTTTTTGAGTCCACCGGCGGCTGGCTTAAACGTCTGTTTGAGAAACACGACAAACGCCAAATGGAAATTCACTCATTGCAGGAAAGTCTTGACGCAATTCTCTCCAGTTGCAGCGGCGTACACGATATACGCTGGTACACGCAGGCTGAATTTCACGCCAGTAAAAAATAAGACTCCCAAACAAATGACCGCCTGGTACGCCCAGGCGGTCTGAGAAGGAAGGAAGGGAGAAGATCGTGCGAACAGGGAGAAACGCCGCCGGCGCGGATCATACGTCATGCGCCAGCTTCGTATAGTTCGTTGCCGTCATACGAGTTGCGTTACGATTGAATTTTACTTTTTTTATTTTGATGTCAGCACCTATTTTTTTCATAAAGATGATGCTCGTTTGGCTTTAAGAGCGTTCTTTATTACAATACGTGCATGATCCCGCTGATCATACAAATACTGACCGCTATCATGGCGCTTGCGCTGGGCCAAGTCTGCATCATGCAGGTTCGCCCGGCCGTAAGCCATGCGTGCGCCCACCTGCCAATGGCGGCTCCGTTTTCGCGTTGCGAGTTAAAAAGATATCAGCCACACCTTCGTTTTACGCGGCGAACATAAATTTGTTGGCCTGAGCTGATCACCAAATTCTCGCGACTCTTTGCGCGCCTGCGCAAGGAACCTGTGTTAATGGAGCTAAAAGCATGGCGATAAGCCTTGAACTGATGCCTCTTGAAGAACCGCAGCCCGAAACGCCGCTGCCAAAAACAATGGTGGTGCGCTATGGTTATCTTCGCCAGATCGGCGAATTTACCTCGGAAATTTCTCATAAAGTTGGTTGTGGGACCAAAGTGATTCTGCGGACAGACCGCGGGACGGAAATCGGCGAACTGCTGACCACAACCTGCGCCAACGGCGGTTGCGGCAACTCAATCACCCGTGAAAAAATGCTGGCCTATTTTGAGGCATCAGGCGGCAAGGATTATCCGTTTTCCGAAGGCGGCCGGGTTTTGCGCACGGCCACGCCGCAGGATATTGCCGAGCAGGCCAAACTTGACGAGCAGCGCCAATCGCAACTGAACCTCTGCCGCGAACTGGTCACGCGTCTTGAACTGCCGATGAAAATCGTCGCCGTTGAGCCCCTTTTAGGCGGCGAGCGCATCATGTTTTATTTCGTCAGCGAGCAGCGCGTTGATTTTCGCACATTGGTGCGCGAACTGGCGCATCATCTGCATACGCGTATTGAACTGCGCCAGGTCGGTGCGCGCGATGACGCGCGCATCACGGCCGATTATGAAAAATGCGGCCAGCATTGCTGCTGCAAACAGTTTTTAAAAGTGCTTACGCCAATCTCCATGCGCTCGGCGAAGACCCAAAAGGCCACACTTGATCCGAGCAAAATCTCAGGCCGTTGCGGCCGGTTGATGTGCTGCCTGCGCTATGAAGACGAAACATACGAAGAACTCAAGAAGAAACTGCCCAAACGCAACACGCGCGTGCGCACGGAACATGGCGAAGCATGGGTCATTGACGGGCAAATCCTCACGCAGCTTGTCATGATTCAATATGATGACGGCAAACGCGCGGCCGTTCCTATGGAGCAAATACAGGCTTTTGACCTGCCAAAGCCGCGCAATTCAGAAGGCCGCGTAATGCAGAGCCCCAACGACCGGCCAATGGAAGAACGCATGCTGATGCCAGGCCCAGGCGGCAGACGCATGCCGCCGCCCAAACAAGCGCCCAATCAACAGAACGCAAACCAGGAAAATGGGGATAATCCGCAGACTGATGCATCCGGCAACACTCAACAGTCTTTCGGCCAGCAGCAACGCACACGCGGTCCGGGGCAGAATAATCCGAATCAGCGTGGTCCGCGGCCGCAAGGCAACCGGCCACCCCGCCAGGATCGCGGCCCACGTCCACAAGGCCAGCAGGGCCAGCGCCAGCAACGTCAGCCAGGAGATAATCAGCCCGCACAAACGCCAGCGCCTGATGCACAGGCACAACAACAGCAACAACCTGAACAAACCAGCCAGCAACAGGAACAACAGCAGCAGCAATCTCAACCTGAACAGCAGGAATTGCCTCAACCACCGGATGCGGCGCCAAAGGATCAGCTTGCGACGGAGAACCCTCCGCCACAGGCGTAAAGTATTCTTGTTATGCGTAATTGAATTGAATCGGCGGCGTGCCGCCCTTTTGCGAGCACACATAAGACGCAAGGTCCGCGGCGCGCTGATGTAAGACCGGCAAGGCATCACCATTGAGCAGGCCCACCGTGACAGCGGCGGTAAACGAATCTCCCGCGCCGACGGTATCAACAATCACAATGTCGTCTGCGGGGCGATAATCTTTTTCGCGAGGCGTATAAAGTGTGCTGCCCTGAGATCCTGCCGTCAGGGCCACCATGCGCACCGGATACGCACGCATGATCCGCGTAATGATATCATCCTGCGATCCTGAGTAACCCAGGATTTCCGCAAGACGCGGCAACTCTTCGTGATTCAGCTTCAAAACGTCGGCCATTTTCAGATAATCACGTGCAATTGCGGGATCGGCAGTCGGCCTGAAATTGATATCATAAATTTTCAGGCACTCTTTCGGCGCGGCCTGTAGAAACGCCATGCAGGTTTGCCTTGATACATGTTGACGGGAAGCCAAAGTGCCAAAACAAATCGCATCGCAACGGGACGCCAGTGAGAGAATGGCGGCGCTGGCGGGAATAAAATCCCACGCCACCGGCCGGGCGATGCTGTATTGCGGCTGGCCCTCGGCGTCAACGGCGACATCCACTGTGCCTGTCGGATAATCAGAAACAACTGCCAGATATTCCCGATTAATCTTTAATTGATCGCATTGCGCGGCAATTTCTTCACCCAGCGCATCGCGGCCGACCGCGCTGACAGGATAACATTGCGCCCCCATATGAGATGCGTGATAGGCAAAATTCAGCGGCGCGCCGCCGAGAGCCTTGCCGCCCGGCAACATATCCCAAAGCACTTCGCCAAAACCGGCAATCGTCCACGAACCGCGCCCCATATAGTAATTCTCCGCACATACACCATCGTTATAATGCTAAACAGAACTGCTCTGCAACGTAACCATGTGCGGTTTGTTTTGTGTATGCGCCCTGTGTGCCGCTTGCGTGACCTGAATCGCGGCAACCGCGCTTTGCCGTAAAAAGACCAGATCCGTGCCTACGGCAAGCATGTTAAAACCATCCGCCAGAGCGGCGGTAATGGCTTGCTCTGTCGGGATTACAACATGCAGACCCGCCGACTTCCCGGCGCGCCGGCATGCTTTAACCACACTTTGGCACGCATTACGAATCACCGGATTGTTGACATCGCCCGTGCATCCGTATGATCCGCTCATGTCATACGGTCCGACAAACACGGCATCAACGCCAGGTACGGCCAAAATAGCGTCAATATTTTCCACGGCGCGGCGCGATTCAATCATAACCACTACGGCGATCTGGTCGTTGGCCTGCTGTGCATAAGTCTGAAAATCAACACCCCAGTTATTCCCGCGATGATAGGCAAAACCGCGCACACCCTGCGGAGGATACTTGGCCGCGCTGACCGCCTGCGCCGCCTGCTCCGGCGTATCCACCAGCGGCACAACCACACCCATCACGCCCATATCAAGCGCGCGGCGGATCACCAGCGTATCACACGACTGAACACGCGCCAGCGGCACCGGCCCGCGCATGGCGCGCGCGTGAGCGATGACCTGTTCAGGCCCCATCTCAGTGTGCTCGCAATCCACGCACAGCCAGCCGTAACCGGCCGAAGAGAGAACTTCAGAAACGGCCGGGTGACTGGTTTGCAGCCATGTGCCGATAGTCAGGCGCCGCTCAAGCAACGCCTCACGAAATGGATTATGCATCACGTCAATTTCCATATGCCTTATCTGCCTGATAAAACCGGTTCTGAGACCAATTCCCACGCACGACGCAAGCGCGACATGCTGTCCGCTACTGTTTCTTCCGCTGATTTGCCCGGCCAGGGCGTCATCTCAAGCAACAGACTGCCGCGGTTGGCGGTGTTGAGAAAACCGACTTCAAGCAAGGCGGAAAGAATCTCAACAAGTTGCGGAACATCAATTTCGCCCGCTTCGTAGCCAACCGGCGGATGAGTGTCACCGTAACGGTGATGATTGCGATCACGTAGAACACAATTGCCGATATGCACGCGTGCAAGACTCGGCGCGCACGTGCGAATTGCATCCGTAAATTTTTCACCCATCAGCGGCAAATGCGCCACATCCAGTTCAATCGCCAGATTGTTGACCTGCGGTTTATGTGACTCAATCAGCGCCATACACTCGGGCGTTGGGCCGTATAAAAAGCACTTGTCAATGGTCATGTCAAAAGGCTCAAGCAGCGCGGTAATATGATGCTGAGCAAGTTTATCGCAAAGCCACTTGAGAAATTCCTTAAATGCTTTGTAGTTTTCAGGAGTCGCTTCAGAAGGACGCGGGCCGCATGACGGAAACACAAATCCCGTTGCGCCAATGGCCGCGGCCTGACGCACCATATCCTCAACAATCATGCGCGCCTGAGCCTGATCCTGCGAGAGCGGGCTGGCAAAGGAAATTTTGCGTGCGGGATACAGATGCGTCGCAAAAGCGATATCAGTTTTACCGCAGTTGCGAACGGCCGCAATCAATTTTTCCTGCCGTTCCCGGCCATAAGGCAGGCAGCAGTCAAAAGTTTCAATGTCAGTTCGTTTTACAAATTCCGTCATCGTTTTGACATGATCATCCGGATCAGTCATGCACGCCGGATAAAGCATGTGATGAACCATGCCCAATCGCGCATATTTTTCAATTTTTTCTTGCATATATCTGCACCTTTATGAATTTATGATGATTCTCACTTTCTCAAAATTTTATTTACGAAAAGGATTTGACGTGTTTCTGCGCCAGAAGCTTCATCTGCCAATAATCAGCCCACACCTGAGTGGCCGTTGCGCCGCGCAGACGGATAGTATGATCATCCGTCATTTTCCCGGCATAAAGTGCTCTGATGGCCGTTAAAAAGGGCCCATCATGAAGTTGAATTTTCAAATCAGCTTCGCCATTCATGCGATACGGCTTTACGGCCGGCGGATTCTGCACCACACGGCAGGCCGCTTCGCGTATACGATGTGAAGTCACGGACAGCGGTTCAACGCGCGCCGCAAATGTTCCCAGCGATTGCTTGACCGAAACACCCTGAACATTCGGGATCAGCTCGCAAGCCTCTGCGATACCTGCGGAATCCGCAGTCACCATCAGCAGGGGCACATCCCAATCGCCGGCGATGGCCGACTCCATTCCGATTTCGCCGATAACCTTGCCATTGAGTTCAAGATTAGCGATATCAGGTTCATATGAATGATTCAGCAGCGCATTGGCCGTGCCTGCGCGCGAGTGGAAACCGAGCATCACCATGCCAATGCATGAACGATCAACGCCGCCGGCCCAATCAGCGCGATACGGCGGCTTGCCGCAAATCACATCAACACGCTCCGGCAACCATGACGGATCAACATTTCGGCCGTCAAAATGCTCATCATAAATGAGCACCTCATCCGCCCCGCCGGCAAGCAAACCTTCAAGACATGCCTGCAAATCAGACCGAAACATCCTGAGCCCAAAGCCGTAATCGGCTCCGCTGGGATCAACCTGCTGATAACAGACCACACCGCTGACGCCCTCCATGTCACATCTCAGGGCTATTTTCTTTTTCATTTTTCAGCCTCTATTCACCATCTGAATTTACTGTTAAAACAGATTGTACAGTTAACCATAAAGATAGTCAAAGCATAAAAATACTCTATGAATAAATCATTTTTAATGTATTATAGGACTAATTTAACATAGTCGATAATGACTGCTGTTTGGGCATGGTTTATGGTGAGATGATAACGCAGAGATACTGATTGTTATTCTATAAACAATCAGTATGAGACAGGGGCAACATCATAAGTAATACCAAAAATAGATCACGCATGACATGACGCCACACTGCGCAAAACGGCCCCGATCAACTTGTAACGTGTGATTTGTTTTTGGCGATCTCACTACATCAGTCTCAAAAAAGCGGATGTTTTATAACACATCCGCTCTATCAGGCATGCAAACTCAATCGGAATCAATATCCTGATCGCGTCGCGGGTAAACTTTGAAATTGCGCGCCATGTAAGAAATATACATATCGCCAATTGCTTCAACGTGGCCGTCGAAGAAAACGACATTGGTGCGGTTATTGTGCCGATTTGAATACCATTGGTGGCCGTTTTCACCATTGGTCAACATGGCTCCGCGTTTGGCTGACCACGGACCCGACAGGCTGGTCAGCGGATTACTCTGATCAAAATAGGAATCGTAGCCATCAAGCGCCAGCATGGTGCGTTGCGGTCCTTTAACCTGGGAATATTTAATCAACCGATTGGTATAGTTGGTTTTTATCTGATCGGCGCTGTAACTTGCGGAGGCGCGCGGCCAGGCATAACTGTAAACGGCATAGCTTAAATACCGGCCGTTACGATCTGAAAATGGATCGCGCGCATCGGCCGGGCAGGTCCACACCGTGCGTCCGCTGTAATCAGCATAACCACTTACGCCTGTACGGCTATAAGCCACTTTAGGCATATTTTGTGTATATCGGCCAACATAAATATAATCAGACCATCTGATAGTCGTCAGGCCTGACGTGTAGAATTTCGGCAAACCGATGCCGCCAAAATAGGAATCACTAAGTGTATAACCGGTCTGGTAAACGCCGTCGGCATCGTAAATATTGGAGCATGTAGGCCCGCTATCATTGCTTTCAGTGCAATACAGAATCAGCCCCATACTGATGCTTTTCATATTGGCGGCGCATTTGACTGTCTTTGCCGCTTCGCGCGCATTTCTCAGCGCAGGCATAAGCAATGACATCAAAATTGCGATAATAGCAACAACCACAAGTAATTCAATGAGTGTAAAACCGTGGCGTAATTTTTTTCCAGTCATGGTTTGTTCCTCATGCAGGACAACGGGGCATCATTATCACCATCATCAATTATTTATAATCCTCTTGGCAATTTGCATTCAGCCACAGTTTCATGCGCTATACGCTGAAGAATTTTGACATCTTCAGCAGACACTCGCTGAGGCACAAAAGAGTTTCCGCGCACATCGCCAAAAAGATATTCATACCAGACGGCCCCGCCAAGATATTCTCCGGCCGGTCCGGCATGATGACCATCAAATCGCAATGACGGCGGATTGCTGTTTGTGTTCCAGTAATACCCGCCATGAAGTGTGTGTTTTTGCACGGGCAATTCAGGATACGTGGCCGTCTGGGCGGCGGCTTTGTCCGCAAATTCCATTTTCCATTGTGAATCAGAGATGGCATTCTGAAAGGCGCTTCCGACCGGGAGAATCCCCGCCGCGCTGACCTCATCGGCAATCAGGGCATAATTGTAATGAAGTTGCGTGAACATGGTCCACTGATTCAACGTTTTTGCGTCTGAAAAAAGTACGTCATCTTCACGATAAGACCATGTTTCGTGAACCAGAATTTTTGCCTGTGGTGCATATTGGCGTATATAGTTTACAAGTTGTCTTGCAAATGGCCGAAATGTCTCAATTTTATAACTATTGCCTGAACTTTGCTGTATTGTGACATAATCCCATTTTTCCATGCATAACAATTCCTGAAGGCTTGCTTTCGTTCCGCCGTTAAGTTGATAAGGTTTACCATCGTCGCTGGCGGGTTCCTTATCATGCAGCCTGGCCAGGCCGACATGTTTTTCCAGTGAACAACCGCCGATTGAAGCGTGTGCAAAGATCAGGTTTTGGCCGCCTGCCGCAGCCATGTCATGAAGATATCGCGTCGCGTTGCCTGAAAAACTGTTGCCAATGGCCAAAAGGCGAACAGTTTTGCCGGCGCCGGCCTGCGTCCGTGCGGAAACCTGCGAGCAGCCTGAAAAAGAGATCAGGCAGATGCACAGCGTAAGCAGGAATAAGAACGTCCGGCGACGGTACAAACCCAAATTCATGACGATACGCCCTTTGCAAGAATGATGACAATTCAACAGGACCATAAGCCTGTTTGGCTATATGAACAGACGGATTTTATGAACCTATCGGTACGGCCGCACGCCGCACCGGCAAATGCAATCAAACAGAATCCCGCGGTTTTCCGACGGTGCCTGTGACATGAAATTCAAAAGGAATCACGACAGGATTCCGTGTGGCGTCCGGATTTTCCATTAATTCGCACAGTTCACTTACGGCCGCGCGCCCCATCGGGCGATCCGGCACGAGCACTCGATCAACCAGCACCAGATTGTCCGCGCCGGCATCATTATCAAAAGTTATGATTGACAGATCCTGCGGCACGCGGATGTTCAAAATGGCCGCGGCATGCAGAGCCACGCGCCCGAGTTCACAGGAAAAAAGAATGGCCGAGGGACGGTCCGGCCGGCGCAGCATTTCAATAACCGCACGAAGCGCGTGACCAGAACCGCATAAGACATCTTCCGGCGGACTGGGGATCAAAACACCTTTTTCAGGGTGTAAACCCGCAGACTCCATCGTTTTTTTATACCCATTCCACCGGTCGGCAAAGCAATAATGAGGCTCCGCATTTTCAACTGGCTGCGTGTATGTAGACCGCGGCGAGTTGACGAACCATATTCTTTTATGCCCATAGGAAAGAATATGGCGCGTGGCTTCCTCAGCCGCACCCATATCATTGGGATGAACGCAATTGCTCTCGCGCTTGCGATTGATCCAGATGGCCGGGATATGACAACGATCCAGAATATTCCGTATCGCCGGCGGCGTGCCGTAAGCATAATTAATCAGCAAACCATCCACGGCGCTTTCATTGACGATGCGCGGCACACTGACATTTTTCGGATCGCTGGCGTCGTCAATCATATCGCGAACCATGCACAGCCCGCGCGCGTGAAGTTCTTCATCAAGCCCCTGCTCAAAACAAGATGAATGCACGGAAAAATTCAGTGACGGGCTGCGAATAACTCCGATAAATCCAGTTTTACCCGTGCGCGTGGCTTTGGCGGCGGCATTGACGCGAAACCCCATCTCATGGGCAACGCGGCGAATTTCATCCGCACGCCTCGCCGCATCCGAACGCTGGTAATTCAACCGTCCATTGAGCACGTTTGATACCGTGATCCGGTTGACTCCTACACGATCGGCTATGTCCTGCATCGTGACCAATTTTTATACTTTCACATTTTTTAAAACTTTGATTTGCCAACTTATCTCGAGTGAAGTATACTCGAGACAAGTTATATGTCAAACAAATATTTCAAAATAGATAATCAGCAAGCAGCCTAAAAATCCTATCGTAAAAATTATAACTGTTTATCAGTTATCAGGTTAATCAATATAAAGAACAGACTGTAAACTACGCCGACATATTTTCGCGTATACGTACCATTCAGGAGCATACAGATTATGCGTTATCATGTAGTAACATCACTCTGTTTGGCTACAGCATGTCTGATAGCGGCATCTGTAGAGAGCAAAGGGCAGGTTCAGGATCGGCCGGCATCTTTTGTCATCAGCAATGAAGTGGTGGCTAAAAATCCCGGGCGATATACCGCGACATTTTCCGAAGGCCCCGTCAACAATTGGCTGAATATCGGGTATGAGCCGTTTGCGTATCGCACCAAACTGCACGTTCGCGGAAATTCCTCCAATGAATTGATCGTAGAGCGATCAGAAATTGACGGCTATAACTCATACAAATCAGGTATGTACGATGGCGCCACAGTGCGTGTATATCGGCCGCGCAATGGCAAGCTTGAATGGGTGCGCACGGATACTATCAAAGAGCATGATGCCAGCGGGTGGAATACCGTCAACGGATACGGCAGCAAGCTGATACCGCCGTCAGAAACATCAGCGGAATTTGTTTTGCCCACATGGTGGCGCCAGGGCGCGGATCAGTGGGTTTCTATCAGGACCGTCAATAAATCAGGGCATGTGTCGCCGGCCGCGCCGGCGGTAAAAGTAACAGTGCCGAATAACGTTAAAAAGCAGACGGAACCCAAGCTGGCCAATCTTGTGGCGCCGCCGAAAGCTCAGGACGACAAGGATGATCCGCAGGTGGCCGCGCCAAGCGGAGTAAAGGTGAATGTGGATGCGGAGACACGCGTATTTACGGCAAGCTGGAATCATGCGTCACAGGCCGATGTGGCGGGATATCAACTGCTGATCAGCGATTACGCGCCCCAGGATCAGAAAGGTTATCATCTTTATCTGAAACAATCGCTGACAGACCCTGAAAAAATGCTCAGGGAAGACGACATGGTTTTCCTTGACCATGAGTTAGTCAGCATTGACCGCAAAGATTTCTACAGCAATCGGATATACGATGCTTTTGCAGGAAAAACTCCGTCCATTTATCCATTTGATAATCATTCAGAACGCGGAGACTGGGCGCTGGTCAAGCATCCGGAGCCCCTGCCTGCGGAGTTTTATGATCACGGGCAAACCTGCCTTGAAATGACGGTAAAAGATGATAAACCCGCCGAAATCAGGCAGTATAACTTTGGCCATCTTCAGCAAAGCTACTATAAAGTGCTTGATCCGGCGAAAACGTATATCGTGGAATTTTGGGCCAGGCAACAGGGAATAGCGGATCCTTCGGCGACATTTCAGTTTCGCCAGAGCCGATACAACGGCAAAGATAAAGTCGCGGCCGATTTCAAAATCGACACGGTGTGGAAAAAATACAGCGCGGAATTAAAAGTTCCTTTTATTCTCGATAAAAACACAAGCATCGGCGAAATGGTGCTAAGCTTCAAAGGGCCCGGGAAAATATGGGTTGACAACGTGCGCGTGTACGAAAAAGGCACTCCGTTTATGGACTTCAGCGACGAAGAGTATGCTGAACTCAAATATTCGGATCTTGAGGCATTACGCACGCATGCCACCATTAAAACAAAACGCGGTTATACCATGCAGATGCTGACCAATGCGCCCGGGGCCACAAGCCCGGGACTTTCTCCGCACACTCTTGAATCACTGCTGACCATCTGTAAAAAGGGCGGTGTGAATCCGTGGTTGCAGATTGAAATGTGCATGAATGAATCTGAATGGCAGGGATTTGTTGAATATTTCGCGGCGCCCTACGATCCGGCAAAAGATTCTCCGCAGAGCAAACCCTGGGCCTATAAACGTTATATGCAGGGCCAGCGCAAACCCTGGGCAGATGAGTTTCCGAAGATTTATTTTGAAATAAGCAACGAGACGTGGAATCCGATGTTTTCCCCGTGGAATTTCCTTGGCCGCAATATGAAGGACCAAGTCACCGGGAAAAATTACAACTCCGGAGCGCTATACGGCCTGCTTCAGGAATACGTCATAGAGACCATGAAAAAGAGTCCCTATTGGTCGCCGGAATTGAATCAGAAAATGGCGTTCGTGATCGGCGGATGGTCCATTCAGCCCAGTGACAGCGGTTATGGTCAGCAGGCTGCGCTACTGAGCCCGTCGTCAAAATATGTCACCATTGCGGCGTATAACGGCGGCTGGGACGAAAAAGAATCCCCCGCCGAACCGACCGATGAATTTCGTTTTAAGACTCTTGCGCAGACGGTTCAGGCCGCAATCCCCCGTGCCGATGAATTGCAGAAATGGTGTCTGTCAAAAAATGACCAGTTCATCGCCGGCACATACGAAGCCGGACCAGGCTACAATCTCAATGGACTTAACGGCGTTAAAATGACCTCGGCACAAGTAGAAGCCGAATCGCGCGTCATGAAGTCGTTGACCGGCGGCACAGCCACGCTTGATAGTTTTCTGGCCCGCGGCCAGCGCGGTTTTGCACTGCAAAATTTCTTCACATATAGCCGCAATCGTTATTACTGGACCAGCCATGCCCCACTGACCAGCGGCGGCCAGGCGTATCCCGCATGGAAAGCGCTGGTGCTTTATAATCGTGAAGGACAGGGGGATTTTCTGAAGATCAATACGGAAAGCGTGCCGACGGCCGATCTGCCGGCGCCGCAAAAAGGCTCACGTAAATCCGTTAAGGATGCGCCGATGGTTGCGTGCTACGCAACACGCGAGGCTGATCGCTACAATGTCTTCGTACTCTCGCGCCGTATTGATGCGGCCACGCCAGTCTCATTAAAACTGCCGTTTAAATCAGCGCAAACCGTAACTCTTTTCAAAATGGCAGGTGATCCGGCCGCGCATAATCTTGATGCGGATAATGTAAAAATTGAGACGCAATCAGCGTCGGCGGACATCTCCGCCGACGGCCGCTTTGTGCTTGAAGGAGGCGTCCCGCCGGCCGCAACATATCTGCTTGTGTTCAAAGGAACCCAATGACGCCGCAACCAAACAAAAAAGCAAACGTCCCGCGGATTTGCGGGGCGTTTGCTTTTTTTACGGCTTGACAGGGTTATTGCTTAATAAAATCAGTCAATTCAGGAATGATTTTTCGCAGTTCACCGGCAATGATTGCGCCAAAAACATCTCCGCCGTGCTCATTCAAATGCGTATGGTCAGGCCCACCGCCTTTATTAGAAGGTTCAATATCAGCACAACCAGCGGCCCCATGCTGCTGGTAGTACGCAACGCTTAACGCATAAAGATCAATCAACGGAACTTGCTTTTCCGCTGCAACTTTGCGAACCGCCTGAACATAGCGAAGCAGATTTCCCGAACGGATATTGCCGTCCGCATCAAAAACGCGGCGTGCAAGCGAACTGACCAGAACCGGCTTGCCGCCTGCGGCGCGCACCTCATCCACATAACGGGACATATTGGCGTAATACGTGGTATCCGGATCGGTTTCGCGTCCCGGGCCTTTGCCGGGCTCATCGTTATGGCCAAATTGAATCAGCACATAATCGCCTTTAAGCGCCAATGCTTTATCCCAGCGTCCTTCGTCACGAAAACTTTTTGAGCTTCTCCCGCCGATGGCGGTGTTGGTGCATTGAGCGCGATCCGTCAGCATCCGGGCGAAGCCCTGGCCCCAGCCGGATTTGTCCGTTACTGTTGAATCTCCAGCAAGCACAATGCTGATTGTTTTTTCCGAAGGACGACTGGCCGGCGCGGATGCCGACTGCGCCAGGCATAAACCGGCATGCATCAATAAACCCCCGGCGAGTACGCACATAAAGAAATGACGAGCTGAACGATCAAACATAGTGTTGCTCCAGATTATTTCCCGGCCGACCTGAAATAATAGCCCATATCTGAATTTGAAATACAATTGAACGAATCGTCGCCGCCAGCCCAGCCGACTGTCGGGCTTTTTAATTTGAAATCGGCGGTTCCGCCAGACTGGCTGACCACACTGTCATTTTTCTGCACGTCCACACCACTGACCAAACGCATGGCCAGCGCGCCGTTTTCCGGACTCAGCAGGCATTTGTTGAGCACGATGCGGGTTCCTTTTGAAGGATCCTTTGTCTCAACCGACAACGCCACCGGATCTCCCCATGCGGTACAGCGGGTCATGGTAACATCGCCGCCGGCAAGAAACCAGTAACCTGCGTAATGCTTGAGGTTACCACGATCCGTGGCAAATGCAGAGAGGCAATTTTCCATGAATGTCGCATTAGCTCCCGGCTGAAGCCAAATGCGGTAATTACGTTTATTGCCGATGGCAATGCAATCAATCCATTTGCAGCGGGGAGACTTGATATCCCATCCGCCATCAGTGTTGTTAAAAGCGCTGCAACGAATAAAAATCAGATCGGAAGCGGCAAGTTCCGAGCAAAATCCGTCGCCATTCCAGTAGCCTTTACCCTCATTGTATGAATTTGCCGCCGAGCAATCCGTAAAAGTAATATGGTGATCCGTCACATCTTTCTGGTTCGGGGTGCTGATCTGGAAGCCCATTTGAAATGGTTCCGTGGCCCAATCTTTACCACCGGCGTCTCCGTGACAGTTGATGAACTGCGCCTGCGATACGCCGCCCATCATGCGCACGAGACGTTTGGTGTAGAATTTGACGTCACAATTCTGAACCAGCAAATCGCGTGTGCCGGAATCATTTTGACCGGCGATGGCGCCGCCCTCAATCCAGAATGCGTCGCGGCAACGTGTGACATCAACATTATCAATCCGAACGCCGCGATTTTGACCCCGCAGAATAACGGCGATGCGATAATCCTCGACTTTGATATCTTTAATCTGAACGTAAGAAATGCCTTCCGGAAGGTTAAACAGCGTTGCACCGGTGCGTGCGGGATTACTTTTATCAAAATCGCTGCGAAACAGCGGCAGGCCGCTGCCGGTATCTTTGCCGGCAATCGTCTTGAGCGCGCCGCTGCTTGATCCGCCGGCGGAGATGTTCAGCGCAACGCCTTCGTAAGTTCCGCTTCCGATATACAATGTATTACCTGATCCGGCGGCATCAATTGCGGACTGAAGTCCGCCGGACGCCGCGGCGCGCGCATTAGCCCAGTCGCGGCCGGATTTATCACCCGCGCCGGTTACTGTCACGTACTGGTCGGTTGACGGCGGGGCAATGGCCGGCTCAACGGGAGCAGCCGCCGCCGCTGCGGTACCGTCACCTATCAACTCAAGCTTAATTCCCGAAAACCAGCAGCTCTCGCCGACCATCTCCGGCTTTTGCACAAAACGCACCAGCACTTGAACATCATCGGCATTACCACTCTCAAATTCCTTGCTGTATGTTTTCCATTCTGTGGCAGAAACTCCCAGCGTGATGCGGTCAAGCTCTTTGCGTCCCTGGCGCGGCTTGATCATCACAAGGCCTACGCCGGGTTTACTGCTCATCAAGTCTGCGCTTACGCGGTATTTCTTGTTTTTCTGAATTTTAATGGTCTGCCCGATTTCGCCGAGATTCTTGCCATTCTCCTGAACAATCTCAATTTTCAGCGCGCCGGATTTACCTTCGGGCTTATCAAGAGTCACCTTCTGCGGATTTTCAGTGATTTTCCAGGCGACAGGTTTCCCTTCTTTTTCCTGGGTAAAATCACCATTTTTCAGCAGATCGTCGGCACGAACAGATGCACCACAAAACACCATGACAGCCATAACACACGCACACCACGGAGCAGACTTTCCGATCCTCATGAATCACATCCTTATTTACAAATAGTTTTTCGGAACAGCCAGTCTCGGATTCATGGGCCGAGGCTGGCCATACATCATTTCTGCTTTTTTTATTTACGACGGCGAAGCAAGAACAAAGAGCCCGCGACCAGCAGACCCGCCGCAGCAGGTTCGGGTACGGCCGCAACAACAAGGTCAACCGATCCTGATGTATGATCCACCACAACACTGTAATCATAACCGGCCGGCATTACGCCAAATGTCAGCCCGTTATCGACAATGCTTCCGGCCGTCAGCAAATGATAGGTGCCGACATTAAAACCGCTCAGTGCGGAAATATTCAGTACACCGTCAAGAATCAGGCTTCCGGTCACGGCTATTGAATCATAACTGATGCCTGCCGCAGATGAATCACCGGCCTGCCAATTCAAAATAGTGCCGGCCGAAAGGCTCACATCACCGGCCAGCGTCAGTGTACCGATACCAGAGAGCCCGGTACCGTCATCATGGGCCGAATCACCGGGAGTCAGTATCGCAGAATCGCTAAACGAAAACGAAACGGATGAAATTTTGCCGCCACCGCGAATTTCACCATTAAGAGTTTTATTTAAAGCTGATCCCAAAATGATCGTATTACCAGTGCGTGCTTCAAGCAGACCATTGTTTGTAAATGTCGCGGCAATTGTATTTGAGCCGATTGATAAAATAGTTCCCGCATTCCCTGCGGCCACCATGCGGCCAGTGACGTCATTGATAATATGACCGCCTTGCGGCTGCACCGACAGCGTATCATTCAATCCTGCTGTTGCGGATGCGCCCCGCATGGCTTTGATCAGTCCCTGGTTGGTCAACGTGCTGAACTTATAAAGCGTTATCTGATTGTTACCACCCTGGCCGTTAACGCCATCATACCCAATATAACCATTGCCAGAAATAGTGTGTCCGGATGTGTTAACCAATGATTTCCCCGCACCGAGACCTGACAAAATAGCGAAAGAGCTGACATGCGAAGAGAGATTGCTGGCAAGGTTCAGCGTTCCGGTACCGGCCAGAGTCAGCGTGGTAATGCTATCTCCGGGGCCAAATATGGCCCAGGGTTGATAGGTATTGATATTGGCAGGATTAGTGTTATCGCCTTTACCCTGAACCTGAATAGTACCGTTATTGGTAAAAGTAGTTTCGCCGCTGCCAGTAAGAACAACCTGTACCTTTCCGGCGCCCTGATCTGATTTATTGGCAACGGTTATGTTACCATTATTGGTATTATTTCCCTGCAAATTGTATGTGGTAAGCCCCGTGCGATACGGGCGCGAACCTGAAATTGAATTAAAATTCAGAACGCCGCTGGCCGTATTGACGATGCCGCCCGCCCCGCCGGTGACCACAACAGTAAGTGCCTGACCGTTGGCATTTGATGCTTCGCCGCCAAAAGTCAACGTGCCTGAATTACTCAACGCGCCATTGATGACCAATTTGGCATACTTGCCATCCGAACCTTTGCTGATCGTGAGTGTATCGCCGGCCGAAACGGTAAGGTTGCCGATGCTGGTGAGTGTCGGATTATCAACACTCGCGCTGACTGAACTGACCGTATACGTCAATACGGTAGCCTGGCCGCTGTTATTATCCACAATGGCATCTTCTGCGGCGGTATCCGGAACATCGCCGGTATCCCAGTTTGTTGTAGTACTCCAGTTCCCGTCTGTGGCCGCTCCCACCCAGGTTGCCCCATAGGCGTGTACCGTACTGAATACGGCCAGCGCGCCGGGTAATACGACTGCCGCGGAAAGACATTGAATAAGTCGCGTTAAATTTCTCATACCGACCTCCTGTTCATGAATGCACAATGATTGGCGTAAAAAATCCCCCATACAACCAATGAATAAAACAATAATATGATTTACTACAATGCAGCTGATATCATGAAGCTGCCGTGCCTGCAGCTCAACACGGCGGCGGGTCACGCGATCAAATACACGGGCGCCTTGTCATAACAGCATCAACCGGCCGATTCACGCCACACAAACCGCATCGGAACGGTCTGCCGCTGAGGCAAACGATCCGGTTGCGCTATACGCTCCGCGAGCAACCGGTCAACAGCTTCAACCACATCCTGGTGCCTGCGATCCCCTGTTGCCAAAGCGGGGCGCCAGAGCCGCCCTGCTTCCGTATCATTAAAACCGACAACTGCTATCTGCTGTGGAATTTGTATTTTGCGGTCTTCTAATTCGCGCATCAGATAAAGCGCGCCGATATCGTTGAAGCAAAAAACGGCATCAATATCCACATTGCCCGACGGAAACATGCGCCTGAATGCCGCAAGATGCATTTGCCCGTGCGTATCAGCACCTGAGATATGCCCCAAGTCCATTAATAAATGAGGATGATTATCAATACCGCAACGCCGGCACTCATCCTGAAATACTTCAAATTTAGGCGGATTTGATTCTTCTTTAATATCAAGCGCCATGGTGATGCGCCGCCGGCCGCTCTGCGCCAGATGCCGCACGACCTGACGAATGGCCTCGTTGCGATCATGAATCACAAGGTCACCGGCAAACTGATCATCCGATTCACGGCTCACGGCCACAACGGCTTGAATACGCGCCAGGCGTTTGATGACTTCCGGTTCGCGTAACTGGCTGGGGATCGTGCGGATAATAATCGCATCAACGCGCCGATCAATAAAATCATCAAGACGCTGACAAAGGACGTTGTTGCTTTCGTCATATTGCGCCTGATATGTGGCCCATCCGCGCTCCTGAAGCCTGCGCAGAATATCAAGGCCAATGATGGCATCGCCCGCCCAGGGATCAACAAACGTCCATATAACACCGATTGACCCGGTACGAGCGCCTCGTAACCCGGCCGCCAGACGATTGGGGCGATACCCCATCTGCTCTGCGGTCTCAATAATAAGCCGCCTCGTATCAGCATTAATGCGGCCTGATGCACCGAGCGCAATTGACACTGTGCGCTGGTTGATCCCCAGTTTTTTCGCAATCATGTCCTGCGTAATCGGCATACGATGCACCTACGAATATTATTGGTGATACTACGTAGGTGCAATATAGCCCACTCTCGCTGGCGAGTCAAAAAAATCTTAAATTTTCATTTTCTTAGTCCAGAAAAATTCCACTCATTTTTTATTTGCACATGCCTTCGGTTGTGATATAGTGTTCACGTGAACATATCGTGTGTCGCAACTCTACAAATCAAGTAAGTATGATGAACAAACAGGCAACAATACTCGATATCGCCAATCGCGCCGGGGTCAGTCACATGACCGTATCGCGTGTATTTACCGGCAATGGACATGTGCGCGAATCTACGCGCCGCCGAATATTGAGTATTGCCGAGCAGCTTGATTATCTGCCGAATGTGATGGCCAAAGGAGTGCGCGGTCTGCAAACTCAGTCTGCCGGCATCGTGTGGGAATTTGTTGATCCCTGGGCCGGTGATACCGCGGTAGGTTTGTGGGTCATGCAGGCATTGCAGCGTCAGGGCTTGGCTACATACCAATCGCAATCATCTCCGGATACCGTTGAGATGCGAAAAATTTTGGACGATCTGCTGCGTCGGCGTGTTGATGCTATCGTCATCGGCGCCACGCCGGAGATACTCGCTGATGCGGAAATCCGTAAAAGACTTGAACGTGTACCAGCCGTCGTGGTTATCAGCTATACAGATATACCCGATTGCCCCGGTGATCTGATTGTTCATGACCGCAACTCCGCAATTCGCGAAGTAGTCAATCATTTCGCAGGCATTGGCCGCAAGCGCCCGGGATTGCTGCTTTCGCTTGAAGTTCAATCAAATCAGGATAAATACATGGCGTTTCTTGCTGCATGCGCGGCACGGGGAATACAGCCTCATCCGCATAGCATCATTGAGATGCCCGCCCCGCTGCCGACATTGGGCAAACCGTTTCTCTCAGATGCCGCGCGTTATACCCACACACTTGAAAAATACTGGCCGGTCGGCACCCCTGTTGATGTAGACGCCATTTTTTCATTTAACGATCTGGGAGCTATGTCCGCATGTAATTTTCTGCAAGACCGCGGCTTGCGCGTGCCTGAAGATGTCGCGGTAGTCGGATTCAATGACGATCCGGCCGCAACACTCTGGCGTCCGGCGCTGGCCAGCGGTGATCGCTGCCGCACCGAATTGGCCGATGCAACACAGGAAATGGTGATGTCACGTCTGGCGCAACTTGATCTGCCTCGTCGTACACAAAAGGTGGCAATGAAATTCATATGGCGGCCGTCCGCAGGCGGCAACGCACTGATGGCGCAGCCGGTGACGAAAATCCGATGATTTTACAGTTCAGACCGCCAAAAAACGGCACCTGAACATCAAAACAGAACAGAGTTAACCTGTCCATGACGGAGAATGAGCCATGAACGGATCACAGAAGCTTACTTCATCCCGGCGCAATCAGGCCCGCACTATACACCATGCCCCGCACCGTGGTTTTACACTTATCGAGTTGCTGGTTGTAGTGGCAATCATTGTTGTTTTGTTAGCAATACTCCTGCCATCTCTTCAATCCGCAAGAAGAGCGGCTCAATCCATGGTATGCCTGGCCAACCTGCGCCAGATGGGTATTGCCAATCTGAATTACTCAACACAGGAGGGCAACACGGCAGTGCCATATGAAATGAAAGGCCTGTCATGGGTTGACGTAAATGGCACAACACGCAGCATTGCAGCCAATGCCGACAACGGATCGGGCATGCTATGGAATCTGAATCCTACGTTTCGCAACATGATGGGCATGCCTGATAATCTTGCACTTTTACCGGCCAGTTCAGGCGCAAGCGTACCCAAAAACGACGTGTGGTCCGCAAAAATGCTTTGTCCGTTGTCTCTTGCCATGTTGCGTTACAAGGGCGGTTTGGTCAACATTGCCGATGCCAGCTACGGCTACAATAACGAAAATACTCGCCGCGGATCTGTATATGCTCCTTATGACGGCCCGTATATTCGTCTTTCTCAGGTTGTTTATCCCAGCAATAAGCTGATGATTGCGGATTCAATGACATGGAGTATCGTGGCCACAAAAGCTTCCGGATATAACAGCGAATATGACCCATCCGTTACAAGTCCCGGCGGTGCATTCAGCGGTTGCAGCGCCTATCGTCATGGCCGGCCTGGCATCCCATCAGCGCAGCTCATCAATGTGCTCTATTTTGATTTTCATGCTGAATCAACGCCGCGCTCACGCGTTCAATACACCACGTTGAACACGGATCAGGTCTGGTGTTACTGGAAATAATACAACGACTCACCTCGCATCATTATATAAAACAAGGCCGGTATCCTGAAGATATCGGCCTTGTCTGTTATTTTACCTTCTCATCAGTGGCGCTCACTGGGCCACAAATGTTACCGGCGCCGTAACGTCAATGTTGCCACGCCAAGACCCAGAACACCCAGTGATGCGGCTTCCGGCACGGCATCATTCGTCACGAGGATATTGTCAAAAGACGAAATATCAAAATTGCCGTTGCCGTTGCCGCGCAGATAAATCTTTGAGAATGAGCTGAAACTCGTATCAACAACCGTAGCTGTCACATTATCATTCTGCTTGGCCGTCAACGTCCCGGTAGCTTTATCCCATGATAATGAAAAATTAATCGTCGGTGTTGAATCTGTCGTATTAATGCTTGCCGAACCGCTGACTGACTTAAGCAGTGTACCAGATCCGATGTCGCCCCAGTTGACGATTGTTGACGCAAGATTCAGCTTGCGAATCTGAAGCGAGCCTTTCCCGTCACCGCCAGAATCCCAGAGAATCAGATATCCCTGCGTACCGGCATCATTCATCAGTGCCGCCCACATTCCGCGGGAATTTCCTCCCTGCATGGCGGAAAAGCTCATCGTCCAGTTATCCGTCAATGTAGTGCCGAGGCTGCGAGAAACAATGCCGTTGCGGATTGACAGATACGAATTTGTGCCGCTTGTGTTTGTTCTCAGTTCAGGAGTGTAATTATTGGGCGAAGTAGTGCTGGTATTAACCCAATTTCCCCGCATTCCAGAGACGTCATGATAACTATTAAAATTATCCTGTAATACGGTTACGCCGGCCTGTGCAGTTGATATTGCCATTAACATGCCGAAGATTGCTATTCCGGACGTCATGAGTTTCTTGTGTACCATTTTCTTCTCCTTATTTTTTAGAAGTATTAAGACAGATGCCCACGATTATTCTGGTGTAATTTTGAATACGCGCGTCTGCGCCAGGTACATATTCACGGGTATTCCGCGCGCAAGTTCGCTGGCCGACATTGATTTGGCCGGTTCATCCGGTCTGGTCATTTCGGCCACGCGCCATTTTTGATTGGCCAATCCGGTAATTTTCCATTCACCAGCCAACATTGGCAGTTGATGCAGTTTTTCGCGAATCAGCTCCGGTGGATGCGGACGAAAATTATCCGGCACGCGATGCAGAATCACATAATGCGTTTGCCCTTTAACCAAATGATTTGCCAAAATGGATTGCTGATTGACATTGATATCACGTTCTCCGCCGGCCCATGCATAAAGCCGCGTCAGCAATCCTGATGATGTCTCCTATTCCGGCGCGCCCGAGAACAAGATCACTTCGCCCCGGCCGAATTTCCACCGGATGACCGCCGCGCTTCCGTCCGTACGCGTTGCCAGCACATCAGCATTCTGACTTTTTACCAGCGGAATCATATCCGTCAGATTAAGAGATTCAATGCCGGCAAAGATCGTGTCATTCAAACGCACTTTTTGTTTGCCGGCCTGTTTTTCAAGCGGCAGTCCGCTGTTGCCAACCTCCATAGTGGATTTTACATCCGCATTTTCATTCGGAATTGATGGGCAACCCAGGCGCCGAAGCATGCCGTATGGTTTGCCGCCGTCATCCACAATCCATTTCGCTGAATCCGGGAACAGCACCATTTTGCCGCCCTGGCGCACGTAATCGGTCAGCGCACGGGCCGTTCTTTCCGGCACTATTTGCGCGCCCGATGGCGGAATCACGATCAATTTCAGTTGCGAAAGAGACGTCATGGCCGAATTTTCAGAAAACCACGTCGGCCAGAGATGATCGCGATAAGCCGCGGCCGCCAGGCGCGTGGTATAGTCATCTTGCCGCATCGAAAAGAAGCTGCGCACCAGGTACTGCATCGTACTCCATGTCGTCAGCACGCCCATATCCGGCTGCTGCGCAAGCTTCGCATCACGAAACTCCTGCCACATCGGCCGCCATAGTTTCTGCCATTCCTCAAGCGCCTGCTCACGATCCGGCGTCCACTGGCCCACGCGGATCGTAGAGCGCCAGTAGTAATTCCAGTTCATCGCCTCGCCGCCGGCCGCGGAAATCTGAAATGTCGCCTGCTCAAGCCCGCCGGGAATCGGCGTCATCAGATGCACTTCCTGCGGATAAGCCCGGCCAGTATCCATGATCGCACGCATCGCATGCACTTGTGTCTGGTAATAAAGTTCGCAGCCACCGGTGTGACGCCGCCATCCGAGTGTACGTGCGGATTCAGCCAGTTTGTCTGATGCAAAATCAAGACCGAAATAGCACACCACCGAACGCCGATCATCAAGATCGCGCAGCGGCTTAACCACTGAGTCAATCAGATATTTTTCCATTGCGGAGCGGCGGAACGACACCCAGTCCCGCCAACCCTGGCTCAGGTCGGGCACGTCATACTGTGTTGACGGCTGCGGCGGCGTGGCGTATTTTCCGTTACTCCATTTGGTAAATTCAGCCAGCGCCACCGATGAATAATCCACGCGTTTGCCAAGCCACGGCCGATCAAGGTTCGTCCAGTCAAGAGAGCCCGGCAAGCCCCAGAAGTGATAACCCACCACATCCGTATTGTTGCGATAACGCAGCGCCGTTACCTGCGTAAATTTTTTGATGGCATCAAGCATGCCCGGCGTCCAGATTGAGGGAATCCGGCCGACTTTGCCCGGCCGCCAGATATCCGCCCGGCCATAGCTATCAAGCTGCGGATAAATCTCAAGCCATTCCGGCGCCTCAAATCGCACCTCAATAATCGCCTTGCCGCCCTGCTGCGCCACATCCGCCACCATGCGATCAATGGCGGAAAAATCGTAAACTCCTGGTAGCAACTCAAGCCAATTCCAGTCTGTGCGGATTCGGAAAAGATCAAAACCCGCTTTGCGGCCATCCTGTACCCATGTGTGAAATTGCTCAAAATATTCCGGTTCGTCCGGATGATTTTCATAGACGGCCCATGTGAAATAATTTTTCCCGGGGCCAAACAGATCCTTTTCCGTTGCCACTTTTTCGCGTGCGACAAACGTACTTTCGCCCAATGATGCGATCGGCGTGCGGCAACCCAGACGCAACACCTGCTTATCTAGAATCAACTGGCCGTCCTGTAGCGTCATCGTGATCGTGTATACTCCCGGCGTTGCCGGCGACCATTCAAGATTGGGCCCGCTGACGATACCATCCGCCACTTTGTTCCCGGCCTGATCCTGTATTACCCATGTTTTTTCGCCGTTTCTTGCGGACCAATCCGGCATCGGAATCGTCATTTTTTCGCCGGGATTAACTACCAGTACCGGATTGTGCACCTGTGTCGGCTGCGCCGGCGAGGCAATCACCGACAGCGGCATCACCAGTTGAGTAAGCACTTGCGCCGACTCGGCATCTCCGGATTTGATGATCTCATGCGCATCATCCTTGAACGAAATAGCGTCAAACCAAGCCTGGCCATTTTGCGTGGCCACAATATCAACCTGCACGCGATCCGCCTCCGACGGTACGGCAAAATTGACCTTCTTTGCCACCCATTCCGCCGAATTGCCAAATTTAATCTCAAGCGTTTGCCCGACCTTCTGCATGCCGCGATCAAAAGCCGTTATGCGGGCTTCCGGCTTTCCGTCGCCGCTGGCCAACGCACTGAACACATATGTCCCCGGCTGGGGCACGCGCACAATCGTGCGCCATCCCGCATATCCCTTGCCGTCATTTTTGCTGCCATGAAAAGAACGCTTGCCTTCGCCGGCTTTGTTCACATCAATATCAGCCGTCCCCGTGGCGCTCCAGACAAGCCTGCGCCAGCCGTCCGGCATCGCCTGACTCAAATCATGCTGCACAGTGCTGACGCAAAACTGATAATTTCCTTCAGGCAAATCCCCCAGCTCAATGCGCTGCGCTTGCGCGTTAAAATCAAGAGCCGCAAAATTCGCCCGCATATTGCCTTTGCGAATCACCCGCCCCTGATAGCCGCTGGTTAATTCCCAAAATAAATCCGCATCGCCGCCGCTGGGCAAAATCCATCCGACAGGCACAAACGGTTTTTCACCGGTTCGCTGAAGCGTACTGGTCATCCAGTAACGCTCGCGCGGCCGATTCAGCGCCCAGTAATAGGTCGGCATACCAAGCGTATACGAATCCGCTTCTACTGATTTGAGCAGCCAGCTTCCCTTCATCGCGGATGCTGACTCAAGCCGTATCCCGCGGAATGTCAGCGGCATTTTTGGTAATGCGCCCGGATGCCCCGCGGCCGTACCCACCAGCGGATGCATTTTCCCCCGTTCATTGGCATCAAAAGGAAACGTATCAATGTATTGCCACCCCGTGGCCCATGATTCAAGCGCGGGAATCGTATAGTCAAAAACAGTCCCGGCCGTATCTTCAAAAGTCAGATACGCTTTATCAAGTGGCATCGGTTCTTCAACAAACACCCACAAACCGGCCCGTACTGCGCTGGCTGGCAACGCATGAGGAGATTTTGCTTTGATGCGAATGACCTGACGTTGTTTATCCGTGGATGGTTTTGCGGATACTCGTAGTAAACCATCTTCCGCCGGCGCAACGGTTACATTCGCCGGCAATTCAGACACCCACTCATGAACATCCGAAAAATCGGTTACCTTCGTTATGGGTGCTACGTTTGCGCCAAAAAGTCCGGATGCAACAAATAGGATTCCGGCAAAGAATGGTAATCCGCGATATGCCATTGATACTTCCTTACGGGGCGACATCATACAAAATAAAATTAATATATTATTGATTGTTCTATATTTTAATCACGCGACCATTTAAACTGGCCTTTGCCCGCTTCTCGGCTGACAATCGTCGGAGATTCAATCGCAACGTGCCCATCAACCAGCAGAAACGCCATCTTTGTGCCATGCGTATAAGATCCGTCGACAAACTTCAGGCCCGCCGGAACGGGTTGTCCCCATACGTCCGTCACACATTTCGTCGCAGAAAACTGCAAGTTTGAAGTAGACAGAGTCGCCGGATATCCGATTGACTCGTCTTCGGTGAGAAATATCGTAGCGCCAGGATTCAGAATCTGGCTCAGTTTCGGCGCCTGGCCCACGGCCGTGCCCGACGACGGATTATTACTCATGCCATTTTGCCAGACCATGCCCCAGCGGTCGCTGGTCTGCGTTCCGCTGGTCACAGCGGAAGGATTAATGCGGCCAGCTGTGTACGACCGGATTTTCCGCCAATTATCAAGACCCATGCGCCAATCACGCGGGCAAATCAGTACCGGCGAATTAACCATGCTGCCAGCCGAGTTTTTGGCCACATTAAAATAAGGCGCCAGCATGCCATCCCAGCTTTTGGGCATTCCCGCGGCCGCATTCGGATCATAAATCGGAAACGAATCATTAAAATCGGCTGTATACACGTTTGCCGCCAGGCCAAGCTGACGTAAATTGCTCATGCACGATACATCTTTTGCCGCAGCGCGCGCCTTTTGCAGTGATGGCAGCAGTATCGCGACAAGTACTGCGATGATCGCTACTACAACAAGCAATTCAATCAACGTAAATGCGTATCCATGCGTTACTCGTTTCATGGCGCCGTTCTCCTCTTGTTAACGTCGGCCGAACTGCCAACTTATTTCAGGCAATCTCGGACTTTACAACACCGAAATGAAAATTTCCCTTATCGGGCTATGGTCCGCACGGATGCGCGCTCAACCAGTTGGCCTAATATGGACTGCATGCTCACGATTCTCGGCATTGCCGGATTCTTAATCATGTTGAGTAATTGCAGAGCTCCCGCATACGCCGTCTCAAATAGCGGTATTTCGTAACTCGTCAGCGCCGGCCGCAGCAGATTGCAGACTTCCGTTGCGTTATCAATACCGACAACACTCAGCTCATCCGGAATCCGGATTCCCATATCCTGCGCCGCGATATATACGCCAGCCGCCGTCCAGTCATTGGCCGCAATAATCGCTGTAGGTCTCAGCTCAACCGGCACATCCCAAAGTTGATGCATTTGCGACGATACGTCCGGAAAAGCAGACGAAGGCGCCGCCGAAAGATTCAATTCCGGGTCCATGATCACCAGCCGCGGATCATATGCGCCGTGGCTACGCAAAAATTCCTCATATCCTTGATAGCGACTGATGAACATTTTATGCCGGCCTTCCGGACACACATACGCAATCCGCCGATGGCCTGCTTCCCAAAGATATTCCGTCACCGCGATGCCGCTTTTAATATTGTCCGGCGATACCTGCGGAATCCTTAATGTCGGCTCGCTTGTGCTTAGCCCCACCACCGGCAGATCCGGCGGCAGATTATCAACAAAAGTTGGTTTTGAATTGGTCGCCTTGATCAGCAAACCATCAACTTTTTTTTCTGCAACACACGTCGGAACAAATACTTCCGTCGGCTCACGCATTTCTACAATCGGGTGATATCCCTGTTCGCGGCAGGCTTTTTCCACGCCGCCGATATAGCGTGATAAAAGCGGGTGGCCAGCCCAGGTGCTATTCATATCTGCGAACACAATGCCGATATTGCCCGTACAAATGGACGAGCCCGCCCGCCGTGATGCTAAAGCACGTGCTAAACCAGACTTACGATAGCCAAGATCATCAATCGCCTGATGTACTCTGGCCAGTCTGTCCGGATCAACGCCAACGGCACCATTGAGCACACGACTGACAGTACCGATTGATACGTTTGCTCTGGCCGCAACATCCCGAATTGTGATAGCCTGCTGTGTCATTGAAACTCGAATTGAACAAGTTCACTAAAACACGTTGAACCGTTTCAAATATAGCTTACAAATAAATGATGTCAAATTTCAATTCTGATTTTATTGGCGAAGGCCAAATGGCTTACGCAAAGCGGAAAGGCACTTGAGTATGGCCAGAGTTATTTCCTCGCTTGACGTTTCTCCCGCAAAGAGTTTTAATGCGGCCCGTCGATAGGTGTCCGGGTTTTGTGTGATCAGTCACAGAATGCCCGGGTGAAAAGGGAAGTGCGGTATCTCCGGGTAAACCGGGGTAAGCCGCCGCGGACGCGCCGCCGTAAGAGGTGATGAGCTGATTGTTATGGCTCATCCAGCGTCCCGCTAAAAACCACTGCCTGTGCTCGCAATGAGCCGGGTGGGAAGGTAAGCGGGAACAAGCCTCAAGCCGGAAGACCTGCCTGTCGGAGCCTGTTGGGTTCTCGCGATTGGGACCGAAGGGCAAGCGCTTTTGGCTGCAATTTTCCCGCCAGCATAAGCATTTGCCGTTTTATTTCCATGACGAAAACCCAGTGTGTCTTCGCGATTGGGACACCGTGGCTGGCCGCCATGGTATCCTCCCATGACGCAACCTGCCCGGTCACACATCCCTCCCGATGACTCCATATTTATCCGTTTTTCAGAGGAGGCTCCGCGCGAATCGGAGCAAGGAGAATTTCCATGTTGGGTCATATCTCATTTAACCCCGGCCGTATGCTCGCCGCTCCATTAACCTGCGCGGTATTGGCAATCGCCGCGGCCAACGCGCAGGCAGACTACACCGTCGTCGCTGATCAATTTAAGAGTAATGTTATCTACACGCCAGTATCTCCCCAGGGAGGATTTACCGTTCACGACGGTAATCTTTATAGCTGGAATTGGGGAGGCACTTATAGCATCACCAATCTGAGCAGCAACAGTGTGGCCTATCAATCATCGGCCACCACGCTTGACGGCAACGGCTATGGTGATCCCCTCGGAATTTATGATTCATCAACGGGCAGTTTTTATGCCGGCACATATGGTTATTCCGGCTCCGGTTTATGGCGTTATAACAGTAACAACACGTGGACCAAGCTGGGAGTTTTTGATTCCCTCTACGGAGCGGACACTTATCAGGGACGCGTTTACGCTTCCGGCCTGAACACCATCTGGAATGGCAGTTCCGGCCAGGAGAATGTCATCGCTCTTTATGATCTCTCGGGCAACAGCCAGCATGATGTTCTGATTCAGGCCACCGGCAATTCAGCTTCCGTTGCGGTGGATAAGTACGGCAATGTTTACTACGCCAACTACGGCAACCTTGACGGAACCCTCAGCGGCCTGCGCATGTGGACTGCCGCACAAATCGACAGCGTACGCGCTGATCTTGGCAATGGCCAAGCCGGCGGCGGCATACTCGATACATATCTGACATACGCCGACAGCACTCTGCTCTGCGAGCTTCCCGGCGGAGCCAACGGCATCACCGTTGATGATGCGGGCAATGTTTTCGTCAGCTATAACGGCAGTTCAAGCGGGATTTTAATGTGGAATGCAGATCTTGGCATCGGTAATAGCCTGGTTATCGCCGAGCTTGACTGGGGTTGGGCGGGATTCCTTGATGCCGAGGGCGACGTACTCAACGGCGGCACGCTTTATGCCGGTTCCGCCATGTTCAGCAATGACATGACACTCATCACACACGTTCCTGAGCCGATGACGGCCGGTGTTTTGACTTGCGGAGCCATTGCGCTGTTGATGCGCCGCGGAAAATCATCACACAGCTAAAAGGATCTTGATCAGAACGGCATGATAAGAACTCACAACTCGAGGGCAATTGCGTTGACGCGCAATTGCCCTTCAGGAGAATCACATATGAAAAATTTAGTCATGACAGCCGTGGTCTGCGGCATATTCAGCAGCCACGCCGTGTTTGCCTACAACGCGCCGGAAACATCCGGCAGCGGACCCTATTCCTCGGCGCAGGCGCAAACCAACGCCGGAGCCATTGATCAGGGTATTGCCGGATTCGTCGGCTCTGATGGCGAAGGCGCATGCCTGGGGCTTGGCCCAAACAACTATGTCAATCCGATTTTTAAGGGGTGGGCGACAACGGTTGTCAACTACTCGCCCTCCGATGCCACCACGTTTTACGGCATGAACGGTATCGGCGCCGCATTTGCCGATCCGGCTAAAGCGCTCGGCACGGTCACCGGCGATAATTTTGATATCGTTTCGCTGGGCGATCGTGATACAAGCGAAATCGCCAACGGTGTTGCTCCCGGCACGCTGACTCTCAGCTTCGCATCGCCAATCAGCAACGGCAGCGGCGCGGATTTTGCCGTTTTTGAGAATGGCTTTATTTCCGCCGGCGGCGCAGGCGTGGCCGGGCAGATCTTTGCGGAACTGACCTATGTTGAAGTCTCAACCGATGGCGTGAACTTCGTGCGGTTTCCGAGCGTTTCGCAAACGTCCGCACAGGTGGGCGCATACGGCACTGTTGATCCCACGCAGGTTTATAATCTCGCAGGCAAACACGTTAACGCTTACGGAAGTTCATGGGGTACGCCTTTTGATCTGGATTGCCTGACCAACGAAACGCTTGTCAAAAACGGCACGGTTGACCTTAACAACATCAACTATGTGCGCCTTGTTGACATCGCCGGTAATGGTTCGCAGCTTGATAGCAATGGCAATCCGATCTACGACGCATGGGTCACCTGGGGCAGCGGCGGCGCGGATATTGAGGCTCTCGGCGTTATCCGCCATCTGGGCGAAACGCAGTCCGCATCATCAGGAACCGGCGCACTTGGCTGGGGATGGAATTGCGCCGAAGGTTCGCTGCGACTTGAGTATAAAGGACTCCTCAACGCGGCAGACTTTACCACGGAAGCGTTCACCGGCGAAGCCCTGAGCCAGCTTGCGGCAGTCGGCACGGTGCTTAACGCGTGGACTGTTTTGGCAGATGACGCGTTGTTCAGTGCCGATGGCGGAATCCGATTATTTGCATATTTTGATTCAAGCGCATTTGGTGGAGATATCACTGAACTGCTTTTGATGCAGTGGGATGGCGCAACGTGGCAACAGATTGCCATTGACAGCGTAGACCTGAACAATTTTTTGCTGCAATCGGAATGGGTCGGCGATATTTCCTCGTTCGCCATCGTTCAAGTGCCGGAGCCTGGCACATCTGTTCTGCTTGCCGGCGCAGGCATGATGATGCTTCTGCGCCGACGCCGCTGATCATTTTCTAGTTTGTGTCAAAAATAAATCACACGCGACATGCCACCACGCTTTGCGGGGCGGCTCCGATAAACTTGTGACGCGTGATTTGTTATTGGCAACTCCTATAAAAATAAAAACCCCGGAGTTCGTCACTCCGGGGTTTTTACCGGGAATACCAAACATGTCATACCGCACTACCGCATTTACATTGATTGAACTGCTGGTTGTTGTCGCCATTATTGCAATACTTGCGGCATTATTAATACCGTCGCTGATGAATGCGCGCCGCCAGGCGCAGCAGACTCTTTGCCTGAGTAATATCCGCGGGCTGGCCATCGCCAATCATACGTATGCGCAGGAAAATCAGGATCATTTTGTTTTGGCCGCGCCGGACATGTGGGGCAGCAATCTCAAGCGCTGGCATGGCGTGCGAAGCAATACCAGCAGCGTTTTTGATCCCGATCTCGGCCCAATGATTGACTATATGGGTAATCGCAAGCTCAAAGAGTGCCCCAATTTCCTGGCATCACTTGACTACAATGACAAGGCAGGACAGTCCGCCGGTTTTGAGCAGGGTTGCGGCGGTTATGGCTATAACGCAACATATATCGGCGGCCGCTTTGACATTTATTACATGGGGACGGATGCACCCTACAAAAACAGCGCCAAAATGGTTCACATCCGCGAGCCGCAAAACACCGTCATGTTCACGGATGCGGCCTATATGACCAGCAGCGGCGCGAGCATCGTGCGTATTGCCTATTCTTTTTGCGAGCCGCCCTACTGGGAAATGGGGCCTGGCATACCGCTGAGCATGATGCCGGACCCCAGTATTGATTTTCGTCATCGCGGCAAGACTAACGTAGTATGGGCCGATGGCCATGCATCATCAGAAAAAATAACGTTCTCGGTATCCTATCAAACTCACGGCATGATACAGGGCGACCAAGCCAAAGCGCAGGGAATCGGCTGGTTTGGCCCGCAGAATAATTCGCTCTTTAATCTGCAATAAGGAACCGAAGCATGGGCTGATAACCTCACCGGCCGCTGCGCTCAATCATTCCGTCCATAAAAACCGTCATGATTTGTTCATGCTCAAGCTGTTGGGAAATGCGCCACAGACGAAGCGCCGCGCGCTGCATGTCAGGCGGCATCAGGCGGAAAGCCGCCTGAAGATCGGCCGGCATGCGACTATCAATAGAAAAACCTTCGCGCAGGATATCGGCAAGAGTTCTGGCTTCCGGATAAGTCAGCACCTGATAATTTTTGTCAATTTTGGCATTTTTGGCGGCCGCGAGTATGACATCATTCAGCGTGCCGACCTGATCAACAAGTCCGGCCTTGAGCGCGGCCTCGCCTGTAAAAAGCCGTCCCTGATTCACCTGCTCAATATCCTTGATTTTATCCTTGCGCGAATCACGCACGCGGCTGAGGAAAAGCTGATACACATCCGTCATCTGCTGGGTCATGAACGCGCGTTCATCATCCGTAAATTTTTGTGAGGAACTGAGCATTTGTGCGCGTTTACCGCGCGATACCGGCTCTACGCTAATACCTGCCCAGTTCAGCAGGCCGCTGATGACAAATTTGCCGCCAACAACTCCGATTGAGCCGGTGATCGTTGCCGGATCGGCCGTAATGCTGCGGCCCGCGCAGGAAATATAGTATCCGCCGCTGGCGGCCACGCGGCCCATTGAGATCGTCACAGGCTTGTGTTCGTCGGCTGATTTGAGAATCTGCCAGATCTGGTCGGAAGCAAACGCGCTGCCGCCAGGAGAATCAACCCGCACAACGATGGCCTTGATCAGACGATCCTCAAGCGCACGTTCAACATCACGCTTAATGCGCGCCGGCGTGACAGAGGCGTCATCGCCCTGCCCCGGCGTATCACCCGTGATTTCCGCATCGGCATAAATCACTGCGACGGCCGGCTGCGATGTACGATTGCTTTTTTTCTCACCGCTGAGCATCTGAAAAATGGCAAACGGATTGCTGGTATCAAGCTGGCGCTTTTTAGGATCGCCGTAATCCTCAACAAGCTCGGTGCCGTTTTTAAATTGCTCATCAAGCCAATCGGCCAGCTCATCGTCATTCATCAAGTGGTCAACAAGGCCGCGCTCTTTGGCTTGCTTACCCGTCAGCAAAGCCATATCAACAACGGCTTTGGCTTCGTCAAGAGAAAGCCCGCGATTCTGGCTGATGGTGCGGGTGATCTGATCATAAAAACCGTCGGCAAGCCCCTCAATCTGCGCGCGATATTCAGGACTCGCGGCCGTGCGCGTAAAGGATTCTTCAGCGCCCTTAAACTTGCCGATCTGAATAAAATCAGGCTCAATATGAACTTTATCAAGCAATCCGCGCATGAACATCAAACTGAAATTAACGCCCGGAATCATCACATCGCCCTGCTCAGGCATGATGATGGTATCCGCATGCGACGCCACAATATACGTGGCCGTATCAAAATCCGTAGAGTAAACCACAACACGCTTTTTGGCCTTGCGAACCTGCGAAAGCAGATTGCCAAGCTCCTGCGCCTGGCTAAGCGATAACGAAAAAGACTTAAGCTCAAGCTGTATGCCCTGAATATTCGGATCGCGCGCGGCCTTGTTAAGCTTGGTGATCAATTGACTCATGACCGGACCTTTTGGCGTCCCCCCGCCAAAAAGACTGAGCTGAAAACCGGACGGTCTTTCCTGTAGCGGCGCAGATAATTCAAAAACGGCAACCTTTGCCGGCAATGGTTTGCGCGCAGTAGTTGCGGTTTGTGTGGCGGCGCGTGTCGTGGCTGGCGCAGTAGCTGTGGCTGCGGATATGCCGGAAGCTCGCATGGTGGCCGGCTGCGATGCGGCATCAGCATACAGATGCGAAGCACCCAAAATAGCGGACATCATCAACGCGGAAATGATTGCTCTGCGGCGCATGAGGATCTCCCAAGTTTGTTATAGAGCGCGTATTAAAACAGGCTCTTTACGAAGTGTACCATCCGCAACCCAAAACGGGAATCACTCAGGCCGAATTGGCAATTTTACTCGCACCGCACGCATGACTTGCTCAACTGACGGAAAAGGTCCCGGCGCATCAACATCAGAGGATTTCTCTCCGCGCACAACCGTTACGTTTGGCCCAATCGGCCGCCATTGGCGATCATCAGAAGGCCCGAATATGGCCACAGTTGACGCGCCCAGCGCCGCGGCAAGATGCGTAGGCCCGCTGTCATTGCCCACCCATAATGCGGAGTTGCGTATATGCCCGGCTAATTCCTGCAAACTTGGCCGCATGACGCACTCAAATTCATTTCTGATGGCCGAAAGCTTTTCCGCGGGCCATTTCTCAATTTCCGCTTCCCCCAAGATATACGCAATTTTTGGCCAAAACTTGCGCAGAATTTTTGAACTTTCTATAAATTTTTCAATCGGCCAGCATTTGGCGGCCCCGCCGCTGCCGGGATGAATCAATACTGCGCCATCGGGATGACTCACACACGATGGCATCGGAGATGGCGGCAAATTCAGAGAAGAAAGTTGCTGGCGATGATATTCCGTCACGTGGCCAGGATAAGAAGCCGGCGGCCGGGGTAAAAAGAAATAAACCGCCCCGCCTGTTCCCGTCATTGCCGCGCGTGCGTGCGCCGCCCACGCATCATGACCTGACGATACCGCACTAATCAGCACATCGCATTGCGCCCATTCAGGCGAGGTTGTGTGCGAATGTTCCTGATATTCCGCAAACCATGCCGTGTGCGATTGATCATCCGCAGAAGACCACCGATCCGCAGCGCCCATGTTGACCAGCAATCCGCCAAATTCAGGTCGGGTAACAATGGTCATTTGCGCGGATGGCCATCGTAAACGCAATGATCTCAGCAATGGTAACAACAAAACAGTATCGCCCAGCGCGGCCTGATGAACAATAGTAATTCTGAAATCATTTGCCATAAAACTTGCAGAATAAGTATATACGGGCAGGCATTATTCCGCGTGCTCAATCCACCCGCCGCCGAGTACCGCGTCATTGGCGTAGCAAACCACGGCCTGTCCGGGAGTAATGGCTGCGATTGGCTCATCAAAACGAACAGTCAATTCATCAGGGCCGGTCATCATGGCGGTGGCCGGTTTTGGTTCTGAATTATAACGCACTTTGGCCAGGCAACGCATGGCATCCTGCGGCCCATGCGCCGGGTCACTGAGCCAGTTGACCTCGCGCGCCACAAGTGACTGATGCATCAAATCCTCAACCGGCCCAAGCGTCACGCGATTTGTTGCCGGATCAATGCGCGTCACATAAACCGGGTGGCCCATCGCAACGCCAAGTCCTTTGCGTTTGCCGATGGTCACGCTCTGGTGGCCGGGATGTTTGCCCAGCACTTTGCCGGCGGCGTCGACAAACTCACCTTCGCGCACCATCTCCGGCGCGCGCGACTTAACCAGCCGGAAATAATCATTATCCGGCACAAAACAGATTTCCTGCGAATCAGGCTTATTAAATACCGGCAGCTTGTGATGCTCTGCGATTTGGCGCACTACTTTTTTTTCAAGATTGCCGATCGGCAGAAGCATGTGGCCGATCTCATCGCGAGGCACGCCAAAAAGTACATAAGACTGATCTTTGCTGTGATCAAGTCCGCGGCAAAGCTGCGCCCGGCCGTTGTCATGAATCACGCGCGCATAATGTCCCGTGGCCACATATTGTGCGCCGATGGCTTTGGCGTAACGCGAAAGCTTGCCGAATTTCAGATATTCGTTGCAGCGAACGCACGGATTCGGCGTGCGCCCGGCATTATATTCGCGCACAAAATAATCAATGATTCCGCCAAAATCGTGCTGAAAATTGAGCGCATAAAAAGGAATATCAAGCAGGCCGGCCACGTATCGCGCGTCAGCGGCGTCGTTTGTTGAGCAACATCCCTGTTTGTGTTTGCCGGCAGATTCCGTTACGCAAAGCGATGCCTGTTTTTTTGGGGGCGAGCAGGCCACGAGTTCATCCTCGGCCGGAGATTCTCCCGCCGGATCGCTGCCGAGGCGCATAAACACGCCTACGCACTCGTACCCTTCTTCCTTCAGCAATGCCGCCGCGACGGAGGAATCAACTCCCCCGCTCATGGCCACTACAACTTTGCCCTTACTCGCCATATGGCTCCTTGTTGACAGAGGAACCATTATAGCAGATCGCCGGTATATTCATGAACGCACGCGGGAATATTGCGTTGATTCATTACCGATAAATCGCCACGTTACTCTCATTCATCAAGCTGAATTTCATGCCGGATGAATAACACTCGCCAGTCGTGCGCCAGGCGCAAAGCCATACCCATTGGCAAACGCGGCCAAATCCATTGCTTTTTTGCCTGTCGGCTGAACCGTGATCATCTCAAGGGATCCCGTGCCGCAGGCCACGGTACGATCCGCCAATACCTCACCACATTTGGCCGCGTCATGAGTGCCGCCAGGTTTGGCGCGGCATTTTAAGATCGTAGCCTGAATGCGGGGCTTACCGGAGGCATCCGTTAACGCAACCTGCACGCCCGGCCAGGGCGAAAGTCCGCGTATTTTGGCCGAAACCAGCTCCGCCGGCTGAGTAAAATCAACCCACGCCATATCGCGTGATAATTTGGGTGCGCGCGATTTTAAGGATTCGTCCTGAGGCAATCGTTTAAGCGTGCCAGCCTCAATATCATCAAGTACCTGCGGCACCAGCGGCCCGCCAAGCGTCGCAAGGCGGTCATGCAGTTCTCCGGCCGTTTCGCTATCCCCTACCGGTGTATGCGCGCTGGCCAGCACGTCGCCGCCGTCCATAATCCGCGTTACTTCAATCACGCACGCACCGGCCACCGGATCATGATTCAGCACGGCCCAGTTGATTGGCGCCGCGCCGCGATATTTTGGCAGCAGAGAGCTATGCAGATTAATAACCGGTTTGTGGCGGGGAATTGCCAACAGTTCATCGGAAAGTTTTTGGCCAAAAGCAATGACCACAAACGCATCCGCATTGATGGCGCGAAGCTCCGCCAGGATTTCCGGCTGATTGACATTTTCCGGTTTTGTGATGGGAATAGGGCGACTGGCCGCCCACGCGGCGGCAGGCGTGGCCGTCAGTCCTTTGCCGCGCCCTGCCGGACGATCCGGCTGCGAGATTACATGCGCAATCTCGTGGCGCGATGCGGCAATTGCCTCAAGCGCGGGTAAACCAAAAGCACCGGAACCAAAGAAAATAATCTTCATTCCGGACACGATATGCGATGCTGCGAGTCTGTTCAACTTAGAGCCTATCCGAATAACCCAGCGACGGTCTGCTGTGTTATTCGGATAGGCTCTTATTCGCAAATTCTATGCGCTTTGCGTTTGCGTCTGTGTTTCTGCCGACGGTTCGTGGCGGACCTCAAAGAACGTTTTGTAAATTTCTTCATCAACCTGATTCAGGCGTGTCTGAAGAGAATCAACATACTCATGCAGTCCTTTGCCGATAATTTCTTTGATATCGGAATAATCAAGATCGGCCACCAGCCGGCCCAGTTTACGCTCGGCCGGATTCGTAAAGGATGCCGTTGCGTTGCCGGTGATTGCGCGCAGGCTTTCTTCCGCTTTTGTCACGCAGTAACGAACCGCACGGGGGAACTCACGATCAAGCAGAAGGAATTGCGTCACTTCGCTTGGCGTAATACCACTGTGCATCTGGCGATATGTCTCAAGACCGGATGCGGATTTGAGCAGCGCCGCCCATTGCAGAGTATCAATCGGCATGCCCACATATTCAACTTTCGGCAGCAGAATATAATACTTGACGTCCAGAATACGCGACGTTTTATCCGCACGTTCAATCACACGGGCAATGCGACTAAAGTGCCATCCTTCGTTATGCGACATTGTGCCCATCGTTTCGCCAACGAACAACGCCGAGGCCGAACGCACATCCGTATAAAACGTATGCGGATCAGAAGCCGCAAGCTGCGGCGCATCCGGCGCGGTTACCATCAGATAAAAACGATTGAGCGTTGTCCACATTTCCGACGAAATCACTTCGCGGATTGATCGCGCGTTTTCGCGCGCATAGCGCACGCATGACAAAATTGAGTTGGGATTGTCCGCGTCAAAAGTCAGGAACTGCATCACATTTTCGCGTGTGCATTCTGAGTATTTTTTTTCAAAAAGTTTCTCATCGCCCGTGGTCCATATGAGCGGTTTCCATTGATCACCGGCCGACCCTGGCGCATGCGCGGCCACATAATCCGGAACTTCAAGCTGTAAATTCAGATTCACATGCACAAAGCGCGACACGTTATCCGCGCGCTCTACATAACGACTCATCCAGTAAATTGATTCAGCTACGCGACTGAGCATGATGTTTCCTTCGCGGAATAATTCCGCATCCTCCGCCAGTTTGATCCTCGTCCCTCAGGACTCACAATTCAGGGCAGTTTACTGGCTCAGCACCCAGGTGTCTTTTGAGCCTCCGCCTTGAGATGAGTTCACCACAACGGATCCCTTTTTGAGCGCAACGCGCGTGAGCCCGCCGGGCAGCACGTATACGTCTTTGCCATAGAGAATATACGGCCTAAGATCCACATGACGCCCCTCAAGATGATCATCAACAATCACAGGCGCACGTGATAGCGCCACCATCGGCTGCGCAATGTAATTGCGCGGATTGGCGACGACTTTTTCCTTAAATGCCTCGCACTGTTCCTTTGTAGAATGCGGGCCGACTAACATACCGTAACCGCCGGATTCGTTGGCGGCCTTAACCACCATTTTCTCAATATTCTCAAGCACATATTTGCAGTCTTTGGGATCATCGCACACATAGGTGGGCACATTGGGCAATATGGCTTCCTCGCCCAGATAATATTTGATGATCTTGGGCACGTATGCGTACACGGCTTTATCATCCGCGATGCCGCCGCCGGGCGCATTGGCCAGCGCAACGCGGCCTGACTTATAAACGTCCATAATACCCGGCACGCCAAGCATGGAGTCGGCGCGAAATACCTTCGGATCAAGAAAATCATCATCAACCCGGCGGTAAATCACGTCGGCACGCTCATAACCTTTTGTCGTGCGCATCATGACGTAGCCATCCTGCACCACCAGATCGCGGCCCTCAACAAGCTGCACGCCCATCTGCTTGGCCAGGAAAGAATGCTCAAAGTAAGCCGAGTTATAAACGCCCGGCGTCAGCGTCACCACTTTGGGATTGCTGATGGCATCCGGCGCAAGGAATTGCAGCATTTCGCGTAAACGCAACGGATATTCATCAACCGGCCGCACCAACGACGCATCAAAAGCGTGCGGGAATGTGCGCTTAAGCACCTGGCGATTCTCAAGCACATACGAAACGCCTGACGGGCAGCGCATGTTATCTTCAAGCACGTAGAAAGTACCGTCACGATCACGCACCAGATCCGTGCCCGTCACATGCGCCCAAATTCCGCGCGGCGGCGTAAATCCTTCAACCTGCGGACGGTATGTCTTGGCCGTCTTGATCAGGCCTTCCGGAACAACTTTATCCTTGAAAATTTTGCCGGCGTTATAGACGTCGGTAATAAACATATTCAGCGCAATGGTGCGTTGCTTGAGCCCACGCTCAAGATACTGCCAGTCGTGCGCCTCAACGATGCGCGGCAGGATGTCAAAAGGAAAAATCTTTTCCGTGCCGGATTTGTCGCCGTACACGGCAAAGGTGATCCCCGCCTGCAAGAAGGCCGCCTCAGCCGCCTTTTGCCGCTGAATCAACTCCCCAGGAGGCAGACACGCAATGCGGTTCATGAGCTGAGCCGCGCCGGGTCTTGGTTCGCCAGGATTTTTGAATAGTTCATCGTAAAAACCATCGGTCTGATACGATGAGAGATCCGTAACCTGGGATTCGGCCCCCAACGATGTTTTTGCTGCGACATACGATTGTTTGAATATCATGCCAGGATGTACAGCAAAACGGATGCCTCAGCTTATACGCATTTTTGCATGATTCAGAGGGGATCAAGAAATGCCACAAGCCTATTTTTTAGGCAAACAAGCTAATTGTGTGTCGTTTTTGCGTGCAAATCGTTCAGGATTCAACCGGTGTCACATCCACAGCCACCTTAATTTTGTGTTTACCTGTTCCTAACAAAACGCCACGCAGGGGCGAAACATCCCCAAAATCCCGGGCCCACGCCAACGTAATGTGCTGATCGGAAGGCACGGTGTTATTCGTCGGATCAAGGTCAAGCCAGCCGTAACCGGGAATAAACAATGACGCCCAGGCATGGGAAGCATCCGCACCGACCAATTTTGGCTGGCCCGGCGGCGGAATCGTCAGCAGATATCCCGACACATAACGCGCCGCAAGCCCCATGCTGCGAAAACAACCGACCATCAGGTGGGCAAAATCCTGGCATACCCCGGCGCGGCAAAGCAGAACTTCCGGCAGCGTTGTCGTAATGGTTGTTGAGCGCGGGTCATAACGAAAATCGGTATGAATGCGCCGCATGAGGTCAAGCGCGGCGTCAACAATAGGCCGGCCGGGCAAAAAACTTTGCCTGGCATATTCTTCAAGATCAGGCGTGATGAACACAAACGGCGATTCAAATTTGTATTGAATCGCGGCCAGCGAATCATCATCAACCGGCTGAATCAACGAATCCCGAACGCTTTCCCATGATTGATCCGCGCCCAAAAGCGGCAAAGTGCTCGGCAAAATGGTCACTTTACCCTGCGCAATCACCTCAAGCTCACGATGCGGCGACTGAATGGCAAAGAACGTAATGCGATTGCCGTAATAATCCTCGCGATCAGCGCGCACGGCCGGCGCGGGGAAAATGGCCAGGTCTGATTCATGCCACTCGTGACGTGACGACTCGCGCGGCAGCAGATGCGCAAGATTGTGCGCCACGGAGACCGAATCGTCATACGTATAATGCGTGCTGTGATGAATAAGATACGTGGCCATAATAGAAGTCCTGAGTCCTGAAAATGAGCCATGACGGCTCATGATTCAGAACGCTTATTCTCCTTACGTTTGCGGATGCATCGGCGTCGGGCCCAGCGCCAGTTGCCGTGTGGTGACCGCATGAGACAGGTACGTCTGGCTCATCAATTCTGATAGTATGCTCAGGCTTTCGCCCAGCATGCTCAGCGACGCTTCGGCAAGAATCCTCCGCGGCGAATCAGCATCCTCAATATTCTGCGGTTCCGCGGCCGTCATAACATCCGTTAACCGAAGTTCCGTCAGACATTTCAGCAGCAGGCGATCTTCCGGCAACATCACACCGGCAATCGGTTTTGGCAGCGCCGCGACATGCTCACTGAGCATCACAAGCTGAAAAGCAACCGAGCGCGGATTGCTTTCGTCAGCCAGCAGAAGATCAAGCACCGGCGCGGCCTGTAGCGTGGTCATATAGCGCCGGCGATACGTCATGAGCGAATCGGCAATCTCAAGCACAATTTCGTAAAGCTGCGCCTCGCGCGGCAACACCGGCACCAGCGCATTTTGCAGCAGATTCAGTGTGGCCAGCGCGCGCTCAATACGATGGCCCATGTCAAGGAATCGCCAGGCAAAGCCGCGCGTCATGCTCTCCATCGCCAGGCCGCTGAATGCCGCAAACGTCAGGATCAGGCGGTCAAGCGCCGGCAGCAATTCGTTGATGCGCACGGATGATTTAGCGTCAAAAGGAAAATCCTGCTCAAAACGATTAATGATGCGCCAGGTATCAATTGAGATGCGATCACGCACCAGCGATGCCAGGCGATGTATGTTGCTCAGCGCCGATTGCAGGCCAAAAGGCTCGCGCTGATCAATCAGCGCGGCGATCACACGCGATTCAATTTCCGCCGCGGGCGCGCCGGCCATATCCTCACCCAGAAACGCCGCAAGCAATCGCGAAAATTCCGGGCTGTCCTCAATGGATTGATCACTCAAGCGAACGGCAATGCCGCGGGCCAGGCGCACCTGTGCCTCCGCGCGCTCCATGTATCGCCCCAGCCAATACAGATTATCCGCCACGCGTGATGGCAAATCGCCGCCGGCGCGCGAAATATCAATCGGTACGCCCGGCTGCGGCAACAGCGAGAACGTATCAACCGGGCCATCGGTCAGCACCCAGGTATCTTTTGATCCGCCGCCGCGCTGCATAGAGACGGTCATCGTATCAACGCTTGCCGAAAATCGCGTGAGCCCGCCGGGCATGATCACATAGCCGTTCTCGCTGGCGGCCAGATGCGCACGCACCACCACGTGCCGCGGCTCGGCGCGATCGGTCAGCATCACCGGCGCTGTTGATAATGTCAGCCGTTCCTGTGCGACAAACATGCGCGGCGCATCGGCAATCTTGCGACGAAGCTCCGCTTTTTGATCGGCCGTCAATGATTGGCCAAAAACGATTTCGTGCCGACCGGGCAATGTCGGCTTGATCACCATTTTTTCAAGATTGCCCAGCACAAATTGGCAATGATCAGGCCGGCCGCACCAGTAGGTCGGCACAGACTGCATTTTGAGATCTTCGCCAAGCAAATGCCGGCAAAGCTGCGGCAGAAACGCCATGAGCGCGGGAGTCTCAAGCAAGCCAGACCCGAGCGCATTGGCCACGGCCACATTACCGGCATGCAGAGCCTGAACCAATCCCGGCACGCCAATACTGGAGTCAGGCCGCAGCTCAAGCGGATCACAAAAATCATCATCCTGCCGGCGCACAATCACATCAACCTGCTGCAAACCGCCCAGCGTTTTAAGATACACATGATTATCGCGCACGGTCAGGTCGCCGCCTTCGGCAAGCATATAGCCCAGGTAGCGCGCAAGGTAGGCGTGCTCAAAATATGTTTCGTTATAAGGACCGGGCGTCAGCAGCACGATGCGCGGCGATTCGCGATGATGCGGCGCAAGCGACGTCAACGTTTCGCGGATCGTGCGGAAAAAAGTCGCCAGCCTCTGCACACGGCAATCACGGAACACATCCGGAAACGCCCGGGAAACCACCAGGCGATTTTCGAGCGCGTAACCGGCGCCGGAAGGCGCCTGCGTGCGATCATGCAGCACGACCAGTTCGCCGCCGGGGCCGCGGCCGACATCCGCACCGTAAAGATGCAGCCAATGGCCGCCGGGAACCTTCAGCCCATGCATCGGCCGGAGAAAACCGCGATTGGCATACAACAATTCCGGCGGCAATACACGTTGCTGAACCAATTTCTGCGGACCATAAAAATCAGCCAGTATCGCATCAAGCAGCCGCGCGCGCTGTGTCAATCCGCTCTCAACAACAGACCACTCGCTTGCGGAAATCAGCAGCGGCATGGGGTCAATATGCCACGGACGGTCCATTCCGTCCGGATCGCCATATACGTTATAAGTCACACCGTTTTCGTGAATTAACTGGCGTGCGGTCCGCCAGCGGCGCTGTTGCTCGGCGGGGCCGAGTTCATCAATAGCCGTGACAAAATTCTGCCAGTGGCTGCGCAGTGCGCCGCCGCCGGGAGTCATTTCGTCATAAATCCCCGGCAACGGCTGATAACCTGCGAGTCCCGCACCTGCGGAAGATAATGTATCAGTATGAAGTGACACGCGATCCTTGCTATACAGATAGTCCCTGAGCCATTAATGATTCATTTATATGCGCCTCAAGTCAAGCGTCAGCGGAAATTCGCGTGACTGAACGACTTGCTGAACCAGCATTGGTCCGGGCGTATGGCCGAACTTAAAGAACCGCGCCACGCGCCGCGATTCGGCCTCAAAAGCGTTGACCGGGAATGTCTCAAAAGCCCGCCCGCCCGGATGCGAAACATGATAGGTACATCCGCCGACGGACCGGCCACTCCAGGAATCAACCACATCAAAAACCAGCGGCGAATGTACCCCAATCGTGGGATGCAGACACGATGCCGGCTGCCAGGCGCGGTAACGCACGCCGGCAATGTATTTGCCGTTGGTGCCGGTGGGATGCAGCGGAACGGCCACACCGTTGGCCGTGACCACGTGCCGGCCGGAGATCAGCCCGTTAACTTCAACCTGCATGCGCTCAACGGAAGAATCAACAAAGCGCACAGTACCGCCGCCGGCCGGTTCTTCACCAAGAACATACCAGGGCTCAATGGCCGTGCGCAGGTCAACCCTCAGCCCGCCGGTGCTCGGCACTTCAAGCGTGCCGATATGCGGGAAGCGAAACTCCGCGTGCGGCGCAAACCACTCATCCTTAAACGGCAATCCGGACTGGCGCAGTTCCGCCAGCACATCGCCAAAATCAGCCATCACAAAATGCGGCAGCATAAAGCGGTCATGCAGTTGGGTGCCCCACCGCACAAGATCCGCGGAGTATGGGCGCTCCCAGAATCGCGCGATAAGTCCGCGCAAGAGCAATTGCTGGGCAAGGCTCATGCGCGCATGCGGCGGCATCTCAAAACCGCGAAACTCGACAAGACCCAATCGTCCGGATGAGGATTCCGGCGAATAAAGCTTGTCAATGCTAAATTCCGCGCGATGCGTATTGCCCGTTAAATCAACCAGCAGATTGCGGAATATGCGATCAACAAGCCACGGCTGCGGCGGCAGGCCGACATACGCAGGCGGCACTTGCTTCATCGCAATCTCAAGTTCATAAATATTATCCGGCCGGCCCTCGTCAGCGCGCGGCGCCTGACTTGTTGGCCCAACAAACATGCCGGAGAACAAATAGGATAGCGACGGATGATTATGCCAGTAGCTCACCAGCGACTGAAGCAAATCCGGCCTGCGCAGGAATGGAGAATCACTCGGCACCGATCCGCCGACGACAATATGATTGCCGCCGCCGGTGCCGCTGTGCCGGCCGTCAAGCATGAATTTTTCCGTGCCAAGACGCGAAAAATGAGCATCCTCGTAAAGGCCTTCCGTCACGTTCACGGTCTGATCCCAGGTCGTGACCGGATGAACGTTCACTTCAATCACGCCCGGATCAGGCGTGACTTTTAATACGCTCAGCCGCGAATCATGCGGCGGCGGATATCCCTCAATCAAAATCGGCGTCTTGAGTTCACTGGCCGTCTGCTCAATGCGCGATACCAGATCAAGATAATCTTCCGCATAGCGCATCGGCGGCATAAAAATATGCAGAGTGCCCAAGCGCGGCTCGCAAACCAGCGCCGTGCGCACAATCCACGATGCGGACTCCTGCGCCGAAGGCATTCGCGACGGGTCCTGGGCATCCTGTTCCTGCCGATCGCTCTGGGTGCGGTACTCCGCATCTCTCATATAATGTTTTTGCCGCAGAGGCTCGGGCAGAGGCGAAAGATTTTCAGACGGATCGCGCTCGTACACATACGGATATTCCGTCTGCTTGACCCAGGGCAGGCTGTCAAGCGGAAGCCGGAATCCCATCGGTGAATCGCCGGGGATCAGGTACATTCTTTCGGGCCTGAAGAACCACGCGCCGGATTGCCACTGGCCGCTGCCGGCCGCGCCTAAAGGACTCAGCGGCAACGCATAACCGACCACGCGCTCAAGCCCCTGCTCAAAAACTTTGGCCAGCCGCGCACGATCCTCCGCATTGCTCAGTTTATTTTTCAGCGGATCAACATTCACCGGCAACCGGCGTTCTTTCCACAGGTAATACCAGGTATCCTCGTAGCCAGGAACCACATGATCTTCAGATACGCCCGCGCCAAGATTGCCGATAAGCCGGCTGATAAATTCCTTTGCCGTCTCGTCCGTGTGGCCAAGCTTGGCATCCGGCTCATCGGCCAGCAGATCCGTATGCTCCCAGATCGGCTTGCCGTCCTTGCGCCAATAGCACGCCAGCGCCCAACGCGGCAGCGATTCTCCCGGATACCATTTGCCCTGGCCTGAATGAATAAATCCGCCATCGGCAAAGCGTTTGCGCAATCGCTTCATCAACTTACCGGCCAGCGCACGTTTATGCGGGCCCATCGCGGTCGTATTCCATTCCGCGCCGTCCATATCATCAACCGAAACAAACGTCGGCTCGCCGCCCATTGTCAGGCGCACATCGCCTTTGCTCAGCCGTTCATCAACCTGATGGCCAAGAGCGCGAATTTCCTGCCATTGATCTTCGGTATACGGCTTGGTGACGCGCGGATCTTCAAGGATGCGCCGGACGGACATCTGATAATCAAATTTAACTTCGCATTTTTCAGTCGCTCCGGTGATCGGCGCAGCTGAGATCGGTTCGGCCGTGCACGCCAGCGGAATGTGCCCTTCGCCGGTCAGCAATCCGGATGTGGCATCAAGGCCAATCCACCCGGCGCCGGGCAGGTATACTTCCGTCCACGCGTGGAGATCCGTAAAGTCCTGCGCCGCTCCGCTGGGTCCGTCAAGAGACGCCACATCCGCCTTAAGCTGAATGAGATATCCTGATACAAAGCGCGCTGCGAGCCCCAGGTGGCGCAGCACATTCACCAGCAGCCAGGCAAAATCCCGGCATGATCCGCTCTTGATTTTCAGCGTATCTTCCGGCGCCTGCACCCCAGGCTCCATGCGAATATTGTATTTGAGCAATTCATGCACATTGCGATTGATTTCCACCAGATAATCAATCGTCGTGATGTCCCGGTGCGTGAGTTTTTCAACCAGCGCGCGCAGCAGCGGCCCGGGCTGAATTGTCTCAAGATATGGCGCAAGTTCCTTCCTGAGCACAGGTTCGTAACGGAAAGGATATTTGGCCGCGTCCGCCTCTACAAAAAAATCAAAAGGATTAATGACCGTCATCTCGGCCACAAGATCCACTTCAACCGACAATACATCAGAAGGAACCGGAAACACCAGCCGCGCAAGATAGTTGGCATACGGGTCCTGCTGCCAGTTCAGAAAGTGACGTTCCGGCATCACTTTAAGAGAATAAGCATGTATGGGCGTGCGAGCATGAGGCGCCGGCCGCAGGCGTATGACATGCGGCGACATCATGATGGGACGATCATACTGATAGGTGGTCTTATGATTGAGCGCTACTCGGATGGCCATTATTGACGGCTCCAGGAAACAACAAATGACACAATGTCCGCACATGCGAACACTGCGAAAGCCCCTCGTTTCCTGTATGACCTTCCTCAATCCCCCCGCGTGCTGAGCATCATAAACGATCCGGGCACTACGCAAAAGAGGAAAAGAAGAATCATCCTCTACTTTCGTAAGTTGCTATTTCTTCCACTTCAACATCAACATTCATTGTCTCATACGCAGGCGTGTAAATCGTTCCGGTTGTTAGCGTAACATCGCGATAATTACGCCCATATCCCACACGCACATGGTCAAGATGCGGCAGCACGCCGTTTGTCGGATCAAATCCTTTCCACCCGACATTGGGAATGTAAAGCTGAACCCATGCGTGAGAAGCATCGGATCGTGCGCGGCATACGCCGGTGTTGCCGGTATAAATATACCCGCATACATAGCGCGCCGGCACGGAAAGCAACCGCGCCAAAGCGATAAACAGATTGGCAAAATCCTGACACACGCCCCGCTTGTAGGTCAGCACATCAAATGCCGTGGTGCTCAGGCTTGTGCTGCCCGGCGCATACTGATACTCGCGGAATAACGTCAGGTTGATGTCAAAAAGCGTCTCAAGCAGATCCTGATTATTGCGTTTGACGAAACTCATGGCGTAATCGTAAAGCTCCGCAAGCTGCGTATCAGGCAACTCCTGCGGCGTAAGATACGGCTGAAGCATTTTGAGCTCCCAGGGCATCCACACCAGAGGAAATGCCGGCCGAACCTTGAGATTTTTGACAAATTCAAAAGGATCAACGTCAAAAACTTCGACCACGGAATTTGTTTGAATGCTTAACTCGCGGTATTCCGTGGCCAGTTCAAAACGCGCGGCGAAATTACCAAAAACATCTTCAAATTCAGAGACAAGCGGTTCAGGCATCGGCCCCACATGCAATTGATACAGTCGCACGGACTGTTTCCAGTCATGAACAGGCCGCAAATGCAGCAGGTGACTGCTCCGCGTCACCGGCCGATCATAATGATATTGCGTTGCGTGACGGATTTTGAATATCCGCGAACGCTTCGGCTGAACTTTTGACACCATATATCTGCTCCGCAGAAAATATTTTGCCGCATCATAAACAAAGTACGTGACTCTCAACAGAACATTAAATAAAAAAAGCGAGGATTTTTTCCTCGCTCATAACATCCTCATATTAACGGCAATTTGCCGTGCTGATTATTTTAATTCGCGGCCGGCGGCCCACTGAATACACCGGATAAAAAATTGATCTTTGGTCGCAAACTCAAGATCATCCGGTGTCGGCTCATAATGGGCAAAGCCGATTCCCACAATGCGCCCCTTACCAAGCTGCGAGACGTAAAGCGGATAAAAATCCGCATTCACGCGGCGACCTCTGGGCACATACACATTTTTTCTTTCCGTCACGCGCAACAACGGAATGCCGGATTTGGTCAACATGCCAAAATGCCCATTAGGCTTAAGACTGATGATGGCATTTTTATCACCCGATAACGCGCCCAACAGCGGATGTTCACCGACGACCTGGCAATCAACCTCATGCGGATTCCACCCGTACTCCGCTTCGCTCATGCCGGCCAGCGCCGTATTTTCCGCCGAATAACCGGGGTTAACCGCGCCGCCGCTTTGCTGAACGTAACCAAGACCATCCTGTACGGCTCTCATCAGCGCGACCGACATTTCCGACTTCATGTTAAAAATCATGTGTGCAAAAACGACATCCAGTTTTTTCAATTCATCGGCGTCATAACCATTGATGATGGTTGTTTGTTTTGGGAAATACTGTTTGAGGATGGCCGGCATTTCTCCGATGGCCGCGGTTCCTTTTTCAATAACGGGGTAGAGTTCAAAATCAGGATCGTTGAGTTCCTCAATCCGGCAGAGCTGGTCTTTATAGCCATAAGGCTGGCCGATCCAGCTTGGGCCGGTTGCCGTATAATAACTGACGATCACCCCCACCTTGATTTTGCGCGCGGCCTGCGGCTCATCGGCATGAACATGGCATACACAAACCCACGCCGCCAGGATCACCAGCAATGCCAGCGCCAGACTATTTCTCATATGAGTCTTCCTATGTTGATGTCATGACATTTTGTAAATGATCATGTTCATCCGCCATGCATGCAAGACATTTTTATGCGTGTATTGTGATCATAAAAAAAGGAAGTCCCGGAACAGTCCGGGACTTCCCTGATATTCTGGCAATGGCATATAGCGCGGAGTAATCCGCTTATTTGCCGGCCGACAGGTGTGATTCAACAAACCAGCGCTGCTTGTCAATCGCGCGCGATACGCCGGTGAACAGATCGGCGGTATCGGCATCGCCATATTCCGTGGCCGAATCAATCGCCTTGCGAACAGCCTTCGCATACGTCGCCATCGCGGCCGTCATCGCCTTGATGTGCTCATCCTGAGTCACGGCGCCAACCGGATACTCGCTGAGCGAAGACGTCTTGGCCACAACGCGAGCCGTACCGAGAGCCTGGCCGCCGAGAATCTCAATGCGCTCGGCAATCGTATCAGCATGCTCATTGACTTCGCCGGCAACATCATCAAACAGCTCATGCACGGCGATAAATGCCGGACCTTTAATGGTCCAGTGCGCCTGCTTGGCCTGCGTGAAAAGATCAATCGTATCTACAAGCCGGGCCTGTAAAAGCTCAATGATCTTCAAGCGTGAAGCTTCCGGGATATCAATACTGACTTTGTGAAGTGATGACATGTGGTAAACCTCCAAAAAAGGACTTATTTGGTGATAATAGGCTTACCGTTTTGATATTCAAGCAATACGTTTTTTGTACTATTAATTTTAAATGCGGAATAATTTGATGCATACGTTCGCTGAGCACATCTGTAAACAAAAACACCGGAGCAAATTGCTCCGGTGTTTTTGTTTTTTTATACGAATCGCATCACACGCCGCGCGATCTTATGTTTCGCGTTTTGTGTTTCGTCGTTCGCGTTTTATTTTACCGTTTACCGCCGCCGCCGCCTTTGGCAAAGAGCATGCTGACGGACTGGTTGAGGTGAATGCGCTTGATCGCTTCGCCCAGAATCGTCGCGACGGAAAGAACTTTGAGCTTGTCGGCAAGAGGCGCAAGGCGCTCGCCCATCGGCACGGTGTCGGTCACGACAACCTGCGTGATCGGCGCTTTGGCCAGGCGGTCAACGGCCGGGCCGGCAAAGATGCCGTGGCTGGCCGCGACGCAAATATCGCCGCAACCGTGATCTTTGAGGATTTTTGATGCTTCGGCGATCGTGCCGCCGGTGGTGATCATGTCATCAAACATGAGAATCTTTTTGCCCTTGACGTCGCCGACGATGTTGGTCATCGCAACGGTTGTGGCGCTCTGGCGGCGCTTGTCAATAAAAGCAAGCTGAGCATTGAGAATTTCAGCGTAATAGCTGGCGACTTTTAAGTTACCCGGATCAGGAGACACAACCGACATGCTGCCTGCGGGATATTTGGCGGCTTCGGTCGTGAAAAATTCTGTAAATACCGGCGAGGCCTGAAGATGGTCCATCGGAATATCAAAGAACCCCTGAACCTGCGCGGCGTGAAGGTCCATGGCAATCACGCGGTCCGCGCCGGCGGCGGTGATCAAATTGGCAACCAGTTTGGCGGTAATCGGCGTGCGGCCTTCTGACTTGCGATCCTGACGGGCATAACCAAAGTACGGCATGACGCAGGTGATCCGGTTTGCGCTGGCGCGCTTGAGACAGTCAACCCATACCAATAATTCAACAAGATTTTCGTTCACCGGCTGGCATGTGGACTGAATGATAAAACAATCGCGGCCACGAACGTCCTCATCAAGCTTGACGATCGTTTCGCCATCAGGGAAGGCTTCTGCACGGCCCCGGCCCAGCGGAATCCCGATATGCTCGCAAATTGAGCGAGTTAAAGCAGGATTTGATCGGCCAGAAAACACCTTTAAGCCATCAGGCAGATTCATTACGGACCCTCTTCAATTTCCATAAAAGCGAAATGGGTTCCTCAACAGAACCCAAGTCAAATATCATAACGCAAACTTTAAAAAATCTGAACTCAATGCAGAAAAAGTCTACCGCACTTTTTACCACGGAGGCACGGAGCCACTGAGAAGACAAAGACTAAGGAAAGAATCATATCACCGGATTAATTTTATAATAAACTAAAAATAATATCTCCGTGTCCCGGCATCTCCGTGATGAATGGTTATTCAATCACGGACCCCGGCGCCAGTATCGTGCCGGCCCTGATGTGCTGGTTGCCGGAAATCTGGCTGCGAGAGCCGACCCAGGTAAACGGCTCAAGGATGGTATCCGGGCCGATGCTTGCGCCGGATTCAATCCATGTGTTTTCGGGTGATACCAGCGTCACGCCGTTTGCCATGTGCATTTTTTGAATGCGATTTTGCATCGCGCGGCTGACGTCGGCCAGTTCCTTGCGGGTATTGATGCTCAGGACGTCTTCCGGCGGGACGGAGGGCACGGCCTCAAGGCCGCGGCCCATGTCTTTGAGAATCGCCAGCGTGTCGGTGAGGTAATACTCGCCTTTTTTGTTGTTGGGCTTAACCAGCTCAAGTGACTCAAAAAGATCCTTGTTGCGAAACATCCAGTAAGTAGGATTGACTTCCCGAATGTTGCGCTGCTCTGGCGTGCAGTCATTATGCTCAACGATACCCATGAGATTGCCGGCGGCATCTCGCACAATGCGGCCGTAACCGGTGGGGTCAGGCAGCAGAGAAGTTGCCAGCGTGACGGCGGCTTTGGCGGCGATATGTTTTTCAGCCATTGTTTTTAGCGTATCCGCGCGAATCAGCGGGCCGTCGCCGCCGAGAACAAATACATGATCATTGTCGCCGAGACCTTCCTGCGAAACGATTTTATCCTTGCAGCATTTAACGGCGTGGCCGGTGCCGAGCTGCTGATCCTGAATCACCCATGTGATATCGGTGGCGTTTTTATATGTGTCCATGACGCGCTGGCGGTCATGGCCGATGACCACGTAAAGGCGCTTGACGCCGGCCTGGCGGCAGGCATCCAGAACATAAGTCAACATCGGCAGGCCGCAGATTTCGTGAAGAACTTTAACGCGCTCCGACTTCATGCGCGTGGCTTTGCCGGCAGCAAGAATAATGGCCGAAAGAGACATCGTGCGAATCCTTTCTACGAAACAAACTGGCTGTGAACCAGTGATCAAACAGGAAAAGCAGATTCTACAGGGTGAAGGAGAAACGCGAAAGCTGAAACGCAAAACGCGAAACGAGGAAGACACGATGGCTGAATATTTCGTGTTTTGTAGTTCGCATTTTGAATTTTACTTATGGTATATCAAGAACCATTCCGTCATAGCAGGCGCGAATGTGCGGCGGAAGGTCCGCCTCAATATCAACGTGCTTAACATCATGAGCGATGTGCGTAAAATACGCGCGCTTTGGCCCGATGCGGGCGATCATCTGCTGAGCTTCTTCAAAAGAAAGATGCGTCGGGTGCGGCCGGGGACGCAGGCCGTCAATAATCAGCGTGTCAAGATCCTTGAGCAACTCAAGAGAACGATCCGGAATGGTGTGGCAATCCGTACAGTACGCAAAATTGCCGATGCGGAAACCGAGCACCTCAAAGCGACCGTGAATCATCGGCACCGGAATCCACTCCCGGCCGCAGATCGTAAAAGGACCGTCAATCAAAATCGGCTGAAGCTCCGGCCGGTACATGCCAAGCGCAAGATCCGCCGGCACACGATTAAAAGCATACGGAAATGCGTTCTGAATCGTCCGCATGTGCTCAACCTGGGCGTACATGGGCAGCGGCGCTTTTAAGATGGTATTGAATCGGCGCACGTCATCAAGGCCAAAAATATGATCCGCATGCGCGTGCGTGTATACCACAGCATCAATGCGGTCAAGGCCGACGGCTACGGATTGCAGACGCAGTTCCGGAGAAGTGTCAATCAATACGTAATGGCCGTCATAATGCACAGCAATGCTGGGCCGGGTGCGCTTATCACGCGGATCAGTGCTTGAGCAGACCGGGCAGTGACAACCGATCATCGGCACGCCGGCGGAGGTTCCGGAACCTAAAACGGTGACGCGTAAGGATGTTTTTTCTGCCATGTCAGTAGGTTAACGAATTGATGGCGCTTGTCGAGCGAATCGCGAATACGAATATAGCAAAAGATATCACAAAGTTTATGACCATGATCGTCAGGCATCGGCATGAACTGCCGATATTTCTTACATGCCAAATTGCGTACAATAAAGAAAATATTCGGCCGTTATTTCATAAAGAGAGATAACCCCGAACTTGAGAATGCGGTACAATGGCAGTAGCGTCAGATCTCAAGTCGCGGAGGAAACATGACGCTTCTTGACCAGGATAAAGAAGTAGTATTGCCGGAACAGATCACCGAGCCGGTACGGCGCGTGGCCGAGAGGTCATGGGCGTTGCGGGTTTCGCTTGGTTTGCTGCAAGGCGCCACGCTTGGCATGGCCGTAACTCTTGGCGGCATCCTTGCGCTGGGCATGTTGCCGGCGCTACCAATATGGCTGCGCATTCCGCTGGCCATCGGCAGTTGGGGCATCGGCCTGTGGGGAGTTGTTCACTGGGCGCTGCCGGCGTTTAAGAGACTTCCGTTTTTTGCCGCGGCAAGAGCGATTGACGAAGCACATCCGGAACTCCATGAGCGCATCACATCCGCCATTGAGCTTGCGGCCGAAGAAGATAAACGATTTGCCGGATCACCAGAGTTGCTTGACAAACTGATGCAGCAAGCCGAAGCCGATGCGGCCGTGGTTGACCCGTCACAAGTGGTCTCCGGCAAGCAGGTTTTGCGCTGGTCGCTGCTGGCCGGTGCTGTCGGCATCATGTACATGGTGGCGCTGCTGAGCGCGCCGCAAACTTTTCACGAGGGCTTGCGGGGCATGGCAATGCCCTGGGTTCCGGGGCGAACACATCCTCCGCTGGTGCTTAAAATGGACCCGGGAGAGAATATCACCGTAGCGCAGGGAGAATCTCTTGATATCACCGTGACAGTGACGGACCCGGCCAGCAGTAATCTGCTGGTTGATCGCGCCATTATTACGCTGCGGTACACCAATGGGCCTGCACAAGCCGTTGAGATGGAGCGCGCAGACGCCAATATGTTCCGCACGCGTCTTGGTTCAATTCAACAGAACCTGTCCTACAGCGTGGCGGCGGCTGGTGAAGAAACGCCGATGTATAAAATCAACGTGGTGCCGCGGCCGGGCGTATCAAGCATGAACGTCATCTACAATTACCCGGCATATACAAAACTCTCGCCAAAAACTGAAAAAGATCCCGCCAACGGCACTCTTGACGCCATTGCCGGCACGCATTCGCAGGTAACCATACACACCACGCAGCCGGTTGATCCTGAGCGATGCACGGTGGTTGTCGGCCAGGGACAAAGCGTTGTGACGCTAAAACCGATTGACGCCACCACGCTGACGGGTGAAGTAATTATGACGGCCTCCGCTCCGTATACGGTGAATCTTGTATCCATGATTGATGGCCGCGAGATGAGGTCTGACACCAGCCGGCCCCGGCAGATTGTGGTGCGACCTGATAATGCGCCGACCATTAACATTGCGTCGCCGAGCGCATCGGCCAAAATTCGCCCGGACGATACCGCGCCGATCAAATTTGCGATTGATGATGATTTTGGCGTTGTCTCCGCGGAACTGGTGTACCAGGTGGATAACCGCAGCCAAATGACAATGCCGATTGATCTGGCCAAAATCAGCGGGACAAGAATTGAACAAAGCGCGGATCTTTCGGTCCGCGATGCGATTCAGAAATCGGCCGTGCGTGATCCGAAACGCATTACGTACTTTCTGCGCGCCACGGATAATGCGCAACCCAAAGCCAATATCGGCACATCTCAAAAACAGGTGCTGCTGATTGATCGCAATGCCGAACGCATGGCGCTTTCGCAGCAAATGGCCGGCCCGCAGGGTATGTCAGAAGCGCTGCGCACAGCGGAACAGAAACTTATCTCCGCCAGCAAAAAACTGGCGGAACTTGATAAGGTATCGGCCGATCGCCAGCTTACCGGAGGCGAGCGTCAACGCCTGGTTGAGGCGCGTCAGGAAATGACCGACGCGGCGGAGGCGATTGATAAAGCAGTTGATCAGGCCCCCGCCGCATACCAGAATCAGAAAGATCAACTTCGCAAAATCAATGACGATATGGTGCGCCCCGGTACGGAAGCGACCGCGCGCGCAGAACTGGCCGATAACGGCAAGCGCAGGCAGGATAACGTGCATGACGCGGCCGACGAAGCGATCAAAGCGCGCGACCAGATTGCCGCGCTGCGTCAAAATGTTGATAAAAATGTTGAGGCGGAGCGCCTTCAGAAATCTCTTGAGGATGCGGCCAAACGCCAGGAGCAGATCGCACGCGATCTGGAAAACGGCAATAAATCCGCTGATGCCCAGCGCCGCCAGGAAGCTCTGAAAAAAGATGTTGAGCAGATGATCCGTGAAAATCAGAATCTGCGTGATGCTGAAAAACAAAAGGCGCAACCCAAAGTAGATGAACTGACGAAAAAGATTGACGATATCGCTCAGCGCCAGCAAAAAACAAATGAACAGATCGCTAAAGCTGCCGAATCGGCACAAATCAACGAGACGCTGAAAAAAATCATTGCCGAACAGCAGAAGCTCAACGGCGACATCGGCAAGTATGACAAACGTTTCGGTAAAATTGCACAAAACGCATCGGTTCCCGTTCCTGACGAAACTAAAATGGACGGCATCGTCAAAAACCTTCAGGACAACAAACTCAATCCCGCACTGGTTCAGCAACGTTCCGCGGCCGGTGAACTTGATAAGATCAGTAACCGCGCAACCGGAACCGATGAACAGCAGGCCGGCGAAGATCCTGATGCACTTAAGGATGAAGTTGATACGTTGATCAATGATGTCCGCGTTGCCAAGAGCAACGGCCAGGAACCGACGCGTCCGAGCGATCCCGCCAATCAAAAAGCAGTTGATCTGGCAACGCGCATACAAAAAGCGGTCTCTCAGCCGGCGATCACTCAGGAACAGCGTAAAGCCCAGGATGAGGCGCGCAAATTAGCGCAGGAAGCAACCCTTGCCGCACGTACAGGAAAAGCGGAGCAGGCGGTTCAGAAATTACGCCAGGCGATAGGCGCGGCCATGCGCATGCAGCGCAGCACGCCAAAAATCAGTCCGCAAGCCGGCCAGCAGGCCAAAACACTTGCGGATCGCCAGCGCGAAATAGCTGATGAACTGGCCAAATTGCTTCAGGCGCAGGCGGAAACGGATAAACGCAACGAAGATCTGAAAAATACACAGGCTGAGCAGCAGCAGATAGCCCGCGATCTTGAACAGGCGGCACAACAAGCCCGCCAGCTTGCTCAGGATACGCAGGCCACCACACCAGAAACAGCTCAGCAGGCCAATCAGGCGGCGGATCAACTCAAGAAAGCCGCTGATGATCAAAAGAAAGCCGCTGACGCAAGCCAGGACGCCCAAAAAACTCCGCAGGCCGCGCAGGCAAGCCAGAGATCCGCCTCGGAAATTCAGCAGGCTAAAGATACTCTGCAACAGACATCAGCCAACAATGATCAGCAGCAAAATCAGAATGCCCAGCAAAATCAGTCGCAACAAGCCCAGCAAAATGGCCAACAGCAAGATCAGCAGGCCGGCCAGCAACAAACACAGAATCAGCAGGGACAGCAGCAGGCTCAACAGGCCGGCCAGCAATCAACTCAACAGCAGTCAGGCTCACAACAGCAGCAACAAAATGGCGGGCAGAACTCGCAACAACAGCAGCTTACTCAGGCAGTTCAGGCGGCGCATGAGGCTCAGCAACAAGCCATGCAGGGTAACTCGCAAGCCGCTCAGCAGGCGGCGCAACAACTGGCCAAGGCACAGCAGATTGCCCAGCAAATGAGCAGCCAGTCAGGCCAGCAACAACCGGGTCAGCAGGGCCAACAATCTGCTCAAGGACAATCAGGCCAGCAGCAATCTCAAAATGGCAAATCAACGCAAGCGCAGGCAAACAGCCAGAATAAGGGACAGCCAAATACCGATGGCAGTGACGGCACCGGCCCGGAAGCTGGTAAATTTGAGGGTGACGCGCCGACGGCCGTTACGGCCATCGGTATTGCGCCCAGTGACTGGGCCAAGTTGCCGCCGCTGATGCAAAAAGATCTGCTCAATGCGGCCCAGCAAAAAGGCCCGCCGGAATACCAGCAGATGATCAAAAATTATTACACGCAGATTGCCCGTATGCAGGCTCAAGGTGGTGAGGCTAAATAATGCGGAAACATCATCAATATATTTGCGCGATGATGCTGGCTGCGGTTACCGCAACGACAGCTACTCCGTTATTGGCCCAGGAAGTTGAGCCTGTACCGGCAAACGTTCGCACGGCCGTTGATAACGCCATGGTGTGGCTTGCCAAAGCACAAAATGCCGACGGTTCTTTTGGCGGTAATCGCGGTAAAAATGGCGCGGAAACCGGTGCCGCCGTTACCTCGCTGGCCGTTCTGGCTTTTATGGCGTCCGGAGAGCTCCCTGGCCAGGGCCCGTATGGCGAAACCATCAACCGCGCCATTGATTACGTACTCAAGCTTCAGCAGCCAAGCGGTGTCATCTCCGCCGGATCGCAGGCCAATTACCGCATGTATGATCACGGGATCTCAACGATCATGCTATGCGAGGCCTACGGCGTGGCGGATGAAAAACTTCGCCCGCGCATCAAAGACGCCGTTGATAAAGCAATCAAGATTGTGCTTGATGCACAAAAAGTGCCTAAAAGCGCCGAAAACACCGGCGGTTGGCGCTATCAGCCCACTGCGCGCGACTCCGATATTTCCGTCAGCGGATGGCAGTTGATGGCCCTGCGCGGCGCGGCCAATCTTGGCATGGCTGTGCCAAAACAGGCTATTGATGATGGCGTAGCCTATATGCGCCGGCGCGCCGTTGATGGCGGTGGGTTCAGTTATACCGGCCGGGAAAACCCCAATTCCGCGCGCACCGGCACGGGTATTCTTTCTCTTGAGCTTCTCGGCCAGCATAACAGTCAGGAAGCTCTCGCCGGCGGAGAATACCTGCTGCGCAATCCGCTGAAGTTCAACCACGAAGCTTATTATTATGCTTGCTACTATTGTGCGCAGGCCGCAAACCAACTTGGCGGCAAATACTGGGATGGCATTTATATTCCTCTGCGCACAAACCTGCTTGCCAAGCAAAAAGAAGATGGCTCCTGGCCGCAGGGTGGCGGCGTTGACAGCATCGGCGGTGAAGTTTACGCCACATCAATGTCCGTTTTGGCGCTATGCGTGCCCTACCGCGCACTACCGCTTTATCAACGCTAAAAATAGTCAGTGTTGTTCCTGTGCCGGCGCTGGTGACGCATTTTCTTCCGCTTGCCACGGACGCATCTCAGGAATGTATTTTTGTAGAAATCGCAAAACCACTGGCCGCTCATTGCAGTGCTGTAGCGGCTCAAGATCATCAATCATCGCCTGAACCATCTGCGGCGTGGCCTGCTGGCTGCGCCAGACGGCAATTTTGGGATGCCGCGTCGGCACCATATTTTCGCCATGAATTGACAATTCTTCGTAGAGTTTTTCGCCCGGCCGAAGTCCCGTAAACACAATCGGAATATCAACCTCAGGCCGCAAACCGCTGAGAGTAATCAGGTCGCGCGCAAGATCAAGAATGCGTACGGGCTGGCCCATGTCAAGCACAAAAATTTCGCCACGCTGCCCCAGCGCACCGGCCTGAAGCACAAGCTGGCTTGCTTCCGGAATCGTCATAAAATAACGCCGCATTTCCGGATGCGTCACCGTCACCGGCCCGCCGGCGGCAATCTGCTGTTTAAAGATCGGCACAACTGATCCGTTGCTGCCAAGCACATTACCAAAACGCACAGTGATAAAATTCGTATTGCTGCGCCGTGCCAGAGACTGAATATAAATTTCCGCGCATCGTTTTGTTGCACCCATGATACTGCTCGGATTAACCGCCTTATCCGTGCTGATCATCACAAAATTTTTAACGCCCGATCGCGCGGCCACATCCGCAAGCGTTTTGGTTCCGAAGACGTTATTGCGAATCGCCTCGCCGGGGTTCAGTTCAGCAAGAGGCACATGTTTATGCGCCGCGGCATGAAAAACCGCCACCGGCTGCCATGCGCCGAAGATTTGTTCAAGGCGCACCACATCAGTGATATCGCCGATGGCCGGCACAATACGCACGGCCGGGAATGTTTTTTTCAATTCGCGATCAATCTCAAAAATCGCATTTTCGGCCTTATCAACCAATAAAAGTGTTGCCGGATTAAATCGCGCAATCGTGCGGCACATTTCGCTGCCGATGCTGCCGCCTGCGCCGCTCACCAGCACCACGTGTTGATGCACCAGCGCGCCCACGGCCGCAAGGTCCATTTCTACTGCGTCGCGGCCGAGCAGATCATTCAGGCTCACATCGCGAATCTGGTGCGCCATGGTTCGGCCGGTGATCAGGTCGGCCATGCTCGGTATCGTGCGGAAGCGTATTCCCGCCGATTCGCCGCCGCGTTGATTGCTGGCCACCTGCGCCGCGCGGCACATCGCCACAATCTGCTGCATTTGCTCTTTACTGGCCGACGGAATCGCTATCAAAATTTCCGCCACCTGATGCTGCGCGGCAATCTGCGGCAACTTGGCGATCGCCCCCAAAACCGGCGCGCCGTGTATGCGTAATCCCTGTTTTGCCGGCGCATCATCAAGCAAACCGACAACGCGATAACGCTGTTCCGGCATGCGATGAAGTTCGCGCAGAACGGTTTCGGCCGCATCTCCTGCGCCAATGATCAAAAGGCGCGTCATTCCGCCAGGTGCCGCCGGCCGAGATTCTTCGTGCACAAGCCGCACCAGTAACCGCGCGCCGCCAACCAGCAGCAAGCCAAAAACCGCATCCAGAATAAATACGCTTTCCGGCAATCCCACCCACAGGTACCGGCCATACATCTTAAAATGAATTGCCTGAACAGCGTAAAAAAATCCCATTTGCGCGGCCAGCGCAACCTGCGACGCCACAAACAGCGCAGCCAGATCACCAAGCCCGACATACCGCCATGTTCCGCGATGCAGTCCCATCGCAACCCACACGGCAAGTTTAATGCAGACGACAACACCCACCAGCGGCAGAAAATAAGCCCGCAGCCAGTTAACGCCCGCCGCAGATGTAAAATGGAAATCGTACCGCACCGCCAGCGCCAGCCAGTATGCCGCAACAAGTATGATGGCCTGTAGAAACAGGCTCACAATACCGCGGCGCTCAACGGCCAATCGGTCTTTCAGGAGCGCTCCGGCCCCCTCATTTGAAAATAAATGACGACGCGATAACACAATTCATGTTATCGGCCGTAGTTAACAAGAAACTTAAACGGAGTTTGCTGCCATAATTTACTTTTTCTTTTGTGCATCGCGAATCTGTTCGGCGGCGCGTTTTTTGGCCGCCAACAGCTTGCCGCGATAATCACCCGGTTCGGGTTCCGAAGTTGCCGGCGCAGCCGTTTTTTCAGGCTCAAGAACCGCCACGGCCGCATCCGCCTGCGGTGAGGATACCGCCGATTTTTCGTCATGCTCAATGGCCGGTTCTTGACGTTTACGTAATGTTTCGTGCTGTTGCTCAACCTGTGCCCGGCCAGTGCGGATAACCTTCAGCGCGCCAAGCGCCTGTCCCGCCCCGGCCACAACCACCGGCCCGCCTTTGCGACTGAACCAGTCAAGAATATTGAGCCTGCGCCACGCCACATCAATCAGCAATCCGCACAGCGCCGCGACAATCAGAATATCCCACAACGGCCAGAACGTAGTGACCGGTATCGGTTTTGGCTGCCACAGGTTGACAAGATCCGTCACAAGCTGACCGCCCGTCACTTCCGCTATTCGCTTCATCATACCCGGATTCGGCGTTAAATCGCGGAACTCAGGCGGATAACTCAGCACAGCGCCACTGACATCAACCGCATTGCCAGTTGCCTGGTCAACCACGTTGACCATATAAGTTCCGCGTTCGCGTGGCGAAAATTTTCCCTCATATTTCCCCGGCGCAACCTGAATCAGCGGCACGTTGATATTAGGCTCGTTGCTTCCCGGCTCGGCGATTTTTCCCTGCAACTGCAAATTGTTGATCGGTTTGCCGTCGGCGCTTGTCGCATCGACAAACACGCGGCCATCATTGCCATCAATCGTTGTCGTCGTAGCCACCTGCTGCGACTGAACAGATCGCCCGGCCCAGCGGATTGTTTGCAGCCAGAATTTGGCAAAGCCATCCCAGCTCACCCACTCTTTGCCCCAGCGTGCGCCGGTATCAGACGTATACGCAACCACTTTGCCAAGACCGATCACCCAGTGAGCCAGCAGAGGATCATCAGCCTCAAGTCCCTGCGCGGCCAATGTTGCGCGCGGCTTGAGCGTAGTGCCGATATATCCGTATACGCGCGGCACGCCATGATCGCGAAAACCGTCCATCAGCGGCGAATCATAAAGCGTTGGGACAATGCCCTCTTTCTTTTCGATAAACGCATTGCGCGACGCAATAAACGCTTCTTTTGAGAAGATTCGCGGCAGGTTCATCGGGTCATCCGTGATATAAAAACGCCCGCCGCCGACGCGCGCCAGTTCTTTTTGAAATTCAACATCCTTGTCGCTCGGCTGCCCCAGGCCGATCACTGATGTTGTGACAGACGGCGTACCGCGAAACATCTCCTGCGCCATGCGGATGCAGTCTTCCGTCTGATCCGTGTCGGCGCAGTCCGCAAACATAATCACATGGCGAACCATCGCTTCGACATAGGGTGATTTTACGGCACGATAAGCATGATCAAGCGCCGTTTTTGCAAAGATGCCGCCGCCACCGGCGCGCACCGCCGTCACATTTTTCGTCAATAATCTTTTATTTACTTCGTCCATTTTCAGCAGTTGTGATTTGTCATTGTTCATCCATTTGACTTCAGTATCCACAACCGCAACATTTGCTTCGTCAGCTTCCGTCATAAGCCTGATAGTCTCAACCGCGCCCTGATTGGCAAGGTCCATTTTGGTCACGTTGCCCATTGCCTGCGCGCCCATTGAGCCTGACTTATCAAGCATCACGGCCATCGCCACGGATGCCAGGTGTTTTTTACGCTTGATATCCATTTCTACTGGGCTGATTTTTTCAAGCGGCGTACCTTTATATCCGCCAGGGCCAAAGGAATCGTCACCGCCGATGATCACCAGGCCGCCGCCGAAATCCTTGACCCATTTTTCAAGCGCATCAAGTTGCTGATTGGTCAGGTATTGCCGGCCCACATTTTCAAGCACCACGCAATCATAAGACATCAGCGGCCGCACATCCTGCGGCAGCAATCCCGGCGATCCCGGGTCCGTATTAATCCGCGCATCAAGCAATGCATCTGTGATGTAGTCGCGCGCGCCGATATTGCCGCGAATCACCATCACCTTGCCCGGCCCATCAACACGCACAAAACCAAACGCCGTATTGTTGGCGCCAAACGTATCCGCCTTCGCCCCGCCGTCCGGCAGAACCGTTACTTTATATTCGTGAAATCCGCCGTCGCCGACCTTATCCGGAATGTCATAAACGTTCGCCCCGGCCTTAAGCTGAACCTGTAGAGTCTGAATCTGCCGGCCGTCGCGCGTCACCAGCAGCGTAGCGCCCTGCGCCTGATCGGCCGAGACTACCGTGCGTATATTAAATCGCACATCTTTCTGCGCGCGCTGCGGCAGGATCACCTGGTCAATCATCACTTCATGCTCGCCGCCGCCGCCAAGCAACACGGTAAACACGTCAACATCATTGGCCGCGGCGATGCGCGCTTCGCGAACGGAATCACCGACATTCTGATTTCCGTCTGAAAACAACACCGCGCGTTTCTGGCGATCCGCCGGAAATGTGGCCATCGCCAGGCGCAACGCCCGCGCAATATCCGTGTGGCCCGCATCAATGACTTTTGCAGGTTCCGGCACCGGCCCTTTGGGCGACGGCAATGACGCCAACACGGAATCACCGCCAAACTCAACGACCATGAACTGGTCGTCTTTTTCCATTTTCTCCACAATATCGCGGATTTTGTCACGCACGCGGTCGCGCAGCACGCCGGGGATTGACTGGCTCTGATCAATCACAAACGCAACGCAGAGTCCCTTATCTTTCCAGACAATACGCGTACCGGCCAGCGCAAGCACAATCCCGATAACCAGGATGCTCCGCAGCGCCAGCGATACCCACCGGCGCATTTTGCTCGCCGGCACAAGACTTGTTTTCCAGAAATAAACAACAGGTATCAGCAGCCCCAGCAAAAGCAGATACCACGGCTGGTTGACGTCAAACATCCACCAGCGAGTCGCCAGAATGTGGAGCAAAGACAGATTCAAACAGCCACCTCAAATACCCAGACACGGGAACGCCCTGACATGGTGACGCGGAGGAATTTTGTCGTCAGGAATCTCCGCGTCCCGGCGTCAGTACGTCTCCGTGTCATGAACGTTCAAACTCGATCATAGCTTTATTTCAGATCGTTATTTTTCTGCTGCATAACATCAGGACTTTTATCCCAGCACCGTCCGATACGTCTCTACGCGCGGCGGGCCGTCAAGCAAATCTTCATACTCCGCCATCAGTGACAATGTGTACGGCTGATAGAGGTGCAGATCAAAAGTTTTCTCGCTGGTAAAACGCGAAAAGAGGAAAAAGACATTCTCATTCGTGTTTGAGCGATATAAACGGTAATCAAGATTTCCCGCTTCCGTGCGGCTGATCGGCACGCGATCGCGTAACCGGCGCTCAAGTTCCTCGGCCTTGCCCGGTTTGGCTTTGTAGCCAATCGTCACAACATACTGATTGATGGCCATTTTTTTCATCCGTGTCTGCGTTCAATTTTCTTTCCGGCAATGATTGGTTGCCAAAGGCTCCCATGCGCATACAACAAAGAATGCGCATGGCCGCCTTTTTATGCCGGGATGAACCCAGCACAACATGAATTGTATCGCCCACGTCCGGTATTGCCACACAGTAGCATCACTAAACAGAAAACGTTAAGATACCTGCTTTGGGATTCCCGGTTTGTCTGCGGATCAATGTTTGATCTCCGGCGGCCGGTCTTTGGCGGAACAGGCACATGGCACAGCGAATTGCCGGCGAATTGATTGTTAAACCAAAACAGCGCTATGCTATTGTCGTCGCTGAATTTAACGAATTTATCACAAACCGCCTGACTGATGGCGCACAGGAATGTTTTGCCCGCCACGGCGGCAAGGAAGATCAGTTAACCATCATCAACGTTCCGGGCGCTTTTGAGATTCCCACGATGGCAAGCATTCTGGCAAAATCCGGCAAATATACGGCCGTGGTTTGCCTCGGCTGCGTCATCCGCGGGCAAACCGATCATTACGACCACGTCGCCGGCCAGGTTTCGCGCGCCGTCGGCCAGATCGGCCCGGCCACCGGCGTACCGACCATCTTCGGCGTCATCACCGCCGACACCGTTGAGCAGGCCATTGATCGCGCCGGCCTCAAGGCTGGCAACGCCGGATGGAATGCAATCGCCTCGGCCATCGCAATGGCCAACGTGATTGAGAAAATCAAGTAATTCTTTGTAGCTGCTGTTTTCTATCTTCTGACTTCTGTCTTCTTTTTTTTGGTCCTTCATGAGCTTAAATCAGGAACGTTCACAGGCCCGTCGCATCGCTCTTCAGGCGCTTTATCAGCTTGATGTTCAGGGCAGTGATTACATCATCAACAATGGTTTGCAGGAATTTATTGTTGAGTCGCACGAAAATCCGCAGGTGCGGGATATGGCGCACTTTATGGCCAAAGCCGCATGGGATTTTCATAAGACGGCCGACGAATGGTTTGGCCGGCTTGCCGAAAAATGGCCCGTATACCGCATGGCCGTCGTAGATCGCAACATCATGCGCCTGGCCGCATGGGAATTGGTCAATTACCCGCAGACTCCTCCGCGCGTAGTTCTTGACGAGGCCATCAACATCGCCAAGGAATTTTCGACGGCCGAGTCCGCCAGCTTTATCAACGGCATTCTCGACGCAGTTCTGCGCGAACATCTTGCCAACACCGGCAAAACGCTTGAACCGAAAAAATAAACACAAAGCAGACATCCAAAACAACGCAAAAAAAAAATAGCAAGCCCCAGGCATTGCCCGGGGCTTGTTAATTTTTATATACAGCCCATTACTTTGTCATGCGATGTAATGCCGCCCATCTATAGCGAAGATCTTCTTTATCTTTAAGATCAGTCATAGGATTTTCGAATGATCCGGACAATATTTGTTTATTTCCATCATGGAGAGAAAACGTTTTGGGTAGTCCAGGCGACACTTGGCCAACCAAGCCGACATTAAATCCTTTTTTCAACGTCACCTCACCAACACCTTCAATGGTCAATTTTTGTGAACTATTAACCCAAGCCCAGTAACTCATCTGTGGATAGCTGGGATTTTCGCCGCCCTTCGTCTCACGGCGGTTACTATTTGTTTTGGGATAATTAACAAAGACCAACGGGCTGGTGACATCAAGTGGCTTTCCACTTCTGAACCATTTGGCATAAAAACTGTTAAGTTCAAGCAATGCTTCATCTTTATTTTTTGATGGGTATATATCTGTGTCTTCGGCAACATCATTCCATGTGTAGATCAGGGCGTATTTATCCTGACTGTTAATGGCCATTTGCCATGTATTATCAAGATAGTCAAAACGCGGTTCGAGAAATGCCACTTTCTTTCGATAGTATCCGCATCCTACGCCATGAATCAATAATTTCCCGGCTTTAGCAACCATTGGCGCAATTGTCTCATTATTCTGCTGCAACCATGAAATATTGGCGCCAACCGATGGAATTTCCACACCATCAAATGACTGTATAAAATCATTCATTTCGTCAATGTCAACATATTGACGGGAGTATTTTTGATTGATCTTCTTCGGATTTTCGAGCGGATTGCCGACTACAAGGAATTTCCGTTGCGTCTGATTCAGAAGTTTGTTCCATTCCGCACCCGAGATGGATTCATTCATAAAGAATGTCAATAACAACGGTTTTCCGTTTTCTCTCAGATATTGAGGATGATCAGCAAAGGCTTGAGACAAGGCATCAATAACGGCCGGCCAGTTTTTTGTATCATTCGGGGTGGGCTTCCGATCAAGCTGCATGCAAAACTTCATTTCAGGAGCCAGCCGCTGCATGGCATCCATCCAAGCCTTGACGTTTTTATCCTGCCATATTGCCATGGATGGATTCTGTCCAGGCCGCCAGTCAGCACGAACCTGTACATCAAGCGCCACTGCATCAAAGGCATATTCTTTCATTTTCAGCAGGTGTTCATCGATTCTTTTTTGCATTGATGGTTCAGATGCGGCGATTAATGATTCCGCACTTTCTACACTGCGGTCTGGCGGATACCAGGGAACTACGTGAACTATCACCTTGCGATCTGTTACTGACGTTGCCGAAGTATCAGCTTTAAGTTGATATGCAGTAAAGACACATAGAGAAACAATGGAAAGCAAAATTCCTTGCTGAATTTTGTGATACATGAATTTCAGCATTACTAACCTTTATTTTAAATTCAAACAAATATATACAAATAAGTTTAATATGTCAGATGATTGTTCGTTACATTAAACGCTCAATCTCGAATCACCAAAAATCTGATGGAGAATAATTAAATTTATACTTGGTATACCCCGACATGGTTGTACTTTGATTGACTACTTCAACATGATCATCGACAAAATAGACAACAGAGCCCATCGCATGACGGATCAAACCAACATTAGAGGTAGAAAGAGGCGTTGCAGATGTAACGTCATTGGCATTCGTCACTCGAGCTCTGTACGAAGCATTGTATCCCACAATCACCGGAAAAGTACTATCCGCTATTACCGGCATAATGGCACGTCGCTCGTCCGGAACTTTTTTTACACGCACATAAGCCGAAGTAAATAGAGGATTCACAAGTGATTCATTCATGCCATAGCTTAAACGCACAGGCTGGCTCAACACGTTGTAATTTCTCACATACCGATCCGATGGGCAGATCATGGTGGAAGTTGACGCCATATTGCCGGTATTCTGGAGCAGTCCGATCCAGTCACACCAACTGCTCGTACCAGAAAGGCTTGAAGTAGTACTTGCATTAGGCATGTAATCATTAAATTCGTCACGATACATATATAGACTCAGCCCGACCTGTCTGATATTGGACATACAGGCAGTCTGCTTTGCCTGCTCACGTGCTTTCCCCAAAGAAGGAAGCAGGATTGCAATAAGAACGACTATGATTGCTACGACAACAAGCAACTCAATAAGGGTAAAACCTGATACGCCCGAGCGAATATTAGTCGCTCTTTTCCCGCAATCTGGTGCGCTTAATAAGCTCAACATTGTGAACCTCTTTTCCCAACATACATAAAGAGCAAGATAATGATTAACGTTTAATACGTTTTACGCATGCGCTACCGACCAAGAAGCCTGTAGTCAAAACTCCAACGGCGGCTGGTTCAGGTACTGCAACTATTATATTATCCAAATATGATGTTGTATTCTTGATCGGATTATAAAACTCAATCACATATTTTGTAATGCCGGAAATAGGCGTAATTGTCATATTTGATGAAGAGATGCCGTCTGTTGCAACAATAAGAGAATTGGCCGAAAGACGATCATAACTGGTACCGCCACTACCGGAACTTGCATCAGTACCCCAATCACGTTGAAAATTTTTGGTTCGTGAAATCAATGTCAGGGATACCCAGGCAGATCCATTCCAATACTGCGTTCCATCTTCCGTACGAATACGAAATATAACTTTTGATCCTGACGCATTTTGCACATCAAATGAAATTCTAAATGTTGAAACAGTGTTTCCAACATCGATTGTTTGTGTGATACCCGGAGAATTTGCATAGTTATTATTGTCGCGATTTAACTTAATGGCCTTATTTCCCCAACCCACGTTGGTTGTCGCAACAACAGACGGATCAAACTGACTGAAAATCACGTTTGTCCACCCTGTCGACGTTCCTGATTCGAAGTCACCATTGGTAACTATTGCTCCCCACATCGGTGATGCCGATGCTAGAAGGCCCAGTCCACCTATGGTTATTCCGGCCAAATATGAAAGAAAATTTTTACGTCCATTTTGAATCATCATGTTTCTCTTCTCCTCAAATAGACCATAAAGATGCAATTTTAGCCAATAGGCTCTTATTACAATGCTATTAATTGCATTTACTATCTGGAAATACGAAATTACAGTACACTTGCTTTTATACGCGGTGTACTGATTCTCGCTCAACGAGCACCGGCTCAAATAGATGTGTGTGCGACATCCCTGCGTCCATGTCACTGAGGCTGTCGAGAAGCAAAATGGCCTGGTGGGCCAGTTGCGTCATCGGATGCCTGAATGTCGTCAGCGGAATGCCGAAAACTTCCTCGCGAATGTCGTCAAAACCGACCAGCGAAACCTGGTCGGGAATACTGATGCCGGCCTCATGCAGAGCTTTGGCCGCGCCCCAGGCGTAACTGTCCGTCGTGGCGAAAACCGCGGTAAAATCAACCGGCTTTTCCTGAAGATATTTCTTCATCGCCTCGTATGCGGCCACCTGATAATCAGTTACCTGTAAACCCGCATCAACAACCCGTTCCTTGCTGTATGGCAGCTTGGCCACGCGATGCGCGTGCACATATCCGTTGAGCCGCGCGCTCAGCGACATGCCCTCATCCTCAAAAGCGCCGACAATCAGAATGTTGCGATGGCCACGCTGAATAAGGTAATTCGTGGCCTGATAGCCGCCGCAGAAGTGATCCGTCATGACGCACGGCACATCAAGGCCGTATATCGGATGGTCAATAAAAACCATGCGCGTCTGAGCATCAAGCAACGTCTGAATCACCTTGCGATATTCATCGTTATAGGTGTTCTCCATCGTCGGAAAAGTGATGATCTTGCGAACGCCGGTGCGCCAGAGATACATGAGCATGTCACGCTCGCGCTCGGCCGAAAGATCCGCGCTCTTGACGACAAGATGAACCTGATCCGCCAGCGGACTTGCCTCAACCGCTGCTACGATTTTTGACATCCACGGACTCTCAAGACTCGTGACGACGATGCCGATGGTCGTGGCCGTCTGCGCGGGAATGGCCGCCTGCGGACGAACAGTACGCCTCAGGTAAGCGCCCTCACCCTGGCGCACCTCAATAATGGATTGTTTGCTATACCCGGCCAAAATGCGACGCACCGTCCCACGGCTCACTCCGAGCATCTCGGCAAGAGCATGCTCACCCGGCAGTTTGCCGCCGATGGGAGTTGCGGCCAGCAACTCCTGGAGTTTGTAGTCGGCCTGACTTGATGGTGATGATAGCGTCATAGTACCTTGCCTACTTGTTCAACAAGTATACAACGTAATCATCAACAGGCAAATATTTTTTTATTTTGCGTAGCATCAGCCACACAGGAAGACACAATCATTTCTACATAAACAACTTATGATCCATTAACCAAATTTCCCGTTATGGCTCTGGCATTGCCGGCCGCGTCGCGGATCAGGCGGATGTTCTCAAGCCAGGGTTGTTGCTTGTACAAGTTACCGGCCGATTCACCCTGGTCATAGGCGATTTCGGCAATGATCATACCGCCGGGCTTAAGCCAGTCGCGTGTGCCGGAGAGAATGCGGCGGTGAAAATCAAGGCCATCTGCGCCGCCGTCAAGGGCCAATTTGGGCTCGTGATCGCGGACATTGGGCGCAAGTTTGGGAATGTCTCCCGTGGCAATATAGGGCGGATTGCTGATAATGACTTCAAAATGGCGCGGCGGCGTGAGAGCTGCCAGCGCGCCATAAAGATCACCCTCAAAAAATTCCACGCGATCCTTAACGCCGACCTTTTCGGCATTGCCCGTGGCCACTTTAAGCGCGGCCGGGCTGATATCCGTTGCCACAACATGGGATGCGGCAATGTTCTTGGCAAGCGCAATGGCAATGCATCCTGATCCTGTGCATAAATCAAGAATGCCCGGCGTTTCCCACCCTGGGGTGTTACGGATTCGCTGAATGACATTTTCTACCAGCGTTTCGGTATCAGGCCGAGGTATTAAAACATCGCGCGTGACGTTAAGCTCAAAGGAAAAGAACCACGCTTTGCCGATAAGATAAGCTACCGGGACATGTTCAGCGCGCTGCTTGACCATTTCGCGAAAGCCGGCCAGTTGCGATTCTGCCGGAACGCGATCATACTGCGTATATAGCTGCATGCGCGAACAACCCAGCGTATGCGCCAGAAGGAGCTCGGCGGATAAACGAGCCTCATCAATGCCCTTGCGGGTGAAAAAATCGGCGGTCCACTGAAGCAGAGCCCCGATTGACCATGTGCGCGGTACAGGTGTTTGTGCCATACACCATTTGTAGCAAGATGTCGGCCAATGGCAAGCCACCGGGCGGCAGGAAATCATGACTCAACCAAAAAATGCACCTCAACCAACACCAAAAGAAGCAGCGCCACCTGAGAATCAGGCGCCTCAAATGCCGGTTACGCCGCCGCCATTGCCAGTTCAGGCGAATCAGGCGGCAACGCCAGCCGCTACCCCGGCCATAACCCAGGATGCCCCTGCTGGCGTCATGCCGCCGGCAGGAAGACGTTATGGCTTTTTATGTCAGTATTGTTCAAGTCGTCTTGAGGCAACCGAATCAATGGGCGCCCAGCAAGGAACCTGCCCCACCTGCGGCAATACGATTATCATTCCGATTCTGGATCATCGCGGCCGGCTGATTGATCCCACAACCAACGAAATCATCCGCCAGGATCCGCATCCTGTTCATGCCTACGCCGCCGCCGGAAATCGCGCGCCGCAAATTATTGCCGATCCGGCAACGCCGGAGGAGCGCGTGATTCTCTGCCCGCGCTGCAAACACACAAACCCAATATCGGCCAATAATTGCGAATCTTGCGGCTTACCGTTTACCATGGAGGGAACAATCGGCGATGCGGTGAACGGCACCAATACCTGGGCCGTGGCGTCACTGGTGCTGGGTATTGTCTCAATGGCTGGCGGCTGCGCATTTGTGGGCGTGCCGCCGATTCTTGCCATTATTTTTGGTATCGTGGCGCTACGCAGTATGAGCCGATCCGGCGGAACCCAGGCCGGCCACGGCCTGGCTGTTTCCGGTATCATCATGGGCGTCATCGGGCTCATGCTCTTTGGCTTGCTGTTGGCGATGATTTTGAAATAATCCACCAACAATATTCATTTTCGTGATATTTGCCTTTTAACATTCGCTGCCTATAGTAATTTCGGATTTAGTTGTTGCAACAACTATTAATTTTGTGGCGTCAATTGTTCTCAGGATGAGATTCAATCGGGAAGGAAACGAGTATGTCAAAAAATGTCAACATGCCATTGCCTGGCCAGGGAAACAATTCGTTTGCGATTAGCCTGGCGTTGTTGTTGGTGCGAATCGGAATTGCGTGGGTGTTTGTGTATCACGGTTCGCAAAAAGTTTTTGGCGCCTTTGGCGGGCCTGGGATTGACGGCTTTGCGGCGCACTTGAATCATTTGCCGGTTTTGCCTCCGATTGCCTGGGCGTGGATGGCCGCGCTTGGTGAATTGCTTGGCGGTTTGTTTGTCGGCATCGGTTTACTCGCGCGCCTGGCGACGTTGCCGGTTATCGTCACGATGCTTGTGGCCATTGCCACTGTGCACGGCAAAAATGGTTTTGGCCTGCAAAATTCGGGTTATGAATATAACATGGTCCTTATTGCAATGGCCGGCGCGATTCTTCTGGCAGGGCCAGGATTACTGAGTGTTGATGCATTCTTGTTCCGCAAAGGACTCTTTTCCTGCGGCGCGCAACCACTTGAAAATCCGTCACCAAAGAAATAACCATTGCGGTTAGCGGGATCGTCAAAAACAAACGATAAAGAGAAATAATCAGATTTTTTATTTTCTCTGCGGATAAAAGAGCGTATACTCGCTATTACTTTCATGAAGATGTATTGCACACACTCACCGGTCGCGGGCGCGAAGCGCACCGTCATTCGCTGGAATGACGGACCGGGCAGTGCTGCAATAATCTGATTCATAATCGTTCACACAATCGGATTCAAAGGCACGGCCCGGCAGATTCAAAATCTGGCGGGCCGTTTTCTTTGGTACATCTTTCGTGGCGGGAAACAGGTAAGGAAGTTTTATGCAAGTGCGATGTTATGAGAGTCCGCAGGAATTTGGTGATGATGTGCTTCCCTGGTTATTGCCGGAAGAAGCGCGCAATCACCTGATGATCAGCTTGATATTGGGGCTTGTCGAAAAAGGCTGGCAGAATCAATATGCCGCCCCGCCGGTGATGGCGGCCGTGCGCGATGATCGCGGGCAAATTGAAGCAGTCACGCTGAGAACGCCGCCGCATAATGCCTTGATTTCTTCAGGCTCAATACCGGCCATCCGAGAACTCTCACGCTGGTACGCCCAGCGCAACGAGCAACTGCCCGGCGTGCTGGGCCCGTCTGAAGATTCACGGTTATTTGCCGCGTCATGGGCCAACAAAACGTCGTCAGGATATCAGGTGCGCACAGAACTCATCGCACACCAATTGACGAAAGTTCTCGCTCCGCGCGGCGTTCCCGGGCGCATGCGTTATGCGGAATTATCCGATCGCGGTACGCTTGTTGACTGGGCCGCCGGTTTTCAGCGCGAGACAGGCATCACGCACAAACCGCCGCCGGAAGTGATCATGGAGTCTTATATACACGACCGATCAACTTGCGTCTGGGATGTTGACGGAGAGATCACCAGCATGGTCATCATCATCCGCGGAACGCCAAGCGGCATGCGCATCGGCGGCGTATATACGCCAAAAGACCAGCGCGGGCGCCGATATGCTTCCGCCCTTGTCGCGGCCGCAAGCAGGCACATCCTTGATCAGGGAAAATCGCACTGCTTCTTGTACACGGATGCCGCAAACCCGACGAGCAACTATATTTACCGCATGATTGGTTATGAGCCTGTCGGCGCGTTTACGGAGTATCAATTTCAGTAAGAAAAGTTCAAAGTTATTGTGCGGGGGCGGTGGCCGGACCGCCCCCCTTTTTTATCGCGAATCCTATTTGTTGATTATGCAAATTCGCGTCGTGTTGGCCGCCACGGATCGCGCAATGTGCGCTGAAGGTTAAGTTCCGCCGCGATTTTTTTGACCCATGCATCATCGCCAAAAGGACGTTCGCGCTTAATGCTCGTGCGTATTTGTTCCACAAGTTCTTTGGGCTGCGGTTTATTCAGCTTAATCTGCCATTCATCATATTGCGGCAATACCCAAGAATGCAGCGGGCAAATGGAGTTGCCGGCATGTCCCAGTTTGCGGACATGCATGCTTGAGTAACCCCAGGCGGAAAGATCTTCAACAATGCCGGCGCGCAGCGGATTTGCCTCCATGAATTGCAGCAGATCGGCCACATGCGTATCAGCCTGAACCGGAAAACTGCGATACCGCCCCTGATACAGATGCCCGCCACCGGCCGTGGCGTGCATCTGATGCCAACGGCGCACATGCGTATTGCTGACCCACCCGACAAATGCAGCCAGATCACGATCTCCCTTTGGCCACACCAGCAGATGCCAGTGCGTCGGCATCAGACAAAAACCAAGCAATCGCGCCTCGGCGCGCGTTTGGCCTTCCCGCAACAGATCAATAAACAGGGCGTAATCTTCCGGCCGGTTAAAAATACGCAACCGGCCGTTGCCGCGATTGTAGACGTGATAAATCAGACCGCCCTTGGCGGCGCGCGCAGTTCGTGACATGGCACAAGCGTAACAATTTCGTTGTTTGAGTCAATGAGATTTTCAAGAGGCAAAGCAAGAACCGCAAATGGCTGGCAAAATACGATTCAATACAGAATTATACCATACGCAGTATAAGATTATTATGTGCGATTCAAAATAAGCATAACTGTCCCACTTAGTGTGCTATTAAATAGGCATAAAATGTTTTAAGGATCCAAATATCGCCTAATTAATGGCGGTCATAATAAATTATTTTTCCTAAAATACAGATTTTTCCCTTAATTTCAGGGGTCATCTTTTTTTTCATGATGGCATATCGTTTGCAAATAGAGCATAGCAGATCGTAATTGGGATACATAACATGTGCTCAAAATAAATCACATGCGTCATGTATGCGGGATTATGAATAGTCACCATCAGTCGGGTGTGAACATGAGCAACATGAGTAAAACGCATACAGTCCGGACGTGGCTAAATGGATATACTATGATTGAGTTACTTGTTATAATAACTATTATTATATTGATAATATCCATTGTGATTCCAAGTCTCTCAACATCGCGGGCTGCGGCCAGAAAAGCGTATTGTGCATCCAACCAACGCGGCATCGGACAACTTGTCGCTACTTACGTTTCTGATTACGGGGTATATCCACCCGCTTATGTATTCAATTGCCCGTTTGCTATGATTAACCGCCAGCTTAAGCATTGGTCAGACTTACTGATCAATCAATGCCCCTACCCGCCAGGATCAAATCCCGTACCAAACTGGCCGCGACAGCAACCCAAGAACAGTCTGTTTACCTGTCCGACAATCAATCTTGGTGGTCTTCCGCCTGCCAATACGCCGGACGGCACGTCTTCAGCGAGCCCGGGCAACAATGTGGAATCCGGGGAAACATCCAATCGCAGTGTGTCGCTATGGGATCGCCAGGCGCGTCGCATGGCTTTTACGCTCAATGAGGCAATCTGTCCGCGCCCTTATATGCAGGAAATCTGGTGTGATGCATGGCCCAAACAGCAAATCCTACCTGAAGCGACAAGAACGTATCGTTTTGTGCGTCCATCCATGATCACGTCAAATCCTATCCTGCTTTCAGAATGGAATGCCGACTGGCGCATGCTCGAAAGCTCAGATCCTTACGATAGCCGTAATAACAAAATGTGCATGAGCTATCAGACTGTGCACGGATTTGCATGTGTCAACACGCCGTCCGACACCACAACAATTACCGTTCCAGGTAACGGAAGACCTTGCCTGCTGTCCGTGATTAACGGAAGCGGCGGCCGCGATCCTTATGATGTTGCCTTTGCCGAGGCGACAACGGGTGAAAGTTTACGCCGAGTTACTCCGGCGGAAATATCACAAAATCCTCATAGTCCCGGTTACGACATGGCAAGGCTTAACTGGCTGGGACGAAATCACTCCGGGAAGACCAATTTTCTGCATGTGGATGGCCATGTCGAAAATAAAACTATTGAAGAAACAATCACAACATTTGAATGGGGAAACGAGTTTTACTCGCTGAATCCTGGAAATAAGAGTGTGAAATAATCTGTCGGGAATATTCCAGAAACGCATCAGCAAACAATGTAAATAGAGAATAACATGTATAACTTTGTTAATAGTCATCTGAAATATATAGCGATTGCAGGCATAATTACGGCGGCAACTATGCACGCTGATGCCGGAACGGTTTTGCTAATCAGCTATCCCGATCCCGGGATTAAATTGGTCGTGGACACCATTAGTGGCGACGCCAAATTGATCGGCAATCCGGGGGCGGTAATGTCACAGTTCACCATAACATCAATAAGCGGAAGCATTGACTTTACGAAATATTACGATATGGAGCATCATGCGAACAATCAGGTTCATGGACTTGATAATTATATAGCATGGATGAATATGTCAGATCCGCAGAATAATCCGCCGAGGATCTGGGATAAATGCTGCCCGGCATCGGACCCCTGGGCTGATGGAGCAATTTATTTTGATAATCTCACTGATCACACCCTTGAGCTTGGTCAAATTTTCAAACTCACCGGCGCGCAAGACCTGGTTTTTGCATACTCCTACGGCTATGTCACGGATGCAACCGGGTGGCAGTTAATCGGGTATGGAACAGAACCTGAACCCGTAACTGACGGGGTGAGTTCATTTGGCACAGTCATTTACACTCCCGAACCGGCATCATTAATGCTCCTGCCGGTGGGATTGCTTGTTGATATATACAACCGGCGCCGTCGGCTTCGGTAATTCTATTGTTGTTCTATTTATGATGGGAGAAGATCACACATGAAAAATTTCCGTAATTTTCCTTTGGCATCATTAACCCTGGCCATTGGCTCAATCATGGCCGGCGGTGTATCCTTCAGCCACGCAGCATTGAGTCTTTACGTCAATGTTGATACGGGCAATATTTCAATTCACGGCGCCACAGGCGATACTCTTGCCAGCTACGTCATCTATTCAACATCTTTAAGCCATAATCTTAAATACGACGACTGGTCCAGTGATCGCTTCGGTGCATCCAGCGTATCAAATGGATTTGGCACATGGCACTCGATGGGCACTTCATCAGCAACTAACACCAACACTTATTCACCATTGCAGCTTGTAACGTTGTCGAATGGGACCCGTGCCACATATCAGCTTGGCGAGATGTGCGCAGTATGGGCTGGTTTTGGTGATGGTCAAACAGCCAATTCATCCACGTCCAAAATTTATACATTTGATTCAACAAGCGGGACCATTGATCTTGGTAATCACTTCATAACGGGAAGCGTTGAAGATCTTGTTTTTGGTTATGGATACACGCCGGGTTTTTACAATGGTTCAGACACACCTGGTTCGTACATGTACAACAGTACAACAAAAACATGGAACGCGGGCACGGATGGATGGATTTTTGACGGTCAATCTCACACATACACCGTCAGCAAAGTAACGAACGGACAAGAGGCCTTAGAGGCTAGTTACTACTACAATCAAACTTATACCAGTACCGGTATGATTGGTTCGGTTGTATATGTTGACAACGACGGCAATATTCTCAAAACAACCTACGGGTCAGTGCCGGAACCGGCAACGTTGCTCACGGTTGGCATTGCCGGGGCGGGGCTTGTGCTGCGCCGCAGAAAATCGGCATGATGCGGCGTTTGCGGTGGCAAAATCCGTTTTATAACGAACGAATAACTTTTGTATTCACAATCACCACCGCGAACTATATAGTACGTGGCGAAGACTGGCGGCGCGGAGAGCGCGAACTCCGCCCGCCAGTCTGATCTGATCCTCGGAGTTGTAGTATGACCATTGAACCCATCGGCGTGATTCACAGTCCCTTTAAGGAAGCAACGGGAACTCCCATTCAGCCCTGCCGCTCTGTCGGAAACAAAGGCTATATTGAACTTGATCCCAAATGGGTTGAGGGCCTCAAGGATCTTGACGGTTTTGATCGCGTCTGGCTGATCTATCATTTTAATCGCGCGGCCGATCCGATGATGAGCGTGATCCCCTACCGCGACGTGGTGGCCCACGGCATCTTTGCCACGCGCGTGCCGGCGCGGCCTAATCCGATCGGCATGTCAAATGTTCGCATTGACCGCATTGAAGGCAACATTATTCATCTGCTGGATGTGGATATTCTCGACGGCACTCCGCTGCTGGACATCAAGCCTTACGTTCCGCAGTATGATAATTACGACGTCAAACGTTGCGGATGGATTGATAACGTGCCGGATAAGCCTGTCGTGGCCGATGCGCGTTTTGAAAAACCTCGTACCTGCTGCTGCGGGAAGAAATAATGCAAGCGAAAAAAAACGGCTTATATGTGTGTATCGGCGGACTGGCGGTATTGGCACTGGTGGCCGGCATCATCTTCGCTTCGCGCCAGATTCAAATCACCAGTGAGCAGCCGGAAAAGGAAGATCCTCACAAGATCGCCGCCACAGAGCCGGCAACAACAGGACCGGCCGATGCCGATCTTGCCGCAGCGGCCGCAACCCGGCCCGCACTCACTCGCCCGGGCCTCATGGGCGGCGCATGCTGCCATATGAAATAACTGCACCCGGCAGGACTCGAACCTGCAACTTCAACGTTCGAAGCGTTGCTGTCTATCCAATTGACATACGGGTGCGTAGTGGCCCTATTTTACAGTCAGGAAACTTTTTTCACCATATCATAAAGTCGCGGGACTTGCGTGCGGATCACATTGGCATCCGTGCGCCACAAAAAGGCCGGGCCAGTGCCGCCGTATTCAAGCGCCGCGCACCAGGGTTTTGGCCATGCGCCCGCGCCGATCTGATCGCAGGCAAACTGCGCCCAGCGCCAATCTTCTTCGGTCATCGGCATGTGATCAATCTGTAAATGATCGCGCGTTCCGAGCCCGGTGATGTGCAATTCCTTCATACGATCAAGCGGCAGTGCGGAAATGTATTCTTTTTCATTTTGCCCCGTCTGCATGGCCGCAAGGCGCGCATGCGAGAGATCAAACAGAAAGCCGATATTGGCCTGACGCACGATCTGGCTGATGATTTTTGGCTCTACCGCCGGCCGGAAAAACCTACCCTTGCTGTCCTGATACATCACCGATTCAAGCATGACCTGATCATGGCCGAAACGTTGTGTCAGCACGGAGAGTTGCTCAAGCGTCCGGTCTATAAGCAAAGCGGGATCGTCATCTGAAATGCCGGCGTATTCTTTTGCATATGGCGCCAAATGCGCATTGACCAGCGGCGTGTGCGTGTCATCGCGTAATGCGGCAAGAGCATCAAGATCAATATCAAAATCAGCGCGGCCGACATTGATTGGAAAATGCACATAAACCGGCCCAAGTTTTTTGGCCGCAGCAACCATTTCTGGAAATTCCGCACACTTCCAGCAATCAACGGCAATTGCGCCCTGCCGATGTAATTCGGCCGCGATATCAGAATAATTCAGAGAAAAAAGCATGATCGCTCCGAACACCACCTGGCCATAAACAATGCAGGGGCGGTTGATCAACCACCCCTGCACATTCATCACGTTTTTATCGGCAAAATTTATTTGCCATTGGCATGCCGCATTACGGCAGGCGCGTTGAGCCCATCAGGAAGCGATCACATTCGCGCGCCGCTCCGCGGCCTTCGTTGATGGCCCACACCACAAGGCTCTGGCCGCGGCGGCAGTCACCGGCCGCGAAAACGCCCTCAATGTTGGTGGCAAACCGGCCATGCTCAGCCTTAAAGTTGCTGCGCGGGTCAGTCTCAAGGCCGAGTTGTTTGGCCAGAGTTTCCTCCGGGCCCAAAAAGCCCATTGCCAGGAAGACCAGATCCGCCGGCCACTCTTTTTCTGTGCCCGGAATTTCAGTTGTCGTCATTTTGCCGCCGGCAAAGGAGACATCCGCCTGAACCGTGCGCACCGCTTTGACGTGGCCATTGCCATCATCAACAAATTCCTTCGTCAGAATTTTATACTGTCGCGGATCATGGCCGAATTTAAGAGTAGCTTCCTCATGACCGTAATCAGTGCGGAAGATTCTCGGCCACTGCGGCCAGGGATTATTCGGCGCGCGGCCTTCCGGCGGCTTTGGCATCACTTCAAAATTCACCAGGCTCTTGCAGCCGTGACGCAGCGATGTGCCCAGGCAATCATTACCCGTATCGCCGCCGCCGATGACCACAACGTTCTTGTCTTTGGCGTTGATGTATTTGCCGTCAGCATGATTGCTGTCAAGCAGGCTCTTGGTGTTGGCGGCCAGGAACTCCATCGCAAAATGGACGCCCTTGAGCTCGCGGCCCTTAACGGGCAGGTTGCGCGGCTTGGTTGAGCCCACCGCAAGCACCATCGCATCATATTGCTTGAGCAGTTCATGCGCGTTATGCGTCACGCCGATATGCGCGCCGGTGACAAACTTCACGCCTTCTTCTTCCATCAATTTGACGCGGCGAAGGAGAATTTCCTTCTTATCAAGCTTCATGTTCGGAATGCCGTACATCAGCAATCCGCCCACGCGGTCGGCGCGTTCAAAAACAGTCACATCATGACCGGCCTTGTTGAGCTGGTCGGCCGCAGCCAGACCCGCCGGGCCTGAACCGATCACCGCCACCTTTTTGCCGGTGCGCGCAGCCGGGGGCGTGGGCTTTACCCAGCCCATTTCCCAAGCCTTATCAATAATGTGAACTTCGTTATTTTTGATCGTCACCGGAGGCTCGCTGATGCCAAGCACGCAACTGCCTTCACACGGCGCCGGGCAAACGCGGCCGGTAAATTCCGGAAAGTTGTTGGTTTTCCAGAGGCGCAGGATGGCTTCCTGCCATTCGCCCTTGTAGACAAGATCATTCCATTCCGGAATGAGGTTGTTGATCGGGCAGCCGCCGGTTTTTTCTGAATGACAAAACGGCACGCCGCAATCCATGCAGCGCGCGCCCTGCTTGCGGACGAGTTCCTCGGCCATGTGGCCATGAAATTCGTTCCAGTCAAGCACGCGCAACTGCGCTTGGCGATTTGAGCCGACGTCACGATTATATTTCAAAAATCCGCGAACCTCACCCATGCTTCACCTCCTGAGCCTTCTCGGCGGCGAGCTGTGCAAGAGCCCGGCGGTACTCGATCGGCATCACCTTGTGGAACTTTTTCAAGTTCGCATCCCAGTTTTTCAAGATGCCCGCGGCCACCGTTGATCCGGTGTACTTCGCGTGCTGTTCAATCAATTCCTTAAGTTCGGCAATATCCGTCGGCTGAGATAGTTTTTCAAGCTCAACCATGGCCAGATTGCAGCGCGTGAGGAACTCATCCTGCGGATCGTACACGTAGGCGACGCCGCCTGACATGCCGGCCGCGAAGTTGCGTCCCGTCGGGCCGAGCACAACCGCCCGGCCGCCGGTCATGTATTCGCAGCCATGATCGCCGACGCCCTCAACAACCGCCCATGCGCCTGAGTTGCGGACGCAGAAGCGTTCGCCGGCCACACCGCGGAAGAAGGCCCGGCCGCTTGTGGCGCCATAAAGCGCCACGTTGCCGATGATGATATTTTCTTCAGGCTTAAAGGTGCTGCGGTGATCCGGGTAAATCGCGATGCGGCCACCCGAAAGACCTTTGCCGACGTAATCGTTGGCGTCGCCTTCAAGTTCAATAAATACGCCGCCGGCAAGCCACGCGCCCAAAGACTGGCCCGCGCTGCCGGTCAGTTTGATATGAATCGTATCGTCCGGCAGGCCCTCTTCGCCAAAGCGTTTGGCGATTTCGTTTGAGAGCATCGTGCCGACCGTGCGATTCACGTTGATGATCTTGCGTTCAATGCGAACCTTGCTCTTGTGGCTCAGCGCCGGAACGGCATCCGTGATGATGCTGTTATCAAGCGCGGCATCAAGGCCGTGATCCTGCTGCTGCATCTTGAACACGCCGACTTTGTCATGCGGCTTAACGGCCGGCATGAGGATCGGCGAAAGATCAAGGCCCTGGCTCTTGTAGTGGCGGATGGCGTCATTGACGTCAAGCAGATCCACTCGGCCGACAAGATCATTGAACTTCGCGATACCGAGCTGCGCCATGATCTGGCGGATTTCCTCGGCCACCATGAAGAAGAAATTAACGATATATTCAGGCTTGCCGGTAAACTTTCTGCGAAGCACCGGGTCCTGCGTGGCGATACCCACCGGGCAGGTGTTGAGATGACAGGCGCGCATCATGATGCAGCCCATCGTCACCAGAGGCACAGTGGCAAAACCAAATTCCTCAGCGCCGAGCATGGCGCCGATGACCACATCGCGGCCGGTCTTCATCTGGCCGTCAACCTGTACCGTCACGCGGCTGCGCAGGTCATTAAGTACCAGCGTCTGGTGGGTTTCGGCAAGGCCGATTTCCCACGGGCCGCCGGCATGTTTGATGGAGGTCAGCGGCGATGCGCCGGTACCGCCGTCATGGCCGGAGATCAGAATATGATCCGCATGCGCCTTAGCCACGCCCGCGGCCACGGTGCCCACGCCCGTCTCAGCCACCAGCTTGACGCTGATGCGCGCGGCGCGGTTGGCGTTCTTCAAATCGTGAATCAACTGCGCCAGATCTTCAATGGAGTAAATATCATGATGCGGCGGCGGCGAAATAAGCTGCACGCCCGGCGTGGAGTGACGCAGCCAGCCGATGTATTTATCAACCTTATGACCCGGGAGCTGTCCGCCTTCGCCCGGCTTGGCGCCCTGAGCCATCTTGATCTGAATTTCATCCGAGTTGGTCAGGTAGTTGATCGTGACGCCGAAACGTCCCGATGCCACCTGCTTGATTGCGGAGCGGCGTTTCTTCGGCGTACCGTCGGCCCATGTTGCGTTATCAGGCACAAAACGTGCCGGATCTTCGCCGCCTTCGCCGGTGTTTGACTTACCGCCGAGATAGTTCATCGCCTGCGCCATGGTTTCGTGCGCTTCCGGCGAGATTGACCCCAGCGACATGGCGCCGGTGACAAAACGCTTGACGATCTCCTTTGCGGGCTCAACTTCGTCAAGCGGAATCGGATTTTCGCACGGCTTGAACTTGAACAATCCGCGGATCGTACACAGCGCGCCGGCCTGCTCGTTGATCGACTTGGCATAACGCCAGTACGCATCCTTGCTCTCAAGACGCACCGCTTCCTGAATGGACGCGATGGCCGTGGGACTCAGCAGGTGAGTTTCGCCTTCCTTGCGCCAGTGATACTGGCCGCCGGCCGGCAGAACCGGCAGCGTAACCGTTTCCTTGCGTTCCGGGAAACCCAGTTCATGGCGGCGAATGGCATCGCGCGCGATGACATCAAAACCGATACCCTGAATGCGGCTTGCCGTACCTGCAAAGCTGCGGTTGATCACGGATTCATTCAGGCCGACAGCCTCAAAAATCTGCGCGCCTTTGTATGACTGAAGCGTGCTGATGCCCATTTTGGACATCACCTTCAACAGGCCTTTATCAATGGCCTTGATGTAGTTATAAACAACTTTTTCGTCATCCAGTTTCGGATCAAGCAAGCTTTCGGCCCGCAGATCCCAAAGCGTCTCAAACGCCAGGTACGGGTTGATGGCGTCAGCGCCGAAACCGATGAGCATGCAGTAGTGATGCACTTCGCGCACTTCGCCAGTCTCAATGACAATGCCCAGACGCGTGCGGCTGTTGGTGCGCACCAGGTGATGGTGCACGGTGCCCACAGCCAGCAGGGCCGGAATCGCCACGTGCTGATCGTCAATGCCGCGATCCGAAAGGATCACCAGCGAATAACCATCGTTAATGGCCTGCGTGGCTTCCGCGCAAATGCGTTCAAGCGCGGCCAGCAGGGCCTTTTCCTCACCGCTGCGCTCAAAAGTGATATCAATCACTTTTGTCTTCCACCCGCGGTGGTTCATTTCCTTGATCTTGGCAAACTGCTTGTTAGTCAGCACCGGATGCTGAACCAGCAGGCGATGACAATGCTCCGGCGTGCTCTCAAGCAAATTGCGCTCGGGGCCGATGTAACACTCAAGGCTCATCACAATGGATTCCTTGTCGGAATCCAGTGGCGGATTGGTCACCTGGGCAAAGGTCTGCTTGAAGTAATCATAAAGCAGACGCGGCTTATCAGAGAGAACCGCAAGCGCGGCGTCATTACCCATTGAGCCGATCGGCTCCATGCCGTTGTTGGCCATCGGCGTCATCAGGCGCTGAAGATCCTCAACGGAATACCCAAGCGCAAGCTGGCGCGTGAGCAATGTCTCGCGCACAAAACCGCCTACGTAAGTTGGCGTCGGCAGGTCATCAATGGTGATGCGCTGTTCCTGTAGCCACTGGCCGTAGGGCTTCTCTTCGGACATGTGCTTTTTGAGTTCGGTATCGTCAATGATGCGGCCTTCTTCAAAGTTCACCAGGAACATGCGGCCTGGCTGAAGGCGGCCCTTCTTGACGACGGTTGCCGGATCAACCGGCAGCACGCCGACTTCAGAAGCCATGATGACAAGATCATCATTGGTCACATAGAAGCGGCTCGGACGCAGACCGTTGCGGTCAAGCACCGCGCCGATCATTTTGCCGTCCGTAAACGCCACCGACGCCGGGCCGTCCCACGGCTCCATCAGGCAGCTATGATATTCATAAAACGCCTTGCGCTTGACGTCCATTGTCTCGTGGTTCTGCCAGGCTTCCGGAATCATCATCATGACCGAATGCGGCAGGCTGCGGCCGGTATGCAGCAGCATTTCAAGGGCGTTATCAAATTCAGCGGAGTCAGAACCGTCAAGTTCAATGACCGGCTTGATTTTTTCAATCTGCCGGCTGGGGAACAGGTCGCTCTTGAACATGCCTTCGCGCGCCTGCATCCAGTTGACATTGCCGCGGCGGGTGTTGATTTCGCCATTGTGCGCCATAAAACGCATCGGCTGGGCGCGGCTCCAGTTCGGGAATGTATTGGTTGAGAAACGGGAATGAACCAGCGCCAGATGGCTGGTATAGCCCGGGTCGTTGAGGTCAAGGAAGTACTTGCGTACCTGGCCGCTGGTGAGCTGGCCCTTGTAAATCATGACTTTGGTGGACAGCGAACAGACGTAAAAATAATCCGCCTGGCTGATATCAAGGTCGCGGATTTCGTTGGTCGCGCGCTTGCGAATGATGTAAAGCTGACGCTCAAGACCTTCGGCGTCAAGTCCGTCGGCGGCGCCGACGAAAAGCTGCTTCATTTCCGGCTCAATGCGCTTGGCCGAGTGGCCGATCATGGAGTTGTCACGCGGGACTTCTCGCCAGCCCAGGAGCTTTTGGCCCTGTTCGGCAACGACCCGTTCAACAATCTTCATCGCATAGTCGCGCTGCTCGTTATCCGTCGGCAGAAAGACAATGCCCGCGCCATACTGGCCCTGCCTGGGCAACTTGATGTTGGCGTCCTTCAGCGCGGCCTTGCTCAGAAAATCATGCGGCAGCGCGGTGAGAATACCAGCGCCGTCCCCGGTGTTTTCTTCACAGCCGCAAGCGCCGCGGTGATCCATGTGTTCAAGCATGGTCAGGGCGTTCATGACAATGTCATGCGTCTTTTTACCCTTAATCTGGGCGATAAAGCCGACACCGCAGGCATCGTGCTCAAAAGCAGGATCATAAAGACCTAATTTGGGCGGACAACCTAGAAATTGACTTTGCGACATCTTGCCTAGAAACCTCCAGCTTATGGAGCACCCCTCGGGCTCCCTGCACGCTTTTCATTCATTGTAGCAGGCTCACTGCCGAACAGTTGGGCTGTGCACAACCCGCCTGCCGTTTCCTCTTGAACGCCACGGCGTGCGTGAGCAACGTATGTTAGCAATATTGTAACATTGCGGCAAGAAAAACATTGCCGCATCTACAGGAAGGTGAGCCAAATAGTTACGTTTAATTTAATCCCTGATTATAGTCTCGCTCAGTTTTAACAAAATGAATCAACAAAAAGTTTTTGCCCTGATATTCCGTCACTTCTCCGCTGATGTTAAAGCGGATCGGTTTTGTTCCCTTCTCGGTCATCTGCTCCATGGATTGCAGATATAAATTAGGCAAAATGACCATCGGCGGATCTTTCATATCCTTGCCGTCAGCATCAAAAACAAAAAGCCATTGCCCGGTTTTTTCATCTTTAACAAGCCGGCCGGTGCGGCGGGTAATATATTGACCATCGCGAATGCGCGATACCACCGGCGCGTTGGGCGCGGCCTCAATCCCAGGCGCCGGAGCCGATGGCACGGCAGGCCCGGAAACCGTCGGCGTTTCTGGCGCCGCCGGCGTGTGATGCAGAAGATTTTCAAGCAGGCGGTCTGGTGTCGCAGGTGCCGTTGCCGCTTGAGGTTGCGTGGCCGGCGCCGGTGTTGCTATAGGAGCAACAGGCTCCGTAGCAGCCGGGGCCGCCGCCGGCGCAGACGGAGGGGTAATCTCAAGCCCCTCAGCATACACCGCAGAACTGCTCACAAGCCCCATTACCAGACAGGCTGGCACGATCTTGCCTACTACTGATTTGCGCATGCAAACCCCAAAATATCAAGCGATATCAAAGCGACATAAAGCCATTGTCAGCCGGGCCGCATACGCAGTCAAGATGCTATCGCGAAAAAGAATGCTCATTCTGGCATCAAGAATAAAATTTTCCCGAAAAATGAACTTATTATGCACCAGTCGTCATGTTCTTTTTTACTCCCCATGACTTTGATTGCAATTTTTATTAAAATTTGTAAATCACGCTTGCCTATTGATTCGCAAACCGTCACTATTGCGTTGTCTTCAGGAGTATTTTTGTGAGTATTACCTTCAATCCCGGCGCCCTGCTAAAACAGGGAGAAACACTGACCATCACAACAACTCGGCCTGGCGCGCTGAGCATTCTTGATGGCAATGGCAAGGAAGTTCTGCATCAGCCGGTCAATGCTGGGCCGGTGATTTGGCAGGCAACGAGGCCAGGCTCATACCAGATATGTCTCAAATGCGAAAAAGACATACTCAGGAGATATGTCGGCGTTGTTGCGCCGGGGTGGTCGGTTTGCCAGATGACCGTGGGAGCATTTACGGCCGAGGATTTTGCGTCAACTTTTCACGGCGCGGGCGTACCGGTTGATTATTACATCGGGATGCGCCAGGCAACAGATCCGCGCTGGCGCGAATATGAGTATGTTTGGGGCGATGCGATACATCCGCATGTGCACGCGGATGGTTTTTATGAGATTGCGCCGGAACTGAAGCATAACAACCCGAATTGGGAATCGCTTACGCATGAACAGATTGTGTTGCGATTAAAAAAACTTCAGGAGTGGTGGCAGAATCTGGGATATGCGCCGCTTGACCGCATTGCCAGCTATACGCCGTGCAATATGCTGACGAAAGCCTGCCGCGAAGTGGGCATACATGTGCTGCATTCTCTGGTGCCGGAACAAAATTGGTCTGACGGCGAATGGGCCATTAATCATTGGGGCATGCCGACGTGTCCTTACTGGATATCGGATGAGGATTTCCGCAAGCCCGGCGCACGAAGCGCCGACGGCGTGATCGGCATTACCATGAATCATTACCAGATTCTGCTGCCACACCTGACGCACTGGGGTGATTTTGTGCTCTCGCCATCGCATACGCTGCGGTGGCATCGCAGTTCAGAAAGCGGCGCGGAGCCGGTGCGTTTTGAGCAATTTGTGCGTGATACGCTTGCCAATGCGGACCCGCAGGCACAGCATCCGTTATTTTTTGTGGCCGGTTTTGAGTTTGGCCGCACGTTTGGCACCGGCAAAATGACGGATCATAACCGCCGGGGCATTGAAAAAATCATTGAGTTATCGCGCACACAAAAGCTTGTTTTTGCCGCCAGCGGTGATGTGTACGCATATTATATGCGTCATATTGCGACGTTGCCTGAGCGCACGTTGCTACAGCGAGACACATGGGCCGGCGCGCGCACAATGGGCAAACCAGGCATGGCCGGCGACGCGATAGCCATTGAGAAGGATGGCTATAAGGCTCTGATCCGCGAAGGCCGGTCGCTGCCGTTTTTTCATTACGATTATGGCCAGCCGTGGCGATATCCCACAACGGATATCAACGTACCGGATGATTATGCCGCAGCCGACGAACAGGCGCTGGTCGTTGAGAGATCCGCGGATAAAGTGATTATTGTCGCGGAACAACCGTTGGCACGCACAATTCCGGTGGCGATATGGGATGCGCAAGTTGATCACGCACAAGTACCTATCAGCCGGATTGCGAAACTTGATGACGGCCGCTCGCATCATATTGCGGAATTACCGCGCGGATGGCGCGGGCGCACGGAGATCATACTGACGTCTGCCAAGCCAAAATCCGCAGCGCCGGCGGAATGGTGGCAGACAGCGTCGTTTGGTGAATCAGCGCGCCGCCATACGTATCTGCACTTTAATTTGCCGTTGCTGCGTGATGTTGAAGTACCCGTTACGCTCAAGCGCGAATGCTTGATTGACGGCCCGCAGGGACCGCTTGGCAAAGAGGGTCCTGGGCTAATCACGCTGAAGATCGGCCCGCATCGCACATGGCATCGTTTCTGGAATATTGAGGCCGAGGATATTGTGGCCGACGAGCAGACAAAAAATGCCGTAGCCGCATTACGAAAAGGCAATGAACTGCTTTCGGATAACTGGGAAGAAGAGCTGACACAGCACGTAAAGCAATTATGCCAGTGTGCGTCACAGCAGGCAGGCAAGCCGGTTGATGAGGCGGTACTTGAGGTTTTCTGCGGCGCAAAACTTCCGCTGGGCAGCCGCAGCCGCGCGGAAAAGCATGATCTTGTGCGAACAAAAGTTCAGGGATTAACGGCCAAAGAACATGCCGATGGCGTGCTGGCCTATGGCCCGGGAAAAAGTTTCTGGTGTCATCCGCGCAGCATGAATTTTAAGATTCATGGCATGAGCGCACTGAAAATTCAACAACCCCTGCGTCTGCTGATGCACAGTTTTGACCCACAGGCCCTCGGCACACAATACCGCGTGAACATGGGAAAAAATACGGTGGCCCGCTGGCAATTGCCACAAGACCCGTATTCCCCGGCGGCATGGCATATGCTGACGATTGACCCGCAACATATTGATGCGCAGGGACGCTTGCGCGTTCAACTTGCCTGCGACCAGACACCAGTGCTTTATGACTGGTGGGAGGAAGGCGGATTTCCGGCATGCCTGCACGCATTATGGCTGTTCGCATGACATGCATGTCACGGTGATGACGCTCATGATCGCTGCGGCCGGCCTAAATGCAGGCCGAAACCGATTGCCGAGTCAATTCCGCAAAGGCTTTGCGAATGATGGCTTGCGGCGAATGCCGGTATGCTGCAACTTGCGCAGGAAGATCAATACCAAGCTGACGGGAAAGTTTGGCCATCATCAAGATCAACTGCCACGTGTGATCTTCACCAGTGTTGCACCAGGGCCACACAAGATTGCCCTGGCATTTAGCCGGCTCAGGACCATCCCATCCGCGCAACGCGATATCCGCAAGGCCGGTCACCGTGTGAACCGGCGTGACGAATCTGGCGGATATTTCGTCAGGCTGAATATTCAACAGAATATCACGCACGGTGACTTTATCCGAGATGCGGCCTGAGTTGAGAAGACGAGAGAGTGTCAACAGTACGGCCTCTGCGGTGAGCAATGTCGGTTTGTGACAAGCCATCAATTCTTTGAGCGCAGGCAGGCAACGATCCGTACCGCACGGCCGCAACAGACATACTGCCGTCAGCCAGTTCTGCATAAAGCGCACGGCCACCAGCGGATCAAATTGCTGACGGGGAACCGTATTATCATTGCGACGCTCAAAACCCCATGCGTGAGTTTTTATAGAGTCAATTAAGACATCTTCCGCTTCCGGTTTTCCCCACATGGCGGCAATACCGGCCGCGTACCAGCGGGTATCGCCGGAACCGGTCCGCAAAATCCGCATGACCTGCGATTCAAAAAGCCCCTGATTTTTCATCAGCAGCCAGAAATAGGGATCAGGTTTGCCGTCCTGAAGATTTTTCAGCGCGCCGATGACGCGCGGATCTTCGCTGAGCGCCGCGCCGGGCTTGCGCGAGGCAAGCTCATCACAGAATGACTTAAACCATCCGCTGCCGACAGTAGAAAGGTCATCAAGCAACGCGCCGGTAGCTTTTAGTTTTTTCTGAATATCCGCAATCGGCACCTGACGAGCATCATTAAGTTTACCGCTGATCATGCTCGCAGCCGCATAACCGGCGGCCTCGCCGATACGCTGCATGCATCGCATCATGCGCAGGCCGTAACTGGCATCCTGCGTCACGCCCAGACAACGCGAAGCGATGATGACATTGCGAAGCCCCACCGGCAACAGACAACGATACGGCATTGGCGTGACATAACCGGTATACCATGCGCGCGCGAGGCATACCCAGAAAATCGCGTCATCAGACTCAAGCGGATAATCAGGCGTGTGCGTATCAAAATTGGTTCCCGCATAACCGATGACGTCATCGCAATGCCGCGCAGCAATCATGTCGTCAAGCGTGATCACGTGATCCGTCTTAATCAACCGCCCCTGGCGCAATCCCAACAACGGAGAAACAACAGTCACACGATTGCCGTCAGCCGGATGATCCTTTTGGTAATGCGTGATACTGATGAGCCGCGCACGCGTGAGATCTTCTGAATCGGTGGGATCACACCATCCTGAATCAAGATTGCGTGAGCCGACATGAACATCCTGATTATTAAGCTGAACAGAACCCGTGGGCTGCGAATAGGCATGAATCACGCCGTCGGCATCACGGCCGAGAGTGTAGCGCGCACCGGCCATTGCGCACAAATCACCGTCACCGGTTCCGTCAACAAATACCGGCGCTACGCAACGCAACGGACCGTATGGCGTGGCAAATATCGCCGCACCGACAGTGCCGTCCTTTGCTTCAAGCGAACAAAGCATGCTGCCGGCAAGGAAACGAATGTTGTGATCTGAAAAATGTTTGGCATATATCATCAGCCGCGCATACGGATTATAGGTGTGCCCGGCCAATACGTTGCCGTATTTTTTCATCAGCGCGCGGACTTCGTCATCAAATTGATCCTGCATGCCGCCGGGAACGCCAAAATAATAGCTGTAAATGCCGCCTAGCGTAAAAATACCACCGGGATGTGCCGCGGAATCAACGGCAAGGACTTTGGCCCCCTGCTTGGCGGCGGCGATTGCGGCAACCACGCCGCCAGTACCGGTACCGATCACGGCGACATCACACGGACGCAATGGCCCGGCCGGTATAGCAGGCACAGGTTCAGCCATGAATGATGCCGCAGGCGATGCACTGGGAAGGCCTGCCATATTTTCCGCAATACTCAGGCCCAGTGCGTAACGATCGGCAAGCGTCTCAACACCATCGCCCACGCAGGATGGCGAGGCAACGGCAAGGTTGCCAAGAACCGGCCGAAGATGGCCGGTTACGCGATAAACCGGATACGGAACAAAGCTGGCGTGCGAAAGCTTGCCTTTTTGTTCAGCTTCGTTCATGGCGCTGATGGCCGACTCCATTGCGAAAAATTGAGATTGGCCTGATTCAATAGTGCAGGTAAAAAGTTTCTGGCTTGGCCATAAAGTCGGCTCCCCGCGAGCGTCATCACCCCATGAATTGCTGATTAAATACATGTACAAATGTGACGATTCAGGATGACGCGAAGTCAGTGTTTTGCCGGCAAGTTTTGCGAGCAAGCCATTTTCGCTTGCGTCAATAAACTGCCGCGCCGCAATTCTTCGTGGACCTGATTTGGTGGCCACAATCAGTGAGTCGATGAGCCCGTCATGACATTCCGTCATCACAGGGCAGACGTAATAGAGAACATGTATACCTGATTCTTTGAGCAGGCATGTTGCGGATACTTCCGCCATTGCGCCGTCAATCAATCGGCCGTCATAACCGTGACGCGAACGCAAATCATCAAGCAGTGCGCGAAATGCCGGATCGTTGAGCGCTGCGCCGTCGCCGGTTACCGGGACAAAACAACGGCCTGATTCCCATAGCAGATCACCCTGCGTATCAACGAGCAATACGGATTTGCCTTGTCTTTTGAGCGCATGCGCCGCGGCATACCCCACGTAACCAGCGCCGTACACCACGACATCAAAGATCCGCTCAAAAACACTGACAAAAGACTCAGCTACCATAACTCGTACTCCGCAGAAGAAATGTATCTGCATCATACTTTACTGTGTATTTTGACGTCAGCGATGGATTTTAATGCCTATTTACTGGATTATCTTGCTGTATTAACCATAATTTTGCTATATTATGATTAACAGTATGAGGCATTCATGATCAATGAATTGACGGCATTACTGCGTTCATGCGAACGCGCAATGGGATTGCGATGCTGCTTTCGCCCGACCAGCTCCGTCTGGCATGAGCCTGTTCAGGTTGTGCGCGGGCGCATGACACTGCATCTTTCGCCGTTTTGCTCTCCGCAACGGCGCGACCATATGCCGCTGTGTAAAAAAGACGATGGTTTATTGCTGCATGAACAATTTGCCCGGCCACATGCGCCGATAGTCAGAACGTGCCACGCAGGCGCCGATGAGATTATTGTTCCGGTTCATTGGCAAAATCAACTGGTGCTGGTGGTATTTTTTGGCCAGTTTCGGCGAAACAGGAATCAGCCGGATATGCTGCCGCTCTGGCCGGAAGCGCGGGTTAAGCATGCGCTCAATCTTGCGAAAATTCTGCAAAGTCATCTGCTTGAGATTTATAAGCAACGGCGCGCCAAATTACCCGGGCCGGCCGATCCGCGTATGGTAGCAATCACGGAATGGCTCATCAGTCATATCGCCGATGATCCTACGCTTGAGCAGTTGGCCGATTTTTTAAGCGTGTCACCCACGTGGGCAAGCCACCTTGTGCGGCAGCTTTCCGGACAGTCGTTTTCTCAAGTTAAAAATGATCTTCGCATCAGACGCGCGCAACATCTCCTTGAGACAACAACAATGAAGATCAGCGGCATTGCCCGTCAACTTGGCATTGATGACGCCAATTATTTCAGCCGTTTTTTCAAGACCAATACCGGTATGACGGCCAACGAGTACCGACGTATTAATCAACTGCCGCAGCAGGTGTGAGAATCTGAATCAAAAAAGAGAATAACGCTGCGCCAGCGGCAATTTTTCCGCCGGCTTGCAGACAAGAAGCTCGCCATCGGCCGTCACTTTATACGTTTCCGGATCAACCGTCATCACCGGCGTGCGGTCGTTAAGCTTCATGTCGCGCTTGCCGATTTTGCGGCAATTTTTGACAGGCTCAATGCGCTTGGTAATGCCGTACTGATTGACGATGCCTTTGGCGACGGAAATTCCGCTGACAAAAGCAATGCTGCTGTGGCCGCAGGCCTGGCCATAACTGCCGAACATCGGCCGCATGATGACCGGCTGCGGCGTGGGGATTGAGGCATTCGCATCGCCCATTTGCGCCCAGGCAATCGCGCCTCCCTTGATCACAAGATCCGGCTTAATGCCGAAAAATGCCGGCCGCCATAGAACAAGATCCGCCAGTTTGCCGACCTCAACAGAACCGATGATGTGGCCGGCACCGTGGGCGATGGCCGGGTTAATGGTATATTTGGCTACGTAGCGGCGCACGCGCAGGTTATCGTTGCCGCCGGCCGAACCGCCATCTTCCGGCAAACGTCCGCGCTGCTGGCGCATTTTGTCGGCCGTCTGCCACGTGCGGGTGATTACTTCGCCCACGCGCCCCATCGCTTGTGAATCAGAACTGATGATGCTGATGGCGCCCATGTCATGCAGAATATCCTCGGCCGCGATGGTTTCGCCACGGATACGGGATTCCGCAAAAGCCACATCCTCCGGCAGATTCTTATCAAGATGATGGCAGACCATGAGCATATCAAGATGCTCATCAAGCGTATTTTTGGTAAAGGGCCGCGTGGGGTTTGTTGATGACGGAATCACATTCTGCTCGCCGCACACACGAATGATGTCCGGCGCGTGGCCGCCGCCGGCGCCTTCCGTATGATACGCGTGAATTGTGCGGCCCTTAAATGCCGCGATTGTCGCCTCAACAAATCCCGATTCGTTAAGCGTATCAGTGTGAATTGTCACCTGAACGTCATGTTCGTCAGCCACGCTCAGACAGCAATCAATGGCCGCCGGCGTTGTGCCCCAATCCTCATGGAGTTTTAGGCCGATGGCGCCAGCCTCAACCTGATCATTCAGACCTTCCGGCTTGGCGGAATTACCTTTGCCGGTAAACCCAAAATTCATCGGCAACGCATCGGTTGATTCAAGCATCATTCGCATATAAAACGCGCCGGGCGTACAGGTCGTGGCGCAAGTTCCGGTGGCCGGGCCGGTGCCGCCGCCGATAAACGTCGTCACGCCAGAGGCAAGCGCTTCGTAGGATTGTTGCGGGCAGATAAAATGAATATGCGAATCAATTCCGCCGGCCGTGACGATCATTCCCTCGCCAGCGATAACTTCAGTCGTCACGCCAACAATCATTCCTTTGCTGACGCCCGCCATGACATCCGGATTACCGGCCTTGCCGATGCCGGCAATTATGCCGTTTTTTATGCCGATATCCGCCTTGTAGATTCCGGTATAATCCACAATCAACGCATTGGTAATAACACAATCAAGAGCATCGGCATCGCAAACACCCGTTGCCTGGCCCATTCCGTCACGCAGAACCTTGCCGCCGCCAAATTTGCATTCATCTCCGTAAACGGTCATGTCGCGCTCAACCTGAATAACCAGATTGGTATCGGCAAGCGTAATACGGTCACCCGTGGTCGGGCCAAAAATATCCGCGTAATGATTGCGAGCAATATGATGAGGCATAAAAGCACCCGCTTAATGATAAAATTTAAAGAGCAAACGGCCGAACAACATCATTTTATTTTTGTGATGTGTGGGCAAATCCCTGCTGTTTAATTTTTTCCTGTGCCGATTTTTTTGTTTCTTCAGTAGCCGGTCCGTCAGCCAGATTATTGCCGCCACGAATGACGCGATGACCGGCAATCGGCACGAGCGTAACGGTTTTGGTTTCGCCCGGCTCAAAACGCACAGCAGTACCGGCCGGGATATCAAGTCTCAGGCCAAAAGCCAATGTGCGATCAAAACTTAATGCGGCATTCGTCTCGCCAAAATGATAATGACTGCCGACCTGAATCGGCCGATCGCCAAGATTTGTCACGTGCAATTCAGTCACGTCTCGGCCGGCGTTAAGCTCAATTTCGCCGGGTAAAGTCTCAACCGCGCCCGGCGCAGCAGTAATATCCGCAGGGTCATTGCCGAAAACAGACAATTCCGGCACAGGTAAAAAACTACCGTAAAGCGCCAGTTTTAAGTTGCCGTCAGGCAGCACAATCGGATGATGTACCGTGACGAGTTTTGTGCCGTCAGGAAATGTGCCCTCTACCTGAACTTCGGCAACCATATCCGCAACGCCGGCCATCACCTGGCGGCGGCCGAGCATTTGCCGCCCGAGATCCATCAATTCCGCGACGCTTTTGCCATCACGAATGAACTCAAGCAATTGCGTGGCGATCAGGGCGACTGTTTCCGGATAATTAAGCCGCAACCCGCGTGCGAGGCGCTTTTGCGCCAGAGCCCCGGCCGAATGCAGCATTAATTTGTCAACATCACGAGGACTTAAATGCATGAGTGATTCACTCCGCTATGATTATGACTACCATTTTCGCGACCAGGGATCATCGCCCAGCAACTCAATCGCCGGCGCGCACCAGCGGCGAATTTCTCGCGCGACTTCCTGTGTATCAACACCGGCCAGGCGTAAAATCACACCATCAGCCAGCGGACTTGCGGCCGCAGTCATCCGCGCACGTTTCTGAATCGGCTGATGCTTGAGTTCCTCAAGAATGGCCGACGACGCTTTTTTCATCGGCTCGCCAATCATGATCAACGTGGCAAAGCAATGATATCGGCCGAGGCGCTGCGGATTTTTAAGTTCTCCCTGCCGAGGCGATAACCGGAGATTATCATACAGTATTCTCTGTTCCGCGAGCCATATTTCGTTATGCGAGATATATTCCTCAAGATCCCAATACTCGCCGCGCGCGCGCCGGCCGCTGACCAGCCAATCGACAAGACACAGCCCCGCCGAATGATCGGCCGGCATCTTAAAAACTTGCCTCTGTGTATATTTGGCGTGCGCAAAACACATCACCGGATTGGGCAGCACAAAAAACACTGCGCATGGCTCAAGTTCCGCGTTCATATCCTGGCCGCAACCCTTGCCATCAACTTGCCGGTATACTTTGGTCGCAGACTGCGTGCTGATCATCGCGCGGGCATTGCGCTGAACATGAATGTTTACGCGCATATAATCGCCCGCGACAAGCCCGCCGCCATACGTACTGAGAAATGCGCACGCGCCTTTGCCGTGCTGCGCCGGAGTGAGAATTTTAAGCGGGCTGTGTGCCTGCGCGCGAATGATATCGGTTTTGCCGTTTTCTCCCGCGGCAAACACCAGCGAGCCATGATTAACGCAAGGATCGTCGCGGGATATGTCTGCGTGCTTGTGCGGCAACATCCCGGCCTGCTGCGGCCGAGCCTCGTTTTCCTCAATCTCCGTGGGCATAGTGCCTCATACGCTCAAATGCTGGCGCACCAGATCCTGCGAAAGTTCAGCAGTTGTTCCTGATGCGACCACCTGTCCACGGTTCATCATATAAAAGCTGTGGCCAAATTCACGCACAAAATCAAGATACTGCTCTACGAGCACGACCGTCATGCCGCGCTCGGTCACCAGTTTGCGCAAGACTTCGCCGATTTGCTGAATGATATTCGGCTGAATGCCTTCCGTCGGCTCATCAAGCAAAAGCACTTTAGGCTCGCCGACCAATGCGCGTGCGATGGCAAGTTGCTGTTGCTGGCCGCCGGAAAGATCGCCGCCAAGTCGTTTGCCCATCGTTTTGAGAATCGGGAAAAGATCGTAAAGTTCCTGAGGAATAATCTGCTTGCCATCCGGCCGAGCCTGACAGCCGACCATCAAGTTTTCCGTCACCGTCAGTTTCGGAAAAATCTGCCTGCCCTGCGGAACCAGTGCCAATCCTGACTGCACGCGTTTATGCGGCGGCATCGGCATGAGTTCTTTTTCGTCAAGTTTAATGCTTCCGCCGCTTGAGCGCAGCGTGCCGATGATATTCTTCATCAGTGTGGTTTTGCCCACGCCATTGCGGCCCATGATGCATGTGACCTGCCCGGTGGGCATCTGCATCGTTACGCGGTCAAGCGCCTGAACCGCGCCATATGAGAAACTAAGATCTGTTACTGACAGCATCTGCAATAATACCTGTATTGTTTGTTATCGGCCGAGGTACGCCTCAATCACCTGCGGATTCTGCTGCACCTCATCAAGTGATCCTTCCGCCAGAACTTTGCCTTCGCAAAGCACCGTTACCGTGCTGTTAAGCCGGCGCACAAACTCCATATCATGCTCAATGACCATGATCGTGTGCTGACCTTTAAGCTCAAGAAGAAGTTCCGCCGTAAGTCCGGTTTCTTCATCCGTCAATCCCGCGGCCGGTTCATCAACCAACAGTAACTTGGGATTGGCAATGATCAGCATGCTGATCTCAAGCCATTGCCGCTGGCCGTGACTTAAATATTTCGCCGGCCGGCGCACTACTTCCGCCAGGTGCACGCGCTTGAGAATCGTCATGATTTTATCCTGCTGATCGCGCGTTTCGCGTGTCAGCAGATTTTTTAACAATCCGCGCCGGCCCGGCAGCATCAGCACCATGTTCTCATACACGGTCAAGCTGTCAAAAACCGTCGGCGTCTGAAATTTACGCCCTACGCCAAGCCTGGCGATCACGGTATCGGGAAGCTGCGTTATTTCGCGCTGATCAAAATAAACGTTGCCTTTATTGACACTTGTTTTTCCGCTGATCACATCGCAAAGCGTGGTTTTGCCGGCACCGTTCGGGCCGATGACAACGCGTAATTCATTATAACCCACGCCAAATTGCTTGATATCAAGCGCGCGGAACCGGTCAAATTCAACCACGACATCCTGCATGTACACCATGTTATCGCGCAGGTGATCAAATTCCGTTTCCGTTAAAGGAGCAATGGGCACTTGTAGTGGCGGGCTCATGTCAGCGCTCCTTTCCGGGCATCCTCTGTCATCTGCATTCCGGAATCATCAATGCCTGATTCGCGATCCGCCGATTGTTTATCTTCGCTTACTCCGCCTTGATCGGAATCATCTGAAAGTCCCGTCCATTTGCGGATCGCGCCGACGATACCATCCGGAATCACCAGTGTGACAAGCACAAAGAGTCCGCCGAGAATAAACGGCCAGGCGCTGGGGAACAGGTTTGTTGAGATGCTCTCAAGATAGCTCACCAGCAGCGCGCCGAGGACCGCGCCGGAAAGGGTTCCGCGTCCGCCCACGGCCACGCACACCACCATTGTGATAGAGACCGCAGGCTCCATCTTAAACGGCGTGATGATGCCATTCTGCGGCGTATAAAGCATGCCGCCAAGACCCGCGATCACCGCGCCAAGCACAAACACAAAGACCTTGATCGTCGTGGGCTGATAGCTGGCAAATCGCAGGCGGCTTTCGTTATCGCGCACGGCAATGAGCAGTTTGCCCAGCCATGACCGCACGATAAATTCGCAGACAAAATAAGTAAGGCCCAATGCGACGACCGTCATGATATACATCCATAACAGCACTTTGGGGTCATGCAGATCAAAACCGCCGATGGTGACAAAGTTTGTCAGGCCGTTTGTTCCGCAGAGATTCATCTCGTTTTTGCGGAACACCAGCGTGGCGGCCCATGTGGTGGCCTGCGTGATGATTGAAAAATAGACGCCGCGCACGCGGCTTCTGAAGGCAAATACGCCGAAAATAAACGCCACGATGCCCGGCAGAAGCAGCGCCAGGAACATGGCCACCGGCAACTCGCGGAACGGCACCCAGAACCACGGCAGCTTAAATCCGCTGACCTGCGATGTCACCACGTAAAGCGCGCGCGGAATGCCGTCGCCATCAAGCGGGCCATGCAAAGCAAGATGCATGCCGATGGCGTATCCGCCAAAACAGAAGAACATCGCCTGGCACAGTGACAAAATGCCCGCATATCCCCACACCATATCAATGCCGATGGCCACAATCGCCAGGCACAAAAAGCGCCCGAGCTGATTGACGGTGGTAATGCCCATCATGCCTGTTGAATAAAGCAGAGGCACCGCCACGAGCAGGAAGACAAACGCCGCGCCGGGCAGCATTCTTCCGGCCGCGCCGAAAAACGCGCGGGATTTCCGCTTTCTCCGATACAAGTCGGGACTCGCCTGGTCAAACATCGGCCAGCCTCCCTTTCGCCGGGAACAATCCCGACGGTTTGCGTTGCAGGAAAGCCACCACCAGCAGCAGGATGAGCACTTTGGCCCACACCGTGGCCACCAACGGTTCAAGCAACTTGTTAATCATGCCAAGACCCAGTCCGGTCCAGATTGCGCCGGCAAGTTTGCCTACGCCGCCCGTGACCACAACCAGGAACGAATCAATCACGTAATTCTGGCCCATGTCAGGCGTCACGCCGCCGATTTGCGTCAGCGCGCATCCGGCAAGCCCCGCCAATCCCGCGCCGAGGCCGAAGGTCAGCATGTCAATTTTTCTTGTTGATACGCCCAGGCTCGCGGCCATCTGGCGATTTTGCGTCGTGGCACGCAGCAGAAGACCAAGCCGCGTGCGCTCTACGATGTAGTACATCAGCCCGATGCATACCACACAAAAACCGATGATGAATATGCGGTTATAGGGCAGGCGGATATCCTGAACAATTTCGTAACTGCCGCGCAGCCATGTCGGGCTGTTGACGGCGATGTTGTCGCCAAAAATCACGCGAACAATCTGAATCAGGATCAGGCTCACGCCCCATGTGGCAAGCAAAGTCTCAAGCGGCCGGCCATAGAGAAAGCGGATTACCGTTGCCTCAAGAACAATGCCCGCCGCGGCCGCGGCCAAAAACGCCAGCGGAATCGCCAGCACAAAGTACCAGTCAAAATAAGCCGGCGGAAGATAGTTGACAAAAATCTGCTGAACAATGTACGTCGCATATGCGCCGATCATCATCAACTCGCCGTGGGCCATGTTGATCACGCCCATGAGGCCGAAAACCACCGATAGGCCAAGCGCCATCAGAATCAATATTGAACTTGCGGAGAGTCCGCTGAAGATATTGCCGGACCAGTCCACAACTTTCTGCCATTTTTCAATGCGCACAATCGCTGCGTCATATATAGCCAATGCGGAGGCATCCTGCTCTTTGGCGCGCAATTCCTTAAGCCGGCCCAGTGCGCGGCCGGAAGTCATTTCGCCAAGTGTTTTAGCCGCATCAAGACGCGTCTGTTTGACCTGCGCGTCATCGCCGCTCTGCGCAAGGTTGATCAGCGCGATACTTTCCTTAACGGCAGTCAGTACGCCGGGATCTTTTTCATCATTAACCATATCCTGTAGCGCAGGCAACGTGCTGATGATTGCGCCTTCGCCAGCCTTGACCACGGCCGCAAGACGATCATCCCGATCCGGATTTGATAACCGAAGAACGGTCAGCGCGTCACGGATAAAAATGCGATCGCGGCGGGAAACCGTAAACTCCTTGAGTTCACTTGCCGCCACAACCACTTTTTCATGATTCATCAATAAAGGTTTGTGCGTAAAAGGATCTGCCAGCGGCGCGAACTTCTGCCCGTCGCGCGTATCAAAATTGGCGCACTCAACAACATGCCCCTGCCACTGATACAGTGAGCCTTCCTGAAGCAATTGAAAAATGGCCTCAAGACGTTTGTCGCCGGTTTTGGCAAGCTTTTGAAAAAGAACTTTGCGCTGCGCGCTTTCCGCGGCGGCAAGTTCGTTAAGCAGATCAACCGATGCGCCTTTGCTGAAATCCGCAACGACCAAGCCATCTTTAGTGTCAGCCTCGGCGGCAGTCAGCGTCTTCGGCGCCGGTTGTGTGCCGGCTTCCTGGGCACGCAATGCGGTACATGCCATCCCGCAAAATACACATAACAGAATTGCGATTTTTTTCATCCCCGCCAGTCTCCTGTTTTCTGATGCTGCCCCGGGGCCCGAAAGCCCCGGGGCACGCCTCGCATCAAAGAACAACAATCATTACTTCTTGGGGCCGCCTGTCGGAGCCGGGATCTTTGACGAATCCGGCCAGAGATAGGTGCTGTAGGAATCCGGCTTGACCAGACCCTTGCTCTTCCAGACGATCTTGAATTGACCGTCCTTCTGAATCTCGCCGACATAAACCGGCTTGAGAGTGTGCTGGTTCTTCGGGTCCATTTCCTTTGCGCCGCCCGGAGCATCAAACTTCAGGCCGTACACAGCTTCGCGGACCTTATCCACATCAAAGCTGCCGGCTTTTTCAACGGCGGCTTTCCACACGTACACGCCAAAGTAGGCAGCCTCAATCGGATCATCCGTCACGCGGCTATCGCCGCCCGGCAGATTATTCTTCTTGCAGTAAGCCTTGAAGTCAGCCACGAACTTCTTGTTTTCCGGCGTATCAATCGTCTGGTAGTAATTCCAGCAAGCCAGGTGGCCTACGAGCGGCGGCACGTCCATGGCGCGCAGTTCGTCTTCAGCAACTGAGAAAGCCATGATCGGACAGTCAGCGCTGGTCAGGCCCTGGTTGGCAAATTCCTTATAGAAAGGAACGTTTGAGTCGCCGTTGATCGTGGAGAGAACGCATGCGCCGCCACCGGCCGCAAAACGCTTGATCTTACCGACGATCGTCTGATAATCCTGATGGTGGAAAGGCGTGTATTCCTCAATGATATTGGCATCGGGAACGCCCTTGCTCTTCAGGAACGCCTTGAGCACTTTGTTGGCGGTACGCGGGAACACGTAATCCGTGCCCAGCAGGTAAAACTTCTTATAGCCGCCGCCTTCTTCGCTCATCATGTATTCAGCAGCCGGAACAAGCTGCTCGTTCGGTGAAGCGCCGGTGTAAAACACGTTAAGCGACTGCTCTTCGCCTTCGTACTGTACCGGGTAAAACAGCAAAGCATTATTGCTCTCGAAAACCGGCAATACGCTCTTGCGGCTGACCGAGGTCCAGCAACCGAAGGTTACTGAAACTTTGTCCTGCGTGATAAGCTGTTTGGCTTTTTCCGCAAACAGATCCCAGTTTGAGGCCGGGTCCACAACGACCGGCTCAATCTGCTTACCCATAACGCCGCCTTTGGCGTTAATTTCTTCAACAGCCATCAGCACCACGTCACGCAGTGACGTTTCGGAGATGGCCATTGTTCCGCTGAGCGAATGCAGAACGCCGATCTTCACCGTTTCTGCCGCAAATAGATTTTGCGGTAGCCATGACGCAGCAATTGCCGCGGCAAGGAACACCTTCGCCAAAGATTTGAGCATGCACATTCCTTCCACAAATGCAGGTTGTCGGCGCCCCTTACTGCCCACACAGCAGGCTTGCCGAATGTTATAGCCATGACATCACGACTATCACGACCACTTTACATTGTTCATGATTGCAAAGGATGTACCATGCTTCTGATGAGGAATGACTTTTATGTGACGTTGATGCGAATAAAAACGGTGCGACTTTTCTTAACGTATTGCTGATATTGATGTACAGAACAGTTGCAGTGCAAAAGAAAAAGTGTCGCATCAAGCGACACTTTACTCTTTTTCATGCTTGTTGATGTGATTTGCTGCTTATTTTTTATGCACCGCAGACTCGTATGCCTTTAATATAAGCTCCACGATCTCAGGAACACCCACGCCATGCTTAACTTGTGCGAATAAAAAGGGGCCATCGCCACGCATTTTTTTGGCATCGCGCGCCATGACGTCAAGATCAGCGCCGATGGCTGCGGCGAGATCCGTTTTATTGATGACCAGAAGATCGGCCTGCGTAATGCCCGGGCCACCCTTGCGCGGAATTTTATCGCCGCCGGAAACGTCAATAACGTAAACGGTATAGTCGGCAAGTTCACGGCTGAAGTGAGCAGCAAGGTTATCGCCGCCTGATTCAAGCAATAGCAAGTCGGTATGAAATTTGTGCTGAAGATCCTCAAGGGCGACAAGATTTGCGGAAATATCCTCGCGAATGGCCGCATGCGGACAGCCGCCCGTCTCAACGGCCACGATGCGCTCAGGCTCAAGCGCCTCATGACGCGTGAGGAACTCGCCATCTTCGCGGGTAAAAATATCGTTCGTCACGGCGGCCATGTTAATTTTGCCGCGCAAGGTCTGGCAGAGCTTGAGCATCAGCGCGGTTTTGCCGCTGCCCACAGGCCCGCCGATGCCGACGGTAAAAGCGCGCTTGCCAAAATCACGGGAGACAAGCGGCATTTCGCGCTCATCATAATGGCCCGGATTCTCCATGTGCTCATGCGTATGCCCATGATCATTGCCGGGAACGTAAGGAACAAAAACCGGATTGGGTGAACCGCCAGAATGCATAAGCGTTTTTCCTCCACGATAAAATCAAAGCCAAATCAGCTTTGAAACAAACGGGAATACAGGCGATCCTGCGTCGCCTGAAATAAATCCTGCATAGGAGAACATTGCGAAAGATCATCAAGAGTCAGCTTCTCGGCCGCGGCGGCAATATCATCAAGCTCCGGCGAAAACTCCGCCTGAATGCGCTGGCCCTCAAGCGGGCCGACGATTGATAAACGCACGGCCGAGGAAACAAGCCCGCGCAAAGTCTGATACAAAAAGGCATGCGTAGCCTCTGTGCGCGTCAACTTAAGACCGGCCGTGACGATGCCAAAAACCGGCGCAAGGTGCTGAGCAAGTTTGTGAGTCAAGCATAAAGTATATGCATCCTCAAGCGAGGATACCGCAGGAAAAACCGATCGCGATGTGGCCAGCAGCGCGCGGCCTTGCGCCCGACTGGCGCGATTTGTGACATGATTGCTCAAAAAAGCATCAGCAAGCGCGTCAAATTCAGCAAGTTGCGCCGGCTGGGCATGAGCGGAAAGAATCAGCGGCACGCTTCCGTAAGCGGCCTGCCAGAGAGATTCCCGCAAAAAACCGCGTAATCCCGAACCGCCGGGAACATGGCCATGCTGCCAGGCGGCCTCAAGTCCGCCGGAGTGCGCAAAACTTCCTGACGGAAATGCGGAATCCACAAGCTGCCATATCAACCATGTATGAGACAAAGAAAACTCCCCGCAATGCGGCAGAACATCATCATCAACGCGGAACATCGTCAATCCGCATCAATATCATGCCAGCGGCATATTACCACGAATCCCGGCCGGAATGATAACGATTGCCAAGTCACTTTATGACACTCATCATATACCGTATAGTATGTGGCCTTAAGCGGGCGCAAATAGTCACAAGATGCCGCCCAGTCATTGCGGATATCAGGTCATTCATGGACAAGCTAAAACAAATTGCCGTCTCAGTCGGAGTATCGCCCAGTACGGTTCTGCGGGTCTTACGCGGAGAAAACAAGGAAGTATGGGCAGGAACGGCCCGCCGGGCGGAAGAAATCCGCACACTGGCAAAAAAGCTGGGATATCTGCCAAACAGTTCCGCGCGTGCGGTGCGCCGGGGTCGTTTTGATTGCGTGGCGCTGGTGCTTAGTGCGGATCGTCATCACAGTCATCTGCCGGAGGCTCTTTTTTACCATATTCATGACGAACTGGCGCGCCACGAACTGCGGCTGCTGGTCTCAAAATTGCCCGATGAAAAATTGACTGACGAACATCTGGTGCCGACCATTTTGCGCCATTTGTGCTGCGACGGACTGCTGATTAACTACACGGATCATATTCCGCTTGCCATGCAGCGAATGCTCAATCATTACAAAATTCCGTCAATATGGATCAACACCAAGCAGAAAACAGACTGCGTCTATTACGACGATATCAATGCGGCCAAAGCGGCCACGGAACATCTCATCAAGCTTGGCCACAAGAAAATCATGCTGATGCATTTTGTCAACGAAAAAACAGCTCAGGACGCGCGACTGCATTACAGTTGCGATGACCGTTTTACCGGATATATCGCTGCCATGCAGGAAGCAGGGTTGACGCCGATGTTGCGCGAATCAATCTTTGGCGTGCATGATTCTCAGCGGCTTGAGGCTACGCGCGCCATATTACGAGGCCCTGACCGCCCCACCGCGATCATTGCCTATGATCAATTTGCCGAGCGTATTTTGTACGCCGCATCGCTTGAAAAACTACGCGTGCCGGAAGATCTTTCCGTCATCACGTTCAGCCATGAACTGGTGAGTAATGTCGGCGCGAACATCAGTACGGTTCTGGTGCCGGCCGACATCGCCGGGCAAACGGCCGTGCGAATGCTGCGGCAGAAAATAGAAAATCCGCAGCATAAAATTCCGGCCACGGTGCTTCCGCTGCAATATTATTTTAACGGCACGTGCGCGCCTCTCAATTCGTAAAATGTATTCGTTAATGCTATGCTCAAAAGATCATTAACCAAGCCCCGTCGCCTTTATGGCACGGGGCACAAACTGTTAAAGAAAACACATAACACCTATAGGATGCAATCATTTCTGGATGATCGTTTGTGCCCCATCCTCTAAAAGGATGGGGCTTGCTCAATCTTTTCAACAAGGCCATTCGTTAACTTCTCAGATGCAGCATTAACACCGTCAGGTCATTGGGGGTAATACCCTCAAGCCGCGAAGCCTGGCCAAGCGTGCCGGGCTTAAAATGAGTCAGGCACTGGCGCGCTTCCTTGCGAAGCTCGTTGATTCCCGCAAAATCAAAATTCGCCGGGATGAGTTTGTCCTCAAGTTCATGCAGTCGTTCGGCGGATTTCTTTTCCCGCTCAATATAACCGGAATAGCGCGCGGCAATTTGAACTTGTTCCCACACGGCCGGGGTAAACTGCGCAGCAAGCGAAGCAAGCTGCTCATGCGATGCCGTCAACGCCTGCCACTCAATATCAGGCCGCCGCATCATGTCGTAGGCCGTTGATCCGTTGTTACCAATGGGTAACTTGGCATGCTTAAGCGCGGCCGTGAGCTGATTGATCGCCTCAGCTTTAGCCGCCAGTTGCGCATGACGCTCAGGCGTGGCGAGGCCGATCTGGTAACCGAGCGGCGTCAGGCGCTGATCCGTATTATCGCTGCGCAGCACAAGGCGATATTCCGCGCGGCTGGTGAACATGCGATACGGCTCAGTGGGCGTTTTGGTAATCAGGTCGTCAATCATCACGCCGATATAGGCCTGATCGCGCCGCAGCACCACCGATGATTTGCCGAGAATTTTTTGCGCCGCGTTAATGCCGGCCATTTGCCCTTGTCCGCCGGCTTCTTCATAACCGCTGGTGCCGTTGATTTGCCCGGCAAAATAAAGTCCGCCGACAATGCGTGTCTCAAGCGTGGCAAAGATCTGGTGCGTGGGCACAAAATCATACTCAACCGCGTAGCCGTAGCGGAGAATTTTGGCATGCTCAAGGCCGCCGATGCTGCGGATGATTTCGTCCTGAACGTCTTTCGGCAGGCTCGTCGAGATTCCGTTGCAGTAAATTTCGTTTGTCTCAAGACTTTCGGGCTCAAGAAAAATCTGGTGGCGTTCCTTATCGGCAAAACGCACGACTTTATCTTCAATACTGGGGCAATAACGCGGGCCGCGGCTTTTGATCTGCCCGCTATACATCGGCGCACGATGCAGATTACTCTTGATCAATTCATGCACGCGCGCATTGGTCCATGTGATGTGACACGCCACCTGGCGCAGCTTGGGAAAATCTCCCGGCCGCGTCATATCGCTGAAGGGAATCGGCGGATCATCCCCGGCCTGCGCCTCAAGCCCGTCATAATTGATGCTCTCGGCCGCGATGCGCGGCGGCGTGCCGGTCTTAAGCCGGCCAAGCTCAAAGCCAAGATCAGCAAGCGATCCGGAAAGTCCGCGCGAGGATTGCTCGCCCACGCGGCCGCCTTCGGTCTTTTGCTCGCCGGTATGCATGAGCCCGCGCAGAAAAGTTCCGGTCGTCATCACAACCGCTTGGCATGCCAAATGCCGGCCATTTTCCATCACCACGCCGCTGATGACCTTTTGGCCACCCTGCTCCGTTGCCAGCAACTTATCGGCAATGCCGGCCACGATAGTCAAATTGGGGCATTCCTCGCGCAGCAGGCGCTGAACTTCGCGCGCGTAGGCATATTTATCCGCCTGTGCGCGCGGACTTTGAACGGCCGGCCCTTTGCTGCGATTGAGCATGCGAAACTGTATGCCTGTTGCGTCAATGGCGCGGCCCATCAGCCCGCCAAGCGCATCAATTTCGCGGACGATTTGCCCTTTGGCAAGTCCGCCGATGGCCGGATTACAGCTCATGCGTCCGATAGCCTGCGGGTCCATCGTAATCAGGGCGACTTTACCATTGGCAAGCATATGCGCCGCGGCCCACGCGGCCTCTGCGCCGGCATGCCCGCCGCCGATGACTATGACATCATAAAAATCGTTAATCGTTTGTCGTTGATCGTTCATTGTCAAAAATCGCGTCTCGTGATCGTTTCCGGAGTTTCGTTTTATCACGCCTTTAGTGCGGATGCCAAAAAGAAATAACAGTTGACAGACTTACAAAGCCGCCCCGCGATAGCGTGGCGGCAGGTCATGCGCTAAAACATTTTGGCACATATTATAATTACCACATTATAAATTACCGCATTGTAACATTTTCTCAGGAGCGTTCCTCGTTTACAATAGCTGGGAATTATAGGAGACGTTAAACAATGACTCTGGCAACTGACATTGAATACAAAGTTCTGGTCGGCATGGAAATTCACGTTGAGCTTGCGACCAAAAGCAAAATGTTCACAGGCGCGGCAAACGTGGCGTATCCCGGTAACTTTGGCGCAGAGGCCAATTCAATGGTTGATCCGGTTGTGCTGGGCATGCCTGGCGTGCTGCCGGTGATCAATAAACGCGCAGTTGAGATGGCCATGATGGTCGGCCTTGCTCTTAATTGCGAAATTGCCAGCTTTACCAAGTGGGATCGCAAGAGTTATTACTATCCTGATTTGCCCAAGAATTACCAGATCAGCCAGTATGATTTGCCGCTTTGCGGCGAAGGCAAAATTGAACTTCCGCTGGCCGACGGCTCAAGCAAGACCGTTCGCATTCGCCGCGCGCATCTTGAAGAAGACGCCGGCAAGCTGATGCATGAGGGCGACGCCACGCACAGCCAGGTTGACCTCAATCGCGCCGGCACGCCGCTGCTGGAGATCGTGACCGAGCCGGATCTGCAATCGCCGGAAGAAGCCCGCCTTTTTGGCGAGGAACTTCGCCGCATATGCCGGTATCTGGGCGTCACGCAGGGCATCATGCAGCAAGGGCACATGCGTTTTGAGCCCAATATCAATCTGCATATCAAATATAATGGCAAAACGTTCAAGACACCGATCACGGAAGTCAAGAATCTCAACAGTTTCCGCGCCGTTGAGAAGGCCTGCGAATATGAAGTTCAGCGTCAGCTTGCCGAATGGGAATCCGGCGGGCGCGTTCAGCAGCCGTTCTCAAAATTCACTTACGGCTGGGATGATGATAAAGGGCAAACCGTTCTTCAGCGCAGCAAGGAAGAAGCGCACGATTACCGCTATTTCCCTGATCCGGATCTTGTGCCGGTGATGGTTTCGCCGACTTGGCGCGACCAGGTTAAAACGCAGCTTGTTGAATTGCCGATTCAGCGCCGCGCGCGCTATATAAAGGAATACGGCATTTCTGAAAAAGAAGCCGTTGCGCTGGTTGAGGATCGCAGCGTGGCCGAGCTTTACGAAGCGGCCATCGCGCAGAGCAAAGCCCCCAAGCGCGTAACGAATCTCATTCTTGGCCCGGCCGCAAAAGCCGCCAATGAGCGCACAGCCAAAGAAGAGCGCACAGTCATCGTCAGTGAACTTGGCCTCGCAGCCGAGCAATTTGCAGAGATTGCCACGCTGGTAGAATCCGGCACGATCAGCGCCACGGCCAGTGTTCAGGTCTTTGAGGAACTACTCAAGGAACCATCGCAGAATGCCAAAGCCGTGGCCGAAAAGCTCGGCGTCATTCAGGTTCGTGACGCCGGCGCAACCGAAAAATGGGTTGATGAGGCACTGGCCGCCAATCCCAAAGCCGTTGACGACTACAAGAACAACCCCAAAAAGAAACAGGCGTCAATGGGCTTCTTGCGCGGAGCAGTGATGAAGGTTTCGCATGGCAAGGCCGATCCGAAAATGGTCGGCGAACTGCTTGAGAAGAAACTCAACGCGTAAAAATCTGCCGCAGATGAACGCAGGCTTAAAAAAACAAAGGGACACAGTACCGGCTTGAACGATGCTCTGTGACGGCTGATATCAACCATAACCCCAGCGGTTGTGAGCTAATCGCCATATCCGCATGATTTTCTGCTCTACTCGTCGTCCCACTGGCGCGACGAGCGCTGTAGAACGTTTTGGCAATGTTTTGGTCACAAAACAGAGAGGAAAACAATGCACAAATGACAAATTTTATTTAGTTATTGAATATTACAGCAATATAAACTTTGTCATTTGAAATTTGCTATTCTTTCCTTATTCTCTTCTTTGTGACTTCTGTGTGCTATAGTTCCTTATGTCAGGTGTCAGTATGAGCGAAAATTCCCGCAAACTCAGCCTCAACCAGGTGCCGACGGAAGATTTTGCCACACGCATGATCCGGGAAAAAATCGGAAGTTCACTTGATGGCGCGGGCCCGGCAAAAGAACCACGCAAAAGCGAGAATTTATCGCCGGAACTTCAGGCTCTTGAAGAAAAAGTGATTGCCGCGCTCAAAACGGTCTTTGATCCGGAAATTCCTTTGAATATTTACGATCTGGGACTTGTGTACGCGGTTCTGGTTGGCCCGGAATCTGATGTTAAGATTGAGATGACGCTTACCGCGCCGGGATGTCCCGTGGCCGGGAGCATCGTCAAGCAAGTTCGCGATGCGGTTAAGTCCGTACCCGGCGTGACAGAAGCCTATGTTGATTTGGTGTGGGATCCGGTCTGGTCGCGCGATATGCTCTCAGAGGCCGCGCGACTTGAATTGGGGCTGATGTAATGTGGCGATGTAGCAATTTATAATGTGATAATTGAAAAGGACCGGCCGTTATCGGCGCGGTCCTTTTGTTTTGCTGAATAACAGACCACAAAAATTATGCCAAACGCGCGGCCACGCTGCGGGCGTGGGCGTCAAAACCTTCTGCTCTGGCGAAGGTGTCAATTGATTGCGCGACTTCCTGAAGCGCGGCGTCCTCGTAATGAATCAGACTGGTGCGCTTGCGGAAACTCTCGGCCGAAAGACCACTGAAAAAGTGCGCCGTGCCGGAAGTCGGCAGAACATGCGACGGGCCTGCCAGGTAATCACCGGCCGCAACGGGAGTTGCCGCGCCGACAAATATCGCGCCGGCGTGACGCACGCGCCGGGCATCGCTCATGGCATCCTGCGTAGTGATCTGAAGATGCTCGGGCGCAAATTCATCCGTCAGCGCAATGGCCGCGGCATGATCTTTTGTCACGATGATGGCGCTGGCAAACTTCATGGCTTCGCGTGTGAGGGCCTGACGGGTAATTTCGCCAAGCTGTTTTTCTACTTCCGCCTGAACGGCGCACGCCAGTTTTTCGCTGGCCGTAATCAGCAGACAGGAACCGGGCGCGTGCTCGGCCTGCGCCAAAAGTTCCGCCGCAACCTGATACGGCTTGGCGGTATCATCCGCAAGCACAATCACTTCGCTGGGGCCGGCGAATGAATCAATATCAACCAAGCCGTAAAGTTCTTTTTTGGCAAGCTGAACAAAAGTATTGCCCGGGCCGACGATTTTCTCCACAGGCTTAATGTTGATTTTGCCGCTGATGCCAAAAGTTAGCGCGGCGATGGCCTGCGCGCCGCCGATGCGGTAAATTTCCTTGATCCCCACGCGCGACGCCGCCACCAGCACATGCGGAGAAATGCGGCCCTCGCGCGAAGGCGAGCAGAGAACCAGTTCTTTTACGCCCGCAACCTGGGCCGGCACCGCGCAATGCAGAACCGTTGAGGGATACGCCGCGGCCCCGCCAGGCGCATAAATGCCGACGCGCTCAATCGGCGTATATTTAATGCCGAGCAACCCGCCGCCTTTGGGTGTGATTGGTTTGGGTTCCGGCGGCAACATGGCTTTTTGATACGTGCGGATATTCTCAATGGCGATATCAAGCACTTTAACAAATGCCGGATCGGCCGCAGCCACGGCCGCGTCAATTTCGCTTTGAGATACACGCAATGTTTCGGGTGTCAATTTGAGTTTGTCAAATTTTTCGGTGTACTCTACCAGCGCCTCTGCGCCGCGATGCTGAACGTCACGCAAAATGCCGCGCACGGTCTCAAATTTAGCAGCGGCGCTCTGATCGCCATCTGGCGGCAGCAACAACGGCCGCAACGACAGTTTGCCTTTAATGGCCTCAATCCCGGCCTGATCCCGTGACGCATTGAGAATCGGTAGCATGACACCTCCAAAAACCGTAAGTCACCATCATACCACATTTTCAAGGCGTCTTCAGGTCATCACGGCCGTAATGAAATAAACCATTTTTTGCCAATATGATATAATTGTTGCGGATATGGCGCACGTAAGCCGCCTTTTTTCGTAGAAAGCAGAAATAAATTTTATGTTCGCATGCGTTATTTCCGTCGGTGATGAGCTTGTTTCCGGACTGACCGTTAACACCAATGCATCGTGGATTTCGGCCCAGTTAACAACGATTGGCGTTCATACGGCGGTGCACTTAACCACAAGCGATTATCAGCCAGCGATTGTTAAGTTGATTCGCGAGGCGTGCGCGCAATATCCGATTGTGCTGATTTCCGGCGGTCTTGGTCCTACTGATGATGACCTCACGCGCGCGGCGCTTGCTGAGGCTATGCATGAACCATTGATCACAGATCCGCTTGCGCTTGCGGATATTCAGGATTATTTCGCATCGCGTAAGCGCCCTATGCCTGATGTCAATAATGTTCAGGCGCAACGGCCACAATCGGCCACGTGCATCAAAAATCTTGGCGGTACGGCGCCCGGCATCAAGGCGCGCTATGACAAAGCACGCATATGGGTTATGCCCGGCGTTCCGCGCGAAATGAGAGATATGTTCACGCGCGACGTATTGCCGGATCTGCGTGCCCTGGCCGGCGACACGATTACCATCACGGCCAAATTCAGCAGTTATGGCATGGGCGAATCAACGCTTGGCGAAAAGATCAAGGATCTTATGGTGCGCGGCGCAAACCCGGCCGTGGGCACAACCGTGCATGAGGGCATTGTCTCAGTACGTATTTATGCCACCGGCACACCACAGGTTGCGGCCGATATGGTTGAGAAAATCCGCAAGCAGGTTGATGAGCGCCTCGGCCAGTGGATTTTTGGCCGCGACGAACAAACACTTGAGCAGGTTGTCACTCAACTGTTGATTGACCGCAAAGAAACTGTTGCTACCGCCGAATCCTGCACCGGCGGTTTGCTTGCCAAATTATTGACGGATACGCCCGGCTCCTCTGCCGTTTTTGAGCAGGGATTTGTGACGTATGCCAATCAAGCCAAGATTGACCGCCTTAATATTGATCCGCAGTTGATTGCCGAAAACGGCGCGGTCAGTGAGCCTGCCGCGGTGGCGATGGCGCAAAATGCACGCAAGCTTGCCGGCGCAACTTACGGCATCGGCATTACAGGTGTGGCCGGGCCTGATGGCGGCACCGCAGAAAAACCTGTCGGCACCGTGTGGATTGCGCTTGCCACGCCGCAGGGCACGCAGGCCATCAGGCATAATTTCTTTGGCAATCGTGCGGAAATCCGCCTGCGCGCAGCGCAGATGGCCCTTGCGCGCCTGCGCTGGCACATGCTGAAAATTCATGTTGACCTGTAATTGGCTTCGGCTATCGCACGAAAGATCCGCACGATGAGTGTACATGTTCTTGCGACTTATTTTGTCACGTGGTTGATTATTGTGCTCACGCCCGGGCCGGCCGTGTTTTGCCTGATCGGCCAGTCAACACGTTATGGTTTTAGCGCAAGTCTGCGCGGGCTTGCCGGACTGCAAACAGTCAGCATTCTTTTCTTTTTATGCATTGCGCTTGGTCTGGGCGCAATTCTTACCGCGGCGCATACGGCATTTACCGTCATTCGCTGCGCCGGCGCGCTTTATCTCATGTATCTTGGCGGCAAACATATCTATTTTTCATTCAAAAAAACTGCGCCCGCCGCCCTCTCAGAAAAACCTGCGGAAAATATATCGGCTAATCATCGCAGTTTATATTTTCAGGGGGTTCTGGTTCAGATCACCAATCCCAAAGCGCTTTTGTTCATGGGCGCTTTTTTACCGCAGTTTATTGATCCGGAACATTTTCTGCTGCAATTGGGCATTCTTCTGCTGCCGACGATTATCCTTGATAGCATCGTTCAGGCCGCATATGCCTACCTGGCGCATCATGGCGCACGCTCATTACGAAAAACAAAACTCTCAGCATGGCTTGATCGCGCGCTTGGCGGCATTCTGATATTTATCGGTTGCCGCTTGCTGCTCAACGATAAACTATAATATCCGCATCATGACGATAAAAAAGCAGGGACGATTTTTTCAATCGCCCCTGCTCTATAAGCATTTTTTATTGATGATTTATTTGCGGCGGCGGCCCAACAACATGGCCGCGCCAATGGCGATTACGCCAAGCGAGGCAGGTTCCGGCACGGCCTGGGCAACAAATCCCGGCAGATCCGCATAAGAAATAGCAAAGGCAAATACGTAGGAATCACTGCTAAAATCGTTATCAGTTGTCACCAGAAGCGTGTGCGCATCAAGAATCGTATCGCCATTGGTGTCAATATCCTTGCCCCAGGCAAGGCCCTCAAATTTTTCCGGGAACAGAGAATGCTCGCCGGCCAGATCGCCCGGAGCCACAAAGTAACTGCTCAGTTCCGAAAGCAGATCAATAAATAATGTTTTGCTGACCGCCGTTGTGCCCGGATCAAGATTCGTCTGCGGCAGACTGGCCACACCGCTGACATCACTAGCGCCGGTCGTATCAATGAGATAAATCTTCTTAAACGCCGCCTCGTTGCCATACTTGCCGTCACGTTCAATCACCAGGAACTGGTGATCATTGACGGCCAGGATTTCGTTGACGCCATTGCTCTTGTTCTCAAGATGATAAACGTATTCCTGCGTCGCGCCGGTTGCCAGGTCAACCTTGACCATACGGTTATTCAGGCCCACGCGGCTGTTGCTGGCATTCAGAGCGTGATCCTGAATCAGTGCATTTTGCATGATGCCAAAAAGCGTGCCGCCATCTGGAGAAATGGCCAGGCCCTCCATGCCGCGATTGGCCTGCCGGCCGGAAGTATTGTTGAGTTCGTTGCTGCCCTGCGTTGAGAGATTGCTGATGTAAAACGAAGAGGGCAACGTGATGACGCCTACGCGCTGGCCGGTGACGGCGTCAAATTTATATAGATTCGGGCCATACTCATCGGAAACATACACATACTTGCCATCTTTTGAACGCGCAATGCCTTCCGGGTCAAAGCGCAGGTTCTGGGACGCCACGTTGCCAGTGTACGCATCTGATTTGCCAATAAGATTTTGACCGGACTCGTTGGTAAAGAGCGTTGTACCAACATTCTGAATACTGACCGTCGCGGTACCGGGCGTACCGTTAAACGTGCTGGTGTTCACCACGATCCGCATGGTCTCGTAGCGCGTCTTAAAACTTGTGGTATTGTCAACTGATGCATCATACGTTGACGCATTGGGACCGCGATCCGGCAGAGCATAAAAGATATCACCGAAGCCGCTGTAGGTGATGGCCGAACCAAACGAAAGCAACGCGTCAGAAGCCCCGTCCTCAAGCGTATCGCTCAATCCGCTCTGATCAGTAGCCGTTTTCGGCAAATATGCGGAACCCAGGTACGTTGCGGATGCGTGCGCCGCAGACGCACCTGCGGCAAGCAGAACGCAACCGGCCAACAGACGCACAATAGTCTCAGTCTTTTGCATGATGACCTCTTCCTCTCTCTCGAATAAACATAAAACGGCGCGTATTTGAATCTGTTCGAGTTAAGAAATCGTGAACGTGGCGTGAATACCAGAATAATTCGCACCATTTCGATGCAACACTTCTGCTGAGGCAGAATGTCGGCCCTGAATGCCATTTCTATTTAGGAATGATTTCTGAAACGAAACGTAACAAATAGATCGCAGAATCGTTGATCTGTGGTATATTCAGCTCAGTCACATACAGCGGCAAACGTCATTGCCATATATTTTGGGCATCAGTTCTTTGAGTCATACGATGAAGAATCAGGATTCAATACCGTCTGTTGAAAAAACCATTCGCATTTTGAATGCGATTGCCAGTACGGCGTCAAATTACTCCATTGCGGAACTGGCCAAATCTCTTGGCATACCGCAAACGACCGTTTTCCGCATTATCAGAACGCTCATGGCGGCCGACTGGCTCAAGCCGCGCGTCAGCGGCGTGGGATATTGCCTTTCTTATGGCATTGCGCCCCTGCTTGAGCCGTTTATGAATCATAAGATGCTCATTGATGCGGTGCGCATGCCGCTGATGTCGCTTAGTGAACAAACTCGGCTCGGATTAAAGTTATCCGTGCGCGATGGGAGTGACGCTCTGACGATCTTCCGCCTTGAGTCGCCGGACTCAATGGGAATTACCGCTCGCGTCGGAGTCAAATTTCCGCTTGTTTTTGGATCATCCGGCGCGGCGCTCATGCTTGATTATTCAAAAGAGGAAGCGGAGAACATTATTCATAAAGCGTCGGCCGAATGCTGGCGATACCAGAAACCGGCCGACGTGCTCAAGCGTATTCAGGAATGCAAAAAGACCGGCATTTGCCAGGATTCCGGCCAGTATCTGCCGCATATTCATACGATGTCTGCACCCATTCGCGGGCCAAAGAATGAAGTTCTTGCTGCCATTACGCTGCTTGGCATGGCACATGATTATGAACCGCCCCGCTGCGCATCATTCAAAAAACATCTGCTGGCCACTGTTCGCGAATGCCAGGAATTGCTGCATCATGGTCAGTAAAAGCAAGGAGATTATTTCGTGAAGATTGTTGACATGCGTGTCCGCTGCGTCGCCATTCCGATGACCTGCCAGTTGCGTCATAACACCGGCGTACATCCGGGTTACCTGCTGCGCACGATTCTTGAGTTGATTACCGACGAAGGCGTCGTGGGCCTGGGTGAAGTCGGCGGCGGAGATCAGCGCGGCGCGCTCATGAAGCTAAAACCACGCATCGTCGGCCTTGATCCTTTTCACCTTGAGACGATCAAGCTCAAAGTCCTCCGCAGTATTTATTATATAAGCAACGCGCGCCTGTATGCGGCCATTGAGATGGCTTGCCTTGATATTCAGGGCAAAATTCTCAATCGCCCCGTCAGTGATCTTCTCGGCGGATCGGTGCGCGATCGCATCCCGATGATTGCTTATCTTTTTTGGCGTTATGACCGTCCCGGCGGCGGCGATGACCAGACGGCAGAAGATATGGCCGATTGGTGCGTTGAACTTCATGAGACTCTTGGCGTCAACGCCATGAAGCTTAAGGCGGGCGTGATGGATCCGTGGGAGGAAGCGCGCGTGCTGAAGCTTTGCCGTGAGCGGCTTGGCCCAAGATTCGGCCTGCGCATTGATCCCAACGGAGTCTGGAGCGTGCCCACGTCCGTGCGCATCGGCAAATATCTTGAGCAATTTGATATTGAATATTTTGAGGATCCCTCATGGGGACTTGAAGGTAACGCGGCCGTGCGCAAACAGATCCGCATTCCGGTAGCCAGCAACATGTACCCGGCCAAATTTGACGACCTTGCCCCGGCCATCCGCATGGGATCCGTTGATATCGTGCTGACGGATATTCATTACTGGGAAGGCCCCAAAGGCGTCAAGGATCTGGCCGCGATCTGCCATACCTTCGGACTGGGCGTTGCAATGCACAGCGGCGCGGAATTTGGCATTGAGCTTGCCGCCATGCTGCATACCGCCAGCACCATCCCGCATATGACATACGCCGGCGACGCGCACTATCACTACCTCACGGATGACATCATTGAGGGCGGCCTGATGCCATATAAGAACGGCTGCGTTGAAGTACCAAAAGGCCCGGGACTTGGCGTCAAGCTTGATGAAGAAAAAATGGCACGCTACGAAAAATATTACGAAGAAAAAGGCGATTATTACGCGCGATTCCATCAGGACCCGCGCCGGCCAGACTGGTATCCGATTGTCGGCGGAGTGTAATTCGTTATGAATTGGACTAACCCCGGAGCTCGTCTTTTATGATCGGATTAAATGAACGTTTTTGGGGCATGAGTTTTGGCTTCCTTGCCAAAAACGGCTACTACAGCACCGAGCATGCACTGGCGCAAATTGATCGCATGGCCGCGCTTAACGTTCGTTGGGTGGCGCTGATGGCCACCATTATGCAGGACAGTTATAGCGCAACACGCATGTATCGCGATTTTGAATACACGCCATCGGATGATGAACTCGCCCGAATTATCGAGATTTTTCATGACCGCGGCATCCGCGTAATGCTCAAACCGATCATTGAATGCCACGACAGCGTCTGGCGCGGCATGATCAATTTTCCGGAAAATCACCAGCAGATTCAGGGCATCACCACGGATTACTGGGGAGATTGGTTCAAAAGCAATACGGCCATGTTGCTGCATTACGGACGACTTGCAGAGCGTTATGGTGTCGAAATCATGAGCGCAGGCTGCGAAATGCTCGGAACGCAAAAACAGTCGCAGCGTTGGTCACAGGCGATCAAGGAACTTCGTACTGTATACCACGGAGCCGTTACGTATAACGCCGATCAGCCGCATCCCGGACAGGAATGCGAAGATTGGTATAAACATCTTGATATAATCGGCTATAGTTTTTACGACAAAGCGGCCGATGCCCCGGGCGCATCCGTTGAAGTCATGATTGAATATTTACAGCGTTCCGTTGCGCGCCTGCGCAACATCGCATCAAAGATCGGGAAACCCATTTTCTTCGCGGAATGCGGTTGTCGTTCCGTCGCTGGCGGCGCAGTCACAACATCACAATACCAAAATTCAGGCCCCTATGACGGCCACGAACAGGCTCGCTATCTTGAGGCTGTCATTCGCGCGTTTAGTCCTGAACCCTGGTGGCGCGGACTGTATTGGTGGAAATGGGATGAGCAGCAGCGCCGGCCTCAGTATGAAATTGATCCCACGGGAAATACCGGCTTTACCCTTGATGGCAAACCGGCCGCGGATACCATGAAAAAAATGTACGCCCTGTCACCGGCTCTTGCAAAATAACAGGATATAAAGGAATGAATCTTCAGGATATTTTTAATCTCTCCGGCAAAACCGCCCTTGTCACCGGCGCAAGCCGAGGCATCGGCCATGCCATCGCAATCGGCCTTGCGCAGACCGGCGCCAATGTCATCGTGCATTACGTCGGCAATCGGGATAAAGCCATTGCCACCGCGGATGCCATTGAAAAAATCGGCGTAAAGTCGGCCACGGTTCAGGGAGATCTTTCCGCCCCCGGCGCGGCAAAGCAGATTTATCAGGATGCTACGGCATCTCTGGGCGCACCGGATATTCTTGTTCTCAATGCCAGCGTGCAGATTCGCAAATCCTGGCAGCAGATTACTCCCGATGAATTTGATCAGCAGATCAACGCCAATCTTCACGCATCGCTTGAACTCATGCAGCTTGCCGCCCCGGCCATGACAGATCGCAAATGGGGCCGCATCTTAACCATCGGCAGCGTGCAGGAATTTAAGCCTCATCCTGATATGGCGGTATACGCCGCCAGCAAATGCGCGCAGGAAAGCCTTGTCCGCAACATCGCAGTTCAGGTGGCGCAAGCCGGAATTACGGTTAACAATCTTTCTCCCGGCGTGATTGCTACCGATCGCAACGCCGATGCGCTTGCCAATTCGGAATATCGGCAGAAAGTGCTCAGCAAGATTCCCGTTCATTTTGAGGGCATTGCCGAAGATTGCGTCGGCGCAGCTTTGCTGCTCTGCTCTGATGCCGGCCGCTACATCACCGGCACAACATTGCTGGTTGACGGCGGCATGCATCTTTAATTTTTCTCAATCATTTGAAGGAATACGTTATGTCACAAGGACAACCATCACCGAATAAAGAAGCCGGCCTCATGAACCTTGACAAGCTCATTGAGTCCCGCCAGTTTATCCCCGTCAATCCGTTTCCGATTTCAGAAGATGAACTCTGCAAACGTTATGAGGCGCTTTACACCGGCGCAATCAATGACGTCATGCGTGAGTTCTGCCTGCTTGAGCAAAATCTACCATCTGATATTATTCCATTACAAAATGAGATGACCGTCGCCGGTATCGCATTTACCGTCAAAAGCGCGCCGAATGTCATGATTCAGGGCGAAATGACCTTTCGCGCGCAAATGCTTGACCAGATGAGGCCTGGCGGCATTATCGTCTGGGATACGTCGGCCGATACGGAAGCCTCTCTCTGGGGCGGCGTCATGACCGCAACGGCCATCAAAAAAGGCATCCGCGGCGCGGTTATCGCCGGCGGAATCCGCGACACCAAGCAGATTCTTGAGCAGAACTTCCCCGTTTACTATCGCTACCGCACCAGCAACGGATCGCTTGGCCGCTGCATGATCACGCATTATCAGGTTCCGATTAAAATCGGCCACGTCACAGTGCGCCCGGGCGACCTGATCATGGGCGATATTGATGGCGTGCTGTGCGTGCCGCGCGCAATCGCTTATGAGGTTCTCCTGCGCGCCGAAGCCATCCGCCGCAACGAAGACCATATTTTTGACTGGGTGCGCAGCGGCGAAACCATCAAGGAAATCATCGCCAAAGGCGGATACTTCTGATAAACCCCGGCGTTTGCCCGTCAACCAATTGTGCACTATCTTGTTTGATAAGGAATTTCGTGCCATGACACCCTATCAGGAATCTCCCGACGCACGGGCAACTCAGGCCGCAGCCATGAGCGAGGCTTACTGGAAAATCTGGAATCCGGATATTCAGGCCCGCATTGATCGCGATATTGAGGCCAATCGCAAGGCTGATGCCTGCGTGCAACTCAGCGATATTCCTGCCGGTGCGGAAGTCAAAATTGAACAGACATCCCATTCCTTCGTTTTCGGCGCGCACATTTTTAATTTTAACCAGCTTGGCAATGATGAGCGCAATCGCCGCTACAAGGAGCTTTACGGCACGCTTTTTAATTCTGCCACGATTCCGTTTTACTGGGCCCCTTTTGAGCCAGTTGAAGGCAAACTTCGCTTTGAGACCGAATACCAGGATACGGCGGAGTTCTGGAATACGGTCAGCGATCCCAAGCGCCAGCCGCACTGGCGCCGGCCATCAACGGATCAACTCGTGGAATTTTGCGAGCAAAAAGGGATTCGCCGTCACGGCCACACTTTGGTGTGGGGTTCTCCGAGATGGAATTATCCGCAATGGCTGCTTGCCAAACTGCCGGAGCCCTATCGCAGTCAGGTTCTTGCTCAGCGCACACCTGATACCAATGGTGTTTTGCCCAATAATCTGAAGCTATTTGAAGATTTAAGCGCCGAGCAGATTGAAAAATTGCTTCCGGAATTTGTTGAGATTCTCAATACGACTTTGGCACAGCGCATCATGCGTATCGCGTTACGATATAAAAATCGCTTTAACAGTTGGGATGTCGTCAACGAAAGCGCCGGCGATTTTAGCCGCGGCGTCATGCACCCTGCCAGCGGATATACCAAAAGCTGGTATGGCCCGATGCCGGGCGACTATACGTATCGTTCTTTTAAGATTGCCGAGGGCATTTTGCCCAAAGAATCGCAGTTTGTCATTAACGATTACAACATGACGCAGCATTTTCCCAATCAAGTAAAGGATCTTTTATCTCGCAACTGCAAGATTGATCTCATGGGCGCGCAGATGCATCTGTTTAATCCGCAGGACTGCCTTGATATCGCCGAGGGTAAATCAAATATTCAGTCGCCGTCCTCGGTATGGGAAACGCTTGAGCGTATTTCTCAACCGGGTTTGCCGATTCATATGAGCGAGATCACCATCACTTCGCCCAACAATGACGCGCGCGGACAGGCCATTCAAGCCGTCATCGCCCGCAATCTTTATCGCCTTTGGTTCAGTTATAAATCCGTCATGGGTATTACCTGGTGGAATGTCGTTGACGGTTGCGGCGCGCCGGGCGAACCGGCTGTTTCCGGCCTGTTTTCCCTTGATATGGAGCCGAAACCATCTTACTTTGCACTCAATGACCTGATCAACCACGAATGGAAAACGCGCACCACGGCCAAAGCTGATAAGGACGGCCGCGTTCACTTCCGCGGTTTCCGCGGCCAGTACACCCTCACCTGGCAATCCTCAACCAGCAAGGAATCCTCATTGCAATACGTTTTGGCCTGAGCATGATTTGTCATTTGCCGGTTACCAACTATTGTGTCCTGCCCCCCTAAACTGACGCCGGTGGATAGTGTAGACTTCCGTGAAGTAAAAAGCGGGAGCATACAGGATGAAGAAGCGATTTTCGGACGAGCAGATTGTGGCGATCTTGCGTGAAGGTGATTCTGGCCAGGTGAGTATCGCAGAGATCTGCCGGAATCACGGGATCTCAGAATCAACATTTTACGGATGGAAGCAGAAGTTCGGGACGATCAATGAGCCGGAAGTCTGGCGGCTTCGCGAACCGATGGCATACTTCCGCCAGGTACAAATGGAAATATTTTGTTAGAACTCCACAGTACCTATAATATAGAGCCAGTGCTCGGCATACCGGGGTCTTTTCGCATGTATCAGAGAACTTCGTAATTTGGCCGCGCGGCACAAAAAAATAACGAGTCATGAGCAATTGCCTGAGATGATTGGTTTGTGCCCTATCCTGTAAAAGACATGGGGCTTGTTTATTGCAAACTTACTATAAAAATGAAAAATCCCCGGGATTTATCATCCCGGGGATTTTTGTTTTTAGTTTTTAACCGATATCAGGCGGCCAATTACTTGGCGGTGCTGACGCCGGAAACGTTCGGGCCGGCCGTGAGCGGATTGTTCTTGAGCTCGTCGGCAAGCGTCTTCTCATCCACTTCGGTGATCTCGGCGGTTTCGAGGATCTTGTCAACCACCTTGCCATCACGAACCTGAAGGAAGAGCTGCTCAAGCTGGCCGGTCTGGGCCATCTGCTGCTTGAGTTTCTCCGGACGGCGGCCATACATGCCGGCGATTGATGCGACGCGGGCATTGAGCTCCGCCTCGTTTACATCAATGCTGAACTGCTCGGCCAGTTTGCCCAGGATAAAGAACAGCTTGAGATCAACCGAAGCCTGCTGGCTTGAGGCGATGCGAAGCTGATCAATGTGCTGAATGATGTCGGTTTCCGGCACTCCGCGCTCCATGAGCTCGGTGGCCTTGCGACGCAGAACGTTTGCCTGCTGGCGCTGGCTGAGGTTCGGCGGCAGATCAAAATTGGTGTTCTTGATCAGGTAGCGGTAAACCTGCTGCGCCATGGCGCCTTTGGTTTCCTGCTCAAGCTGAACGACCAGGCGTTCCTTGAGGTCGTTCTTGAGCGCGTCAATGTTGTCAAAGCCAAGCATCTTGGCAAATTCTTCATTGACTTCCGGCAGGTGCTCGTGGCGTACTTTGTTGATTGTGAGGTTGATGGTGATCTTTTTGCCGCGGAGGTTTTCCTGCACGTGCTCGGCCGGGATCGTGCCGTCAAAGGTCACCGCGTCGCCGGCCTTTTTGCCGGCCAGTTTGTCGCCCAGATCCTCAAAACGCACACCGGCGATGCTGCCCGGATTGACCATCAGCGAGACGTTCTTTTCTTCGGCGATGATGGTGTTGTCTTCAGTCTGAACCTTGACGTCGGCCAGAACGGTGTTGCCCTTCTCGGCAGCGCCTTCTGAATCATGCCAGTGGCCAAAGTGGCGGCGAAGATTGTCAACCGCAAGGGTCAGGCGTTCTTCGTTGGCCTCAAGCTTCGGCTTTTTGACTGCGAGTTTTTCAATGCTCGGCAGGGCAAATTCCGGCGTGACTTCAACTTCCATTGTCACCACCAGCGGGCCTGATTCCGGAATGACAACCTTGCTCAGGTCGATTTCCGGCTCGCCCAGGGCCGAGATCTTGTTATCTTCAACGGCTTTCTGGTAGCCTTCGGCAACAAGCTGGTTCTTGACGGAGTTCTGAAGCTCAGCACCAAAACGCTTTTCGATCAGACGCTTGGGCGCGCGGCCGCGACGGAAACCCGGCAGCACGGCATCGCGCTGAAGGTCGCCGAAAGCTTCTTCAATTTTGCTCTTGATGCGCTCGCCGGCGATCTCAAGGGTGATCTTCTTGCGGGACGTACCCAGATCTTCAACCTTGATCTGTGTGGCCGGGAACTGATCTGCGACTTCGGTCATGTTCATCTCCCAAATAAGAGCCGGCTTTAAAAAGCGGGCTCGCTGTCTGGTGGCGGATTTGTTTTTTGCCAGGAGTTTTTTTCCTGGCGACAAGACCCACCGCCAGGCGTTAATCAGAATGCATCGGGCGATTTTCGAGCGATTAACGCTGCGGAAAATCAGATGCACTCATGACACCATCGCGACCAACGCCTGGCTTAAAACCGGTATCTCGCGAAGGCGACCCGCCACAATGGCGGGAAAGAGGAATATTAACCGGGAAGCCATACTTAAGGCAAGCAGTTATGACAAAACGCTGAACGATAAACGCTAAACGCTGAAAAAGCGTATGATTCCTCGTTCACCGTTTAGCGTTCATCGTTTGCCGTTGTTTGCCCAGTACCCTTTAGCGCACCATCATGTTATGCTTTCTCCCTATGACTCAACCCGAAGAAAGAGAATATCGCGTAACGCTTGACGTGTACTCCGGGCCGCTTGAGCTGCTGCTGTATCTCATCAAGCGCAACGAAGTGGACATTAAAGATATCCCCATCGCCAGGATTACCGAACAATACCTGGCGCACGTGGATATTATCCGCCGTATTGATATTAATTTGGCCGGCGAGTTTCTGGTCATGGCCGCGACGCTCATGGAGATTAAGTCGCGCATGCTTATACCGATGGCCAGCGCCAAGCCAGGCGCACCCGGCGAAAGTGGCGATACCGCCGAAGCCGCGCCGACCAGCGTTGAAGATTTTGCCGATCCGCGTGCTGAGCTGGTCCGTCAGCTTTTGGCATACAAAATGTTCAAGGACGCCGGCGACGAACTTAAACGCAAAGCCACAACCGAGGCCATGCGCTATCCGCGCGGCGTGCCCAAAGCGCGCGGCACAACGCCGCTTGATATTGAGGATCTTAATCTTTTTGGCCTCATTGACGCCTTTAATGCCATCATGTCGTCAATTGGCCATTCGGCTTACGGCCACGAAGTGGTGTATGACGATACGCCCATCACACTGCATCAGGCTGATATTCTTGATCGCCTGACGCGTCTGAAAAATGACGAAGGCCGCGGCGCACTGACACTGCATCAGCTTTTTGTCGGCCGAAAGAATAAATCCGAAATGATCGGCCTGTTCCTGGCCACGCTTGAACTCATCCGCCAGAAAAAAGTGCTTGTGTATCAAGCGGAGCCCGGCGCGGATATCGAAATTGTGCTGCGCGAAGATGACCCCGATCAGATTCTCTTCAAAGATGGCGGCGCAACGGATGTTGCCGCCACGCACATAGCTGAAACAAAAGCCGCAACATCAGAAAATGCGCCCGCAACCGCGGCCGAAACATCGTCTGAAGATCAACCGTCGCAGGATAATGCTGACGCGCCAAAAACCACGCAAACAGCGGATTCCGCATCGGCCGAGGAACAGCAGGACGATCAGGCTACGGATTCGCCGGAATCATCTCTTGATGAGGACGAAGAAGAAGATTCTGAAGAAGATTTAGATGACGACGAATCCCATGATCAGGATGAAGATGACAACGACGAGTATGACGAAGAAGACGACGAAGACGAAGAAGATGATGACGATGAGGATGAAGAAGACGACGAGGACGACGACTCAGATTACGAAGATGAGGATGATGACGTAGAGGAAGACGATTCTCAGGATGAGGAATCGGAATCTGAAGAATCCCCACCCGGCGATAAACCGGCCGAGCCTAAATAAAAATCCTCGCATCGCCCCGCGGACTCAAAGAAGCCCCGGTGGTTTTAACCCCGGGGTGGGTGCGAACACGCCAAAATCCGACGCGAATGGACACGCCCCGGAGTTAAAACCGCCAGGGCTTCCTGAATTGATAGACGACTGACGCGGAAGCCTTTATCATACCTTTCTTTGCATTGCCGCTGCGGCTTGCCCGTGGCCGCGATATCCTGTTTTGTGTCAAGTTCTTACGGAGTTTTGACCATGAATTTTCATGTCGTAGTGCTGGCCGGTGACGGTATTGGTCCTGAAATTGTTGCGCAATCACAGCGCGTTCTTGAGGCTGTGGGCAAAAAATTCGGCCACTCTTTTGATTATGAAAATCAGGACGCCGGCGGCGTCGCCATTGATAAATATGACAACCCGCTTCCTGAACATACTCTTAAGGCCTGCCAAAATGCGCAGGCCGTCCTCAAGGGCCCCTTTGGCGGACCCAAGTGGGACAAAATTGAGAATAAAAAACGCCCGGAAGCCGGCATCCTCGGCCTGCGCAAAGGACTTGATCTGTATGCCAATCTGCGCCCGGTCAAGCTTTATGATCCGCTCAAGGACGCCAGCACGCTCAAGCCGGAAATCATTGAAGGAACCGACATGATCATCGTTCGCGAGCTGATCAGCGGCATTTATTTCGGCGAACCGCGCGGCATTCATGGCGAAGGCAAAGAACGTTACGGCGTCAATACCGAAGTGTATCGTTATCACGAAGTTGAGCGCATCGTCAAGCTTGCTTTTGAGCTGGCCACAGTTCGCCGCAAGAAGGTCACCAGCGTTGACAAATTCAACGTGCTTGAAAGTTCGCGCCTGTGGCATGATGTCGCCGCGGAAGTAGCCAAAGGTTTTTCGGATATCGCTTTTGATACGCAGATTGTGGACAACGCGGCCATGCAGCTTATCCGCTGGCCCAAACAATTTGACGTGCTCGTCACCACCAACATGTTCGGCGACATCCTCAGCGACGAAGCCAGCATGCTCACCGGTTCTCTGGGCATGCTTCCTTCCGCCAGCATCGGCGGCAAGGTTGCTCTGTATGAACCTTCGCACGGTTCTGCGCCTGATATCGCCGGCACTGGCAAAGCCAATCCGCTGGCCACGATTCTCAGCGTCAGCATGATGCTTAAATACAGCTTTAATCTTCAGGCAGAATCAGACGCCATTGAAAAAGCCGTTGAGACTGTTCTGACAAAAGGCCTGCGCACGGCCGACTTGGCCAAGAAGGGCGAAAAATTCGTCACCTGCACCGAAATGGGCACGGCCATCGTGAGCGAAATCAAATAAATTATCTGAGCATATAATGAAGTAACAGTGAAAACGGTGCTTATAGTTGCTACATCAAGGATGTAAAAGCTGTGCTGACCAGTTATATCGCAACACAGCTCGTGCGTTCAGGCCCGTTGAATTTACGTGGCCAGTTTGACGACAGAGATCTGTACCGTGGAGGGAGCAAAAAAAGCCGAGATAGTTGATCTTCCTCAGAAAAAGTGGACGGGCCGGGGCGGTCGGGTCGGGCATGGTAGAATCATACTCAGGTTCGGCTGAGTTTAAAAGAGATCTGTCCAGATGCATTGTTCCTCAGATGAGCGATTCGGATCATTAGAGCATTTGCAATAGAGATGTAGCGTAATTGCAGTTGGTAAAATAGCCCAGGCAATCGGCGGTGGTTACGGCGTTGATGGCCTTGCCAACAGCCTCAACGATGGTTTCAAAGATTCTGGCATCCAACGAGCGAACAATGCTTTTGACCTTGCTCCACATGCATTCAATGGGGTTAAAATCCGGTGAATATGGCGGAAGATAGCGAACCGTTGCTCCCACCGATTCAATGGCCTTTTGAACCTCCGGAGATTTGTGCGCGCGCAGGTTATCCATGATCACCACGTCGCCGGCACTCAGGTTGGGCAAGAGCACTTGTTTGATGTAATGCAGGAAGACTTCCTGATCGGTCGGGCAGTCAAAGACCGCCGTCGCGGCGGCTCCGCTTAAGCGGATCGCCGAGATGATGGTGGACGTCTGCCAGTGGCCGTGGGGAACGCTGGCCTTGAGGCGCTGATCACTCGGGCATCTTCCCCGCAGGCGGGTCATGTGGGTCGTTACGCCGGATTCATCTAAAAAGACCAGATTTTGTGCGGGAATATTGGATAAATCCTCATACCAGCAAGCTCTCTGGCAAGCTACATCTTGGCGCGTTTGTTCGCTGGCCGTGAGCGACTTTTTTTTAAGGTGATCTTGAGTTTACCCAGCCATAAATTGACGTTGCTAAAAGGGATGGGTTTGCCGGGCTCTCCCAGCGCACGTCCGAGTTCGATAAGCGTGGCATCGGGAGTTTTTTGAATCAGTTCGCGCAAACGTGCCTCACGCTCGGGAGTCAGAGCGCTCTGGGCGCCACAGCGGAACATCTGGTGTTCAGAAGTTCCGCGCTCTTTAAAGTGCTGACGGACGCGGCGAACGGCCGACTGGCAGTAACCCAGAGCCGCGGCGATCTGATCGGTCCTTTTGCCCTGATCGTAAAGCTTGATGATCCTCTGGCGCACGGCATTGGGAATCGGCTGCATGAAAAAGCCCTCCTTGGCCTTGAACCTCAGAGAGCTTATCACTTCTTCAATAATTGCGCTATATCTTTATTGCAAGTGCTCTAGCATCCGGTGTTTGAGAATAAGTTCAATCGGGAATTTACCGCCACACGACCGAATCACAAGTAGCTCTGCGATATGACGTACATTCACACCGATGAAGGGTGAGTGCCCACAACGTTCGTCAGAAGCTGGAGGAGTGACCAGAAATTTCACTGTGGTCGTCGATCCATTTGGGTTGATTTACCACTGGCGGGTTAAGGTTCCGTGCCGGCGGAATTTGGCTGGGGTCATTTTCATGATGCGCCGGAAAGCACGCGCAAATGCCGGCGGATGATCAAAACCAAGCTTCATGCCAACCTGTTTGGCGGAAAGCCCCGTCTCCCGCAACATGCAGCAGGCCAGGCGAATTTTCTGTTGAAGGATAAATTCCTGCGGGCCCATGCCCATGCGCTTGAGAAAGATCCGCGATAAATGTTCACGTGATACGTCCAGTTCCCGCGCCAGACTGCAAACCTGCAATGGTTCCTCAATGCGGGTATTGATCATTTGCGTGGCCTGTTCTATCAGTTTGGCGCTGCGATCAAAATCTTCATTGGCTTTTGCGGCCGCGGCGTAGGTATTGAGAACCTCCATCACAAGCCCCATGGCATCCAGAGGATGCATCTCAAGCGCGGAAACCCCCTGGCTTTTGAATGACATGAGCCGGCGTATCAGAGGTTGATCGTGCGCGATGGCCACAACAGGGCCAAATTCCTGATATAACTGGCGAGCCAGCATTTGAGCGGCATCGCCGGCGAAACTGATCCACACAAACCGCCATTCGTCCTTTGCGCCGCGCGGATACCAGTATGCGGCGTTTTGATCATTCGCATCAAATAAAAAAGCGTGGCCGGCCGGGATGGGAATTTCCTTATCACGGTATCTGAACATGCCCTGACCGGCCAATGCGTAATGAAAAACGCAATAATGGTCATCCGGACGAAGATTACCGTCAGAATAATAGAGCGGGTTATCCGTCTGGCCGGAAGCAATGATCAGCGGATGAGGCAGCAAGGGCGACACCGTGCTTGGTTGAACGGAAGCCAGCCACAATGTGCGGTATGTGCGCGGATGTTGTTTTTGCCATTCGGCCCGATTGTGGTTGGTATCAACAGATAAAGTGAATGACGGCGGGTTTGCCGAAAGCGGCGAAGTCTCTGCCATGGGGCCTCCCAAATATCACATCTTTTTAACTACAGTTCCGATATTGAGCTGCATGATACAATAAATGTCAAAATAATATCACATAGTGTTAATAAATATCACATAATCACTCTTGTTGATACCTCTGTATTGAGCCATATTTTATGCATCAATGAGCCAGGCATATCACGCTCATGAGGTATTGAAGTTGACCCTTTCTGTTTTTGTGTGAAGGTTGTTATGAAAATTGCATTTATTGGTGCGGGCAGTTTTGTCTTTACGCGCAAGCTGGTGATTGATTTCTTTTCTTTCGCCGACATGCCGGATGCGGAATTTGCCCTGATGGATATCAACGCGGATCGTCTGATGACGGTCAAAACGTTGGTGGAAAAAGTGTTACTTCAGGAGCGTCGCGCCGTGCGTGTGACGGCCACGCAGAATCGTGCGGAGGCTCTTGATGGCGCGGATTTTGTCATCGCCATGTATGAACCGGACGGTCTTGAGGCGCGCCGGCGCGAAGTGATGACGTGCATTGCTCATGACGTGCCGATGGCCATCGGCGATACACTTGGCGCGTCAGGCGTGTTTAAGGGAATCCGCACCGGCCTGGTGGCGCTCTCAATCGCGCGTGATATGCAGAAGTATTGCCCCAACGCGCTGTATATGAACTATGTCAATCCGATGGCCACCAACTGCTGGGTGATCAATGCTGCCACTAAAATCCGCACAGTGGGCATGTGCCACGGCCTTGAGCATACGCGCACGCTGCTGGCCAAATGGCTTGAGGTTTCGGCCGAGGAACTTGAGCTGCGCGCCTTTGGCATCAACCATATGACGTGGATTCTGGATATCACGCACAATGGCCGCGACATGTATCCTGAACTGCGCCGGCGCATTGATCTTGTTCGCGAAGAGGACGCCGTTCGCGCGGCCATTCTTGAGGCGACTGATTATTACGTGACGGAAAGCAGTTATCACAGCGCTGAGTATGTGCCCTATTTCCGCTCGTGGTTCAAATCGCTGCTGGTCAATGACGTACCATCGCCGCGATGCAATTGCGGCATGGGCGGCTGGGGCGGCCAGATCATTTGGCCGTCAACCGGGCCCATCGGGCGCACGGAGCCCAAAATTCCACTGGCATGGGACATTTATCTCTACGAGAAAGTGCATTCGCGCACCTGGGAGACGGCCAAAAAACAGTTGATGAGCGATGGCAGAGTGGCCATTGAACGCAGCGAAGAATACGCCATGCGGGTGATTCACTCTCATGCCACCGGCGATAAAAAGACGATGAGCCTGAATGTGCCCAATCGCGGGTATATTGAGAATCTCCCGGCCGGCGCCACGGTTGAATTACCGGTAACGGTTGATAAGCAGGGACTGCATCCGGCAATAATGGGCGCGCTGCCCGAGCCGTGCGCATCACTGTGCCGACGGAATATTGAAGTTCAGGACCAGATTGTCTCGGCCGTGATCAACGAAGATCCGCGCGCGGCGTTTAACGCGGTCATGCTTGATCCGCTCACCGGCGCATCGCTTGACCCGGCCGGAATCCGCACGCTCTTTAACGCCCTGATTGACGCCGATGCTGAATTTCTGCCCGAGTGGTTGCGGAAAGGCAAAACTATGGGGCCGGTATACGGCGCGCGCAGCCCGATACGCGAGTCTCATCATATTAAAATGCAGGCGGTGGCGGCATCTTAAATGCAAAGTTTTGAATACTGTTGTCCCGTAGCGTTTGTAGAGTATCTATCATTAAGTCTGCGAGGGTAAAATTATGGTTCGAATATCAAAAGCGAAACCAAGCAAAGCATTTACGCTGATTGAACTGCTGGTTGTCGTGGCGATCATAGCATTGCTCATGGCGATTCTTATGCCAGCACTGTCGAAAGCAAGAAATCATGCAAAAAATGTGGTTTGTCTGACCAATCTTCGCCAGATCATGATGGGAACTGTGGCTTATGCCGGTGAAAATGGCGGACGCTTTTTCAGTACGCCGGATTGGAATCATGTCCAGTTGAATGTGGGTCAGATCGCCGGTAATAAATGGGGACCGGGAACCGAAGCCGGCTGGTCGGACTGGGGCGTTTTGTACGAAACGGGCCATCTTGTCGGAGGAAAGGCGGCATACTGTCCGCGCGATACTTCCGTAAATTATACCAATAACTGGAACGGTTTGGATTCATACAAATACACCGACAGCAGCTATTTTTCGCGTAACTGGTATCAAAGCGGCCAATGGGGAATTTCCATTGGCAGCGTGACCGGTGCACCGAATCAGGACGGAGGCAAATCAAACGGCACCCCCTATACATCACTGGAAAAAAATCAGGAGCTTTCGCGTCGCTCCATGATTGCCGATATTTGCGGCAACAGGGGTAACATTAATTTCAATGTGACAGGATACCGCCACGACAATGGATTTAATGTCGCATTCACAGACGGCTCGGCTCAATTCATCAAGACTGGTACGGATGCAGTTTTTATATACATCTGGTGGAACGGTATGGAAGCCTGCATGTTCCCGGATGTTTTTGACAAAATGCAATAAAGCCCAGTGATTCATTCTTAACTTACATCGTATTAAAAGGATTTTTCATGAAGTTGTTCAGTCTGATTACTTCCGCCATAATTGCTGGTGTCGCGTCCTCATCCTTATGGGCCCAAGCCTCAGCGGATGTTCCGATGTTTCCTGATTCAGGTTCATGGGGCATTAACGTACATAATCCATTTAATGCCGAAGCGAATCATGCGCTCCATACACAATGGTTACGTATAGGGGTGCGCTGGCATGAAGTCGAAAAAAATGCGCGTGGGCAGTACGACTGGTCGGGAATGGACCGGTTGCTGGATTATCATCTTGAAAAAGGGTTTCGTCTTGTTCTGATATTACAGGTGGAGGATATGAATCCACTTTATGCGGCAGACAAAGATAATCAGACACTAATCATAGACGCGATATGCAAATGGATGGGCGCCGCGGCCGAACGTTACAAGGGACGATCTGTCATTATCTGGGAAATCAGCAATGAACCGGAAGTATTTCCCATGGGAAATTATTGGAATAACCCCAAAACGTATTCCAAAATGGCCAGGCAGGCGGCAAAGCTTATGAAAGCAGCCGATCCGAACTGTAAAATAGCCGCACTATCCATGGCCTGGGTTGATCGCAATTTTATGCTTACGGCGCTGGAAGACGGCCTTTTGCGCGAGGGAAATATAGATTTTGTAAGTTTTCACGGTTACCACCGCAACGGGATGTCTCCGGAAAGCGGGTTGGCGGAGGATATCGGCTGGATGCGCACGATGGCCAGACGATACGGGCCTGCCGGTAAAAGTATCGGCATTATTGATTCAGAACGCGGGTATGGGATAATCCCGCCCGAAACGCCCAGACACTGGGGTAACTGGCGCAACTTTGCCAATTCAGAATCAGAACAGGCCGCGTATCTGGCGCGCCATTTCCTGGAAGAAATTTATCTCGGCATTGAAATAAGCATCTGGTACAAGGATATGTGGGGCGAAGACTCCTATTCGCTTTATTATGCTGACGATAAGGATCCCAAAGGGCTGCGTCCGATGGGACATGTTTTCCGCAATCTTGCTGCGCTGCTGCCGGATAATCCCAAGAAAATGAAGAATGACATGTATGCAGTGGGGCTTGTGGATCTGCCGGATCAGGTTTCAGCCCCGGATGGCATCGTCAAGGTTCGCACTTTTCTGCGGACGTATCTTGTAAACAAGGCCCAACAACAAAAGCTGATCATCGCCCTCTGGAATCCTGTAGAGGCCTTTGACGGCAAAATTCTGGAAAAGCGTGAGCGTGTCGGCGAACACATGCAGACTAAATGGCGCGATATCCGTCCTGATGACCACGTGGAAATACCCCTGCAAGTGCGGATCAGCGGTTTGCAGGCGCAGCAGATCAAAGAAATGCAACTCTACGATCTGCTGGCAAAACAAACAGATAAAGCCGCGACTTCTGTACAGCCGGATCTTTCTGATAATCAAATTTGTACTCCTGTCATCAAAGTCGGACCGACCCCATCAATTATTGTGGTGAATATTGCTCCGGCGCCGGCGAATTAACGCCACGTATTACTTGTAATTACAACTATTATATTTTATGGAGAAGGAACATGAAAACCGCAATCTCTGTTGCCACCTTGCTTGCAGCAACCCTGTCTTTGTGCAATTCTGCGCCGGCCGCAGTACAAACGTATGTAGGCAACACCAACAATTTTACGCCAATCGCCGATACCGCCAGTTGGAATATGGATACCGGCAGTTGGAATGCCGACGGAATCACACGAACCCAGTTTGTTTCACAGACATACAGCTACAGCAGCAACTATGTAAATACGTGGCAGTACATCACAACAGCCGGCACGGATCAGGAATATGCCGGCGTGGGCGGCATTGTCTTTCACTTCACATCCGCAACACCCCAGGCCATGACGCTGGTTATCTCAGCAATCTACCGGTTTGGCAACTGGGGCGGCCATTCTTTTGAAATCTATTACAGCGATACCAATGATTGGGCAAGCCTCTCTGCCATGACCGGAGGCACCTGGGACGGCGGCTCATCATGGACCGGGCTGGAAAGCAACCCGCTCTGGCAGAAATTGGTCTCCGACCGCGTTTGGGGAGCCAATAATGCAAATACAACAGCCACAGAGACTGCCACCACTGCCGATGGCGATTTCTGGATCAGAATTGATATTTCAGCTACGGATGGTGCCAGCGGCTCATTTATGCAATTCAGCCAACTTAGCATAACTGGGCAAACGGTTCCTGAACCCGCCAGTTTGTTACTGCTGACACTCGGCGGCGCACTCATCATCGGCCGCAAACACCTTTAATGCCGTCGCCAAATCCGTGCGCCGACGCCTTTTAACAAGCGTCGGCGCACTGTATATATGATTCACGAGCTGCCGCAGGATTACTGGGGGTTGGCAGTCTGTTCATCCTCACCATGCGACGCCGCTCAGGTATTTTGCAACGAACGAATGGACAATAAACAGCAAACGAACCTGATAAACAGACAAGATCAACCCAACATAGATGCCTTATTTCTAAGTCTGATCGACGTCTGGATTATTTCCGCTACACGTAGCCCAAAAACATCCTCCATTTCCATGATTGCGTCATTCAATGAATCATAATGACGCTCAGTATAATACGTCTTCATCCCTTCTCGGTAGGAGCCGGGAACAGTTCGGTCACCAACGGATTGATCATTTCAATCTCCGTTGCGGCCGTCTTTCGTAAGCCGCAGAACCCCTGTCAATTCCTCGCTTCTGATACCAGCAGGATGTGGAGGCTTCACTTTTATTGATATGCGTTATTCGTAACGCAATCACTTCCCGTTTTCTGTTGATTGACCGATTGTTCTGATCTCATCGCCTGTCTGTAGAAAGAGTTGGCATTGCCGGCTCTTTTTCTTTAATAAAGTCCTTTAACCCTTCGCTGCAAATTTGAAATAGTACCCGGAAAAAGGCGTTATTATACTCTATAGTATATGCCAAAAATAAATCACACATGACATGCCGCCACGCTTCGCGGGGCGACCCCGATAAACTTGTGATGCGTGATTTGTTTTTGGCAATCCCTCTATCCTTCTGGCATCTTTGCCAATCGTTGCACAATCGCGACAAGAACCAATAGGCCAGAGTGGACCAGAACAGGATCCAGACCGGATATCACAAATTCGTGATGTCATGACGCAGAATTGCATTATGTCAGCGGGCGAACCGGCGGAGCAGTGTCAAAGCGCCTATGGAAAGAAGGCTAACAGCGGCAGGTTCAGGAATGGAAATTGCCGTAAAACCCAGATCATCAAGTGCCGAAGCGGTATTGCCGACACTGGCACTGTTACTCCGCTGGATTTTTATAGAACCAATGTACGCATCAGTGGTTGTCATATATCCAAAATATAGATCCGCTCCGACACTTCCACCGGTTTGTCCATTACCAGTATCCGTGCCAGCGCCAGAAGCGCTTTGAGTTGACAACACGTTATTGGCAACGTCATAAAATGTAACCGTATAAGAGGTATTGGCTATCGCATTCGCAATGCAAAACCCCGCCGCTTGAACGCCTTGATTGGCCGTGAACGTACTGGTATCACTGGAATAAGTACCGAATGTAATGAACACAAGCAGCGAGTTTGAAGCGCTGGTATTATTGGTGATCGCCAGCGATCCGCCATCCGATGTTTGTCGCTGGGGCACGCTTAGATTGGATCCGGCAGCGGCGCCAATATTCGCCCCGGAGAAACTGATCTGTACCGCGGCACGATTGGAATCGGTGAAATAAAAAATATTGGTTCCGGCGGTTGTTTGTGTAAAATTCTGAATTGAGGCAAATCCTGGCAGCGCCTCCAGCGTAGCCTGCGATGTAGCATTGGTGCCATTGACATCGACATCTTCATAACCAGCAGGATCAATGGCGCCGGAGCCATTGACCAGCGCGACATTCTGGATCGCCGCGCCTTGCGCGGCCAGCGTGATTGCCATGACGGCAATGCCCGAAGAGATGGTGAATTTTTGAAGTGACATGTGGCCTCCCCTGAAAATAAAGAACGAATAAAGAATACATCGCATTGATGCGACAGCAAGCACGTACTTGCGTCAATTTATCTCGTTTTTGCGACAGAACCGAACACAACATTCTCCGGCTCGACGTGTTCGTTCTGCCGTTTTCGCCAGTCTTTGTACAACCGAGTCAGGAACCAGTACGCCAATGCGGACCAGAACAAAATCCAGGCCGGATAGTAGCGGTAGCCATAGTTGCTGCCGTGATGGAGAATTCGGGTCAGATCCATAAAAACGCCCGCCAGCAGACCGCCCAGAATCATGCCGGCCGAACGTACAAGGCTTTGAGCGGAGGCAAACTGGCCGAAACGATCATGCGGCAGTATTCGCATGTGCAGTGGCGTTGTCATCGCAACCATACAGGTATTAATTGGTTCAACCAATAAGCCCAGACCAAGACAAATCACAAATGCCGCATGCGGCGAAGGACTGTAAAACAGCCAGATCAGTGACAACGGAGTCACACCCAAATACGCGCGCATGCTCCAGCGCATCATCCGCAACGGATGATGGCGATCCCCCAGCATTCCAGCCGGATAGATCAGGAATATGCTAATAACGCTGTTGACGCCGGCGATGGCGCCGATCTGCGCCAAGCTCAGGCCAATATCCTGCTGGGCGAATATGACAAACACACCGATTGTTCCGGTAACGGCCGCACAGGCGGTATACAGGAACAAATTCCAATAATACATCCGGCTATAGCATTCTCGAGCGTAGGTCCTGAGTTCCGCAATTACTCCTTTTTTGCCATGAATATTCTCTTCCGGCGGCGGGTACTCGCCTTCCTTTACTTTGAAACATACGATGCCGAATCCGACGGCATAAAGCAGACTGGCTCCGACAAATATTTCAGTGATATGACTTTCAGCGTACTTGAAGATAAAAAAATTGAACAAGGCTGTTTTAATGCCTATCACGATGCGAAAAAGCCCCAGGAATCGGCCCATGAATGCCTGCGGCACTACATCATTGAACAGATACCAGAAAACGGAATTCACGAACATGTTGAAGAACTGAAAGCCGACCATAAACACGCCGATGCAAGTAATGATGACGACGTTCTGAGAGCCCATGGCTGGAAACAGCCCGTAAATCCATGTCCCGATTTGGGATGAAAAACCCAGCAGAATCAAAAACACCGACAGCGGCGGCAATGTCCAGAGAATAAAGGGAATCCGCCTCCCCCAACGACTACGGTAACGGTCGGATTTAAAACTGATCCACGGGCAGATGGTCATGTTCAAAATACCTGGCAGCGTGCTCATGATCATGGCAATCGCCCAGTTGGGAGCATCCAGATGTTTGAGCTTGAGCGGCAGAATGGCCGGGACAACGGCCTCCATCAGCATGAAGCAGAAATCACCCCATAGCAGCCAGGCAAAGAGTTTTAGAAGCTGCCTACGCGTATAGCGCAGCGTTCCACACCTGTAGTATGGCGTAACGTCGTGATCGTTTGCCGCAGAAGCATGAATTTCAGGCTGAATCGACATGCTTAATTTCCACTTTCAACGCCGGCAGCCTTCAATGTCGCCATTGCGTCAGAAAGTATCTGCAAATGCAATTTCAACTCCACAGGCTGGCGTGGCGAAACCAGAGCGCCATTGGCAATGGACGTAATCCACACCATGCGCCCTTGATCGGCCGGCCACTTGGCATAACTGCTATATTCAAAGGACAGTCGATTGACCTGTTCTGGATTGAAATTGAAAGACAAACCCTCCGGACGTGTTTCAGATGCGATAATAACTCTTCCTGTGGCGTTTTGAATATCCAAATCGCCGGAGATGTACCAAAACACCGTTTCAGTTCCCATCACGCGGCGGGCCCATTGGCCATTCCGCTTTTCAATGTAAACGGATGGATGATCACCAAATGTCTTATCTTGCATATCAAGCATGAAAGCGGAGCGCAATTCAGGCGATTGGTCATTCTGCGCTGTGGCCATCAAACGAACCACAAGCTGGCCATCAACAATGGATACTTCCTTTCGCACGACGCATTGGCCGGCTTTGGCTTCCAGCGCTATGCCATTGTCAATGCCATTTTTACTATAGACATACTCATTGATAGTTCCCTTATTGACACCATCCTGCCACGAGCCATATTGCGGATACTCTGTAATCAATGAGCCCCAATAAGGTTTTAATGGATTAAAATCACTCTTGCCGTCGCGAAATTCCGTAATTTTTCCACCTAAACGCGGAATCACAATGGCCGAGGCGGAATTATCCGTAAGACGCGTCGCCGGGAAGGCAATTCCCATTTTATCCAATGCCAAATGGCTGGGGTTAATTTTGCGGCCGCCTTCTTTAAGAGCGTCAATGCTGTTTTCCATCATGAATTGTTTCGCCAGACGTCCATATTGATTGCGAATCTGTCCGTCCTTCATGACAACGGACCATGATCGTGTGCTTGGGTCATATCGTCCTGGCCCTGTAAAACCCAACCAGCAATCCGTCCAAAGATAGGCTATCCATTCCATAGCCAAACGCTTTTTATATACCGGATCGGCCAAAGACGAATAGGCTTTTTCAAATAGTTGATTGGCACGGCGAACGGCTTGAGGATTGATATGGTTCGGCACCACAGGACTATCATTAAACCGCCGCAAATCACCGTTAGCGTCAACAACATCAGCATGCACTAACTTGATTGCCTCGGTCACAGTATTGCCGGCCGGACCAAAGTAGCCACGGGCAAAATCATCCACCAGCAATTGCGTATTTAAAGCGGGATCCCAGGCCAGTCGCGCATAGACCCAGCCGCGCATATAAACCTGGTCAGAGCCATAACTGCGATTGTATCCCGATACATGCGCGTAGACTCCCGTGATACCGTTTTCATGAGCCCAGCGGATATCTTCGGCCGCGCTATATGTGCAGGGTTCAGTGAACCAGTAATTTTCCGATGGAGCGGAGTACAGGTAGCAATCCAGATTTTTAGCCAGTTTCCGCCAATCCGCTATCGATTGGCGAAGAGCTGCCCGGTCAGAGTCACGTGCTATGGTTTTAGCGTATTGCCCCATAGGGCAGAACATCACAATGGCATTGTCTTTCAACTCCATATGATGTGGCGGAGATAAACTCCAGTCATAAGCCAGCGTTTTCGCAAATTTATCAGGCATTTCCTTTTTTAATGCATCCGCCAGCTCATTGACAAGCTGCACGATAAGAGATGACGGCTGGCCGCCATGTGCGGTATAAAACTCCCGGCATTGAGTGCATGTACAATAACCAGATCCATCATTCTGTCCGATCCATACAATTTTGTTTTCAGGATGTTTGCGCGCCCATTCCATCGTGCGGTCGATCAGATATTTGCGCACATCCTTGTTACTCAGGCAAAGTCCCCAATAGTCTGTAATGGCGGCTTCACGTTTACCATTGATCTCGGCAGTCCAGGTCGGATGGCCCTGCAATGTATTACGTGAAATCATTCGGTAAAACGTATGCATGTCCGGTCCCTGGCTTACGCCGCCGCCGTACTTTTCCGGTAGACTGCCCCAGGGAGTCACAGATGTCAGACGATTCCGCACGCACCATTCCAGCGTGGCCTTATTCCCAACCGCCTGGCACCGTGACATCATCGGTGGATTGTAACGATACTCTTTTTCCGGCAACGGGATATTTTGCATCGTCGGTACGCACGTTATTTCCGGCGTATACCAGCGCACTCCAAGACGATGGAGATATTCATACACTCCATAAAGCGCGCCGCGTGGTCTCCCGCCGGCGATAAGCAACACATCATCGTGAGCCGCTATGATGATCTCTTCCGGTTGCATGGGGCCAATCGTGCTTGGTAAAAGGCTATGAGGCAACTTTTTATTAAATCCGATGGCCAGCATTCTGGCCGGCAAGGAATATTGCGATTCTGTAACAATAGGAAATTTTGCGCCAGTTATCTGGCACAGACAATCGGCTAATTCTTCGGCCGCTGTTCGCTCAGATGGAATTGAATCATCCGGCAGAACGATCACGTAATCCGAATGTCCGTTTTGCACTACATTCGCGCGAACCATCGAAAGTTCATTCAGCATCACCTTCAGGATCAATGAGAAAAGTATTATATGTAGCACTTTTATCACATATTTACGACTCATGTTTTATGCCCTTAATTGTCATCAGGTCATTTATCTTGGGATGTTCATTCCACTGACAGTCTTTTCGGCAAGTTGCTGATGCCGGAAAGTTGTGAGTGATGCTTATACCGCCATATTAGCGCGTGATCTGTAAATTCTTTACGGAGCAGCGGCGTTACCAGTAATACTGAAGGGTTAATCGCACGTTGAGAGTGAATTCTTTACTCGTTTTTGGATCACTTGGCCCCTGCTCGACACTGCCATCAGTATATGCACTATTTGGATATATATGGTTATCTAGCGTAAATGGATGAGTTGATATCGCATCCTGAAAAATTTTAGCGCGTGGTCCGGTTGTTTTTCTGGGATATAGCGTGCCTTCGGCCACCGCGGAATTAGTGATTAAATTTACATCGTAGGCATAGTTGCCGAAATAGAAGTAACTTTGGTATCGCATTCCGCCTCCGGCAGGGAAATAACGTCCTGCCATGATGGCGGTCAGGTTTGACTGCGAGCGCGCCAAATATGACGCCGGACAGAAAAAATTATCTACCCGCCCCCCAAGATAAGTCCTGATGTAATTTCCAAAATAATCGTTTTGAGGACCGCACATCGGATAATTGTAATAAGCGCCGGGAACATAACAGTTGGCATTTTCGCTGGCGTATACAGTGCTGGCCAGCACAATACTGCGTAACCCCGCCTGGCATGCGGTCCGTTGCGCCGCAAATCTTGCTTTGCTCAGAGCGGGCAATAATATGGCGACTAACGTCACTATGATTGCCACAACGACCAGCAGTTCAATCAAGGTGAATGCGGGATGAGAATGTCGTTTCATCATATCCAATTTCATTATCTTTAAGTCCTCTGCCCTTGTAGTCAAATCCATTCCATCAAGCCGCCACTTGATTTACGTTTGTGATTGTATACTCGTTTATGAAGGGAACATGGTTAACGCTTCCGCCACGGGGCATAGCGCCACATCCAGCGATCCCCGAACTGTGGTGGTATAAACAACCCACGTTCCCCTGGGTGAAAACTGCGGGTGGGGATCAGGATGATAAAGACGCGGTTGCGCGGGGCATATCGCGGGTTTTGGCAGTGAGGCGATATTCAGCACCCGCCCGGTGGCCCGTTCAAAAAGCCGCACATCGCACGGTCGCTGATCCCATTCATACGGAGTTTGATCGGCGCACCACAGTGAAGCATCGGCGTTACAGTGGGCGTGACAAAGTGGACCGGGCCATACGTTGACGGCCTCGCCGATGTTGATGTCGCATTCATATGCGCCGGCCTTGTAATCCACCCAGCATATTTTGCCCTCCTGCGACCACCACTCGTGGCTGGCTTCGGTACCGTGCCAGAACCAATCTTTCGGACGCAGTGGTTCATAACGGGTTTGATGAATGTCCATCAACCAGATGCGGTGGTCGATGGGCATGTACTGGCCAGTGGCGCGATCCCGCCACCAGTCTTCACAAATCAGGAAAAGATCGGGGTCCACGGGGGAAAACTGGGAGTGATTATGATGACCCGCAAATTCCTTGAGAATGCGAACTTTACCGGTAGCGATCTCGGCCGTGCCAACAAACCACAGATGGCCGACCTGACCATCCAGCAGCAGATAGCGGCCGTCGGCGGAAAGGGTCAGATGGGTGGATATTCCGCCGACCGGACGATTATTAATCCATTTTTCATCCAGCGAGGCAACGAGGTTAATATCGCCCTCATTATTCATGTGATAAATGGAAAACCCCAGGGTGTAATAAATACCGTTACCATCAGGCGCAATCATCGGTGAACCGCCTGAATATTCTGCATTTTGAAAATAACGGATGACGGGATGGTCGGGATCAAGGGAAACAAGACCCAGTGTACGATAGAGCGATGGGGGAAATGCGGCATAAAACCACAACCACTTTTCGTCCCGCGATACGCAGGCGTTGGTAAAATAAAAAGTCTGCTGAATCGGCGCGACATGCTTGATCAGAATGTAACTGGGCACGCCGCTGGCCGGATCGACCACGCGTTCAAAATAGGGATGCCGGTCCAGCACATTACCCAAGTTGGTGGACACTAAAGAAGAGCGATGTGCAATGGGGCTTTTTTGCAATGTCATGTATTTATACCTTCTTATACAGAGCTATACCGTGTGACCGACGGAACAAGGCTTTCGATCACATCTGAAGTTTACTCCACAAAGATGGTGGTACAAGAGCGTAGTTACGACAATCCATATCACTTTTACGACATCCTGACTTTTCATGTGTTATACTGGTGGGTATGAGAACGCAAATACCCCTGGCTCCCGGCGTGATTCCCGATGTGGCGGTCATTCTTGATGTTGGTTCCCACGGAAATAACATCTTGAAGGGCATCCATCGTTATCTGCGGCTGCATGGTCCGTGGAATCTTTATCTTGAACTGGGGTTGGCTGAACGCGCGGACGTCCTGACCCGCTGGCGCGGCCATGGAATCATCGCCCGAGTGCGCGGACCGGCGGTCGTGCGCGCATTGTCCCGGCATCAGGTGCCCATGATTATTGATCGCGAACCACCGCCGGCGCTGGCGCGGAACCGCCGCTGGCCGCTGCTACGAATGGAGACCGAGATTTATCCCGAACCCATGATCTGCAATTATTTTCTGGGCAAGGGATTCCGGAACTTCGCCTTTTGTCCCATGCCCAATGGAGAATCATGGGGCCGCCAGACCAATTTTTTGCATGCGCTCAAGGAACTCGGTTACGAGTGCCATGTGTTTCCCGCCCGACCCACCGGCGCGGCAACGACGGCAATGGATGATCATCGCCCTCTGATCCAATGGCTCCGACGGCTTCCCAAGCCTGTGGCGCTGGTGGCCGCCAACGATCCGCGTGCATACAAAATCATTGAATTGTGCCGCAATATCTCCATACGCGTGCCCGATGAGATGGCGGTGTTGGGCTACGATAATAGTGCGACCTTGTGTGGATTGTGTAATCCCCCTCTGAGCTCGATTGAAGCGCCGCTGGAAGAAGCCGGGTATCGGGCCGCTCAGACGCTTCACGCGTTGATGCTGGGACATAATCCGCCGGATTTTGGCCCCATGCCGGAGTGCCGGCTGGTGGTCCGGCAATCCACGGACATGATCGCGATTGAGGATGCCGATGTCCGTCATGCAATTTCCATTATATACTCCAAAGCGACTTCAGGCCTAACAGTCAAGGAATTGCTGCGTGAGATCGTGATGCCGCGCCGCTCGCTGGAGCGATTATTTCTTAAGACGATTGGCCGGAGTCCCGGCGCTGAAATTCGCCGCATTCAGCTTGAACGCGTCAAGCAACTATTGGCCGAGACATCATTCCCCATTAGGGATGTCGCGCGACGCTGCGGCTTTGCCAACGCCACACGTCTAGGCGTCGCCATGCGGCGGAGCCTGGGCCAAACTCCTGCCGGCTACCGACGCACATATCAAGGATAACGACCGCAATATTACCATATGTATGTATTTGTATTTTTTATCAATTATGCGCGTTGATCAAGTCTTTATAAGGATTGCCTATAAGAAATAACGGCTGACAGACTTACAAAGCCGCCCTGCGATAGCGTGGCGGCAGGTCATGTGCTAAAACATTTAGCGCATACTATATATTACGAATCCCAGTCATGTTTTCCTAAACTGATACCGGCATGATTCGCAATCCTTGTACTTGTTGACAGGCGTTATTCGTCAGGAGCATTTCCGTTACCAGCGGATTGATCTTTTCAATCTCCATTGCGGCCGTCTTTCGAAGGCAGTATCCCGGCTGCAAATTCATCTTTTCTTTCAAGAGCCGGACGCAAAATATCCTTGATATTGCCGTCTTTATCCATCACGGTATGCTTAAAACGATTCCCCGATACCGTCTGCTTGAGAACCTTTTTATAATCTCTGCCTGCGTCCCAGAACAGCGGTTGAAGCATCCCCTCTTTGGCCAGAATATCAAAACTGCTGCGATGATCCTGCAATGCGGAAAGATAACAATCCAACATGGCCGTTACCATTTTCCGGCGGCCCGATGCGGACAAATTCAACGCGCTGCGCTGCGTTACGCGCCCATGACGCTGCCAGTACGTTAAAGAGTTTTGAGGACGGCGCTTGAATTTCTCAACGCGTTTTCCACACAACATCCGGCCGCTCTCCGGCGGGTATCTCTCTGGGAACCTCAAAAAAAAAACTCTGCACACCCCATTCGGTAATCTTGTAAATTGCGGTATCAAACGACCGGCATCAGTGTTGAGAAACGGGATGCAAGGCCGTGCGGTCAGTTACTGGCCGCCGGTGGTTCTAACTTGGCCAGTTTCTGGCGCGTGGCGCGAACAGATTCCAGCGCTTGCGTGAATGATGCATCGTCAGATTTTCCAAAATATAAAATATCCAGAGAATGCGCCATCACGTAGCGCAGTTTGCCATCCGCCGGCGCGGTGAGCGTTGTTAACTTGTCGGCGTAAAAATCGTACAACGTATACGATACGCCAGGCTGTATCGGCAATGTCACTTCACTCGGATTCGTGGCCACCCGCACGTAGTAGTTCTTTCGACCTTGCTCCCATAGCGTGATCAAATTCCAAAGCACCACGGATTTGCCGCCGGGAATGTCATACAGATGCGTGCGGATATCCGCTTCGGCGGAGCTTTTTACGGAGGCCTCCGGAGTAACGCCGGCCAGCGCCAGGGTCTGGCGTACAATTTCCTGCTCTACCGCGCCTGCGCCAATCGTCACCGCGGCGTTGATGTAAATAATCTTGTTAGCGCCCCACTGAACCGCGGTTATCAGCGGAACACCTTCCGTCGAGCGCAACATCGGCGTGCCATTTTGCAGATGAAAAATTTGGCACGTTACGTTACTGCCGCCCAAACTGATGATACGCGTCTCAACATTTTTCAAGTTGAGGGACAAACCGCTCCGCGCCAGCGGCGCATTGCTTTGCACTGTTCCGATTGACGTCTTAAAAGGCGCATCCGCATACGTAACCAACACATGATCCGGCGATGACTTCAGCCAATCCATCACCTTCTTATGATGCATGGGGCTTGATTCCGCCGGCACATACACGAGCACACGGGCGTTTTTGGCTGGCGTTTCAAATTCTTCCTTACCGGAAGCGTCAAACGGATAATGCATCAGGTCAAGCAAGCCCGCAAAACTGCCGGCGATAAAATCAACCTGGCTGCTGGCAGATCTTTCCAGAACCGCACGCGAGTTCACCAGCAGTGTTTCCTTTGGCGCGGGCAACCGGCGATTTTCCGCATGACTCTGCATGAACCCCAGGGCGCCGCCGGCCCAGTGAGCGTAACGCGGGAATTGGCCGTCAGTTTTGGCCACCGCCGACCAGTCGGCCTCCATATACTGATTGTTGTAATCAATCGGCTTGGTAGAACAGGTCATATCATAATAATGCGCATAGGCCACATCCCATGCATAGCGCGTCGGGCCGTGTCCACCGGCGTTGATCTCACCAACACAGGCCATTTGATGGCCGTATTTATGCAAATTGGCGCTGATGGTCCGCATGCTGTGATACCAGGCGGTTGTGCCCGCCGGGTTACCAAAATATTCGTAGCCGATTTTTCCCACACCGCGAAGGCGGCTCATCACATAAATATCGCAACAGTTGTTGATATCTTCGGGATTAAGCGTGGGTGATACGATGATGCCCTGCGATAACGCGTATTCTCCGCATTTTTGCAGAAACTGAAGATGAGCATAATGACACAAGGCATTGAACAAAAAGTAATTTTTGGAATTGTAATTTTCCGCCACAGGCGTGTATGCGCTCCAGTTGGCGATGCCCATTTCCGCCGGCCTGAATGTCACATCCGTATACAGTTTGAGATAATCCCAGAATTTAATCGTCACCTGCCCGCCGCGGCCATCTTCCAGAACCATTCCGTCGTCGTTACCATTGAGATACTCACGATAAGCGGCGACCGTTTTGGGACCATAACCATAGCGCCCATCCCAGGGCCATACGTAATCAATCAATATATATTCTGAAAATCCTTCCCTGGCGGCCTGTGCGATATATTTCTTCGTGACGGCAAGCACTTCCGGTTGCGTCGGGTCTTCTCCATGATACGGATAAAGCGTACTGATATTGCCGCGGATATCCGTTAAAAAAAAGCTTTTCTCCAGCCGCGTATAGGGAAGCGTGACAAAACCTTCCGTGATAAATGTAGTGATTCCCCCGGCCTTCATGCGAGCAATGGTCTGCGGTGAATCATTAAACAGGTAAGTGCCGGAATCTATGCCAAACGAACCCGCCGGCCACTGTTTTGACAGCGCGATCACGCCGTCGGCCAGACGCCCAAGAACATCTCCGCCGTCAGCCAGATAAACGCGCGGCGTATGATCAACGGCCGGTTCATCAGCCTGTGCAAAATTCTGCGGCACGCCCCCCATGCATAGCATGCCGGCCACAAGACCCACCACAGAACGTCTTTGCCAACGCGCATTGCATGAAGAAAATCCGATCTTTATCGAATCCGAAATTAAACAGGTCGAAATAAGATCAACAAACCGCATAGCTCAAATCCTTTACAGAATAGATTGTAAAACTGACTCAACCCTATCAAAGCAAAAGGATTTGTGAGCTGAAAAATAGGCTTTGAAACAGTTTATTACATATTTTTCGGACAAAGAAAAACAGCGTGTGCGATCCCGGCCGTTATTGATATGGATAGATAAAATAAATAGTCTGCTTACGTCCCTTCGGCTCGCTGTTGATATCTCCGGTGGTGCTGGCCTTTACAAATTCCACATGGCCGTCAATAAACAGATAGTTGGCGCCATTGCCGTGCGATGTATTGGGATACAGACTGACCGTGGTCGATCCGTTCCAGTAAAAACCCAGATTCCAGTCATACGTGCTGTTGACGTTGTAGGTGGCGTCAGCGGCCAGAATCGTTATTCCGGGATTCTCCAGAGTGGCTATTTTAACATACGTATCAAGATCGGCATTGAGAATATTCATTCCGTATCCGAAACCGCCCCATGTATTCGGATACGCATTCATGCTGGTCGGGCAGCGCAGTTTTACGGCCCCCTGTGAAGCGCTGACGCCGGGCAGATACACCGTGTTTGTATTCGGATTCGTGCCGTACTGACCGGTCAGCATAAATAACCATGTACTGTCGCGCCAGGAAGTAACGGATGGATAATTGGCCGGCGCATGACCGGTAAAATCTTCCGCGTAAAAGGTGAACCCCATACCGAGGCTTCGCAGATTGCTCTTGCACGCCGTCGAGCGGGCCTGTTCGCGCGCTTTGCTGAGCGACGGCAGCAGAATGGCGATAAGAACGGCTATGATCGCGATAACGACCAGCAATTCAATCAGCGTAAAGCCTTTCCGATGAGTCTCGCGTGACATTCCAAAACTCCTGCTAAAGAGATTGCCAAAAACAAATCGCACGTCACCAATTGATCGGGGCAGCCACACCAAACGCGGCGCCATATTATTGAGAACCTGATAACCTGAGAGGCTCTTTGAGGCTGTATGAAAACCATCCGTGGCCATCTGCTGGTCTGCACGGCGTTGATGGTCGTGCCAAAGAAGGCCTTGATATGCAGATGCTGCTTGACCCATTTGAAGAACAACTCGATCTGCCAGCGTTTGCGGTACAAAAGTGCGATGGTCAGCGGCGCAAGCGTCAGGTTGTTGGTCAAAAACACCAGCCGCCTGTGAGTCTGCGAGTCCACATAACCGATCAATCGCAACGTGTCGGGATAAAGTGTTCGGGAACGCACACCTCGCAGGCGCGCTATTCCTTGGCGCCCTGTCAAGCACAAAAGGGCGACAACGCGGCTCCTACAAGGGAACAAACCCGCTGGCGAAATTGAAATCGTGTACCCTCTTAACACGGAAGAAAACCCTTATGATACAGGACTTTACTCCACTTTACCTGTGTCGTTAACCGGACAGCAGTGGTTGATTTTATATGTTTCCCAAAGCTTTATTCATTGTACATACGGGCTCTTATGCTATTCAGGAATCCAGAATGTTTCCTGCTTCCGCAAAGGAGTCACCGGGCCAT
>CAZSYN010000002.1:0-483514 GCA_964610975.1 uncultured Phycisphaeraceae bacterium
CTGAGTTCGGGATAAGCAAGCCCCATTCCTTTTATAGGATGGGGCACAAGCCAATTATCGTTGGCAATTGCTCATGATCACAACGCATGATTACGTACTCAATAGGTTTTTGATCGTTCGCACATCCATTGCGCCCCGCCCCATGAAGGAGCGGGGCTTGAAATCAACGCAACTTATCCCGAACTCAGGATAAAAGATTCCTGCTCATCTGCGGATTTTATCGCTCCGCATTGATTCACATTCAGACGGGCCTCGGCTACACTACGCAGCTTCATTTATGCACTTGCCAAAAGGGTCATGCCGCCGGTTATGGAGTTGCCATAACGCGTTTTGGCCAGAGATGGTATGAGGGCCTATGCAGACAGAATTACGGTCTCATCAAAGCTGGGTTGAATTAGCACTGACCACGGCGGTACGCCGGGCGTCGCGACTGGCGCCGGCTGTGATTGTGGTGGCGCTGGCTGGCGCGGCGGAATTGCCGGCGCAGGCCCAGCAGACGCCGGCGGCGGCGCAGGTCAGCACGCCGGCATTACCGGCGGATCGCGGAGGCAGCAGCGACCAGACAAACCCGCTAAACGGCCGGTTGATTGCGCGCGTGGAAGTTGAGGGCGCAGTCAGGACGGATTCCTCAAAGATTCTTGATGCCGTGCGCACGCAGGCCGGCCAGCTCTACAGTACCAATGCAGTTGATATTGATACGCGCTCAATCGCATCAATGGGCCGGTTTTTATCGGTGCGCGCGGATGTGATTCCGACGAATGACGAGCGCGTGATCGTGCGGTTTGTGGTTCAGGAACGGCCGCTGGTGACGAATGTAGAAATCATGGGCAACCGCCGCAAGCGCGATGAGCAGATCCGCGAACTCATCGCCACGCAGGTGGGCAGTTCCGTTGATGCGTTCAGCATTGAATCAGACCGCAAGGCGATTGAAGAATATTATCGCCGCGACGGATATAACACGGTCAAAGTAACGGTTGATAATTCGTTGCTTGAGAAGGCCGGCACCGTGCGCTTTAACATTGTTGAAGGTCCGCGCAGCTTTGTGACCTCTATTCGTTTTGACGGCAACGCAAGCCTGAAGTCAGACTTTCTGAAATGGAAAATCAAGTCAAAGACGCACTGGTGGATTTTTCAAAAAGGCGTGCTGAATGAAGATGACGTTGAGGCTGATCTTGCAACACTGCACGATGTGTATGTGAGCAAGGGATTTCTTGATGCGCGCATCAGCAAGTCCATTGAATACAGCGCTGACAAGCGAAAAGTGACGCTGCGATTTGTTATTGTTGAGGGCCCCAAATATCGCGTGGGCAAAATCAGCATCAGCGGCAACAAGGTATTCGGCGAACAGTCGCTGCGTGACGAGCTGGTGTTCAAGACCGGCGACTACATTGAGCGCAAACGCATTGAGACATCAACCAAGCATATTGAGGACCGCTACGGCTCTGAAGGATATATCTACCGCACGGTGGAATTTAATTACGCATATACCGATACGCCCGGCGTGGCGGATGTGAGCTATAAAATCACGGAAGGCACGGCGTATTCCGTTGGCCGCATTATTGTGCGCGGCAACCGCGAAACACAGGACCGCGTGGTGCGCCGGCAGATCCGCATTTATCCGGATCAGACGTATGACATGGTCAAGGTGCGCAAGAGCGTTGACCGCCTGAAGGCCACGCGCGTGTATCAGGATGCGCGCATCACGCCTATCGGCAACGAACAGGACGTGCGCGACGCGCTGGTTGAAGTTTCTGAGGGACAATCAGGCAAATTCCTCATCGGCGCGGGCGTGTCAACAGACTCGGGTCTTGTGGGACAGTTGTCCCTTGAGCAGCAGAATTTTGACATCAGCAATCCGCCCAAGAGCGGCAGCGAGTTTTTCCGCGGCCAATCATTTAAGGGCGCGGGACAATACTTCCGAATCCTGCTTGAACCGGGCACGGAACTTCAGCGTTATCGCATTACGTTTGAAGAACCCTACGCATTTGATACGCCGTACTCGTTTGCCAACGATCTGTACTATTTTGAGCGCGAACGCGAAACATGGTACGAAACGCGCATCGGCGACGTGGTAACATTCGGCCGGCGCTTTAACGATGTGTGGGCCGTCACGCTCGGCCTGCGCGCGGAAGATGTGCGAATTTCCGGAACTGAATCAGATACCGCGCCGGAAATTCAGGCGGAAAGAGGCAATCACTTTTTGACAAGCCTCAAGCCCGGCATCGTGCGCGATACCACGGACAGCAGAATGTTCCCGACCACGGGCACCAAAACATCGCTGACGTGGGAACAGTACGGCGCTCTCGGCGGCGATATTGAGATGAGCAAAGTCGTCTTCCGCCATGATCGCTATTACACGGTGTACCAGGATATCTTTGACCGCAAAACGGTTTTCTCAATCCGTAACGAAATCGGCATGATCCCCATCGGCGATTCGGTATTCTTTGAACGCTTTTACGGCGGCGGCATGGGATCAATCCGCGGCTTCAGATTCCGCGGCATTTCTCCGCGCGCGGGCAATCATGATCCGAGAGATCCGGTCGGCGGCGATTTCAGCTGGGTCACCACGCTTGAACTCAACTACCCGATCTGGGAAGAAATTCTCCGCGGCGTGGTGTTCACGGATATCGGCACGGTTGAGCGCGATATTGAAATTGACTCCATCCGTTCTTCAATCGGTACGGGGTTGCGCATCACTCTGCCGTTCTTCGGGCAGGTGCCGATTGCCATTGATTTTGCGTTGCCTGTCACAAAAAAATCCGGCGACCGCACACAGATTGTTAACTTCTCGCTGGGTATTCCGTTCTGATGAACGGCGAAATAAAATACTTACGGGCTGAGGCCCGAAAGAAATTTGCAGAAAGGATGTTCAAGATGAACAAGGTTATGAAGATGATGACGGCCGTGGCCATTGCCGCCACGGTTATCGCGGGAATGTCGGCCACGCCGGTAATGGCGCAGGCCACTGCGACAGGATCAACGCCGGCACCGACGCGCGTGGCGACGATCAACGTTGTGCGCGTGTTTGATTCGCTCAACGAAAAGAAAAGCGCCGATGCCGATCTTGAAGTACTGGGCAAAAATCTTGACGCCACGCGCCAGAAACTTGAAAAAGAACTGACGGACCTGCGCGATCAGCTCAAAGATTACAAACCGGATTCAGACATGTTCAAGGACACCAACGAGAACATGCTCAAAAAAGCCATGGAGTTACGCGCCCATACGGAATACATGGAGCAGAAACTTCAGCTTGAGCAGCGCCTGCGCACCGGCCAGGTGTATCGCCACATCATTCAGGCGATTGACGCATATTCAAAGCAGAACGGCATCATCATGGTGCTGGTGGCCGATGATATTGATATCAGCGCAAGCCGCAGCCAGCAGGAATTGCTGGCCAAAATCGCCATGCGTAAAGTGATTTACGCCCACGAATCGCTTGATATCACCAAGCCGCTGATTGAAAAAATGAACGGCGAATATAAACTCGGCAAGTAAGCGCTGAGCGCTGAGTACGAATGACAGAGGACTGAGTGAACGCAAAACGTTTGCCCAGTCCTCCGTTGTTCATCAGGTTATTTTTGGACTACAATGCGAATTATCATGAACAAAAAACATCCTTATTTTTTCATTTCGCTTTACGGGTGGACATACTGGCTGCCGATTCTGGCGGCCGGCGGGTTGATCACCGCCACACTGGCCACGGCGCTTGCGGCAGCACCCGAAGGTTCCGCGGCAAAACTCTGCCTGATAGCGGTTATCGCCATTGTGGTTGTGCTGACGCTGGCGGGACTGGCGTTCTTCCGCGATTTTCCGCGTCAAATTCCGAATGCGCCTGGCGTCATGGTTTCGCCGGCCGATGGCAAAGTCAGCGAAATTTCAAAGATTGATTACTTCGCGCCATTTAATGGGCCGGCGCTGAAAATCAGTATTTTTTTGAGTGTTCTGGACGTACACGTCAATCGCGCGCCATGCGCGGGCGTGGTGGCGAGCAAAGTATATGAGGAAGGGCTTTTTCTGGATGCACGGCATCCGGAATGCTCGGCAAAAAATCAATCAGCCACGATCATCATTGCCGAATCATCACAAAATGCCGCGCCCGTGGCCGCGGTTAAGCAACTTGTCGGCGCAATTGCGCGGCGCATTATCACGCCGGTTGAGCCCGGTTTTGAGCTTGAGCGCGGCCAACGTTACGGCATGATCGCCTTTGGTTCACGCACAGAACTTTACGTGCCGAATCCTGAAAAATGGGAAGTCGTTGTGCCGCTGGGCAAACACGTTAAAGGCGCAGCAGAAGTGTTGATTCGCCAGAAATAACGCACAAATGCGACGCAAAAACAACTATGATTCGCCATGCTCATAGCCGCCTTTTGGCCAGGGCATGCGTGAACCTGTGCCGTCAATCACCACCAGATCCTTCTCGGCCGTCAGCATGCCGATGGCGCTGAGGCCAAGATCGGTTACCTTCTCGGCATCCTCCGAAGACAGCGTCAACAGCAATTCATAATCCTCACCATCGCCAAGTGCGTGCTCAATCGGCTGGCGGCCAGTCTGCGCGGCCAGCGTGCGGGCATCATCATGCACAGGTACATGCGGCAGATACACCAGCGCGCCAGTGCCGGATGCGCGGCACAAACGTGGGAGATCGGCCAGTAATCCGTCTGAAAGATCCATCATGGCATGAATTTGCACGCGCGTGATGAGTTGCTGGGCAAGCTCAATTCGCGGAGTAAAAGTAAGATGCCGGCCGAGGATTGATCCGCCAAGTGCGCCGCTGACAAGAATCAGATCGCCGGGTTTACCGGCATTTCTGCGCGCCAGCGGGCCGGTCTGCGAACCGACGGCCGCAACGGTAATCGCCAGACGCTGATCCCACACGGCGGTATCCCCACCCACAATAGGGCAACGAAAAATGTCGGCCGCGCTGCGGCAACCCAGATAAAGCTCACGGGCAAAATCCTCAGTGGCATTGTGAGGCAAAGCGACTGACAGCAGCAGCGCCGACGGAACGCAAGCCATGGCGGCACAATCAGATAGGCAACGATTAACCGCCTTTTGGCCGATGGCCTGCGCAGATTGCGTGCGGCAATCAACATGCACCTGATCAAGGCATTGATCAATTTTGAGAATCGCCAGAGGCCCGGGCAACCGCACGGCCGCCATGTCGTCGCCGATGGGAATTTCAACGGCGGGATGCTCAGGCGCCTGATCCGAAAGCCAATTTAAGAAGTCGTTTTCTCGCATGTGACTAGTGTACCGTATTTGCCGATAATAAGAATATGACGAGAGGAAATGTGTACAATTTGTTTTCGTCACTTTCCTGACAATTTCTCAGGCGAGGCCGGTTTATCCGGCATATGATAGTGACGGCAGATTGTTCAGTATGGGCCGACGCAAACAGATATGACCATGACCGCAACAATTTCAGATCGCCTTCCGCAATTGCCGGACGCCGTTGCGCTGGCCGAATCGCACTTTGGCGCCGCGGTTGAATTTGCGGCGCGATTCCCAACGGGGCTTTGCCACTGGGTCTATGACATGCGCCTGGCCGACGGTCGTAAAATCGTCGTGCGCCTGGCCATGCCCGGCAATCGCATGTTCATCGCCGGCGGCATTCACTGGTCTGACAAACTCCGCCCGCTTGGCGTGCCGCTGCCGACGCTTCTTCACGGCAATTCTCAGGCGGAACCTTTTCCGTATATGATTCTTCATCGCCTGCCCGGTGAAGACCTGGGCGACGTATATACCACTCTTAAGCCGGAAGACCGCCGCAAAATTGCTTTTGATCTTGCGGGCATTCAGATGCGTGTCGGGCAGACTTCGCCCGGCCGCGGTTTTGGCTTTGCCCACGCGGCCGAGGGCCCATTTGCCCACAGCACATGGCGGGATATGCTTGAGTCGTATCTCTCGCGTTCGCGCCAGTGGATGATGCAGGCCGGAGTGGTTAATCCGGAATGGATTGATCGCGCGCGCAAACATCTTGATCTGCATCAGAAATATCTCGCGGCCATTTTGCCAAAGCCATTTCTGGATGACATCACGACCAAAAATGTGCTGATCCACGAAAATAAACTCAGCGGCATTGTGGACGTTGATACGCTCTGCTACGGCGACGCGCTGTATCACGTGGCGCTGATACAGATGGCGCTTCTCTCACGCGGATGGCCGCTTGATTATGTGGCCGCATGGCGCGAGGCCATGAACGTATCGCCGCAGCAGCAGGCCGTGCTGAGCCTGTACACCGCACTGCATGGCGTGGCGTTTTTAAGCGAGTTTGGCCAGAAATTTAATCGTTCCGCCGCAAATGACGTCAACCCGCAGAATGTTGAGGTCGTAGCGGATATCGTCACCAATATGCTCAAGGCCGCGGCGGGATAATATCTTTGCAGAAATCAGGACAAACTGAACATGACAAAAACAATGTCGCTTTTGGGTCTGCTGCTTGTTTCGGCCGGCTTGCTCTCGGCCTGTTCTCAACAGTCAAAATACAGAGCGCTCAACGAGCCGCATGACTATATGCTGCTGATCAACGGCGATGCGGAAATCCCCGTGCACGTCAGCCTCACACTGACGAGCAAGAACGTCACGACCAACTCTAATTTTGAAGTGCGCACGCCTTTTATGCAGGTTTTTAACGGTCAGGCGTGTTCAGTTGATCTGGTCACGGCCCCCACCGCAACGGTGAAAAAATTGCATATTGAATTACAGGTTGACGGCAAAAACACCGGCCGGGTGATTGATGCCGAAACCGGCCCGGGTAAGTCCGGTACATATAAACTGGCCCACGAAACGGTTGACCAGTAATCCTGTAACTTTTTGATCGTATCGCGCCACTGTCATAGCAGACCTATGCAACTTTCCTGACGCAGGAGCATTAATCTGTTATGAGAATCAGCATATACGCCACAATTTTCGCCATAATGCTTTTTGCCGGCGTGGCTTTTGCCGCGCGGCCAAACGCCACGGAATCAAAAGCGACTGGCGGCGATTTTATCAAGCAAGACTGGAAAGCATCCGGACTATTTCGCACCGGCACGGTGTGGGTGCCGGATGATGAATCAAAAAGGCCGGCCGCAGGCTGGCCGGTGGTATTCGTTTTTCACGGCCACGGCGGATCGGATGTTAACGCGCAGCGTTCATTTCACATAGAAACATCCTGGCCCGATGCGATAGTGGTTTATCCCAAAGGATTGCCAACAAAAGGAATGCTGACCGATCCGGAAGGTAACCGCGCCGGATGGGATATGAAGACGGAAGCCGAAAATAACCGTGATGTGCGGCTTTTTGATGCGATCATGACGTGGCTTAAGCAGAATTACAAAATTGACGAAGGTCGCGTCTTCTCCACCGGCCACTCAAACGGCGGCGGATTTACCTACTACTTATGGGCCTATCGCTCTGATAAACTTGCCGGTGTTGCGCCCTCGGCCGCGGCTCTCGGCACATTTCGCGATATCAACGCCATAAAACCAAAACCGGCGCTGATCATTGCAGGGAAAAAGGACCCGCTGGTGAAGTTTGAATGGCAGGATCGCATGATTGAGCAGATTAAGAAAATTAATCAATGCAGTAAAGATGGTAAACCCTGGGGCGAAGACTGCACATGGTATGATTCTGCCATACATGCGCCGCTGGTGGCCATGATTCATGACGGCGGCCACATTGTCCCTAAAGGCGCTACGGAGAAAATCGTAGAATTTTTTAAACAGTGCCCAAGTGCCAAAAAGTAATAGCAGACACATATCAGCAACAGGTCGTTATGCACGCTATTTCTTTCGCGGCGTCATCACCAGTTCTTCAAGTATTTTTTCAATATAGCCGTCATTGGGCATGCCGTTGATCTTTTTCTTAAGCAGATATCCCTGCCCTTTATTCTGACTGTAATCCCACGTAAATGTGATGTCATTTTTCAGGTTCATAAAGCCAGCAGACTCAACATCCCAATAATCACGCGCACCGCGCACGGCATAAAGAACAGTGGCAATATCCGCAATATGACGATCCTTTGCCTGCCCGCCAAAATAAAGTTCATACCCCACGCGCACAGGATGATCGGCTGGCAATTGGCCGAATTTCGCGCCAATTTTGACACCGCTGGGAACCGATGCAACTTCGCGGCCGACAAACATGATTTTTCCCGGCCAGTGCGCAAGTGCATAACGCGTACCCGGTTTATCCACGGTAAAATTATTGTTCGTCAACTTCAGATCATCCGCTGCCGGTTTGCCGATAAAATTACCGCCCATGCAGACCCAGGTTGATACTTTGGTTTTCGCCACATCAATACCGGCCGGCACTGAATTTTCCGCCGATAATTGAAGTAATTCGGCAATATTAGTCAGATCTCCCACCGTCACGATTGTGACGCTATGATCCGGCTGAGCCAGCAGAACCTTACGATATAATTGCGCGGCCTGCGGAAGCGATGTAGTCATTCCGGCGGTATGCGGAAATTTTTCAGCAATGCCCTGAGCGTAGCGCGATTGATCAAGTGATGCTGTGACGGAACGCGGCCCGCCGATCGGCAATCCCGGCCGGCCGTAATACGTATTGATCGCATCCGTACACGGTGCGGCCCATTCATTCTTTGACGAAATACCCGTTGCCAGAATTTTCGCCTCTTCTTTATCCGCCAGCACATGCAAAAGTGCCAGCGCAGCGACGTCATCGCAATCGCTGTCCATGTCCGTATCAAAAATAATTTTCACCGGAGCCGATTGCTCCACTGCCGATTGCGCGATAAGCTGCGAACCAAGCGTCCATACGCAGATTAATCCGGATATACATGTGGCAATTTTTCTCATTTGCCGCCCTCATATAGAAAAACCCCGGCGCGCGCCGGGGTTTTAGAAATTAACAAATCATCATATGCTCTGATTCACGGGAACATAACCCGGCCGGTTTACAGTTCCGCAAACTCCATTTGCTCAAGATGCACTTCGCCGGTTGGCGTGGCGATGCCGGAATAATCACTCAGGCCGGCGGCAGCCATCTGGCTGCGAACCTCGGCCGCGTTATAAAGGCCGGTATTGCCCAGCAATTCCCAGAAAATACGCCCGGCGCTGCGAGCCTGCGCCACCGGCGCAATCGCCTGGGCAAATGGCTGAATGCGACCTTCAAAATTTTCGTAAACGCCTTCTTTTTCCGCCCATGTTGCGGCCGGCAGAGAAATGTTGGCGCGCTCATACATGGTGCCTTTGCGGCTGGTAAGCGCCACCAGCGCAGTCAGGCCCATGATCAACTTCTTTTGATCCTCATCATTACCCGGAATCGGATCAACACTCAGCACCGCGCCGGCAATCTTTTTTGCCTTGATGTTCGCGGCGAAAGTCGCCAGATCGCAGGTATTGCCGCCAAAGTGAGCGATGATCTTTTCGCCGCCCTTGCGATTCGGCGCTTTTTCCGCCTTGATCGTAAACGTGATCGCGCCGGTCGTCGGGTTCTTAAAGACCTGATCCTCGCCCTTAACCGTCGGCGGATTGAGAATCAGCCACGCCTGCGGATCAATTGATCGCACATACCTGGCCATCAGGAACATTTCTTCCGTTGAATCAAAAGGCGACAGAATCGCCGCCAGCGAACCATGACCTTTTTCTTTGACTACGGCGCGCAGTTCATCTTCCGCGGCCGCAAGCGCCTTATCCCAGCTCAACTCCACATTACTGCCATACTGCTGGCGTTCCGGCACGGATGGCCGATTGACGTCATGCACAAATTTCCATCCGTAACGCGTTTCGTCGGCAATCCACCACTTGTTGACGTCTTTATTAAACCGCGGTTTAAGGCGGTAAATGCGTCCCTGGTTGTGATGAATCAAAATATTTTCGCCACCGCTGGTAAACGGCGAGATGCTCGGCGTGCTTTTGAGGAACCACACGCGCTGGCTGAACTGAAAATCTTTATCAAGCAGCGCACCGACCGGACAAATATCAACCACATTGCCGGCCAGCGGATTATTCACCGGCTTGCCGGGGAATGCGTCAATTTCTTCCTTGTGTCCGCGGCCAAAGACGGCCAGTTCCGCAGTGCCGCTGACTTCGCGCGTAAAGCGCACGCATCGCGTGCAGAGAATGCACCGATCGGAATAGAGCAGGATATTTTCGCCCACCTGTTTTTTGGGCTTTTTGCATTTTTCTTCTTCAAAGCGGGATTCCGCCCGGCCGAACTTCACCGAGTAATCCTGCAAGTGACATTCGCCGGCCTGATCGCACACCGGGCAATCAAGCGGATGGTTCAGCAGCAGAAACTCCATCACCGCCTTCTGATTGGCGCGCGCTTTGGGCGATTTGGTATGCACCTTCATGCCATCAACGGCCGGCGTCTGGCATGTCGGGATCAGCTTGGGCACGCGCACTAGCTTGGTGGGATCTTTGGGGTCCGGCGATTCAATTTCCGCCAGACAGATGCGGCAGCTTGCCACAATGCTAAGGCCGGGATGATAGCAGTAATGCGGAATCTCCACGCCGGCATCAAGCGCGGCCTGAAGAATCATTTTCTTGCCTTCCCAGGAGATCTTCTTTCCGTCAATTTCCATCGTGGGCATAAAGAGCCTCGTCAAAATTCAAAGCACAAGAGCCATCTGAACCGCACACACCGCCGGGCGCCGGGTTACTGATGAAGATTCGGCCGTTCGCCGGAGTTCTTCATTTTTTCCACTATGCGTCCGGGCGAAAGAATATCAACCACAAACTTGATGCACATCACGGCCGCAAGGCCGGCCACCAGATAAAACGGCATCGTATTGCCGACCTTCATATTGATCGCCGCAACAATGCACCCCATGCTGGCCAGGAACAAAATACGCGACATCCGAATCGACGTGATCACCCCGGTCTGATCATTAGCCGTCAGTGCGTGGCGCACGCGAAACATAAATAACACAGCGGCAATCCACATAACCGCAGCGCTGATAAATAGAAAAAACATGTATTCCTTTCTCTCACTACGAGAGCAACACCTTAAAACCGGCCTGAGCAAAATGATGATCCGAGGTCAACGCATCCGTGAGTTTCTTTTCTTTCATCACCACAAACGAAATACAATCTGTTAACGACCATTCTTTATCGTGCCTGTCAGCGAAAAGTTTTTCACCTTTTTGAAATAACTCCGACGACAAAGGAATAATTGCGACATTCGTTTGCGTTCGCAGATAATTCAACACTCCCAGAAAACGTCCCCGGCCTACCGATAACGCCATAGCGTTACCAAGTTCAAGAAAAACAAACTCAGACACAGTCAATCGCAGATCCGGATCAAGAGCATAGCTTAAAGCTGAATCGTGATAAGCATCACGCGTATTGAGCAACGCCAGAAAATACGATGTATCAGCAAAGCAATGCATTTATTTCTTTTTAGGCGTCCCGTAGAGGTAATGATCATGCTGCTTTGACATATCGCCTGGCAGATCATCCGCCATGCCAATAAACGGAGCAAGCCCTTCAGCAAGCGTTTTAGGTTTAACAGTTGCGGGCTTACGAGCAGCCCGACTACGCCGAGTTGTTATCGTAACGGCCGTACCTTCCTTCGGCTTTTTACCGTTAAACACCACGACACCGTTTTTGACGACTCCGCGGTATGCCATACATCACCTCGACACAACCTACTTACACTTTCGCCAACAACCCGTTTACAGACAAATCCTCATCCAGTTGCGGCCAATGTATTCCGTATCCTCCTGGCGACAACTCCATGTTACGCCTTGCTTCCCAACTCGCTTTCGCCAGCAAAGGAGAGCAATCTTCCCAACGAATCTGACAGCGCCGATTTCCCAGAACCAGCACTAATCCATCAAGCGTCGCCTGGGCGGAATCAGCAAGCACTGTTTTAGTTGTCTGCATGATCACGCCCTCTAAAATGCCGATCCCATTCCGCCACAATAAGATCAAAGTTATTCAGGATGATCTTTCTTATTTCCCGTCGCATGGCCGGCGTTAAATCATGCGACCACGCTTCTTCAATATCATATACCTCTGGTTTAAGCCAGAACTTACATTCTGCCGATCCTTTTTTCGCATGCACATGAATGGGCTCATTATTCTCATTTGAATAAAAGAATACGCGCCATCCGAGCATGAGTAAAATTGTCGGCATTTACACTTCCGCCCCGGCCACAGTCAGATCAACACCCTGAACCTGGCTCTTCTGGATGCATTTCTTAAAGTCATCCGGGAACTTGGTCAAAATTGTTTTGACTACCCAGTTGGTGCCGTCAGCCAGGCCGCAGATGGTCGTGCCCGGCATGCTGCCCTGCGCGCCGGAAACTTCAAGCAGCATGTCAAGATCTTTGGCATGCGCGCGGCCTTCTACCATGCGATTGAGCATTTTATAGACCCACGCGGAACCTTCGCGGCATGGCGTGCACTGGCCGCAACTTTCGTGCGAATAAAACCGCACAACGTTGCGCGCCACACGCACCATGTCAACCGTGTCATTCATAACCGTCACGCAGGCCGTGCCCAGACCCAGCACGCCGTATTTTTTACCGATGTCAAAATCAAGTTCCGCGCCGTACTGATCCGTCCCCAGCACGCCCATGGAGATGCCGCCATGAAAAGCGGACTTAAATTTGCCTTTAACGCCGCCGGCGTATTTTTCAATCAGATCAGACATTTTAATGCCGAGCTCTTCTTCATAAACGCCCGGCTTGTTGCAGTGGCCGCTGACGCCCATGAGTTTTGGCCCCGCGCTTGACGCCGTGCCCATCGCCTTAAACGCACCCGCGCCATTGTCCACAATAAACGGCAGACAGCTCAGCGTCTCAACGTTATTGATGATGGTCGGCTTGGCAAATGCGCCCGCGACGGCCGGGAACGGCGGCTTAATGCGCGGCCAGCCGCGCTTACCTTCAAGCGCTTCAAGCAAAGCGGTTTCTTCGCCGCAGATATACGCGCCCGCGCCGCGATGCACGTAGCAATTATGCACGATATCCGTGCCCGGATGCTTAACGCCAAAAATACCGTTGTCGTAAGCTTCCTTGACGGCATCTTCAAGGATTTGTGCTTCCTTGTGATACTCGCCGCGGATAAAGATGTAGCTGTTGGTGATGCTGTTGGCATACGCGGCAATAGCGATGCCCTCAAGAATGGTATGCGGATCAAAATCGCACAGGTAGCGATCTTTGAACGTGGCCGGTTCTGATTCGTCAAAGTTCACGGCCAGGTAGCGGGGATGAATATCCTTTGGCAGGAATGTCCACTTCATACCGCACGGAAAGCCTGCGCCGCCGCGGCCACGCAATCCTGAATCCTTGACCATATTAATGATATCGCCGGCCGGCATCCCCAACGCTTTTTTATACGCGCCGTAGCCGCCCGTAGCCACAAAATCCGCATAACGCACCAGCTTGCGCTGCGATGCATCATTCGGAATACGCTTCAAAAGTACAGGACCGTTCAATGCCATACCATCCTCTATCAATTATGAATTTTGAATGATGAATGATAAAATTCAGCATTCAATTCAACAATGACTACCGACTCTTATCATTTCGCTTCGCGCTCACGATAATACTCGTAATCACGGCGATTATTTCTTCCGTCTCTTGCAGCATCGCGGTTACCTTCTGCTGAGGCACGAGTTCTGCATCTCGAATCAACAACAACCAGTACTTGCTTTCACGTGCTTCTTTTTGCGCGATCCCACATTTATGTATGAAATCTGCCCGCGATTCTCCAGATTCAGCTTCAACAAGATTCGCGCCGACTGAAGTTGCCGCTCTTAAAAACTGGCCGGCAACGATCCATCCGGCCCGATCTTTTTTCTCCTGCAAATGCCGAAAAACATTAATTGCCCTTACTGCATACCGTCTTGCACGAAGTTGTATATTCTCAGGAGCCATGCTCTCAATTCATCATTCATCATTCATCATTCATCATTCATCATTCATCATTCATCATTCATCATTCAGAATTCAGAATTCAGAATTTAATGCCCGTGTCCCGCCGGCTCTTTCGGTAATCCTTTCATCGTCTCGACAACACTTTCCGGCGTCAGCGGGCCGTATGGCTCGCCGTTGATCAGCGCGGCCGGGGCTTTTTCGCACAGGCCCAGGCACTCGGCCTCAAGCAGCGTGAACATGCCATCTTCAGTTGTCTCAAAATTCTCAATGCCAAAAATATCTTTGATCTTTTGCAGAATCGCTTCATGCCCGCACACTTCGCAAGAAATGCTGCGGCAGACCTGAATCACATACTTGCCGCTGGGCTCAAAACGAAACTCTTCGTAAAAGCTCACCGCATCCTGAACTTCAGACGGCTGAACTTCAAGAAACGCCGCGGCCTCATCAATCACCTGCGTCGCGATAAACCCGTAAGTGTGCATTACCTCATGAAAAAGCGGCAACATGCAGGCACGCTTGGTCGGGTAACGCGGAAAATATTTTTCAGAGATCTTCTTTTTGATCTCTTCAGTCAGATACGGTTCAGTCCGCGTCGGCTGATACTGCTGCAATCTGCTAACCGATGTCCACGCCATTCTTTCGCTCCCGCTTCGTCTACGAACGATTTTTCGTATTGCTCTTTTACCACAGAGTCACCGAGACACTGACACGGAGACGCCGAGACACGGCGACGCGGGGATTCTCAATGCCGATGATCTCCGCGTCGCCGCGTTTGGGTGTCACCGCGTCATTCTTACTACCGATCAAGTTCCGCCGCGATGATGTTCAGGCTGCCCAGAACCGCCACGGCATCCGACATCATGTGACCTTCAAGCATTTTCGGCAGTGCGCTCAGATGAATGTATGATGGCGGCCGCGTGCGTGCGCGCCAGGGTATGGGCCCGCCGTCGCTCACCAGATAATACCCCAGTTCGCCATTTGATGTCTCAGCACAGCCGTAAACTTCACCCACCGCCGGCGTAAAGCCGCGATTGGTCATGATCATTTCAAAATGATGAATCAGGCCCTCAATGCTGCCGTAAGTCTGCGACTTGGGCGGCAAAATTTCCTTGCCTTCCGCATCAACCGGGCCGGTGTTCATCGGGCCCTGGGGAATATTGTCAATAAGCTGGCGGATGATCGCGGCCGACTGCTTGATTTCCTCAAGGCGCACCAGGTAACGCGCCAGGCAGTCGCCGGTCTTCATGATCGGCACCTTAAACTCAACCGCTTTGGCGCCTTTGCCGTCCCAGTTATCCTCAAAGCAAAGATACGGATCATCCTTGCGGATATCGCGCTTAACGCCTGACGCGCGCGCCACCGGGCCTGACATACTCCAGCTCTTGGCTTCTTCTTCCGTGATAACGCCGATGTTCGTCACGCGATCAAGGAAGATTCTGTTGCGATTGACCAGTCCCTCAAGTTCCGCGACGGCTTTGGGAAGATTACCTTTTTCCTGGGGCCGGTTTCCGTCAATAAAATCCTTGACCATTTTGCGGAAGATTACGTCATCCACATCGCGGAACGCGCCGCCCACACGGAAAAAGCTGGTGTGAAAACGCGAACCGGAAACAAATTCCATAATGTCGTAAATAAATTCGCGTTCGTTAAAACCATACAAAAACGCCGTCAGCGCGCCGACATCCATAATCGCCGCGGCCACGCACAGCAGGTGATTCTGAATACGGCCCAGCTCACCAAGAATAGTGCGATACACTTTGCAGCGCGGAGTGAGGTTGATATCAAACAACTTCTCGGTCGCACGGAACCACGCCACCTCGTTGAGAATCGGCGAGATATAATCCATGCGATTGACGATAGTTGAGTACTGGTTGTAGTTGAGCACTTCCGCATTTTTCTCAAAACCGGAATGCAGGTAACCAATGATCGGCACGCATTTAACAACGCGTTCGCCGTCAAGCTCCATCACCAGGCGAATCGTGGTATGCGTGGCCGGGTGCTGGGGACCAAAATTAAGCGTCCACAGATTTTCGTCTGTTGAAAGATTCGGCGTGGTCATGGGCGTATCCAGAAGGATTTGCCCACCTTTTTCAAGAGAATAAGGCATGCCTGGCTCCGAGCATGAAATTATACTGCATAGGCAGCAGAATGCCGCGCCGACTGCGGACCCACATGCCGGCCGCCGCGCCGCTGCCAGATATCGCAAATCGTATGCGTAAATGCCCCGATCAGCAAGGCATTGCGACCGGAGATGTACGAAATACCTTGACCGCCCGGCTAACGCTTACGAAAAGGCGAATTGGCCTCTTGCATAACCGCCGTGATTCGGGTAGCCGCTTGCGAACATATTGCGACCCGGATTTAACGTCATTATCATCTGCCGGTTTTGTAGTGATGGGATATTGATGGTTTAGGGAAAGGTACCCGTCTTGAACATCAATTCACCGCAGCAAGTGAACAGCGGCGCGATGCGGAGCGCAAATGATACGATACCTCATTTGGCGACGGACCATGCCTCATGGGCAGGAAAATGGCTCCTCGCCGCCAGCGGCAAAACTCTCGGCTGGCGCAGCGTGCTGTTCATGATGGCGATATTCTTTGCCATCTCGCTGCCTATCGGCGCGACACTCAATCATTATCGCGGCGACGAACGCTTTTATACCGATGCGGCCATGCGCATGCTGCAAACGGGCGATTATGTCACCCCTTACTACGCCACCGGCAACATCCGTTTTAACAAACCAATTCTGACTTACTGGGTGGTCTGCGCGAATTTTCTGACATTCGGCATCAATGTCCTGACATCACGCCTCGGGCAGATTCTCGCCGGCACGCTTCTGCTCATGGCTACTTACCTGCTCACGCGCGTGCTGGGGTTTCCGCGCAAAGCCGCCGTACTGGCCGCGGCCATCATCGCGGCTAATTTTGAGGTCATCAACACGTCCGTTCATGCCACCACGGATATCATTCAGAGCTGCACCATCACTTTTGGAATTTTTGGCGTCTGCCGGATTCTCTTTCAGGGCTCCCGCAAATGGCATGATTATGCTTTTTTTACTTTGGCCTTACCCTGGCCGTGCTGACCAAAGGCGCCATGTCGCTGATATTCCTTGTGTTTCTGGTCACTTTTGTCAGTTGGCGGCGCAAACAACTCAACATGCGCCTGCGGGATCTTGTGCATGTGCCGACGCTCATCCCTGCGCTGATCATGGTCACATTCTGGTTTGCTCTTGCGCTCAGGCAGCATGGCATAACCGTTTTCCGCCTGATGTTTCACGACCAGGTTGTTGAGCGCATTGATAAACCGACCAATCCGCTCAAAAACCTGGGCACTTATCTCGGCGGCACGGCCGCGGAGTTCCTTCCGTGGACATTATTTCTGCCGCTGATGGCGCTGCGGTTGCGAGTTCGCTGGTCGCGCCTGTGCGCCATCATGCGTGAACCGCTGCTGATGGCCGCATGCTGGTATGTGCTGGTGGTGGCGATCGTCATGTTTTCCTGGACATGCAAAGTCCGCTACCTGCTGATTGTTTACCCGATGCTGGCGGCGGCCTTTGCCGGCGGCATCACGTTTCTCTCGCGTGATAAACTCGCCGACCGAAATCTCCGGGTCTTTTCGGAAATCTGCCTGTATATCGTCGCTGTCATGGGCCTTGCGCTGGGATTGACCGGCATCAGAATCGGCGTACCGCTGATCGCCATTGCCGGAGCCACCCAATTGGCGCTTGCCATCGTCAGCATCTGGTGGTGCCGCGGCAACGCCATCGCCGCACTGATCGCCATTGCCACCCTGTTCTCAGCGGCATACCGCTGCAACGTGTATGTGATTCGCGAGTATTTCTTTCCGTCACCCGTTCCGTCAATGGTTGATGCAATTCATCGGCAGCTACCCTCTGCGGAAAAACTCGCTACGTATGGCTTCCCGCAAAACGATACCGCGGCGCAGTTGCGCCTGTGCCTGGCGGGTAAAATTAAAGTTGTTCCTCTTCGCAGCGATGTCGACATTAAGGATTTGCGCGCTTATCAGGGCATTGTGATTGAAGAATCACGCATGACGCCGCAACTGGCCGAAAATTTTGATAAATTCCCGGCCGGTTATGATCATCGCATGATGAAGGATAAGGAAATGTTCAAATCGCTCTACAATCCCAAAGCGCGAGATGAATATTTTGCCAAACGCCAAAACAATTATCTCCTGCTGATTCCCAAAAAAGACCATCAGCCCGCTTCGCAACCATAAGCGTACACCATCAACAGAATAAAAAGACAAGCCCCGGTTCGTGATGTCATTCATGAACCGGGGCTTGCTCTATCAGAGCGAAAACAAAAATGTATTAACCTGAGTTCGGAATAAAGGATGTTGATTTCAAGCCCCGCTCCTTCATGGGGGCGAGGCACAATGGATGTGCGAATGATCAAAAGTTTTTTAAGTGCGCAATCATGCGTGAACGATTCGCTGCAATCATGAGCAATTGCCAACGATAATTGGTTTGTGCCCCATCCTATAAAAGGAATGGGGCTTGACTCAGGTTATTACTTGCTCTCAATCGTAAAGCGATCCGCGCCCGGCGGATCAAACATATGCGTTGATCCCTGAATATAGGTGATTTTCTTGGGCGCCGTAATGTTGTTATAAAGCACCGTAATACCCGACGGCGGACAGGTATAGTCGCCCAGGCCGGAGGTGATCGTCACCGGGCACTTGATGCGTTTGGCAAAATTCACGCAATCATAATAGCCAAGCCCCGCAACCCAGTCCGGACGCCAGCCTTTAACCCGGCCTACGGTCACGCCGCCAAGATCGCTGCACCACGGTTTTGCGACATTGCACCGGGTCACCGCAGGATCAAGCGCCGCGGCCCATATTGATTGCAGACCGCCCTGGCTGCCGCCTCCGACAAACAGGTCTTTTTTATTCCATTCAGGCCGGGTTTTAACGTACTCAAGCGAACGCAAAACACGCATGACCATGCCGTTAAAGTACGCAGTATCAGGATTTTCGTTTTCCTTGTTGTTAAAGGCGTACCCCTTAAGCTGCGTGGTCTGAAGATTCTTATAAAATTCAAGTTCCTTGCCGTTCTCAATGCCGTGTGCGTTAATTTCAAGGTAAATCATGCCCGGTTTGGGAACGATTGATGCGCTACGCACGCCATAACCCTGAAAACCGACCTGTGCCGGCAACGAATTGGCTTTGGCCTCTTTTGGCACAACAAGATAGCCGGAGACAGGTTTGCCGCCGGGACAATCAATCTTGACATCATATGCCAGGAAGCCCTCTTTTTTGGCGTCCACTTCTTTAAGATCCGCCTTGATGGGGACTTCTTTGAGGCGTTCCTTCTGTTTTTGCCAGTAGGCATCAAAATCGGCCGGTTCAGGGATACTCGCCAACTTGGCAAGTTCAACACCTGCTCCGCCTTCAAAACGAACCGGTTTATTTTGTGCATTCATCAGCACCTTGCCGTCATCTCCCATCACATCCACAAACACGTGCACAAAACCCGGCGTATTCAGTGACGTAGCAACAGTCATCGGCTGAGTATCAGAAGATACCGATTCGCCGGTTTCTTTTTTGCCGTCATCGCCTTCGCGCGTCCATTTGAGTTTTTTCCCGGCCACAGGCTTGCCGTCCTCAAGCACCTGAATATTAAAAATCATTTTTTCGCCTGGCGTGTATACCGCTTCGGGTTTGTCCGTCTTGCAGGTGAAGGTGATTGCGCCGGCAAAGACCGATGCGCTCATGCACACAACGCCGGCAATAATGCCAAATGATAAAAGACGACGGTTATTCATGGCTTGCTCCACGCGCAAAATAAACTGTGATATGACAAACGTAATAATGATAAACGGCGTCATGCTGAATTTATTTCAGATCATAGTGATAAAGTGACAAATAAAAAAGAGCCTCAGGTTCATCACCTGAGGCTCTTGAATTTGCGTTCATTCACAAAGACCTTTGTTTCCGCGTTTTTTACGCCAGTTTTTTGATGGCCGCCGCGATGCCGGCCGGATCAAGACCCTGATGAACCATCTGCTGCCACAGGCCGCCGCAGCCTTCCTTGTTCGTGCCGATATTGCTGTAGGCGCCCTTAAAGCCGGCCTTGAGAAGCTCAGTACCAAAGCGGCTGCCCACGCCGGTGCTGACGTTGAATGACTCGGCCACCAGCACAAACTTGGCGGATGCGAGCAACTTCATCGTCTCCGGATCATAGGTGTTAAGTGTTGCCTTATTGATCAGGCCGACCGCAACGCCCTGCTCGCGCAGCGTGGTGACCGCATCAAGCGAACGGTAAAGCGTATCGCCAAAGCTCACCACATAACCGCCGCCGGCCGGCGCCTGACGGATCACGTCATCCTTGCCGGTGACAAACTTATAATCCGCGCCATAAAACGGAGTGCCGTCTTCCTTGAGGATATCCGGCACGGCCGAGCGCGTTGAGAAAACATAACGCAGGCCCGGATCGCCAAAGATTTTCTTGATGCATGCGGCAAACTGATGCTGATCGGCCGGGAAGTACACGCGCGTTTTGTCATGTCCTTCGTCGGGCAATCCGTTTGCGGCAAACATATTGTTGATGCCGAAGTGACAGGTGTTGTCGGCCATGTCATCACAACCGGCATGGCTGAAGTGCGCCAGCACATTGGCATTGTTCAGACGCGCCATCGTGGCTTCCGAGATGATCATCTCAAGGAAGGCCGAAAATGTCGCAAAGATACCCTGGCGGCCAGGCTCTGAACCAAAACCGGCCGCGGCCGAGAAGTTTCCGCGCTCCATAATGCCGGCGGAAACGTAGACTTCCGGGAACTTCTTGTGAATGTGATGCAGACCGCATGAACCTTCAAGATCGCTGTCAAAAACCTTGACGCTGGCCACGCGTTTCTCGGCCGGCATTGCCTCAAGAATGCTGTTGACGATCTTGCCGAAATCATCGCGATTTTTGCCCGCGCCCGATGAGCCTTTATAGGTAAAGCTGCTCTTGCTGGGCTTAACATTTTTGAGGTAATCGGCGGCTTCTGTAAATCCGCGGGCCTCAAGATACTTGATCGCCGTTGCGGTCTTGATGACGTCATGCGCGTGGCATGAACCTTCAAGGCCGTCAATGCCGGGCGCCATTTTGCGCCTGTTGATCAGCGCAATCGGGCCTGCGGTGGTGACCGCTTTGGCAAGGCGCTGATAAAGCGCGTCAATGTCTTCGCCTTCGCCGATATCAACGCTCAAACCGTGGCCGGCAAGCGTTTTGGCCACGTCATAACCCGGCAGGTACTTGCTGGGATGATCGGCAATCGTCACGTCATTGTCGTCAATGAGCAATTTGACGTTGAGTTTCTGCGCCACGGCCAGGCGAGCGGCTTCCGCGTCGTCGCCCTCCATCTGCGAACCATCAGAGCCGAGCATCACAAGCGTTTTGCCCGGATTGGCAAACGCCACGCCGTTGACATACGGCCACATGTGTCCCAGGCGGCCTGAGGAGAACTGCACGCCGGGCGTCAGTCCGCGTTCCGGATGGCCGGGGAGTTTTTCATTGTATTCGCGGTAATGCAGAAGTTTTTCAAAAGGCATATCGCCATTGAGGACTGACAGCAGGTACTGCGTGGCCACGCGGTGGCCGGCCTCATCATAAAACGCCGGGAAGATGCAGTCGCAATGCGCCATCATCGCACGCAGGATGACCATTTCCGGCACGGTATCGTATGCGCCGCCGGTGTGGCCACCGAGGCCTTTGGCGTCGGCAATCGCGGTGAAGAATACGATCACATCGCGGCACACTTTGATGTTATTTTCAATGAGTTTCTTTTCTTCGGCCGTGAGCTTGCCGGCTTTGGGATCAAGCTTCAGCGGCTGATAGGTTCCCAGGTTCATCGGAAAAACAACGGCACTGTTCTGTAACACGATATTCTCCTCAAGGGTCATGACAATGACAGACTGCGATCTCAGTAATTTATATACTTTATAAACAAATAGCTATACGGTGCATGAAGATCATACTGACTCGTAAATTTCTGCCAAGTCAAAATGAACGAAAACCCAAATGTCACGCAATTTGGTGTTTGTTGCATAAACGCTGGCAAATCAAGCTGATATATCAACTGCAACAAACGTCAGCTTGGCCCGGCTATCCGCATCTATCAGAAATAACATCAGCCCAATACAAAACGACAAACCGCACGACAATGTGGTTCTTGTTCATCACATCAATCAGGAATAAGGCTGGTTAATGCTCTGCCACGGCCACATGATCTACGACTTTCAGGCCAAAACCTTCAAGTCCGTAATAGCGCCGGGGCCTGTTGGTCAGCAGCCGCAACTGGCATAAGCCAAGATCACGCAGGATCTGTGCGCCGATGCCAAAATCGCGATGGTCCATTGCCGCCACGGGCGCCGAATCATCGGCCGGCTGCTTATCACCCTGAAGTTCCTTGATTCGCGAAAGCAACGCGAGCCCGCGCGATTCCTGGCGCAGGTAAACCAGCGCGCCCTTGCCGGCCTTCTGAATGGCCTCAAGAGATGCCGCAAGCGTTCCCGCGCCGCTGCCTCCGGAGGCGATGCCGAAAATATCGGCCAGCATATTTTCCGAATGCATACGGACCAGCACAGGCTCGTCATGCTTGTGCGGAATTTTACCGTCCATTTGCCCCACGCCGCCGGCGCACAACGCCACATGCAGCAACGGATCACCGATGGTCTCGTAAACAATCAGATCAAAAGGACCGTAAGCCGTATTGACCGGCATTGTCTGCACGCGGCGAATGAGCGTATCTTTCTGCAAACGATACTCAATAAGCTGCGGAATTGAACAGATGAGGATGTTGTGCTTTTTGCAGAACTCCTCAAGCTGCGGCAACCGCGCCATCGTACCGTCCTCGGCCATCACCTCAATAATAGAGGCCACCGGCCTTAGCCCGGCAAGGTTCATCAGATCAACAGAACCTTCCGTTTGCCCGGCGCGCTCAAGCACGCCGCCCGGACGCGCCCGCAACGGGAAAATGTGCCCCGGCCGGCAAAAATCGGCCGGCTTTGATGACGAATCAGCCATCAGCTTGATCGTCGTGGCGCGCTCATATGCCGATACGCCGGTGGTAATGCCAAAACGCGGATGCGCATCAACCGAAATCGTAAACGCCGTGCCCAGCGGCGCGGTGTTGTGCGGCGCCTGCGGATAAAGCTGCAAACGATCGCAGTTTTCCGCGTCCATTGCCACGCACAAAACGCCGCGCGCTTCGCGCAGCATAAAATTGACCACCTGCGGAGTCATAAACTCCGCGGCACACACGAGATCGCCTTCGTTTTCGCGGTCAAAATCGTCCATTAAAACGATCATCTGTCCGCGGCGAAGCGCCTCAATCACATCGGGTATTGCTGCAAATGACATAGAGAACCATTTTGCGTTGAATCAGAGCAAATGTAAAGCGCCGCAAAAAAGACAGAGACATCCGCAAGGATGTCTCTGTCATCATAACGATGATATGCCGTCCGTTTGCCCCCCATATGCCGCCAGAGCCCCGCCATAGCAGGATACCCTCGCAGCACGGATCATCAGTTATCAGGCAGGCAAAGCTTGAGATTCGTGTTATCGCCGTTCGGGCAGGCGATGGTGGACGTAATCTGGCGGCCAGTGTCTGATTCAGCCAGGAACCACTTTGAGTTCGGTTCAGGTGAACGCACCAGATAACCCTGCATCTGAATGCTCATGTCTTCCATCGGAGGCTGACCTTCCTGAGTCGCCTTGCGCTGTTTTTCAAGAGCTTCTTTGGCTTTGGGCGTGAACTTTTCAAGATACGCCAGCTTACGGTCTTTCTTGCAGTTACCGCAGCTATAATAGGACGCGCGAACCAGCGTGGCCTTGCCGGTCTTCGGATTCACCAGCGGCGGAATCTCATTGATCGACTGAATGGATTCCTCGTTGGTTTCTTCATCAATGTAATAAGCATATTTCGGAATTGGCGGGCCGCTGGGGCCGACAATCGACTTAATCGCAAAGAACAAACCCACAACAATAATAAGCACCAGTACGCTGCCTGCGATGTATGGATTCTTGTTGAGATTCTGTCTGATTGACTCCAAACTCATAGTATATGATCCCTAATCAATAAATAATATTAGTGACGTGACATGTATCAGAGAGACTACCAGAACCCCCTCAAATTGCAAGCGATTTGTGCCATCAACTCGCAAAAGATATTTTATTTACAATGTATAGTAATTGCGATTAAATTAATGCATCAGGCGTTCTGCTTTCTGATAAATCATGCTCAGCGGAGTACACAATGGCATTTCTTGGCATTGATGTCGGGACATCCGGAACAAAAGTGCTCATTCTTTCAACTCAAGGACAAGTTCTCGGCGCGGCGGAATCACCGCACCAGCTTTTGTCCCCAAAACCCGGATGGGCCGAGCAGAATCCTCAGGAATGGTGGCAGGCCGTTAAGCTTGCCACGCGCGCCGCACTGAAAAAATCGCGCATCAAAGGAAGCCAGATTCTCGCCGTCGGCCTCTCCGGGCAAATGCACGGATCTGTTTTTCTGGCTGATGGGCCAAAACCGTTGCGCCCCGCTTTGCTCTGGAATGATCAGCGCACGGCCGCGCAATGCCAGGAAATTGAGGCTATCGCCGGTGGCCGCAGCGCGCTTATTGAGCGCGTCGGCAATCCCGCATTAACCGGATTTACCGCGCCCAAAATTCTCTGGCTGCGCCAGAATGAACCGGCGAAATTTGAGAAATGCCGCCACGTTCTGCTGCCCAAAGATTATATTCGCTACCTGATGACCGGCGAATACGCCACGGAAGTTTCTGATGCGTCCGGGACGCTTTTGCTCAATGTGCGCCAGCGCGCGTGGCATGCGGATTTTATCCGTCAGCTCGGCCTTGATCCGGCACTCATGCCGCGCGTGGTTGAGTCGCAGGAAATCACCGGCACGCTTACCACGATCGCGGCCAAAGAACTTGGCCTGAGCGCAGGTATTCCGGTCGTCGGCGGCGCGGGCGATCAGGCGGCCGGCGCCGTAGGCACCGGCGTGGTTCTGCCGGGACTCGTCTCATCCTCAATGGGCACCAGCGGTGTGATCTTTGCCGCCAGCAGCCAGCCGCAAACCGATCCTCAAGGCCGCGTGCACACGATGTGCCATGCGATTCCCGGCATGTGGTGCGTTTTTGGCTGCATGCTCTCGGCTGGCGGTTCTCTACAGTGGCTCAGGAATATTCTCTTTACTGATCAGCTTAAAAAACTTAAAGATGCCGGCCAGGTTTATCCGCTCATGGACGCCGAGGCCGCCGCCGTTGCCGCCGGCAGTGAGAACCTGCTGTTTCTCCCCTACCTCACCGGCGAACGTTGCCCGCATGCCGACCCGAATGCGCGCGGCACGTTCATCGGCATGACGCCGCGCCATACGCGCGGCCACATGATTCGTTCCGTGATGGAGGGAATAACGCTTGGCATGCGCCAGCAGATCATGATTTTCCGCGAGATGGGTATTCCGATTGAGCAGGTGCGCGCACAAGGCGGCGGCGCGCGCAGCGAACTTTGGCGGCAGATGCAGTCAAATATGTATCGCGCGCCGGTCGTTACGATTAATGCGGCCGAAGGCGCCGCGCTTGGCGTGGCAATTTTGGCCGGCGTAGGCGCGGGACACTGGCAAAGCGTGGCCGAGGCGTGCGGAAAAATCATTCGCATACAGCATAAACATAAGCCCGCCAAGAAATTAGCCGATTTTTATGATCACCATTATGCCAAATATGCGGCACTTTACCCGGCGCTGCGAGATACTTTTGCCACACTGCAAAGCTAAGGACGATCATTAATATCGCTTGCGATACAAAAGGGATAATCGCAGAAACAACCATAAACAAGTCAATAACAATCCCATTTTATTGTCTGTTTTATTCATACTATTTTTAGCCCATATCGCACTTTTTAATTGCCAAGAACGCATCATTATCGGGCGTAAATCCCTTCTTAAAGGGCCATAAGACCCGAAAAGATAATCATTTATCGGAAGCGACATTTTGGCCGATAGGAGATAACAAGCAGCAAAAAAGATCCGGGAGAAGGGTATGTCCACAATCAGCGAGGCCACAAGCATGTTACCACTGCAAATCCGGGCGGTGCGCGAGCGCCGCCGCAGGAGTCGCGTGTCAGTGCGCCCGATGTACACATGCGCCATTATCCGCGTCCTGCAAGAACGTTCTGAACCCTGCGAGGGGCATATCCTGAACATCAGCGAGTCAGGAATGGCAGTTGAGATTGACCGGGGCATTGAGCTTGGCCAGGCGGTGACGATTGAGTTTTCCGTCGCGGGCATGGGCCGGTTGATGCATGAGTGCTGGCCGATGTTTGCGACCACGGCCGAGGTCACGCGATGCCATCAGCATCCGGATTTTCCGAACGGACCGTATACCGTAGGGTTGCGGTTTCTGCGGATTACGACCATGACGCAGGCGCAAATTACCCGTTATATTTTGTCGGCACCGGAAACTAAGAGATAAGCGCGTACAAACGCGGGGACTTCCGGCTTGTCTGTTGAGCAAGAGCCATAAACGGCCCGGCCGGCATTATTTTGTAAAATGGGGAATGATTACCAGTGCGTGGGATACTGACAAAATCGGCCATATGCTTCGGAGCGTTAATCGTGATTGCCCTGGCTGCTAAATGGGGCAATGCCGACACGCCGGCGTCGCCGCAGCAGGCTTCGGCCGCAACCAATCAGCAGCAGAAACCCGCGGTACGCGTGATCACCGCCAATATTCGTTACTCCGATCCGAAAGATACCAGCAATTTATGGACGGACCGCCGGGATTTTCTGCTTGATACAGTACTCAAGCAATCGCCGGACATCGTCGGTTATCAGGAAGTAACGCCGGCGCAGGGAGCATTTTTAACCCAAAAGATGCCGGGATATGGTTTTGCTCCGCGCGATGACGGGAAAAAATCGCTCATCGGCACGCTTGCGGATGTCATCAGCAGCATGAACTTGCTGATGTGGCGAGCAGATCGTTTTGAGGAAGTCAGTTCTAAAAACGGTTCTCTCGGAGCAACATCCGGTGTCGACAGCAACGAACTGACTTTTTACACGCAGGCCGTTCTGCGAGATAAATCTCATCAACTGCCTGACCTGATTGTGATCAATTGCCACATCCGCCACGGCGTCAAGCAGGCGCTGGCATCCGTCGGCGATTTGCAGAACCTGATTGCTCAATGGCGCAGGGAATATCCCTCGGCCGAAGTGGTGATCATGGGCGATATGAATCATGACCGCAACAGCAAAGTGTATGCGGCAATGACGCAACCGGACAATCCGGCGGCGGCAATTATTGATTCATTTAATTATGCACTCAAGAAAAAAGGTGAACGCTGGGGTAATTATCACAACTTTACCGGCCGCCCCAGCGCCGAATGGCCGACGGATCTGATTTTTCATTCATCAGGACTGGCCAACACGCCGGCCGTGATTCTGCGTAACGTCAGCAGCACCGGAAAATATCCCAGCGATCACTTTTTTGTGATGACGGAAATCAGCAAATAAATCAGCCCCTACTTTTCGTAATACTTGCGGATCAGGTCGCGATATTGCGACGGAATCTGCTGGCGCGAGAGTTGCTCTTCGGCCTCTTTGCGCGCGGATGGCAACTGGCCGGCAAATTCAGTAATCGTGGTCTGATTTTTATCCGCTAAACTCAGCGTGTCTTTATCGCCGGCGGAACGCCCACGGGAATCAACTTTGCCGGCGGCTTTTTCCGCTGAGCCGCGATTGGCGATGGTATTTTCGCCATAAATTTTGACAAATTTGCCCTGCCCGCCGACTGCGCCGCCGGGATTTTCTTCTCCCGGTCCGCCGCGATTTTCCCAATTGGTTGAGCCGCTGCCCTGAGAAGCGCCGCTGCCGCCGCCGCTGGCCATTTGTGATTGTCCGGAGCCTTGCCCATCTTGTCCGCCGGGTTGAGCGCTGCCTTGTCCGCTTTCTCCCTGTCCGCCGCCGTTTTGTTCGCCGCCAGTAGCGCCGGCTTGCTGATTCTGCTGGCCCTGCTGTCCGTTTTGGCCGTCCTGTCCGCCTGATTGTCCCTGATCACCGCCGGCGGAAGCTTGCTGGCCTTCGCCATTTTGTCCGTCATTATTGCCAAGATCGCGGGATGCGCCGTCGGCCGCGCGAATGGCTTCTGAGAGCGCTTCGCCGGATAGTTTGCGTTCTGACATTTGCTGGCCCATCTGCTGGCCGGCATCGCTGAGCGCTTTGCTGAGCTTGTCAGAATTATTTTCGCGCAGAGCCTGGCCGGCGTCCTCAAGCGACTGCTTAAGTTTAGGATCATGACCGGCCGCGCCGGCGGCCTTATTAAGCGCATCGCCAAGCTGCTTTTTTTCCTGATCCGTCATTTTGCCGGAAGCCAGTTTGTCGGCCGCATTTTTAGCGGCGTCATCAAGAGCCTTCTGCGCTTTTTGCAGAGCCTCGCCAGAAGCCTGATCGCCGGCCGCTTTCTTCATCATCGCATCGCGCATTTGCTCGGCCGCGCCGGCCAGCGGCTGCGTGGGCGGTGTTGAATCAAGAGCTTCTTTTACCTGCTCAGAGGCGTTCTGGCGATCCTGATTTTCCTGCATTTTTTCGCGCGCCTCGGCCAGCCGCGACATTGCCTCAAGATTGCTCATGTTGCCGCGCTTAAGTTCGGTGATGGTCGCTTTGAGAGACTCAATCTGCGTGGTTTCCGGCTTAATATTCTCCGGCTGTTTTTTTTCAATCTCAGCGATTTTGTCAGAAAGTTTGGCCGCAAGCTTGATCACGTGCGCATTGGGCTTGTCATTTCTTTTTGCCAATGCCGGCAGCGGCTCAAGCAGCGTCATGCCAAAAATGCACAGCAGCGCGATGAGCGTCAGGCCGTACATGCGCCGGTTCATGCGCGCGTAACCGACTTTGGCGCTGCGAACCTGCGCACAAGCCTCAATGGCCGAGGCCAGCAGCGGCGCGCGGAACGCAGCCTCAAGTTCGGAAGCGGGCTCTGCGGAAGACCACTCAAGGGCGGTTGATACTTTTTCCTTCAGGCCGGCCTGAAGATCAACAAAGATCGCGGCTTGCCGCGGAGAAATCTGGCGCGTGAGAATCATCGCCGCCAGTGCCAGCAATGCGCCGGCCGATACGGGCGCCACCCAAAGCGCCAGGTTGAGATACATCTGAAAAAACAACAAAACAAAATGAGCCACAAGAACAAGCGCGGCCAAAATCTGAAGCGTGCGCGGAAAAGCGCCAAGCCAGTTGCGCCGGGTTGCCAGCAGCCATCCTCCGCAAGCCAGCGGCGCAATGGCAACCAGCAGGCCGAGGATCAGGTAACGCTCAACAAGTAATCTTGATCCCAGAATAAAGAGCGCGGCAATGCAGGCCAGCAGCAGTGATGTCGTGACGGACTCGGCCAGGCGCATCAACCACAAACGCCTGCGGATGTGTTGTAGACAGGCCATGATGGGCTGAGTTTCCTGTGGCATCTGCACACCTGCGAAAAAGTTTTGACCTGAGTTCGGGATAAGCAAGCCCCATTCCTTTTATAGGATGGGGCACAAACCAATAATCGTTGACAATTGCTCACTATGGGAGCGAATCGTTCACACATCATTGGGGGCTCAACAGACGTTTATCGCTCGCACATCCATTGTGCCCCGCCCCGTAAAGGGACGGGGCTTGAGAATTAACACCCCTTATTCCGAAACTCAAGCTTTTAAGAAAACCGGGCGACATCTTCATTTTATCGGTACATCACCATTGTAACCAATTATTCAGATGCACAAAGAGGGTATTGAGTTTCGCAAAAAGTATCTGTTTTACATTGCGAAAGAAATAACGCGCCGGGGCGCGGCTGTTCTAAAAAGCGTCATTTTTTCGGACATACGTAAATTCCGAGTAAAAATTCAAGATTTTTTTGCTCGAAAAGCAGTTAAATCGTAAATCTTCTGAGGCTTTTGAAGTACTTCTGTGCGCTTCAGGCAATTTGGGAAAAGAAAATGGTTTCTGAGGTTCAGAGAAGTTAAGTCGGGTCTCCTGGCAACCGATGTTTGAGTTGCAGGGCCGAAGGAGGTGCGAAAGCATCCATGATCGGCAAGGCAAAATAAATCGTGGCACAGGCTTGAGGCCGGCGAGTCTCAAGCGCATGCCCAAAGCGTGGGCCAGCCTCAAGGCTGTGCCAGAATCAGTCAGTTGTGATTTGTTTCAGCAACATTCTTTTTTTGGAGTTCATACAATGACTCGTCAATCTCGCGGCTTTACGCTCGTCGAAATTCTGATCGTCGTGATCATCCTGGGTATTCTGGCTGCCATCGTGATCCCACAGTTCACAGACGCCAGCACGGAAGCTCAAAAGAGCAGCGTGTCGTCCACACTGCAAACCATTCGCTCACAGATTGAACTGTTTAAGGTTCAACATGGCGATACCGTCCCAGGCCTGACAGACAACACCACCGGAGCAACGGCATGGGAAGTAATGCTTAAGTACAGCGCGACTGGCGTAACGGCAAATGGCGATGCTAATCTCAAGACTGCCAAAGATACCGCATCAGGGGCAATTTATGGCCCGTACATGCAGTCGCCCCCTCTTAACCCGATGAACGGGAAAAATGGCATAACCGTGTATAAGACTGCCGATGGACTGCCGACCAAAGCGACTGATTGCGGCTGGGTCTACAATACAGTATCCGGCGAAGTATACGCAACGGACAAAGCCTATGTTCCGACCACGGCATATTGATCGAAAAGCCGCTTAAGCGAAGTATAAAAAGATGGTCTGGGGTGCGGGTAGTCCGGCCCCAGGCCATTTTTATTTTCGCAGTTTGCCCGGGTCACAATGAAGAGCTGATCGGCAGACAGATAAAGATATACAGGGGCATTATCACAATGGCGTAATGAGCCCAGGAAAATGCCCAATATAGGGGCAAAACATGAAGAATCTGAGTACTTTATGAAAAGCCGCCCCTGAATAATGACGATTCTATCTTCGTCCCTTAAATAAGTTTAGCAACAGAGACAGTGCGTACATAAAGGGGATAAGCGGGTTTGTGAAGCTGGCCGGAACAAGAGCCGTTTGTTTTAGAAAAACAGGCGCAGTAAAGGCCGGGCTCATAAACAGGACTGATTTTGACCTTCAGCGACGGCGTGTTGTATGAAAAGATCAGACAATTCGCGCCCAGCATTTACGCTGGTTGAAATCCTGATTGTCGTGGTGATACTGGGTATTCTTGCAGTCATTGCGATACCTAAATTCAGCAATGCCTCGCAGGTGGCCAGGGAAAGCACGCTCCGGGATGACCTGCGTTTTCTCCGCACGCAATCCGCACTGTATCGCGCCCAGCATAATGATGTTGCGCCGGGCTATCCGGAAGGCAATCCCACCGGAACTGCAACTCATGAACTATACGTTGCTCAAATGACCGGTAAAACGGATGAGACAGGCGCAACAGGCACAAGATTCGGCCCCTACCTATCCCGCATGCCGGAAAACCCCGTCAATGGGAAATTGACCATCAAAATTATTCAGACAACTGACGATTTTGCCTCTGATGACAATTACGGGTGGCTTTACCGGCCGGGCACTAATGAATTTCGCGCGGCCAATTCCGGGAACGACAGCGAAGGAAAACCGTTTATCAATTACTGAGCGGCGCAACGGAACTGCGCCGGATTTATTGTTGAAGGAAAAAGGTTCATGACATCCGGGTGGCGAAAAAACACGGTTCTTCCGATCGGTGTGGAGATCAGCCCCACCGCGATCAGCGCCGTACAGTTACGCATGGGCGCAAACGGCGCGATGATTCAGGCATGCGCTAGTGAACCGGCCGCGCTACAGGGTGATGATCACAAAAATGAGATGGCCCGTGCTCTTCAGAGGGTCATGAAAACCGCGCCGTTTTATGGCCGGGAATGCACGATAAGCCTCTCGGCGGACCGCGTGCTGACCAAAAGCGTGCGCATGCCGCAAATGCCGGATGACGATCTGAAACAAGCCGTTCAGTTTGAGGCGCAGGATCGTTTTGGTTTTGGTTCTGATTCAGGAATGATTGAGTTTTTCCGCGCGGGTGAAGTCCGCAGGGGCAATGAACTTCGCGATGAAGTTCTGCTTTTTGCGCTGCCGGATTCAGCACTCAAAGAAACCATTGAGGCCATTGAGACCGCACACATGTTGGTGCATGCGATTGATCTTCAGCCGTGCGCGATACTGCGCGCGATGAACCATCAGGAAGCACTCAAGCCGGGACAATTACGCACGGTGATTGATTTTGGCGACACCATGACGCAAATCATGATTCAGCAGGATGACAGGATTGTCTTTTATAAAAACATAGAAATCGGCGGACTGATGCTTGATCGCGCGCTGGCCGACAAGCTCGGCGTATCGGTTGCGGAAGCCACCAGGCTGCGCATTCCGTTTATGAATCGCACGCAGGACTCAACGGTCGAAGACGGATCGCTTGAACAGGCCGTCTCCGATGCCATCCGCCCGCTGATGGATGACCTGATGCGCGAACTTGATATGTGTCTGCGCTATTACGTGGTGACGTTTCGCGGAGCGCGGCCGGAATCAGCCACGCTGACCGGAACGCAGGCCAATGCGCTGCGCATGAAGCAGGCGCTTGAGCAATCGCTCAATATGAGAATTGATCCGATGATTCCGATGCCGGGGCTGCTGAATCCCGGAACACTTGGGCCGGGCGAACAGATCGGCAAATGGGCAACGGCCCTGGGGCTGGCATGCTATGAACTGGATGACCAGGAGGTCATGGCATGAAAAAAGTCAATCTTTTGCCGGCCTGGTATATCAAACAGAAACATGAACGTTCGCGTTTGCGCGTGCGCGTGGCGCTGCTGTTCTGCGGCGTGCTGACGCTTGCCGCGTGGATTACTTTTCAGAAGTCGCACATTGCGATGCTACAGGCGCGTTATGACACGCTGACCAAACAAGCGGCGGAACTGCATCGCGTTGACGGCGACCTGGCCGCGGCGCGCCAGGATCTTGCGCAGGCGGAATCTCTGCGCGCGGCGTATCGCGAACTGGGGCCGACGGTGCCGATGTCAACGCTTCTTCAGCAGATTCACAATGACATGGAAAAAGGGATGGCGCTTTCGCGTGTGTCTGTTGATATACGCGAAGAAACGCCGCGCCGCGCCGGGCCGATTGATACGCGCGCGCCGCAGCCAAAACCACGGCCAATGGCGCGGATCGTGGCCATCGGACTTTCGCCGAATGATGTCGGGATAGCCACGCTGATCGGGCGGTTGTCGAATAATCCGCTGTTTTCGGAAGTCACGCTGAATTATTCGCGCGCGGAAGTGGTGCAGGATTATTCCGCACGCCGTTTTGAAATTCAGATGGTTATGGATTTGAGCAGACTGCATGCGGAAGATTCGCATGAGCCGCAAACAGCGGCGCTGAGGTAATCATGGATTCGCCGAAGTGGAATATCAATCGCCTGACGATGAGCGGACTGATGCTTGTGGGCCTGCTGGCCCTGGGCAGCACGGTGCCCTATTACTTTTCGTGGAGCAAATTGAATCGCAACATACAGGCGACTCAAACGGATATTGAGCAGGCACAACAAAGCACACAGGAACTTTTGAATATTGAACGGCGCGCCAAATTGATTCATAACGAAGTCAAGGATTATGACAAACTGGTGCCCAATAATCAGGAACTCGGGCCTTTTTTGGGGCAATTGACGCAGGAAATGCAGCGGGCGGGCATGGCCGATACGTCCGTGCGCGCGCTGGCGCCGATTCCACGCGGCAAATGCGACCAGTTGCCCATTGAGCTGCGCGGCGCGGGATCTTATCAGGAATTTCAGAGTTTTCTGGCAAGGCTTGAGGGACTTGACCGCAAATCAAGCGTGAACCACCTGGTTGTGGACGGCACAAGCACACTGAATGGACAGGTGAATGTTGAGCTTTCGCTGGCGATTTATAACACGCGTTCACGGTAAAAAAAGATCGCACAAAGCAAAGAGGATATCGGGACGATATCAGAAATAACTGGTACGGAATAAAGATTCATGAGTGCGTCAGTAGAAAACATGTTCACGCAAATCAAAGCGAGCCCGGCGAAGGCTGTAGTACTGGGATTGCTGATGCTGGTTCTTATGGGACTCGTCATTAAGACAGTACTCAAAGCAGGTCCCAGCGATGTTCAGGCGCGTCTTGCGCCGGCCGGGAACACATCGGCAGAGCCTGGTAAAACAACTGAAAACAGCGCCAGGGAACTTGAGCAGGAAGCCGGGGTTTCCGCGGAATTGTGGAAAACGCTGCGCACCAAACGCGGCATGTCTTCGGAAAACGCATTTTGTTTTGACGGGTCTTATTATATGACGGACCCGGCAAAGGCCGCGAAAGCGGAAATAACGCCCCGGCAAATACCCGCCAAGTCTGAAACAAAAACAGCCGATGCCAGAGATAAGCGTGTTGATGAATCATTATTTGCGGCATCGCTGGTGCTGCAATCCACGGCCGTCGGCGCAGAGCCCACGGCCATCATTAACTCTCAATTTGTCAAATGCGGCGACACGATTCAGGGATATACCGTTGACGCGATCAGGGCTCGTGAAGTGATTCTTAAAAAGGGTGGCCAGTTGCTGACGCTTGAGATGAGTCGTTGAGAAATTCTCAATGAGGCAACTCTCATCGCAGGCGCGCACAAAGGAGTTTTTCATGATTCTGCACACCGGACGGCATCTTTACCGCCTGACGACGCGCGGTTGCTTTTTTTTATGCCTCGGAGGGTGGGTTTATAACGGTCAGGTTAACGCGGCAGACCTGGCAAATGAGGCAAGAGATGTGCTGCTGAATCAGGCGGTTGCCCAGGCGGCGGCTCCGGCGGCCACAGCTCCGGCCAGCGCCATTCCGATTGATCCGGACCCGGCGCCTGAACCGATTGCGCCCATTGCAACGACGGTTCCGGCAGCAAAGGAAACAACCAATCTCAAGGCGCCGGTGACCAGCGTTGCGCCTGACGGCACGCTTGAGCAATTCAGCGTGCAGGATCTTGATATCACCACGGCACTGCATTTTCTTTCACTTCAAAGCAAGCGAAATATTATTCCGTCAAAAGACGTCAAGGGAAGCGTCACGGTCAATCTTTATAATGTGACGTTCCGGGAAGCGCTTGATGTGATCCTGACGCAGAATGACTGCGGTTATCTTGAAAAAGGCAACTTTATTTACGTGTACACCAGCAAGCAGCTTGCTGAAATTCAAAAGCGCGACCGCAAGCGCGTGAACCACATTTTTAATCTCAAATATATGACTGCGACCGATGCGGCCGTGCTCATTAAGCCACTTCAGTCAACCGAAGGCATTACTGCGCTGACTCCGCCGGCGGTGGCAGGCGTACCGTCCGGAACGGATACCGGCGGCGCGGCCTATGCGACAAATGACCTGCTGATCGTCAACGATTATCCGGAAAATATCGCGGAAATTGAAAAAGCGCTGGCCACACTTGATGTGCGTCCGCGCCAGGTGCTGATTGAAGCGACCATCCTGCGCGCCAAACTCAGTGAAGATAACGCGCTGGGAATGGACTTTGTGGGTCTTGCCGGCAGCGGCCTTGACTTCGGCGCGCTTAACACGGTCACGTCCGGCGGCGTGGCGCCGACCGGCAAAACGTTTGCAGGACAGGTTCTGCCGTCAAAAGGCGGAACACAAAGCAATATCGGTACAAACTTCACGGACGGCATGCCGTCGGGCGGCCTGTCTGTCGGGTTCCTGAGCAATAATATCTCCGTGTATCTGAAGGCTCTTGAAGAAACTACGGATACGACCGTGGTGGCAAACCCGAAGATTCTGGCGCTCAACAAACATCGCGGCGAAGTCTTTATCGGCGGCGAAATCGGCTATAAAACCACGACAAATAATAACGGCATATCAACGGAAAGCGCTGACTTCCTGAAGTACGGCACACGCCTGATCTTCCGGCCGTACATTACGGATGACAAGTTCATTCGTCTTGAAATTCATCCGGAAGATTCAACGGCAACGCTTAACTCAACGACCAATCTGCCGGACAAAACAACGACTGAATTGACCACGAATATCATGGTCAAGGAAGGACGCACCGTGGTGCTTGGCGGTTTATTCCGTGAAGAAATCACCACCGGCCGCGGACAAGTGCCAATTCTCGGCAATATACCGATCCTGGGCCTGCCGTTCCGTAAACAATCAGACAGCAGCGAGCGTTCCGAAACCGTGGTGCTCATGACGCCGCACATCATCAAGGAAGATACGTCGCTTTATGATGATTCTGAAAAGAAAGCTCTTGATGTGCAGAAGACAATGCTCGGCGCGCGCAAAGGCATGATGCCCTGGGGACGCGACCGCGTAGCGCAGACCTGGTATCAGAAAGCGACGGAAGCCAATGAACGCGGCGACCGCGAAAAAGCGATTATGTATACCGAGTGGACGCTCAACACCCGCCCGACATTCACCGACGCGCTCAAACTGCGCGAGGAACTCACCGGCAAACGTGTTGAGGAAACAGATACGGCCGCAACCAATAATTTCGTGCGCGATGTGATCCGTGATGACGGAATGATCAAGTCGCCGGCGGCCACGCAACCGGGACAGTAATCGGCATCGTTATGAATGGGATGATGAACATGAAAAAAATCATACGGATGATTGTGCCGATGTGCGCTGTTGCGGCACTGCTGCTTACGGCCGGCTGCGAAGAATTCAGCAAGGATCGCAAAACAATCAAGCAGGAACAGTATGAACGGTGGAATACCGCGCGCGTGACGATCATGCTGCAACTGGCCCGCCAGCAATTTGATGCCAATGACTATGAAAAATGCCGGCAGACGGTGACACAGTGCATCACAATGAATCCGGAATTTGCTCCGTCATTTATATTGGCCGGCCGCCTTGAGCTTGAGACAGGCGATGTTGAAAAAGCCGCTGACGACTTCAAGCAGGCGATTAAAATTGATCCCAAAAATGCGGAAGCCTATTACTTTATGGGCATTTGCTATCAGCGCTGGCAGAATTTTGCGTCCGCACTGGAAAATTACCAGAAAGCCTGGGCCAACAAGGATAATGATCCGTCTTATCTGCTTGCGGCCGTTGAAATGAAGATCAGCCTCGGCCAGCTTGATGACGCTGAGAAAATGCTTCTTGAGAAACTCAATTATTTTGAGCAGACATCCGCACTGCGCGTAGCGCTGGCACGCATTGAGACGCTGCGCGGCCATCATGATAAGGCGTCGCGCTATTATCGTGATGCGATGCTGATGGCGCCGGAGGATCTGAATATCCGCCGCAATTACGCGGAATCACTCTACATGGCGGGCCGGTATTCCGATGCGCTGGCCGTGCTTGACGACCTCAACAGCAATGACGCGATAAAAGAGAAAAACGGCATTCGCCTGCTGATGGGGCAATGCTATATGAATCTCAAACGCACACGTGATGCGCGCGTTTGCTTCAGCGATCTTGTGCAGCAGAATCCCCAGGATGCCACGGCATGGCTGAATCTGGCCAGGGTATACATGCAGACAAAAGAATATGGCAATGCGACATCCTGCCTGCAACGCCTGCTGGCGGTTGATTCAAAAAATGCCCCCGCCCTGCTGATGCTGGCGGCCTGCCAGCAGAAACTCAACCAGTGGGAATCTTCGCGTGATACACTGACACGCGCGATGAAAATCACGCCTGATAACTCCACCATTTACTGCATGCTGGGCATTACGCATGACCGTATGGGCGATCGCGCCGCGGCCATTACGCAATATCAAAAGGCGATGCAGGTCAATCCGCACGACACATGGGCTGCGGAACTTCTGCATGCCGCGGAAGAACATCCGTCGTAAAAGATTTCGGATACCGATAAGTTGAGGCCGTCGCAATGAGGGGATTGCGGCGGCCTTTTTTATTGGACACGCCAATCTGCCGCCGCGGATACGTCCGCCTGGTCGAAAACAGGCAATTTTTGCCGCATATCCTGTCTGCAATATCCCTTTTTTGTGTTGAGAACCTATAAAGTCGTCCTTTACCGCCCCTCTTCTCATGCCGATACAACCAATGAGACATGAACGGAGGCATCACCTTGCGATCTCAGGAAATCAGGCTTGCAGTCACCCACATTGGCGCGGTAGGCATCATTGTCACCGCGACTTGCTGGGCCGCGCTTGCCCGTGAACCTGTGACTTCGTGGAGTGTGGTGCGTGCGGTATGTGTGATTGTAGGAAGCGTTCTGGCGGCCGGGCTGACGTTCTGGGTTCTTCACAATGAGTGGCGCCAATTTCACAAGGGATCTCTGCAAAAGGCGCGCGAATGCCTGATGACGGAAATTGAGCCCGTGAAAAACACGCAGGCGGACCCGGATGCCCTGCCGCTGCTTGAGGAAGTACGCAAACAGGTAACGGACCTGCGTTTAAAACTGGATGCGGCGCAATTGAAGAACAAAATGCTTGAAATTCAACTGCGCCTGTGCGATGCCGAACGCCGCCAGACGCAAAGTATTGTCAATGGTATTTCGGATGCGGTGCTTGTGACCAATTCTTTTGATGAAATTCTTCTTGCGAATCCGGCCGCGGGCCGCATTCTGCATTTTGATCCGGACAGCAGCGTGCGCAAGCCGCTTGGCGATATCATCAAATATGATTCGCTGGTGCAGGATATTTCCGATGCGCGGCAGAATCATTTTCGCGCTCAGCGCCGGACCGGCGAATATACCATCGGCGGCGACGGCGAACAGAACAGCTATCGCGCCAGCATGAACGCCGTTGTGGATAACACGGAACAATTTTCGGCAATGGTGACGGTGCTGCATGACGTCACGCGCGACAAGGAAGTCTCGCAGATGAAGTCTGAATTTGTTTCGCACGTATCGCATGAACTGCGTACGCCGCTGGCCAGCATCCGCGCGTATGCGGAACTTCTGGTGGACGGCGAAGCCAGCGACGAAACATCCCGGCAGGAATTTTATCACATCATTCAATCAGAAGCGGACCGTCTTTCGCGCATGATTGAGAACATTCTTAATGTTTCGCGCATTGAGGCAGGCATTACCAAGACCAACCGCACGCAGGTATCGCTGACGGGCATCCTCAAGCAGGTTCTTGAAGTGGCCCAGCCGAATGCGACGGAAAAGAAAATCACGCTGGTTGATGAACTTTCGCCGGTATTTTTCCAGATTGAAGCGGACCGCGACATGATTTACCAGGCGGCCATCAACCTGATCTCAAACGCAATCAAGTATACGCCGCAGGGCGGAACGGTGCGCCTGGCGATGTCTGTTGATGAGGAAAAAGGCGAAGTGTCCGTGCTGGTGCATGATACCGGCGTGGGCATTCCGGAAGAAGAGCTGAAGAATCTTTTCCAGAAATTTTATCGGGTTGAGCAGAACAAGGCGATGGCAAAGGGCTCCGGCCTGGGTCTGCACCTGACACGCAAAATAATAGAAAACGTGCACAAGGGACGCATGATCGTGACGAGCCAGGTCGGCAAAGGCAGCACGTTTGGTTTTACCCTGCCGATCATTAAGTGACTCGCTTTGAAGGACGTTAAGAATGGCGCCGAAAACAGTACTGGTATGCGATGACGAGGCTCACATCCTGCATGTTGTGTCGTTCAAACTGCGCAACGCGGGCTTTAATGTGCTCACGGCGCATGACGGCGAAGAAGGCCTTGAGCTGATTCAGTCCCAGCATGTGGATCTGGTGATTACGGATTATCACATGCCGGGCATTACTGGCCTTGACCTGGCCCGGCGCATACATCGCGAAGAATCCCGGCGCAATCTGCCGGTGATGCTGCTGACAGCGCACGGACTGGCGCTTGATACGGTCGAATTGTCGCAGTCGGGAATTGCGGCGTGTCTTTCAAAACCGTTCAGTCCGCGCGAAGTGCTGGGCCGGGTGAATGAACTGCTTTATGGCGTGCGCACGGAATCCCATGAGGAGTTGCCGCAAGGCTAAACTGACATGAGTCTGTCTGTAGGAACACGAACAGTTGCCCCCAATACCGCGGTGCTTACGCGCCTGGCGGAACGCTGGCGCGCGGCCGGGCTTTACCTGGCATGCTTTGGCCGCGATGGCGGGCTATTCTGGTATGATTCCCAGATGCCGCGTCTTATGGCGGCATGTGTTACAGCAGACCCCACATTGCCGGCATTCCTCAAGCATCTGCCGGATACGGCCATCGTTGGCGCCGCCAGCGTCATGTCGCCACTGGAGGGCATACAGGTTCAGGCGACGGCAATTACCAAACGTCGCAAAATCACCGGATGGCTCGTAGCGCTTGTCCGCGTTGATGAAGTTCACCAGTCTGAAGAGCTTGACCGGCTTGCCGGCCGCGCCAGCCTTGACGCACAGACACTCATGAGCCAGGTCAATCGCGCGCCGATGCTCAGCGGCAGCGGCGCATCGCTGATCAATCTCGCGGGCCAAATGTTTGAGGATATGCAGAACATTTATTCCTCAAGCAGCGAACTTGCCAGCGTGACGGAACAGCTCACCGTCGTATACGAAGAAATTAACCTGCTTTATAAGATTTCCTCCGGCATGCGCTTTACGCAAAAGCCGCAGGTATTTTTAGAAAGCGTCTGCCAGCAGCTTCTTGAGATCGGTAATTTCCGCACCGTGGCCGTTGCGCTGGCGCACCGCGAAGATGAATCATCCACACCGATCGTCGGCGATCTTGAAGTTGCCGTGGGCAGTTGCCCGCTTCAGGGCCATGAACTCATCAATGCGCTTCACGCACCGATACATGAATCACTGATAGCCGGCGAACCGCAGGTACATAACGACCTGACGACTTATCCTGACTGGGCGCGCCTGCGCGCGGCCATGCAGAGATTTGTCTGCGTACCGCTGATCCGCGATAAACGGCAGCTCGGCATCCTGCTGGCCATTGATAAAAATGACCATTCCGAGTTCACCTCAATCGACCTCAAGCTGCTGAATAACGTCAGCAGCCAGTGCTCAATTTTTATGGAGAACGTCTCGCTCTACCAGGATATGCAGGGCCTGTTCATGGGAGTGCTGCATGCGCTGACGCGATCCATTGATGCCAAAGACGCCTATACACGCGGCCATTCGCAGCGCGTGGCGGAACTTTCACGCGCACTGGCGCAGAAAGTCGGCCTGCCGGAAGAACAGTGCGAACGCATATACCTTTCGGGCCTGCTGCATGATGTGGGCAAGATCGGCGTGCCTGAGGCTGTGCTGACCAAACCGGGCCGCCTGACTGATGCGGAATTTGACGCCATCAAGAAACACCCGGTCATCGGCGCGCAGATCCTGGGCAATATCAAGCAGCTACAGGACATCATCCCCGGTGTGCTGTATCACCATGAACGCTGGGATGGCCTGGGGTATCCCTATAACCTGACCAGCGAAAATATTCCGCTGATGGGCCGAATCATCTGCGTGGCGGATTCTTTTGACGCCATGTCATCCACGCGCACGTACCGTCCGGCATTGCCGATGGACACGGTGCTTAACGAGATCATGCGCTGCGCCGGCAAACAATTTGATCCGGCGCTGGCAAAGGTTTTTGTCACGCTTGATTTCACCAATTACCGCCGCGCGATTGAAGAACAGCTCAGCAGCCTGAGCATGCAGACGGCCGCCGGAGGCGCCAAACCATGATGATCAAATGCGAGGATTATGATCACGTCAGCGTCATGTCACTCCAGGGAGAACTGGTTCATGACACGATTGAGGTGATCAAAAAACAGTTTGACGAACGCATTGACGGCAAGGTTCGTTTTTTTGTAGTGGATCTACAGAACACGACATTTATTGACTCAAAGGGACTTGAGTTTTTGCTGTGGATGCAGGAACAGTGCGATGAGCGACTGGGCCAGGTACGGCTATGCAATCCGGACGAAAGCTGCCGGAAAATCCTGAATGTCACGCGTCTTGAGGGGCGTTTTGACATTTTTCAGGATGTGTCGGAAGCCGTTAAAACAATGAGATAAAAGATTTTCCCCGCAAGAAACGTTTTTGTTTATCTGAAAATGGCAAGGATAACGCGTGATCACGACCGCAACACAACGCAAGACCGTCGGCCAGATGCTGATAGCCCGCGGGCTTATCACGCAGCAGGCCCTTGACGTTGTGCTTGAACAGCAAAAGACGTCCGGCACGCGCAAACTCATCGGCGAGATGCTCCTTGAGCAAGGCCTGATCACCGAAGAGCAGTTGACTGAGACTCTGGCGGAATGCTATGGCGTACCGTATGCCAAAGTATCGCCCAAAGTCTGCGATCCTAAAGTGATTGAGATTCTGCCGCGCGCATTTCTTGAAAAACACGGCGTTCTGCCGATGTTCCTGGTCAACGGCGTGCTGACGGTTGCCGTGCCGGAACCCTCAAACTTATTTTTAATTGAAGAAATTCAGCAACTCACCGGCCACAGCGTTCAGGTTGTGGCGTCAACGGCACGCGATATTTCCGCCACGATGCAGGCGCATCTGCCTTCGGCCAATGTTTTTGTCATTGACGAAATCATTGACGAAGTCAAACCGGAAGAATTTACGCTTGTTGAGCAACAGGTTGAGGACATCGGCAATTTGCAGGAAGTTGCCGGGCACTCGCCGGTAATCAAGCTGGTGAACTACCTGCTGTATCACGCCGTGCGCGAAGGCGCATCGGATATTCACATTGAGCCTGATGAAAAGAAAACCCGTGTGCGTTACCGCGTGGACGGCCGGCTTTTTGAAAAAATATGCCCGCCGCACCTGATGCACCCGGCAATTATCTCGCGCATTAAAATCATGGCCGGCCTTGATATTTCCGAGCGCCGGCTGCCGCAGGACGGCGGCATACATGTATTGCTTGAGGGGCGCCCCATTGACCTGCGCGTCTCAACAATGCTTGAAAAATATGGCGAAAAAGCGGTGATCCGCATCATCGACAATCGCGGCGTTCCGGCAAGCCTTGAGAAGCTGGGATTCCTGCACGAAATGCTTGAGGCTATGGGCAAAATTGTTGAGCAGCCCAACGGAATCGTGCTGGTCACCGGGCCTACGGGGTCGGGCAAATCAACCACGCTTTACGCGTGCTTGCAGCAGGTGAACTCGCAGGAAGTCAACATATGCACGGTTGAAGATCCGATTGAATATAAACTGTCGGGCGTCAATCAATTTCAGGTGAATGAAAAAATCGGATTCACATTCGCCACAGCGCTGCGCAGTCTTTTGCGACAGGATCCGGATATCGTGATGGTAGGCGAAATGCGCGATACCGAAACCGCGCGCATCGGCATACAGGCCGCGCTCACCGGGCACCTTGTCTTCAGCACGCTGCATACCAATGATGCGCCGTCGTCCATTGTGCGACTGGTCAACATGGGCATTGAGCCGTATCTGATTGCGGCATCCTTGCGCGCGGTGCTGGCGCAGCGGCTTGTCCGCAAGATCTGCCCGGCGTGCAAAGAGCCGGTTGAGATGCCGCTGGCCGTGCGCCATGTGATTGAAAAAGCCGCCGGCCCAGTTGAGCAGATCTATCATGGCCGCGGATGTAAAAAATGCCGCAATACCGGTTATTCCGGGCGTATCGGCATTTATGAATTGCTGGTGCCCGATCAGGATATGCTTGAGGCCATTGCGCAAGGCGCGACGATTCAGGCATTGCGCGTGATGTGTAAAGAACGCAACATCGGCACTCTGCGCGCCGATGGCCTGCGCAAGGTTAAGGCGGGCATCACGACGTATGAGGAAATTCTGCGCGCCACGGCACTGTAAGAAGGTTAACGCAAAGTACGGACATGACGACCAAAGTAATCATGACACGGCGACACGGCGGCGCGGAGACACGGAGATTCTCTCGCGCAAAGCATCTCCGCGTCCCCGTGCCTCTGCGTCTGCGCGTCATCGGAACAGACCTTTTATTTTGACAGGATGCCTCACCGAATGGCCACCGCCACGATACAAAATCGCTTTTCTTATTCCGCGCGTGATCAGCGCGGGCAGTCGGTGACAGGCATTGTCAACGCGCTCACCCAGCACGAAGCCACCAAACTGCTGCGTGCGGAAGGCAAATATATTCTGGATATCAAGCCGTACCGCGCCGCGCCTGAAACGGCCGCCGCAGCCAGCACCGGATCGGCCACCGGCCGGGTCAGCAAAGACGAAGTCATCAATTTTACGCTTCAGCTTTCGGTAATGGTTGATACCGGAGTGCCGCTTTCAGATGCGCTCATTGCGCTTTCGGAACAGAGCAACTCCGCCAATCTCTCGGCCATTATCCGGCAGATTCTTTCGGATGTGCAAAGCGGCAAGGATTTTTCGTCGGCGCTTGAAAAATACCCCAAAATTTTTCCGCGTTACTATATTTCGCTGGTTAAAGCGTCGGAAGTTTCCGGCACAATGGGGCGCATGCTCCGGAAACTTTCAGACTACCTGATCAGCCAGCGCGAAATTGCAAAAAAAGTCCGCGGCGCACTGATTTACCCTGCGTTTATGTTCGTCATGTGCATCGCCACGACGATTTTTCTGCTCACGCAGGTGCTGCCGAAATTCACGGCAATCTTTGCCAGCAAAAAGGCCGCCCTGCCGAAACCGACCATTATTCTCATCGGCATTTCTGATTCGCTGACGCATTACTGGTATGCATGGGTCGGCGGAACGCTGGCGCTGGTCATTTTTTTAACATGGTTCCTCAGTACACATACGGGCCGGCGCACACTTGACTGGCTTAAGCTCAACACGCCGATTTTCGGCGGTATGTTTCACAAACTGTATTTGTCGCGATCACTGCAAACCATCTCGACCATGCTTGATTCAGGCGTGCAGGTGCTTGACGGCCTTGCGATCGTTAAAGATGTGGCGGGAAATTCTTATTACACAGAACTATGGGACGAAGTACGCAATAAAATTCAGACCGGCTCGCAGTTTTCTGATCCGCTGCTGCGCTCAAAACTGGTTCCGCGATCCATTTCGCAGATGATTGCCTCAGGCGAAAAAACGGGTGAACTGCCGGCCGTCATGGGCCGAATTTCCGGTTTTCTTGAAGAAGATTTGCGTAATGCGATCAAGACGGCCACGCAATTTATTGAGCCGGTCATGATCGGCCTGATGGGCCTGATCATCGGCGGCGTGGCCATCGCCATGCTCCTGCCGATCCTGACAATCTCAAAAGTCATGGCGTCGGGATAAAAAACTGACGCGAAGACATGGCGACGCGGGGACACGGAGAAAATGTTGCGTAAAACATCTCCGCGTCCCCGCGTCTTCGTGTCACCGCGTCTTTGTTACGGTGTCTCAAACATTTTGAGCTGGTGGCGCTCAAGGCCGAATTTACTGGTCTGGTGGTCAACCGGAATCGGATAATTACCTGACCAGCAGGCCGTGCAGTAATTGGCCGCCGGCTTGCTGAAACACTTGAGCATGCCCTCAAGACTCAGGTATGAGAGCGAATCAACCTCAATAAAATCACGAATCTGATCAATGGTCCGGCCGTTGGCGATCAACTCCGTGGGCGTCGGGAAATCAACGCCGAAATAACAGGGATGACGAATCGGCGGGCAACTCACACGCATGTGAATTTCTTTGGCGCCGGCGCGACGCAACTGCAAAATCTTGCCGCGCGTGGTCGTGCCGCGCACGATGGAGTCCTCAACGACGATAATGCGTTTGCCACGCACAATTTCCGGAATCACGATCAACTTCATCTGCACGGCAAGGTCACGCATTTGCTGACTGGGCTGAATAAACGACCGGCCGACGTAACGATTCGGCACGATGCCTTCTTCAAAAGGAATGCCGGACTGGCGCGAATAGCCGTGCGCCGCGGAACGGCCGGAGTCCGGAATCGGGATGACCAGATCCGCATCAACCGGAGCCTCAATGGCAAGCTGCCGGCCCATGCGCTGGCGAACCTGAACAACCGTATCGCCGAAAATATAGCTTGACGGACTTGCGAAATAGACGTGCTCAAAGGCGCAGTGAGCCGGCTGGCCACGAAAATCCGTAAAGTAGCGCGAGGAAAGTTTTGTGCCGGTTTTATCAACGGTGACGATTTCGCCAGGCTCAACTTCGCGGATGAACGTGGCCTGAATGCTCATCAGGGCGCAGGTTTCGGAAGCGAAGCAATAAAAGCCGTCACGCGTCTGGCCGATGACCAAAGGACGGAAACCCCACGGATCGCGGCAAGCCTCCATGCGATCCGGAAAAAGAAACAGGAAGCTAAAAGCTCCCTGCAAATGGCGTAACACGTGGGCAAGCGGATCAGGTTTTTCCTGATGCGTAGGCTTTGCCAACATATGAATGACAATTTCGGTATCGCTGGTGGAGTAAAAAATGTGGCCATGCTGCTGATATTCAGCGCGCAGGCGCGCGGCGTTAACAAGGTTGCCGTTATGCGCCACGGCCACCTGGCCGGCGATGTATTCTTCGAGAATGGGCTGCGCATTGCATTTGCGATTTGAGCCGGCCGTAGAATAACGCACGTGGCCGATGGCCATTGAGCCTTTAAGGTCGCGCAGAACGTCTTTTTTAAAGACATCCGAAACCAGGCCCAGGCCCGTATGCGCCTGAATCAGCGTGCCATCAGAAGCGGCGATGCCCGCGGATTCCTGACCGCGATGCTGAAGCGCATAAAGTCCGTAGTAGCAACGCTCTACAGAATCCTTTGGGCCAGCGATGCCAAAAATACCGCACTTTTCTTTACGTTCATACTCGGCCAGGGTGGCAAGCTGTTCTGGTGAGAGTTCGGGCGGGTAGGCACCCATCTGGGGAAGGGACATGTTAAAACAACCGGAACTTCCCGTGGATGACATTGAATACTCCATGCTCAACGGTTCATAAATGCGAAATCATGGCGACAATCGGTGGTAGCCGTCACAAATCGCCCTGTGTCTGCTTCGGTTTGCCCATTTTAGGCATTTTGGCCTCGTAAGCCAAGAGGAAAGCTGATGCAGTTTTGCATCTGTCTGATAATTCTTGCTCTATGAGCATAAAAAAGGGGATCTCAGCATAAGGAACTTTGTTTTGTTATACTGAGGGACTTGCCAAAGGAGCCGTATATGACCGTAGCCGCCGAATTGAGACAACAAAAGATGACTGCCGAACTGCTGGCCCCGGCCGGTGACTGGGAGGCGATGCGCTCGGCCGTGGCGAATGGCGCGGATGCGGTCTATTTTGGTCTTGATAAGCACAACGCGCGTCACCGCGCCAAAAATTTTACACTCACTGAACTGCCCGAAGTGATGCATTATCTGCACAGTCATAATGTGCGGGGATACGTCACATTTAATACGCTCTTTTTTTCTGATGAACTTGCCGACGCCATGACGTATGTGGCCGGCATGGTTCAGGCAGGCGTTGACGCCCTGCTGGTTCAGGACCTGGGCATGGCGTCGCTGATACATGAATTGTGCCCGTCGCTGATGCTGCATGGCTCAACGCAGATGACGCTGACAGAACCGCGCGGCATTAACATGGTGCGCGAACTGGGCATCGGCCGGGTGGTGCTGGCGCGCGAACTGAGCATGCCTGAAGTTGAACGCATCTGCAAAGCGACCACAGTGCCGGTTGAAGTTTTTGTGCACGGCGCGCTGTGTGTGAGTTACTCTGGCCAGTGCCTGACGAGCGAAGCGCTTGGCGGGCGCAGCGCCAATCGCGGCCAGTGCGCGCAGGCCTGCCGCCTGCCGTATGACTTGATCGTTGACGGCAAGGAAAAAGATCTTGGCGATAAAGCGTATCTGCTGAGCCCGCAGGATCTGGCGGCATATGATCTCATCGGCCCGCTGCTGAAGCTTGGCGTGGCAAGTTTTAAGATTGAGGGGCGTCTTAAAAGCGCGCACTACGTGGCCGCGACTTGCCAAACGTACCGCCAGGCGATGAATGCGGCGCTTGGTGATCAAAAATTTGCGATATCCCCGCAGCAGAAACTTGATCTTGAACAATCATTCTCACGCGGATTTTCGCATGGTTTTCTTGATGGCGTTAATCATCAGGAGCTTGTTCATGCGCGCTTTCCCAAAGCACGCGGCACACGCATTGGCACGATTCTGAAAGTCGGGCAGGATGTGGTGCTGATTGAACTTGATCCCACAGCGCCGGCCGAAGCGCTTAAGCCGGGCGACGGGCTTGTTTTTGACGAGGGGCATCCGGAACAGGATGAGCAAGGCGGCCGCGTGTTTACGGTGCGCCGAGCAGGCCCGCGGCAAATTGAAGTTGGCCTGGGATATGGCGACGTCAATCCGGCGTATCTCAACACAAACGCCATCGTGTGGAAAACCGATGACCCGGCCATCCGCAAACGCCTTGAGCATTCCTTTGCGCGCGATACCGTGGTGCATCGCGAGCCGGTACATTTTACGCTCACCGCGCATGTCGGCGGCAAGCTGACGCTCATTGCCAAAGACGGCAAGGGGCATCAGGCTTCCGCAAGCTGGGACAAAACGCTTGAGACAGCCAAAAAATTCCCGGTTGATGACAAGATGGTTCGCGAACAGCTTGATCGTCTTGGCGATACGCCCTATGAACTCGGCACGCTGAAGCTTGACGCCAAAGGCGGGCCGATGGTGCCTAAAAGCGTGCTAAATGATCTGCGCAGGCAGGTGATGCAGGAACTGATCTCGCAACGCGAATCACTTGGCCAAGTCTCTCAGCCGGATGCGCTTGATCTTGCGCGCACGCGCATCATGAAGAACCCGCAACTCTCGCCTGACGTAACCGGTGATGATATTGCGCCGCAGATTCATGTGCTGGCGCGCACGCTTGAGCAGGTTGATGCGCTGCTGGGCATGTCGCCGCGGCCGGAGTGGATTTATTGTGATTTTGAGGATATCCGCCGCTATAAGGATGCGGTGGCGCTGTGCCGCAAGGCCGACGTCAAAGTTGCGCTGGCCACGCTGCGCATTGTTAAACCGCAGGAAGAAGGCACGCTCAAGCTGATTGCGGATCATCAGCCGGATGCCGTGCTGGTGCGCAATCTTGCGGCCGTGAGTTATTACCACGATAAAAATCCCGATCTCATGCAGATCGGCGACTATGCGATTAATATTGCCAACGAAATCACGGCCGCCTATTTTGCCGGCCAGGGACTCATGCGCCTAGTGCCCAGTTACGACCTGAACTGGCAGCAGCTTCGCGCAATGCTGGGACGCATTTCTCCGCGCCTTTTTGAAGTTGTCATACACCAGCACATGCCGATGTTTCACATGGAGCATTGCGTGTTTGCCCACACTTTATCATCCGGAAAGAGCTATCATGACTGCGGCCGGCCGTGCGAACATCATCAGGTTGATCTGCGCGACCGCGTGGGCGAAGCGCATCCGCTGATTCCGGATGTCGGTTGCCGCAATACGGTTTTTAATGCGCAGGCGCAAACGGCCGCGGAATATGTGCCGGAAATGCTTAAACTTGGCGTGCGGCAATTCCGAATTGAACTGCTGCGTGAGCGTGGCGAAGAAGCGGTGAGCCTGATTGAAAAATATCGCCGGGTACTGGCCGGCCAGGAACAGCCATTACAGATGGTTCGCTCTTTGCGCGTGCTTAATCAGCTTGGCGTCACACGCGGAACACTGGGGCATGATTAAGGTCGTATGACGTGTGACGTGATGCGTGTGACGTGAAAAAAAACTTCCTCCGCACGAGCCACGTCACACACCGCACGAATTATTCATCTGCGGACAATTTTATTGCGTAATAATTTTCTCGGCCGCGTCAACAAGGTCCGCGCCGTCCTGGTGATCCTCGGCACGCAGCCAGTGAACATTCGGAAAGCGCTTGAGCCATGTGCGCTGTAGTTTCGCCAGATGGCGCGTCGAAATTTTGATCTGCTCCGTGGCCTCATCAAGAGAACATGTATGGGCAAAGTAATCAAGTAATTGCCTGTAGCCGACACCATCTGAAGCTTCTTTTGAAAAACCGCGCGGATCGGCCGCGAGCTTGCGGACCTCCTCAATAAGGCCGGCCGCCATCATCGCTTTAACACGCGCATTGATGCGGCGATTGAGCGCTTCGCGCTCGCGATCAATGGCGATAAAGGTTGCGTCAATGGCCGGGTGATCGCGATTCCACTGCGTCTGCAAATCGCTGATGCGCTGGCCGGTGACTTCGTAAACTTCAAGCGCGCGCACGATGCGGCGGAGATCATTCGGATGAATGCGGCTCGCGGCCAGCTCATCAATGGTCGCCAGGCGGTCATGAAGTTTCTGCGGGCCGCCCTGCTCAGCTTCCGCATTGAGTCGCGCGCGGATTTCCGGCTGCGCGGAGGGTCCCTCAAAAAGCCCCTCAAGCAATGCGCGCAAATATAAAATGGTTCCGCCGACGAGAATAAACGGCCGCGGATCAGCGGGATCCGGCTTCTCCAGCATCGGCCGAGCCTCTGCGGAAAAACGCGCGGCCGAGTAACTTTCCCACGGATCAGCCACATCAAGCATGCTGTAGCTGATGCGTGCGCGCGTAGCGTCATCCGGTTTCGCGGTGCCGATGTTCATGCCGCGATAAACCTGCATGCTGTCAACAGCCATGAGCCGGCAATTCAATTTCAGCGCCAGCGCCTCGGCCAATGATGACTTGCCGGAAGCTGTGCATCCGAGGATGACGATGGGGCGCGAAGTAAAAACTTGATTTGTCATAAATAGGCACTGATCTCATGACACACAGACGCGGCGACACGGGGATTTTTTGCGGGCATATTCTCCGCGTCCCAGCGTCTCCGTGTCACCGTGTCTTTTTTAACTATCTCAATGTGACATCTGTTCTGCCGCGCTGGTTTCCGCGCACTACGCCAACACGCACCTGAATATCCGCCGGCGCCGTTTTGAGCAGCGCGGCGGCATCCTCAACGGTGTTGACATAATACCGGCCAAGCTGAAAAATCACGTCGCCAACCTGAATTCCGCCGCTGCCGGCCGGCCCTTTGCCGTCAACTTTCAGCACCAGCAATCCGGTTGATACGGCCAGCTTATTTTTGCGCGCCAGCGCCGGCGTAACGGTCATGGCCTGAATGCCCAATCTTCCGGCGAGAATTTGTTCCCATTCCGGCGGCGGCGCATCGGTCACCGGCACTTTAATCTCATGTTTTTTGCCGTTACGCTCTACCAGCAGCGTCACGGTATCTCCGGATTTAACATTGGTCAGCGATACGAGCGCATCAACCACGCTGGGAATATTTTTACCGTCAATAGTCAGGATGCGGTCGCCATTTTCAAGACCGGCCTTGCGCGCCGGAGAGTTGCCTGCCGGTAATTTAGCCAATACCGCAGCCGAAACGGAATCCGGCGGAGTAAGCGTGCGTTTTTCTTCAACGGTAAATCCGACTTGCGCGCGATGCATTGCCTCGGCATTTAAAAATGACGGAAGCAGATCGCGTAATTCCGAAACGCCGATGGCAAAACCAATGCCCTGCGCCTGCGCGCGAATGGCCGTGTTGATGCCGATCACCTGGCCGTAAGCGTTGATCAGCGGGCCGCCGGAATTGCCGGGATTAATGCTGGTATCCGTCTGAATCAGCTTGTTGAGTTCTTTTTTAGGCCCGGCCTCAAGCGAGCGATTCACGGCCGAGACAATGCCGCGCGTCATCGTGCCGCCATAACCAAACGGATTGCCGATGGCCACAACCGGCTCGCCGATCAGCAGATCTTCCGAAGAACCAAGCGTAATAGCCTCAAGCGGTTTATCCTTCGGCGGCGTGACTTTCAGCACCGCAAGGTCATGTGCGTCATCCGTGGCGATAACCTGCGCATCAAGCTTGGTGCCGTCGTGCAATTGAATTTGAACTTCGGCCGCGCGCTCAATCACATGTTCATTGGTCACAATATACCCGGCCGGGTGAATGATAAATCCCGAACCGAGCGATTGCGCCTGAACCTGCCGATACATCGGCGGCGCAAAGAGATCAAAAAAATCATCGCCGCTGCGCACCTGCGTCACCACCATGTGCGTGGCGGAAATATTGACAACGGAATCTTTTACCTGCTGATAAATCCGCGCTTCGTTTGAGAGACGAAGATTGTCCTGCGCGTATGCGGAAACGGTCAACACGAGAGAAAATGCGATAATCCGGCGAAACATCATGTGATCTCCTGTGTAACGCGGAACGATCAACGCTAAACGCTGAAAATTTTAGCGTTCATCGTTTAGCGTTTTGCGTTTTCTGTAATACATACAGTGTTCCGTTCATCGGTTCATTATTAAAATTTCGGCCGGTCATGGGCAAATCAGAAATTTTAAATCCCGCCTCAACCGCGTTGATCGGGAAATTTTCAGCCGCGGTGCGCTGCGGATCGCTGACCCACGCCACGCCGCCGGGCGCCAGCAGCGCGTCAATTGCGCCGAGCAAAAGCGGATGCAGTCGGCGCTCATATAAAACATCAGATGCCACAACCCAGGAAAACTTTTCATTTAAAGGCTTGCGCCAGTCCATATGCGCCGTGCGGATCTGCTGAGCCGGCACGCCGTTGCGCAGCGCATTGTGGCCGGCAAAATCAACCGCTTCCGGGTCATAATCCGTAAATGTGACATGCCAGCCGCGCAGGCCCGCGCAAATGCCAGTTGTGCCCAGGCCGCAGCCCAGCTCAATGCATCGGCCATTGCCAAAAGGCTCCGGCGGGTTGCCGCTTTCGCGCAAAATGCGTTCGGCCAGCATCAATCCGCTGGGCCAAATGATCGGCCAGTATGGCAGATAGTCATCCGCCCGGTAACGCTCAAGCGTAACAGGATCATCAAGCAGCGCATCGGGGTCCTTTGGCGCAAGCAACTGAATCTGCCGCACCGGCGGATTGCCGATATCAAGGATGTGTATGCGCGTGACAAAACGGCTCGTAAACCGGTTCTCGTCGGGAATCGGCTTGTGGTCGCTCATTGTAAATTCACCTGTGTTGCGGGCTCTGCGGCATGCGTGGTGGCCGGGATTGTTGTGGCGGGCACCGCCGATCTGCGTGAGGAAATCAGCACCGTCACCGCAATGCCCAGGACCAGCATGCCCACGGCAATCATGACAAAAAAGTGTTTCGGATGTTGCTCAAAAACGTCACCATCATCAGGGCGCACCATCTTTTTGGGCGCCAGCAGCGGATCAGGCGAAAGCAGAACAGAATCCGGATTCAGCGCTTTGCCTTTGCCGGCCCGCACAGCCTCAAGCTGCGCCGCGCCGACGAGCCGCGCCCATGTCGCGGCCGGCATCGCGTCAATTTCCTCACCGGCCGCCGCGGCAGGCGCGGAAGGAAATTTTTCGCGGATGGCGGATTCAAGCTGCTGAGTAAACTGTTCTTTTAGTTGCTGATTATCCGGGTTTGTGCTTGCGGCATAAGCCTCAAACGTCGCATGAATTGCCGATTGCAGCAAGCCTTCCGCGCGAAGCGGATCTCCGGCCGCAATACGAGCCCGGGTAAAGAGTGCGTGACGATGCGGCTCAAGCGCCGCGATATAACGTTGAGTAATTGATTCAGCCATAAGCCGGATATTGTAAACAAGTTGCCGTCCGCGGGACAGTGGCCGGCGCGAGAAACCCAAAACATGTCATTTATCAAAAAAGGAAGGCCCGCGAATCAGAACTGATCCGCGGGCCCTCACAATGATCCGATCAATCAAGCAGCCAGCGGCCGCTTAGTCAATCTTGATTTCCTTGCCGGCTTCGGCTGAACGGTACACGCCATCCAGAATTTTCTGAACGGCAAGGCCCGCTTCGCCCGGGGCGCGCAGCGTGGTGCCCTTGGTGCAGCCGTCAACAAAGTTACGCAGTTTGCGGTAGAACAACTCGCTGAAATCACCGCCTTCGGTGAAGTGCGGAGTTGAATTCCACATCGTGCCGGCGCGGTCGGTAAAGATTGATGCGTTATCCCAGCGGCAGCCGCCCTTATCGCCGATCGCGGTAAAGTTCCAGATATCCTTTTCAATGTGCGCGGCAAACGAAGCTTCAATCTGAAGGATCGCGCCGTTATCAAAACGGATCTGGCCGATGGCAAGATCTTCTACCGTGTAGGTCTTGTAATCCCAATTCGGCCACGGGCAGACAACTTCGCTGGGCTTGTTGCCCATGTATGTCCAGATTTTGCCTGAAGCCGCAACCGGCTTGGGCGAGCCCATGAAGTAGTGGGCCATCTCAATAACGTGCACGCCGATGTCAATCATCGGGCCGCCGCCTTGAAGTTCCTTGCGGCCAAATACGCCCCAGTTCGGAATGCCGCGGCGACGCAGCGCCTGACACTTGACGAACATCAGGTTGCCGAACTGACCTTCGTCGCGCGCACGAACCAGCGCTTCGGTGTTCGGGTGATAGCGATACTGAAAACCAACGACCAGCTTCTTCTTGGCGTCTTTGGCGGCGTCAATCATCTTCTGGCATTCTTTGGGAGTCATCGCCATCGGCTTTTCGGTAATGACATGCTTGCCGGCCTTGGCGGCGGCAATGACGGCCGGCGCGTGAACGCCGTTGGGCGTGCAGACGTCGATCGCGTCGCAATCAATGTTCTTCAGAAGGTCATCCCACTTCTCAAACACGGCGGTGCAGCCGGTCTGTTCGGTAAACCAGGTGAGACGTTCAGGCTTGATATCGCAACCGGCAACGATCTCGACATCCGGCATTTTCTTGTACGCCGCAATGTGCGTGCCCGAAATACCGCCGCAGCCGATAAAGGCAATCTTGAACTTCTTGCCCTTAAACTCAACCTTCTGCGCGCTACCGAGTGATTCTGTACCCACGCCACTGTTGTTGGCCATTTGACATAACCTCTGTAAAAATATGACAATCAAAAAACGACCGGGAAGACTCTTATTGTCATGGCCGCTTTATAAGAATGCAAGAGGCCTATTCACACGGAATCATCCTTTGTATTCCTAATCGCATCCGTTTTTGTTCAATAATCTCAAAACCATAGCGCTTCTCCGTTCAAAAACAGCTTACCGGCGAACGGTATGACAATCATACTCAATATCCTCCCGCATCAGGAGTTACGCGTGTTGCACCACAACTGCCTGCGGCCGGACATCTCAAGAGATTCCGCGTGCTTATTTTTCAAGCAGTTCGTGAATTATCAAATGGGATTATTTTTTTGTGTACGTACACATTATCATCTTGACACATTTAAGAGCCAAGTTATCGTGTACGTACACAATTTTATTCAGAAACAAACTCATACGAAAGCAGGGTCATCCGTGGCCACTTTGAATGATATCGCGCGGCGTGCCAATGTATCGTATATGACTGTTGCGCGCGTTTTATCGCGGCAGAATAAAGAGAACCGGCCCAGCAGCATAGCCCGCGCTCAGCACATCCGCCGCGTGGCGCAGGAAATGGGCTATAGGCCCAATGCCGCCGCGCGAGCGGTAACTCAAGGGCGATTTAACACTATTCTGCTTGTGCTCAGCAGAGAGGAATCATCCGGAAGTTTTCCCGCGTCACTTTCGTGCGCCATACAGGATTCTCTGGCAAGCCGGCGCTGCCGGTTAACCCTGGCGCATTACAGCAATGATTCGCTGGCGGACGAAGCCCGTATGAATCATCTGCTGGGCGAAGTTTTTGCCGATGGCATGCTGATTGACATGAGCCATCATGTTTCGCAATCCCTGTTACTGATGATGCAAAAACTCAGGCTGCCGACAATCTGCGTCAACATCAACAGACGCCACGATGCGGTGCGTACCGATGATTTTCAGGGCGGTGTGGTGGCCACAGAGCATCTCCTCGCGCAAGGCCACAAAAAAATCGCATACCTTGACATACTCAATCATCCGCAGGCCATCACCCTGGGCGATTCTCATGACAGCGTGCGCGATCGCTACGCCGGTTATCTTGAGGCCATGAAAAAAGCAGGGCTTGTCCCGCAGGCATTTTTTACAAAAAAAACGCTCAGCGCTCTTCCGCTGGGAGAATTGCCGACCGAGGCGATATTGGCTCCTGACGGCCCTACCGCCGTTGTCAGTTACGGCCAGGAGGGACTCATCAGGCTCTATACGCTAGCGGAAGCAAGACGCAGGCAGATTCGCCTGGTCACTTTTGGCGAAACGCCGCGCACGCTCAATGGCGAAATTCCTATTGAGACGGCAATCATGCCCACAACCCGGCTTGCGGAAACCGCGGTTGATATGCTTTTCCAAAAAATCAACCATCCTGATCTTCACCTGACGTCCGTAACGGTTCCGTATGAAAAAGTTATGCCGTTTATAGCGCCCGTAAAACATGATGGGCAAAATGCCACCGCGCGATCCTTATTGACCTGCGAGGTGCCGACGGCCAAATCGCCCGGTACCGGCGCAAATACGCAAGTCAATAACGTCCGCATACAGCGAAGCGTGGTGCCGATATTCAGAAAAGCACAGTAATCATGCGTGATTCAACACGCGCAGCGAAGATATCTCAGGCGCACCCGGCGGAGGATCTTTGGGTTCGCGCACCGCTACGCCGGCCGTGATATCAAGCATGCGATCAAGGCTGACCCGCGCCCAGTAACGCGTATGCTCATCAACACAGATCTGGTTCACCACCTCGCCATTTGCCAGGTGATCAAGAACCCAGAGCAGATGCGGCGGATCAATGCGATACATCGTGGTGCACAGACACTGGCATTCAGAAAGCATCACGATGCGCTTGTCAGGATATTTTTGCGCCATGCGGTTGACCATGTGAACTTCCGTTCCTACGGCCCACGAACTGCCGGCCGGCGCGGCGGCAATCGTTTTGCCGATCAACTCGGTTGATCCGGAAAGATCCGCTTTTTGCACCACTTCCCACCGGCATTCCGGATGTACGATCACCTGTACGCCGGGCATTTTGGCGCGCACCTGATCCACATGCTCCGGCCTAAAGAGTTGATGTACCGAGCAGTGTCCTTTCCACAAAATAAACTTGGCGCTGCGGATTTCTTCCGCAGTTACGCCGCCGCCCGGCTGGCGGTAATCCCACACGATCATGCTCTCAAGCGGAAAGCCCATTTTGTACGCGGTATTGCGGCCCAGGTGTTGATCCGGGAAAAAGATAATTTTGCGGTTGTTGTTTTTAGTATCATCGCCGATGGCCCAGCGAAGGATTTTTTCGCAATTGCTGCTGGTGCACACGGCCCCGCCGCGCTGGCCCACAAACGACTTGATCGCTGCCGACGAGTTGACATACGTTATCGGAACAAGCGTAAAATCCGGCAGATCCGCGCACGCCTGCGATATCACTTCCCACGCATCAGCCACATCATCCGCCTGCGCCATATCCGCCATTGAGCAGCCGGCGCCAAGATCCGGAAGTATTACCTTTTGTTGGGGACCCGTGAGGATATCCGCGGATTCCGCCATAAAATGCACGCCGCAAAACACAACATACCTGGCATCGCTGAGCTTGGCAGCTTCGCGTGAGAGTTGAAAAGAATCACCCACAAAATCCGCAAACGCGACAACATCATCCTGCTGATAATGATGCCCCAGAATGACCAGATCGCGGCCTAATTCAGCTTTGCGGGCGGTGATGAGCGCCCGGGTTTCTGCCAAATCACGCTGAATATAGCTTTGCGGAATCGGTTGCTGCCAGTTCATAATCCCTGCCTGCCTCATTCAAATAACCAAGAGACGTCCGATTATAGCGGTTTTTGAACATAAATAACGAGCAACATCGCAAGTTTTTTCCCTGATAAACAGTCATTGCGCCATTAACACATACCTGTGAATTGCCGATGCAAATGATAGCCACATCTGCAAAGAGGCAAATGTTACTGAGGATGGTATGAGGTACTCACGCCCGGGGCTGCTGAAAACGATGCAGAGCAGTCTGCACGCCAAGTTTGTGCTGGTGCTCAGCGCCATCGCAATCATGGTCGGCGCGCTCTCGGCCGTGGATCTCGCTGCAACAGAACGCTCACTCTCTTCAGCTCGGCGTTTTTTAAGCCTCTCGCAAACAGACATCGCCGTTTACGACCGCATGAACTATCACCTGCTTGAAGTCATGATTGCCGAACGCGATCTGTTTTTGAATATGGCCCAGCGCGATGAAGTTTTCCTGACTTGGCAAACAAAAATAAATGATCTGAAAAATGATGTGGACGGCCTGAGTAAATTAAAGGTGGCCACAAAAGACTTTTCTGAAATACTGGCATTTCGCCCGGTATGGCTTGGCAAAATCAACGTCTATCACGCCACGATTCTGCGGCTTGTCGCACAAGCTGACGACCGGCATCATCCGCTGCCGTCATCTTTTGAGAACAATCTCGCCGCGGCACGCATGAATATTCAGAACATACGCATTGAACTGCTGCGGTTGCGCGATCAGCAGGACCTTGATGTTGAGGCCACCGCCGCAGACATGGCCCAGCAGGCCGCGCAAAGCCGCGCACTGGTCATCATCATCGGCACATCATTTTTGCTGGCCATGCTCGGCACGGTGCTGCTGTTCCCCGGATGCGTCACCCGCCCGCTTAGCAGACTCTGCGAAGCCACAGACTGGATCGCCGCCGGCGACCTGACGACCCGCGTCAAGGTTGACCGAACAGACGAAATCGGCCGGCTTGCCGTCAATTTTAACGGCATGGCCAACACCATTGAAAAACGCACCGTTGAGCTTGAGCAGAAGAATCAACGTCTTGAGTTGGCGCAAAAACGGCTGCGCAATCACGCGCGCCGCATTGAGCGCATGCGCCGAAATGCGCAGCACGCCAATGAAGCAAAATCAGAATTTCTCGCCCGCATGAGCCACGAAATCCGCACGCCGCTGGCCGCGACGCTCGGCTTTGCCGATCTGCTTCTGGATCAGTGCGATTCCCCCGAGCAGATGCGCGAATGCGTGCGCGTGATACAGCAAAATGGCCAGCATCTGCTGGCGATCATCAACGATATTCTGGATCTGTCAAAAATTGAGGCCGGCAAGCTTACTGCGGAAATGAATCTCTGCAACACCACCAGCATCTTTGCGGAAGTGGCCTCGCTCATGCGTTTTAAGGCGCAGGAAAAAGGGCTTGCGTTTAAGGTCAGTTTTCAGACACCGATTCCTGAAAAAATCACCACAGACCCCACGCGTCTGCGCCAGATTCTTTTGAATCTTGTCAATAACGCCATCAAGTTTACGCCGCACGGCACCGTTGAACTTCGCGCACATTATGACCAGGAGGCCGATGGTTCGGGACTTCTTTATTGCGATGTGCGTGACGAAGGCATCGGCATGACGCCGCAGCAGATTCAGGAACTTTTTCGGCCGTTTGTTCAGGTTCATCAATCGCAGGCCAAATACGGCGGAACGGGCCTGGGGCTGGCCATTTCGCAATCACTGGCCAAATTACTCGGCGGCGATCTGACTGTCACCAGTTCCCCCGGCCACGGATCAATTTTTCATCTTAAAATAGCCACAGGACAGCTTAACGCAACCGCCCTTATCATGCCGGATCTTGACGCGCATGACATGAGCATTATTCCGATTCCGCCGCCCTCGCCGGATGCGCCAAAGGAAATTGTCCCGATTTCCGCAAAGACCGTTTCGGCCGCCACCTCCGCTGCGGCCGCCACTCCTCAACCGCGCGTGCTTGTGGCAGAAGATACGCCCGCACTTCGGCGCTACATGGAAATCATCCTCACAAAAGCCAACATCGCCTGTGAACTTGTAGAAACCGGACCGGATGTCGTTGAGCGCGTCAACGCCGCGCAACGTGACAATCAACCCTATACCGTGATTCTGCTTGACCTGCTGCTGCCGGGCCTTGACGGTTTTGAGGTTCTCCGCAAGATACAGTCAATGCAATGCAAAACACCCGTCATCGCGCTGACCGCACACGCCATGCGCCATGTTCAGGAAAAATGCATGGCCGCGGGCTTCGTTGAATTTGTCACAAAACCCGTTGACCGCGCCGCGCTCATCACGCTTATTGAGCAATACGCACGATATCAGAATCACCACAACAGGACAGTGGGATAAAAAGCAGCGGTGATTAATTTGACTCAATCACCGCCGCGGTCATCTTGGCATACGATAGTTCTTTTGCAAGCGATTACCTGCCTGCCATGCTTCGTGTTTTTTTCCTGCCCGTCACAGACGCGGCCTTGACCTGCTTAACCTTGACGCTTGGCATGCCTACGCCGCGGTTGATCGCATCCAGTTTGGCCGCAAAATCGCGCGATTTACGTTTTTTCCACCCGCCCTTGTGATACGCATATCCGGCGATCAGCGGCAGCGCCAGCGTAATTTCACTGTAAACCATTTGCTCAAAAACAGTATCAACCTTGCCCCAACTGCTGGCCTCGCGCAGCGTACTGCTTGATAACGCGCCGTCGCGAACGTCGGCCACGGTCACCTGTATTGCATACTTGTGCATCGGCGCGTCATCCTCCAGAATTTCCGCGGCCACAACGATATCCTGCGTAAAATTCTTCGGCACGCCCCCGCCCATCATCATGATTCCCGTTTCCTTGTTGATCAATTTGATCATCGTCAGTTCGCGAAAATCCTTGGCCGAATCAATGCTGACATGCTTCTGCGGATTTTTCATCTGGTGAACAAGCAATCCGAAACCGGCCGAGCAATCGCTGAACGCCGGACAGAAAATCGGCACGCCTTTTTTGTACGCCTCAAGAATAATGGAATTTTGATCCTTGCCATTTTTCTCAAGATATCGGCCCATTTCCTGCAAAAATTCGCGCGATGAGTACGGCCGCGGCTCAAGGTAATCGGCAATCAATCGCGAAGTATCATCACACACGCGAAGTTCATCTTCATCAATGTACGTATCATAAATGCGATCAATATGCAGTTTGCGCAGCGTCGCGTCATCCATGTACTGGCTGCCGACGTAATGGCGGAATCCCATGGCCTCAAAAAAATCCTGATCAACCATATTGGCGCCGGTTGAGACAATAGCGTCCACCATATTGTTGCGGATCATGTCCACAATAATTTTCTTGAGCCCGGCCGAGATCAAAGAACCGGCCAGCGTCAGAATCACGGCGCATTCCTTATCTCTCAGCATGCGATCATAAATATCCGATGCGCGCCACAAATCGCGCGAGGAATATGCCATATTCCTCATGCTCTCCACCATCGGCACCACGCCCGGATGCCGGGTGATGTCATAATGCTCAATGGTTTGCGAAAGAAGATCCGATCTGGTCCATTTTGCCACGAATAGCCTCCTGAGTGTAATCAATACAAAACCGAATACGACAAAGTAATTGGTAAATGGTAATTCGTAATGAATGCTCGCAAAGTCACGTATTAACGCAACAAATCACACGCTCACGCGTTACGCTCGGCAAAGAAAAAATTACCAATTACCAATTACCAAAACTGGCAATCGGTTCGTCACAAACTATCAATAATGCAGGGGTGATATCCGGATAACGTGCGGCCGAGGGAAACAGCACCGGCCGCACTGGCGGAGTGCAAAAATAAAAAAGCCACCGCTGTGATCCGGAGTCAACTCGCTCAGACTGATAAGCACTGATTTCCAGGCTTGAAGGGGTCAACCATCGGACGGCGCCGGCCAATCCGGCGTCGGCAATCCAGTGAGGCCTCAATCCTCTTTTAACTGGCCTCGTCCAAAAAACCCTGCCTGGCAGTGCGTCCAGCTCTTGGCGGACTCACTCCTTCGGTCGCTACGGGATTCGGCAATTAAGCTGGGGGAGAAACCTCAACCCCATTTTATCGAAGAGCCCGCCATCGCGACCCGCGGTGGCTATCTATTAGGATTATACTATTGGGTTGATGAAGGGCAAAAGAATTTTTGCAATCTTCTCACTATTTTTACCCCCGCTTCAGGTGCGGTAAAAACCAGCAATTCCGCCGCGCCGGCCAGGCTATTTTTATCTTCAGGTAGAACGCCCAATGCAATATCCGCTACTCAATAATAAACATGAGTTCAGAATAATGCATCATCCGCAACAGAGCGCAAAGATGATGATAATGACAAAGCACAAATGGCAAATGTCAAAACAGAGACAGAGCAAGACAGAGGATGTTTGGTCATTGAATATTGCGATTTGAAAATTGTTTTGTCATTTGCCATTTGAATTTTGTCATTTGATGCACACAAACGAAAAGTTGCGAAGGGAAAAACAATTTTCCCCGCGCAAAAAACAACGGCCCACCCTTGCGGGTGGGCCGCTTGCGTTGATCTATCGTTGGGGCACCTTCTTATGTCCTATTGTGCGAGCCTTAGCCTATAAGGTTCAGGACGCTGGAAGGGGCCGAGTTAGCCTGGCGCAATACGGACTGCGCCGACTGAACCAGAATCTGGTTTCTGGTCATATTGGATGTTTCAGTCGCGAAATCCGTATCGGTGATCGCGCTGTTGGAAGCTTCAACGTTTTCAAGAGCGACATTCAAGCTGTTGACGGTTGAATCAAGCGTGTTAGCCTGGAACGCGCCCAGACGACCGCGCAAGTTCGACACATCAGAGATCGCCTGGTTGACGATCGACTGAGCCAAAGTGGTATCGCCCGTGTTGACCGCGGCTTCCTTACCGGAAGACAGATCGTTCAAGGTGTAGACCTTGCTCGAATCGACATCTTCATCAACATACTTGCCGATGCTGGCCGTGTTGATGGTGCCGAGGCTCAAGCTGGCCGAGTTGGCGGTATTGACCTGAGCGCCGAGGCTGAAGGTCGCGCCGCCGCCGGTCACGCCGAAGGTCTTGGTCGCGCCGTTGAAGTTGGCCGTTGAGTTCAAGGTGAAGTTCACGTCAAGCAGATCGCCCACGACCGCTTTGACCTTCAAACCATCGGAGGTCGCGGTGGTGCCGTTGACGGTCAGAGTTGCGTCGCTGCCGTAGCTGCTGTTGGCCGAAGAACCCTTGGTGTTCTGCGTGGTGAACGCAGAGGAGTTATTCGACGACACGCTGACGAACTGCGATGAACCGTAGCCGGTGCTCTGGAGAGTCATGGCATTGCCTGACATGACCGCCTTGACGCCGGTTGAATCGGTGAACTGGTTGATGGACGCGGCAATCGCCGAGGCCTTCGTCGAGCTGGCAAACGACAACTGCGTGGTGCCCTTGTTGCCGGCGATGGAGATCGTCGCGGCGCCGGTGAGACCCGTTGAGCTGCCCTTGAAGACCAGCGCACCGGTCTTGGCGGACTGAACCACGTCGACGGTCACCTGGAGCGAGCTGTTGGCAACCTTCGCCGAGTTGACGCTCAGTGAGGTAAACGCCGAGGTCGCGCCGTTGATGCCCGATGTGGTGTAATCAAATGTACCATTGAGCAGCTTGACGCCTTCAAATGATGCTGAGTTCGAGATGCGGTTGATCGTGCTCAGAATGGAATCAACCTGAAGCTGGTTAGCGTCCTTTTCGTCCTGAGACAGGCCCGCATCGTTGGCGGCCGTGCCGATCAGGCCTTGCAGGTTCACCAGCAGGTTTGATACCTCAGACAAAGCGCCTTCAGCGGTGCCGATGATGTTGTCGGCGCGCTGGGCGTTGCTGATGGCCGTCTCGGTGGCTTTCTGCTCTGACTTCAGAGATTCTGAAGCGATCAGGCCTGCCGGATCGTCCTTACCGCTGTTGATGCGGTAACCAGTGCTCAACCGTTCGAGACTGGTATTCAATGCCGTGTTGTTTTTGTTGAGTGTGTTGACGGCAACGGTTGCCGTCACGTTAGTGTTGATCCTGGACATGAGTGATATCCTCCCTGAGATTGTCAGACAGGTATCACTTAAGCGTTCTCGTGCGCGGCGTGATACCGTCGTGACTACGACGTCTGTTGAATCTGACTGGGAACTTCCCAGCGAAGCCGGCCGTGACGTCGTGACTGACCGGCTGCTTCCGTGTAAAAACCCGCTGCAAACTACCTGAGACGACGCGGGACATTCGCTCTCAGGCCCTCTGGCCCGTAACTTCCCTGCTCGGGCCGGGCTCGGTGCTTTTAGATCACAGGCAGCTCAGCAGCCTGTAACCCGCTACACCATCGTTCTTCGGAAGCTGTCAAGCGGTAGTTTAGGACTCTTTGAAAATTTTGTGATTTTTACCGAATACTAAAGAGGGTAGATCCGACCACCCTCCATAAAATCGCAACTTTTTCCTAAAGTCACACGACATTACCGAACTTGAATCTTTTTAAGACTTACCTAAAAAAGAAGCGGCTGATGAAAAAAATCCGCTTCCTGCGGTTCTTACATCAGACGCCTCATGCATCCTGCTATTCAATTGATTTAGAACGGTTATCAAAAGCAAATCGCACGTCGCAAGCCAGTCGGTGCCACCTGTGCAATTTATTTCCGACCCATACTAAAAAGGCCGCTCAAGAGAAAAATCGGCAGCCCGCCCCATCGTGGAGCGGGCTGCCCGTTTGGCTTCAACTTTCAATTACTGAAGGAGATTCAGCACCGACTGGGGCGCTGAGTTCGCCTGACGGAGAACCGACTGCGCCGACTGAACCAGAATCTGGTTACGAGTCATGTTCGACGTTTCGGTTGCGAAATCCGTATCGGTAATTGCACTGTTGGATGCTTCAACGTTCTCGAGCGCGACGTTCAGACTGTTTACCGTTGAATCAAGCGTGTTGGCCTGGAACGCACCCAGGCGGCCACGCAGATTCGACACATCCGAGATGGCCTGTGTCACGATCGACTGGGCAAGAGTCGTATCGCCCGTGTTCACCGCGGCTTCCTTGCCGGATGAAAGATCATTGAGCGTATAGACCTTGTTCGAGTCGGTCGTCTCATCGACATACTTGCCGATGCTGGCCGTGTTGATGGTGCCAAGACTCAGGCTTGCGGTGTTGGCGGTATTGACCTGAGCGCCGAGGCTGAAGGTCGCGCCGCCGCCGGTGATGCCGAAAGTCTTGGTCGCACCGACGAAGTTGGCTGTTGAATTCAAAGTGAAGTCAACATCCAGCAGATCGCCGACCACTGCCTTGACCATCAAACCGTCGGATGTCGCGGTAGTACCGTTGACAGTCAGCTTGGCGTCGCGTCCATAGCTGCTGTTGGCGGTTGAACCGTCGGCATTCTTGGTCGAGAAAGCATTGAAGTTATTCGAAGATACGCTGATAAACTGCGATGAACCGTATCCGGTGCTCAGAAGCTTCATGGCATTGCCCGAAAGCACTGCCTTGACGCCCGTTGAATCCGTGAACTGGTTGATGGACGCGGCAATCGCCGAGGCCTTCGTCGAGCTGGCAAACGACAACTGCGTGGTGCCCTTGTTGCCGGCGACGGAGATCGTCGCGGCGCCGTTGAGGCCCGTTGAGCTGCCCATGAACGTCAGCGAACCGGTCTGCGCGGACTGAACCACGCCGACGGTTACCGAAAGCGCATTCTTGCTGACCTTCGCGGAGTTTACGCTCAGCGAGGTAAACGCCGAAGTCGCGCCGTTGATGCTCGAAGTGGTGTAATCAAACGTGCCGTTGAGCAGCTTGACGCCCTCAAACGAAGCCGAGTTTGAAATACGGTTAATCGTGCTGAGAATGGAGTCAACCTGAAGCTGGTTGGCGTCCTTCTCATCCTGAGACAAGCCGGCATCGTTGGCCGAATTGCCTACCAAACCCTGAAGACTGACCAGCAAATTGGAAATTTCGGACAGTGCGCCTTCCGCGGTGCCAATGATATTGTCGGCGCGCTGAGCGTTGCTGATGGCCGTTTCGGTAGCGCGCTGTTCTGACTTCAGGGATTCTGAAGCGATCAGGCCTGCCGGATCGTCCTTGCCGCTGTTGATGCGGTAGCCGGTGCTCAACCGTTCAAGGCTGGTGTTTAATGCGGTGTTATTCTTGTTGAGTGTGTTGACGGCAATGGTAGCCGTCACGTTTGTGTTGATTCTGCTCACAGGAAAATCCTCCGTGAATTTCCCCACTCATCGCTCTTGTAGAGGGCTATTGGCAGATCTGCGGTCTGCCGGTTCCGTGCCCGCCATGATGAGTGGCTAATCCGTTAATTTTTACAACTTGTTCCCCGAAAAGATCATCTCAAGCGGGGGAACACGCCGCCGAGACACACTGTGTCATCATCAACCTCCTGGGTGATCTTCCCAATCGCTAAACCTCGGTTCAGCGACGTGAAGCCAGTTCCGCGTCTACACCGACGCAGCACGTCCGGCGTTTTCATCGGGAGGCTCACAACAAAATCTTGAGGCGGAAATTGCAGCTACAACGCGGAAGTTGCGTAATCGTCCGAAGGGCCGAAAATAGCCCCTGAGCAAAATACTGATGTGACTTTTTTTATGGGACTCACAGGCCGGAAGGTCCGATAGCATGCGCAAAAATTTCTGTTTTTTTATTACAAAATTTTTGTGCATGACAAAATTTCATAGCCGATTTTTGACCCCGAATCAGGGTTTTCGCGTCCTATAACACGTAAAACAGGACCGATAATGATTATGTGGCGTGTGGCGGAGCGAATACCGCGTTGATCGTTGATCGTTGATGGTTGATCGTCCTCTTTCTTCAGCGTTTACCGTTCAGCGTTCAGCGTTTCCTCAATTCATGCGACTTCCGCCAATTCCGGAATCTTGAGCCATGCGGAAAGCTGCTCGGGCGTATGCCGGCGCACAAATTCACTGAATGTCTCATTCTCATCAACGCGGCCGGCCTTATAGGCATCCGCAATCTGCTTGATTGATTTGTGCACGTAATCGGCCGGGACTTTCTTAAGCATAAGCTGAGCAAAGCCCGCCGACGCGCCAAGTGCGCCGCCGAGAAGAATGTTATACGCTTCCGTTCCGCGCTGGCCGCGAAAATTGCACACCACGCCCATCAGGCCGATGTCGGCAATCTGGTACTGGCCGCAACTGTTGGGGCAGCCCGTCACGCTGACCATGATCGGCGAATCAATCTGGCATTCTTCCTCAAGGAATTTGAGAATTTTGGCTGCGCGCTCTTTTGTCTCCACAATCGCCAGATTGCAGAACTGCGTGCCTGTGCAGCTTACCAGATTCGTGCGCCACAGCGGCGCGCGCGGAGAAAGACCCGCCGCATCAAGCTCGCTGACGATGGCCGGCAACTGATCCGTCGGCAGATTGGCAATGATGAGATTTTGCTTGTTGCTCAAGCGGATTTCCGCCTTTCCCGCGCCGCCGAAACTTTCGGCAATGCGCGCGGCATCAAGCATCTGTTGGGCAGTCATGCGGCCGCGCTCAATCGGAATGCCCACATACGAAAGACCTTCCTGCTTCTGCGCGCCGGTGCCCATGTGATCGGTATGCGGGGCCTGCGGCGGGCAAACGATGCTCTCGTCATGTTCAAGCGCGTAACTGAGATCTTTTTCAACTTCATCACGGAATTTCTGCCAACCCCAATCGGCCACGAGAAACTTCATGCGCGCGCGCGTGCGCTTTTCGCGATAACCAAAATCGCGGAACACATGCGCGATGCTGCGCGATACGGCCGGCAACTGCTCCGGTGTGATAAACACGCGCAATCCCTGCGCCACATGTGGCGTAGTGGATAAACCGCCGCCGATGACGATGCCAAAACCGCGTTCTTCTGTGCCGGTTTGCGGATTTTTGCGCACAACGCCAAACGCGCCGATATCATTGATCTGCGGCTGGTGGCAATGTAGATGGCAACCCGCCACGGCCGACTTGAATTTGCGCGGAAAGTTTGAAAATTCTGTTCCGCCGTCAAGAAACATCTGATTCGTGGCCGCAACCGCGGGCCGCGCATCAAGAATCTCATTCTTCAGCAGCCCCGCCAACGGACAGCCCACCACATTGCGCGGTGTATCGCCGCAGGCAAACTTGCTCACCAGCCCCACGCGCTCAAGCCGCGGCAAAATATCCGCAAATGACTCAATCGTCAGCCAATGAAGTTGAATGCACTGGCGCGTGGTGATGTCGCCAAAACCACGGGCATGATCATTGGCAATGCTGGCGATTTCCCGCAGTTGCGCCGGCCGCAAATATCCGTTGGGCACACGGATACGCAACATAAAATGACCATTGTTGGGCAACTGCTGGTAAATGCCATACCAGCGCATGCGGACAAAATCATCCTCAGGAATGCTGGCAAATCCGGACTTGGCGTAACGGAAAATATCATCCCACACGGCCAGGCCGTCTTTGGCCTTTTTGATCGCTTCTACTTTGTTAAGTTTGGGCTCGGCCGGTGCCGCAGTTCCCTGTACCACTGCCATAACCAATTCCTTTACCAATAACCTACATAACATGTAGGAATAATTAACAACCGCAATATAGCATTATTTAACCGCTACCACAAAGCCGTATTGCCACAATTTCCTATTATTTTAATAGGTAATAAAGGAGTGTTATGTCGTCTATACGAACGCGCAGAAATTTCTGCGCATAAACGCAATCTTTGCGTCCCATAATCTTTATGAGCCTGATCATCCGATATGCACAATGGCGCACGGACGCGTCATGTTTTGACGACCTCACAAAGGAGTTGTGACATGTCACTGATAGCAAGCCTGGCCGGCGGTATCGGCACGATTCTCAGCTCTATCACCAGCGCCGCCAGCAGCAGCAGCAGCAGCGCAACCAAAGATTACTCATCCGTGGCCGCAAGCGTCCGGCCGCAATCAAAACATGAAAAACTGATGGCCGATGCGCTTCGCGATCAGGGATATGACGATGACACCATCGCCCAGATTCAAAGCGATATCCGCGACGCCATTGCCGAAGAGCGCGTCAACGGCGGCCTGTCTTCCGAAACCATCAAAAGCACGATCAAAAATATCCTTCAGCAATACGGCGTCAACACCACGCGCTACGAAACCTATATAGCCGCGCACCAGCAGCATCATGCCACTTCAGGCACAACAACGGCGCAATCAACCACGACAAACACAACCAGCAGCGCCCTTGACTGTTATGCATAAACATAAGATTATGTTTGAATTAAAAAAGGCCGGCCCCGCAGGACCGGCCTTTTTTATGTCGCTGATCATAAACGATCATACGCTGATTTTTTCATTCTTATCATTCTTCACTGATCCGTGCCGTTTTTTATACGCATACGGCGAGAGTCCCGTCGTGCGTTTGAACGCGGTGCTGAATGCCGCCTCAGACCCGTAGCCGACCAGCGACGCTGTTTCCTTGATTGATATATGAATATCGCCCAGCAGGTCGCGGGCTTTCTGCATGCGGCACGCAGTGACATATTGCAGCGGCGACTGGCCGACAAGTTCCGTAAACCGCGCGGCAAATGTTGATCGCGACATGCACGCGGCCTTCGCCAATGCGTCAACAGTCCACGGCGCCTCAGGCCGAAGATGAATAAACCCAAGCGTCGGGCCTATCGTCGGATCAAGAAACGCCTTGAGCCATGATTCAGAACCGGAAGGCAGTTCCGCAATAAATGAGCGAATCACCTGAACAAAAATAAATCGCGCGATCACGCTGTTCACCGCGATCGTGCCGCGACCACACGGATTTTGTTCATGATGTAAAAGCCGCAGCGTATCCTCAACCCACGCGACAGGCCGGCCATTTTCGCCAGGAACCTTGATGTACGCAGGCAATACCGATAGCAAGCGCGAAGTCTGATCATCATCAATCAGGTACGCGCCGTACATCATTTTGGTCAGCGCGCCGCCGCCGCCGTATCGGAACATTTCCCCATCATGTTTTGGCCCAAGAGGACGCACATCCCAAACGGGTTTTGCCGGTGTCTCCGGCGCATCACAGACGCTATGCTTCTGGCCGCCGGGAAAAACCATGACCAAATCACCGGCCGCTACAGGAATCGCCTCTGCCACGCCGCCAATTTTCACAAAAGCGGCTCCCTGTAGCACAACGTAGAACTGCCCCCCTACGGCAGGCGCACGATTCTGGTAATCAGGCAACCGCTCCCAGGGCATCTGCGGGCGTATCGTCTCTGGCACATCATCAAGCGTGCCAGGCATCTCAATACCCCATGGTGATGTTAACTCATTGTTACACCATAAGATGCTACGAAAACGTACCGTCTCGAGCAAAGTGCTTAATTGATCCATTTGTAAAACTCATATGTCACCAGTACAAGCCAGACTTTGACTAATATAAAACAGGAAATGAACAAAAGTTGCACTCAATTTTCCACTCAGGGGACTATCAGGAATTACATTCGGACGTTCAAGCATGCTGTCTGGCCGCCTTTTACTCCGATGTATACATGAACCACAGCGCGATGCATGTTACATCGTGCGGAGTGGCGGTACGCAAATGGAGTTGCAGGTATGTCAACTGTATCGTCCGTCTATGACTCAACGAGTTTATACGATTTGCTCGAGTCGACCAAAACTCAAAAATCGTCCAGTTCTTCCACAACCAGTTCAAGCAGTTCATCTCAATCTCAGAAATCTCCTTCTGAAGTACTGGCCGACGCGCTCAAGGAGCAGGGGGTTGATGATGACACCATCTCCGAGATTCAGAGCAAAATTGAAGAGCTGATGAAAAATTCTCGGGATCAGGATAGCGACAGCAGCACATCGCCGACGGATATGAAGAGCCAAATTGATAGCATTCTCTCTCAATATGGTATTGATACCAGTTCAGTTGACAGCTATATGCAGCAGAATATGCCTCAGCCTCCGCAGGGCGGCATGGGTGGCCCCGGCGGAATGCCTCCTTCAGATTCAAGTCTTTCGCTTACCGGCAGTTCGGTGGATGTTTACGCCTGATCCACATGGTTGACGACCCACTCGGAAGTGGCGGAGCCGCTTCCTTACTCACCCCCATACAGAAAACGCTGAACGCTAAACGGTAAACGCTGAAGAAAGAGAACGATCAATCACCAACGATCAACGATAAACGAACAAAAAGATGCAATAAAACATCAAGTTGCGCGTTATTCCGCCACACGCCACACGCCACACGCCACACGGTTACGGATAATTGGCCTGCCATAGCGACTCAATATGATCAAGACGGCAGGCCATGAGTTCCTTGACGCTTGCGTCAGAAGGCTCTTCCGGCGTCGGCATATCATTAAGGTAATCAAGTTTCTCATCACCAAATGCGGACATGCGCTGAGGCCCCTCTTCACCGAGAATAAAAGTGGGCTTGAGCTGCTCTTTGGGTATGCGCTCGCCCTTGTCATCAAAAGCGACAATGACGTGCGGATGAAAAGGAATCTTGCGGTTATAGCGCACAATCACGGCCGATGTTCCGTCATTGAGCTTGAGCTTGGCGCCGATGGGGAACGGCTGAATCAGCGAGCCAAAAACCTTTGTCAGCACGGGATCATAACAATTCCGGTACGGGCCCATTGTCATTTCCCATAAAACACGCGCGGGACTTTTGGCTTTGGCGTATACCTTTTGCGCGGTTGCGGCTTCGTATGCGTCGCACAAACGCACAATGCGTGTAAAAACGTGCTGATGTGATGAATCAACACCGGCCGGATATCCTGATCCGTCGTAATTTTCATGATGCGTGCGCACGATCATTTTAACGCCCGGCGGCAAGTCATCCGGCAGCAGATCCGCGCCGGTTATGGGATGATCATGAATAGCCTGACGGTCTTCGGAAGTCAGTTTGGCGCCTGACTCAAAAAGGTGCTGAAAAGGGAACATGCCGACATCAATAAACATTGAGCCCAGGCCAAGCGGCGTTAAATCCATTGCCACCCGAGGCGGCAAATTTGAAGATGCGGTCTGTCGCATGCGCTCACGCATGACATAATCGCGCACGGCCGCGCCGAGAACCAGGCACAGGTAAAAAACCTGCCCGGAGCGGTCCGCCAGATAGGAATTAACGTCAAGAGATCGTGATAAAAGCGCCGCCGATACCGGATTATCCTTGAGGTACTCCATCACGGACGATACGGCGCGGCGAATGGCATTAAAATCAAGCGTGGCCAAGTCAGAACGATTGTTAAAACGCTCCTGAACCTCAACCATTGTGCGCGAAATTTTACCGGCCGTATTTTTGGCAATTTCGCGTTCGCGCGTGTCATCCTCAAAAGGAGCAATCGTATCAAGCACAGGATCGCTGACGCGCAAGGTGACATCCGGATATTTAACGTGCAGCAAATGGACATCGTCACGGGTCAGCTCGCGCCCCGCCACCAGCATGATGCGCGTGGCATATACGAAATGCTCCGCCAGGCGCATACCGGGCTGAATCTCTGAACAATGAACAAGTAGCGGCATAACGAAGGCCACCTGTCTTGGGTGTGGCGAGTACAAAAAGGCAACGTGCCCTTTACTTTTCAGTGCGCGCCATCAAAACGAAACACCGTATCATAAATTTTGCCACCCTCACGTTGCGCGATCATCTGGTCTTTAATCATGCAGAATTTTACGCTGTCAACTTTGAACATCGCGTCAAAATTACTCTCAAGCGCCCGGCCCATGCCCTCAAGCATCACAAGATCCGCATCGGCCGCGACCTCATTCAACTCAGCGGAAACATGCCGCAAATCAAGCAGCGGCGCAATACCGCCGGAATTGATCGTCTGAATCATTCCGTCGCGAACAAGCCGATTCAGCAGCGGATCAATCGCACCGATTCTCTCAAGCAGCACGCCCAATTCAGGGGACGTCACATCATTGAGCGCCGGCAGATCATTGGCGGCCAGTATCACACGCGTCTGGCCGAGAGCCAATAACCTTGCCAGGGGAATCATGCCAAGCACACAATCGCTTCCGGCATTATCGACGAAAAGCACGGCCTTCTTGTAACCTTTACCGGATAAATATTTTTCCGCAAAAGTATCAAATTGATCCACCAGCCAGGGACGGTTGCCGGCCACTTCGTTTCTGATTTTGACAAAATCCACGCTGCCTGTGCTGAAGCGTTGCGCCGTTGCCATGATGCCCAAATCAAAGATATTACCGGCAAACACACCCTCAACGGCCATCAGCAGCGCATCACGTTTCTGCGTATGGCTGTCAAGTTCAGCAACCACGCGCCCATAATGCGCGAGCATGGCTTCGTTCTCGCGCTCTTTCACGTGAATAAACGGGTCCGGCAGATCCCACGCCAAAAGCTTCTGCTGACGCACAACATCCAGAACAAGCAGGTTAAGCTCGCCATACATATCGGGCGTGCGCTCAAGCTCGCTGATGATTCCGATAAAATCAGCTTTACATTTTTCCGTGCGCTCGCGGGCTTCTTCGCCGTAAACATCCACGGCCAATTGCATGACAAATTCAAAATGTTTTTTGAAGTGAGCAAGCCAGTGCGTGCGGAACTCCGCATCTTTGAGCATATCGGTGGGACAGGGACGATACGTTCTGGGATCACTCAACAGGCAGAATGACGGCATGCTCCACGGCTTCCTTTACCAATGCGGACAAGAAATTATTTTTTCGCAGGTAGTGTATACGCGATGATTACAAAAAGCTCATGATACGCCAAAGTTTTCAGATGAATCTTCAATATTCTGATAAAGTTGATGTTCACGAATATATGCCGCTACACATGCCGGAACCAGATGATCAATCGGCTCGCGCTCGCGAATACGCCGGCGAATTTCCGTTGCGGAAATATCTTTCAGCGGCGTATTGAGCACATGCACACGTTGCGCAAGTCGCGGCCCAAGCGACATCTCTATCAGCGATAAATCCGCCGAAAATCCCGGCCGCTGCAAAATCGCAATTATCGCATCATTGAGTATATCTTCTATTTTATACCACAAATGCAGTTTGCTTAACTGATCAGCGCCCATCAGCAAAACCACATCCGTGCGCGGATATTTGCCTGTTATCGCACGCAATGTATCAACCGTATAACTCGGCGGCGCACGCATGATCTCAATATCGCTGACGGTGTATCCTTCAAGTTCACGCACGGCAAGCCGCGCCATATTCAGGCGATCCTGCGCCGAAGCCTGCCGCGTATCACGCTTATGAGGGCTTTGCGCTGCGGGAATAAGCATCACACGGTCAATCTGCAATTCGTGACGCGCAGCGTCAAGCGTTTGCAGATGTCCGAGATGAATCGGATCAAAAGTTCCCCCAAATACAAGTATGCGTGAATCGTTCATGAGATACTATGTTACTATATTTTCAAAAATACTTCCGCCATACATAATATGATGCAATATATATAATTCATTAATCAGATCAGCTATTTTCGCACAAGCCCTATACGATAACAACGTATCATCAATTCACTGGATTCACAGCCATTTTATGTGCATAATAGATAACTTACATGATAATTTGAGGTAAACAATGTCAACATTCGCAGTGGTATTCAAAGATCAGGTTAATAAACTTGCTCGTATTCAGATACGCAAGGAAGTCGGCAAGATTAAAAAGGCGTCAGCGCAGCATCGCCGCGATATCGCGGCGCTTAAACGCGTGATCGCATCGCTGCAAAAGCAGATCAAACAGACTGGCAGCGCGCGTGCGGCTGCTGTCGCCGGCGCAGATGAGAAATCCGCTTCGCTTGATAATGTCCGTTTTTCATCCCGTTCCGTTAAGGCTCAGCGCCAGAAGCTTGGCCTGTCCGCCAAAGATTACGGCAAACTTCTGGGCGTAACAGCCCTGGCGGTCTATAACTGGGAGCAAGGCAAGAGCCGCCCGCGCAGTCATCACATGGCCAAATTTGTGGCAGTTCGCGGCATCGGCAAACGCGAAGCGTATGCGCGCCTGGGACTCAAGGAAAGCAAATAATCAGGCCAATCTTGTCAGGTTGACATCATAAAAATGGGCGGCCATAAGCCGCCCGTTTTTTATGACTTTTTTAGTTTTCTCTGTCTCATTCAATTTTCGTATCCGTGTTTTCTTTGAGCAGATTCTCAACATCCGCCTTGAGTTCCTCATAATCCGTCATGCCGCGATATACTTTCGCAAGCCGGCCCTGGCGATCAACCAGAAAACTCAGCGGAATCGGAATCTGCTGTGTGCCCATTGCGCGTGCCAGATCTGACATCGGGTTAAGCTTGCCCACGACATAGGGCATTTTATAATCCGCTACGAATTTTTTAACTTCAGCATTTTCTCCGTCATCAAGCGAAACACCTGCCGTTTCGTATCCGGAAGCGCTGAGTTCATGCCATACTTTGACAAGATCCGGCGTTTCTACCGCGCACGGCCCACACCAGGTGGCAAAAAGATTCACCAGTACAACTTTGCCTTGTTGATCGGCAAGCGACCACGGTTTGTCATCAAGAGTCGTCATACTCACGCTGCTCATCGGCTTGCGCTCTGCGGCAGGAGTAATGGGCACACGCGGACCATATCGCGCGGAAAGCCGCACCACCAGCATGATCACTATCGCGGCCGCGATAAATGCCATCGGCATTAAGTAGTTGTTAATCTTTTTTTTACCTTGTGCCATAACCCCACCATTGCGACAGGGTTATGCGGCCGGCGTTACATCCTCAAGCGAAAGCCTGTAGCGGCACTTTTTAACATCACCCTGCATGTATAAAGGATTATTGTGGGGCACATCCACAATTTCCACCAGATTACAGCCGAGACGCTCGCAGGTGCGCCGCGAGGCCACATTGTCAGGATTGCAGGTGATCCAGAGTTCCCTGAGCCCGTGCGCTTTTGCCAACGGCAAAAGCAATCGGCAGGCGCGCTCAGCCAGATGCTGGCCGCGCGCGGCCGGGAATACGTGATAACCGATTTGCCCCAGATATTTTGTCAGATTTTCCGACTCGCCGATCCGTAATCCGATCGCCCCAGCCATCGGCAATACCGGCTTAAACTCCGGCCGAAGCCGCAGCCAGAACTGATAGGCCGGAGCCAGATCAATTCGCGGATCGCCATATGACCGGCCAAACGGCTGTTGATGCAGCATGGCGGCGATCTGTTCATACGTTGTGCGGGCATGACTGGGCATTGACCGCGCGGTTAACGGGTGACGACAGCCAATGAGCATGTCGTTAACCCATTGCAGCTCAGGCGCCACAAGTTCCAGTTCGCGATCAATAAGTGGCCCTGGGTTGATGAAATGAAAACTTGCCAGGCTCATGCCTCGGTATCATATCAGCAACCCCCACCATTTTGCGAGAGTCTTTTTTGGCCAGCACGTCCTGATCCGTAAAAGAACGCATACGCCCCGGCCATCATGCGCCTGTGCGGGCGTCAAGTTCAATTTCGTAAAGCAGGTCATCGCGACATACGGTGTGGTTGATTTCCAGAACAGGCAGCGTGACGCCATGCGCCTGCGCCCATTGCTGATAAAGGCCGATATCCGCGGCGTGGCGATAATAAGCCAGCCCGCGCACAACATCCGGCCAACCCATATGACGCGCTTTAAGAATGGCCTCTACCACCTGCATGGTCAATTCAATCTGCGCCCGGGTATCTCCGATATGAACGGTTTTTCCGCCGCGATCAATGCTCGCGGTTCCTGAAATGGTCAGGTGTCGATGGCTTGCGCTGCGCACTTCAACGGCGCGACTGAATGAACTTCCGTATCGGCATGCTGAATCCTGCAACGGCGACTCCACCACTTGCGCTGTGGTTGACGGCGATTTGGGCAACATGGCCCAAAGCCCCGCCACCAGCGCCGCATGATGGGCATTGCCGGCGCTGATGCCCGTACTGGCCGGCAACAAGCCGTCAAAAACGTGATGCTGATTGAAAAATTCCGTCCGCACCCGATTAAAATCACCGTACCAGGAAAGAATATCCCTGTTGCGAAACCATGTGCGATATACCTGCTGAAAATTCATCCCGGCCTGGCTAAGCGCGGCAAGCATATCGTCAAAAACATGCTGAGTCTGAATGGCCGGAGACTCACCGACATTCTGCGCGCGCAGATCCTGCAAAACGCAATATTTTCCGCAGGAATCTTCCCACCTATTGCCGACAACCCGGCCATGCAGACGAATCGGCGTAAGCGCGATCTCATCGCCGGCCAATGCGTGAATATCAATGCCCACAGGCGCATCGGGCGAACTTGCCTCGCTCTGAAGCAAAGTGATCGGCCAGGTAACTTCGCCGAAATACTCCGGAATCCGCTTGAGTGCGGCATCATATTGCGCGCGGCCGTTCAAAATCGTCATGCTGAGCACGCGAGCGTTTTTGCGGCACACTTCCTGCGCCGCGCGCTTGAGCATATCGGCCAGTGTTTCGCCTGCCTGCGCGCGTAAAACAGCAAAAATTTCACCTGATTTTTTCGGATAAGAGCCCGCAATCTGATTCTCAACAGGTTCTGAATGCACAACTGACATAACATACTCCTCAAGGATTCGCTTACGGCACGTACTCAAAAGGAATCGCCGGCATGGCGCCCAGCGGCACGCGGCGTTTGGGATTCTGCGCGCCCGATCCCTTTTGCGAATCGCGTTCAACATACACGTTAAAAATCAGATTGCCTTTATATCCGGGCATCATTTTGCTCATGTCATACTTGAGGCTGAGGCTGACGCTTCCTGATTTTTCAGTCGTCATATCTTCCAGGGAAAATCCTTCCGGCGGATTGTTCAGCTCAATAAGAACCTTGCCCAGTTGCGCCACCGGCGGCAATGCAGCATTGATCTGCGCGGAACCTTTAGCTGTCAGTTTCAGCGGCATGGCGCTGAGAATTTTAATGGCCGAGCGCGCAATGGGCTGCGGCGGCACTGACACAAGCCACTCATTACTCGGCACCAGGTGATGATAGGCGAAAGCCTGCATCCGGTCTTCGGCAGGAATGGCCGTGCGCGACACCTTCTGTCCGGAAATCATCGCGCTTCCTTCAAGACCAAGCGCAGCCGGTTCGTCAAGCATGGCCGGCGGAGCCTTGAGCGTTAATTTAATTTCGTTTTGATTGGCGGGAATACCGCCGCCATTGAGCACAAATCCCGGCGGAGCTTTGGTTAATGACAATGCGATATCGCCGGTAAAGCCATCTTTGCGGATCGCATGAACCGTTAATGGCACGCTGGTGCCGGCGCGCACAATCAGCTCTGCCGGAGAGACACGCAATTCAAAATCAGGCCGCGGCGCGCTCAGCCGCAGGCGAAATGCATATTCAGGTCCGCACTTCTGCTGTGCATCCGCCAGATAAAGATAATAAGCGCCGCTGGCCGGTAATTTGACGCTGATATAGGAATCCGCATCGTGAGTCAGTGTTCCGGCGGCCTGATCAGGCTGATCGTCATTGACCGCCAGCACATTCCCTTTTTCGTCAGTCAGCTTGATAAGCGAATCAAGCGGAGATCCCAGCCGGCGCGCGCAGACTTCCGCCACGATATTATCATTGATTTTGCCCTCAAAACGGTACACGTGCCACTTACCCGCATCCTCAACGCGCCCGTTAATGACAATGGGCAAAACAACCTGCTGCGCATTTTGCATGGTGTCATTGGGCAGACGCTCACGGCATTCAGGCAGGTTATCTATTAAAAATGGCGGCGTATTTGACTCAATTCCCCTTCGGCTGACCATGACGGGCATTTTGCCGGCAGTTTTACCCGACGTATCCACAATGATTTTTTCCGTCGGCAAATTCCACCCGAAAAGCTGCACCTGCGCCGCGGTTCCGTTGCGCGCGCCAAGAGGGAAAATACCGGTGATAAAAGGCAATTCCCCAAGCGTCACGCGGTAAACAAAATCCTCGCGGCCACGATAAATAGAATCGCGAACTTTTAGAATATACGTACCGTCAGCGGGTATTTCGCAACAGAAAATGGGGTCCGGATTGTAGTTAAAATGATCGGCAAAGGCGATCTCGCGGCCCTGCGGATCTTCAATGGACACCGCCGCCTGAAACCATCCCGGCACGGCATCCGAAAGGAACGGCATCAGCGTGCGCGCATGGGTCTGAACAACAACATTCATGCCTTTGCTTGCGGCAAACTGAATCCGATTTGAACCGCCTGGCAGAATCTGCCCGTTGATCACCACAGGTAGCGTCAGCGGTTTTTCCGGTTGCGCCGGCGCTGCCGACGGCCCGGTGACTACAGGCTCAGGCTGGCCGTTTGCGCCGATTTTAACCGGCGCAAACGGCGCGGCGATATATTCCGGCAATTGCCCGACACAAAATATCAACGGATCACTGAGCCCTGTTGCAGTCTGCAATCTCAGTTCACGCGGACCCGGCGGCGCATTGCGGTCAATCATGATCCGCAACGGGATTGTCTCAGCTATGGCCGCATTGCCCTGCTTGCGGTTCTTGGCCATCTGTAATTTTTTGACTATCTCCTGAAATTGCTTTTCGTCGGCTGGCGTCCACTCAGGACGGGTGGCCGGCTGCGTGGACGAAGATCCCGCTTTGCCAACATTATTACGACGAAATACGGCGCGGCGCTTTTCGGTCAGTTGATCAAGTTGCTCACGCAGTTCATTGACCTGCTTTTGTGTCAGCGGCTTGGTAAGTTCGCCAAGCGTGGCACGCACGCCGATTCCGGAAATATGAACCTCACTGGCGCCATCAAGTCTCTGCCCGCCCACGAGAGCCTCAACCGTAGTCCCCTGTTTTCCGCCGGCCGGAAAAACATATCCGATGTGCGATGACATCTGCTGGGCACGCAACATCCCCTGCGGCGCCAGCAGCATGAACAGGACAACGACAGAAAGTGTTCTCGGCTGAAACACTTACATGATCTCCTTGAGCAGTCCGCCTGATTTAACTTTTTCGTCATCCGCCGTCGGCGAGACATGCACCAATTGTCCCTGCGGATGCGGCAGCGTCGCCGAGCCGTCAATGCCCATTCTGGCATAAACGCTTCCCAGAAGATCGCACGGATAAACCGGCCGCTCCTTGACCTGCTCCCCTTTTGCATCGGACGCGCCCACGATATGGCCGCCCTTGAATCCGCCGCCGGCCACAAGCGCGGAAAAACAGGACCCCCAGTGTCCGCGTCCGCCATTCCACGGCGCTTCCTGTAAGACTTTCGGCGTCCGGCCAAATTCGCCGCAGCAGAGCACAACTGTGCTATCAAGCAAACCACTGGCGGATAAATCCTGAAGCAGCGCGGATAGTCCTTTATCAAGATCGCCGCATAGCCGCCGCATCGTTTGAAAATTGGCCTTGTGCGTATCCCACCCGCCGAAGTTGATCGTGATATAAGGCACGCCGCGCTCAACAAGGCGGCGGGCAATCAGGCATGATTGCCCGAATTTTGACTTGCCGTATTTTTCACGCAGTTCCGCTTTTTCCTGCGAAAGATCAAAAACTTTTCCCGCGTCGCCCATGATCAGATCATATGCGGCATTCTCCGCCTGCCGCGCTATCGCAAGCTGATGGTCATAGGGCAAAGACCTGCCCAGCGAATCAAGATCGTTCATGAGTTTGCGGCGATCAACCTGGCGCTGATCCGTAACGCCGGGGGCCACCACACCCTCAACTACAAAGCGCGATTGAGACGGATCGCCGCCGGTCGCAAATGGCTTGCAACTGGAGGGCAGAAAGCCGACTTCCGAAAACCGGCCCTGAAGTTCCGTCAATACGATATACGGCGGCACCAGTTCCTTATATCCCGCCGGATATCCCTTAAAATAAGACACTACCGCGCCGATGGCCGGGAACACCATACCGCCCGGTTGTCGGCCGGTCTGTACAAGATACGCCGCCGTCTCGTGGCCGTTATTGCCGTGCGTCATGCTGCGAATGAGGGAAAACTGATCCGCTTGTTTTGCCAGCGAAGGCAAAAGCTCGCTGATGCGTATGCCCTTGACGTTTGTTTCAATCGGACTCTTAAGCGGGCCGCAATAATCGCTGCCTACTTCCGGCTTGGGATCAAAAGTATCAAGATGCGCCGGGCCGCCCCATTGCCAGATTTGTATGACAGACTTGGCATTGCGGCTTTTGCCCACAGGATTATCTGTTTCGTGCGACCACGCCACGGACACATCCTGCGTGCACATATAATCGCTCAGCAGCAACCCCGCCGCGCCCCACATGCCTCTGCGCATAAGCTCACGTCTTGAGATGCCGGATTTGCCATATTTAAAGTTCATATATGCGTCCTTTATCAGACAGAGCTTAATGCCGATATTGAAACTCAGAACTGTTAATCAGCGCCCATGACAGATCAAGCAGCGCCTCGCGCCGCTGATGCGATTCGGAATAAGCCGTTACGATCCGCAATTCATCATTCGTGGGATATCGCGAAAGAATCGTCAGGTATAATTCTTTTACCACATCGCGAATGGAGGAATTTTTAGAGATGATGGCGCGCAGCTTGGGCCCTTGCTCAATCTTCTTTTGAATATGACTTGAATTAAGCAACTCCAGTTTCTGCATGGCCGTGGCTTTGTTGACGCGCTCTGATTCCCATCCGGTATCCCGCGGCGGCCTGCCGAATGACTCCAGAAATGAACTGGTAATGCTGCCATCAGCCAGCTCAATTGATCTGTTTTCCGTCGGCACAAAAGTAAACGGTTCCGGCGCGGCGCTGTAATACTGCTCCGTTGTACCCGTCACCTGGCAGATGGCGTCAATCAACACTTCCGCATCAAGCCGACGCAGCGGATATGCCGCAAAATTCGCGGCCACGCGCTCATCATTTGAACTGGCAATGCACGAAAGCTGATAAGCCCGTGAATTTAATATCAATCTGTAAAGACACTTCAGATCATATTTGCCGGTGATCAATTCTTTTTCAAGGCAGGCCAGCAATTCCGGATTAACCGGCGGATTATCCGGCCGAACGTCATCCGGCTCATGAATAATGCCGCGCCCCATGAGCCATGACCATACGCGATTGGCAATATTCCGCGTGAACCACGGATTGTCAGGCGTGATAAGCCAGTTGGCAAAATCAATTCTTGAGTCACGATCGGCCGAAAGTTCCGCCGCAACACCATCCGGAAATACGGCTTTGGGCGCTGGCCCGGCAGCGGCTTTGGCCAGGTCAAAAAGCACTATTTCTTCTTTCCATTCACGCGTTGATTTGTAACTGATGCGCGAAAAAAATCCCGCCATGCCTTCCCATTGTTCCGCAGGCCATTTTTCCGCGCGGCAACCCATAAACGTCAGCGCTACGGCCTGTGCGATTCCTTTGGGTTCGCGGCTTTGCACTGCGCGATAAAAATTAACTTCCGGAACCTTAAAGTTGCTGCCGCTGGCCGTCAGCAGTTCGCGGACAAATTGATCGTAGGGTTTGTTGTTGCCAATCGCATTGCGAATCCACCGGTGATACACTTCCGCGCCGTTTGGCCAGAGATTGATCGGAAATTCCGCCTTAACGCGAAGTATATCGCCCCACTTCACGGCCCAGTAATCGGCAAATTCATCGCGTTCAAGCAATTGATCAATCAGCACGCGCCGCTTATCCGGCCGTTTATCGGACAGAAAATCAATTGCCTCTTTGGCCGTCGGCAATGTACCGATGACATCAAGATAAACCCGCCTGACAAACACCTCATCCGAACAATTTTCCGCAGCCGTGATGTTCAGGTCCGCCAGCCGCTGAAATACAGCTTGATCAACAGAACTCACTGCTGCTGATTGGGCACGCACAGACTCCGCCGCAATACCAATCATCGCGGCCAGGATCAGCACCCATGACCCGCAGATTTTCCGTATCTGTTGATGACATTTGAGCATGCCACGCTCACAACTTAAGAACTCAGCATCCGATATATATAGTGTGTGCGACAATCACACCCAAAAGTTACACAAAACCAAACGGCATCCCTAACGTAAACGCCCGCCGTTCGCAAACATTGCGTACAGGACCTCTCAAATTACCACGCCGCACAGACTCTTTATCTGATATACGCAGCTCATCCTGTACTGTTGCAGTTGTTTTTTATATCACAGTATTTTAAGTATCTTATTGATACCAAATAAAACAAACACAATAGAGGGATTACTGCTTTTTAAAAAGGTTCAACAAGCCCCATCCTTTTAAAGGATGGGGCACAAACAGCTATCCAGAAACGATTGCATCCTTTGGGTGTTACTCGTTTTTCTTTCACAATTTGTGCCCCGTGCCATGAAGGCGACGGAGCTTGGTTTGGGATCTTTTCAACAAAGCAAGGGATTACCAAAAGAAAGGGCATGTCACAAACTGATCGGAGCAAAAATAGCCGGGTTGAGCTTGCTAGAGCATTTGCAATAAAGATGCGGCGCGGCGACGAGGCAGGCAAGTCATCAGCCAAGGAGTGACGACGAGGCAACCCCGTAGGGTTTCTGAGGAGGAACGACGCAGGATGATGGCTTGCCTGCCCGTCCGCATCGCGGTTGCCTGGCAACGACGCGCTACAGCTTTATTGCAAGTGCTCTAAATGAACAAGTGTGGCGGCATGTCACATATGATTATTTTTGGCACAAATAATAAAACTCCGCCTGCATACTCAAGGCGGAGTTTATTGTTGCGGAGTTTATTGTTGAATATTCGTGCCGTTTTGATGATTAACGACGGAACTGTCTCCGGCGGCCGATAAGCCCCAGTACGCCAGTTGATATCAGCAGTAACGATGCGGGCTCCGGAACAGCCGCAACCACCAGTGAGCCGGTCTGCCGGTCAAAAGACCAGCCATCAGCAAGGCCGGCGATCTGCAATTGCTCGTAATTCATGGTCCCGCCGCCGCTGTTGGTAAAAAGCTGGTATGTACCCGGCGTCACAGCGCCCAGGTCATGAAGATTCAACGTACCGAGGAAAAGAGTCTCAGCCGAATCAGTAATCACAAGTTGATCGGAACCGGCGCCGCTGATATCGAAATTCAACACAGAATTGGCGCTGAGCGTCAATGATGCCAATGTTAATGTGCCATCCGGAGAGAGAGCGCCGCCATCCTGAACCACAACATTCCGACCGACAACACCAGAACCGCCAAGCGCCGCACCGGAAGCCACCGAAACATCTCCGCCGCCCGCGGACAATACGCCGTTGACCAGCAGCGTACCTTGATTGACATAGGTTTGCCCGCCGTAATCATTTGCGGTACCGTTGAGGAGAACCGTACCTGTACCGGTCTTGGTAACGGAGCCTGTGCCGCCGGCCGCGGCATTTTTGATGCTTGAAGCAATGGTGATCACACCGCTGCCATTGGCGACAAGCTGAACGGACTCGCTGTCGGCCGCGCTGCCAAGCGTAATGACCTCTGATGCCGAACCAATCGTTCCCGATGCCGATTGATATCCGCCGATTGTATAGGATGCGGTTCCGCTGCTGGCGGAAACAACGATCGTGCGCGCCAGCGTAATCCCATTGGCAACAAGAAGACCGGCCGCGCCATTGAGTCCACTGTTGCCCAGTGTCACTCTTTTATTGGCGTCCGTGGGAGCCCCCAAAGCCTGATTATTGCCGACAACCAAAGTACCGATGCTGACCTGTGTTTTGCCGGTATACGTGCTGGCAGCATTCAAATATACATTTTGCCCGTTATAGCTGGTGACTGAAATGTTGCCGGTGCCGCTGATGGCGCCATTGATCGTTATGCCGCCGCTACCTGTGCTCAGTGTATAAAGCGTCAGGGTATTGGCATTGAGATTGACAGAACCATTGATAACCAGGCTGCTGGCGCGATTAGCACGAAACTGCATATTGCTGAGCAGATTAACGGCGTTGTTCACAGTATGAATAACGGCCGAGTTGCTGTCGCTGTATATGCCGTAAGCATTTGATCCGCTTGTTACGCCGCTGAGATTCAACGCCTGTCCGCTAAGCGTAAATGCTGATGAATAACGATCCATGACCAGTTCGCCAATCGAGTAATTGCCATCCGCATTGACACTGGTGCCCGTGCTGCCGGTCAGCGTAATAACCGTGGTTGCGTCGCTCAGCGGCGGCGCCCCTGCGGGATTCCAGTTCTGCGCAGTACTCCAGTTGCCATCGCTTCCTGCGCCACTCCATGTATAGGTGGCGGCATATGCATGATGAGATGAAATAATTGCAGATACTACTGTACTGGCTGCGGCCAGATAAAGGCCGGAACGTAACCGCGAACGTGCATTCATGATCGTTTCCTTTCCTCTTTATTCATATACATTAAATAACGAAATATTAGTGCAGCGTGTTTTGTCGGCAGCTTTTTCCAGAACCTGCTGGTATGTCCATGATTCGCCATGCCCATCAAAGAAAATCATGTTCACCATCCCGCCATGACGATATGCCACTACCCCTGTATTTTTCCCCATATCCACAAGCGTCTCGCCGATTCCGGATACATCATAAATACCGGCCGATGTCACGGTATAGCCCGGGATGATGACCGACGATGTCGGGTGAATATTCCAGTCAATGCCGTCCATGAACAACACCGTTGATGCCGGACGGGCCACCAGCGTATTGGCAAAGCCCGCGGCGTCAGGACGGCTGATCGTAAGCCCCTGGCTGTTCATGCCGTATGCATATTGAATCTGATATAGACCCGAAGGCCGCACGGCAGGCTTAATGATGGAATAACTCTGGGCACAGAGCATCTGCCTGGGATAATAAACCGTCGTCTCTTCCGGAATACCCAATCCCAGCCGGAATAGAGCATTGTCATACCAGTGGCCGGTATCGCCCATCGCGAGCGGCACATGGTAACGACCGTCACTTGAAAGATACATCTGATCGGCCGTGCCGAACTGACGTAACTTGGAAAGACAGGTCACCCGCGCGGCCTGTATTCTTGCCTTTGCCAGACTTGGCAGTAAAACAGCCATGAGAAGAGCGATAATTGCAACAACAACAAGCAATTCGATAAGCGTAAAGCCTCTTGCTTTCATCACTGATTCTCCTGATTCATGATATGGCCGGATCAGGCAATCCCTTGACACTCCGCCCTGTGCGCAATGCCGTCGGAATAACCAGATGTCTGGTCTGAATGTCGCGGTCGGCTATTTTTTCAAACAAAAGATCCATTCCCAGCGAAACAAGACGGCGACGATCAATCGCGATGCTTGCCAGCGAAGGCAGATACATTGCCGCCCAGTCCGTACCGCATGTGCCGATGAGATCCACATCATCCGGCACGCTCAGGCCGGCACGATGCATACCCCGCATCACTGAAATTGAAACATAATCACAAAAAACAATCACGGCCTTGTGCCCTTCTTCGGCAATACGCATGCCGGCCTTTTCCGCCGATGCCGGATCGCTCTGGCTCAGAGAAACTGACGGCTCAACCCCCAGTTCCTGACAGGCCGTATAAAACGCGCTGATCTTGGGATCACTCACCGGCGAAACCACCGCGCTGCCCAGCATGTGCACCGCGCGATGCCCCTGCCTGGCAAGACAAGCCACAGCTTCGCGCGTGCCAGAGAGAAAATCAGACTGCACCGACATGATTCCTTCAATATCCTGGCGCGCATTGAGCGTCACAACCGGAAATCGCATCTCCAGAATCTGGCGGTAAAGCTCTGATTCCTGGCGAATGCAATCAAGCTGCATCAATATGCCGTCAACCTGCCGCCCCATCAGCATACGCAGACAGTCTTCTTCTTCCTGTTGATTCCATTCCGTGACGGAAATCAAAAGTTGATGCTTGCGGCGACGCGCTTCCTGAAGTGCCGTCTCGGCCAACTCCGCAAAATGCGGCCGATTGATCCCGCCGCAAAACATCGCAAGCGTTGAGGTTTTCCCTTTGGCCAGCGACCGACCCAAAAACGACGGACGGTAATTCAGCTCTTTTGCCACATCGCGCACGCGCTGACGTGTTTCCGGCATAAAGGTCTTCGCCAACGGACGATTATTCAAAATAACCGATACCGTGGCGATATTCACCCCAGCCTTATCTGCGATATCCTGCATCGTAACGGCCATACTCAACCCCGACATGTTTTTCGCTTTTACGTTACTAAAGCGCTTTAGAAGAACAACCAGAGTATGACACCACTTTAATCAATGTCAAGTATCGGCCAGGACTCATAAAGTTTTTTGCCCCGTAACACCCGCAGCATAAGCAAATAGCATCAGGCTCATGGCTCAGACGTCGCGCTACGGCTTCACTGTCAAAGGAACGGGTTCGTCATAGCTGAGTTCAAAAAGGCAAAATGGCGTACAAAACGGCATACTGGCATAAAAAAAACCGCTCTTTTAGAGCGGATTTTCATTCATAACTCTTTTATCAACAATGAATTGGGCGTTGCAGGACTCGGACCTGCGACCTTACGGGTGTGATCCGTACGCTCTAACCAACTGAGCTAAACGCCCGATACAGTCTGGCCGCCGCTTGGCGGGCCAGCGAACCGCAAATAATACCGGATTGAACCCCATCTGTCCACCCTGAAACACTTGCCCCTTCGCCCCCGGCCGGTATTCTATGAAAATGTGCTCTAATCGCTCAGATCACTTTGGCTCAGGCGCACGTTATAGCCATCTCATGGGACAGACAACGCCGTTCTGCAATAACGCGTCGGCCGGCCATACGCCAAAATTTTAGACACTCTGATAAAGGCCACATCATGACATCCTCCTCGCCCCTGCAATACCAAAGCGCCGATACTCTCCATTCCGATTATTTTCGGCGTTTGAAAATCTACCTGCTAGTGTGCGGTTGTTATTTTTTCGTGGCCGCCGCCGGGACATTGGTCCTTTATATGCTTATCAACAGACATGGTCATTATCCCATGCTCCTTTATTTTTTCGCTGAAGTATTTATTTTGTCCCATCCGCTGGTCATATGCGGCATGTGCTGGATTTTCGGAAACCCCAGCAAGCATGCTCAAAAACATCTACACAAACTAAGCCGCATAATCCAAATACTGCTGATTCCCGCCGCGGCCATCTTATGCAGCTTGTTCATCTGTTTTTGTTACCTTGCATTTTTATCAACATACTCATATCGGAATGTATGGATTATTCGTATCATCACGCTCTACTTTTCACTTTGTGGACTCATTCAGCTCATCACATTGCCCATGATTTATCACATGATCATGGGGCATATCAGCGGCTTTGTTCATCCGGCTGTTTTTCGTTCCATGCGCATCATCACGGCCGGTCTTTTTTTACACGCGGCAGAAATACTCATTGTAGGGTTAGGAATCGTCGCACCTTATGCATTTGAGTTGGTGGGGATTTCTATGGATTGGCGTGGTTTGGAGAGTTTTGCCCAGGTTGCCTACCCTCTGGCCGCCTGTGCCATCTGCATTTTCATCGGCGTGGCCATGCTTTGGATGCGCCATGATTTGCAGCAAGCATCATAATAAAAGAATGCGGCCGGCAGAGCACTCGCCCAGCCAGCCGCATTATTCTGACCCCTGACTTTTTACTTTTTACTTTTTTACTTCTATCTTCTGACTTCTATCTTTTTACTTTTTACTTCTGACTTTTTACTTCTGTCCCCTGTCCCCTAACTCTTACATATGATTGCCGCTGCCGGTGATGATCGGCCTGACGGCCTCAACCATCTTGGCCGTCTGGCGCGCTACATGTTCGCGCGTCACCATCCACAGTGACGAAAAAATCGGGAACACGATCAGCACGCACCAGAAACCCGTTGCCGCATACAGGTTCACCGGGATCGCCTTCTCGGCCATCATCCCCGGGCCCCACAGGCACGCGGCGAAAAACGCGCCCGTTGCCAGGCACGTCTGCCATGTTCTTGCATGCAGCGGCGCGCTGGCGTGATCCTCGCGCGTCTTAAGCGTCACCAGCAACATGGAGCTGCCGACAAACGTCATCCCCAGCACATACGCCACGCGGGAGAAAAATTCCATCTGATATCGCATCATTTCCATGAGGTCATGATGGTGCGTGAGGTAAAGGGCCACGCAGTTGAGCATCAGGCCCATGAAGAACGAACCCAACGCAAATCCGAATATCGGCTTGGCCAGAATATCTTCCGGCTCTTCAAGTACATTGCGATATGCTAAAACAACCGGATTGCCATTGGCCGGCGCGGCCAACGCAAGAACCTGCGGCTGAGCCCCACTCACACGTGAACCGTTTTGAAGCATCTGGTCCATCGACGACTCCCGAATTTCGTGGGCGACTCTTCCGAATCTGCCCCACTGGGAAATAATCGCGGCCTTTACAGCATTGGCCCGCAAGAAAGCACACAAGAACTTTCGGTCCGCGGACTATCCAGCTTTACTACTTCACAAACTAACTTTGCCACTTGGCCAACTTAGAAATGACCCATAATTTTTGCAACACTGTGAATCATTTCACTGTGACGCATTTCACAAAGAACGACGTGATTATGGGAAACATAACTCAGGTTTTGAAAAAGAAAAGTAAAACAAATTTAGTACTATTAAATTTGTCGGAGGATGGGGGAGGCCGAAGGCCGAAGCTCGAAGGCAGAAGTCAGAAGGAAAAGGGAAGAAGCTGAACGTCCGAATTAAGAAGCTCAAAATGAGGCGTTGGCAATCCGAACTCATATAAGCAAGACACATATAAGCAAGCCCCAGGGTTTTAACCCTGGGGTGGGTACGTAACAGCAAGCTTGATGCGCCACGGATCAATCAACCCAACATCGTTGCGCTCTGGCCAAAGCGAATCACGCCATAACTCTCGCGCGGCATGCGATACTTACAAAACGATCACGCAGCATACGACACACAACGTTTGGCATGCAGCGATACGCCTCCGCGGCCCGAAGGGCCGCAGAAATGTTGCCACGGGTGAGCAGCGCGAACCCGTGGAAAACAAATCGTAAAAATAAAGCGTCCCGGAGGGATGCAGGACTCTGAAAAATCACAAAATAGAGGGATTGCCAAAAACAAATCACACATCACAAGTTTATCGGGGCCGCCCCGCGCAGCGTGGCGGTATAGGGATTGTAGGAACCATGCATAACGTACTTTTAACCCTGGGGTGAATACGTAGCGGCCATCAAGTCGGCGCGACGAATAGCTTTCGCATTCAATTATGGAGGAATGGAAACATTTTATCTTGCATCTTGTGCAACAAAGGCCGAGAATTGCGGCCATGCTCAACGATGATGGACAACGACGAGAAGAATCGCTTTGGCTCGCGCCCGAGTATAAGCCGGACTTCGCTGGGGATGTTTGGATTGTAAGAAAGATTCCATATACAAGCCCCGCTCCTTCATGGAGCGGGGCACAAACTATGAGTGAATGAGTAAAATTAAAGGATGCAATTGTATTGCGATGATTGCTTGTACCCCATTCTGTATAGGACTTGATCTGATTCTATGACAATAGCAAATCGTGTCGGCAGCCGGGCTCGCAATGAAAGTTGAGAGTTTACATAAGATTTCGGCGCTGATGGGGAATAATCTAGAGATAGACAAACCGCATTATACAGGGTTATACCTGGAATCATTTCGTGAATCAATAGGTTTCAGCATATGAGTAATTTCAACATCAGAGGGATATTAATAGGAATGGTTAAATATCAGATTTTTGTAAGTTCAATATATGACGACTTAAAAAACCAACGCGATCAAATAATCAAAGCCATTCTTGAAATTGGTCATATTATTGCTGATACCCGATAGAAAGAACAATATCAAGTGGGAGATATTCATATGAACCAGGTCGACGGTCAACTGCATTTCAAGTGTACTTTCGAGCTATGCCCAACGGCAACTTGCATAGATCCTTGGTCCACATTGGCTAAGATGCTGCGGTCATGGGTAGAACAGTCACCCAAGGGGGCGCCGCCACCGGCGAACCCTGCATTTTACACTTCATGGTTCTACGTAGGCGGCGAATGGAGGGCCCTGGGCCCGGCCTACCACTTCGTCAAGACTGCGCGATTGATCGGCACCGGAAATGAACATGAGCCGCAGCACTGGGCAATGCGTTACGAGCATCCCTGCGAAGAGCAAGGCCGGATGTGGCGGGTTGACGCGGGCATTACTAAAGTGAGCGAAGGGGCATATCGCCTATCTATCCGGACGAGCCACTACATCCGCCCCGGTTTCATTGGAGAAGAACCTCGGGCTCCTCTCCCAACGGCCCCCCGAATCATTGGGTGGCTCTTGAGATCGCCTTTGTGGAATTGCTACGCTGGATCGGAGCGCCTATATCCGGAGGTGCAACTGCTGAATCAGGGAGACGGTGAGGCGTTCCGAGCGACGCTGGAGGACCCTGGGCGAGAGTGCCCCGTCGTCCTCGTATCCAAGGACTTTCATACTGGGCAGACCCAGTTAGATGCGAGAAAGCTGGCGTGGCTGTTGCTTGGCACGGCGTCGGTCTACGAATCCGGGTCCACAGGACTGGACAAGGAATTAGAGGAGTGCCTCGGTCGCCGGTTCAGTTGCTGGAATGGCATGGTCCGCGTCTATCAACCGGGACTTCGCTTTGACAATCCGCTGCACCCCAAGCGGCAGCGGTACCTAAGCGGTGCTCAGATTATGCAGCAGGGCGCGGATGCCACGATTGAAATGCTTGTTCGAGGAATCGCACGGCGGGCGCAACAGAACATACCGGGGACGGTGGATTCATTGGAGGATATCTCCGCATTTGACCGTGAACGCCGTTTTGAGGAAATGAAGGCCAATGCTGGTGGGGTCAGTGAGGAATGGGTGAAATTACTGGAAGAGGTAAACGGTGAGCTTGAGAAAACCGTCCGTCAGAAGGATGAAGAACTGCAACGGCTTCGTATAGAGAACGCTGACACAAACGACGATTTGGCCCGATTGGAGTACGAAAGGAAAGCGGCGACGACACGCGCGTATGAAGCAGAGAAGACAGCGCGAGGTCTGAGTGGCAAAATATCTGTCATAGATTCGATAAATGAGCTGCCGGATTCTGTTGAAGCTGTCGTCGGTCTGATTCAGCGACTGTACCCAGACAAAATTGCTTTCACAGAGCAGGCTATCGATTCGGCCAGAGAGCGAGATCGCGAGCGCGACGTGTCGCCGCAATTGGTTTGGCGGGGGTTCCACGCGATGGTGAAATCACTCCACGATCTGTTTTTTGCCGTTGAAGAGCATTCGAGAGATATCGAACAAGTATTTCGCGAACGGACAGGCTTCGACCTTGCTATGACGGAAGGGAAGCAGACGAAATCTGACGCTAAGATGTTACGCTTGCGAAAGGACACTTATCGAGAGACTGAAATCGACATCACTCCGCACGTGAAGTTAGAAAAGGGTGGAGCACGAGCATACTTCAACCCCCATCACTCGAAGGATGGGAACCTAATTGTTGTCGGGTTCATCGGCCATCTCGACACAGCAGGAACACGTCGGCAGAAGAAATAATGTCCCTATTGGTTTAGTCACTTTTAGTCCACAATTACAAAATGCACCGGCATCCCTTATGAGTACTATTTGTACTCGCTTGGTATTAGGATTCGGGCTTGCCGTATCTGACAAAGCCACCATTTGGTTATAGACATAGCGTCCTTTCAGGACGCAAAGACATCAGGCCGATCATGAAAATGAGATGGCTATGAAAATCAACCTGCGGCCTTCAAATACTGCAAAGTAAAGCCACGCTCAATCGCGGCTTCCATCTTCTGACTTCTGGCTTCCAACTTCTAGCTTCTTCCCTTTCCCCCGGTTACCATTTGCGCCATGAGTGATCGCGAAAAATTTGCCGCTGAAGAGCTGGCCATCGTGTGCAGCCATTATGACATGGGGATGATCGAATCGATCAAGGAATTTCCCCGTGGTTCGCGCCGGGCGCCCAAGCTTTTGATCAAGAGCAGCAAGGGGGAGTTTTTGCTCAAGCGCCGCGCGCGCGGCAAGGATGATCCCTTTAAGGTTGCGTTTTGTCACAGCATCCAGCTTTATCTGGCCAGCAAACAATTTCCCCTGCCGCATCTCATCGGCACACGCGATGATAATAACTCCATGTTCCAGTACAACGGCGCGGTCTACGAGCTTTTTGAATATATCCGCGGCGCAGGCTATGACCTCTCGCCGGAATGCACGTATGAATCCGGCCGAATCCTGGCGCTTTATCACAAACTTCTGCGCGATTTTAAACCGGAATTTGAACCGCCCGTCGGCGGCTATCACAACAGCCCCAACATCATCAGCAGCTTTGAACAAATCCCCGTCACATTCAGCCGCATGAATGCGTTTCAGGGCATCAGCGAGCAACAGATCTCCCACACGCTGCATATGCTCAAGGAAGTCTATCTGGAGGCCGCGGCCACGGTTGAAAAAGCGGGACTGCCAAGCTGGCCCCAGCAGATCGTGCATTGCGACTGGCATCCGGGCAACATGCTTTTTCGCAATCAGCGCGTGGTGGCCGTGATTGATTATGACGCCGCGCGCATGCAGCAACGCGTGATCGATCTTGCCAACGGCGCACTGCAATTTTCCATCATCGGCGGCACGGATGATCCGGCCAAGTGGCCTGAGCAGGTTGATGAAGTTCGCTTCAAGCGTTTTGTACGCGGTTACGATTCGGTGGATGTCGTCTCCACGGCCGAGCTTGAAGTTTTGCCCTGGCTGATGGTTGAGGCTCTTGTCGGCGAAAGCGTTTTGCCCATCGCCGCGACAGGCTCTTTTGGCCGCATTGAAGGTTACGGATTCCTTCAAATGATTGAGCGCAAAGCGACGTGGATTCGCAAAAATCATCAGAAATTGAACCAAATCATCGCAGATTAAAAATTTATTTTAGCGAAAAACGCGTTTATTTATGCTAAAATAAAGGTATTATGAGTCTACCGTAAAGAAGGATTTGTCTTCCCGATTCGCAAAACTATACTTATAGTAGATTGACGTTAGCGAAAGGGAGTTTCCTATGACTCTTGATTCCGGATCGGCAAATGCGAATGTGGCTCAGGCGATTTGTGAACGTCTGAAGCAACTGCGAGTTCATGTATGCGGCGCGCGTGGGCAGTCCCACTTCGCGGCGCTGTTACAGCTCTCGCCGTCAACCTACAACTATTATGAGAAAGGCCGCATCCCGCCAGTGGATGTTTTGGATCGCGCTTCGCGCGTGACCAATGCGCCGCTGCTGTGGTTGATCCGCGGCGAGCCGGCGGACTTTAATCTTGAGTCGCTGCCGAAGCTTGAGCCGGCCCCGATGCCGGTGGCACCAGTTGCGCCGGCGCCGATTGCGCCCAATCCATAAGGATGCCGGCGGTTTTCGCTGTCGATTACAGCACGCGGTTGATGTTGATGCCGCTGATGATTGCACATTGCCACGGGCGGCCCAAACGGGCCGCCCGTGATCGTTTTTGCGATCAAATATTTTTCGCCTCTCCGAAATGTTGGCCGCGTGTCTTGTGAATCTGAAGCGTTATCCACTACGATGGTAGGAACTAGAGCACTTGCAATAAAGATGCGGCGCGGCGACGAGGCAGGCAAGCCATCAGCCAAGGAGTGACGACGAGGCAACCCCGTAGGGTTTCTGAGGAGGAACGACGCAGGATGATGGCTTGCCTGCCCGTCCGCATCGCGGTTGCCTGGCAACGACGCGCTACAGCTTGATTGCAAGTGCTCTAAGTTTGGGATAAGGATCAGAAAGAAAGCCCCGTGGGTTTTAACCCCGGGGTGGGTGCGAATACGCCAAAATTGGACGTCAACGGACACACCCCGGGGTTAAAACCCACGGGGCTTCCTTATCCAAAATTCAGGCCTTACGAAAGTTCAATGAGGACACCAAAAACAGGAACGCCATGCAGCCGAAAACAAAAAAACGACTGATCCTGATCGCCAAAATCATACTGATGGCGGCCGTGTTCATCTTCATCGGAAGAAAATTCGCGGATAGCTGGAATGAAGTATCCAATAAACAACTGCATGTGGACTGGCGCTTTGCGTTTCTTGGCATTGCCTGCTTTGCCAGCAGCATGATGACCAACACCCTCGTGTGGCGCTGGCTCACCTGGCGCATGGGAGATCGCAACCGCACGCTGCCGCTGCTGGGCGCGTATCTTTTCAGCCAGATGGGCAAATACGCGCCGGGAAAAATCATGCTGCTGCTGATGCGTGTTGAACGGGCCGAGCGCATCGGCATGAATAAAAAAACATGCATCGTCTCAACGCTGATTGAAAATGCCATGTACATGGTATCCGGCGGCGTGATGGCGCTGCTGACGCTGGCCCTATTCCTGATCAATCGTCCGGTTTACCTTGTTGCGGTTTTGGTTCCGCTGATTGCGCTGGTGGTTTTGTTTCATCCCAGCATTTTTTACAGGCTGGTCAACAAGATGCTGATCAAATGGAATCAGCCGCCGGTGGAGAAAAATGAGCAGCTTCGCAAGCGTGATCTGGCGCTGGCGGTGGTGATGTTCTCGCCGGTGTGGATTTTCGGCGGCATCGGCCTGTGGTGCGCAGCGCGAACCGTCACCATGATTCCGCTTGCCTCCGCCACCAATCTGCCGGGCGCATTTGCGCTTTCAGTCACAGGCGGAATGGCGTCATTTTTACCCGGCGGGCTCGGCATCGCAGAAGCCATCAAAAGTCTTTTCCTCAACCCCGTCATCGGCCCGCAGGCCGCGCTCATCGCCGTGGCCGTTCAGCGCATGGCGCAAATCATCACCGAAGTCATCCTGGGCACTCTCGGCGGACTTGTGGCCAGCATGGGGAAAAAAAGCGAAGCCATCGTTGACACATCCACAACCAAGCATATACAAAATGCTATACGATAGTTGATGTCTCATTATGGATTTCACCATGTTGCTATTCATTGACGAAAGTGGACATGATCATCAAGAGATGCCTTGCGAAGTACTCGCTGGTATTGCTATATCAGAAGATAATCTTTGGAATCTGGTACGAGCAATCCGTGCGGCCGAAAAAGATCACTTCGGTGATTATTTACGAAATTTGCGTATAACGGAGATGAAAGCAAAGAAATTGCTTAAACGCAAAAGATTTAAGAGCGCCAATAGGCCCATTATTATCAACGAAAAAGAACTTGTGCCTCTGGCAAACAGCGCATTGCAGAAAGGAATGCATGCAAGTGAATCCGGCAACTCGGCAAGTGGGGTAACAGAAAAAGAATTGGTTGCGTATAGTCGTTGCGTATTACATTTTATCAATGATGTATTAGATATTGCAGCTCAACATAATGTTCAAATTTTTGCATCAGTCGTTGACATTAATGCACCACGACCGATCAAAGGGAAGCTACGTAAAGATTACGTTTATTTATTTGAGCGTTATTTTTATTTCCTGGAAACACTACCTCTAAATGCAAGAGGGTTGATTGTTTTTGATGAACTGGATAAATCTCAATCTCACATTTTAATCCAGCAAATGGCTACCTATTTTTTGGGTACGCAAACAGGTCGTTATCGAAGTTCTAGGATAGTACCAGAACCATTTTTTGTTCATTCTGATTTAACAACAGGAATATTTCTCGCGGATCTGGCTGCTTATATTTTGGGATGGGCTTGGCGACTCAATCGCATGACACACCCTAAAAGAGATGAATTATCTGTTTACGCAAATAAATTACATGACATGCAATTTCATGGTCAAAAAATAATACCAGAAACATCAGAGCCAATGTTTTTGCATGGGATCATATATTTGGATGACTTACGCGGCCATTTGGAACGTGAAGATGAGCCAGGACTTTTTCAATAAAAAAATAAAGCCAATGGCTGTCATTGACCGCCAAAGGCTCCGTTGTCATTATTACCCAAATGTCAACAAATGTCAACAAATGTCAACAAATGTCATAAATTGAAATTCACAAACAAGAATTTTCCATTATCGCAATCATCTCGCCTTCAACCACGTAACCTGTTATAATATGTGACTTTGCCTGCCTTTGCGGGCCTGAAGGTTTGCTTTCTGCAAGGATTGGCCGTGCCGCCCTTTTTCCGGGACATTGGTCCTGGTGGGGATCGGCAGACATCCGCGCAATTGATAGAAGGGTTTTTGTCATGGCGTCGCCCGTAGTCGCGATTGTAGGTGCAACTGGTGCGGTTGGTGTTGAGTTTCTCGAATTGCTCGAGAATCGCAAGTTCCCGACGCGCGAAGTGAAGTTGCTTGCCTCGGCACGATCAAAGGGTAAGCACATGACGTTTAAGGGCACGACGCTGACGGTTGAGGAACTGACGGAAGAGTCATTTAAGGGCGTTGATATTGCGTTCTTCTCGGCCGGCGGCTCTATCAGCAAGAAATTCGGCCCGATTGCCGCCAAAGCCGGCGCAGTCGTCGTTGATAACTCTTCGGCATTCCGCATGGACCCGAATGTGCCGCTGGTGATTCCGGAAATCAATCCGCAGGCCGTCAAGCAGCACAAGGGCATCATTGCCAACCCGAACTGCTCAACGATCATCGCCATCACGCCGCTGTGGCCGATTCATAAGGTCAACCCGATTCGCCGGCTTATTGCCGCAACGTATCAGGCGGCCTCCGGCGCAGGCGCCGCGGCGATGGAGGAGCTCAAGGAAGCCACCCGCGCTTATCTTGATGGCCGCAAGTTTGAGCAGAAAATCATTCCGCATCCGTATGCGTTTAATCTCTTCAGCCACACCAGCAAGATTGATCCGGAAACGCTCTACAACGAAGAAGAGATCAAGATGCTCAACGAGACGCGCAAGATCTTCGGCGATGACCAGATCCGCATCAGCGCCACTTGCGTGCGCGTGCCGATTCTGCGGGCGCATTCGGAAGCGCTGACTTTTGAGTGCGAAAACAAGATCACGCCGGAAGAAGTCAAAAAGCTTCTCACCGGCGCGCCGGGCGTCAAAATTGTCGATGATCCGGTGAAGAATTACTTCCCGATGCCGCTTGATGCTTCGGGCCAGGGCGATGTTCTCGTCGGCCGCATCCGCAGAGACACCAGCGATAACACCGGCAAGAGCATCTGCATGTTCGTCGCCGGCGATCAGCTTCTCAAAGGCGCGGCGCTCAACGGCGTTCAGATCGCCGAATTGCTGGTCAAGTAATCCCGACGGCAACTCTACTCAACATAATTATGAACCTGAGTTCGGGATAAGGGGCGTTGATTTCAAGCCCCGCTCCTTCACGGGGCGGGGCACAATGGATGTGCGAGCGATCAAAAGTCTATGGAGTGCGCAATCATGAGTGAACGATTCGCTGCGATCATGAGCAATTGCCAACGATAATTGGTTTGTGCCCCATCCTATAAAAGGAATGGGGCTTGCCTATCCCGAACTCAGGTTATGAGCAAAACCCCGGAGCCATGCGCTCCGGGGTTTTCGTTTTTGCGTGCTGCCGAAACCATTTTCAGGGGTTAAAGCTCCGATAACCATGTGAATTGAGAATACTTGGGAAAACTAGGAAAACATGCACCTCAGAAACGCCGATGACCTACAGAGGAGCATCATAGCGATGCTCCGATAATACTCACTCATGTTTTACATCTGGCTACGCACACTAAAAGATGCCGATTTATGACCATAGCCGCCAGTCAACCATCAGCCACCAGCACGCAGGCCGAGTCTGCAAAAACGGCAAAGGATACTGTTGCCTCTCCGCCGCAGAGCACCATTGATTTAAGCGCGATTCAGACTGAATTTCTCGGTGCGGTTCAGGCGCGCATGCGCGTGCTTATTGCTCTTGAGAGTCTTTGCGAACAGCGCGAAGCGCTTGGCGCAACAGAATATCTCGCCCGCGATGTGCGTGAAGAACTTGACCGCCAGGAGCGTGAGCTTAAGCGTATGCCCACGGCCGAAGTTGCCAAAGCCGCCGCGGAACAGGCAGAAAAACGCATCTCCGCCATGATCACCGCATCGCAGACTCAGCCTGACGAAATTGATACGCCAATGCCTCCGCCGCCATCGGTGGAGTTTATGCAGGCGATAGAGATCGCCAAAAAACAATGGACATTGCTCTGCCAGCGCGACACGCTAAGCCAAACCATTCTCAAGCTTGCCGGAACACTGGCTAACCGCGAGCCGCTTTATCGTTATTTGTGCACCATTCCGCAGGCCGACGCGCAAATGCTTTACGGCTGGGCCATTTACGCCGTCACGCTTGGCAGCATGAAGAATCACGCATTTAAGCAACTGCGCGATATTGAAGAAAAAATCGACAACATGGGGAAACGCGATCCGTCATTGCCGGATCTTAAGCTTCAGCGTAACAATCTGCGCAATGCGCAGCGCGCCATCAACCATGAGATGTCGTCGCTTGAGCCGACGATGGTCAATCTGTTCTGGAAAGCATACGAAGAAGCCGCGGTAGCGCTGGCAGAAAATAAAATCTCCGCTGACGTCATGGCGCATGTGCGCGCCATGCTGCGTTACGGCATGATCGGCGGCGCACCCTGGTTTTTACCGCAAGCCACGGCCCAGTTGATTCTTGATGAATGTGCACAGGCCATCACCGTTTTTGACACCGGCCCCGATGCCACACATGCTTTTTACACGGATGAGTATATTGATTTCGTCTGCAAAGGACTCTTAACGCCGGCCATTGACGAAGATATTGAACTTAATCAGATGAACACGCCGCGCTGGAAACAAGACAAAGCCTGGCGGCGCCAGATTGGTTCCGGTATACGCATCCGCGCTATTGAGCGCACGATTTCCGAGCTTGAGCAGCGGCAGCTTGATGCGCAAAAATACATCAAGCAATATGAGGTTGACCTGTCGGAGGTAAAACCGACCGACGAAAATGGTCAGGAACGTAAACATACGCTGCGCGATCAGATTCAGAATTTACGAGTTGAGATTGCGCGCCTGGCAACAGCGCTTGAGGTGCTCAAAAAGAAGCAATTGCCAGAAGAACAGTATCGCATGACGCAGGCCCAGCAGAGATTTATCGGGCCGGTGACAATCCCCACACCAGGCGAACTTGCCCGGTGGGAAGTGCGGCAGATTCGCCGCGTGGCGCGTTTGTGCGCCAAATTGCGCGAGGCCTTTTTGCCTTTCTCCCTGCGCGACGAGGCCAAGTTCAGCACGCCGTTTGTCAATTCTCGCGCGGCCACGCTCAATGAGCTTGCCAATATTGAGAAATGCGACCCGACGCTCTTTAAGGAAATCGCGGTACCGGCCAAAAAGCCGAGCAATCGCGTGTATATTCGATACAGTCCCTGCTTTTTGATACTGCCGAGTTTCGGCATCATGAGCTTTGCGCTCAATCCGCATGACAGCACGGAGATCGGCCGGATTGTCATTCCCGCGTACACACCGCGGCCCGATCTTCTCAAGACGATGCTGCTCACGGGATGTTCTGATTTTCGCTGGGATACCTCAAAAGAGCTGGCCGGAATGGACGTGCTCACCAGTGACACGCTGGTGGCCGCATACTGCACCGTGCGCTGGGATTATCGCAAAAAGCACGAAAGCGTGCGCGAAAAAGCGGGCATATATCAAAAAGAAAACGACCGCAAAAATTTCCGCCGCCATTATCAGATGTACATGACATCCGCGCTTGACGGCGGCAAACGCCTCTTTTACGCCTGCCCGGAAATTTACGCCGCGTTCATCAAATATCTACAACTCCCGGCCGGCGTAAAAAAACTGGAAAGACAGTAAAGTCACGTTAAACAAGTTAACAGATAAACAAGTTAAGCAAGAAAGCATGTGTCATCACGCCTCCTTGCTTAACTTGTTTCGTGCTAAACTCGTTTAACTTGAGCGCTTACTCTCCCCCCACTCCCGGCGCGTAGCGATATTCGCCTTTGGTGGCTTGAAGTTCATATATCAGGCTCGGGCTGAGTTTGAATTCAATGGCCGGTTTGCGCGCGCTGACGCCGAGTTGCTGAAGCAAACTGGCTTTTTCATGCAGTCGCACGAAGGTCGCGCCGGAAAATCCCGCATCCGCAGCCGCCTTATGACAGACGTCATCAAGGTATCCCAGCGAATCAATCAGGCCCATATCAAGGGCTTTTTGCGCCGGCCAGATCCGGCCAATGGCTACTTTCTCAAGCGGTTCCTTCAGTTTGCCCTTTCGGCCGTCTGCCACGATATCGCGGAATTTCTGGTGCGCATCATTCACAAGACTCTTGATGTACGCGCGATCGGTTTCTGAAAATTTGCGATACGGCGCGCCGGCATCTTTATAAAGCGCTTCGTCACTGGTGATGATTTCCGGCGTAATGCCGACTTTATCAAGCAGACGGCTCATCTCAAACGCGGGCCAGATCACGCCGATGCTCCCGACAAGGCTCGTAGGCTGCGCGACGATTTCCTTTGCCGGCATTGAGATATAGTATCCGCCGCTGGCCGCAAGGCTACGCATGCTGACATAAAGAGGATACTGCGCCGCAAGGCTGGTGAGCATGTGATGAATTTCGTCGGCCGAGGTAATGCCGCCGCCGGGCGAATCAACTTCAACAACCACGGCCACAATTGATTTATCCGCGCGCAGAGCATCACACATCCGGCGCACATGCTCAACCATCTGCTCATCAACGCCGCCGGCGGCGGAAATCACCGCCACCTTGTGATGATCGCCATCGCGCAAAACTTCTTCATCAACATGCGCATTGCCGGCGTTCATTCCGCCAACAAGGGCGATCATCGCAAAGAACAGCAGCACATTGGCGATGACAGACACCACCAAAAACAACAAGCTGATGACAAAAAAGATCTTGAGCGCCTTGCCGGATTTTTTCGGCATCTGCGCGGCCATGCCGGCCGACACGCTATACGTTGACTGAATCGGCGGGATATCCGTCATACGAAGCTCCCCATAAAATCAGCAATCTTTGATATCACAACATGTAGTAAAACAGAAAACCCGCAGAATGCAATTCCGCGGGTCATGATTTATGAACAACGATCTGCGCCGCTCATTCGGATGCCGCCGGCCGATAGCGTTCGGCGATCCGCTCTACGCCGCCTCGCGATCCTTCAACCGGCACACAGCAGGATTTTTTCTCATCCCATCCTGTTTTGACAGGGTACGGATAAATCGGCATTCCCCATATTTTTTTGCCATCCGCAACATGATCGCCCTCTAAAACATCAGGCGCAACACCTTTTTCCCGCCATTGCTCTACAAGTTTTAACGCACTCGGCAGATGATTCACCCCAGGCCCGCCGCCATGCCCCATGCCGGGAATCATGTAGAAACGATAAAACGACCGCACTTTTTCAAGAGAACCAAAGTGCGCAATCACACGCTCATAATAATCCATTGTCGCATGATACGGCACAATGGCGTCGGCCGTGCCTGACATCATAATCAATTTGCCGCCCCGTTTTTCAAATGCACTCAGATCAGGATTTTCCGCATTGAGATAAGGTCCCAGCGCGGCCGTATACGTATCAATATCCTTGCCGAAATTGATCGACATTAAATCCCGGTCGGCGCCAAAAACCCACTTAAACAGATAGAGATGACCTGTCGCTGATTTTAACAAAGTGCCAAACGGAATACCGTTAAAAATGCGCTCACCGGTATCGCTGCTGCGCGGACCATCAAAAAGTTTTCGCAGCGCTTCGGCGTGTGCCTGCGTCAATGACGGATCTTTTTTCATCGCCAGCGCAATGACGGCCTCTATATCCTGCATGGTGCATCGCGGATCTGAAATAATTTTGCCCGCCGTAACCGGTATTTCGCGCGATGCCATATAGGCATTACCGGCGTCAATAATGTGCTGCTGCTGCGAATCCGTAAACGGGCACCGGGTGAGGATCTGATAATTCCATAGAAAATAAGCATGCAGAGGAGTCCGGCAGTGTGCCGGAATATTGGCCACAATGCCATCATAATCATCAGGATATCTCTGGGCTTCCTGCATAGCCTGCTGGCCGCCGGTTGATCCGCCGTTAAAGTAAGAATACTTCGGCGCCTTGCCATAAAATGACGTAACGATCTGCCTGGCGGATGCCGTCATCAGGTGCGTCGCGCGGAAGCCAAAATCTCTCCACACTTCCTCATTGCCAATGCCAGAATCCGCATTGGGCGCGGTTCCCATATCCGTCGTGGCGACGGCATAACCTTCTATCAGCGGCCAGACAAAACCGGCCGGATTGATATGGCCGGCCGCGCCGCCATTGCCAAGCCCCAGAAATTTTTCATTCCATTTCCCCTGATCCGGCAGCCATAACTCCACATGAATATTTGATCCTTTGGCCGGATTTAACACCATCTTGACGATAGTTCGCGGAGGAAGATTTTTATACTCATGCTTGTCCGGAGCCACCCAGTTTGCCGCAGTATCCCGCTCAATCAGAGTGATTGTCCCATGCTCAATCGTCATTTGTTTCATTGCCGTTAACCTGTTTGAATCTTCAGGCAGCGCGGATTTGACCTGGGCCGCGGCCGGAAGAATGCTCATGACTCCGAAAAATAAAGATGATGATGCCATCAGCCAAAACCCGCCGTGTCGCGCCATCATTCACCTGCATCAAAAAGTACGAAGTGTACGAAGCAGGCTCATTTTACCGTTCAGGCAAGCGGAGGCAATTGACAGTCCGTGCTCGTCTTTTACAAAAAAAAGCAACCCCGGTTTTAACCGAGGTCGCCTTTTTATTTTTAGATCTGACAATTTCACATTCAGACAGTCGCAGCGGCAACTGGCTCGCCATTGGCCGTGGCCACCATCGGCTGAATACCGTGACTGCAAATATCATGCAGCGAAACTGAAGTCAAAAACTCAACCAGTTTGCCATGCAGACCGCGCAACGGGCCGCGCACCGGGCAACGATCGTTGATCTTGCAGTCCGGCTGAATCACATTGCCTTCCGCATCGCGCTTGACCACGGCGCAATCCACCAGACACACCGGCGCCTCAAGAACCTCAATCAGCCGCGCCAAAGTCATCTTGTGCGGATCAATCGCCAGGGCATAACCGCCTTTGGCGCCGCGCAGACTCACCAATACGCCTTCCTGCGAAAGCTTCTTGAGAATATTCATCAACAGAGGCAGCGGCATCTGATAACGCTCAGCAATTTCGCGCGCGCTTGCCGGCGGATGCGAGCCAAAATTCTTGGCATCATCCGCAATAGCACCCTGCTCAATCATATAATGCAGCGCGATAAGGGCATATTCCGTCCGCTTTGTAAGAGCTAACATGAGATTTCGCTCCGAAAAGACATGCCTGGTAACAACCGCTGATCGCCCGCCAAGGCGAATTTACTCGTTTCTTCTGCGGTTACTTCACACATTAAGGAGACATCAAGTGCTATTGTAACCTGAGACGGTACCGATATGAAAGAGATAAAATACTATTTAGTCTGATTTTGTCTTAATGATTCATAAAGCGCTATGCCAGCAGAATTTGCAAGATTAATACATCTCGCATCAGGCAACATGGGGATCGTTAAACAGCGTTCAGGAACCTCACTGAGCCACTCGTGCGGCAAACCCGCAGTTTCGCGACCGAGAATAATCCACTGCGCCTCAGTCAGGGGAGCATCCCATATTGACCGCTCCGCACGCGCGCTCAGCAGCCAGTATGGCTGCGCGCCAAGAAATTCACGAAACGCCGCCAGATTGTCATGCACCGTCAGCTTAACATGCTCAAGATAGTCCATTCCGGATCGGCGCATGTGCCGCCCCTCCAGGATAAATCCCAGTGGCCGCACAAGATGCAATTCAGTTCCCGTCACCGCGCATAACCGCGCAATGTTTCCGGTATTCTGCGGAATTTCCGGCTCAATGAGCACGATCTTGAATTGATGAGGAGTCAGTATCGCCATGCTCGCGATTATATGATATTTCCGCGCCGCTGCCGACACGTACATAAGGAAGAAATGATCGCGTAATGGTTATTTTTGTTCCGACAGAAAACTCAACTGAATCGTATACGCCCGCGCCGGCCGATTAAACACAAGCTCCGTTGGCCATCCGCGCTCATCAACATTCAGCACATCCACAAAAAGCGCATCAAGAAATCCCAGTTGAATTTCTTCGCGCGTAAGCATGCCGCTCTTCGGATCAAAAAGATAATACGCGCGCCGGCGCTGTTCATCGGTCACGCTCATCCGCAGCGAACCTTTGTGTTCCTCAAGTGCGCCGGCAACCTGCGGCACACGCCAGGCCAGCGACATATCACGGCACAGCATTGCCACGATATTTTCGCCAAGTCCCGGCATCACATGCAGAACTTTGCATTCATTATTTTTACAGCGAACATCAAAAAGAGTCTGCCCAAGTTCTGTCACCGCCGTAATGCGAAAATCATCCGCATTGCGATAATCAAAATTGCCCACGGCCACCACACGATGCCCGGCCGCGCGAATCGTCGCAAAGAAAGGCCGCCTGACTGCTTTTGGCCACCGCGCCAACGCCGCATCAATACGCCCGCGCGCATCATCTTTCGCAAGCGATCCCAGTTGATCCTCGGCCACATGCTGTGTTGATGCGGACATGCTCTGGCATCCGCTTATCAGCGCGCCACATGCCAGCACCCCGGCCATAATCAGCAATTTTAAATTCACGCATTCCCTCATTCGCCAGCCTGTTGATTCTGCTGCGGCTCAAACGCGGGCTCAAACATATTCGCCGGTAATTCCGCATTATCGCGCGGCGCAAAAACATACGTCACAACTTCATCATCCACAAGCCGCACCTGAACACAGCTCAACTGGCGCAACTCACCGCTAAAAATCAGACTGATCTGCCGCACCACTTTTTGCAGATTCTGATTGACCGGCACAGCGCGCCAATATTCAGCAGATGGCATTTCCGCACGGCTTATCATCTGCATCATATCAGCAGGCATGTCGTCGGCATTGAGCTTTGCCATATCAAAAAGTTTTTCCGAATCGCGCAAATCTCCCACGGACCACGCGGCGACATGAACCATCACGGCCGTCATTCCGGGTTTATCAGGCTGATTCTTTTTTACCCAGTTTTTTTCATGTTGCGTTCTGGCATACATTTTTCCGCCGGCCAGAATCAATTCAGAACGATACGGCTGCGTGGTGCAGTAACGCGCATTGCCGCCGCGCGCGGCAAACAGTGTTCCCGACGACGCAATCACGGATTGGTCCGTCATGATTTTGCGGCACTGATAATCAGCAATGACGGTGCGCACAAGCCTTCGCACGCTGAGCATCTCAGCAAATGCCAAATCATTCTGGCGCGCACTGGCCGCCAGAACCGGCAATAAGCCACCAACACAAAGCGCCAGCAGAAATATCAAGATTTTTTTTCTCAGCATAACCCCTCCGCAGAACCTTATTGTATATCATGTTGCGATCAGTGTCCGCCTTTGGCTTTGCGCCACGCCAGCGGGCTGCGTCCTTCGGCCTGAACAAATGATCTTGAAAAAACCGTCGGCCCGGAAAATCCGCAAATATGTGCTATTTCCTTTAGCGAAAGCGTGCTGGTGCGCATCAATTGACGCGCACGCTCTATTTGAATTTTTTTCATCGCCTCAAGCGGGCTATGACCAGTGACGCGATGAAAAATTCGCCGCAGATGACTCTCCGAAAGCGACACATACTGCGCCATATCCGTCACATCCGGCTGATGCGAAAGATGTTCGGAATACCACGCCAGTGCGCGATCAACGGTTTGCCGTGCCAGGTCCTGCATTTTATTCAGGGGCCGGCCCTGTCGATTTTTCAGCGCGATAAACGTCAACTCAATCAGCGCTGATTCGGCATGCAGATCGCTGAGCCACATCGGTTTTTCAAAATGCGGCCGCATGTGTTCGCCCAGTTCGCGTACGATTTTGATTTCGCTTTCAGTCAGCGTCACACGCAGCAATCGGCCGTCACAGGCTTCCCGCAACTGTTCCGGGACATCATCATAATGCATCACGGTAACCTGCGAGGCCTGCTCACTTTGCGCCGACCACCCGTGCACATGCCCCGGCGGAAAAACCCACAGGCACGGCGATGACGATTCTTTTGGCAGATCGTGCATCTCAGGATACGCATCGCCCGAAAGAATCGCCTGTAGTTCCCACACCGGCCGCGCATAAAGCGCCACCGGATTACGCCGATAATGTCTTAAGCCTGTGCCCAGGTACTGTAACATAGGGATTATTCTGCGCAACAATGAGCGAAAATGTCAAGTAAATGCTCGTTGTTGTTATCGCATATCACTTTTTTTACACTATAATTTAGCTTGTTTGCTCAATTCTGTTTATCAGGAGTTTATTCATGGCCGCACGAAAACGCTATGCCATCGTAGGAACCGGCGGACGCTCAAGCATGTACTCGCATGCTCTGCTTGGCCGGTTCAAGGAAGTCGGCGAGCTTGTGGCTCTCTGCGACATCAACCCGGTACGCATGGCCTACTACAATGCGCAGTTCGCCGAGAAGTTCGGCGCAAAGGCTCTTCCGCAGTATTCCCCGGAACAATTTGAACAGATGATCCGCGAGAATAAAGTGGATTGCGTGATCGTCACCAGCATTGACCGCACACATCACCGCTATATCTGCCGCGCGATGGATGCCGGATGCGATGTCATCAGCGAAAAACCGATGACCATTGACCCGGAAAAATGCCAGCAGGTGATTGATACCGTCAAGCGCACCGGCAAAAAACTCACCGTCACTTTTAACTACCGTTATTCGCCGCGCAACAGCAAAGTCAAAGAACTGCTGATGAACGGCGCTGTCGGCCAAATCATTTCCGTGCATTTTGAGTGGCTGCTCAACACATCACACGGCGCTGATTATTTCCGCCGGTGGCATCGCGATAAACGCTGCTCGGGCGGCCTGATGGTGCACAAGGCCACGCATCATTTTGATCTGGTCAATTGGTGGATTAATTCTTCGCCGAAGACTGTTTTCGGCATGGGCGATCTGCGTTTTTACGGCCGCGAAAATGCCGAAGAGCGCGGCGTTACGAAATTTTATGAGCGCGTACATGGCCGCGAAAATGCCGCACATGATCCTTTCGCAATTGACATGGAAAAAGACCCGTCACTGCGCGACATGTACCTGAAGGCGGAAAACGCCGACGGTTATATCCGCGATCAATCGGTATTTGGCGATAACATCTCTATTGAAGATGACATGGCCGTGATGGTCCGTTACCGCAACAAGGCCACCATGAGCTATCACCTTACCGCATACTCGCCCTGGGAAGGCTGGCGCATCGCTTTTAACGGCACCAAAGGCCGCCTTGAGTATGATGTTGAAGAATCACCGTTCCTCATCGGCACCGGCACCGATCCGCATACCGCCGCTCTCGGCGGCAAAGAAGCGGATCATGTCACCGAGCCGATGCGTATCTCGCTGCGTCCTCACTGGAGTAAACCGCAGGTCATCACTGTTGAGGAAAGCAACCTCGCCGGCCACGGCGGCGGCGATGATCGCCTGCTTGAGGATGTTTTTGTCGGCGGCAAGGCCGATCCGCTCGGCCGCGCTGCGGGCCACGTTGACGGCGCCATGTCAATTCTCACCGGCATCGCCGCCAACAAATCCTTTGCCACCGGCCTGCCGATTGATGTTGATTCGCTAGTCAAGTTCTGATTCAGAGCCATCCGCAATCATCAGTACCAGTCCACAAAAAAACGCCGCACGGCTCACAGCCGCGCGGCATTTTTTATGCAATAAAAAAAGAACGCCATCGCGCTCTTTTTACTTTTTACTTTTTACTTTTTACTTTTTACTTTTTACTTTTGTCTTTTGTCTCACTGCCCTTTGGCCAGCGGAGAATTGCCAGGCACATCAAGCAACAGCGGCGACATACGATACGAAGAAACTTGCTGGCTGCCGATAAACACCGGCGAAAGATTTGAGACGATCATCTGCGGCTCACCGCCGGCATTCTGCCAATCATAACGAATCGCATTAAAGTGCCAGGTTGAGCCAGGCTTGGCCGCGGCCTGTAGCGGCATCGGCAGATTGTGCATCGGAATGGCAAACGTGACACCCCATGCGTCTTTACCATTTATTTGGCCCCGGCCTGAATGAACTTTCAGTCCCGGAATGCCTTTATCAACTATTTTGCTGATGGGCCGCGAAAAATCAGGCGTGCCGTCGGGCTTTGGCTTTGCGCCCATCGTAGAACGATACCACGTCACAGAACTGGCCTCGCTGCTGGTGGCCGTAATGGCCAGCAATTCCGTGCCGCGATCATTTTGCTCCCCGGCCGTATCAAGCCAAATCTCAACGGCATCCTGTTCCGTCAGTTTTTGGTTGGCCCCGGAAGCAATAAGATGGCTATCCGCGCACATCACAGCCACATACAGATGCTGGTTATCATAAAGCATGGCCACGCGCGTTAACTGCCCGGGGCGACTGTCGTTAAGCGGATGAGTAAACGTATGCCACTGGGCCGATGTCCACACCGGATCAGTAGTAGGATCAGCCAGCGAAGGATCACCCTCAACCGGCTCGGCCTTGATGGCGGGAATCGGGGTATCCGCCGGATTCTGCGTAGACGCAGGGGCGCTGTTTCCGCTACAGCCTTGCAGCAGAGTCGCGCAAGCACCGCCGAACACCAATGTGCTCAGCGTCAAGAAAATGGCTTTACCCGTAACCTTCATACGTTCCTAATATACTCAAGGATAATGCAATTCCGGTCCGCCGAAAAGCCTTCCTCAAGAGAAAAAACTTAAAATTCGCTCTCAACTCATCCGTTTTAGCACATTAAAAAGCCGCTATAAAACGACTGTACGCGCCTGAGGCCGCAGTTCACTTGAATGTCCGGGAAAAACGCGGGATTGCGGATCAATCAGCGTCCTTGCCCAGTTTACTGCTGTTGCTGCCTCGCCAAAACCAGTTGCGATAAGCTTGATCTTCCCGGGAAACGTCGCCACATCCCCTGCGGCAAACACGCCCGGTAAATTCGTTTGCATTCTGCTGTCAACTGCGATACTGCTGTGTTCAATTTTAACTGGCCAGTTCTGAATCGGCCCCAGCGAACTGTTATAACCGACCTGAATTAACAGAGCCTGAACCGGCAGATGCTCTTCCTGCCCTGTGCGATTGTTCACCAGACAGACGCCTATAAGTTTATCATCGGCAAGCACCAGCGATTTTAACTCCCAAAAGACCTTAATTTCAACGCCGCTGGCCTGTAATTGCCGAACGGAATCCTCGTGTGCCCTGAATTGGTTATGACGATGAATCAAAGTGACTTTCGCCGCAACCTGATGTAAAGAACGCGCCCAGTCAACGGCGGAATTGCCGCCACCGATGACAAGAACCTGCTTGTTCGCAAAAGCGTCAGGTTTATGTACATGATAGTAGACACCTCTGCCCGGCATGACGTCAGCGCCTAAAAGAGATATTTTTTTAGGAGAAAACGCCCCGGCACCCGCGCTCAGCAGCACAGTTTTGGCGTAATGTTTTTGTTTATCAGTAGTTACGCACCAACAGTTCTGATTTTCGTCACGCGTAAGCTGCTCAACAATTTCTCCCAGAACAATGTCCGGATTTGCTGAGCGAGCCTGCTGAATTAAATTGGCAGCAAGATCCTTTGCCAGGATCTGCGGAAATCCGGCAATATCGTAAATATATTTTTCAGGATAAAGTGCCGTAAGCTGCCCGCCAAGTTCTTCAAGTGAGTCAACAATTTTGACTGACATGCGCCGCATACCGGCATAAAACGCGGCATAAAGACCCACCGGCCCGCCGCCAACTATGAGCATGTCATTAATCTTTTCGCTCATCAACCTCTCCCGCAACAGATGAACGCGACATTCGCTACAATAATCCGCACGAAATTGAACTTCCGGAGAATACCATGCGGCGCACGCTCGCGGCCAGTCTGTTTGTTTGTGTTCTGTGCCTGTTTTCTGTCACATCAACACAGGCCCAAAATTCGCGGCCGGCATCAACCATCACCATCGCCGCTTATAATGTCCGCAATCTTTTTGACCGTTATGACAATCCGTATACGGCCGACGAAGGAACAAAACCAAAATCAGAACGTGAACTCAACGCCCTCATTTCCGGTATTAAGCAAATTGACGCTGACGTCATGTTTATTGAGGAAGTAGAGTACGGCGGCGCCCTGATTCAATTAGCCAAAGACCGGCTGCCGGAATATCCCTATGTGATTGATAACCCCACCACCGATCCGCGCGGCATTTCCGTCGGCGTCATCAGCAAATTACCGATACTTCAGATTGTCAGCCACCGCATGGCGCCGCTGACTCCCGACGGCGGCAACAAGCCGACAAATCGCTTTGCTCGCGACCTTCTGCGCGTTGATCTTCAGCCGCAGCCTGATTTTAAGTTGTCGCTTTACGGCGTGCACCTTAAAAGCAAGCGCGATTCAGAAAATGATCCCAAAAGCGCACGCTGGCGCCTGGCGGAAGCAGAGAAGATAGCGGAAATTCTTCGCGATGATCAGGCTGCTGGCATTAAAAACTTTGCCATTCTCGGCGATTTTAATGACACGGCCGACTCACCTCCGCTCAAGACGATTATGAGCGCGCTTCCGCAAGGCAAATTAACGGATGTGCTTGATCATATCCCGGCCGATCAGCGCATTACCTACGAAGATTCGCGTTTCCGCGAAGCCATTGATTTTATTTTGCTTTCTCCCGAACTTGCGAAAAAAATGACGCCAAAATCCGGCATGATTTTTCAGGGCGAGCCCTTTACGCGCGCCAGCGACCACAGGCCCGTGCGCGTGATCATTAATCTTTCGCGATAAGCGGCCGTTTGGCTTCGGAACCCACGCACATAACACGACACCATAGTAGCATCGCGGCCATGATTGAGAATTTTGCCGTATTTCTCATATAATGCGTGCATGAAAGAAACATTACCAAATCCCGCGGACCTTGTTCTTGTTCTGTATCCGGCGCCGATTCTCAAAAAACGCGCGAAGGAAATTACGGAATTTACGCCCTGGCTTGCGGAAGTCGGCGAAAAAATGAAAAAAATGATGGCCGAGAACAAAGGCGTAGGCCTTGCCGCGCCGCAGGTCGGCCTGGGGCTGCGCCTGTTCGTTATGTCGCCCGAGGGCAATGCGGAAGACGCCATCGTCATCGTTAATCCGGTAATCAGTAACGAAAGCGGCGACGAAATCGGCGAAGAAGGCTGCCTTTCGCTGCCGGATATACGCACCAAAGTTCACCGATTTACGCATATTAAGTTGACTGGCAAAACGCCCGCAGGTAAGCCGATTGAGCTTGATCTTGATGACTGGGAAGCTCGCATCGCCCAGCATGAGTATGATCATCTTGATGGCATTATGCTCACGGATCGCATGACAGCAACATCACGAATGGCCAATCGCAAAAAGATTCGCGAGCTTGAAGAAAATGCCGGCGTATCATCTGGTAAAAAACGCAAATAACCTGATGGCGCAACCGGCCGACATTCTCTTTGCCGCAGACAGCCGGACCCGGTTGCTGATTGATTTTTCGCAGCAGGAAATCGTATTCCCGCCGGAAGTTCAGCAGTTTATGGCCGCGCGCTGGCAAGCGTATGAGCAAGACGCGCGAGCATCTCAGCGCATGCTTTTTAACGGCGCAGTGTCGCTGTATCGCAATCACACCGTGGCCGATCACACACTGCGAATCGCGCTATCACCAGGCGATTATAAAATGCACCTGATCTCGGCCGTGCGCGATCGCGCATGGTTTACCACGCACGCGCCGGAGTTTATTTTGCCAGGTCTCGGCAATACCGTTCTGCTGACGGCGGAAAATCAGGTTCTCTTTGGCCAGCGCTCACAGCGTGTCGCTGCGCATCCCGGAAAAGGGCACGTCTTTGGCGGCGTGCTTGAGCAACTCGGCACGGCCGCATTCCCCGCTTCCGAACTCGGCGTTCTGGCGCACCTTGAGCAGGAACTTGCCGAAGAACTCGCCCTGGCTCCCGGCGATATGATCGGCACACCGCAACTTTTGGGCCTGTTCCGCGATCCTCTTTTGGCCCAGCCGGAACTCACCTGGCACTGGCCCTGCCGCCTGAATATCCGCGATATCCGCAGCCGTATCGTAAACCTTGAGCACGCGGAACTTATCACGCTTCCGTTATTCAAAAATGCCGACGCCCATCAACGCGCACAAGCCGCTGCTGACCTCACACCACTTGCCCTTGCCGCCTGGCCACTGGCCGGCAACTGAACTGTTCCTGTTATCACTATGCTTTCTCCGCTGAACCTCCTAAAATAGTGTCATGGCAAAAAATAGCGGCATGACACCTGATCGTTACAGGCAGATCAAAGAAATCTTCCTTCAGGCCAGCGAAAAGCCCGAGGCGGAGCGTACTGATTATGTTCGCGAAGTCTGCGGCGCAGATGACGGTCTGCGCAGCGAAGTTGAGGCACTGCTGACCGAAAGCCACAGCGAAAGCGTTATTGATGAGCCGCTGATTTCCCGCTCACGCGTTGATGACATGATGAACCTCACCGGCGTTGAGCCTGATTCAGATCCCAGTTCCGGCGGCGGTGATCTTTTTGATACGCCGAGATTTACCGCCGGTACGCTTGTGGCTGAGCGCTACCGCATCGTCGGCCTGCTCGGCCGCGGCGGTATGGGCGAGGTTTACCGTGCCGACGATCTCAAACTCAATCAGACTGTCGCGCTGAAATTTGTTCCGCCTATTTTTTCCACAAACGACGCATGGCTCACGCGACTGCATAACGAAGTGCGCATCGCACGCCAGGTCACGCACCCGAACGTCTGCCGCGTTTTTGATATCGGGGAATTTGCCGGCGAGCATTTTATTTCAATGGAGTACGTGGACGGCGACAACCTTGCCTCGCTGATCCGCCGCATCGGCCGCCTTCCGCGCGACAAATCATTGCAGATCACGCGCCAGCTTTGCGCCGGCGTTGCCGCCGCGCACGAAAAAGGCGTTCTGCATCGCGACCTTAAGCCCGCAAACGTCATGATTGACGGCCGCGGCCACGTGCGCATCACCGATTTTGGCCTTGCCGCACCCGCCGAACAGGTGCGCAGCAAAGATCTTCAAGCCGGTACGCCGGCCTATATGGCCCCGGAACAGTTTTCCGGCAAACCCGTCAGCGTGCGCACAGATATTTACGCCCTGGGCCTGCTGATGTACGAAATGTTCACAGGCCGCCCCGCTTTTGAGGCATCAAGCTTCAGCGAGTTTGCCCACAAGCAAAAAGAGGAAAATCCTCCCCCGCCAAGCGAAGTATTTCGCCTGCTTGATCCGCACATTGAGGAAGTCATTCTCGCTTGCATGCAAAAAGATCCGCGCAAGCGCCCCGGCAGCGCACTTGCCGTCAGTGCGGCATTGCCCGGCGGCGATCCGCTGGCCGCGGCTCTCGCCGCCGGCGAAACTCCCTCTCCGGAAGTTGTCGCCGCCGCAGGATCAAATAAATGCGTAAAGCCGCGCTGGGCCATTGCCTGGCTCGCAGCCGTCATTCTCTGCATGATCGTTGCCTTCGCCGTCTCAACACGCACAAATTTCATCACACAGGTGCCGCTGAACAATCCGCCGGCCGTGCTGACTCACACCGCGCAAACTTTGCTGCGTAATCTTGGCTATACGGATTCGCCTGTTGATACGGCATCAGGTTTTATGGCAAACGGCGATTACTATAAATGGGTTATTCGCAACCATCAGCCGCATATCGTGACGGAAAAACTCGCCAAAGGTGAGCCTGGCGTCACGTTTTTCTGGTATCGCCAGCATCAGGCGCATCTACTTCCGCTGGCCGCGCAGGATTCGGTTATCCGCGTTTCGCCCACAGACCCTGCCATGCTTGAGTCCGGCATGATCGGCATTAAGCTTGATCCGCGCGGCATGCTTTATGAATTAAGTGTTGTTCCTCAGGAGGAAAGTTCCGCTCAGGATAATGCCGCCTCGCAATCCGGCAATGATGATGCCGTTATCAACACGCTTTTTGCCGCGGCCGGTCTTGATCGCGCAAATTTCAACGAATCATCACCGCAGGTTAATCCGCCAACATTTGCCGATAAACGTTACGCATGGTCGGGAGAACTCAACGACGCATACCATACTCCCGCACGTATTGAGTTGGCCATGCTCAACCACAAGCCTGTTTTCTTCACCATCAATGGCCCATGGAAAATTCCTGAACGAACATTCATGGATAAACTCGCCTCAATCAACATGCGCCAGAATATCATCGCCCGGTTGATCATCATGGTCATTACGCTGGTTTCCGCTTCGCTCTTTGCGTACCACAACTTAAAGACCGGCCGCGCCGACCGCGTCGGCGCGCTGCGGCTTACCACGCTTTTTCTTCTTGGCGGCATCGTAGTGTGGGCGTTCCGCTCGCATCATGTCACCAATTTTGTCCTTGAATATATGCTCTTTACGCGCGGCCTCAGCAGCATTTGCGTACCGGCGCTTTATGTCGCCCTGTTTTACCTGGCGCTTGAGCCTTACGTCCGCCGGACCTGGCCCGAGACCATTATCTCCTGGTCGCGCGTACTCTCAGGCCGCTTTTTTGATCCGCTGGTTGCCCGGCACATTCTTTACGGATCGCTGGCCGGCACGCTCTGCGCCATTGTTCACCAGATCTGCCACTCGCTGCCCGGCAACTGGCGCACCGTTATTCCTTTTGCCACGCTCATCAGCCAGACAGAACACCTTGACGCATCCGTTTTCGGATCGCTGCTCAACGCAGCGCTGATATCAACATTGGTTGGCCTGCTACTGCTGCTGTTGCTGGTCGTGCTGCGCATTATCCTGCGAAAAAAAGAAATCGCCGGCATTATCTTCTGCATGATTTACATCGCGGCCACCTGCCAGTGGACTTACGGCGCATACGCATCATGGGTTAGCGAAGGCCTCATCGCCATCTCCTATCTCATCCTGCTGGTGCGCTTTGGCCTTGTTTCGGCGATTGCCTCATTCTTTTTCTCCATCGTACTTGATGAATTTCCTATCACGGCCGACACTCAGGCTTGGTATTTCAGCTTCTCGCTCTACAGCATTGTGACGCTTGTCGCCATCACGGCCGTTGCCGCCTATATGGCCGGCACGCAAAGGAAAAATCAACTCGGCGGATGCTGAGTGATTTTTCCTCTGCGTGATCTCACAATTCAGTATCTGCGCGTATCAGATTTTCCGCGCTGTAGCATGCCGCATGCGCCGTAACGCAGCGCGTCCATCAGATGGTCATGCTCGCCGTCTTTTTCAATGCTCTCGCCATTTTCGCTCCACTGATATCCCTTAAGCGCCGCAATAGTGCGCACGCAGCGCGGATGCACCACAAGCCGCGGCTCGCCGGCCGCCGGAGAAGTCATCTCCTGTAGCAACCGTATTCCCTCAAGAATCGTCATGGTGCGATAGCGCACCTGATAGCCGGCATTCCGCAGCAACGTCACATCGTTTGTCCCGGAATGGCTGTTATGCTGAATGCCGGCCACATCACAGTAAATCAGCGTCGGAGCCTGGTGCGCCTGCATCTGGGCAACGTTGACATTCAGCGCGCGATCCTCACCGACCATTTCGTCCGCCACATACAATCGCGGACGATCGCCACGCGTCACCGCCAGGCTCAGCCACACAAACCGGCGAAAACCAAAATCAATTCCGCCGCAAACATCAACCGGCTCTGCGGCCGCGCCTTCGTGTACAAAACCTTCAGAGACGGCAAATTCGCGCACATCGCGCTCAGCGCAGAATCCCTCAAAAACGGCCCGCATAGCCCGTGCCGGTTTGCAGAGCATCTCCTGCTCCCACACAATGCTGCTCACGCGTTTTTTCATGGCGATAAGATCCTCAACAGGAACAAAACCATCAGCATGTTTGCCGCGCCCCTGGCATTCTTCCCATAATGGGCAACCATCGCATGCGCGATCTTTGCATTGCTGCATGACGTCAAGCGCGCACCAGGCAAAAACCTTTCGGCCGCTTTCTTTAACCAGATTCTCCATTAACCCGCCGGGCCGGTGCGCCGTAGAAAGCGCCTCAATGCTGGCCGTAATCACCGGATGATTTTCGCGCGATAAGGAGCGCGTGGTCAGCTGCGCGGCTTCCCACACATCCGTGCTAAACAGCTCAACTTCATCACAACGCACGCGCTGAACACGCGTTCCGCGCACGCTGCGCTCTGATTGCGCCAATAACTCAACGCTTGATCCGTTGTTGAGCTTAAATCCCCGGCGCATGACTTTTCCGTCAACCATGTCGCGGAAATGGCCGTCAATCAGCGATCTTAAGTGCGCATACATGCGCGCGGCCTGCTCAAGAGAACCGCCAAGAATGCGGATTTGTATGCCCGGCCTGAATATCATCTCAAGCAAAGTCGCCACCGCACCGAGTTGTGTTTTTCCGCCGCCGCGGCACGCCCACACCACGCAATCACTGGGTGAAAAAAAGACGTGATTCAGATACGCCATCGGCGATACATGATGTCCGCATACGCATCGCCGGGGCATGATCAGCCCGCAGTATTCCTCAACCCATGCGCGGAGTTCCTCCTCATTCTGCGGCAGCTTCAGACGCCGGTCTTCCTGAACAATGATGTCTTCGGCAGCAGCCTTCCTGCGCTTGCGGACTGCGCCGCTCTTTTGTGTCATTGTCTTCGCCATGGCTTCTCTCCTCCAGATTTTCCCATAAAAAATAGACCGGCCGCATGCGCCCTGCCGCATCAAGATCCGCCGCTTGCCACCGCCGCATACCCGCCTGCTCAAAAAACGGATGAACATTCCCCATCAGCGCGATTGCCTCAACATAATGCGTATGCGCCTGCTCAAGTGCACAGCGCACGAGCATGACGGAGATTCCCGCGCCGCGATACGCCGGATGAACAATCACTCGGCTGATGCTGCGAAAATCCCGATTGATCAATCGCGCATGCTCTGTTGCGTTTTTTATCTGATAGCACTCATTGGTCGCCATATCGCGTAATCTGCAATTCAGGCACGGCATGGTTTCTACCAATACGCCAATAATCGCATTCATAGCCATATCACGGGCGCGCCAGATACGCGTAAATACCGCGCAGGGCCTGCCGAGATAATGAAATTTTGACAGGCTCGCATAATTATCACGCGTACCGCGCTCAATGATGATTCGCTTGGCGATACTGCACATGGCCGCCTCCGCATACCCAGGTCAATTGGCCGCCAAGATCAATCTGTAGCCAATGCTCAGGCGAAAGATCTCCGGCAATATCCTCATGCGTCGTGGCGGCGATGAGCATTTTGCCCTGCCTGCGTATCAGCTTGCGCAATTGCCAGCAGATCACGCACGCCACGGTGCGGTCAAGAACGGAGCAAAACTCGTCGGCAATGATCAGTTTCTCCGGCGCGGCGATACAGCGCGCAAGCTCATAACGAAAACGCTGTCCGCAACTCAGTTCGCCTGGCGGCCTGAGCAACACGCCCGCCTCCGAAAGTCCGCAGCGCGAAAGCAGCGCCAAAGTCTGCTCAAGCGGAAGTGAAAAACAATCGACAATCGCCCGGCGCTCATGAGTTTCCGCATCAGCACACAACACGCGATGCCCCGGATGCTCTACGGCAATATGCCGCAGCAACGTGCTTTTGCCGCATCCGGAAGGCCCGGTGATCAGCATGATTTCCCCGGCCTTAAGTTCAAGATTCATCTGCGGCGCAACATAGGCCGCCGCATCAACGCTGACGCCGAACATTTCCGCCACAAGCGCCGAATGCGGCGCGGATTCAACATTCAGTTGACTCATATTTTCCTCCCATATGTCAATATCATCCGCTTGCCACAATCCGCCACGGATAATGACATTGAGTAAAATGATAATGACAATCAAAATTAAATTAGCGATCTGATTTAAGCAGAGCATCATGAACAGCGCGATTGCGTTCCGCTGCGCGCATCGGAAGATCAAGCGGAGCTTCGCGCAGAATCAGAACAGAGCGCACAACATTCAGCATCTGGCGCACTTCGTAAAGTGTAAAATGATAATGCGCCGCGCATTTTCGCAGGGATAAGCCGTCAATATAGTAACTTCTGGCAATCGGACGAAGCCCCACAGGCAGGCATTCGCCAAAGCGCGCAATGAGTAAGAAACACGGATCACTCAGCACGCGATTAATCCGCCGCAGCCGCCGGCGAATTACTGACGAACTGACATCAAAAATTTCCGCCAGACGCGCACAACTGAATTGCTCGCCGTAAGCTTTCTCAACCAAAATACGATCACCATCCGAAAGATGCTGCGCGCGCGAGAGCCAGTCCTCAATGCCGTAATAGGATCGCATTTTACGGCTTCGTTCCTTGCGCCGCAGCGGCGGCAGGCGCAGCGGCGTCGGCCGAGCAGAATCAGTTTGCGGATTATCGGCGCCTGCCTGCTGAAATGAACTCATGATGCACCTCGTGAACTAAAAATGATGGTTATGATATCAACGGCCGCCACGTAAATTTCGCAATAATGACAGCCGACTTTTAAGCTTGACTCTTACGCTGATCATTTTGTATGTTTTATATCAAACATATACTTGATATGCAAGAAAATTCCGTACATAATACTAACAGTTTATGTGACAGCAATGATAATATGTTGTTTTATCGTAGGTTAAACGCAAATAAAAATCATGACTCAGGCCAGCGCAGATCCGTGCGTCGCCAAAGTGATAATGACGGTGGGGATGTCCTATGAAAAATTTAAAGGAACTCGGCCAAGCCATACGACAGGCGCGCAAAGCCAAAAAGCTTACGCTTGATGCGCTCGCGGAGATCACGGGCATCTCAAAGCCGTATCTCTCAAACATTGAGAATGCCACGTTGATCGGCCCGCCAAGTTCAGAAAAACTCAGCAAGCTGGCGCAGGCGCTCAATATGAACGAGGCGCAGCTTACGCAGGCCGGAGACTGGCTGCGCACGCCCGAGAGCGTGAGGAATCTTCTGCTTGGCGGCCAGAGCCAAAGTGCATCAGCATCCGCGCCGCGACGCAGTGACGGCACAGTCAATCTTGATGCGCTATTGAAAAATACATCAGCTTCGCAATCAGTGCAGGAATTATCGGCCACACCACAAGACGATACTTTGCGGATTATGCCCGTGCCGCTGATCAACCGCGTACCTGCCGGTAAACCTGTTGAGTATACCGATCTTGAATATCCGCCAGGCGTGGCCGACAGTTACGTCAGTGGCGTAACTAAAACGCGAGGCAAACCCGGCTCGCGCGCAAGCCAGGCGGATCAGCAGGATATCTCCGGCGCGGTTATCGCGCTGCGCGTCACCGGCGATTCAATGGAGCCGGAATACAAAAACGGCGATATTGTGCAGTTTTCCGCCGAAACGCCACGCGATGGCGACGATTGCCTTGTGCGTCTGGGCGAGCTTGAAGGTTTTGCGCAGACATTTAAGCGCGTTTTTTTTATCACAGAAACGGAAGAAGGCGCCGAGCCCAAACAAGTTGGCGTCAAACTTGTGCCGCTGAATCCGAAATATGAGATTCGCGAATTTCGTATTGATGAGATCAGCGGGATTTTCCCCGCAATATGGAAAATGACGTCAACACGAAAAAATACATAATACGCTAAAAAGATCGTTTTTTCTGGACGTACAAATAAGTTTTACATATTTTGACAATTCTTCTTTGCGTTTCCGATTTTGCTGAGGTAAAGAGATATATAGTTACGCTGATTTTGCATCATGATAAAATAGGGGCTGCCGGTCAGCGGCAGAAAGTCGTTTCGGAGTCAGGGTGAGATGGGTAAGCCGCAGTGGTTTGTGTATGCGGCTGTAGTCAGGGTGATGAAAGATGGAACAAGTTCTTGAGATCCCCAAAACGGGACACGGCCAGGTTGTTCAACAGAATGTTCAAGCGAGCAAAATCACAGAAATACCGGCCAAAAAGAGTGTTGTGCGTTTCCGCTGGCAATTTGCCGCGGCCGTTATTTTAACGCTGGTATTTGCTCCCACGCTCGCCGCGCTGTTGTGGACTTTGCTGCGTCACCGTTATTAAAAGAGATGGCGGAATAAGCAACTGCTGTAAAGTGTGGGTAGCAGACAGTAATTACAGCAAACTGTAGTTAAGTAAATGAATATAGTATCGCAGGCGATATTAAATCAGCCTGCGATTTTTATTTTTGCTCGTGGTAAATGGTTGCGGCCGTCACCAGTGCGGCAAAAAGTTTGTCATGCTCCGTACCGGTCATGTTTTCCGGATGCCATTGAACACCGATAAAAAACGGCAATGAGTGATCCTCAATTCCCTCAAGAATCCCATCCGGCGCAAAGGCACAGGGAATCAACCCGTGGCCAATGCGGTCAACGCCCTGCCGATGGCGCGAGTTTGTGCGCACAAGCACGTCTTTATAAATGCCGGCGAGATTGGTATCAGGCCTCAGCATGACATCGTGATAACTTGATCGCGTCGGATTTGCCGGATCATGTTCCGCAATGCGCGTATGAATCACCGGCGATTCGGGAAAGCGCTCCGCGATTGATTGATGCAGTGTACCGCCGCGCATGATGTTCATGAGTTGATAGCCCAGGCAAATGCCCAGCACAGGCATGCCCATGCGCTCGGCCAGTGCCAGCAGAGCAAGGTCATGATCCTGACGCCGGCGGTCCATCAAAATTGAAGAAGAATGTTTTTCCTGGCCATATAAAGCCGGATCGCAATCATTGCCGCCGGGAATGATCAGCCCGTCAACACAGGCCAGCAGAGCTTCGCGATCCGCCACATCGCTGACATGCGGCAGCAACAGCGGCAATCCGCCATTACGCAATACCGCATCGGGATAATCGCCGTTGAGTTCAAGCATGCGGCGTCCCTCATCAAGTCCGCCGGCATCAAGCGAAATGCCAATCCGTGGCCGAAGCATGAAAAACTCCTTCCGGAACGATTACGGCATCATTGTAGCATAAGGAAGAAATGTTCTCACCGAACGCTGGCACATGAGGAAAAACACTATGATTGGCGTTTGGTTTTTAGCCAAGAGCGCATCAAAAGAACTCCCGAAAAGCAAATCAGCCCTACTGTGTACGCAAAAGCAAAATACGTATATTGTTCAGCAAAATGGCGAAGCGGAAAGCTGTTGATCGCCTCATTTCCGGGGCGCTCCCAGTCAGCAACGTCATACCAGAGTTTTGCATCAATAACCCATACAAGAAAACCAATCGCAACCGCGATACGGTAAATCCATTTAAGCCAAAAATCCGTGCGAAATATAAAAGGCATGTTATCTTCTCAGTTGAGTTCGCAAGTCGCAATCGCCCGTCACTTTTGTCCGCCGCTGACGGCGGCCGCCATATCTATAAAATATTCCGGATATGTTTTGGCGGTGCATCCGGGATCAAGGATGGTCACGCCGGGGCTGCGCAGGCCGGCAACGGCAAAGCTCATGGCCATGCGATGATCATCATACGTGGCGATGCTGGCCGGCAGCAGCTTTCCGGATTCCGGCGGCGTAATGCTGATGCTGTCTTGCGTTGTCTCAACGCGCGCGCCGAGTTTGGTCAGCTCATTTTGCAGCGCGGCAAGGCGGTCTGTTTCTTTAACACGCAAATTGGCAATGTTGCGGATGCGTGTGGTGCCTTTGGCAAATAGCGCGACAACGGCCAGGGTCTGCGCCATATCCGGAATGGCGTTCATATCAAGATCAATGCTATTGAGGTCGCCTTGCCCGGTCACGGTGATAAAATCGCGGCCAAAGGCAAGGCCCGCGCCCATCTGATGAAGAACATCCGCAAATGCCACATCGCCCTGAAGCGATCCTTTGCCAAGTCCCTCAATGGTAACTGTTGAGCCGGGACATACGGCTGCGGCGGCAAGGAAATAACTGGCATTTGAGGCGTCAGGCTCAATGGCATAATTCTGTGCGCGATATTGCTGGCCGGCCGGTACGGTTATTTCGCGCACGGGTTTGCCGTCATCCGTTGCGGTGTCATTGATACGCGCATCAACGCCAAATTGCTCCATCATACGCAGGGTCATGGCGACGTATGGTTCGCTGGTGATCGGCCCGAGCAGCCGCAGAGTCACGTCGCTGGCCGCATGAGGCGCGGCCATGAGCACGGCCGAAATATACTGTGAACTTTTGGCATCGGTAAATTCCGTCACGCCGCCGCGCAGGCCTGTTCCTTTAACCACGATCGGCGGATATCCCTGCTGAATTTTATATCCGATATCAGAACCCAAATCACAAAGCGCGCGGGCAAGTTCATCAATCGGGCGCTGGCGCATGCGCGGTATGCCATCAAGCGTAAAGCTGCCGACCGCGCGCGCGCAGAACGCCGCAAGGAAACGAATAGTCGTGCCTGAATTGCCGCAGAAAAGTTCCGCACTGGTATTGGGGATCTCTTTGCCGCGCCCCTGAATGCTGATAGTGCGCGCGGATTCGTTGACGTCCATCAAAAAACCGAGACGCTCAAGAGAGCGGATCATCTGCCAAGTGTCATCCGCAAAGAGCACGCCGCTGAGCGTTGAGCGACCCGCGGCCATGGCGGCCAGCGGCAAGGCGCGATTTGTGATTGATTTTGACCCCGGCACACGCACACTTGCGCGAAACGGCTGCGAAATCGGCTGAATGCTGACGGATGTCATCTGTTTTATCTTTGGTCATTGAAAATTAAAGTTTGTTTTGCCATTTGTCATTTGTGTTTTGTCATTTCGGCTTTATTTACTTGATATCGGCCGGCGCTTTTACTTCCGGCACGGCGCTCTGCAATTGGCCCGGAGCGCGCGATGAGCCAAAAAACTGCGTAACGCTCAGCGAAAATTCCTTCAGCCATTCCGGCTTGCCATTGGGCTGCTTGCCATGGAAATTAAGCGAAGCGGACGGCGCTAAAACATTGGCAAGTTTATAGCCGGAAACCGCGATGCCGTAGGCCGCGCTTAAGCTGTCTGGTGTGATCTGCGAAGCATCTTTGGCTTCGGCGGCAAGCAAATGCTGAATCGGAAAGCTCGCGGCGTCGGCCGTGAGCTGAAGCGCCGCCACGCGATCTTCTGAAGAAAGCGTGCCGCCCTGTGAGGCAAAGGCGCGCAATGTGTCAAAGCCCTGCGCAACGGTCTTAAGATCCGTCGGCGTGGGCATTTTGGCCTTAAAACCATCAACCAGCGGCAGAAGATCCTTAACCACAATTGCGCCGGTAGCGGACGACTTATCGCCCACGGCCGTCAGCGTGCGATAAAGTTCCGCCTTAACCAGCGTTGATTTTTCAGAAGCAATCGCGGTGCGCACCTTGTTAATGGCGTTATCGCGAAGCGTCGGCACCAGCTCATATTTCGGGATCACATAGGCAAAGCCTTTGGCGGCCCAGTAACGGATGGCCGGCAAATCAGATTGCAGAGCATCGGTCAACGCAGGCTCCGTTGCTTCGTTGGCGCGGCTGAGATTAACAAGGAGAATCACGGCGGCCAGGCGGGTCTGCTCTTTGCCGCCGGCAATCAACGGGCGAAAAGCCGAGGCGGCAGATGATACATAATCACTGCCGAAACCGGCCGGCAACGGTCCTCCCTGCTGACGCTCATCAACACCCGACTCAACATCCTGGCGTATACGCACAGCGGCATCAGAATCGACATCAGCCAATGATTTTGCCTGTGCGCCCATGTAGGCATCAATTGCATCACGAGAAGCGCCATATTTTGGCGGCGCAGCCACCGCAAAAGATGAGCCCAGTATGACAACGCCAAGAACGGTAGAGAGCCACCACGCCCGAGAGACCATTTTTATCTCCGCACCCTGCCAGAAAGGAAATACACAAACAACCGTTGAGTATTATCTTATGTTATAACCACGTTACGATCAGAACGGTAGGGCCGAACCGTATCACGCCCCGTTATGGGTGTCAAGAAGACAAACCTCATGAGTTTTGCTTTCTTTGCCTGTCTTCTCCGTTTATGGTAACTGCGGAAAGGCAGGTTTTCTGGCAAGTGGACATTCCGGATATCAAAATAGTGGCACGTATGCCGGCGGCTTGGCGCCTGATGGTTCTGCAAAAACTCGCACAATGGGGCGTGCGCGAAGAGACTCTCCTGCTTTTGATGGCGGTGGCTATCGGCCTTGCCGGAGGCACGGCGGCGTGGGTTTTTAAGTGGCTTGTTGAATTTCTCACAACGTGGATTTACGAAACGCCGGCCCACGCCTGGCATGCTACGCAACAACCGTATATTTTTTTACTGCCGCTGATACCTGCCACCGGCGGGTTGCTTATGAGTTTTATCCGGTGGCTTTTTCGCACTAAACCCGGACCTAGTCATGGTTTATCAAATGTACTCGTGGCACTGGTTCGCAATGGCGGCAAAATACCGCACAAAACCGCTCTTGAAACTTTACTCACCAGCAGCCTGACGATCGGCTCTGGCGGCTCGGCCGGTCCGGAAGCGCCAATTGCCATTATCGGTTCGTCGCTGGGGTCTTCGCTCGGTACTTTGGCGGGCATATCGAGAAGAAACCTGCCGACGCTTGTAGGCTGCGGCGCTGCGGCCGGCATTGGCGCGGTTTTTGACGCCCCTATCGCCGGGGTGCTTTTTGTTCTTGAAGTCATGCTGCGCGATTTTTCAATCCGTACTTTTACGCCAATTGTCATCTCCGCAGTCGTCGCCACGACTATGTTTCACTCCATCGTCGCCGCGGATTCCGCCAAAGCGGTCCACGGTTTATTTGAAATGACCGGCAACTCCGGCGCGTTTACCTTTACTTTTAAGGAACTGCCCTACTATGTGCTGCTGGGCGTTGTTTCGGCCATTGCGGCCGTGGCGCTGGTGCGCGCGATGAATTTTGTAGAGCGTTCGCAGGATAAACTCAAGGTGATTCCGCCATTCTTCCGGCCGGCGCTGGGCGCGTTTTGCAGCGGACTCTGCGGCGTGGGAATTATTCTGCTGTTTTGGCATGATCCGCTGGTACAAAGCCGCTTTGCCGCGCAGGCATACGTGCCGGTCTTCGGCGGCGGATACCTGACAATCCTCCGCGCGATTGATCCTTCCTGGTACGTGCAAAATGGCCATTTTGTCGGCCAGCAGGCTGTTTATCTCACACTGACATTCCTGACGATGGTCGCGGTTTTTAAGATTATCGCCACGGCGCTGACGCTTGGCAGCGGCGGCTCCGGCGGCGTATTTGCCCCGGCACTGCTCATCGGCGCTACGGCCGGCGGCGCCTTTGGCTTGTTCCTCAGCCAGTTTACTCCGGAAGCCATCCCCAGCGCATACGCACTGGTGGCGATGGGCGCGGTGCTTGCCGCCGTCATTCAGGCGCCGCTGATGGCGATTCTGCTGGTCTTTGAGATCACACGCAATTATCAGGTCATGCTGCCGATGATGCTGGCTGTGGTCGTGGCCACGCTGCTTTACCGTCTCTCCGTTGGCGAAAGCGTGTACACGCAGCCGCTCAAGAGCAAAGGCGTGCGCCTGGGTTCGGCAACCGGCATCAGCGCGCTGCGCCGCATTACCCTTGATCAACTGCAATTGCAAAAACCGAGCACGCTGAGCGTCAACGAAACTCTCTCAACGGTTCTTCAGCGCAGCCATGACCAGGGCGTGACGGAATTTGTGGTGCTCAATCAGAAAAATGATTACCTGGGCATGCTGACGCTTGAGGATCTGTATCATGTGATGCATGATCCGGAGGCCGCGCCGCTGCTGCTGGTGGGCGAAGTCTGCCGGACAAACATAAAACCGCTGCAAAAAACGGACACGCTTGAACAGGCTATGGAGCTTTTTGCCCAGAATGATATTAATCACGTGGCGATTTTTGATCGCTCCGGCGGAAAACCGTCACTGGCCGGCGTGCTGACGCGTACGGAAGTCATGAAGTGGTATCATGGTGAGATGGGGACGTAACAGGTACGCTTTTTTTGGTTTATAAACTACGAACTGACAACAAGATACGCGAGTATTTTAGCTTCCGCATATCAATGCGCGAAGACTACACGATCAACCTCATGCTTGCCTATAATAGGAATCATCAGGTTGTGAGGTAACGAAGATGGCAGACAAACGTGATTATTACGAAGTACTGGGAGTTTCTCGCTCGGCCAGTGCTGATGAAGTTAAAAAAGCGCATCGCCGGCTGGCGCGCAAATATCATCCGGATCTGAACAAGAATGATTCCTCGGCCGAGGGAAAATTCAAGGAAGTTCAGGAAGCGTATGACGTTCTTTCTGATGATAAAAAACGCAAAGCCTATGACCAGTTTGGCCATGCGGGCGTAAACTCCGCCGCGGCGGCGCAGGCGGCCGCGGCCGCAGCGGCAGCCGGACAGGGACGCACGCGCGGCGCAGGCGGATTCCGCTATACCACGCAAACGCCCGGCGGCGCCACCGTTGATTTTGGCGATGTTGATTTTGGTGATCTCTTTGAGAGCATGTTCAGCGCCGGCGGCCGGCGCGGCGGCGCTCGCGGCGGATCCCGCCAGCAACAGGTTGACGATACACCCGGCGCGGATATCACGCATGAGGCCAACATCACTTTTGTTGAGGCCATGCGCGGCACGCAGGTTGAAGTTCGACTGACGCATCCCGACGGCAGCAGGCCCGAGGAAATCAAGATTAAAGTTCCGGCCGGCGTTAAGGAAGGCGCCAAAATTCGCGTGGCCGGCCACGGCCAGCCGTCACAATCCGGCAATCGCGGCGATCTGATTATTAAAGTGCACATTGCCGAGCATCCGTACTTTACGCGCGACGGCAACGACGTATTGCTTGATCTGCCGATCACACTTAAGGAAGCCGCACAGGGCGCCAGCATCACCGGCGTGCCGACAATTGACGGGCCGGTTGATCTGCGTATTCCGCCGGGGATGACCAGCGGCAAAAAACTGCGCGTGCGCGGCAAGGGCGCGGTACTTAAAGATGGTTCGCGTGGCGATCAGTATTGCCGGCTCATGGTGCAGTTGCCGGGCAACTTGACGGAAGAAGAGAGCAAGCAACTCGCGGCCATCAGCGATGCTCACAATGAAGATCCGCGTAAGAACGCGTGGTAAAATCGTTGATCGTTGATCGTGCATCGTTTATCGTTAAGGTATCAGCAGGCATCATCATGTTGCTACCTTTCGTTTGGCGTTTTGCATTTCGTTTTTTGGTTTTTGAACATGCCCTATCGCGCGTTGCTTATCACGATGGTGACTTGCGGCCTGGCGCTGCTGGCGGCCGCGCTTTATGCGTTGTCAGTCGCGCCGTTTTTAACGACGACCTCGGCCGGCGCCGCCACGCGCAACAGCAACGTTCTTGAGCTTACGCGCGGCACCTTAATGCTGGCCTTTGTGCTGATCTGCCTGCTGCTGATCATAGGCGTGGCCGCAAGCCTGCGCGAATGGTTCCGCCTGCGCTCACGCACACACTTTAAAAACAAAACACCCTACGTAGACGCCTGGCGCATCGCCGGCCAGCGCATGCAGACGCCGGAAAAAGAAGAAGAGTAAAAAGTTCGCGATGTCCGCCGGCAAATTCAAGCAAGCCCCATTCCTTTTATAGGATGGGGCACAAACCAATCAACGTTGGCAATTGCTCATGATCGCAACGAATCGTTTATGCATGATTGAGCACTTAATAAACTATTGATCGCTCACACACCCATTGTGCCCCGTGGCGTAAAAATCACTTTACCTTCGCGCGTTTCTTCCCAGCGGGGATTTTGGCGGCGCGGTTTTGCCGCTTTGCGGCGTGGGGGTTTTGGGTTGCTCGGCCGGTTTATTGGGGTTGAGCATGTTGCGCAGAACGTTCAGCAATGTTTCCGGCTCAAAATAGGCTTTCGGCAATCGCAGATGCACCGTTTTTTCATCCGGGATTCGCACGGAACCCGGGCCGCGGCCAAGTAATGGGCCGAGTTTGCTGAAGTCCTCAATCGTAAAAATCACGTCCGGATCTTTGGCGATAATGCTCACGATTCCCCAGTACCCGGCGAGAACACGCAACTCGGCCATGTTGAGCATTGTCTGAACCGGCTTTGGCGGCGGGCCAAAAGCGTCCGTGATGTCTTTGGTCAGCGTGACGAGATCCTCAAGCTTAAAGCAGCGCGTCATGCGGCGATAAAGATCCATACGCTGGCGCTCGGAATCAACGTAACTCTTGGGAAGTACGCCGGTGATGCCGATATCAACGTTGACTTCCTTCGGTTTTTCAATCGGCTGATTCTTGATTTTCTTGACGGCTTCTTCAAGAAGCTGGCAATACATTTCGTAGCCGACGGCGCTGATGTGGCCGCTTTGTTCCGGGCCGAGGATATTGCCCGCGCCGCGGATCTCAAGATCGCGCAAAGCGATTTTAAATCCGGCGCCGAGAGAGGCGTATTCCTCCATCGCTTTAAGACGTTTGGCGGCCGTGCTGCTGAGCGTTTTATCCGGACTCAGCAACAGATAGCAATACGCGCGATGCTTATAGCGGCCGACACGTCCGCGTAACTGGTGCAGATTTGACAGGCCGTAATTTTCCGCCTGGTCAATAAACATCGTATTGGCGTTGGGAATATCAATACCGCTCTCAATGATCGTTGTGCTGACAAGAATATCCGCCTGATGCTTGATGAATTTGTGCATGACTTCTTCAAGCTCGTGCGGGTCCATTTGCCCGTGGCCAATAACAATGCGCGCATCAGGCACAAGCTGGTAGAGTTCGTCGGCCACGCTCTGAATATCATGGATGCGGTTGTGAACGTAATACACCTGGCCGTTGCGCGCCATTTCGCGCTGCAAAGCCTGCTTGAGGCGCGCTTTGTCATGCGGAATGACTTCCGTCACGACGCTGCGGCGATCCTGCGGCGGCGTGGCAAGGTTGCTGATGTCGCGAATACCCAGCAGCGACATATGCAAAGTACGCGGGATCGGCGTGGCCGTCATCGTCAGCACGTCAACGGTGAGGCGCAGCTTCTTGAGTTTTTCCTTGTGCTCAACGCCAAAGCGCTGCTCTTCGTCAATGATCACCAGGCCAAGATCGGCAAACTGAACATCCTTGCTGATGAGCCGGTGCGTGCCGATGAGAATATCAACCTGGCCGGCGCGCGTGCGATCCAGAATTTTCTTGATCTGCCCGGCCGTCTTAAAACGGCTGATGCTCTCAACCACAAACGGATAATCCCCCATGCGCTGGCGGAAAGAATCCTCATGCTGTTCACAAAGAACCGTGGTGGGAACAAGCACGGCCACCTGCTTGCCGGCCTCGCACACCTTAAACGCCGCGCGAATGGCAAGTTCCGTTTTGCCGTAACCCACATCGCCGCAGAGCAGGCGATCCATCGGGCGCTGTTTGGCAAGGTCATCCTTGATTTCGCCGATGCAGCGAACCTGATCTTCCGTCGGCGTAAAGGGAAATGCCGACTCAAATTCATGCATCCATGCGGTATCCGGCGGGTAGGAAGTGCCGGGCATGTGCTCGCGCGCGGCCTGAACTTCAAGCAGATCGCCGGCCATTTTTTCAACAGCTTTGGCGACTTCTTCTTTTTGTTTACTCCATCGCGTACCGCCCAGAACGCTCAGCACCGGCCGGCCGTGCGCGCCGCCGACGTATTTCTGAACCAGATGAATCTGCGTCACCGGGACCTGAAGTGTCGCATCGCCGGCAAATTGCAGAGTGAGGTATTCGCTTTGCCGGCCTTCGCGCGTGATGCTGGTCATGCCGGTAAACTTGGCGATGCCGTGATGAACGTGCACAACGTAATCGCCGGTCTGAAGATCAAGGAAAGAATCAATCGGCCGCGCCCCGGCCACGCCGCGAAGTTTGCGGCGCTTGGTATACCGGTGAAAAATTTCGTGATGGCCGACAAGAATCAGCGGCCGCGTGCCTTCCGGCGGCTTTTCGGCGGTAGCGGCCTCTGGCCGCGCGCCCCAGTTATATTCATTCCACTCAAAACCCAGGCCAATTGCGCCGACAGGCATGTCAACAAGCGCCGAAGTGCCAGGCGCCTTGACATCAAGAATGTCCCGCAGGCGCGTGACTTCGCCCTGGCTGTCGCAGATCACCACCACGCGCGGAAGAATTTCGCCTTCCTCAGCGGTGAGTTTGCTGCGCGTGCCCTGAACAAGGCCGGCGAGTTCCGCCACGGCCGCATCTGTTTTGGTGTCAAAGCGCATCACGCTGCGGCATGGCAGATGAATGGCGTCGTCTTCGTGGCCGAACTGATGAATTTCCGCCCAGGCAAAATTCTGCGCCTGCTTAAAAACAGCCTGCGGCGAATAAATGCCGCGCGCATCCTGAAGTTTGTCGTAATAACTGCGGCCCTGCTCCTGAATTTCAGAAGGCTCAACAAGCCACACCACCGAATCAGAAGCGGCATAACTTAAAAAGCTTGCGGTCTGTTCGGCCGGCCAGGTTGAGCGATCGCCAAGCGCCACAAGCCGCGCTTCGCTGATATTTTTAACAGTGCCGAGCGTCTCAATATCAAAAGTAGAAAGCGTCTCAATCTGGTCACCAAAGAAATCAACGCGAACCGGTTCCGCATAACCCGGCGGCCAAACGTCCACAATTTCGCCGCGCACGGCAAAATCGCCGGCATCCTCAACAGCCTCAAGTCGCGAATAATCATGATCCGCCAGCCAGCGTACCAGGTGATCGCGATCAAGCGATGCGCCGGTCTTGAGAATCATCATCTGCTCTTTGAGCAGGTCGCGATTGGGTGACGGCTGCATGAGCGCCTGAATGGGCGCGATGACAAAATCAATCTTTGGCGCGCCGCCCTGCCCGGCCAACGCATGAAGAACCTCAAGTCGCTGCGCGGCCAATTCGTGCGAGACGTTGCTTTCGCCGGGAAGCACCTCAAAAGCGGGAAAAACTTCAACGCGGCATTCTTTGCGGAAAAACGAAAGCTGGTCAATCGCATCATCCGCCTCATCAAGATGCGCGGTGATGATGACCATCGGCCGATTGAGTTTTTTTTGCACCACGGCCGCCAGAGCCAGTGCGCAGCTTCCCCACTGGCCCGTCGCGGCGACGTGCCGAGTCTCGCTGAGCCGGCGGCAAATCTCCGCCGTCACCGGACTTGCAAAAATAGAATCCAGAAAGCCGTGATTTTCAGCCTCGGCCATGATGAACCTGCCCAAACAATCGTTTCTGCGCATGAACAGCCCTGCCGCGAGGCATTTTGCCGCGCCAGCGCCACTCATCACACCACCATGCTACGCAAGAAAAGGCCGGAAGGAAAGAACCTGACGCAGAATCATCACAAATATCATGATTTTTGAGGCGCAAACCTCGTGCGAGTCATTTTCCGTGCGCCGTGTAAAACGCGTATCACGACAATACCATCCGGGATCGCACAATAAAAAATAACATACTGGCCGAAAGGAAAGCTACGCAGATTTTTGCCAGCCGAGGCCGCAATCGGCCAGCGTTCGGATTTTCCGAAAGTGTGGTGAGCTTGCGGTCAAGCTGCAAAATCCACTCATCGGCCGCAGTTAAATTATCCTGAGCGATATATGTGGCAATTTGAATTACATCTTCAGCGCTTTGTTCTGTTCGTTCAATATGTGGCATGATCCTGCGCCAGGAAAGGGAAATAACGTTGATTGATAGGAATTATGATTGGCTCAGGCGATTCCGAACGGCCTGCCGGATGCCATCTGCATCCCATCTGGCGGTCAATCCGCTATCAGCCTGCTTAAGACCTTGATTGATCTCATTACGTAAGGAAGCGAGTTCGTCTTCAGGCAACAACGCATCAGGATCCTGCGCCAGCATCGCGATTCCCGCAGCGACAACATCATCAACGGACCGATACTCTCCGCTGCGGAGCTTCTCCTGAATGATCTGCTCAACACGCGGGTCATGAATTGACACAGTCAACTGCATACCATCGTCTCCTTGATCTTGATTGTAACATGAGCCGGCGAGAGTTCCTAAAGATATCCTGAATAGGCGCGTAAGGGCGCACTTGCGGCAAAAAAGGCGGGAGACCCGGTCCTTTCGGAACCGAGCCCTCATCTTTTTACTCACACGGACAGGCGTCTTGATCAGCTTTTTTTGGCGGGATATTCAGGTGTGACTTTTCTTGATCAACCCCGATGTCATGGCGGCGCCCAACACATGATCACCGGGCAGTAAAGCTGCTTCCCGAGTATTCAGTTGTCAGCTTCAACACCATGAACTTAAGCAACATACGTGCCAAAATTTTGCGGCCTGTTTTGTCAGATTTTAATCGTGAGCGTTGCGAGCTATTTATCCCGTAATATTCACTTTTTCTCATGATGCGGCATGAAGTTCGCCGCTCTATTTTCGTTATCACGTACAGAATACACGTCAATATGTCGCTAAACATGATGATTCGCACGTATTTAGTTCATATTTATGCATAAAACACGACACAATGACACACAATCGCGTGTTATAGATCATGGCATGCTTTTTACATAAGCAATGGCAGTGCTCGTGACCGCAACCAAGTGGCCACGAGTTGACATGAAGTTTCCTCTTAACAGGAGGTGTGTCATGCTTTACTGGTCAGCCGTTTTTCTTGTCATTGCCCTTGTGGCGGGCCTGCTTGGTTTTGGTGCAATAGCAGGCACGGCGGCATATATCGCCAAAATTCTATTTGTCGTATTCCTGATCATGTTCATCGTGTCGCTGATCATGGGATACTCAGGCCGGCGAAAATTGCCGTAATTCCGGCGATAAGGTGATGCGCCGCAGCGGAATTGAATATTGATTATTCTTTCATCGTCGCCGGATCAATGCCGCGTGATTTGCACCAATCCGCATAGGCAAACGGCGAAATTTCAGAAGGCTTGATTTCGCTGCGGCCACCCCAGAAAACATTGGTGTACAGTACGGGAATGCCAATTGATTCAAGATGGGCATCAATCGCGGCCTTGTGCGCCAGCACAAGATCGCGATCCGTGCCGTGCACAACGCCCATGATATTGACGTTGCCAAAATCCTCGCCGCCATCACGCCAGTAACAGTGCGTCATGATGTAATGACGGGCAACTTCCTTGCCGGCCTCAATGATGCGATCCTGCGGAACACGCCAGTGAAAAAGTCCGTTATATTGCGTCACGCGCTCGCCGGTGGCCAGCGGCTTAACATGCTCAAGGAAAGTTGAGAATCGGCCGATGACGCGGCGATCATTAAGACGCTGCGCGATCTGGCAGAATGCCGCAAGGTCAACGCCGGCTTCCTGCGCGCGCGATTCCCATATGCTGCCACGCTGAACTTCGCTGCCTGGCTCAGGCCGAAGCGCCGCGATGGCATCCGCCGAAAATTCCTGCTTCAGAGAAATCAGCACGCGCCATTCCTGATCACTCAGCTCAACAACATTCGGCACCATCGGTTCAGCGGCGACATCCGCCTTGTCTCCCGGCTTAATTTGCCGCCGGCGCATGTGGCCTACGCCCAAAGCAAAGAGCCGCTTGGCGGGCATCGGCAGGAATTTTTCCGCGCCGACCTGCTCAAGAAGCAACTGGCAATGTTTCTGAAAAGAATATCCCTGCGGCACCTTGAGCGTTGTCCACAAGCGATACGCCGCGCCGGGGGTTTGCGAATCCGTACTGCGCAAAACAACGTGGCCGGTGAACGGATCATTCTTGAACATCCACTCAAAAGCATCATTGAGTTTTTCCGGCGCAATTTTCCACGCGATCAGGGCGCCTTCCGCAAGGTTTGTGGCCAGCAGCGTCTGGCGCACGCGGCGAATAATGCCGGCACGCAACATCGCCTCAATCCGCTCAATAATGGTGCTGACGGGCAGGCCGGTCTGTTGCGCAATAGCGCCAAACGGATCGGCCTGAAAACCCTGTATGCGGTCTTCGGAAACAGCCAATATCTGTGAATTGATCGGGTCATCAATTGAAGTTGGTACGCTTGTGAGCATCATGCCAATCTTTCCTGCGGGTAATTGTCTATAAAGACGCGACTATAACACATTCGGGGAAATCAGAAAAAGGAGGAAAAAATCGTGATTACCGCCGAACAACAGCCCATCGCCGCATCTGCCGCCAAAAACGCCGCCAGCATCAGGAATCTGTTGCGCGTTACGCATTATGCAGATGCGAAGGGTGTCCGTTCAGCGCACGATTTTCGCACATTTACGGCACGGTTTATCAGCTATCAGCCTTTTTGGCTGAAGTTACTTTACTCGCTGCGACAGGGGTTGCTCAAGCTGCTGCGTGTCCCTCAGAAGCGAATCACGGCCACAGCCAGGATCAATCCGGAAGATATTTCGTTTATCCCTGGCCGGCCATTGTGGTTCTTTACCGTGCGCCAGGGCGATGTTGATCGCAAGCTGGTACTAAAAGCAAGTAATACGATACTGATTGCATATTTGATCATCACACGGGAAGATCTGCCGGAAAGCCAGCAGCCGCATTCTGCGCAGCATGGCCCGGTGTCGCGTTACTCCGTCACGACGCTGGTGCGTTATCGCAATTTCGCCGGGCGCTGTTACTTCAATATCATTCGGCCGATGCATCATCTGGTTGTGGCGGCGGCAATTCATCATGCCGCCGCCGGCAGCGGATATACTGAACCGTATCGCCCACGCATCGGCTTTATGAGCATCTCAGAAGCCAAACGATCCTGATTGCCCGCGGCAAAGGGCTGAGACAACTCAGTCCTTTGCCGGTTCTTTACATTCAGAATAATTCCCTTGAAAATCTCCCCCTGCTGCGCCTACAATAACAAAATTGTTCGGTATTTATTCAGGTATGCTTTTAATACACAATTGCAGTAAACAGGAGTGCCGGCGGCCGTGGGAGATTTTTCAAAATGCATCCGTATCACCGGCGCTCGTGAACATAATCTCAAGAACATCAACATTGAGATTCCGCGCGATAAACTGGTCGTGATGACCGGGCTTTCCGGCTCTGGCAAAAGCTCGCTGGCTTTTGACACCATTTATGCCGAGGGCCAGCGCAAGTATGTTGAGTCGCTTTCGGCCTATGCCCGGCAGTTTCTTGATCAGATTCAAAAGCCGGATTGCGACGATATTGAGGGTTTGCCGCCGACGATTGCCATTGAGCAGCGCCAGGGATCAAGCAATCCGCGCTCAACGGTGGCAACTACCACGGAAATTTACGATTACCTGCGTGTGTTATACGCCCGTGCCGGCACGCCGCACTGCTGGGTCTGCGGCAAACCGATCACCAGCCAAAGCTCAACGCAGATTGTGGACAGCATCATGAAGAGGCCGGAGGGTACGCGCATCATGGTGCTCTCGCCACTGGTGCGCGGCCAAAAAGGCACGCACAAAGAAACGCTTGAGGCCATGACCAAACAAGGCTTTGTGCGTTGCCGTGCGGACGGCACGATTTACGAAATCAAAAATGTTCCGAATCTCGACAAAAACATCAAGCACACCATTGAGGCCGTTGTTGACCGCCTTGTGATTAAGCCGGAAATTCGTCCGCGCGTGGCTGATTCCGTTGAGCTTTCGCTCAAAATTGCCGACGGCCTGGTTATCGTTGCTGTTGAAGAAACGCCCAGCTCAAATAAATGGGTTGATCAAAGTTACTCAAGCAAATATGCCTGTCCGGATCATCCGGAAGCTTCTCTTGAGGAACTTTCTCCGCGCCTGTTTTCGTTTAACAGTCCCTGGGGCGCGTGCCCCAAATGCAGCGGACTTGGCACTATTCTTGAATTTGATGAAGAACTGGTCATTCCGGACATTACCGTGCCGGTGACGCAGGCCATTGAGCCTTTCCGCCGCAACGGCCGGCGCATGAACATTTATTATTCGCGGCTGATGCGCCAGTTCTGCCGTGATTTTGATATCAGCGAAGAGATTCCTTTTAAGTCGCTGCCGAAAGCCATTAACAAAATTCTTCTGCACGGCACAAGCGGCAAGGATGAGCAGCAATACGGCGCGTATTTTGAGGGCGCGCTGCCGAATCTTCAGCGCCGCTGGGATAATACGGATAGCGAATTTGTAAAAGCGCGACTGCAACATTATTTAAGCGAGCAGCCCTGCGAAGTCTGCAAAGGCGCGCGCCTTAAGCAGCAGGCACTTGCCGTTAAGATCGGCGGAATCAGCATCCGCGAATTTACCGCTATGACCGTTACGCAAGCGTATGAATTTTGCGCCACATTAAAACTCGGTACGGAGCAGGCGCAGATCGCCGCGCCGGTGCTGAAGGAAGTTCGCTCGCGTCTTGGTTTTATGAACGATGTGGGCCTCGGCTACCTTTCGCTTGACCGGCAAACAGGCACGCTCTCCGGCGGCGAATACCAGCGCATCCGCCTGGCTACGCAGGTCGGCTCAAAATTAGTCGGCGTCTGTTACGTGCTTGATGAGCCGACCATCGGCCTGCACCAGCGCGATAATGACCGGCTGATCCGCACGCTGCGCCAGCTTACGGATATTGGCAATACGGTCATCGTTGTTGAGCATGACGAGGACACCATCCGCGCGGCCGACTGGCTCATTGATATCGGCCCGGCCGCAGGAGCACACGGCGGCCACATTATTGCGCAGGGCACGGTGCCGCAGGTTCTGCAAAATAAAAACTCAATCACAGCGCGTTACCTCACTGGCGAACTTGAGATTGTCGCGCCCAGTCAGCGCCGCAAAGTCAATACGGAGCAATGCCTTGAGGTCATTGGCGCAAAGGAAAATAACCTCAAAAACATTAACGTTAAAATTCCGCTCGGAGGATTAATCTGCGTCACCGGCGTTTCCGGCTCCGGCAAATCAACGCTGGTGAACGAGATCATTCTTAAAGCGGTCAAAAAGAAAATTTATAATTCAAAAGAACGCCCCGGCGCGCACAACAAAATCACCGGTTGCCAGTTTATTGATAAAGTCATTGAGATTGATCAGTCCCCCATCGGCCGCACGCCGCGCTCAAATCCCGCGACATATACCGGCGTTTTTGATCATATCCGCTCGCTTTTCGCCAAAACACGCGAAGCCAAAATTCGCGGATATAAAGGTGGCCGATTCAGTTTTAACGTTAAGGGCGGCCGCTGCGAAAGCTGCCAGGGCCAGGGCGTTAAACGCATTGAGATGCATTTTCTGCCGGACGTTTTTGTCCCCTGCGAAGCCTGTAAAGGCACGCGCTACAATCGCGAAACTCTTGAGGTTAAGTACCGCGGCAAAGATATCAGCGACGTCCTCAATATGCGCGTTGAAGAAGCGCTGGCTTTTTTTGACAGCTTTGGCAACATCAAGCAATTACTGCAAGCCGTCAACGATGTCGGGCTGAGTTATGTCACTCTCGGCCAGGCCTCAACTCAACTTTCCGGCGGCGAAGCTCAGCGCGTCAAGCTGGCCAGCGAACTTGGCAAAACCGCCACCGGCCACACCCTGTATGTCCTTGATGAGCCGACAACCGGACTGCACTTTGCCGACATTCACAATCTGCTGCATGTGCTCAATCGACTGGTTGATCAGGGCAATACCGTTCTGGTCATTGAGCACAATCTTGATGTCATTAAATGCGCCGACTGGATCATTGATCTCGGCCCGGAAGGCGGCGCCGGCGGCGGCACCATCGTGGCGCAGGGCACCCCAGAGCAAATCGTTAAGTGCGAAAAGAGTTTTACTGGTCAATATCTGCTGCCAAAAATTCAACATTCTTAAGTGTGACAGCACCACAAATTGATGCACTAAAATATCTTGTTATTAATACTTACAGTTTCTTCGCATTTTTGTTTTTTGCACATATCACATAAGTAATCTGTGTATTTTTCGTACAGTTCGCGTCAATTTTTCGTTATCCTCTTCAATAAATACAAAAGAGTACGAAATAAAATTCAAAATAACCCATAAAAGCTGTTCAATATATCTTGACACCCGGTTGAGAGTTGATATAACGCAAAGTGTTGTTGTGGCGGACTCAGGAGGACTGAGGCAGGCAACGTGGGCAGGCACAAAGCAACGTGGTGGTCAGCAGTTATTCGGTTGCTGCTCTTTTAGCAGCAGGTATTAGTTTTTTGGAGGTCATCATGCCAACTCCCCGTAAATCTCGTTCAAGCAAGTCCGCCGCCCAAACTCCCGCCAGCACACCCGCACCGGCTGCTTCGCGTGCTGAAAAATCGGAAATTAAGGGCAGCGGAACGGCAATTTCCACCAAAGCGGAAGTAGCCAAGAAAAAAGACATCACTTACGACATGATCGCCAAACGTGCATATGAAATTTATGCATCACGCGGTTATGCCCCGGGCAATCCGGATGAGGATTGGCACGAAGCTGAGCGCCAGTTACGCGCTGGCCTGTAATTCAGGCATTCCCCAGCATCTTCATGCATCAATAAAAAACTGGCGGGCTGAGTTTTTCGTCAGCCCCGCCAGGTGTTTTTTTCTCTTATATACGAAGCAAAATCAGTTTTGCTCACAAAAAGATACGCACACAGGCGGTGTCATTATCATTGCTGCACTGCAATTTTGACGACCACTTTTCGGATCGGCATCGGATTGTTAACCGCAATACCCGGCTGATGTGCATCATGTGGGAAAAATACCACCAATGATCCGGCCGATACCGGGATCACCGAGCTATCTCCCTCATAAAACGCAATATCCTTCTCCGGATTATATTCCGTTTTGATTTTTATCTGATCAACGGGCGCATAACCAAAACCTTCCTCGCCGGCGACGATATGCTGAATATCAATATATTTGCGATGCGCTTCCCATTTGCAGTCCTGGCGCGCACGCGTGACATATCCCTGAATGACGGCAAAAACTTTATCACCGTCAATCGGATATTTGCCATCCGCAAGCGCTGCCAAATCACTCCGGCGCAGAAACTCAATCGCTTTTACAAATGCATTCCCGAAATGCCCCAGGCCATCGGCATACTTCAATGATTCAAAAATCATAACGTTATTACTTCCCTGTTTTCCGTGTGATTCTGGCTTCGCCGGCCACGGCGCGCAGTGTTATTTTTTCAATCTTCAGCGTTCCGCTTGATATGCCCACGCCAAGATTGCCGTTATCTCTGATTTTCCACTGCGATGGCCGGGTGAGATCCTGATAATCCGTCTGCCAGCTCAGCAGATGTTTGCCGTCAACCAGAACATGCACCGCGGCCTTGCGAACTTGCGCGGTAACGGTATATGTTTTGCCTTTTTCAAGATCAAGCGGCGCGAGCGTGGGATTATCCGTGCGTGTTTTTTTGTTCACCAATTCAAGACGCGCCGTGCCGGAGATATCAAGCGCCAGGTTAAAGCTGCGATCCTCCCGCGCCAGCAGAATAACCACGCCGCCGCGGCCATCACGCGAGAATGTCATCTCGAGGTCATACTCCGCCGGCGGAGCAACTGGCAGTTGCAGACGGGCTATTTTGCCTTCGCCTTTCAGCACGCCTTCTTCAAGCGACCATGTTCCCTCAACGGCATCCGTCAGCGGCTGAACCAGCGGCAACAGATCCGTTATCTGAGATGTTTCGGCCGGTACGCCTGCTACTCCCGGCCGCGTGGCCGGCCCGGTGGCAAGCCGCGCATCAATATCGCGCAGCGTCAGGCCGGTCAGCGAATCCCGCGCGCGCGCATACCAGTAGCGCGCGCGATCAACGGCGCGGCCGGCATCCGCATGCGAGGAGGCATATTCCCACCACATATCCGCGATTTTTTTCTGCTGCATCGGGTCGTCAGCGCCGGCGATATCACGCTGCGCCAGCATGGCAAGCGCCGAATCAGATCCGCGCGCACACCAGGGCAAACCTTTATCAAACTGGCCCATACGCAGCGCCAGAAAGCGCCCGAAAACAAGCATATCGTCGGGCGTAGCGGTTCTGGCTGTTATTTTATTGTTTGCTTTTTGAGCTTCTTTCCATTCGGCAACAATGGCGCGCAGGTCGGCTGCCTGAGTGGTCACTTTCGCGGCAAGATCAACCCTACGCACCGAAGTGGAGGCTTTTTCCGCAATCTGTAGAAACGGTTCAACAGCCTCAAATTGTTCATCCGCCACAGATTGCTGTGCCGCGGCCAGGCTTCGCAGCGCCAGTGATTGCAACTGCGAGACCGTGCGCACACGATCAGTCATCGGCGGATAAAATTCAGTCAGCAGAACAATCCGCGAAACATCATATTGCGCCGTTACCAGCGCAACGGCCTCGGCGACAAGATCCGCCTCGCCGGCCTGAGAGCCAAGCCGCGCCGCCTCTATAAGCAGCATATACCGGCCGGCCGGATTGTCATGCGTATTACGGGATTCCTGCATCAGCGTCCGCGAAAGCGCCGCCATATCCGAAGACGCGCCATGCCGGTACTCTTCGTGAAATAACCGCTGTATCAGGCGCAGCGCATCAGTCTGCGATGCCGGCGCCGGCACAGGATCACGCACCGGCCGAGATGTGGGAGAAGTTGCCGGCGCGGCCGCCATCAGCCATAAAAACGAAAACGCAACGGACATGCGTATCAATCGTCTCATGGCACAGCAACCTCGCTCAAACTTGGCACAAGATCGTCCTCGGATAATTGTCAGGCTGAATAAAGCAAGGTGCACCATAAGGATACCCGCAAAGATGGCAATCCCCAAGTATCTGCTCATGCATAAAGTCTGATTCATATGAATTAAAAAGAAATATCCTGGCGAACATGGCATACCGGCCATGCCAAATGCCGTGCGCGAGTACGTGCACGCGGCATCATTCCGTTTTGCATCAGTTCCTTACTTTTTACCACATTCGCAAAAGCGGTTAACTTAAAATAATCAACAAAAAAGGCCTGAAAACATAACGTTTTCAGGCCTTTGAATCATCAGCCGTCGAAGGGATTTGAACCCTTGACCTAGGCTTTACGAAAGCCTCGCTCTACCACTGAGCTACGACGGCGTAAATGCAAGAGGAGAAATCTTAGCGGCCAATGGTTTCCGCCGCAAGTGATCTCTTGACTCTCACACGAATGAATCAGTGACGTCCGGCCGATACCGGGCCGTGATGCACAACTTCGCCATTCTTTCCGCCGGCATATTCGTAGAAGGTGCGGTAGTTTTCCTTAAAGTAACCTGAGCCGCGCGTGCGGGTTGCGTTAAGCACCACGCCGATCAACGACGCGTGCACGTTACGCAACTGCTCACGGACACGGGCTACCACGCCACGCGTGATAACGCCGGCGCGCACAACAGCAATCACGCCGTCTACCTTTGCGGCAAGCGCAATTGAATCGGCCACGAGGCTCAGCGGGCCGCCATCAAAAATGATGACGTCATATGAGTTACGAAGCTGGGCAAGCGTATCCTTAAATGTGCGGCACTCAATCATCTGCGAGGCCGATGTGGCCGGCGCGGTGCCCGGGCCCATCAGATACAGATGCGGCTGGCTTTCGGATACGACGATCACTTTGTCCGCGCTGACTTTGCCGTTGACCAGATCCGTCAGGCCCAATTCAGGAATATTATGATAAATACTCTGAAGACCCGGACGGTAAAAATTCGCATCAATCAACAACACACGCAAACCGTTAAGCGCCACCGCATGCGCCAGATTGCTCGCCACAGTGGTTGAGCCGCCGCCTGGTGATATGCTTGCGATAAGCATCGCCTGTACCGGCGAATTGCTTGACTGCGCCGCCAGGCGTCCGCGAATCATGCGGAATGACTCGGCCGTCATAGAACCCGGCGAATCAAACACGGATGTCGCCAGATTGCCGCTGAGGAATGAATCTTCCTGCTGGTCAGGCACAAAACCAAGCAGCGGAAGCTGCATCGTGCGCGTGACATCGCGCGGCGTGCGGATGCGCGTATTGGTCAACTCCAGCAGATACGCAATACCAAAGGCAACCGCAAGGCCCAGGATAAATCCGCCCGGGGCAAAAACCGAAAGTTTCGGGAACGTGATATCGTCCGCATCAGGCGCAACGGCCGCGCTGAACCGCTGAATGCGCGACCAGTCGGAAGCACGACGCAGTTCATAACGGGTCGCCGTATCGCTTGTTTCCTGAAGAAGCTTTTTCTTAGCGGTGAGTTCTTCGTCTTTTGATTTATATTCAACAAGATACTTATCAAGATCCTTATATTTGCGAGCTTCCTTATCGCGGGCCTGAGTCAGATCCTGAAGAATAGCCTGCGAAGTCTTGATATCCTGCTCTGAATTTTCCTGCATGCGGATACGTGCCTGGCGACGCAGTTCTTCGCGCTTATCATCCACCTGTTTCTGGGCGGCCTTGATTTTGGCGTCCATGCCGCGCACGATCGGATGATTCTCATCATTGCGCTCAAGCAGCGCGGCGCGATCCTGAATCAACTGAAATTTGCTCTGCTCCAGGTAACGCAAAGTCGGATCATTCTCAACCATTTGCTCCATGTCGGCCGTAAGCGGAAATTTTCCGCTGGCAATCTGGCTCTTCATGCTCTCATAAGCCGACTGCGAAGCCGTGACTTTCAGTTGCGCTTCGACAATCTTCTGGTTGATGGCGGAAAGATTGCTCTGTACCACCATATATTCATTGGTAATGGCCGTGATATCACGCGTCTGGCGGAAATCATCAAGAGACTGACTTAAAGACAGAACCTCGCGATTCAGTTTGTCATAGGCGTCCTTTGCGTCTTTGATACGCACGGCATCATTTGAACGTTCATTATTACGCAGTTCAGTGAAATACGTATCTGAAATTGCGTTGACAAGCTGCTCAAGCTCCTTCGGATCGCTATCCGTCAACTGGATACGGAACACATCGGAATTGGCTTCCGGAACGATCTCAACCTGTTTGCGCAACGCGCCTTTGGGATTAACCGGATGATCCTGAAGCCACTGGCTCTTTTGCGTGGGGTCCTTGTAGTTTTTCTGGAAAGCATCGGTCACAAGAACCTTTTCCAGAACCATATCGCTCTTGACCAGCAATGCCTGGCGGCGAATGGCGCGAAGAATTTCTTCGGCGGTATCTGATGCATTACCGGTTTTGGTGTCATCCAGTAACTGAGGGTCACTTTGCGGCAATACACGGTATTGAGCAAAGACGGTATAACGCGGGAAGTATTTTTTGCAGATGACATACGCGCCGACACCGATAATCAAGCCGATTACGGTACCGATCACCAGCATCCAGCGAAAATGCTTGATTATGAACATGATGTCCGGAGCATCAGAACTTGGCGCGGCAGCCGGACGGCCGGCCGGAAGGTTAGCGGAAGATCCCGGGGATGCTTGGCTCATAATATCCTCAATATCAGACTTGTCTGATTCTCTCGGCAACACCACTGGCACGTCGCAGTCAGATCCCACGATGAATCATTTCCCATGATTTACCGCAACATGCCGCCGACACAAAGAGATACGGTATTGTGCATACTAACAAAAAACACGCGCGAAGAAAAAAAAGTTCACATAGTTTTTCATTCTTTACAACGATTTTTACACAATCGGATTCTCACGCAAACATCTCAATCAAAGACCATTGAGAAGTTCCTGCGCCGCGGCGCTCTTGGCGTCATCTTTGCGATCCTGGGCAAGTTTGAGGCCAAGTTCAGCATTACGCTTGGCTTCCTTCGCATTTCCTTGTTTCTTAAACACTTGCGATAAATGAAGATAAGCGTCAGGAAGAGGTTCCCATTTCAGACTGCGGTTGAGATCATCGGCCGCGCCCTGCAAGTCACCGGCAAGGTACTTAACCCATCCGATTGTGTCATACAAGTTGGCGTAATTGGCGCCGCTGGCATCAAGCACAGAACGTGTACCGATTAACTCCCTCGCCCTTTTGGCATACACCAGACCCTCAGCCGGTTTCTTAAGGTCGTCAGCCAGCATGAACGCCAGGTTATTGAGAGACTCAATATCTTCCGGATTGAGCTTGAGCAAATCCATGTAATATTGCTGCGAAAGCGGATAATTTTTAGCCATATATGCGGCCAGCGACGCGATACGCAACTCAATCGGACGCGTGGCGGATTTGGTATCCTCAAGCAAAGGCTTTATCGTATCAAGTGAGTCCGAATATTGATTCAACAACGAATAGAGACTGGCGCAACCGATCCTGGCCAGACGATCTTGTGAATCTTTCTCCATACGTTTTCTGGCAAATGCTATGGCGGCGTCAGCGGGCAGCACCGCCTTCAGTTGCTGATACACAACCTGCACGCCGCCGGGATCTTTAATCAGATCAAGCGTTTTGTTGAAATCCGCGGTGGATTCGGGAATTTTGCCAAGATTGGCAAGCGCCACAGCCCGACGCAGGTACATATCCACGGCGTCCGGGCTTGTTGCCAGAACGCTTGTGGCAACTTCAACGGTCTTATCAAAATCACGATTCTGAATCAGCGCCTGCGTATATCCGTTGGCGGCCATCAGCGACTGATTGGTCTCCTCAAAAGCTGCACGGTAGCGGTCAAGCGCCTGCGCCGTTTGCCCCTGAATGGTAAGGAGCTGCGCCTGCATCATGATCCATATCGGCTGGCCGGGGTACCGCCGCACGGCATCGGCAAGCATAGTGCGGAGACGCTCAATGGGCTGAATCTGGCGAAGCGCCATGGCCAAATCGTCGGTGCTGTTTGACTTGAAACGCTGAGCTTGTTCAGAAAGCCCCAGCAGCAGGCGGGCCAATTCAATGCGCGCCGGAATATAATCCGGACGAGCATTGACCAAATCATCCCACTCGCGGACAGCTTCAAAGAACTGATTGCCCTGTGCATAGACGCGGGCAAGCAACTGGCGGATTTCCGTCGGCGGGCCGGGCTGACGCGCATCGGTCAGGTTGCGGGCGGCAACCAGATCGGCCGAGACTGATCTCAGGTCGCCCTTAATGGCAAGCGCCGTCACGGCGCGGCCAAAAAGCGCGCGATAATTGTCCGGCGCGTTCTGAAGAACGGCGGTATATACCTTCGCGGCCTCATCAAATTTCTTCTGGCGCGTCAGTGACGTGCCCTGAAGCAGCATGGTTTCCACATTCTTCGGGCTGTCCTTGAGCAGATCGGCAAGCAACGCATCGCTCTCGGCAAATTTGCCCTGACGCATCAACGCATCGGCCAGGCGCTGGCGAGTCTCAACATCTTTCGGAGTCTTTGTCATCAACGCCTTAAGCAGCGTTTCGGCCTTTGGGGCGTTATCAACCTGCAAAGCCAGCCATGCCAGATTGCGCTGCGCGGTGTCATCATCGGAAGGCGCTATTTTGGCGGCCGCCTCAAGAGTACTGGTGGCATCATTGATCTGCCCGAGCGAAGCATACATCTGCGCGAGCTGCAAATAAGCCTGATAGCGAACTTTCTGATCCGGATTGGCGATCAACTGTTGATAAACCGTCAGGGCATTATTGGTTTCGCCGGCCTGCTGATACGCGCCGGCAAGCTGGTCGCCCAGCGGAACGTTAGCCGTGCTTTTGGTCCAGGAATCCTTGAGCGTATCAATAGCCTTGCGCGGTTCTCCGGCGCGGCGGTACAAGGCCGCCAGACGGATGAGATTGTCCTCATTTGAGGCATCCGCGGCGCGAACTTTTTCACGGCGGGCAATGTTCGCCCGCGGATCGCCGATGGCCTCGTCAAACATAACAAGCTGAGCATCATTCGGCGCGTATTTGAGCGCCTGCGCAAGATAAGTTTGCGCCTGAGTCACGCCGGTTCTGTCGCCGCGTTTGAGATTCAGCTCAATGAGCGCGCGCAGCGCAACCACGTTATCCGGGCGCTGTTCAATAGCCTTCTGAAATTCCTCAATGGCGGCGGATTCCTGACCGCCGCGCACATACGCCAGGCCCAGCGCGGTGCGACCCACGGAATAATCCGGACGCACGGCGACTGCCGCCTTAAGCGTGGTGATGGCGTCATCATATTTGCCGCGTTCAAGATCAATGCGGCCGTCGTAAAACTTGCCGTTTGCGCCGTCCATATTTTTACGCTGGGCCTTCTGCGCATACATCTCGGCGAGTTCCCAGTTTTTTGTGGTCAGCGCAAGGGTAAATATGCGCTCAATGATTTCGTTTGAGTCAGGATTGAGGGTTTCGGCCTTCTGAAGATGCTCAAGCTGCTTGGCGTTATCGCGCTGACTCTGGTAATAATTGGCCCACATCAGCTCTTTGCTGAAGGGATCCGTCATATCCTCAGCGCTCTTTTGCAGAAACTCCTGTACATTGAGATTCTCGTTGGCAAGCACGGAACGCAGCCGCTTAAGCTGTATGTTGCTTGAATTTTTCTCAATCGCGCGATCAAGATATGTCATCGCCAGTTTGCGATGTTCCTCGGCCACATTTTTATCCTGCGTTTCCGCGCGCAATGCCATCTGCGTATTGATCATCAGCATCAGGGCGCGCTGATTATCCGGCTGCTGGCTGAGGATCTGCTCAAGAAGCTCGGCGGCCTGGCGGGTTTCGCCGGCGCTGAGCTGAATTTCCGCTATGTTCACAGAAGAATCCGTGCCGCCTATGGCCGTGAGAATCTTCTGCGATTCCTGAACCTTGCCCAGCCGCGCCAGCGCGTTTGCCTTCAGGCGCAGCGCGCTTTCGTTTTTGGGATCAATGCGCAGAATCTGATTGGCGGTATCAAGCATCTGATCAAATTGACTCAGGCGGCCCTCAAGACCGGCGCGCGAAAGCAATACCACCACGTTATTCGGTGATTCCTGGAGAATATCATTGAGACACTTGATGGCAAGGCCGGTGTCATTTGAACGTTCATACGCCAGGGCCAGCCATCGTTTTGAGTTGAGCCACTCGCCGCGAAGCTCGCGGACGCTCGCAAGAGTATCATCCGATTTTTTAAGCTGGGTGATGGCTTCCGGCAGTTTGCCCCGGAGCATGAGTGAGTAACCTTCAAGCATCGGCAGCAGAGGATGGTTCGGCTGTGCGCCGCGGATCTGCTCAATATAAGATGCGGCCTGTTCAAGATGCTCCTTGCCGGCCGCGGCCGCGGGATCGGCGGTAGCGGCAAACAGGTGCACCTGCGCCAGCGTGGTGAGCATGCGGGCCTCAGTGCGTATATTGCGCTCGTAACGCACGCCCTTTGCGCTGCCCTTTTTATTCAGGCCAAGCTTCAGCACTTCAATCGCATCATTAAAACGCTGCGACTGCTGGTAAAAATTGCCCAGTATGTAGTAGCTGAACATATCATTCGGATCAATTTCTGTGATGCGCTGAAATATTTTTTCAGCCGTGGCCGGCTCGCGCACTGCGTAAAACGCGGCAACTGTCGACGCCGAATCAATATTGTTAAGCCCCAGCTTAATGGCCTTAGCAAATGCTTTGGCGGCTTCCTCAGGCCTGCCGGCCTCAAGCTGCGCGCGGCCGAGGGCTACCTGCGCATCGCTGTTTTGCGGATGTTTCTGTACAAAAAGTTCAATGGTATCAAGCGCTTTGGCGCGGAGTTTCTTGGCGTCGTTGTTTTTTTGGCGGCTGTCCATAAAGCGCGACTGCGCCATCCACAAACGCACCAGCATGTCGCATGCTTCTACTGAATCAGGATTGAGATCAAGAGCTTTCTGGAGATTTTCCGCCGCCTGTTTCTGGCGATCGGCCGAAAGTTCATCAATGGAAATGCGAACCAGAATGCTCTCGCCCCGGCGCTTGTAGGCCTCGGCGTTTTTGGGCTCAAGCGTCAGGAGCTTGGTCAGTTCCTGCTCAAGAACTTCCCATGAGCGGTTGTCGGCGCCGATGAGTTTGTTGATATTGTAGAGTTCATCACAGTAACGTTTTTCGGCCGGAAGAAAATTGGGGTCCTGAATCAGGATTTGTTTCCAGCAACCCAGCGCCTGGCCGAGATATTTGCGGTCTTTATCAATATTATCGTAGTACACATCGGCAAGCGTCATGAGAATGTCATTGGCCTGCGGAAGACGCTTGCGCAGGGACGTATTGGCCGCGCGCGCGTAATAACGGGTGGCATTTTCAACATCGCCGCTTTTCAGCGCATCCTGCGCCTTGATCACCAGGCGATCCGGGTTGCCGTCGCGGATATACGGCACCACGATCAGCAGGATCACCACGACGGCCAGGATGGCCAGCACCGAAGCAAGACCGATGACGAATTTAATATTAACACGACGACGCGCCATGCATTACCTCTACTTTGCTTCCTGAGTTGTGTTGGCCTGGTCTGCCAGGGAATCCGGATCAGGAAGGCATTTTTCAATTTCCGCCAGGCTGTTACGGAAAAATTCTTCCACGAGGGGCTGCGCTTCCTCAGGAGAGCAGACCATCGGCACAGTAACTTCAATTTTGGTGTGATATGCGTATTTGGCCTGCGGATCCCAGAAATGCTTGCGCACTTCTCCGGTGTTGGCCACATACCTGCCGTTGACGTTAAACACATACGCCACGTTCAGCAATTGATTGCTCGGGGTCAGGCCCTCAAAAGTAATCGCGCCGGGCTGCGCTTTTGGCGTAAATGACAAGAGCCGCACACGGATATCCGATTGCGTACCATCCTTGTGGCGGATTCCCTGAATATCAAAAAAGCGGCTGCTTTGCAGATTCAGGCCGTTGCCGGCCCAGCAGATTTCCGGCACGTGCGGCGTGGCGCTGCCGGTGGCATAAAAGTTGAGGTTCAGCGCGATTTCGCGTCCCAGGTCACCGTCATGCTTAAGCGCATCGCGATAATTACGCAGCAGGTAATCTTCCGTTCCCAAGACGGCGACGATTTCCTTATCAAGCGTGCGGTCAGGGCCTGTCGCAACGTAGCGATTATTTTCGCCGAATGATTTTGCCAGATCCGCAAGCGGCTTGCTGAGTTGTGCCGGCGGCTTATCCACAATCACGCTGAAGACTTTTTGCGCGACCGTCAGGCTCACAATGCCCGCGCCGATAATCGCAAAAACAAGACACGTGGCGATAATGACCGAACGGGGAATCTCAATGCGGCGCGCGCCGGCGCCGGCGGGAGACTGCTGAGTCATGATGCGGCCTCCTGTTCAGAAGCGTCATCATCTTCAATAAAAATTTTATCAAGCAGCCAGGCCAGGCCAAGCTGCATTGCCATCGCGGGAATCAACATCGCAAAACCGAGCATTTCGTGGGCAGTGCCGCGGGCAAACTCAGGCCCCGCGCGCACAAAAAGCATACCCGTCAGCCCCACACGCAAAGAGTTACAGAAAATCGCCACCGGCGCGGCACACAGCGAAAGAAAAACCTTCTGCCACATCGGCCGATTGCTGGTATACGCAAGCGCAACAGCCAAAGCAAAAAACGCCAGAAGCATGCGAATGCCGCTGCATGCCTCCTCAACACTCAATTGCGACCATCCGTTGGCCGTTTCTACATAAAGCGTCGTTCCGGACTGATACGCCGTTATCCCCAGAATTTTCATCAGCGATACGCCAAGTGTCGCGGCCCAGTGCTGCATGGGCGTCGTCAGCTTGACATAAAGCGTTGACGGCGGCGGAATCATAAAGACAAGGTAAATCACCGGCAGCCAGAGGATGCGTAAAAACGCCCATCCGAGAACCAGCAGTATCGCGCCGATGAGCATGACCAGGATGGTCAAATTAGACATGTGTTCCTGGCCGGTGATGCGGAAAAACACCTGCGAAACGGCGGCATACAGGACCAGCACCCCGCCGACCCAGGAAGGACGCGCCTTAAGCTTGATGAGCCGATCCCAGTTGAGGTGTACAAAAAACGCGGCGATCAGCGGCACCACAAAACCGTGACTCCAGCTTGCGTCGCGATACCAAACGCCGGTGAGCCCCTCAACGTTCTGGCTGAAAAAATAGCCAAAAAAAACGATAAAGCCGATGACCAGCACCCAAAAGAGCGCCGGAAACTCAACTTCATCACGCGCGACGCGTTCGGCAATGGCCGGCGTATCGCGCTTGCCGGTGTCATAATTAAACCGCGGCGTGGCGGAACCCGGATCATTTTTGATTGAATCACTCACTTTTCTGCCACCCCGACGGGTATCCCTCACGACACAATCAGACCACCCTCATATCGTGCGATGTGATATCACACTTAAACGTTGCCGACCAAGTTATCCCTTTTCGCCGACAAAAACAGAAAATCAGCAGACGCAGCGTACACGATGCGCCCCATAACATCAATATTTACAATACCTTAATGACATTCAGATATGTCGCCTGCAATGCTCGCCTTTTGCCGGATGCTCACAGGCATACTCAGCGCCTCCTGCCGCGGCCGCGGCAGGAGGCGCTGGTCATTGTTATTTATACGATCCGCCTATCAGTTATTGTTGTTATCCGGCGAGAAGTTACGGTCATACACAAAACCAAGACCATAAGTAAACCGGAAACCATTGCGGATCACAGCTATAAACGGCATGAACACGTCAGTACCAACATTGATCATGTCGTTCGGCTTCAGGAAGATATCCGGCTGTTCGCCGTCAAAAATAGCCTGAAGATTCACATGCACAGTCACTTCCTGATCCGGGCCTACGCGGCGGATCAGGTCGCACTTGCGCGGCAGGGCCAGCGGGCCCAGACCGCCGGCGGCAGCCATTGCCTGCTTGATGTTGACCTTGCGGCCTGTGAGCGTATACACGCCGGGACGCTGAACGTTGCCCATCAGGTAAAACTCGCTTGGCTCAACCGGGTCAATCATCAGGATGTCGCCCGGACGAATGATCACATTATATTTTGATACGCCCTGACGCAATTGTTTAAGCGGAATACGCATCACTCGGGTCTGCGTGGCGCGTTCTTCGGCGGCCAATTCCGCCTTGTTCAGACGCCCCGTTCCCGGTGTTGTTGACGCCGGAGCCGTGGTGGCGACGCGCGCCTCAATCGGCACCCATTTGCCGTCAACATAAATAAACTGCGGTTGCGCGCTGCCTTTGGGCTGCGCAACAGCCTGATCAAGAAGCCCGCTGTCTCCCGCGGCCGGCGCGGTTGCCGCGCCTGGCTTGGTGGTGGCAAGGGCTGCCTCAAGATCCTTCATATCCGCCTGCGCCACCTGAACGCCGGTATCGCCTGATGCGGCGACCATTGCCGTCGGCAGAGGCTTGACAAGCTTGATCGGCGCCTGACTGCCCGCCGGCGTTGTGGTGTTGTTCTTTTCAATGGACTCAAGAGAATCAAGCGGATTTCCGCCGGCCGGTTTGGCGGACGGTTCCGTGGCCGGCTTATTACCCGCGGCCGGGGCCGCATTTGTCGGCGTCACGCTGGTAAAAGGCACCTTGCGGATCACGTATACGTAATCCATGCCCGGTTGATTCGGCAAACCACCGGCGGCGGCAAGCGCCTCAAGAATCGGGAAATCCGCACGGATAATCGGATAGGTTCCGTCACGAATACCGCCCATGACCGAAAAGACGCGCTGACGCGACTCAAGCACCGTCACGCTGACCTGCGGGCCGGGCAAACCGTTGCCCGGAGGCGGCAAAATACGCTGATCAACCAGCGATTGTGCGATCTTCTGCTCAATCTGCGTCGGCGTCAGACCGGCAACCTGAATGTTACCCACGTTCTGCACGTTGAGGTAACCCAGTTCGTTGACGACCGTTTCTTTCAAATAATCCTGGCCGGGCGCAAGCAATTCAAAAATAGAAACGCGCACGATATCAAGCGCGCCTACCGTATATTCCTTCACTTCCGGCACAAGGTCGGCCGGTGTCGGATCAGTAGCGTTTGCCCAGTCAATTCTGGGTTCGTCAATGATGTCAAGCTGTTCAAGAATCGGCCACTTCACCGGACGAATGTCGGTGCTCCAGGGCTGATTCTTATCAAAACGACCCACTTCCGCCGGGTTCAGAAAGCTGTTACGCAGGTTCAGGTAATCATACTCACTGCTGCAACCGCCCATCACCGCACTGATGCATGCGACAGCCAACAGACTGCCGATTTTCAGCATACGCCGGCTGCGATTCCCCTTGTGTACCATGAAGTACCTTTCCTCTCACAGAGTATCAGTTCTCAGAAGCCCCGCTGTATTTGAAGCACGACACAGGGACCAGTGATAGTGTTGTGGCGACCACGAATCGCCAGTTTACTGCTCATCGGCTAAAACCACCCGATGAATTGACCTCTCCTCAACGTCTTGTTGCCGCAGAGATATCCGGCTTTCGCAGGATATCCCCAATCTCGCTAACAGTGTCAAGTATCGCCTGAGCCTCGTCAAGCGGTCAAGTGTTATAACCCACGTATTCTCAACTTTTGCGGAACAAAACCGGATGAATCAATCATATTTGCGAGAGCATTCTCGGACGTGAAAATTACGCACCTCAAAAGTCACCACGAGCCCAAAAGATATGAACACAAAACGAACAATTCACAAATAATTGCGACTCTGGGCGTGTTAATTATTCAAAAAAAATATTTAGCCCACTTTTTATGATTTGGCCTGCTTGCGTTTTTCAAGCTGATCACGCAAATATTGCCTGAATGTCGGCAACCCCTGGGCCACCCAGGCGGCCTCTATTTTTTCCGTCAATTCCTTGTTGGCTGCGCGAATCATAGTCAAAAATTTTTCGTCCGGAGAACCCGGCGGCGCATGCAGATGCGTGTCATGCGCGTCAGCCCGAAGCAAAAAACCGCCTGACGGATTCGGCTCAATCACCAACTTCATGTGCGGATACATGGGCTGACCTAAGCGCAGCGCCAGCAGACGCGGTTCTTTCTGCATGACCTCAAAATGATCCTCCGGTACCAGATCCGTATCCACCAGCGGCGCGATGGGATCAATACGCTGCTGTATCACCGGCGGAATCCCGCCCGGATAGGCCAGTTGAATATACACGTTGATGGCCTGTTTTAGCATGCCCGCTGAGATCGGCGCTGGTACTGATGAGCTCATGTCAACTCCTCGCAAGGCGCCCATGTTACTGATAATGATTGATTCGGCAAATTAAATACTTTTATCAACTCCCCTCTTTGCGTACTTAAGATCATCCGCGGCCTGCCGATAATTCAATTGACACGGCAAACCGGGGCACGATTGAATTGATCGCCTATAAAATTAGCCCCGACAGGGCGACGAACTGACGTTGATTGTGTAAAATCCGAAAGCTCGTGACGGTTGAGGGTAGCTGTCCCGGGCATATCCCGGGCGCGAACGGCAAAACGCCGGCGACAGCGCGTATAAAATCCGCAAAATGGTTGATGCCAACTTGCGGAAATACGCTCATCAGCGCCCTATCATGACAAGGCAACCAGGCGTTGCGGCGGCATCCGCAGTCAATGATGCGGCAGCAATGCTCAACAAAGTTCCGACTGGCGGTTGAGGCGATGGCGAAAAAAGTTCTGGTCATTGAAGACGACGTTGAGATCAACGAACTCATCGGTGAATATCTCTCTCTTGAAGAGATGACGTACCTTTCGGCGTTCACCGGCAAGGCCGGCCTTGATATGGTCGCCAGGGAAAAGCCCGATGCGATTGTTCTTGACCTTATGCTTCCGGACATGAACGGCTACCAGGTCTGCGAGCAACTTTCTACACAGCGCGCCACGGCTAATATTCCGGTGATCATGCTCACATGCTGTAATCAGCCGGAAGACCAGCTAAAAGGTCTTGAATCAGGCGCCCTCCGCTACATGAACAAACCATTTCTTCCTGATGAACTGATCAACAATCTCCGCAGTGCTTTTCAGTGGAAATCACAACTGACGCAGCGGCCTCCGCGCGGACAAATTGAGGTGACCGCAGGCCAGTGGCCGCACATGATGCACTGTATGAACGAAATGTTTGTGGATCTTTTTTACCGCACAGGTCTGCCGGATGTGGCGGTCAACGCCATTCGGGACGGTTTTCACGCCTTCGGCCACATCATCATGAACTGGGCGGAAGCCAATAAGCGCGATCCGCACATGGTTATTGAGTATCGCCTCACGGCCGGAAGCTGGGATGAACTTGCCCTGGGCCGCGAACCGCAGGCTATTGAGTGGCTTGTGAGCGAACTTGAGCCTGGGCTGCTCGCCGAAAGTATTGTCAACGCGCAATCCGTCAGCACATCGTGGAATACCGTCAAAAATAACGAAAAATTTGAATCAGACATGCTTGGCGCATGGTATCAGTTCCTGGCGCAGTGCGGCGTGGACCGTTTTGAAAAAAATACCCGCATGAACTACGTACGCCTCTCACGCACGCTGCGTAAAAGTGCCGACGAGAGCATGCCGATGGTCACAATGGACGGCGCACGCATGCCCACACGACTGCTGGCGGAAGCCAAAACGGCAGACAGGTAATCAATTCAAAAACACCAGCAACAGCGGCATTATCGGGAATGATAGCTTGCGCCGCATTACGGCGAGAGGAAAACGTCATCCGCGGCCGGGGCCACTTCCGTACCGCTATAGTTGATTTTGCAGTCTTTGCCAATGGTCCAGATATTATCGTATGCCGGGCCGATATCAGGCGTGCTGGCCCAGCGAACAGAACCGTCAGCCGAGAGAACGTTTGTTCCCTTGAGGCCGTGATTGGCGGAGTTGGCGTGCGGGTCGCGGCCGGCATCGGCGATAAACAGCGGGTTGCGATCAGCCATGATGATCGTGGTCACCCGGCCATCCCATTTGGGCTGCGCGGGGCCAAAAAGATTGACGTAACTGTACCCGCGCACGTTATCCGGCAGATATCCGCTGGCGCCCAGAGAATAGGGCAGACAATCGCGGCCGGGGCAGACCAAAGTCTGCGGCGCGGCGTAATTAAGGCGCACCAGCGGCAGCAGGTTGTCGGCATTTGAATAACCCTTGTCACCGGCGCGCGGCAGCCAGTTACCGTCGGCCGGACGCGCCAGAACCGGCAATGCACTTGCCTCAACGGCGGCATAATTGCTGAATGCTTTTGAGAGCTGGCTTAAATTGCTGGTGCATGCCACACGCTGAGCGGCCTGGCGAGCCTGGCCGATACCCGGAATCAACACAGAGATGATCACAGTGGCGGCCACGGCCATTGCGGCATACTCAGCAAGATGCCGACCGGCAAAGATAAATGAGCGTTTGCGAGCAGGCGCGGTCACTTTAAGCTCACCGGCGTCCTGTGATTGTTCAACGGCGGCAATGGCGCGCGCGGCCAGTCCTGCGGAAGATTCCGGCATTGGCGATGCCTGAATCAGCCTGACCCAGGACATGGCGGTGCGCTGACGCAGATCCTCCGGATCGGCCGGCTGCGCATCGACAATGCGGTCAACGGCATCAGCGTCGGCGCGGCTTAACGTCACCGCAGAGCTGCGTTCCTTAAGGAACTTCTGCCATGAAGCGAAATTGTGATTTTCGTTTTCCACTTCAATTACCATGATCAACAGAGCAACAAATCACATCACACACGTTTATTTTTTGCCTTTCTCCCGCCGCTCCCATTCTTTTGCAAAGGAAGCCACTGCGGCATGCAGGCGACTTTTAACCGTTCCCAGCGGAATGCCAAGCATCTCGGACATTTGCTTATAGGCAAACTGATGGTAAAAACTCAGCAGCAACACCTCGCGATAATGCGCCGGCAAGGACTCAAGCACCACCTGAACCTGGGCAATATCCTCTTCGCGGGCAAGGTCCACAACCGGAGGCGCCGTTCCTGACTGCATTAAATCCAGAAACGTCGTGTTGTCATCGTCACCCGTGAAGTTATTGAGCGACTGCGTTGTGCGCCGGCCGTTGGCGCGCAGGTAATCGCGCGCCTTATTGGCCGCGATGGTAAAGACCCACGGGCGAAACCGTCGCTGCGCGTCAAAACCGGCCGCGTTGCGATGAACCTGAATAAAGGTGTCCTGAAAAAGATCCTCGGCCACCGCATGATCACCGACAAAACGTTGCAGGAACGCGTAAAGTTCTTTTTCGTAACGACGAATGATCTGCGCCATAGCGTCGCGGTTACCCGCCACATGCTCGGCCAGCAGTTCCTCATCGGTCGTCACGTTCTCGTCCTTACATACGTGGGTCATGGGTATTGGTTCGTATCCTTTTACCAGGAGAATATCCGAGGCGGGCCATTTCGCCAAATTTGCATGGCCTGGTGAAATTTGTGCGCTGGCCTCTTGAATTTAGTATATATTATGTACTATAAATTATTCGCAATGATACGCACAAGCCCATATCAGTATCCGGCTCAGGTCTTTTTTGACGGCAATTGTCCGCTTTGCCGGAGAGAGGCTCATTATTTTCGTGATCGTGATGTTGATCAGCAGTTACGGTTCATCAACATTGCCGCGCCTGATTTTGATGCCGCGGAATATCAGCTTCCGCCAGAGCGTGTGCATGATGTGATGCATGTGCGAATGGCCGACGGGAAAATATATACAGAATTGAATGCATTTAGCGTGATCTGGAGCGCAATGCCCAAAAGCAACCTGTTTCGTTTACTGCCGATTCTTTTTGCGCTGCCGGGAATCCGTTATCTCGGCGGCGTGTGCTATCGTCTGTTCGCGGCCAATCGTTACAGGCTCACGGGGCGCTGCCGCAACGGAGTATGCCATATCCGCAAAAATGATCCGAGTTTTCACCACTTCAGGATGAAAAAAATAAAATTTTTATAAGCAGCCTGATATTCCCGAAGTATAATTGATATATACGAATCGGATCATGTCTGCTTGTGGTTTTCTCAATTAGCTTTTTGCGTCTGTTCATAACAATTTCTTTTGGTCACATTGTCTGTTAAACCAGGGCACCATTAAGCGGAGGACACCCCATGCCTGATCCCAAATTGCTGATTTTGGCGAGTTTTCTTGCGATCATCGGCCTGCTTGCGACGTATCAGGTTGTCAAGACTGTCCGTGCCGGGCAAATCAATGACAGCGATATGTTTAACTCCACGCGTAATGAACAGCCATCGCTATTCTGGTTTGGCGTGAGCATGCAGACGATTTTCGCCTTTGGCACGTGGGTGCTGATGGCTCTGGTGCTGATGTATAAACCGAGCTGATTTTTTTCAGATCGTCATCAATAAAAATAATGCGCAATAAAAAAGGCGGCATCGCCAAACACGATGCCGCTTTTTATTTTCAGTAACTGATGATTTTGCCTTACTTGGCGTGACGTTCAAGATATTCCGCAACGCCTTTGGCCGTCGGCGTCATGCCTTCCTCGCCGGCATGCCAGTTGGCCGGGCATACTTCGCCGTTTTGCTCAAAGAACTGTAGCGCATCGACCATGCGAATGGCCTCGTCAATATTGCGGCCCAGCGGCAAGTCGTTGACCACCTGATGACGCACGATGCCTTCGCGATCAATCAAAAACGTACCGCGCAGCGCCACGGCGCCCTCATGCAGAATGCCGTAGCTGGTGGCGATTGATTTGGTGAGGTCGGCCACCATCGGAAAATGCACATTGCCCAGGCCGCCGTGATTCACCGGCGTGCTTTTCCATGCAAAATGCGTGTACTGCGAATCAACGCTGACCGAAATCACCGCGGTATTACGCAAATCAAATTCCTTCTTCTTTTTATCAAAAGCAAGGATTTCTGACGGGCAGACAAACGTAAAATCAAGCGGATAAAAGAAAAGCAAGCCGTATTTGCCCTGAATATATGAACGGAGATTGAATTTTTCATTGATGCTGTTGTCGCCCATCACAGCAGGCGCAGTAAAATCAGGAGCGGGTTTACCAACGAGAACTGACATAGTCATCCCCCAAAAAAAGAACTCGGAAATCAACACGGACCATCATGACGCTCCGAGAAGCTCAATTCAACAGCGTAATTTGTCGGTTATTGTGAAAGTGTTCACAGATCGGATTAAAAAAACAGCAAGTGACGCCGATGTGAGTTGCGGTCACATCCGGAATCACTTGCCATACGAGAAGAGCTTTACGAAATTGCGGTATTCGGATCAGCGGTTTTCTGATTATTCAAAATCATCCGCATATGCACAGCGGCGATTCCGCTTACGAACCCGGAATCGCCGCTGCCGTGTCGCCTGCTGTCATTTTTGCGATGCGGCCATGAGCCGCCAGAAATTTACTTGCGGCGGCGGATCAGCATCATTCCGCCAAGTGCCAGAACCGCCAGCGATGCCGGTTCCGGAACTGACGAAATGGTGTAGTCAATCGTCAATGCGGGCCGTGAGCTGGTATAGGCATACGTATCCTCGCCAAGCCGGGCAAAATTGCTGCCTGTCGTGGCGTCATTCCACAGCATCATGCTTAACGTCACACTTGAGGATGCGATCGCCGCGGTGGCCGCATCAATAAACGCCTGCGAAGTTGTGGACGTGTACGTCACAGGTAAATTGGCCGTAGGCGTATTGGTGATCACATTGCTGATGGTGGCAAGCGTTGTGCCTGGCGTTCCGCCGGCCACATCGCCGCCGGCGACTCCCGTGGGGTTTGCCCACGTGGCCGTCAGCGGATTTGTGGCGTAACTTGAGACGTTGACGGACATGGCGCCGGTTCCGCTGGTATTGCTGATAAGCGAAACCGATAACGTGATGCTGTTTATGGTCAATGTCTGATTTGCGCCCACAAGTGACTTGAGATAGGCGAGATTAAAACTGATCAGGCCACGAAAATCGCGTCCGGCGCTTGGCTGATTACCCACGAGCAAAGTGGTCCCTTTTGAACCATTGCCGTCATTATAAGAAGTATTGTCGCTGCGAATGGTGGTTGAGGTTGTGCCGGTATACGTGGTGCTATCCGGCAAAGCAACGCCATCTTTAAGCGTAATGGTTGCGGCGGAAACGGCTGTTGCCAGCAACGCCAAAGATGCTACGGAAATCGTGGGAAGCGTGCGCATCATATTTTCTCCCTGAATACGAATGAGGTGCAGCTCAGATAAGCCTGAGCGTTACGGGTTAAGTATGGCGCATTTTGTGGCCGAAAATTATCTTTTAACGTATATTACTTACGCTTAAGCGCAATTTTTTAATGATTTATAAACGTCACATGAGAAGATATGGCAAAAAAATTCACGATTGGGGTATTTATTCATCCCTGGCATGCCATCGGCCGAGACATGATCCGCGGCATCGCGCGTTTTGCACGGGAGCAGCCGAACTGGGAAATTTATTTACCCTGGCCAGGAGAAGTGGCGTGGGCCACGCTTCCGCACGACATCAAGCTTGATGGGCTCATTGTGCGCGTAGGCTATAACCTTGATGCGCCTCCGGGACTCAAACTGGAGAATGGGCCAAAGATCACCATCGGCCACAATGTTGACGCACCCGCGCCGGATGTGGACTGGGACAATCGCGCGATCGGCCGGCTTGGTGCGGAACATCTTATTGAGCAGGGGCATACCCATTTATGGTTTATTTACCGTGATCTTGATTACCAGCTTTTGCGTCTTGAGGGATTCCGCGCGGCGGCAAAATTACGCCACGCTATCGTGCATGAGCTGAATCTTTCTCAATGGCCGATGCAGGAGCTTGCGGCCAAAATGGCCAAAATTCCCAGTCCGGCGGGAATCATGGCGGCGACTGATTTTTTTGCCACCAAAGTCATCATGGCCGCGCAAATTTCAGGACGGCACGTGCCTGAAGAACTCGCCATCGTCGGCGCCGGCGATGATGAACTGATCTGCCAAAGCACATCGCCTGAATTATCAAGTGTGGCGCTGCCGGGAGAGGCCGCCGGTTACGCCGCAGCCGAACAACTGAATAAACTTTTGCGCGGGCAATCACTCACCGGCGCACAGCGCAGCATCAAGCCGACACACGTGGCCGTGCGCCGCAGCAGTGACCTGATCGCGATTGATGATGTGCTCATCGCGCGCGCGTTGCGCTATATCCGCCAGCACGCATACGAAGGACTGACCGTGCCGGCGGTTCGCAAACAAATCCCGCTTTCCCGGCGCACACTTGAATTGCGATTTCGCGCGGCCGTCGGGCGCACCATTGAACAGGAAATCCGTCGTATGCAAATTGAGCGCGCCAAAGTGCTGCTCAATTCAACAACGCTGAACATGACGGAGATCGCCGCGGCCGCGGGATTTTCTTCCGCACAGCGGCTCAGTGCGGTTTTTCAGCGTGAACTGCATCATCCCCCCACCGCATTCCGCATGACAAAATAAAAGTCTGATTAAAAAACGAGGAGCAAAAATAATCCCGGCCAGCAGATGATTGATCAGCGCTGGCCGAGGTTGTTTTGCGACGATTACGAGATTCTGCCGACAGTATTGAGAACCTGAAGTGTTGCGTCCTGGCTCTGAATCATTTTGGCGTTTGCTTCAAAAAAACGCTGATTGGTCATCATCTCCGTGAGTTCCGAAATCGGATCAACGCCGGATTGCTCAAGATATCCCTGGCGCACGGTCGTGGCCGTAGTGGCGGGTAATGCTTTTGCGCCGTCAGTCAGCGCCATCAGATTATCGCCAACTTTATAAAGATCACTCTGATTTTTAACAGTCATGATGGCAAGCTGATTAACGACCGTTTCTCCCTGCTTGATCTGTCCTTGTTCATCAATGGTAAATGGCAAATCAGGGTTTATTTTGATTGACTGGCCGTTGGCGCCGAGAACAGACCGGCCATCGGCCGTGACAAGCTGGCCATCGGAGTTCAAAGTAAAATTGCCGTCACGCGTAAAAAAACGCTCGCCGCCATCACCCTGAATCATAAAGAAACCCGAACCCTGAAGTGCCAGATCCGTTTGCTGGCCTGTGCGGGTCAAATTGCCCTGCGTCATATCCGTATAAGTAGGTGAGGCAAGCACGCCGCCGTTGATTTTGCCAAGAGCCCCGGCCGGCCAGCGATACTGCGACATCTGGGGATCTTCGTCAACGGCATTGGCGCGCGACTGAAGCAGCGCCATATCGCGCTTAAAGCCGTGGGTCTGCGCATTGGCCAGATTGTTGCTGGTCACGCGCTGGCGATATTCCTGCGCCATCATACCCGCAGCCGATACGTACATTCCTGTCAGCATATGCTGAGCCTCAACAAGATCATCAATGAGATGCGGACTGATACGCCCCGCGTTCAGCAGCCTGCCCCTGAACCAGATTCAAAAGCCGATCAGCCTGTGACCGGTTAAGCGCGGCCAGGTGTTCCTGAGTGGCAAGCTCACTGAGTGCGAGAATTTTTTTTGCCACCGATTCAAGATCAAGCTTAACCAGATTGTGTTCTTCAGTAGCAGGCATACGTACTCCCTGTGTTGACACACAGAAAGTCATAGCAAGACAAATGCCAGCAGAAACGCCCCTGCGCAAATAATTCGTAAAAACTTTATTACCAATATATTACGCTCATATCACCACTCACCAGCCCGTCATAAAAAGGTCCGTGGCCGAGTGCTTTTTGCCAGAATCAGGCAAATATTGCGCAAAGGTTTAAATCGTCATAACGATCCGAAGAAAAATGGTTCAGCAGAACTTTTTTGCGCATGGCGAAGCAAAAATTGCTGAAATTTTTGCTTTAGTCCGATAGCTATGAAGATCGTGAAGCAGGATGCACACGAATACGAAAACCGGCTCAATTGTGTATGAGCCAGAATTTAGAGGAGGCCGCCCCATGACCCAAACCGAAGTCACCGCAGAAACGACAATCATTGCTTCAAATACCTCGTTTAAGGGAGAAATCTCCTTTGGTGGTCCGGCGCGGATTGCCGGGCACGTTGAAGGCCAGATTCATGCCGACGACATCCTTGAGATTACGGAAGAAGGATCAGTTCAGGGCGATATCTTCGGCACGATGGTCGAAATCAACGGCACTATTCGTGGCAATGTCACGGCCAGCAAGACCTGCCGCCTCTCGCCAACAGCCAAACTTGCCGGCGAACTGCGCGCGGCAAACCTGGCGATCGCCGAAGGCGCAACTTTCGTAGGCCGCGTGTATGTCGGCGGTGACGCCGGCGCAATGGCTGGCGAAGTTCAGCAGCAGGCTGCCGAAGAATCAGCCGCACCGGCACCGGCGCCCGTCAACTTCCAGAATCGCATGGAAGAACTGGCCGAAACGGAAAATGCCACGGAAGAAGCTGCCAGCGAATCCGGCAACAATATCCGCGTACTGACCCAGAACGTGCAAAATAGCGTTCAGCGCCAGCCGCGCATCATCAAGGCCGCAGCCGCAGCGCGCTAAGCAAATCAATCAGGCCTCGGCGCCAAACGCCGGGGCCTGATCAACAAACCCATGAATGCTGCATCAGATGCGCGCATGACGCACGCAGGATGATGCGGAATCATCGCCTCTGCCAGAGTTCCCGGCGTATTGCCGCGCGGCCATGCCGCGCGACAGGAGAACTCTGCGATCAATTTGACCGCATGCCGGACGCATGCAGGCAGGCCAGGACGGCCGCGAGCACGGGAGACCGCTCCCATGGCTACGGCCGCAACAACCACGACCTCCCGCATACGTCCCGCGACGTTGACTCCGCTCTGGAGCGCCGCGTCGCAGCGTGTTGATCTCGGCATGCACACTCCCGCCGGCGCATCCCACGTTGTGGACTCATCAACAGAACGCCCTGAACGCACCTGCATTTACTGCGGAGCGGCGATATATGCCGCGCCGAAAGTAACCCACGTGACATGTTACGGATGTATGCGAGTCATTTGCGTGCAGAATTTGATTTTGCGCGGCGAAGTGATGGCCGAGAGGACTGTTACGGCCGGCAGCATTACGGTTGCGCCCGATGCGCGCATTGCCGGCGACCTTGTGGCCACGCACGTTCATGTGGCCGGCCGCGTTCTGGGCAACATCCTTGCCAATCAGGACTGCATCATCGCCTCAACCGGCAAAGTGGCCGGGCAAATACTCTGCCGCAGCATCCGCGTTGAGCCGGGCGCCGAATTACTCGGCACAATTGAGCGCGTGACGGAAAATTGAATGGGAAAAAACAGGTCTCGCCATCCGCACGATAAGCACATTAAAAATAATTTCAGATCATGATCCGTGAAATCAATATTGATCAACCGCATTGGCAGCATCATTCTCTCGTTACGCCAACAACAGCCGGTTGATCATGCCGCATTCATGCTACAATGGCACTGGTTTGTCACTTCAGAATCGCCATATGCAGGAATAACATGATGCTAAATCCGCTTAAAACCTTACCGGCATTAATGATATCCTGCATAGCCATAACGTCGGCTGAGGCATCGCCGCCTCAAAATCCGATGCAGGAACCGCCGGCGTCCGCGGAATATTACAGCAAGTGGAGCAACGGGCCGGCGGCGACAAATGATTACTTCCCAATCTGCGTATGGCTGCAATCACCGCATCAAGCGGCAAAGTACAAACAAATCGGCATCAACACCTATATCGGATTATGGCAAGGCCCCACACAGGAGCAACTGAGCGCTCTTGAAAAATCAGGCATGAAGCTGATCTGCGAACAAAATGATGTCGCGCTGAAAAATCGCCAAAGCAATGTCATCATCGGATATATGCAGCAGGATGAGCCGGATAACGCGCAGGAGTTGCCCGGCGGCAAAGGATATGGTCCGCCGGTAAACCCGGCGGAGGTTGCCGCGCAATACGAAAAGATAAAAAAAGCCGACCCGACCCGACCAGTGATACTGAACCTGGGCCAGGGCGTGGCGTGGGACGGCTGGTATGGCCGGGGTGTGAGGACAAATCATCCGGAAGATTACGCGCCGTATATGCGCGGCGGGGATATTGTTTCTTTTGATATTTACCCGGTGGCCGCATCGCAACAGGCTATCGCCGGCAAACTTGAGCTGGTCTCCTACGGCGTAGAGCGCCTGCGTCAGTGGTCCGGCAATCAAAAAATGATCTGGTGCTGCATTGAGACGACGAAAATTGATAATCCGTCCGCAATACCCGACCCAGCCAAAGTACGCTCTGAAGTGTGGATGGCGATTATCAGCGGCGCACGCGGACTGATTTATTTTTCGCATCAGTTTAAGCCGTCATTCATTGAGGCGGGCCTGCTGGCTGACGCAAACATGGCAAAACAAATCGGCGAACTGAATCAGCAGATCGCAGAACTTGCCCCGGTCATCAACAACCAGGATTTGCATCCCTACGGCGTGCGGGCCGATGCCCCCGCCGCCATCGCAAACCTGCGGTTCATGATCAGGCGTTATCAGGGCTTCGTATATATTTTTTCCGCCAATCTCAGCAATCAACCAATTGAATCAACACTGCAAATCGGAGGCAGTGCGCGTTCCGGCAATATTGAAGTTATCGGAGAAAAGAGAAACACCCCGATATCAATCAACAAATGGCGTGACACATGGGAAGGCTACGGCGTACATCTTTATAAAATAAAAGAATAAACAACACATCACAACCTTCGCGGCGGAATGATCAGCGCCATCGCGCGCGAAAGTATAGTTGCCGCAAACCCCAGCACAATACCGGCCGCAGCCCAGGCAAACGCCACATGCCACCATGTGGGCGTTGACAGCGGCGTATCCTGGCCAAGCGTCGTCAGCGTGTACATCACATCCATTTGCGGCCAGACAAAACCCAGCGAATTAAGCGTGGCATCCTGAAGCGCCAATCCGGGGCACAATTCGCTGACAAGCGCGGCTATGCGCGTCTGCCATGCATGAGAAAAGTCGCGCATGATTGCCGGCGCGGCGATCATCGCCATCAGTCCCAGCATATGCATCATGATCCCGGAACTCAGCGCAAGGCCCACGCCGATGATCCTGCGAAGAAAAGCCGCAACTCCGCAGATCAGCACGCACCAGGAAGCAAGCACAAGCGCGGAAGTTCCCGCATCCCGCAATGACAGAGGCGTTAATACCGCAAGCAGAAACATCATAAGCGCCGTTGCCCCGGCCATCACAACCGCAGGCGCATAACGCTCCTTTGCCGTATGCGTCATGCAGATAAGCGCCACACCCCACATCGGCGCAAAGGACAGCATCAACATCAGCATGGCCACGGCCTTGAGGCGAATGTCACCGGTTAAAAAGCAAACCGCAACCCCGGCCGCAATCAGCAGCAAAATCCACAAAATGGCAGGCAGATAAGCTCGTGTAAAATTTTGCTTCATGATTTGGCCTCTGCGGGTATCATACCGGCTGATGGCTTGAGTCACCGAGAAAACCTCTGACTTTTTTTAGCAAAAAAAAAACAGAGAGCCTGTTTAAGAAGTAGGCTCTGAGGCATTCTGTGGGGTGAGACATGACCAAACGAACGTTGATGTGCGGCGTGCATCCTGTCTTGCCTGCAGCCGATGTGGCCGCGACGGTTTTATTTTACGAAACGCAACTCGGATTTGTCAGAGCATTCAGCATCGGCGAGCCGGCCCATTATGTCGGCGTGCGCCGAGGCATGGTTGAGCTGCATATCGCCGCGGCGGAAAATCCCGCGGCCGTCTCCGGCGCGCAAATCCGCTTGCAGGTAGAAAATATTGAACAGATTTTCCGCGAGTATGTCACGCGCGGACTCGTGGCCAAAAACGGATCGCTCATCACCGGCCCGCTCAATTCGCGCGAGTTTATGATTCGCGATCCCAACGGTACGCGTATTGTCATCTACGAAGATCCGGCTGAAGAAGACGACAATTGAGCAATCCGTTTTATTTTTTGAGATGCGCGGCAAACACATCCAGTTTCTGCCACTGATTTGAGCGCCAGCGAAACATCACATAACAAGCCACAGAACCGATATAAAGCGTGGCCATGACCCAGGGCCCCAGCGCATGCGTATGCGGCAGCAGATGCATAACCGTATAGCCGCCGCCGACACAGATCACCCATGACAAACTCATCATGACATACGTAGGCCGGGTGACGTCACCCGCGCCGCGCAGGGCGGAGATGAACACAACGTTACAGGCATCAGCAAGCTGAAACATCGCCGCGAGAATCAGCAATTGCGCCGCCACGGCCGTGGCCGGCGAATCGCCCAGGAAAAAGTGCGCCAGTTGATGGCGCATGAGTAAAAAGACAAGTCCGCACGCGCCCATGTAGCACATAGTCATGATTTGCCCGGTGCGCACCGCGGCGCGCGCCTGATCAAAACGGCGCTCGCCGATTTTGCGCCCCACCATGGCCGAAACAGCGATCCCCATGCCCACGGCCGGCATAAAGCTGACAAACAAATACTGCATCACAGTACTCTGCGCATTTGAGTATACGGTGCCGAGGCTGCCGATGATGCCGACTGAAAAAACGGCCCAGGAAAGGATGTCGCTGCCTTGCTGAATACCCGCGGGAATGCCAAGCCGCAGCACTTGCCACATCTGGCGAAGATGCGGCCGCCAATGAACATACGTGCCGTACTTTTGGCCGACGCTGGGCCAAAAGAAAATTGTCAGCATCACCAGCAATCCCGATGTGACGCCGCAAATGGAGGAAATCGCCGCGCCGGTAACGCCCATGCGCGAAAATCCGTAATTGCCGAAGATCAGACAATACGCCAGCGACGCATCAACGATATTGCCGACAATGCCGGCCACCATCTGATTGACCGGCCGATGTATGCCCAGGAAAAAATTGTTCATCACGCCGCTTGCCAGCATCAGCGGCGCAGCGGTAACGAGAATCTGAAAAAAGCGCGACTCAACAGCTACAAGCTGAGGCTCATGGCCGGCGTGCGCAAAGAGCCACGGACCGATATACGCCAGCGGCCAAAAGAACAAAAATGAGAACAAAGAGAACCACAATCCCTGCCAGGCATAAGCGCCGGCGTGGCGAGGCTCATTGCGCCCCAGGGATTGCGCGGACATCGTATTGACGGCCGTGCCGATACCGACGGCCGCCATGATCGGCACCCATGCCGACATGCCGCCGTTCATCGCCGCGCCGAGGTTGATGCGCTCGGCCTCCGGCAATCCGGCATCAAGCCGCGATATCATATAATTGTTGATAAAATGCATCGTTGTCAGGCTAATTGAGCTGACGATTGAGGGTATCGCCAACTTCAGCAATTGCCTGAACATGCCAGGTTCAGCGGATAATGCGGCCGGTTCTGAGAGTATGGTATTCTGATTCATGTACACATCATGCGAGAGAAAAATGACTTATCCGCAAAAAGCGCTTTAATTTTTTGCAAGGTAGCTATCATACCTGATTTCTTTCTTGCGGGCACCTGTCAATTCAAGGATATTACGCAGTAACGAACAGATTGTGGGAGATACCATGCCATCAGCCATTGATCCGCTCAATCCGGCCATGAGCCGCGTGGGGAAAATCTGCTTCAGGCCATTTAACTTGGGCCGATGGTTTGCCATCGGGTTTATGGCGTTTCTCGCGGGCGCTACCGGCGGCGGTCTGAATTTCCCCAATCCGTTCTCAAGCAGATCCTCGTCAGGCTTTACTAGCGGCAATTTTCACCAGATTGCGCAAAATGCTCTTGACTGGGTCGGCCGGCATATCAACGAAATCATCATCATCGGCGGCATTATTCTGATTGTCTGGCTCTGTTTTATTGCGCTCATGAGCTGGCTGCGTTGCCGCGCCAAGTTTGTGTTTATTGACCAGATCGTCAAGCATCACGCCAATGTTGTTCATCCGTGGAAAGCGCACGCCATGCATGCGCACAGCCTGTTTATGTTCACCATCGTATTAGGGACGATCATGTGTGTTGTGTATATGGGCGCGCTGATTTTAATGGTCGTGCTGGGTTGGCCGGCGATCAAGGCGGCGGAGTTTAACTCGCATGCGTGGGTTGCGCTGGGCGTCGGCGCGGCCATTACGCTGCCATGCATGTTCATCAGCAGCATAGTCTTTGCGATTGTTGATAAAATTCTGGTCCCCGTGATGTATTTTCACGGCGTAGGCATTGTGCACGCCTACCGGATATTCAAAAAAGAAATGCTGCCGGGCAACCTGGGATCAATCGCGCTTTTTCTGCTGATGAAGTTGGCCATCGGCGTCGGCGTGGGCATCGTCAGCATGATTGTGGGCCTTGTTGGCTGCTGCGTGTGCGCATTTCTGCCGTATCTCAATACGGTAGCGTCACTGCCGGCGCACGTTTTTACGCAAACGTATGATCTTTTATACGTGGCCAGTTTTTTTGGCAATCGCTTCCCGATGAATGAGCCGCAGGCAGGCTTCCCGATCACCGACGTATCGCCAGTCACCCCGCCGCCGATCCCGCCGCAGCAACCGTCATAAGAAAATTATCAATTGCTTTATTGAAAAGATCATCAACCAAGCATCGTTACCTTTATGACACGGAGCACAAACTGTATAAAACAGGTAACATCAAAGAATGCAGTTTTTTATCGTTTATGCCATATCCTGTTATAAGGCGTGAATATCATAAGCTCAAGTTATAGGGATTGCCAAAAAGAAATAATGGCTGACAAACTTACAAAGCCGCCCCGCGATAGCGTGGCGGCAGGTCATGCACTAAAACATTTTGGCACATATTATAAAATCACCGGGGCTTGTTTATCCTGAACTTAAGTCAATAAGAAAAATAGAAAGGATTTCTGCAAAAAAAAAACGCGGCCCGGCACTTACGTACCGGACCGCGAGGATCAGCCTAGAAGACTAATGAGAATCAACTCATTAGAACGAGCTGGCGCTACGGCTGCCAGTGGAATTCGGCAACATAATGATGTCGTACGGAGTTGCGCCGCTAGCCTGATACGAACCCCAAGTGAAGGAGTTGCTGGCAGGTGCATACAAGCTGCTACCCTGCGAGACAATGGTAGCGCTGTTTGAGGTTGTCCAGATATCGTCCTGTGAGCCACCGACGGCAGGGGTACGGGTCCATTCCACGTGAGCGTCAGCAAAGCCGACGTTCTGACCTTCGCGGTTGTGGTTGTAGGACGAACGGGCCTTGTTGTCGGTGCTGGTCAGCACAATCGGCGAACCATTACGCGGAGCCAAGTCAGCCATGAGCGGCAGGCTTGAATCCGTCGAGTTACGCCACCACGGGCCTGCGCCAGCGGTGGCACCTTTGGCCCACGGGAAAGCTACGGAGTAGCTAACCTGTGTGGACTTCTGGAAACCCATGTAATACTGGTTGCTGGAGTTGGTTGGGGAAGCAGCTACTGAATCAGCGCTGGGGTCTGACTTACACAGGAAGCTCTTGGGCGAAACCTGCTGAGTCAGAACCATTACCCACAGAGCCGTTGTCGGGTTACCCGGAACGTTGTTACCAGCCGTCTGAAGTCCGGTCAAAGCAGAGCTGGCGCTGGTCATACCAGTGGATGTGCCCGTAGCAGGCAGATCACTCACAAACGCGCCGCCACTGCTGTCAAAAGTATTAGCCAGAGGCAGCACGTCGTTGTTTTCGTTGGCATACACGGCCATGGAGGTCAGGATGCCTTTGATGTTGGCTGCACAGGCTGAACGGTTAGCCAGCTCACGAGCCCGGCCCAGTGAGGGCAACAGGATCGAGATGAGCAGCGCGATGATCGCCACGACCACCAGCAGCTCAATGAGCGTAAAACCCTTACGCAGTTGACGTTTCATAACGTCCTCCCTATTCAATCTCCGTCGCAACCCGATAAAGGCCAGTCGCCAGGCCCCTGAAGAAGCCTTGAAAGCAGCCTGCGCCACTTTCGGTTCTGACCCATTGCCACGTCAACATGACGGGCCGGTTGATGAGAAAACGCATAAGTCCGCACCACGCCGAAGTCGGGTCACACGACCCAATCCACCTTCGGGGGCCTTACCGGACGACGAAAACTTTCGTTTTAACGATATACACATTTACGATTCACATCTGTTTATACCGTTTATTTACTTGTACGAACAAACAGAGCCTGTAATAAGACCACATAAGCTCTGATTCAAGTTCCGAGAATATGCAGGGAAATCGCCAGAGCTTCGCACGCCAAGTCTTAACCAGCCAAGCCGTTACGTGCAACTGATTACTGAACTGCCGCACGACTTGGTCCGGCTATTGGCTAAAAGGAAGCCGCCAGCCCAAACAAGATGCTGTTCACATCAGCCATTAAAATGAAGCTACTGAGAACCCCGTTACTCCGCCAAGAGACCAGACATTGATGCTGATGCGTGTAACTCACGCGTTCCTGATGAACACTGGACGGGGCAATTGAAAGGTATGATGGCAGTTTACATCCGCCAATATAATAACACCCTTACCAGTGGCAATCTTCAGGATATCATTTAATAGGACGTTGTCAACAGTCGTTTTAAGGAAAATAGCCTGTTTTTTATCTGTCTCCGCAAGTACAGCCAGCACATCATCATACAAACATAAGTTCGGAATAGGAAAATTAAATTTTTGCCCCCACCAGCTCACACGCAGTGAATACAAATGGTTACGAGCAAGAGAAATATCACTAATCCCTAAACCAAATTCAGCACTGTGGCCGCTGGCGTGCACCGGGCCGTAAAGGTCCGGTGCTAGGAGGTGGTTTATTTGCCGCCGAGAGCTTTATACTTCAATTGGGCATCAATAAACTCCTGAATGTCGCCATCCAGGATACGTTCAGGCTGAAATACTTCGTGGCCGTTGCGGTGATCTTTGACGCGGCGGTCATCCATGACGTATGAGCGAATCTGGTTACCCCAGGAAATTTCGCCTTTTTCGCCGTACATTTTGGCCAATTCAGCATTACGCTTGGCTTCTTCCATCTGCTGAATTTTCGCTTTTACGAGGTTCAGTGCCAGGGCTTTATTTTGAACCTGTGAGCGTTCTGATGTGCAAACGACCATGATGCCGGTTGGTTTGTGTGTGATGCGGATGGCGGAGGCGACTTTGTTGACGTTCTGGCCGCCGGGGCCGGAGGCGCGGACAAAGGCGATGATTTCGAGTTCATTTTCCGGAATTTCGATATCCGAATCGGCATCCTCAAATACAGGCGTGACATCAACGGCCGCGAAGGAGGTATGCCGGCGCGCGTTGGCGTCATATGGCGAGATGCGGACCAAGCGATGAACGCCGACTTCGCAGTTCATGACACCAGTTGCGTAAGCGCCTTTTACCAAAAGGGTTATGGCCTGAATGCCAGCCTGCTGGCCATCGGTGCGGTCCACTTCGGCAACATCCCAGCCTTGTTTTTCCCAGTATTTAAGGTACATGCGGAAGAGCATGCCGGCCCAGTCGCAAGCCTCTGTGCCGCCTTGACCTGCGTGAATTTTAACGTAGCAGTCTGAGGCGTCATGTGAGCCGGTGAAGAGGGCCTGAAGCTCAACTTTTTCAAAATCATGCTCGGCCTGGGTGAGCATCTGGTCGGCTTCTTCAATGGCGGCCGCGTCGCCGGCTTCCTTGCCAAGCTGATACATGGTATCCACGTCATCGAGCAATTTCTCAATAGCGATGAGCGGCTCAATGGCGGCGCGAATCGTCTTGATATCTTTAATGACTTTCTGGGCCGATTCCTGGTTATTCCAGAAGTCGGCGGCGTTCATTTTTTCTTCAAGCTGTTTTTGTTTGGCCAGTTTTGTAGGGACGTCAAAGAGAGTCGCGGATGGTTTTAACCCGCGCCTTAAGAGTGCTGATGACGGCTTCTAAATTTTCGCGTGGCATGGGGCTCCGTTCGTTTATCGTCCTTCGTTGATCGTTGGTCGTTTTTACACAAACCTGCAAAGATAAGACCGTGACCAAAAGTATCTCAGACCTGCTTTTATCTCTGATAATGACGGATAAATCAAGCGTCGGGAGATGAGGAGGAGGCGCGCGAAACGATTTTGTTTGTGTTGGTCCGGTATCGGCTGCATCTGAAAGTTGGCAAGGCGGACTGCTTACGGGGTTCCTCTGTATAACACAGCGGCGGTCTGCTGGTATGCCGACTCATCTGCGGCGTCCTGCGCATTCCTTACCACAGGGTTATTCGGATAGGCTCTTAATCTGAAATTCAATTTTCTCGAAACACATTGGGGAGTATTTTTTTGTCTGCGATTACTCTCTGTGTCTCCGCGACTCCGCGTGGGAGAAAAAAGAATCTCACGCGGAGACGCGGAGTCGCGGAGAATGAAATTGAGGATTACGGTAGCAATCTATATATGACGGAAACGCAGTATCCTTGCGCATGGAGAGACAGAATCAATAGGTCGGCGATAGTCCCCTACGGCGTGCGAAACCATTCGTGAATAATTTGTTATGATCGTGAGCAATTGTTAACGTTGATGGGTTTGTGCCCCATCCTATAAAAGGATGGGGCTTGCTGGTTTTCCACGGGTTCGCTGCGCTCACCCGCGGCTACAGTGCGCCGGTCCTTTCGGACCGGAAGGATTACTGAATCCAAAAGATGTGGGGAATGATCAGGAATGTGTGCGGACATGCCAAAATCTGACGTTAACGGACACACCCCGGGGTTAAAACCACCGGGGCTTGCTTGTTCGGAACTCAGGTTCTGATTCTATGGCTGATTTATATCAGATACGGACGAACGACTTCGGCCATGCGGCAGTATGCCTCAAAAGTGAGGTGAGTGCCGTCCGGCTGCGCGCACTCGGCGGCTAACTGGCCTGAGCTGTCTTTTACGACGCTGTGATAATCGAGGAAAATGTGCCCCTGCTTGCGGGCCTCTTCGCGCAAGGCGGCGTTGATCTGAACGATTTTGTCCTGATACTGAAAACGATTCCAGTTATCCGGATTGCGCAAGGGCAAAATGGTGGACATGGCCACGTCTATCTTTTTGTTGCTGATGTCATCGGCCACGGACTTGATGTGAGCCAGAAGAACGTCGGCGGGTTCCTCAATGCCGTTGATGCCGATCATCATAAAAACGCGCTTGGGCGAATAAGGAAAAACATCCTCCGCGATACGCAGATGCAGGCCGTATACGTTGTCTCCGGGAATGCCACGATTGAGAACGGAGTAGTTCGGGAAAAATTCCTGAAGCGGCCAGGCGTCGGTGATGGAGTCGCCATAAAAAAGATTTTTGACAGAGCCGACCGCCTTGCGCAATCGGCGATAACTGATCTTCTCAATGGCCCGCGGATATGTGCGATAAAATTCCTGAATGGCCCCAAGCTTGCTTTTTTCAAACATCGACCTGTTCCTCAGACATGATTTGAGATGAATGTGCAAAACGAATTATGAATCATTCGGCGGCCATCGCAAGCGGAAAAACTATTTGTTGCTGATTATGCAAATTTTTGCAGCAAAGATGCAAGTCGAGATAAACATGACGCATTGATTCGCACGTTATTTTAATGACGCGGGATGAGGACGTACTCTCAATGCCTATCCGAATAATTCATCGGCCGTATGCTGGCCATTGTGTATTGATTTTTTCTTCCGCGTCTCTGCGTCTCCGCGTGAAATAAAAAAATCACGCGGAGACGCGAAGGCGCGGAGAAAAGAATTGAGGGAAAAACACGAAGGAGTACAGGTTGATTTTATTTTATATGTGCATATTTTATAAATTAATCTGCCAAACCAAAGTAAAGACAAAAAGCGGCCAATACGGCAATCATCAAAATCAGTGTTGCTGCGAAAAGTAGATTTTCCTTATTGAGCATGAGCCCGCTCCTTGCGTATTATTTGCAATTAAAATGCATTTGCAATTCTATTGCATATAATACGTGCTGCGATTGAGAAGGTTCGCACAAATCTGGGGAGATGTTTGCGAATGTGATCGGATAAGCCACACAACAAAACCCGCAGCTAGTATGGGTAAAATGACAAAATTCAAAGGGCAAATGACAAAACAAATTCAAAAACGTAATTCTCAATGCTCAAAGAAGGGTCCTTCTTTGAGATTTGCTATTTTTGGGTTGCCAAAAGCCTATTTGGTTTGCGGAAGTGCGAAAAAATACGGTGTTGGCGGATTATCGCGGATATGTTAATTATGGGAGTCCCGCACTATAATGAACGGAAGGTTTCTGTGATCAGGAAAGAAGCCTGTCAATCATAAAAAGGGCCGGCGATGTCTCAGCAGAATGAATCAGTTCGTGAACTTATTGAGCGACTTGGCAAACAGGCGCGCCGGGCCGCGCGGCAACTGGCCACGCTTTCTGGATCTGCGAAAAATGCCGCGCTTAACAGCGTGGCGGATGCCCTGCTGAATAATCAGGAACACCTGATCACCCAGAATAAGCTTGATCTTGAGCAGGCCAAAACGGACGGGCTTGCCGGGCCGATGATTGCGCGCCTGACGCTGACGGAACGCAAAATCGCGACGATGGCGCAGGGAATCCGCGAAGTGGCGGCACAGGTTGATCCTGTCGGGCAAACAATTGAGGCTTATGACCGGCCCAACGGATTGCGGATTGAAAAACGCCGCGTGCCGATCGGCGTGATCGGGATTATTTTTGAATCGCGGCCAAACGTGACGGCTGATGCGGCGGCGCTGTGCCTGAAGTCCGGCAATGCGTGCATTCTGCGCGGCGGCAAAGAAGCTATTCATTCAAATAAAGCGATTGCCGACATCGTGCGTAAAGGACTGAAAGACGCCGGCATTGATGAGGCAGCAGTGCAGTTGATTGAGACGACGGATCGCGCGGCCGTGGGCGCAATGGTGCAGGCGGTGGGTCTGATTGACCTGGCGATTCCGCGCGGAGGAGAATCGCTGATCCGCGCGGTTGTGGAGCAAGCGCGCATTCCGATCATCAAGCACTATAACGGCATTTGCCATGTGTATGCGGATCGTCATGCGGATCTTGATATGGCGGTAAAGATTGCGGTGTCGGCCAAAACCGACGGCGTATCGCTGTGCAATACGGAAGAATGCCTGCTGGTGCACAAGGATGTGGCGAAGGAAATTCTGCCGCGCGTGGCAGACGAGCTGGCCGCGAGAAAAACAGAAATGCGCGTTGATGAGGCGTCGCTGGGGATTTTGGGCAAGCGGCCGAATGTGAAGCTGGCGTCACAATCTGATTATGGCAAGGAATTTCTTGATTATATTCTTGCAGTCAAAATTGTGCCGAGCATTGAAGCGGCGATTGACCACATCACGCAATATGGCTCGCAGCATACGGAATGCATTGTGACGAACGATCTGGCATCGGCAAGGAAATTTACGACGGAAGTTGACGCGGCAAGCGTAATGGTCAATGCATCCACGCGCTGGGCGGATGGTTTTGAGTATGGCCTGGGCGCGGAGATCGGCATCAGCACGGATAAACTTCATGCGCGCGGGCCGATGGGCGCAGCCGATCTGTGTACGTATAAATTTATCGTAATCGGCAACGGGCATATTCGCGCGTGATGACGCGGGGCGTAGTCGTTGCTCGTTTTTCGTGCGTTGTTGATCGTAGGGGAAAAAAGAGTGCGCATTTTTCATCGCAGACAATCGTTCGCGATCAACGATCAACGATTAACCATCAATGTTTGGGCATTGGCCAGCAGAATGCGCATATCAGCCATGACGGCAATGGCGGGATTGTTTCTTGTCATGCTGACGGGTTGCCCGCCGGTGTATGATCCGGAAGTTAAATTGCCTCTGCCGCCGCCGATCAGCGTTGAGCAGCAGATGTCGGCGATCAATCAGCGCGCGATGCGATTTGTCTCGCTGAGACTTTCGGGCGATGTCAAGCTGAGCTGGCAACAGGATAACAAAAAACGATCTGAAAATGCGGAAGGCACGCTGTGGATTCAGCGCGCGATGGCGCGCAGTGTTGACGGGCTGCCGGCCATGACAAACGCGGCGCTGTTTGTCACCAAGCTCGGGCAACCGGCCGTGGAGATGGGCGTCAATCGCGATACGCACTGGCTGGCGTTTCGCGGGGATATGAATGAGGCGTATGTCGGCAGCGCGCGCAGTAACCAGGATGCGGCGTTGCGTGCGGATCTGCTTGTGGATTTGCTGGGCATTACGGGTGTGCGCAACAACCCGCCGGCAACGATGAGCGTGAGCGATCAACCGGGCGTGAATACGATATATGAGTGGTCGCGTATTGAGAGACAAGATACGCACGGAATGATGCAGACGATGCGTGTTGTGACGCGGGAAATTGTCATCAGCCGGCGCACCGGGAATATTCTGGAAGTGCGGCTTTATCGCACGGATGGCACGCTGATCGCCGAGAGTAAACTCAGTGATTATGACGATGTGATGCAGGCGCGCGAAGATGATGACCCGATTGTCAGCGGCCTGCGGCTGCCGACGCGCGCGATCATCCGTTATCCGTCACGCAAAGCGGTGCTTGAGCTTAAGCTTTCACGGCTGATAATTCCGCTACGAATTAAGCCCGATACGTTCAAAATGCCGGATTTTGCCAAGCAGGGACTGAAGGTTTTGCCGTGGGAAAAAGAATGACAAAACGCTGAACGGTAAACGGCAAACGATGAAAAAATAAAACGACCAACGACCAACGATAAACGACCAATAAATGTACAATAAAGCATGACGAAGCGCGTTATTTTGCTTCGTGCTTCGTGCTTCGTGCTTCGTGCTTATGCCGCTGCCGGTTCTTCTACTTTGTCGGCCGGTTTTGGCTGGGGCATAGGCTGCGAGGGGCCACCGATAACCGGCGCGCCCTTCTGGTCAAATTTAACCGCAACACGTTTACTGACGCCCTGTTCCTGCATGGTCACGCCATAAAGCGTGCTGGCCACGCTCATCGTGCGCTTGTTGTGCGTGATCACGATGAACTGCGAGAAGTTCAGAAACTCGTGAATAATGCTGGCAAAGCGGCCCGTGTTGGCCTCGTCAAGCGCGGCGTCGACTTCGTCGAGAATGCAGAACGGCGAAGGCTTGCTCTTAAAGATGCTCATCACCAACGCCACGGCGGTCATGGTTTTTTCGCCACCTGACAGCAGCGTGATGCTCTGCGGCTCTTTGCCCGGCGGACGCGCGACGATATCAATGCCCGACTCAAGAACGTCTTCGGTATTCTCAAGGAAGATGTCGGCCTTGCCGCCGCCGAAGAGCTTGCGGAACATATCCTGAAATTCCGTCTTAACAGCGTTAAATGTCTCAACAAAGCGGATTTTTGAGTCTTCGTTGATCTTGAGAATGAGCTCCTCAAGCTGTTTTTTGGCCTCGGCGATATCGGCAAGCTGCTGAACCAGGAATTTCTGGCGATCCTCAAGCTGCGTTTGCTCAGTAATCGCGTCAATATTGACATTGCCAAGACGGCTGATTTTGCCTTTAAGGTCGTTGATTTCTTCGGCCACCGCGGACCAGTCTGTCTCCTGCGGCTGATATTCCTTGTGCGCCTCAAAGAGATTGATGCTGAGTTCTTCCTGCGCGTTGGTGATGAGATTCTCAATGCGCAGGCTCATTTCGTTACGCTTAATAGAAAGCTCACGCTCCTGGCCATCAAGGCCGCCGGCTTTTTCCTGAAGTGTGTCAATCGCGGAACCGGCCGAACTATATTCCTTGCGAAGCGTGTCAACCTTCTGACTCATTTCGGCAAGCTGAGCTTCGGCCGCGGCCGCGCGCTGCTGGCATTCGGCAATGATCGTATCAACGCCGGCCATCGTGCGCTCGGCTTCGTCAATGCGCGACTGCATTGTCTCAATTTCGCCGGCAACGCGCTGAATTTCCATTTGCGTCTGACTGACGGCCTGGCGCGCCATGGCCAGGGTGCGGCTGAGGCTGCTGCGGCTTTCCTGAACCTGGCCCATCGCGATACGCGCCTGCGTGGCGGCTTCTGAAAGTTCGCTGACCTCATGCTGGCGCACGATAACCTGCGCGCCGAGCTCATGAATGATTTTCTCAACTTCTTTTTGAGTTGACTCAACGCCGGCCACTTTTTCTTCATATTCCGCCTGACGCTCAAGGGCGCCGGCGACCTGGCGATCAAGCGACTCAATTTCGCCGGTGATCAGCGGCGCTTCGGCGCTGGTACGCTGAAGCTGGCTTTGCGTCTGCTGCAATTGCGCGGAAACTTCCGCACGCTGCGAATCCGTCTGGTAAATCTGCTGGCGCAGTTCCTGCTGCTGCGCGTCAAGCGCGCGGCTTTCCTGATCGCATTGCGAGATCTGATTGGTCAGCTCGGTAACCTGTGCCTCAACATCAAGCAAATCCTGCTCAAGCTTGGCAAGCTCGGCCTGGCGCGTAATGGCGCCGCCCTGCTTGCTCATATCGCCCAGGCGCATGGCGCCGTCAGCATCAATGACTTCTCCGCCGCGGGTGACGTAGCGATATCCGCGCGGACCGCACTGCGCCAGCGCAACGGCGTCGGCGAGTGTTTCGGTGATCATGGTTTTGCCGAGGATCTGGTAGGCCAGCAGCGCATTTTTAGGATCATATTGAACGATATCAAGCGCCGGGGCGGCGGCATAACCCAGTGATTGCCAATCCCAGTTGATGCCGCCCTGATAAGGCGGCAGGCGATCGGCAGCGATCGTGGCCACGCGGCCGCCGAGCTTGCGCCAGCGTTCGCCATCGGCCACAAGCGCCGGCGTATTGTCAATCACCAGCGCATTAACGGTATCACCAAGCGCCGCCTCAACGACCAGCGCATTTTGCAGATCCGTCTTAAAAATATCGGCAACCATTCCCTGAACGTAGGCATAACCGTTGCCGGTATCGCGTGTTTTAAGCACATCGCGCACGGTCTGATTGACGCCTTCGCGTTTTGCCTGCAAATCCTGCAAAACCTGCTGACGGCTCTTAAGGCCGCTGCGCTGCTCGCGATGACGCGCAAGCTGTTGCGAAAGTTCGGCCTGTTTCTGATTGGTGTCTTTCTGCTGATTGCGTACTTCTTCCGCCTGTGAACTCAGCGCGGAAGATTGCTCGGCAAGTTCATTGCGGCGAGTCTCAAGTTCGCCGGCCGCGGCCTTAAGCTGCGCGACCTGCTGATCAATCTGCGCCTTGCGCTGCTCAAGACGTTCTTTTTGATGCAGCAGATTTTCCTGCTGAATCTTCAGGCCGTTAATATCATTATGCAGTCGCGAAGCCTGACGCATCAGGTCTATCGCGCGGCTCTTTTGCTCATCAACCTGGCGGTTCATTTCGGCGATGGCTTTGGCGGCCGCTTCCTGCTTGGCGGTGGCTTCGGCCACGGCGGCTTCGTGCGTCTTAAGCTGCTCATCAATCGCGGCGTAGGCGGCTTCGGTTTCGGCCACTTCCTTTTCACGATTGGCAAGGCGCTCGGCCAAATCTCCCTGGCGCGCGCTGAGCAACTCGCGTTGCTCCGTCGCCTGAACAATCTGCTGCTCAGCAAACTGCTTGCGCTGCGTTGCGTTCTGCTGCTCGCCTTGCGCGGCCATCAGCTCGCGCTCAGTCTTGCGAACGGATTCCTGCGCTGCCTCAAGCTCAATCTGCAATTCACCCTGGCGTGTGCGATGCTCATCAAGCTGCCGGCGCGCGGCGGCAAGTTCATCGACAACCAGATCAAATTTTTCGTTCAGCTCAACTTGCTTGTGATAAAGTCCGTCATATTCCTGCATCACATAGGCAGAGCGCAATTCCTTTAAGCGCGCGGCGTATTCCTGATAATTACGAGCGCGGCCAGCCTGAACTTTGACACTGCGAAGCTGCTTGTCAACTTCATCCAGAACAAGCTGCGACTGGCTGAGATTCTGGTCGGTTTTCTCCAGCTTGCGGAGCGTTTCTTTCTTGCGCTGCTTAAAACGAGAAATGCCGGCGGCTTCTTCAAAAATTTCGCGACGCTCAACGCTGTTTGCCTCAAGCAAAGCCGAAACGCGGCCCTGCTCAATGAGCGAATACGCGTCAACGCCCACACCAGTATCAAAAAACAGTTCGCGGATATCCTTCAGACGCGACATTTGGTTGTTAATGAGATATTCAGACGTGGCATCGCGATACAGCCGGCGCGTGATTTTGACCATATCCGCATCAACAGCCAACTTGCGATCCTGATTCGCAAAGGTGAGGCTGACTTCCGCCATGCCCATCGGTTTGCGATTGCCCGAACCATTGAAGATAACATCAAGCATCGCGTCGCCGCGCAGGCTCTTGGCGGACATTTCGCCCAGCACCCATTTAACCGCGTCAACGACATTTGACTTGCCGCAACCGTTTGGCCCGACAATACCCGTAATGCCTTCGTCAAAGACAAACTCAGTATAGTCAGCAAAAGATTTAAAACCTGAGAGTTCAAGCTTGGCCAGACGCATCGCGCGACCTCCGTGTCATCCTCATCCGCTGCTACAACCCGTAGCACCCGCAAGAGCGTACCACGCAATATATAGCTTATTCAACACACAAACAGGCAATTTTTGCTTATAAATAAATCACATAAACGAATATAATCACAACCCTTTTTTCAGGCATTATTTATGTCTCGGCTGCAATATTTTGCATAATTCCGAAAGAATTAAATCCAAATCGGAGCCTTTTGTCCTTATAATGCTGCCGCTTTTCTGTCTTGAGGTTCTTTATGTTCATTCCTAAGTCTGAAGATCTTATCATTAAATCACTGGGTTCTGCACGTATTGATTCCCCGATTTTGCCGCTTTTGTCTCAACCCGGCCTCGGTTTTGATTACGTGGATGACGACGATCGCATTTTGCTTGATGACCGCGTAACGGCCACAAAAGCCGGCGATACGCAGGTTGCGCCACCGTCACTTGAACTGGCCGGCCCGCGCGCCAAAATCTTTTTTGATCCCTCAAAAACGCGCGTGGGCATCGTGACCTGCGGCGGGCTTTGCCCGGGTCTTAATGACGTCATCCGCGGTTTGGTCATTGAGCTTTTTCAGCGCTATGGCGTGACCAAAATTTACGGTTTTAAGAACGGTTACCAGGGCTTTATCAGCAAGTTCAATCACCCCGTGATTGACCTTGATCCGGAAATTGTCTCTGACATTAACGAGCGCGGCGGCACGATCCTGGGCTCGTCCCGCGGCGAGCAGGATTCTATAGAAATTGTCGACTGCCTTGAGCGCATGTCAATCAATATCCTCTTTGTGGTCGGCGGCGACGGCACGATCCGCGGCGGCCGCGATATCGCCCGCGAAGTTGAGCGCCGCGGCGGCAAAGTAGCCGTCATCGGCATCCCCAAAACCATTGATAATGACATCATGTTCGTTGAGCCGTCATTCGGTTTTCAGACCGCTGTGGCCGAAGCCACCACACATATCCGCGCGGCGCACGTTGAGGCCAAAGGCTCGCCAAACGGCATCGGCCTGGTCAAACTGATGGGCCGGCATTCAGGCTTTATCGCCTGTAACGCGTCGCTGGCGATGGCTGACGCCAATTTTGTGCTGATTCCTGAAGTGCCGCTGCGCATGGAGGGCAAAAAGGGCTTTCTTGAAGTTCTCAAGCGCCGCATGCTGCGTCGCGGCCACGCTGTGATTGTAGTGGCCGAAGGCACTGGCCAGGATCTTCTGGGCTCAAACAACGACCGCGATGCTTCCGGCAATGTGAAATTTCAGGACATCGGCCTGTTCATCAAGGACAAAATCAACACGTACTTTGACAGCCAGGAAATGGAAGTTAACGTCAAATATTTTGACCCCAGTTACTCAATCCGCTCCGTACCGGCCAATCCGTATGACGCGGTTTACTGCTTTAGCCTGGCGATGGCGGCCGTGCACGCGGCGATGGCCGGCAAAACTGAAATGATCATCGGCCACTGGCATAACCGCTTTGTACATCTGCCAATCACGCTGGCGACCCAACAACGCCAAACCGTTGATCCGCGCGGCGACCTCTGGCTGGCCGTGCTTGAGAGCACCAATCAGCCGGTCTCGTGGGAATGAGATCAGGGATCAATTCTGAATGTTAAATGCTGAATGCTGAAAAGAAGCACCCGCAAATGCGGGTGTTTTTTGTATAATTCGGTATTACTTTATTCCATTGTTGTTGGCATTGCGATATTATCACTTCCACAAATAGCCAAAAAACAGATATAACTCCTTTACAGATTATTCATCATTAACCAAGGATTACATCATCATGAACAAACACTATTTATTGGTCATATACATAGCGGCAACAATCTTGAGTTTAACGTTTCTGTCAGGCTGCTATGGCCCCAGTCCAGATAGAATACAACGAGCAAAGCAGGAAAAAGAGGCTCTCACAAAAAAAAGAATTGAATGGAATACATTGCAGGAAAGTGCTTGCCAGAAAATCATAGCAGAACATGGAGAAAAATTATTTAATAAGGATTATGACCTTGTTTTTAATTCAATTATCAAAGCTTTATCAATTGAACAATGTTCTGTTAGCACTGTAGCCAAAGACGCTGGCTATATTGCAGCGAGTGGTTTTCTTTTTCGAGATGCTGAGTTACAGATTCTATCCGATGATCGAATAGCAGAAGCTAACCGAATCAACAAAGCAACTTGGGAAGAATATGGTTTTGATAATTGGCCCAATGCCACCGATGTACCACTTGAGTACATGACAGTTCCTGCATTTCAGGCTTCTAAATTCAATATTCTTGTCACACAAGAAAAAAACAACCAAGTCAAAGTTAAAATGACATTTATATACAATGACAGCGGCGCACATGCCCGTTACGTTGAAGCTAATTATGTTAAATTCTGGAAAATCATTAACGAGCGTATCACGCTTGATGAAAAACAACAGAATAAACATTAAGGGAAATACACGGATAGTACATCCACACTAAGACTCTCTATACCGCACCAAATAATTCGCACATACGTTTTTTATCTTTTCTTTTTGCATTCCTGCTGACGTAAGGTATATTTTGGTGACGTTTCTAAATTAGTGACGATTCTAAAATAATTCGCAATAATCACAGAATGCATGAGCCGTTATCTTTCGTTATAAAAGCGACGCATGCATGATGTGAAATCTGAAGACACCACAAGTCGGTTATGTGTTGTGAGCGAAAATTGAGAATCGTTTAAGCTGCGACAGCAGAAGATGAATCATGGGCGTACTTGAACAAATAGCAACTGAGGCCAATGTTTCTCCCAATACAGTGCTGCGTGTACTACGCGGGGAGAATAAGGAAGTTTGGCCAAGCGCCGTTGAGCGCGCGACGCAGATCAGGCAGATTGCCCAGCGACTGGGGTATTTGCCCAACAGTTCGGCGCGCGCGATGCGTCGTGGACGATTTAACACGATTGCGCTGGTGTTGAGTACGGATCGTGGCCGCAGTTATCTGCCTGATGAGTTATTCAGCGGCATACATGATGCGCTGAATGAGCGCGGGTTGCGGCTGATCGTATCAAAATTGCCGGATGAAGATCTGACGGATTCGGCCAAGTTGCCGGCGATACTGCGCGAATGGGCCTGTGACGGCCTGCTGATTAATTATACCGACCGCGTGCCGCCGCAGATGGTCAATCTGATGGAGCAATATCATGTGCCGGCCGTGTGGATCAATCGCAAGCAAAACAGTGATGCTGTTTATTACAATGATTTTGCCGGAGCCTATCGCGCAACGGAACATTTGCTGAAATTGGGCCATCGCGATATCTGCTACATTGATTTTTGTCCGCAGGAAGAATGGGCCGACACGCACTACAGTCACGCGGATCGCTATAACGGTTATGCGGCGGCCATGCGGGAAACCGGCATTGAGCCGGTGGCGCGCAAACTCTTTGCGGGCATTGCTGTTACGCACCGGCTTGAGGCCAGCGTCGACTTGCTGCGCAGCGCCCGGCGCCCTACCGCGATTATCGCATATGACTGCGGCGTGCGATTGCTGATGGCCGCGACAATGGCGGGGTTATCGGTGCCGGAGGATCTTTCGCTGATGACATTTGGTTCGTCCGCCAACGCGGCGCCGGAACAAAGCAACCAGCAATATATCGGCAGGACGATGGGTGTCATCGGCGTGCCGGTGGAGGAAGCAGGCACGGCCGCGGTACACATGCTGATGAAAAAAATGGATGACAAATCGGATTCCCTGGCATCGCAGGTTCTTTCGCTTGAACTTTGCCCGGGAGACACATGCGGGCCGGCATTACGCTGATCATCAATGATGCCGCCCGGATACTTGATGCGAACGGATAAGAAACGATGGGAGATTTTCCGCCCGTCGAAATAGTGCATATCACATAATCGTCAATCTCACGAAGGAGAAGGGAAATGAAAAACGTATTCGCCGGAAGCTGGGGAGTTTTTTCAGCACTCATGTTAGTAGCACCTGCAACTATTGCATCAGCCACAACAATTACACTGCAACAAGGCATAAATAGTTATGCGGGCGCGGAATATGCCACGATTCAGGGCAGCGCAGTCAATGGGGGTAATTCGCTATCAAACATTCATGACTGGCGTCTTTATGCATTTGGCCTGGCTGACAGTTCACGCCAGCAGGCCGGCCTGCTGAAATTCAGCAACATCACGGGCAACGGCACAACTCAGGTCCCCACCGGAGCCACAGTAACTTCCGCCACACTCAAATTGTATGTGGCCGGTTTCTGGGGAACCGGATCACCAAGTACCGCCGCAGTCAATCTGTATACCATGAATACATCATGGTCGGCCTCAACAGTAACGGATACCTACCGCAGTTATGAATCGGGCACACCAACGGCATATTGGGGCAATGATTCGCTCGCGCATAATGGGCCGGTATCCGGCGTTGATTTTGACATCGCCAGCCACGTCACGCAAAGTGTTGTCTCAACGCAAGTCAACTCGTGGATTACGCTTGATGTCACGGCTATAGTTCAGAGTTGGGTGAATGACGCCACGTCCAATAACGGTTTGGTGATGTTCGGCAGCGGCACCTCTTATGGTATGTACTTTCGTTCACCAAGCCAGAACGCTCTTGGGCCGATATTAACTATTGACTACACCACGGTTCCCGAACCGGCGTCATTAGCGCTATTGATGATCGGCGGATTGTTGCTGGTCAACAGACCCTCGCGCGCCAAACCTGATGAGCGTATGTGAGTGATCTGTTGCGGGTAACTGGCGGAGGATGAACATGCTGACAAACAGGAACCAAAAGTTCAGTGCGATTGCCAGAGATCATGCCTTTACGCTTATTGAACTGCTGGTGGTCGTGGCGATCATCGTGACGCTTATCGCGCTGTTGATGCCCGCGCTTAACAATGCGCGCGAGCAGGCCAAGCGCACCGTCTGCCTGAGCAATCTCAAGCAGATCGGTTTTGGTTACCAGATGTACTGCCAGGACTATAACGGGTGGACATGGAGTCAGGATTCGGGAGGCTCCTATTCGCTTCTGCATAAAGACAGTTCATGGATCGGCGACGGATTGCTGCTGGGCGGCGGATTTTTGAGCAGCCCGAATGTTTTTCATTGTCCGGCCGCATGGTCACCGGGGCAGTATAGTTACAGTCAATATAAACCGGGAAACATCAGCAAGCCGCCGAGTTACTGGGGATCTGATTATTTTCAGCGCATCAATAACTTTACCGGATCGGCACTGAGGATCAATCGCGTTGATACCAGCGGTTACCGCGACGAAGACAAAGGTATTGATGCCGACAATTTTATGATGGACATCGGCCGGCCCTATCATCGCGGCGGCTATAACGTGGTTTTTCTGGCCGGCGATGCGGAATGGAAACCGAACCTGCCGGCGTCAACGGGATGGTCCGGCAACTGGTTCAGCACCAATGTTGACCGCAGATATCGCTGATACGGCGGCTAATCCTCTGATTATTTGTCATATGTTTCTGACGTAACGGGATCTCATGAAAAAAAGTTTTCTGTCATTTTCGCTGGCCGCATTGGCCTGCGCATCGGGCATCGTTGCCTCTGCGTGCGCGCAACAAGCCGTTGTTCCGCTGACGCCAAAGGGCGAGCAATTTGTTGACGCTTCCGGCGCGCCGGTGCGTTTTTGGGGCGTCAATCTTGTGGCGTTTTATCCCACGCATGATGTGGCAGACAAGCTGGCGCGGAATCTTGCGAAGTTTGAATTTAATCTGGTTCGGCCGCATCACATGCTGCGGCCCAGCCGCGACTGGGTGACCAAATCCCAGATCACATCGCTGCTGCAATATAAAAATAATTCCCGCGATTGGGATGACGAAGCCTGGGATCGCTTTGATTACCTGAATGCCGCGCTGAGAAAAAATGGAATTTACCTGCAATTGGCCCTGGGATGGACGCGTGATTACCTGCCGGGCGATGCGGCGATTCTTGATCCCGGTACGGATGACGCCAAAGCATGGGCGGCCGCGATTGACGATCTTAATGACTGGCCCTGGCAGAAATCTTTTGATGTTCGCAAGATGCTGCCGGTCTTTGACCGCCGCGCCGCGATGATCAATGAGGAATTTCTGCGCCGCATGCTTGAGCATCGTAATCCTTACAGTAAACTGGCGTATGCGGAAGATCCGCAGGTTATTTCGTATGAACTTATCAACGAATTTTCGTCTGAATATACGATTATCTGCCAGAATAAACTGCCGGAATATTTTCTCAATGAGTTGACTGCTCAGTGGCACGCATACGCCGCGTCACAGGGTGTTGAGGGCGGCAACATCTACAAACCGGCAAGCCAGAAAATTGCGCGTGTTCGTGCGGATTTCTTCCGCAAAATGGATGAAGATTACCTGCTGCGCATGAAGAAAATCATCCGCGAATCCGGTTCGCAGGCCGCGGTTTCTTTTTCAAATCTCTGGCGTGGAGATCGCATGCTGGGCATGCTCTCGCGCAGCGCTGATTATGTTGAAGATCACGAATATAACAATCCTTTTGTAGCGAATGGCGCGGAGGATTTTGTCCTTAATAAAAGCCGCAGCGCTATTGCCGGCAAACCGCTGATTCTTGGTGAATTTAATCAATCAGAGGGCGAAAAAAAGATCAAAACCGAAAGCCCTTATCGCAGCATGCTGCCTCTGGCTGCCGGCGCATACGGTAATTTTCAGAATTGGTCGGGAATCGTCTGGTTTGCCTGGCAGCATGGCGATAGCAAAATAGCTGATGACGGAATGGCTCAGGAGATTATGCGCGCCGCCAACATCGGCAATTTGATGAGTGACGGGTTAATGCAGGATCATTTGCGCACGGCCGGGATCATGTTCCGCCGCGGGCTTGTCTCGCCAAGCGTCAGCCCGATTCTGCTGCCGGTTGACAGCGATAAATTTGCCGCGGATTATCACGGCCTCATGCGCGGACAGGCCATGCCCAAAGCCGGATGGCAAAGCATTCATGCCATTCGCAAAGTCTTCCGCACCGGCGCGACGGCCCCGACTGATGCGCCCTATCTGAAGGATGCGCCGGCCGGCCCGCTGGTATCGGATACGCAACAAATCATCAAGGATATCACGCGCAAACAACTGACGGTTGCGGCGCCATCGGCCGAGGCATTCAGCGGAATGCTTGATCAATCCGCGCCGGCGGGACTTAAAAAGCTCTCCGTCAGCGGGCAGGGATTTGCGACGGTGATTGCCGTTGCGGCGGATGGCAGGGAACTTTCCGCCAGCGGCCACATCATCATCAGCAGAACATGCAATGACGAGACCGGCGCGGATATCGCCGGGCCGCAGGTTGCGCTGAGCGGACTTCAGATTGCCGGTGATTCTCACGCGTGGCAGATGCGAATCACCCGGCCAAAATCAGCCGATCCGATTCAGATCCGCATCACGGACGGCAAATTGTTACTGCCGGATACATCATGGAATGAATGCGAAATTGAGTTGAAATAAAGTTCATCATTTAAGGAGTATGATATGAACATAAACAAATCATTACTAACCCTGGCCATACTGGTTGCGTTCTGTAGCGTGAGCCTGGCAGAAACAGTTCACCAGACATCAAGCGGTGACAATCTGTACACCGGCGACGGCGGCAATGCCGTCGAAAAAGGCAAAATGGAGGCGAAAAAAGTTGACGGCTGCGAAGCCGAAAAAATCGCCCGCATTACCGGCAAAATGAGCCAATGGGGTTTTGTCACCAGTTGGTTTGGCCTGCCGACGCCGGCTGGGAAAGCCATCATTCGCATCCGCATGTATGTGGATGATCAGCCTGTAGCCAAGTACGGTTTATATATTGCCAATAAAAGCGGACAAAAACATATCGGCCTGCTGAAAATTCCGGCCGATGCCAAACCCAATACGTTTGTGTCAATTGATGTTCCGGCCAATGCCACTGAGGAATGGAGTGGACTGACCATCAAAAAAATGGACAAATCAGAAAACCCCAGCCCCTGGCTTGATACCATCAGCGTCGTTCTGCCGGACTGATTTTGAACCGACAATCATCAAATAAAAAAGGCGCCCGCAAACGCGGACGCCTTTTTTTATTCCGAAGCCCCGGCGGTTTTAACCCCAAGGTGGGTACGCAACAAAATGACTCTGACGCATCTTACATTGTTATCAGCGCCAACCCGCGATGGCTGGCCAATTATTTTTCGGAGAGTCTCAGTCCCACAGCCTCATTCAGATGATGCATCACGCGGTCTTGCTCCATCGGGGTCAGGTTCGCATGAAATGGCAGCGCGATCGTGCGTGCGGCAACATATTCGGTCACCGGATAGTCCCCCTCTTTTGTGCCAAGCGTTTCTTTATAAAACGGCTGAAGATGAATCGGCGGGAAATAATTTGAGCAGCCGATGCCGTGATTGCGCAGATAGGTGAGAATCGCCTGGCGATCATCGGCATTAAAAACTTCCGAGAGGCGAATCACAAACACAAACCAGGACATCACGGTTTTTTCGTGAATGGTCGGCAGCACAATGTGCGGATGATCCATCAGGCGCTGAACATATTCGTGCGCCACGCGCTGGCGTTTTTCAAGGATTTCTTCAAGGCGGCTCATCTGCGCGATGCCCAGGGCCGCGTTGATATCGCTCATGCGATAGTTATAGCCCAGACGCACATGGCCAAGCCAGCCGGCGCCGTTACCGGCCGCGCCGGCCTGCGGATCGCGCCCCTGATTGCGGTAACTGCGGCACATGTCGGCCAGATGTTTGTCATTGGTCACCACCATGCCGCCTTCGCCGGTGGTCATTTGCTTGTTGGGATAAAAACCAAACACGCCGCAGCGGCCAAAGGTGCCGGCCTTTCGGCCGCCATGCGATGACCCCAGCGCTTCGCAGGAATCCTCTACCAGCGGAATTTCGTGGCGCGCGGCAATCTGAACAATTTTGTCAAAATCACCCGGATTACCAAAAGCCTCAACGGCCAAAATGGCTTTGGTCTTCGGCGTGATGGCGGACTCAAGCTTCTCAACATTGATGTTGAGCGTTTTGGGATCAATATCCACAAAAACCGGCTTTGCGCCGACCATCAAAATCACGTTGCTTGATGCGATGAACGAAAACGGCGTGGTGATCACTTCGTCACCCGGGCCTATGCCAAGCCCAAGCAGGCAGCAATGCAGTCCGGCCGTGCCCGATGACACCGCCACGGCATGCTCAACCCCCAAATGCCGCTTAAACGCATTCTCAAATTCCGGAATTTTAGGCCCCAGCGATAACTGCGGCGTATGCAAAACCTCAAGTACGGCATCAATTTCAAGCTGAGTGATATCAGGCGCGGATAAACGAATTTCTGGCACGGGGAGACTCCGGGTAACAGGTTAAGCAAGTTAAGCGGGTAAAACGAGTTAAGCGTATGTCGTGATCTACTCTTTGGCAACGAGAAATCCCTTTCTCGTTTAACTTGTTTAACAAAATGACTCGCTTAACTCTTCTGCTTGCTATCGGCTTGACTCTTCGCCGAGCTTCTACTATTCTTGCCTTTCTATCACATGGCCAAGAAGGCTCACAAAACGCGTGTTTTGCGGGTACGCTGGCCTTATAATGCTTGAGATGACAAGCACTTAGGTGCTACCTGAGTTCTGTTGTCTCAATGATTCGGAGTTTCTCATGTCCCGCTATACCGGCCCGAAGGTTCGTCTGTCTCGTCGTCTCGGCGTTGCGATTGCCGATCTTCCCAAACACAACAAAGCTGAATTTATTGCCCCGGGTATGCATGGTTTTCACAGCCAGCGTCTCTCGGATTACGGCGTTCGTCTGCGCGAAAAGCAGCGCGTCAAGGCGCACTACAGCGTTCTTGAAAAACAGTTCCGTCGCTATATGGCCGCCGCTAAGGCAACCAAAGGCAACACCGGCGTCACGCTGGTTCAGCTTCTTGAGACTCGTCTTGACAACATCGTGCGCCGCCTGGGCGTTGTCCGCTCAATCTGGGCGGCCCGTCAGCTCGTAGCGCATGGCCACGTCAAGGTAAACGGCATCAAGGTTGATCGTCCGAGCTTCCAGGTTGAGTCTGGCGCGGTCATCACCTTTAAGGATAAAGCCACCAAGCTCCTGCGCGAGAACATGGAAGGCCTCGCCGGCCACCAGGTTCCGGGATGGCTTGAGTTCAATCCGGCCCAGCTTGAGGCCAAAGTCCTCGCCAAGCCGACGCCGGAGCAGGTTCCGTTTGAAATCAACACGAACCTGATCATCGAATTTTATCGTTGATCGGCCGCGATTTATCGCACAATCAAAAAAGGGCGTCTCGTCGCGAGGCGCCCTTTTTTATTTTGTTCTGAAATTCAATTCTCACCCATATCCTTTATCCTCAAGTTCATCCTCATCAAAACCGGCCAGGTGGCCAATTTCGTGCAGAAGCGTAATGCGAATTTGTTCGGCTAACTCTTTTTCGCTATCGCATTCGTCTGCCAAAGCATGGCGAAAAAGATAAATACTCTCCGGAACCTCGGCGCGCTCCTCAACGCTGCGCTGCGTAAACGCCCGGCCATGAAAAGAACCCAGAAGATCGCCGCGATCATCCACGCCAAAATCAGTCAGCATCCTGCCCGAGGGAAAATCTTCAACAATCACCGGCACTTCCTCAAGCCAGCGCGCATACTGCGGCGGGAGTTCGGCAATGGCCTGCTCAAGCAGAGAATCAAATTGTTTACGGCTGATGCGCACTCATTTTCCTCGCTCATCATTTGATGGCAGTGGCGATCTCTGGTTGTGATGTGGTGATTTTAGCTCTTTGCCTCTACCATATCGCCATGAAAAAAGATTTATTGATTCTCGCATCCGCATCGCCGCGCCGGCGTGAGCTGCTGGCCGCGGCCGGTTATGAATTTAAGACGCTGACCTCTCCGGAAGAAGAACCGACTCTCTGCCCAAAGGGAGTTATGCCGGAAATCTGGCCGGTCTGCCTGGCTTACGCCAAAGCGCAGGCCGTGCGCCGGCATTATAAGATTCGCCACGCCACGGTCATCGGCGCGGATACGATTGTGATCCTTGATGGCAAAATCCTGGGCAAACCGCGCGACCACCGCCATGCGCGCGCGATGCTCTCTGAACTCTCAGGCAAAAAGCACGAAGTCATCACCGGCCTGGCGCTGATAGGCGATCAGCAGGAAAAATTGCTTAAGGCAGTCTCCGTGTGCAAAATGAAAAAACTTTCGCCACGCGAGCTTGAGGCGTATCTTGATTCAGGATTGTGGCAAGGCAAGGCCGGCGCGTATGGCATTCAGGACGAAGATCCGTTTGTCTCTCTGCTCAGCGGCGAATGGGAAAATGTCGTGGGCCTGCCGATCAAGCTGCTGAAAAAAGAACTCAAAACGTTTCGCAAATGAGCACACGCATGATTAACAGAAAGTTCATCGTCTCCGCATTGGCCCTGCTGCTGGCCGCATGCTCGCAGGAAGGCGGCACGTTGCCGGCCGAAACGCTGACGATTCACAATCGCACGTTGACGCTTGAGATCGCCAATACGGAAGAAACGCGCCAACGCGGATTGATGTACCGCGACCAGATGAGCCAGGATCATGGCATGATCTTTCTGTTTGAAAAAGCGGATGCGTATCGTTTCTGGATGAAAAATACACGTATTTCACTTGATCTCATTTACATTCACGATGATCATGTGGCAGGTATATTTACGCTTCAGCCGTATGATGAAGTCGGCGTGCGCAATGCGCCTGTGGCGCGGGCGGTTATTGAGCTCAACGCGGGTGCGGCAAAGGAACTGGGCCTTAAAGAGGGCGATCCGCTGGCCCTACCCGAAAAATTCCTAAAGCTGATGCCGCGTGGTGACGAGACTAAATAACAGTATCTCAAATACGAAAACGTGGCAGATACAAATCGTATGACGGCAAAGAAAAATAACATACTGGTGATCGCGGACGAAGGCGCAGAAAGACTGAGCCTCACGAGTCTTTTTCAGAAGTCCGATATTCATTGCGAAATCACATCAGTCGGTCAATCTCTTGAACATCTCAAGCAGAATCCCGCCGCGGCCGTGGTTGTCGCGCCGCACGCTTATTTTAACGGCAGCCAGTCAACGCTTATTCATGTTCTTGATGAGCTGTGCAATAGACAGATCGGCGCGGTACTGGTGGTGCCGAAAGGTCATGACCTGGCGGCCGCGCGCGAAATGGTACAGAACGATGGCTTTATGGCCGTATCGGCCGGTTGCCCGCCGGAGGAACTTGTCGGCCGAATTGAGGGATTGCTGGCCACGCGGCCAATCCTTCAGCAATTACGCAGAGAAAATGCGATGCTCCGCCAACTGGATCACGGCGTGCAGGAGCAGATGACGCAAATGGATGAAGAAATGCGTCTGGCAGCGCGATTACAGACAGACTTTCTGCCGCGCAAAATGCCGGAGAGCAACGGATGCGGATTCCGCGTACTGTTCCGGCCGGCGTCGTATGTATCAGGCGACATTTATGACGCCATGCGTCTTGACGAACATCATCTGGGATTTTATATCGCCGATGCGGTGGGCCACGGCATGCCGGCCGCCCTGCTGACGATTTTTATCAAGCGCACATTGCGCATTAAGGAAATTGACCAGCCGGGCGTGCGCGGATCAGCCTATCGCATAGTTCCTCCTGATGAGGCGCTTTTTCATCTGAATACGGAAATCTGCCAGCAGCAGCTTTCGCTCTCGCAGTTTGTCACAATGGTTTACGGCGTGCTGAACATTCATACATTTGAGCTTCAGCTTGCGCGCGCGGGACATCCGTGTCCGTATCTGCTAAAACGTGACGGCGGCATGCGCGAGCTTGAGCCTGATGGCCCGCTGCTGGGCGTATTTCCGGATGAAAAATTTCCCGTCATGAAGATTCAGCTTGATCCGGGCGACAGCATACTGATGTATTCTGATGGTTTTGAGACAGCATACCCGGCCGGGGATGATGTGGTCAGCGAACGCTATAAAGACGAGTTTAAAAAAATGGCGTCGCCTGATCCGCATTCCGGTTTTGATTCATTTGTGACTGAACTTGATCATCAGGAAGGCTCTCTGCATCAGCGTGACGACCTGACGGCGCTGATGATGACCATTAAGCCGGACGCCAAGCGCGATCATGCTTGATGATTTATCAAATTCAGCATCATGAATTGCAGAATTAACAGCATATTTGCCGCATTCTTTTCAAATCCCCACCTATTGAGCCGATAAAAAAATAGAGAGCACGTATTTTTTTGTTGAGATGTGTGCGTTCACATCAGAAAATACGTCCGTCACATCTGACTTTGATTGCACATAGGACAACCATGAGCGAGCCGGCTACACCTATGCAGCTTTTTCGCTTTCCCTGCCCGCATTGCGGCCGAGTGCTAAAAGCGCCTCTCGGCTGGGCGGGTAAAAAGGGAGTATGTCCGTCATGCCAGCAATCGGTGATGTTTCCGAATACGCATTTGAGCGAAATGGAGTCGCAGACTTCTTTGCAGCTTAAATCCGTCATTTCCGAATCCGCGCCGGAAATGGATCACGCGTCGGCGGATCGTTTTGCGATGCTGATTTCGCAGGGAACATGCGTTGAATATGCGATGGCGCGTGAGTTGCTCGGTAACCGCAAAATGCCGCTGCGCCAGTGGCGGCGCGTGCTGAGGCTTGCGGCCGAACGCGAAGGTTTGCGCATGCATCTTTCGCAGCAGCCGGCGTCAATTGCCGATGCGCTTGAGGCAGCGGAAAAAGGTGATTTCTCCGGCGCAAAGGCGCTCTCGGCCGACTCTACCACCAGCGAAGCATGGTCGCTGATTGTGCGATTTGTGCATTTTCTCAAGCATGACACATGCCCGGCGTGCGCCAATGACCGCACAGGTTTGTGCTGCATCTACCAGACAATGGATTATTTTATCACCACGCAGAATGTCGCGCCGCAGCGCCGCGCCAAATGGCAGCATGTCGCCAGCGAAATTTACGGGCTGCCGGCCGGCAAAAAAAGCATCGGCACGCTCACGCAGAAATAAGATTTTTATTTTTCGTTGTTTTCGCGATGATGTTCCCAAACGAGCGCCGCGCCCTGAAGAACAAGATCCGGAATAAACGAATCAACAAGCTCTGAATTGCCCAAAAGCGCCTGCGCATCGCCGCCGGTGGCGACGACATGCGGCCAAGTGCCAAGCGCGGTGGCATAACGCTCAATAAGTTCACGAATGGCGCCGCGAGCGCCAACATAAAGTCCCAGATTGATCGCTTCCTGGGTAAAGCGGCCAAAAGGAACGTCTTCTGCCGGCGGCGTCAGTGATGCTTCCGGCAGTTGTGCGGTATGCGACTCAAGTGCGCGCGCCCCCATTTGCAGTCCGGGAGCAATCGCGCCGCCGCGAAATACGCCTTCGTCATCAATGCAGTCAACCACAAGCGCGCTGCCAAGCTGAATGATGGCGCAGGCGCCCTCAACATTGACATAGGAAGCAAGCGCGCCGAGAAGACGATCCTGGCCGACGGTTGATTCATCACGCAGCGCCGTTTTGAGCGGCACTTTGATGTGCTCGCCCACAACCTGCGCGTGCTGATTCAGGTGCTCAAGAACACATTGCGCAATGCGATGCGTCAGCTCCGGCACAACGCTGGCAATGACCACGCCGGAGGTCCCGTCTTCGTTGCTGCGCGTTTCGCCTTCGCATTTTTCCCAGAGGCTTTTGAGTGTGGCGGCTAATTCAGAATCAATTTGCGCATGCGTCATGCGCACGGCCGCATCCTGCGCCTTTCCGGCGGTAAAAACATTTAAACCAATGCGGCTGTTACCGATATCAATTGCCAGTACGCTCATAAGAACCTCGTGCTTCAGCGGGGGAAAAAGAACCTTCTTTTATCATTTGCCAAGTGAGTTTTGGCATTTTCGTTTATACATCAGATTGCGAATTGCGTTTGTAGTAACGGCCTTTACGTTTGTCATCAGCCCTCATGGCCTCAATTTCCGCAACCAGTTCAGGATCGGCCAGCGGCGGAATATCTTTGCCAGACTCATCCGCCGGAACTTCAACCGGAGCCTCAAGCAGGCCCTTGCTCTTTTTGGCGGGTGATTTTGTTTTGGCGGATGATGCCGGAATCGGTTTTTCTGCTGCGGCCGGCGCTTTTGGCTTCTGTTCTTTTGTCAGGAATGGTTCTGCGATCGGCGCTTTTTTAACCTCAACCCAGATCTGCTCAAGCAGCGGCCGCAGGCCTGTGCCCGCTACGCCGGAGATCGCATAAATCTGTTTGCCGGGCAAAGCATCGCGCAAGTCCGCAAGCGCTTCCGATCCGCCTGCCAGATCCATTTTATTGGCGACGAGCACTTCCGGCTTAGCGGCCAGTTTTGGCGAGTAAGCCTTAAGTTCCTTGCGGATTTCTTTGTAGTTATCAATCGGATTTGTGCCGTCAAGCGGCATGATGTCAATGAGATGAACGATCACGCGCGTGCGTTCAATGTGACGCAGAAAATCAAGGCCGAGGCCAGCGCCATCAGAAGCGCCCTCAATCAGCCCCGGAATATCCGCGATGAGCAACCGGCGATCCGCGTCAAGTTCCGCAATGCCAAGTTGAGGAGTCAGCGTAGTAAACGGATAGTCCGCAATTTTGGGATTGGCGCGCGAGAGACGCGAAAGCAAGGTTGATTTGCCGGCGTTGGGCTTACCGACAAGGCCGACATCCGCAATCAGACGCAGCTCAAGGGCGAGCATGCGCGATTGGCCCTTGCCGCCGGGCTCAGCAAAATCAGGAGCCTGGCGAACGGAACTGACAAAATTGATATTCCCCTTGCCGCCTTTGCCGCCTTTGGCGACAAGCACGCGCTTGCCGGGCGTTTTAAGATCCGCCAGAACGATGCCGGAAGTTTTATCGACAATCAACGTACCCGGCGGAACGCGGATAACCAGATCTTTGCCATTTTTGCCGGCGCATTTTTTACCCATGCCGTGCTCACCACGGTCCGCGCGCCAATGATGTCGGCCAATCATATCAAGAAGCGTATCAACGCCGGGGGTAGCCTCAAGATAAACCGAGCCGCCATCGCCGCCGTCGCCGCCATCGGGACCGCCATTTGGCACATATTTTTCGCGCCGGAACGATACGCATCCGTTACCGCCGTCGCCAGCAAGAACCTCAATTTCCGCACGATCAACAAACATAGGTATCCCGAGTCAAAATAAAGTTGTTTCGCCGCCCGCCAGAGAGACCCATCATTATAACGTAAAATGGTTAATAACAGAAGGATAAAGAAGAAAATCGGCAATAGCACGTATTTGTCAGAATTGATTTTTGCGCCGCCCTGCTTTAGCCTTTTCGTATTCATCAATCAGTTTGTTCGGATATGCGAGGTCTCTCATGTCGCTACTACAGGTCAATTTTTTCGGTAATTCCCTGGGACTTGCCACCAGCATGAATGTAATTTTCCCGGATAACGGCAAAGGTCCCTTCCCGGTCTTGTATCTGCTGCATGGACTTTCGGATGACCAGAGCATCTGGCTGCGCCGGACAGGAATTGAACGTTACGCGTCACTATTCCCGCTGATTGTGGTGATGCCGACAACGCATCGCGGTTTTTACACAAATGCGGCAACTCCGCCGGGCCTGAAGTACGAAGATCACATCATTCAGGATGTGGTGGGTGCGGTTGACCGCGTGTTCCCGACGATTCGCAACCGCAAGGGCCGGGCTATCGGCGGCCTGTCAATGGGCGGCTATGGCGCAATGAAGCTTGGCCTCAAATATCCGGATATGTTCTGTAGCATTCACTCCCACTCCGGCGCTCTGCTGGGCGCATACCCCCGCAGCGAAAAAAAAGGGAATCTCTACGCTCTGCGAGAAATGCATCCGGAAATGCTGGCCATCTTTGGCGAGGATCGGGAAGGCTCTGTGAATGATCCGGTTGAGTTGGCGCGGAAATGCCCCAAAAATAAACGCCCGGCCATCAAAATTGATTGCGGCAACGAAGATTTTCTTCTTGAAGACAACCAAATTTTTCATAATTACTTGCAAAAAATGAAGTTCCCGCACGAATATACGGAATACGCCGGCGACGAAAATTGGGCCAGTTGCGGTATTTTGAACACCAAACGAAATGCACACGACTGGGGTTTCTGGGATTTACACATTCAGGAAGCTTTGGTTTTCCACTGCCAAAACCTGGGCATCGCGCTGCCTGAAGAAATTCAAAAACGAGTTAAAAAACGTAAAAATAAATCATGACAGCCCTATAAAGGGTGACATATTGCCATGATGCCGCGACATTTGTTGCGTTGATACAACATGAGCAACGCATGAGCGACATGGCAGCGAATCGTCCGATAATATCGGAATTTAAAAGATTGTCAGCGATCAATGGGGCTTGTGATGCAATTAATCATCACCTGAGTCCGTGCATATTTGGCGCCACACTGGGCATGCCAAATGATGCAAAAAAACAACACGCCGTTACGCCCCTCACAGCCTGATGTCAGCCATAATCCGATAAAAATAAGAGAAAAACCCAACAAATCGCATGTTTTTGTAGAAGATAAAAACGTCGGCATGAACTGGCATCACATTTGTTTTAGTAGTCTCTCATGTCGCGAGGCGGATTGCCACGCGGAGATGATGATGTCACATGAGAGAGAAGGATAGCAAAATGGACGAAGCAACTTTTCAGGCTAAACTCGGAGAGTTGATGTCGGAAATCAGTACTCTGCCGGCCAGCGAACGTGCCAAGCTTGAGCAGCTCGCCAAAGAAACTCAGGAGCGTCATCAGCAACTCCGCAAGAGCATCACGTCTTTGCAGGATTCGCTTGATTGGCTGCGTTTGAGCGTGAAGTATCTGGTATTTGATCTTGAGGCAACTCGCCGCGAGAACGCTTATCTGCGCCAGATGCTTGAGAACAACACAGAAGGCGCCTGATTGCGTGGGAAATGAGGAGAAATTATCGCGGCCGTTCTGAGGCAATGTCGCGATAATAGTTGAGAGGCGCAAGAGCCTGATAGCAGGCTCAGGATTGAGCTCCGAGACAGGGAAAAGGCAGAAGGGCGATACGCAAGTATCGCCCTTTCCGTTTTTTGCACAACATCGTGGCCAAGTCAGCGTATCGCGCGCGATAATTCCTGCGCGAGCCACGCCAACTCATCATCATTTCGGCCAGAGAGCAGGCCATGCTTTTTGCCGCCAGTGGCAATGACCTGAAGCTGCATCAACGGTTTGCCGTTAACTTCCGTTCCGCTGGGGCCCCAGGTGATTTTTTCAATCATCTCGGAATCCCATTGTTTTTCAGTTTTTTTGATCGGGCTGACCTGCGTTATAAACAACTGCTGCTTGCCGGCGATCATCACTGTTTTCTGGCGCGCAAAATGTATCGCGCCAAGCAGCATGGCAAAGCCGATAAGTTCAAAAAGCCCCAACACAAATACACCGCCCAGCGGATTGCCATGAACTTCGCCGCCGATAATCTTCAGCGAGGCAAGCACGATCACCGTCAACATCACATTGACAAAAGCGAGCCAGATGAACGAAAAGATCAGCATGGCGCGCGATCCGCCGCGGAATCCGTTTGGCGGCAATACGATCGTCACATCCTTGCCGCTGTCAACAACAATGGCCGATGAACTGGCCGGCTTTGGTAATATCACACCTGTTGTCTGCTGCGTTATCTGTTGTGTGGTGATTTCTTCAGCCGTCGGCGTAATCTCTACGGCGGGCGCATCATTTTTAGATTCAACATTTAAAACAGCAGACGCATCCTGGCCGCAGGCCTCGGCCAGCGCATACGCCACTGACGCAAGCAAATCACGCGGATATCCGGCCGCAATCACCCAATCCTTATTGCTTTTCTCTGTGGTGATATAAATAGCATGGCCGCGAGACTCATCCTTAATCATCTTTTTGATGCCGTCAGCCACATCAGGATTTTTTTTGGTAATGTTGCGGACCAGTTCATCATCAAGCTCGGCCACGCGGATCAGGCGAATCCCAGAACGCTTCCGCTTGCTGCGGCTACTGAGAAAACCTTTACGCTCAACGGCATACAGGCGATCATCACCAAGCGTAATCTCTACACAGGATGGCTGAAAATAAGTCAGCAATCGGAAAATCATTTTAATGGGCGTGATGATAAATGGTATAAAAAAAAGCAGCAGAAACAAAGCAATCGGCGAGCGCAGGCCGCCGCCAAATCCGTGCCAGAAATCGCCCAGAAATTTGCTCGCGAAAAATCCGACAAATGAGCACCAGGCCACGGCGACCACCAAATGAATAATAAACTCAATTACGGAACGTTTTTCTGTGCGCGCTGGCAATCGCCACGTGGTACCGCGCGAGGATGTCGTCACTTGAACAGACTCAGGAAGTGTCGCCATGAATCACCCAGACAAAACAAGAATGCCGATAGCATGACCGGAGTATTTGCGAAGATCAACCGACAGGAGCATGATTACGTCATGATCTCATAGCGCCCGCATTTTTTAGTTCGTCCCTTTAGTCTCAAGCACCGCGTACTTGCGGCGGTATGCGCGCGGCGACATGCCGATATCGCGATGAAATCGGCGCGAAAAATAGAGTTCATCATTAAAACCGACTTTTCGCGCGATCATTTTGATCGGCAGTTTGCTCAATGCCAAAAGTTCGCAGGCCCAGCGCAAACGGTGTTGCTGGCGAAAATGCGCCGGCGGAAGGCCGGTAGCCTGCGCCCATCTGCGCCTAAAGGTGGCCGGGGAAAGTCCGTAACGCGCGGCCAGTTGATCAAGATCAATTTCGCGACCAAGATTGCCGCTTAATTCCGCCTGAATCTGCTGCATAAGCGTCGCATCAGAATCCTCATCGCGCGGCGCCGGCAGAAGCGACTCAAGAATCAACCGCTCGCACGCGCGATCCATTCGGTCGGCATCCTCCTCCGGATGACTGCTTTGCGCAAGCCTGGCGATTTCTTCAATCTGAATTTGAACTCGCGGCATATTGGCAATCGGCCACACGGGACGCTGCGGATCAATCAGCCCGCTGTTGATAAACTTTTGATAACATGACGAATCATAAATCAGATAAAGCTCATCCCATGTAGCCAATACACTTTTTACATCACTCATTGGCCCATACTCCACGTGTTCTTCCGGCCATTGCGTGATCACACAAGGAGCAACCACAGGCCAGCATTTGCCCCGGCGATGAAATTCTCCCTGTCCCCGCAATATGAAAGAAAAATTACAACTTGAGAATGCATGCCTGACCCAATCTTGCTTGGGAAGAACAATATTAGTCGTAATTAAAGGGTATGCGGACTTATAGTGCCGAGGCACTGCGCCCCAGTGCCTGATTAAAAAATCCATATTTTTGAGAATCGCATCCATTTTCGCCGTCCCTTGCCTGAGCGATGATTCTTTTGTCATTTCTGGAGCAACATATGAAAAAAGCGTTAATGGTCTGGGGCGGATGGGATGGCCATCAGCCAAAAGAAACAGTATCACGTTTTGCGCCGTTTCTCAAAGAGCAGGGTTTTGAGGTGCGCATTGAAGATAAAATGGATGCGTACACCGACGCCGATTATATGATGAGCCTCTCGTTGATTGTGCCATGCTTTACCATGAGCCAAATCAGCAAAGAGCAGGAAAAAGGCCTGCTTGCCGCGGTCAAAAATGGCGTGGGCATTGCCGGGTGGCACGGCGGCATGTGCGATGCTTTTCGTAACAATACCGAGTATCAGTTCATGACCGGCGGCCAATGGGTGGCGCATCCGGGCAATATCATTGATTATCGCGTGAACATCATTGATCACGAAAATCCCATCACGCGCGGACTAAGCGATTTTAACATGCACTCCGAGCAATATTACATGCATGTTGATCCGGGTAACAAAGTCCTGGCCACAACCACATTCAGCGGGGAGCATGGCGATGCGCCGTGGATCAAAGGCGTCGTGATGCCGGTTGTGTGGCAGCGCCAGTACGGCAAGGGCAAAGTCTTTTTCTCATCACTGGGCCATGTCAATAGCGATTTTGAAGTTGCAGAAGCGGCCGAAATCATGCGCCGCGGAATGATATGGGCGGCACGATAACGAAAGACGCGGGGACTCGGAGACGCGATGACGCGGAGAATGTGTGTCTGAATCCCGGTGCCTCGGCGTTGCCGAGTTTCGCAATGTTAACGGATGATACTCAGCCAGGAATTTTTCTCAGGGAACAAAACCATGTCAGCCAAGACCAAAGTCGGTGTGATCGGGTGCGGTAATATTTCCGATGCGTATTTTAAGACAAATACCAAGTTTAACTTTTTTGAGATCGCGGCCTGCGCGGATCTTGATCTTTCGCGCGCAAAGGTCAAAGCGGATCAGTGGAAAATCGCCAAAGCGTGCACAGTTGATGAACTACTGGCCGATCCGGAAATCACTTTTGTCATTGACCTGACGATTCCCAAAGCGCACGGCCCGGTGAATCTGGCGTGCATCAGGGCCGGCAAGTCGGTCTATACGGAAAAGCCATTTGCCGTCACGCGTGCCGAGGCTAAGGAAGTGATCACGCTGGCGCGGCAGAAAAATCTGCGCGTCGGCAGCGCGCCGGATACCTTTCTTGGCGGCGGCCACCAGAGCGCGCGCAAACTCATTGATGATGGCGCCATCGGCAAGCCCATCGCGGCCGTGGCGTTTATGACCTGTCATGGCCATGAGTCATGGCATCCGTCGCCGGCGTTTTATTATCAGCACGGCGGCGGGCCGATGCTTGATATGGGCCCGTATTACCTCACCGATCTTGTGCAATTGATGGGCCCTATTAAACGCGTGGCCGGTATCGCGGGCAAATCATTCCCCACACGCACGATTACCTCACAACCGCTGAACGGAACGGTTATCAACGTTGAAGTGCCCACGCATATCTCCGGCAGTTTTGAGTTTGCCGACGGCGCCATCGGCACGCTCGTGATGTCTTTTGACGTGTACGGCGGCACGCTGCCGCGCATAGAAATTTATGGTACCGAGGGCACACTGTATGTTCCTGATCCGAATGGTTTTGGCGGCCCGCTCAAAATTCAGCGTCACAAGGATAAACCCGAAGAAGTCACGCTGACGCACGGTTATGTTGAAAATTCGCGCGGCATCGGCATGGCCGATATGATTCTTGCCATGCGGCAAAATCGCGATCATCGCTGCAATGATCGCCTTGCGTATCATGTTCTTGACGCCATGCAGGCATTTATTGAATCAAGCGAATCCGGCAGCATTATCACGCTTGAGAGCACATGCCAGCGCCCCGCGCCGCTGAAAGCGGGAATCAAAGACGGCGAACTTGAATAACGAAAAGATGCCGTAATGCGGCGATACGGAGATGCCTTTCGCCAAGTATTCCCCGCGTCACCGCGCCTGAGCGTTATCGCGTCTTTCTTTTTGTTCTCCGTGCCCCGTTACGCCGGCGCCGGCATCATGCGGCAATGTCATGCAGTCAACCACGGCGCCCACAGCGATAAAGCCCATCACGATAAAAGCGATCTTAAAGTCGCCCACGAGTTGCTCTCCGCCATGAATCATTGTTGCCAGGCGAAGAGTTACCGCGCCAAGAGCGATGCCCAGGCCGATATTGAGTTGCCCGGCCAGGCTGAACATCGTGCTTGATGCGCTGACAAGTTTTTTGGGAATATCCGTAAATCCCAGTGTGTTGACGCTGGTAAACTGCATTGAGCGCGCAAGTCCGCCGGCAAAGAGAACCACGGCCATCAGCCATTGCGGCGTGGCCGGGGTAAACAGGCAAATTGCCCAGAGACTTGCCGCACTGATGAGCCCGTTGACGATCAGCACTTTGCGTAAACCATAGCGCCGCAGTATCGGGTTGACGGCCGACTTCATTGTGCAGTTGCCGGCAAAGAGCGCAAGAATCAACATGCCGGAAGTAAATGCGCTCATGCCAAAACCGACCTGAAACATCAGCGGCAGCAGAAACGGCACCGAGCCGATGGCCATACGGAAAAGCGACCCGCCGAGAATCGTCACGCGAAATGACGGAATCCTCATGACAGACAAATTAAACAGAGGTTGCGGAGCCCGGCGCATGTGGCGGATCATCCAGTAACCACTGATCGCGCTGATACCCAGCAGAATTGCCGCAGCGCCCCACTGAATATGTCGCCCGCCGATCATCTCCATTCCGTAGAGCAGTGACGAACAGGCCACCGCGCTGAGGACAAATCCGGACAAATCAAAACGCGCCTGATGTTCAGCGCGCACGGCCGGGATCAATTTGAGCGCCAGGATAAATCCTGCGATGCCCAGCGGAACGTTCAGCAGAAAAATCCACCGCCAGTCGGCATACGTGGTGATAAATCCGCCGACAGGCGGGCCGATGATCGGTGCAACCAGCGCCGGCCATGTGATCCACGCAATCGCAGTCAGCAGATCTTTTTGCGCTGTTGACCGCATCACCGCAATGCGCCCGACAGGGACCATCATCGCCCCGCCGATGCCCTGTGCGATTCGCGCGGCCGTAAAAGTCAGCACGCTGTTGCTCATGCCGCAGAGTACGGATGATATCGTAAAGATTGCTATGGCAAGGCTAAAAATCCGGCGCGCGCCAAAACGATCCGCCAGCCACCCGCTGGCGGGGATAAAAATGGCCAGCGCAAAAAGGTAACCGCTCATGCCGATGTTAAGACTCACCGGATCGCATGCAAAGGTTTTGGCCATCTGCGGAATAGCCGTCGCGATGACCGTGCCATCCAGATTTTCCATAAAAAACGCGCCGGCCACTAACAACGCAATCAAAACGGAACGGCGCGACGGCGAATCTTCACTTTTATCAACTACGGCTTTTTCTGCGGTCAGCGTACTCATGAATAACTCTATCCCGGAAGGCGAAAACACGCAGAACACCGCGGATCTTCAGCTTCTCAACAATACATCAAGGATAGAGATTTGGCGTCATAAACTCAATAAACCCGCAATTTTCAAGCTATCAGGCGCGGCTACAGGCCTGCGCAATCGCTGTGGCGCGGGCGGCGCATTCAGAAATCGCAATCGGATGATAACCCGGTATTTCGGAATTGAGCGTATCATTCAACCGCGCCGCCCAATGCGCAGGCACTTGCCGCCCGCCGCAGATTGCGCCGACAATTGAGCCGACCGTTGCGCCATTGCAGTCGCTATCCCATCCGCCCATGACGGCAAGTGTGATGCCTTTATGAAAATCTCCGCCGCTCAACAGAAGCGCCGCAACGCACAGTGCCGCATTATTATTGGTATGAACAGGATGATAATGCCCAAGTATTGTATAAATCTGGTCGATCACCTGCTCAAATTTTTCAAACTTGCGATCATAGCGATCACAGATGGCGATCGTATTTTGAATATCCGCATAAAGGCGTGAAGATGCGGGAATCTGCGATAGCCCCGCTTGAATAATGGTTTGCGGATCAGATGTGGCAAAGGCCGCGGCGATCATGGCCGCGCAGAACATTGCGCCGTAAATTCCGTTTTTGACATGGCTGATGCGGGCGTCGCGCCAGGCAAACTCGGCCGCCAGCTCAGGATTCCCCGCAGCGGCGTAGCCGTAACTATCAATGCGAATTTGCGCGCCAATCCATTCGCGATAAGGATTGAGATGATGCGTGATCCACGACCAATCCGTCGTGCGGTCAAATTCGGCCGCCTGCGCTCGGGAAAAATCCACGCGCAGATCACCGGCGCCGATCGCCATGTTGCGATATGCCTGCGTCTCCGCCGTGCAGACCATGCCGTATGGCAGATGGCATAACCATGCGTGCGCCACATCACAGGACTTAAAATCACGCCCAAAATTCATCAATACTTTCTGCCCAAGCACGGTATAACGGATATCGTCGTCCGTCTCCATAAACGCAATATGTTCGCGTGTGGAAGCCTGGCAGATTGAGCGGCCCGTTTTATCTTCGGCCGGGGAATGTTCGGGAAAATAATCCCGCAGCGGCCACTCATCCGGAGAAATGGCCGCCAGGTATGTCTTGATGCGCTGCCATGAGGTCAACTCATTGTGTGAACCCATAAACCCTTCCGCGGGTTTACCAAGCGCGCAGCCTGAGCATCGGCCAAGCCATGCGCCAAGCTGTTTATCATGCAGTTCAGCGACAGTCCATGACGAATGTGGCACGGGGCGATTGCTCGGCCGCGCCTTGCGGATTTCTTCAAGGCCACTGGGTTCTGTAAATTCAAAATCAGTCCGCCACTTCACATCAGAAAAACTTTTCCAGATTTCTTTTTCATCCGCATGCGCGGCCAGCAGATGACGCGCTTTTTCCACTGCCGCATCCACCGATTCCGGCACGGCCCCTTCTTCAATCAGTTCCGAGCGCTCATCGCGAATCATACATTCAAGCGTTTCCCATCCGTATCGCATATTTTCTCCTTGCAGAAATGAAAGGAGTATTTTACGCTCATAAGCTGTTATATCTTCGCAATATTGAGCTTATACTATGCAGAAACGATCATTATTTCGCATTGATTACGTTCCCGTAGAGCTTGATCCGCAGTTTCCCATTCGCGGCGGAGAGCCGTTTGAGCAAAAAGATCACCCTATTACTTTTCTGCATACGCATGAGTGTCTTGAACTTGGCTACTGTTATTCAGGCAGCGGCATTTTTATCGTGGGAGACAAGGTTCTTCTTTTTCGCGAAGGTGACATTTCCTTTATTAATCACACAGAGCCGCATTTGGCGCAAAGCGTGCCGGGAACCAGCAGCCAATGGACGTGGGTTTATTTTGATCCGCTGAGATTGATTGATCTTCCGGGCGCCAATCTCGGCCGGCTTGATCCCGCCGCGCTGGCTGGTCCGGATTTTCATAATATGATTTCAGGACAGCAGCATCCGGAGATTGCCCGCAACGTACTGAGAATGATTGAAGAATTGCAATCACAACAGCCCGGCCGCCGTGATTGCCTCTGTGCGCTATGCTGGGAACTGATGACGCTGATACATCGCCTGGCGCCAGCGCAAGGCAAGCACCCCAAAACACACGCGCAATTTGACCGGCTGGCCCCGGCCCTGCAACACGTAGCCGGACATTATGCAGAGCCGGTGGATATTGATTTTCTTGCGGCGCGGTGCCGGATGAGCGCACCGCACTTTCGCCGGCTTTTTTCAGCCACCATCGGCCGATCACCACGCGCATATTGGCATGATCTGCGCATGCGCATGGCGGCATCGCTGCTGAGAACAACATCGCGCCCAATTTTGGCGATCAGCGGTGATGTGGGATTTGAAACGCTCTCCAGTTTTAACAGATTATTTCAATCCACCTTTGATATGTCGCCGCGTGAATGGAGAAAAAAGGCTGAAGGTAAAACACTCACATAAAGCACTGAATTTGTGTCAAGAGGAATATCTTTGCCAAAGCCTCTTTCTTTAATTTCTGAATTTTATTTTTTAAATTCGACGTCCCAATTTTCGCATGGCCTGTCAGTACCCCGTTTTTAACGGCATGGCGCATCACATCATTTTGCAGCAAGCATGGCGTGGTATTGAACAATTATGTTTGCGGCGTTACTGTGCGGCTTATGAACCTGGTTTCGGGATAAGCAAGCCCCATTCCTTAACGGGATGAGGCACGAACCGATGATTGCTGGCGATTGCTCATGACGGGAACAATTCGTTCGCATCTGATTGAGCATTCAATAGAGAATTATCGCTCGCACATCCATTGTGCCCCGCCCCATGAAGGAGCGTGGCTTGAAATCAACATCCCTTACCCCAAATTCAGGTTGTCATGCATTAATCGCACGCAGGAGGCCGCATGCAGCTTGCTTTTTCCACCAACGCGTTTACGCGTTTTTCGCTTGATGATGCGCTGAATCATATTGCCGCGGCCGGTTTTTCGTCTGTTGAAATTCTGGCGGATAAACCGCACTGGTATCCGGGCGATTTTGTTTTAGCCGATGCTGAAAAAATCCGCACGCGCCTGGCCGAACTTAAACTGGGCATCAGCAACATTAACGCCAACTGCACTTTTGGTTATTTTTCAGATGCGCCGCCGGAGGCTTTTTTTGAGCCATCGCTGGTTTCTCCGTTGCCAAAATATCGTCTTGATCGCGTGGCGATGATTCTCAATACGTTGCGATTTGCCCACGCGCTGGGCGCCGGCAATATCTCGATCACCAGCGGCAAGGCGTTGCCGACGATGCCGCCGGCCAAAGCGTTGGCGCAACTGCATGAGTCGCTCAAGCCGATTCTTGAATTGGCGCACAAGCTTAACATTCGTATCGGTTTTGAGTGCGAGCCGGGCCTGCTCATTGAGTGGGCCACGGAACTTAAGGATTTATGCGATGATCTCAAATCACCGCTTCTCGGCGCCAATCTTGATCTTGGCCACAGCGTGGTAATGGGCGAAGATCCCGCGCAGGTCATTCATCTGCTGGCGGGCCGAATCTGGAATTGCCACGTTGAGGATCTCCTGGGCCGCAAGCATTACCACCTGATCCCCGGCCAGGGCAATATGAACTGGCAATCCATTTTTGACGCATTGCGCGCCACGCATTATAACCGCGGCGTTACCGTTGAGCTTTACAGTTATCCTGATGCGCCCGTTGATGCCGCAAAGGAATCCTATCAGTTCCTGCGGACATTCTTTTGAGCCTGATCGTTCATGCAAAAATAAAACGAGGCTGGCCCCTCCGGCCAGCCTCTGATGATTCAGCAGCACGTAAGCTGAACCTTACTGCATTTTGTTTTTCGCCCCGGCGCGTCAGTACACCAGCGCCACGGCATCCTCAATGGCCTCAATGACATGCTTGATCTGAAATGGTTTTTTCAGATAGCCGTCAAAACCCTGCTGCAAAAGCACTTTGGCTTCGTCATCCGAAAGATTGCCGCTCATCGCGACCACTTTGGTCATCTGCAAATCCGGATTCATGCGCACGCTCTTGCAGACATCCCGGCCGTTGATCGCGCCAAGATGAATATCCAGCAAAATCACGTGCGGCTTCATTTTTTCAGCAAAAATGCCGGCCTCAAAACCATTTGTGCATGTTTGAACATCATAATTGGCTTCGCGGCTGAGCAGATCGCGCAGCATATCGGTGATGTCCACTTCGTCATCCACGATCAGCACGCGCGTTTTGGCAAAATTCACCACGCCGTCAAGCGGAATGCTGTTAGCCTTCATAAAACGAATGAGCATGTTCACCGGAATGCGCCGGTCTTTTGATCCCGGTATGCGATATCCGTGAAGCTGGCCGCTATCAAACCATTTGGTCACGGTGCGCGGCGCGACTTTGCAAATTCGCGCGACCTCACCGGTTGTCAGCACATCTTTTGAACGAGCCATGGTGGCCTCCGCATCCTTACCTCTGCCAGGAGCTCCTGATCAATGCCGCATTCTGCCGTCATCTTGGCCGCCGAATGCCTCCTTTAGGCTCACTTTTCATCGGATCGCAAGGAAGGCGGGTTAACCAGTAAATTTGTCCACAAAATCGCACTACAGTAGTTACGTGATGAATTATCAGACCATACTGGTTTTGTCGCAGCATACCTAAAGAGGGGGTGTTTGTAGTTGCTTATAGTGCAAGAAGATACATATTACCGGTCTGCGTAGCTCTGCTGTTTGAGTCGGTTGTGAAATTTTTCTCATTTTCACTTTTGTCCCGATGCATATCAACAGGTTATCCACATATAGCCCATAAAACATGCTGTATTTATTAACACGCCGCTCATCCATTACAAAACGAGAAATGTCAATATAGGTAAGCTATAACGAGAACTGGTCATCATGAGTTTCGCTGGTGTGTCACTTGCATTTGCATGCCGCAAGTTGCATCTGCATATGAATCGCAGCTACAATAAAAGGATAATGGTTTGGCAACAGATGGCTCTTGGCAGATCAGGTGAACAATGAACAAACCCGCGCAAAGTGTTGAAAGTATTCTCAAGGAGGCCAATCTGCGACGCACGCCGGTGCGCGCGGGCGTCATTGACGTTCTCCTGGCCGCATCTCGTCCGCTTGGCGCCGTTGAGATTCTTGAAAAACTTCCGCCGCATACGGATGCCGTGACGGTTTATCGCACGCTTAACACGTTTACCGATGACGGCATTGTGCATCGCGTGCGCAGTGAGGATCGCGTGTGGCGTTACGCGCTGGGCAAGCAGGATCACACCGGCCAGCATCATCATCCGCATTTTGTCTGCGAGAGTTGCGGCAAGGTCGAGTGCCTGAAGGATGCCGAAATCCCGGCCGCGCTGAGCGAAGAACTCGGCGTGGGCAAAAAGTATCACGTCAACTTTACCGAAGTCGTACTGCACGGCACATGCCCGCGATGCCAGGGATAAATTACATTCTGTTGATATGACAAAACAGGAGCGGTTCATCACCGCTCCTGTGCATGAGTCTGAATATCCTGGTTGATGGTATTTTACCGTGAGCCGCGTGATGGCCTGCAAAGAATCATCGCGAAGCAGCCAAGCGCTGTCATGCCAAAGGCCGCCGGTTCCGGTACGGCCGTAATACTGGCCACAGTGAGTGTGCCATTGGTGCTGAGATTGTTTGTAAACGTGACGTTATAGTCCTGCCCGCTGATGGTCCACACGGCCGAATTAAGAGTGGCCAGTACGTTGCCGTATGACGGCGTTCCTTCATTGATAAGGCGATAAACCTTATTGACGTAACTTTCAGCCGTTCCTGTGAGGTTAACACCGCGAACTGAAATAAGCACATCGCTGGTCATGCTGATATCGCCGGTCCCGCTGACCGAGATCAAATCGCAGTCGTTGGCGCCGCTTGAATAGACGTTAAAGATAATGTTTCCCTGCGTGACGGAAAAACTGTAATTGCTGTTGCTCGTAAGAGTATGCTTGGCCACGGTTCCTGTAGATGCGAAACTCAATACATTGCGGGAATCGGAAGACAACGAAGTGGCGAGATCCTGAAAGTTGCTTCTGTAGTTGGTGGTGCCGACGCCGGCGATGATCACTTCGCCGCTTTTCCACTCTGATAGGAGCGAAGGCTGGTTGACGTAATTATTGATGTATGTTCCGCCATTGAGCTTGAATTGGCCGGTGCTGGTGGGACTCAGGCTTCGGCCGGTGTAAGTTCCGCCCATGCCGACCACGATCGTGGCCCATTTGGCAACCGGCGACCCGCCGCTGTAGTTGAGCGTCAGGCTGCCGCCATTGGTGACATTGATGGTCAACAGCGTTGTGAGATTGCCGTCCTGGCTACAGGAAAAAGCCGTGACGGCTCCGCCGTTAATATTGATAGTACCGGCCGTATCACCGGCAACCGAGGAAAGATACTGCACATTTGTAAATGCGGACCTGGTATTTTTGGTTTTATCCGCGCTGATGTTCAGCGTGCCGGCGACAAAGAGCGACATATTTGTCGGCGATGCCAAGCCATCCCACGTTACGCCCGTATCCGGGTTGACGGAAGATGCGGTTACCGTTGAACCGGTCACAATTTTAACGCCCTGAATGCCGTTGACGGGTACCGTCTGGCCGGCCCATGTGGCGGTGTCAAACCAGTCGCCGTTGGCGTTTGCGGCGGAATTGTAGTACGTCGCGGCGGCGGCAGTCATGGTTGAACAACCCAGCATGCCCGCAACAATCACCGAACATGCTGTCTGGCGAACGGATGATCTCCGCATGGTGAAACTCCTCTCCGGATATTGAAAAATAAGTCATAACCGCCTGAATGCGGCGGTAACAACAATGAATAGCATAAAAGTATCAGAATATATAAAATAAGATCGCCGGTATCCGGCTATTTTGCACACTGGTGCATGTTTGTGCCGATATCAGCGTTAACCTTGACGTGTGCCGCATGTGTACTCGGCGGCAATCGACGTCACGGTATTTATCTTAACCCGGATTTGAGCGCATGAATGACGTTCCGGGTAAATTATTTTGATCTTTTGTGCAATGGAGCGCCACTATGGCTGCGCTTGAACGTCCGGAAAAAGTCCTGCTGCTTATTGATGATCCCGTCCAGAAGTACTCGGACCTTATCCGCGGCCTTGTCGATTACTTCCGTAATTCGCGGCATCTGGAGCTGGTTTACCGGGGAATCGGCGTTCCCAATCTGTCACAGGAACTCCGCATTCACAAGCGCCTGGTGGGGATTGTCGGCCGCATATGCAGCGATGCCAATATCGCCGGGCTGCGTAAATTGCGCATACCCGTGGTGCTCATGGAGCAGGATTCCGTTGCCAACAAGCCTGTTGTCAGAGTTGATAATCAGGCCATCGGCAAGGCGGCGTATAGCCATTTTGCGGCCAGGGGGTACAGGATGTTCGCATACCTGGGCTCGCCAACGCATCAGTATTCCGATCTGCGCGAAGCCGGATTCCTGGGATCGGCCCAGGCCGCGGGACATCAGATCCACTTGCAACCTCAATCCCGCTTTGGCGGGCGCATACCCAGGACGAAAGTGTTTGCCCGCGGATATATGGAGCGATGGCTTGCCACTTTACCGCGCCCCCTGGCCATGCTGGTGGATACGTCCATGCATGCGCGGCAGTTGGCGTCAGTCTGTCGTGAAATGGATATTCGCGTGCCGGAAGACATGGCGATTATCGCCGGAGACAATGATGAACTGCACTGCGATACGGGTGTACCGGCACTCTCGGCGGTCGATCAGCGTTTTCGCGAGATCGGCTATCGGACTGCGCAGGTTATTCACGACCTGATCATGGGAAAGAAGCTTGATAGCCAGGTGATAACCGTTACGCCGGGAGGCATTGTGGAGCGGCAGTCCACCGATGCCCTGGCTATTGATGATGACGACCTTGCCGCGGCGCTGAATTATATACGTCTCAATGCCACGCGTTCAGCAGTGACCGCCGAGGAACTTGCGCAGCATGTTGCGGTATCCGTGCGTACTTTGCACACCCTGTTTCGCATAAGACTGGGACGGAGCGTTCATGATGAAATTACGCGTGTACGAATTGAGCGGGCAAAATCTCTTTTGCTCACGACGAATATGAGCATGCTTGATGTCGCATTCAGCGCCGGATACGCCAGCGCGGCCGTTTTTAACCGCGCGTTTAGCCGCAGGACCGGCCTGACCCCGACGGAATACAGGCGAAGCACCAAGCGTACAAAACATCATCCCCGTTCATAAATAACCCGCAGGCCAAAACCGCTATTACATTTTATACAATACATATCAATAGTATTATATTTTACTTTCATAAGATACCATTTATACTTCATGTTGATTTATTCTGGAGTACTTCATGCCTCATTCTTTTACGCATGCCGGCGGAAATTTTCTGCTTGACGGCCGGCCGTTCCTGATTTTTTCGGGCGAAATGCATTATTTCCGCATTCCGCATCAATACTGGCGGCATCGCCTGCAATGCGCGCGGGCCATGGGCCTGAATACCATCGCCACGTATATGCCGTGGAATCTTCACGAGCGTCGGCCGGGAGAATTTGATTTTTCCGGTGATCTTGATGTCGTTCGTTATATCAAAATCGCCCAGGAGGAAGGTCTTTTCGTCATATTGCGTCCGGGGCCTTTTATATGTTCGGAGTGGGATTTCGGCGGACTGCCGGCGTGGCTGCTGAAAATTCCGGATATCAAAGTGCGCTGCATGGATGAACGCTATCTTGCCGCCGTGCAGCGGTACATTCGCCGCGTCGGCGAGGAATGTTCGTCCCTGCTGATCGGCCGGGGCGGACCGGTCATCCTGACGCAGGTTGAAAATGAATACGGCGCATTCGGCAATGACCGCGCCTATATGGACGAAATGTGCCGCATGGTGCGTGCGGCCGGTTTTAATGAGCTGCTTTACACCTGTGACTGGGCCAATCCCGCCAATCTTAAGGCCGGCGAAGTGAGCGACGCGGTAACCGTCGCCAATTTCGGATCAAAAGCGCACGAACAGATTCCCGCCCTGGCGCGTCTGCGTCCCAATCAACCGCTGATGTGCGGTGAATTTTGGTGCGGATGGTTTTCCGCCTGGGGCCAGCCGCGCGCCGGTACCGGTGATGCCGACACCCCCGTTAATGAATTAAAATGGATGCTTGAGAACAACACATCATTTAATCTTTATATGTTTCACGGCGGCACATCCTTTGGCCTGATGGCCGGCGCGAACCATTATGAATCCTACGCCCCCACCATCAGCAGTTACGATTTCTGGGCTCCGCTTGATGAATCAGGCCGGCCGAACGCCAAATTTCATGCCATCGGCAAGCTGCTGGCACAGCATCAGCCGTCAGGCGTTACGCTGCCGAAAATTCCCGAACCTCCGTTGCCGCTTATCCGCATTCCGGAGATCACATTCACACAATCGGCCGCGCTGATGGACAATCTTCCCGCACCGCGCCACATGCCTCAGCCGGTACCGATGGAGTATCTTGACCAGAACTTCGGCCTGATTCTTTATCGCACGGATATCGCCGGATTGTGCGATCAGGAACTGCTTATCACACAATTGTGCGATTATGCCAAAGTGTACCTGAATGGCTCATTGGCCGGCACGCTTAACCGCAGCAAGCATGAAGACAAACTCAAGCTCACCGGCGTGCCAAATGACAAAGCCACGCTTGATATTCTTGTTGATACGATGGGACGCACGAATTTTGGGCCAAAACTTCTCGACCGCAAGGGCATTACGGAGCGGGTCTGTTATGGCAACCTGACGCTCATGGGGTGGGATGTTTTTTCATTTCCGCTGGATACGATCAATCTGGACGGGCTCAACTGGAAAGATGCCGATGCCGCCGGGCCGGCTTTTCATCGCGGCTGGTTTAACCTTGATGCTGTCGGCGACACGTTTCTTGATATGCGCCCATACAAACGGGGTGTAGTCTGGGTTAATGGACATTGCGTTTCGCGCTTTTGGCGGGTCGGTCCGCAACAGACATGTTTCCTTCCGGGCGCATGGCTGCGTGAAGGACGCAACGAAATCGTGATATTTGATCTTGAATCGCCCGGCCGGCGGACAATCGCGGGACTCAAGGAGCCGATTTTAGATGAACTGACCGAAAGTGATTCTGCCGCCATCAAGAAGTAAAGGCTCGGGCGTTTTTGAATGCGCCTGAAAAATGCGGCAAATTGCGATGAGAGTCTGTTTTCTTCTGGCACTTATTATAAAGCCCCATCCCTTTGACGGGATGGGGCTTGGCGTCATCATACGCGTGCCGGAATGTGTATAAGCAGGATTTGCCGCACGCTGTCGCGAATCATTTTTGTTTTACAAAAAACTCTCCACGACTGTTTTTCTCGGCAGCAGGCTTATTCCTTCGGAAGCGCGCGGGTCTTGATTTCCTCAACCAGTTTGGCGACGAAATCCGCGGCCGGCTGACTGCCCAGATCCTTATCCTTGCGTGTGCGAACGCTGACGGCTTTCGCCTCAACTTCCTTCGCACCGACGATAAGCATATAAGGAATCTTTTGTTCGCGGGCGCGGCGAATCTTTCCGCCAACCTTATCATTGCTCATGTCAATTTCCGCACGAACATTGGCCAGCTTCAGTGAATTGAGCACGCCTTTGGCGTAGTCATTAAACTTCTCGCTGATCGGCAGAACAACGGCCTGAACAGGGCTGAGCCACGTCGGGAACGCGCCGGCAAAATGCTCAATCAGGATACCGGTAAATCTCTCCATTGAACCAAACGGCGCACGGTGAATCATAATCGGCTGGTGGCGCGCGTTATCCGCGCCGATGTACTCAAGGTTAAAGCGCTGCGGCAAATTGTAATCAAGCTGAACGGTGCCGAGCTGCCACTTGCGGCCGATGACATCCTTAACCATAAAGTCGATCTTCGGCCCATAAAACGCCGCTTCGCCGATGCCCTCAACATGCTTGATGCCGACTTCTTTTGCCACCTTGCGCAGCGTGGCTTCGGCGCGATCCCAGTTGGCCGGGTCGCCGACATATTTGCTGCTGGCCGGGTCACGCAGAGACAGGCGGCACTCATAATCATGAAAACCAAGCGTGCTGAAGATATGCATCACCATCTCAACGGTGCTGCGGAGTTCCTGCTCAATCTGCTCGGGCGTGCAGAACAGATGCGCGTCATCCTGCGTAAAGCCGCGCACGCGCGTCATGCCGTTAAGTTCGCCGGATTGTTCAAAACGATACACCGTACCGAACTCGGCCAGGCGCACCGGCAAATCGCGATAGCTGCGCGGCTCGGCGGCGTAAATCTGAATATGATGCGGGCAGTTCATCGGCTTAAGCAGATATTCGCTCTCATCATCCTTATCGCGTTCCTTCATCTTGATCGTGGGGAACTGCGATTCCTGATAATACGGATAGTGGCCGGAGATTTTGTAGAGATCAATCTTGCCGATATGCGGGGTATAAACCGGCAGGTATTCGCGCTTGGCCAATTCCTCGCGCACAAACTGCTCAAGTTCCTGGCGGATCAGCGCGCCTTTTGGCATCCAGAGAATCAGGCCGCTGCCGACCAGCGGCGAAATGGTAAACAGGCCAAGCTGTTTGCCCAGCACGCGATGGTCGCGCTTTTTGGCTTCTTCAAGATTATTGATATAGGTATCAAGTTCTTTTTGCGTCAAAAATGCGGTGCCGTATACGCGCTGAAGTTGTTGTTTTGTTTCGTCACCATGCCAGTATGCGCCGGCCACGCTCATCACCTTGATGGCGCCGATGCGGCCGGTGCTCGGTACGTGCGGGCCGCGGCAAAGATCTTCCCAGTTTTTGCCCGGCTCACCGGTGGCATAAAAACTGATGCACGCATTGGCGTCCGCGGCCAGCGCGCGCTCGGCATTATCCACTTTATAAGGATTGCCTTCCGTCTTGAGTTTCTCCATCGCGGCATCTTTGGCCAGCTCATAACGGGTGAACGGGCGATTTTCCGCAAGGATCTTCTTGATCTCTTCTTCAATCTTGACGAAATCCTCGGCCGCAAGCTTGTGATCAAGCTCCATGTCATAATAAAAACCACTGTCAACCGGCGGTCCGTATGCCAGCTTCACTTCCGGATACAGTCGCGTAATGGCCTCGGCCATCACGTGCGCGGCCGAGTGACGCACCAGATAAAGCGCGTTGGCGTCTTCGCCTTTGGCCGTCACCAACGAGACGGTTGCGTCCTTGCTTATCTCATAGGACAGGTCGCGCAATTCGCCATCAACCAGCGCGCCGAGGGCATCTTTTGCCAAACGCGGGCCGATGCTTTCGGCAACCATTCTGGGAGTGACCACCGCGGCATCAAATTCTTTAACCGCGCCATTGGGAAGAGTGATCTTAATCATACAACACGTCTCGCTTTACGTAATGATTCAGTGTGAACTCACCTCTGGCGCCTATCTCATGACGCGGAGACGCGGTGACACGGGGATGCGGAGATTTTTGCTGTAAAGCATTCTCCGCGTCCCCGCGTCTCCGTGTCACCGTGTCTTTTCAATTAACCACGGCGATACAAGATTCACCCTGAGACTATTCCGCCACGCTTACCCCGCAGCGGGACCCGGATAAAAGAAAAGTCCTGAGATACAAGTCTTGAGACTTGAGGAGGACCAGTCTTGAGATCCGCCGCAGCGTCGCTCAAGCCTCACTGCTCAAGATTCATACCTAAAATAAAACCCGTCCACACAAACGTTGGTTTATCGCCTCACATTCACATGAGCGATCAGCCAGCGTTTAGCATGTCCGGGTCGTCGTTCGCATTTAAGAACTTTCCTCTTAACCTGTTGATGGGATCGTACTACTACGCGTCTGGCAATGCAAATGCGTGATGATAACCGGGCTAATCGCCGTTATCTGCTCTCGCAGAGTGCGAATATAAAGGATAACGGCGCGGCCGCAAGCGTTGATCAAGCAGCGAAACCAGGAACCAGGGAATGCATATCAGATAGCGCTTCCAGAGGCGGCGAGGTTCTGTTGAAAGACGGAACAGCCACTCAAAACCGCTATGGCGAATCCACCTGGGAGCCTGCGGCTTAAGGCCCGCGTGAAAATCAAAAGCCGCGCCAATGCCGATCATGACCGGCGCGTGAATTTGGCCGATATGAGCGGCCATCCACTTTTCCTGCTTGGGGCTGCTGAGCCCGACCCAGAGAATATCAGGCCGAGCCTGATTGATGGCATCAATGCGGCGCTGATCCTCCTGCGCGTAGCCATCACCAAACGGCGGCGAATAAGTCCCGGCAATCTGAAGTTGCGGGAATTGCGCGACAAGCCGCGAAGCCAGCAAATCAGCAACACCGGGCAGGCCGCCGTAAAAATAATGCCGCCACCCATGACGCACGGATTCCTGGCACATGGCAAAAAGCAGATCCGGGCCATATACGCGGCGCGTGTTGCGGGCGCCGGCCCAGCGGCACAGCCAGACCAGCGGCATACCGTCAGGCGTCACCATGCCTGCACGGTTATGTATGCCGCGCAATTCAAGATCACGCCGGCATCGCATCACGCCGTGCACATCACGCACGCAAACGTAATTCTGCTCGCGCGCTTTAACCCATCCGGCAATCGTCTCAACGGCCTGAGTCATATCAATCGCACTGATGCCGACTCCCAGAACATTCACACGATGAATTGAATCAGTCATGGTGAATCTCCAGCTCGTCCTGGCTTTTTTCAGACAGACACATGGCGATCCCCAGCATGATCCAGTATGCGGCATTATGCATGGGGCGCTCAAAAAAAAGTACAAAAAAGGCATATCCGGACATGGCAAAGAGCATGGCGCCTGCGGCCAGGCGATCCGGATCAACACGATGGCGCGCATGTTGCTCCCGCATTAATCGCTTGTGCAGATGCCAGGCAATCACACCATGCAGAAAAAGCAAAAGCAGCAGTCCGACAATGCCCATGCGTGCCAGAACCATCAAATAGGTGTTGTGCGGCATGCCCTGATTAAATCCCGATCCTTCGGCCTCTGATGGCGGCACAAGCATCGGATCAACAATCGGTGTTACAAATCCCACGCCAAAAATGGGAGACCCCTGCCAGATCATCAGCGTAGAGGCCCATCGCAAAAGCCGCCATGACGCATTGGCGTCATCACCAGGCGCCAGGGCGCTGACGAGAGCCATGCGCAGCTTGGCAAACTGATCGCCCATCGGCAGAAAATCCCCCGCATCCGAAAGTAACAAAACCCCGACAAACGCAACTAACACAAAAACCAGCACCATCATTCGCAGGGAGCGGCGATATACAAATAGCATATACATGCATGCAAGTGATATTCCGACAAATCCTGCGCGCGTTTGCCCAAGCGCCAGCGCGGGAAGGCACAATACGATAAAAAATAAATGGACCATGCGCCGGCGCGCCGAGGCAATCGCAAGCGCCGTCAGGCCAACGAGCGTAAAGGCCAGCATCCCGCCGACGTCGCCGCCGCCGACACCGGAAATAGACCCGGCGGATGTGGTGCGCAGCGAAGTGGCGTAAAGGCCGGTAAACCCGCCGCCGGCATAATCAATCAACAGCATGGCCGCGAGTATAACTCCGCTGTAGATCATCAATCGCAAAAGAAAAGCAGCATGACGCGGCGCGCCCAGAGCCTTAACGGTAAGCGGCAAAAAAAGGATATATGCAAAAATGGCGCAGTCATGAGCGGCCGACAGCAGTGACTGCCCGGCGGAAAGGCCAAAACGCATCAGAGCCATGATCAGGATGCACACAATCAGCACAGTGACCAGCCGTCCCGCCGGATGATGACAGGCCCAATTGAATGGCCAATGCAAAGAACGCACGGAAGTAAGAACCAGAAGCAGGCCTAAAATCAGATCCGTTAAAAAAAGAGGAACCCCGCCGACGGGTATATTCAGCTTGGCCGCCTCAATATGCCCGATACGAGTCAGCAGTAAATAGGCGATCAACAGGATACAGCGAAAGCCCACTTGCGGAATGCGTATATCAAGCAATGCGGGATCAAGTGTTGTGCGAGTCATTATGAGTCTCCCGCATTGGCGCGAATCAGAGACAATCCGCCATTTTGGGGCGGCGCCAGCATATGACTGCGGTGCAATTCGGCCAGCATCAAAGCGAGATACTCATATTGCGCATGCTGCTTGAGAGAGCGCAGCCCCTCTGATATCAATTCGCCATCATGCTCAAAATCATGACAGACTTGCAGAATATCACTTGGCGTTACGGTGCGTATATCCAGAACCGGCAGCTTAAATTGACGAACCAGATCCGCCCGGCTGTCACCTCCGATTGCCAGCGCGGGCCTGTTCATGGATGCGGCCGCGGCCGCCCCGTGAACACGATTACAGATCGCAAAATAGGCTTTTGAGTACGCTGCCAGCAGAACTGTGCCCTCCCGACTGCACACCAGCGGCCTGCCGGGAAACCATTGCGCCGCCGTGCGTGCCTCATCTTCACTATGGCAGACCAAAAGCACGCGATGTTTCTTTTCTATCTGCGGCAGCACCTGCCGTATGGTCTTTTCCCACCGATGCGGATCAAGCGATTGGCCGCGCGACGTGTGCACACCGGCCGGCATGATGTTGATGGCGACATACTCAGGCGTCTGCGGCCTGATGCCGGCGCCTTCGGAGGCCCACAATGAAGTGCACGGCAGCACGGGCACCTGATAACCAAGCTGGGAAAGAATGGTTGCCGTCAATTCGTCACGCGCGGTTATCAGTGCTGTGCGATTCAGTGATTGATGCAGGAACGAAGTCACGCGCCGATCCGATAAAACATCCTGAATGCGGGAACTATCATCAATGCTGGTGCCGGCCGCGAGATTCATGACGGGTTTATCCCGCATGACGTGAATTAACCGTCCCCATGTGGGCGACACCCATTCGGCATTGGCGCTTGTGCACGGCAGCACATGCGTGTGCTGTCTGAAAATAAACGGCGTTCCGGCAAAAACAACAAGATCAGTCCGGGCAAGTTTGTCTGAAGATGTCCCGTTTATAATCCGCATTGCTTGATACAATAGCGGGCTCAGCAGGCGATGCGGCGTTCGGCGACGCTGGCAAAAATGCTCATACAATGTCCGAGGATCATGCTTATGCACATAGCTATAATTAACTGAAGGAATAATTTGCTTGAACAGGTGTTCCTGCCCAAGCCGTATTAATTCATCACCGGGATTGTGATGTAAAGTCGTGATAAACAGGATATTCACAGTACGCGGAGTGTTCATGCCGCTTGCTCCAGTATGGGCCGCTGGCTTGCCGCGCGTGCCCGGCGCGCGGCAAGCCAATGCGCCAGAATGAGTGAGAGCGCGCTCTCACACATCATGCCAAACATGGCCCCGGTCACCCCCCACCATCTGACAAGCGGCACAATGCCGGCCAGCAGCAGAAGTGTTCCGGAAAGCCGGGAAATCAGAACGCCTTCCGGATAGCCTGTCATTCCGAGTTGAACAACCAGCAGCGAATTTAATCCGTTCACCAGCGCCAGAAAGCAGTAACCTGCCGCCAGCGGCGCCAGGAAATCAAAATGTTTTTGCAGGATCACATCCGAAAATGGCCCCGCGGCCAGGCAGGCCGGCACGCCATAACCAAGAGTCAGCAGAATTAAAATGATATACCAGCGCGAGATAAAAACCCCCATGCCGGATACACCATTTTGACGCCATGCGCGCGATACGCCCGGAATGGTAAATGACGTAATCCCGGCCACCACAACCTGAAGCGGCGCAATGACCTGCCGCGCAGCTTCAACTCCGGCCAGCGCCGACATTCCGGCGATAGAGCCTGTTGCCATCAGCACGATGCGCCGCGATACAATAATCATGATATTTGAGGGCGCATACATGCGGGCCACCGGCAGATAGCCGCGCATGACGTCACGCACCTTGAGTGCGGATGCTGGCAAGCGGCGGAGTTTTATAGCCGAAAAAAAATATCCCGCCGCCGCGCCGACGGATAACGCAACAAGGCCGGCGTAAAGCGCGGAGTATTTTACCATATGACACAGGATCAGCGCGGCCACGGATATTGCGGCATAACCAATATCCGCAAGCAACACAGACCTGCCGTCATTGATGCAAAATAAGATGCGGCGATTTATCTCGTGCAGAGTTGTCATCAACATGACCGGCGATATCAGCAAGGCCGCCATCACATTGGGGCTGAACTTCCCTTCTGCCCACCACATCACACAGGCGCACAATAACGCCGCGACGGCAAGAATCACTCCGTATAGCGCAGAAAGGATGCGTGTCGGCCGAAATATTTCCGGCTCATGCCTCATGCTCATCGGCAGCCAGATTGCGCCGCGATGAAGATCCGCCGCCCCAAGTACGATCAACAACAAAAATGCATATAAACCAAGATCCAGCTTGCTTGCGTATCTGCCGACATAAAGTCCCATGATAAAATTTGCGCCTGAATACACAATCTGATCGGCCATCGCCACAACGGCCGAATGCCGCCAGAGCGAGACGTATTTTGAAATTAAACGTTCAGGTGTCATACGTAATCACTTCCGTTATGCCGATTGATACGTCCATTTAGCATGGCGCGGCCGTGATGACTTGAGCTGCGCCAGCGCATGCAGCAACTGGTTTTTCACCATCTGCGAAGTCAGCAACTGCATGCAGATCGGAGCGCGATGTATGCAGCGATCAAAACACGGCCGGCACGGCATCGGCTCAACCATCACCACGGAATCACATTTTCCGCTGGGGCCAAACAATCGTGGGCATGCCGGTCCGTAAATGCCGACAACCCGGCTGCCGCATGCCGATGCCAGATGCAGAACGCCGCCATCAACGGCGAGGGTAATGTCCACCGCGTGCAGCAAACCTTTAAGGTCACTCAGTTTCGTCTGCCAGGGTATCAGCAGAATATGTTTGGGCACTCTTACCGTGGGGAGTTTTTCATGAGGCTCAAGAACCCATATGACCGCACCGATATATTCCGGCAGATCCTCAAGCACCTGCTCAAACTGACTCACGGGCCACTTGCGAATCGGATTCCCCGCGCCATTGCTGACGGCCAGTATCAACCCATTGCGGTATCCCTGTTTTCGCAATACACCAAGCGCACGGCAGGTGCTGTGCATATCGGCGTTCATCACGGGAAGATCATCAGTTTTTTGGCCCGTTATTTTCTCTGCGGCGGCAACCGCGTCATGCCGCGTATGCCAGGGTTCTGATAAATGCGGCGGCCGGCCCAAATTCAAATCAAGCCAATATTTTCCGCCGGAAGCGCCGTAGGCCGCTTTAGCCCGCGCGGATAACAACGCCAACTGCATCAATTCGCGCGGATCATGTCTGATGCTGATGAGCAAATCCCACGAGTGCGTCCTGAGAGCGCGAAGCTGCTGTAAAAATACGCGCCATTCTTTTTTCCAGAAACGATATTTTCCTGTGTACTGTGTCCACGGCGGAACCAGCACGTGAACTTGGTCGCACAATCCGGTATCAACAAACAGGTCATTCAGCCACGGTTTACCGATGAGTTCAATGGACGCTTTCGGCCAGCGTTTTCGCAAGCCTGCCAAAAGCGGCTGCGCCAATATCGCATCACCGATGCCCCACTGCTGAATCACGCCGATTTTCGGAGACAAATGGCCCGAAGACTCAAATGATTTCCACGCGCCGTGAGGTCTTTTCCCAAACCATGAGATCACATCGGCAATCTTGGTCATCATATGAATTTTGTCATCACGCCGAGACATGGCCATCACCGCCGATTCATTTCGTGCTCGCCAGGCGAGCGGGAAGGAGCAATGTTGCATTTCTCATACACCGGCTCATTATTCATCAGCCGTTGCTGCAAATCATAATTGAATGCATCCCCGGCATGGCGCCCCAGCCATTGCCACGCATCGCGAATCACCTCCAGATGTTCCTGCTTGTGCAGATCACTTCCCACCAAATCAATTAATCCGGCGCGCAATAATTTTCGTGCGATATGCGCCGCTTTTGGCCCATACTGACCGACAAAAGATCCCAGGTTCACCTGAAGTTTAACCCCCGCCTCGCGCCAATCCCGGCAAACATTCAGATCATTCATATTCTGAATAAATGCGTATCGTTCAACATGCGCCAACACGGGAGTGATGTTCAAATCGCAGCATTGATTGATAAACCGCTCAAAATAAACAGGCAGATCATATTTCGGCAATTCAAACAGCAGCATGCGGCCATGTTGATTCAGATACAAAAGCTCATGGACGCGCTCGCGAAAATAATCCACCATCTGCGCGTCCAGGAAATATTCCGCAGCAAGCCGCAAATGAAATTCAGGAAACATTTCGTGCGCGGCGGCTGACATTTTTTCAAATTGTCCCCGCAGGCTCGCTTCTGTATTTCTAAAAACATCCGCATAAATATGCGGCGTTAAAATCGCGCCGGAATATCTCAATGCCAAAAGGCCATGAATGCAGCGCAGCATATCCTCCTGCGTTGCCGCGCCGTCATCGACATTTGGCAAAAGGTGGCAATGCATGTCATAACGCACGCTCGCCGCATTTAGTTTTGCCTGAAAGACAGAAAACAAATTCAAGACAATCTCCCCATGATCATCCCGTCATCAACAACTCTTCGCGCGCCGATTTCAGCGCATCATCATTTTTGTGCGTACTGCCGGCTCTGCATTTTGGTCACAATTTTTCCTGTCGCCTGGCCTGATTCATTGCCGTATCCATAACCATAGCCATATGCGGCATGAGATCCCGTTGAGTTAACAATCAACCCCACATGACGGTTAACGGCCTGCAATTCATCAACATGATGGCGGAATCCGTTGCGCAATGTCTTTTTAAGCCGGCACACGCACAGGATGCGATTGACCTGTTCCGCCAGGATCAGCGCCGTTGTGGTGGCCGGATATGGCGGCGCATCAAGGACGGTAAAGCTGTAATGTTCGCGGGCATAATCAATCAATTGCTGCATGCCCGGCGATTCAATCAATTCAACTGGCGATGGCGGCGTGGGCCCGGCGCATATCAAATCAAATTCACGCCCATCCGGCAGACTCACCGTTCGTATTATCTGTTCAAGCGAAGCCTGGCTGTTCAGATATTCCGACAGGCCCGGGCTCACCGGTTGTTCAAAAATATCCGCCAGTGATTGTTTATGCATATCGCAATCAATGAGTAAAACGCGATCAACACGTTCAGAGCGGCACAGCGTGGCCGCAAGATTGACCGAAATTGTCGTTTTCCCTTCTCCCGGCATTGAGCTTGTCAGCATCACAATCTGAGATTTTTTCCCGGCCATTGAGTGAAGCAGATTGGTCCTGAGCTGGCGGATTGATTCAAGAAACGGACTTTGCATTTTAAGATCAATCGTTTCGCGCGAAGCCCTGCGCAAACGCCGGCCACGGCCGGGAACAACGGCAAAAACTGGCTGCTCAAAACTATTTTTGATCTGCGTGACATCCGTATAGTAATTGGTCATCGCCGTCTTCAGAATCAGCGCGGCAAAAGCGCTGATGGCGCCCAGCGCCACGGCAATCAGCCCGCTGTTGAGCGGTTTGGGAAAGTTCACTTTAAGCGGCAAAATGGCCTGCCCCACCACGTGCAGATCCGTTGTCGTGCTGGCCACGGCAATCTGCGTATTTTGCTGCTGCTTGAACAGGAACAGATAAAGTTCCTCATACAGTTGCGTCGTGCGCATGTGCTCGGCCAGCACGCGAGCCGATATCGGCATCTTTTTGAATTTGGCCTGATATTCATCCACCACGCGGCTTAATTCAGCGCGATCACTTTGGGTGCGTTCATAGTAACGCTCAAGCGTTTCCTTAAGCTGGGCCTGCGTTTTATTTCGCACTTCAAGGCGGTCTTTCAGAGGCGGATATTCAGAAGAGAACCGCGATTCAAGCGCCGCGATTTCTTTGCTCTGGTCAATCAGATCGCCGGCCAGTTTCTGCAATACCGCGTCATCCATAAACGCATACAGATACGCATCGGCATTGGGCTTGTTGATATTTTTCAGCAGGTTCTCCATCTCCGCCAGTTTGACATCCGCTTCTTTAAGCTTGACTTCACTTTCAACAAGCTGCGTGACCTGGGCCTCAACCTGCGGCTCAAGCGAGATCAGGCCCGATTCACTCTGATAACGCGCCAGGTTTTCCGATGTGCGCGTCAGGTTATTTTTCAGATCCGCAACCTGGCTGTTCACATATTCAAGAAGAGCCCGCGACGATTCGGTGGCCCATCCCTGTTTGATCCGGCCAAATTCGCTGATGATTCCCGTCACCACATTTCGGGCAACATACGGCGATTCGGCGGTATAGGATATTTTGATCACATTGCTGGTGCGATTGGCAATTTTGCCGCCTCCGCCGCTGACGTCCAGCGCTTTTGAAAAATCTTCCAGTAAAAGCGATGCCGGCGTTAATTTCAGCGTCATGTCCGTTCCCGCGGCCACGGGCGTATCCAGATGTTCTCCATTGAGAATAAACTGGCTCCCGCCGATTTGAACGGGTTTATTGAGTGCGCTTTGAACAACTTTGTCCGGTGATGTCACATCATAAATGGAAAATTTTCTGCCATTTTCAAACTGTATCCTGTAGGTCCTCACTCCCAGCAGTTCGCCTTCAACGGCCTGAACCCAAATTCCGTTGGCATAGGCGCTGACATCCCGGCTCAGCCACTGATTCGCGCTGCGCGGCGTTGACGGAAGATACATGCCCGGCCCGGTAAGCTCGGCATTCAATCCCAGCTTGTTAATCACGGTGATCGCCAGATCACTGCTGCAAAGCAGATCCTTGTGCGATTCCACATTCTCGCCGCCGGCCCCCAGCAGCGGCATCAGCCCGCCCAGCGCGCTGGCCGAGACATCCGATTTTTCTTCAATATAAATCGCGCCCGAACTGGTGTATTTGGGCCTGAGAATCGCAAGAACAGACAAAACCAGCAGCATCACCGCCAGCCAGACAATCACGATCCGCCCCCAGTTCTGGCGGCAGATCATGACAATTTCCCGCAGGGAGATTTCTTTATTTTGTGCGTGATCCTGTTCCGGCATATGCGTATTTACCCACCTTAAAAATCAAGGCTCAGGCCGATATTCCCGATCGGCACAACGGATGCTTCTCCGGTACCGTTCGCCTTGCTCAGATCTCTGGCGGAATCTCCCAGCACCATCACATGGCATCCCAAAGTCAGCATCCAGCGAAAACTCCGACCGCCATCGGCCGGTATGTTTGCCAGCGGAATTTTCAAATCAACGCCCGTCTCAAAGTAACCAAAAAAATCATCGTGTCCGGTGGTATCTTCGTAATAATTGGCAAGACTCATGCCGACCCTGGCGGGCACCGCCATCATCACCGGCTTATCAGGCGAAAGATCAAAAAGTTTGAACTCAGGCCGCGCGCCCAGTTCAAGATACGTTCCCGTCTGAAAACGGGAACTTGTGGAATTGGCATTTGAAATCCACCCGCCATCCGATTGATTTTCGTATTCAACTGAAACAGTGGCGTAAGGATTAAGACTCCAGTTGTAGTTGGGATCGCGATCATCAAAAGCCAGCGTGAAATTAAACTGATGAACATCACGATACGCCGTTCGGATGGACTCCATGTTGTCATAATCAATGGTAAAGGCCCATCTTTGCAGGAACCCAAAGGTCACGCCGCCATACCAGTCAAATTCCTGCCATTTTTCGCCGGTTGTTCCGTCCCCGCCGTAGGGCCCCCAGAAATGTCCGCCGCGGAAACCAAAATTCAGATCCACATAATCCAGAACGTTGTTCGGCTCGGTACTCCACGAATTATCAAAAATTCGCAACCTGGTGGCCAGCCAGGGCTCAAGGATAATATTCTGATTTTCGCGCCCGATTCCGCGGTAGTAGTATGCGCTCATGGTATCAACCCCGGCCGAGAGCGAGAGCCGCCAGCGATCCTTATGTTCTATGATTTCGCTGTTATCTCCCGGCACCGCCCCCATCGTTGTTGCGGGCTCCGCAACCCGAACGGGTTGAATCATTTCCTGCTCACCAGGCGTTGGCCGCCCCCCTTCCGCAGCGGAAATACGCGTGGACGGAGCAGTTTCAGATGACGCCTGGCTTGCTGCGTCTCCGAAAACTGCTCGCGCCACGCCAGTGGGGATCTTTGCCCCGCCCCTTGATGATGCCCCTATCAGGACATGGGCATACTGGGCGTCAGGACATGTCAGCGTCAATTCTTCCGCATTATTCTTCAGCACCAGCCCAATCCACCGGCCACGCAAAGACACCATCTCGCGGCCGTTGACCGTAACCGACGGACTCTGCGCCGAACCATTCAATTCAATCACATTCCGCCGATCCGGCTCAAGCGGAATTTCAAGAGCCAGCGCCTTCCCTCCCGCTAAAACACAGCTCGCCGCATCCGTCAGCATCTCCAGAACAACGCGCTTGTTCTTAAACTCTCCGCTTTTGAGCGACAAAACGGCTTGCTGATTCTGGCCGTCCGGCACAAAAACCAGCGTGGGATCCGCCTGTGACGAGAACCAGTGCGTATTGACTTGTGCGTCGGAAAGATAAGGGCAATCCGCCATAGCCAAGCAGGCCCCGCCTGTTTCTATCACCAAAGCCATCGCCACATAACGCGATACGGTGAGCGGCCCCAAAACCTCCTTCATAACCCACATGTGCGACATCCTTATCCTGCCATTCATGAACAATTAAAACTTACTTAATATGCACCGCGACAACCCAATACGGCCGGCACGGTCCGCAGCAGAATCCCCATATCAAGCAATGGCGACCAGTGACGGATGTAATACGTATCAAGATACCGCATGATGTTCGGCCCGCCGTCACTGCGCACCTTCACCTGCCACAGGCCCGTCAACCCGGGCAAAACCGATTGGCGCAGCGTCCTGAATGAACGCGGAAAATGTTCAAGATGATAAGCCGGCAACGGGCGCGGGCCGATCATGCTCATATGTCCGCAGAGCACATTCCACAATTGCGGCAATTCGTCCATGCTGCTGCGCCGGATGATTTTCCCGATATACGGCAGCACGCGCGGATCATTCCTGAGCTTCCTTTTTTTGGCCCATTCCCGCGCAGCTTCAGGATTTTGCTTCAGATGGCGCGCCAATCGTTCCGCCGCATCCGGATACATGGTGCGGATTTTCCAGACGCGAATGATCTGCCCATGCAATCCGATTCGCTCCTGGGTAAATAACACCGGCCCTCTGCTGATCAGTTTGATCATCACGCCCAGCACCACCAGCAGCGGCAGCGCCGCCATCAGCATGGGCCAGGCCACCACAATATCCATACAGCGTTTGATTACCGGAACCCGCGGCATCAACGGCGCTCTGGAGATTTCCATCTCCTCCGCAATTTCAATTTTTGATATCTGCAATGTCATGCCTGATGATCCCGGTTTTGGTTTTGCGACAATACAACTCCCGTCGGCCATGCATACCGATAAAACTTCCCTTCTTTTTTACTTAAAAAGTTAAAAGACTTTCGCCAAAAACTTTTTCAATCATCTGAGTGAGGAGTGGGTTTGTCAGATTCTTGAAAATATTGGCCCAATCAGCGGTTATTTCCGGCTGCTTCAACCTACATAACGGATGATTTTTAATCTTGTTGGTTTTGTTTTTATTTTTTTTTTACGAAACTCACCTCTTATCTTTGTGTTTTAAGAATATAGTGTGCATGCTCACCATGCCTGTTCATCCATAATTGAAGTGTATTTCTACTTTCTGTGATTATTTTTACACTTTCCGCCAACGCACGCGCCGAAAGTTCGTTCTTATATGTTGAGGAGAAGGGTTTGCCAGATTCGGATGATCAGACATTATCAATTGCCCATCAGCGTGCGCGGCGGGCTCAGGAATGCGTGGATCAGCACTGGTCTGCGGTGTACTGCATCATGTACCGGCTCACAAATAATACGCACGATGCGGAAGAATTAACGCAGGAAGCCTTTGCGCGCGCGATTGAAAAACTGGAGCAATACCACAACGGAACGTCCATGCGGGCGTGGATTGTCAGAATTGCGATGAATCATCTGATTGACGGCAAACGGCGCATGCAGCCGATCATCGCCGGCGACGATGCCCCCTGGGACCGCCAAACATCCGATCACCGCCAGCTTTCGCAACTTGAAGTTCAGGAACGCAGCAAGTTAATTCAGTCCGCAATCAACCAACTTCCGCAGACACAAAAAATCGTTTTGATTCTGCGCTCCATGCAGGAATACTCCTTTGAACAGGTTGCGGAAATCATCGGTACTTCTGAGGCCACGGCCAGGTGGCACATGATGCAGGCACGGCAACATCTGATTCGCATTCTGAATGGACGGGTATAACTTTGGGCGCGTTACGCAGGACAGGCATGAATTGCACGGACATACAAAATCAGTTGCTGACGGCAGACGATCTCAATCGCCTGGCGGATTCCGCATTGGCGGAACATGTCCGCAATTGTCCGCAATGCGCGGAGATGCTCCGCCAATTATCCTCCATTGAAGCAGCGATTCATGATCTGCCCGCCCCGCCGGAAGCGGAAGATGCAAAAAAAAGATTTCTTGCCAAAATGAATCTTGATGCTTCAGCGCCTCTCGCGACCCAATCAACGCCCGCAACCCGGCGTTGCTTCGCATGGACAGGCGGGCGCCATCTGGCGCGAGCAGCCATACTCTTGCTCGTGGCTGGCCTGGTCATCTGGCTGACGTGCATTCAAAATTCCGCAACCGCCCGGGCCGATCGTTATCTGGAGCGGCTGATTGAATGGAATATTAAACTGGCCAACACCCAGCAATCGGCCGAACGCATTAAGCTGCACGATCTTCAGCTAAAAATCTTCCAGCAGGAACTGAAAAACATCAGCCTGACGGATCATCAGAAAAAAATCGCGGAATCACTTTTGGTCAGCGCCGGGCAATTGGCTCACAGCGATCTTGCACTTACGCGGTCCAATTTACTCATGCGCCTGGGAGATCAGTTGGCGCAGGATGCGCTGATTGAAAAAGATTCCGGCCAAGCCGCCACGATGGACATTCTGGCAAAAGGCAGCCGCCAGATTATTACGGAAGGCGCGATTCCCAACTATATTCTTTCCGAAACGGAATTGCTGAATCAAGAGCAGCAGCAGCAACGCCGCCAACTGCATGAGCAAATCCGCAGCCGAATTGAAAATGACAATCACCCCTCGCAAAATGAACTCAAAGGCGTTCCCAATACGCGCCCCGGGACATCGCCCGGCGGCATTCAATCCGCAACTCCGTCAACCGGCGACGGATATGCCTCCGCACCCAATCGGCCGGCGAAAAACACAACGGAAGCAAACGATGCCCCGTCACGCCAACTCCCCGGCGACGGCATCAAGGTCAATCCGCGCGCAGAGTCCTTTACCATAAACGCCATCAACGGCCAGCGTATCACCAACAATGCGGGCCAATGGTCATCCATGTTACTGGCCGATGTGACCGGACAAGCCGCCACCCACGCCGGAGATTCCGGCATCATCTCTGGGATCGCCGGCAATGACATGACCTATTCATTTCGCAATGGCGCATTGATCAATGCCGGCGGTTTTGCGGTTTCAAGCACGATGAACATTCGCAACGCAACCAGAGACATGATTCAATTTTCAAACAGATCCTTCGGCGATGCGGCAATACAGTTATATGCCGATAACCAGATTGACGGCTGCGATCCTATTGATATTGCATATGCACAGAGTCATGGACGCGCGGCCGCATGGGCCGCAACCGGAAACAATACGGACGCGGATAATATCAACACCCTGATTCTCGCCCAGTCCCCGAATAAACTATCAGATGTGCAGCTAACCCTCGCTGAGATGCTGAAAATCAAGCAGACCGCCCCTGCCGCGCCCGAACCCACATCGGACGAAACAAAAGCGGATGCCATTGCCGCCCAGGCATACACGCTGCCTCTGATACAGCGGCTTCTTGCCGCCACTGCGGCCAATACGCCCGAATCAACGGCAACACAAACCATACCGCAACCCGATCCCGTCCCGGTTGTGCTTGCGGCGGATCTTTCCGCGACATATCCGCTTACCACACCGGACTTCGTCTTTTTACCTATGATCACCGCCGTTCCCGAACCCTCTTCGTTGCTTTTGATGCTGCTATCCGCGGGATTATTGATGACGCGCCGTACCCGCAGCGCAACCGGTGATCACTCATAACGCCATTTCAGCAGGATAATAAGAATTAAAATGTTTTATTACAACAATATGTCTAAATTTGTCATTTTGTTCCTGGCGTCGGCCGGCATGTGCATGCCCGGCGGATGCTCCATGTGGACCGGCTCAGCCTTCCGGGATAAACAGGTAGAGACGCATACCGCCATCGCCGCCACGCAATCAGCCCAGGCGCAACGCACCATCATTCCCGGATCAGACAAAAACGCCGTTGTTGAACTCAAGACCGTGACCATACCGCCGCAGCATCGCGAACCGGCGCCGGGCGATTACATCATCGGCCCGAATGACGCTTTATACGTCAATGTTTCAGGCCTGCCGGATATGGGCAGCCCGCTTGCGGGCACGGCCGGAAGCAGGATCATCGGTTCATCCGTGGACGGCAAAGGCAATATTCAACTTCCTTTGATTCAGAGCGTACACGTGGCGGGCATGACAACATCTCAGGCGCAAACCAAAATCCGCGAAGCTTTTAAGCCTTTTGTCAAAAACCCCTGGGTCATTGTTGAGGTGGTGGATCATCGCAGCCAGCCCATTTATCTCGTCGGGCAATTCGGGCAGCCTGGCGTATATTACATGGATCGGGCCACGGATGTCGTTCAAGCCATCGCAATGGGCAAGGGAATCGCCGCCAATGCGGATCTTCGGGGAGCCTGCATTCAGCGCGGCAAACAGGTATTGCCGGTCGATATTTACAGGCTTTTGCGCGAAGGCGATCTTGATCAGAACATCTGGCTCCGGCCGAACGATACGGTATACGTTCCTGATGCATCTGAGCAGCAGGTATTTGTCTTGGGTTCTGTTGCCAATCCCGGCGTTTATCCCATGCTCAATGGGAAACTGGACCTTCTTCAGGCGCTTTCGCAGGCAAAGGCCGCGATATCGCCGGGCAGTGCCATGCAGTTTATCCGGATCATCCGTTCGCGCACGCCCACGCGTGGTGAGCTGATCGTGGTAGACGCCAACAAACTCTTGACCGGCGCGGCATTGCCGTTTCCGCTCATGGGCGGCGATATCGTCTATGTCCCGCGCAGCAAGCTTGGGAGCTGGAATGACATCATGAAAGAAATCCTCCCGTCCATTCAGGTGGTATCCGCGGTTGTGAACCCATTTGTATCAATCTCAAATTCATCAGATTAGTTTATTCTCAATAAAGATAGAACGCATGAGGTAACCCCACAGGCAAATTCGTCCGTGAACGCGGCTATCTGCATCATATTATCTTTTTCGCGCGGTGGTGCATGAGCCTTTGGGGCATTATTGATAGAATCTCTCTATAATGTGGGATGTTGGTGTGTTCGCCCCACCCCGGGATTAAAACCCACGGAGCTTTCTATCTATCAATGCGAAGTGGGCGCGTCGGCGCGGATCTGGGTTGTTTTGCACGCCATTAATTTGGGGTTAATGAGTACGCGGCGCTTTTTAAGCAATGTTTGCAGGGCCGGGACGTCCAGTTTGCAGAAGGATTTGGCCTGATGGCGGGCGAGCATGGCTGAGGCTGCGCCTGCGGCCTCGCCGGTGACGGCGCATGCGGGAATCACACGGACGATATCCCATGTATTGTGAGCGGAAGAAATACAGCGCCCCGCCGTGATTAAATTGGCGGTGCCCGGCGCATAAAGCGAACGGAACGGAATGCCGAAAACCGGGCCACTTTTGCGCCAATCGGAAATCATGCCGACCGTATCGTCAAAGAAGCGGCGATCATCTTTTTCGCACAACTCATAGATGCCGGCAAGGCGCCGCGTCATGCGGAATGAGGAAATTGACGGCGGCCGAAGTATATGCAGCGGCGATTCAGGATGATTTTTACGAAGCTTATCAAGCTGTCGCGCCATGCTCTTGTTGCTGGCGAGAATATGCGCGGTGACATCACGGGAATCCCGCAAGGTTAAGCCGGCCGTGGCGTTTTTGGGAAGCGTCATGGCGCCGGCGTCGTAAGGCTCCGTATGCTTGGCAAGCTTGACGGTACTGCGATTATCAAGGTAATAAAACCATCCGCAGGGCACGTTGACATCACAGTGCGCAAGAGGTTCTCCGGCGGCAAGGCAGACATCCGCATCGCCGCTGGCGTCAACAACGGCCCGGCAACCCAACGCGGCGCGGCCGCCTTTATCCTCAATGATCACGGCGTCAATGACGTTGCCTTTTTTGTGCACAGAACAAAAACGCGCATCGTAACGCAGCGTCACGCCGTTTTTCAGAAGCAATTTTTCCATCTCAAAAGCAAAGGTGGCGGGGTTATAGGCGGATAAATAGCGTTGTTTTGAACGAAGTTCAGGAGCGCTTTTCTTCTGCCAGCATTCGGGAATGGCGCTGCCACCGGGAGTGACAAGATGAGAGCCATCACGAACGGAAAGTTTAAGAAGCATTTCGGCAATGCCGGCCGAGATGAGATGGCCAAAACCATCGCATAGCGGCAGATAAATGATGATGTTGCCGAGAGTGGCCAATCCGCCGAGGCCGTATTCTTTTTCAAGCAGGCAGGTGCTGGCGCCTTCGCGTGCGGCGGCGAGGGCCGCGGCCACGCCGGCGATACCGCCGCCGACGACAATGACGTCAAAATTTTCACGCACCGGAATACGACGCTGCGGCTCAAGAACCGAACTCATGACATACCTCTACTGCAACGAACACAAAACAATCATAGCCAAACCATAGTGCACTATAACCTCAACTGAGGCATGACAAAATAAAACATACGCAAAAAACAGTTTCGCATATGAAATAAGCGGGGATTGTTCAGGTATGAGAAACAAGCGGCCTAAGAGCGTGTATTAAAAGTAGCGGGAAGCCAAATGCGCAGGCTGCCGGCCGATCAACGAGGACGCAGGACCGAGTGATATTCACCACTATCAGCGAGCGTCCGAGGACGAAGTTGAGGGGCTGGCAGACCAGCAGATGGCCCCGATTACTTTTAATACACGCTCTCAGCGCGATCAGGATTGGCCTGTCAGCTCATTGCTATTGCTGAAAAGTTGCTTCTCAAACTCGGCGATTTTTTCAAGACGGCGCTGATGGCGGCCATTTTCAAAGGGAGTAAGCAACCACGCATCAACGATGCGGCGGATGAGTTCATCACCCAAAAGATCGGCCGCGAAACAAAGGATGTTGGCGTTGTTGTGGCGGCGGCTGATTTCGGCGGTGAGCTCATCATGGCAGATGGCCGCGCGAATGCCGGGGAGTTTGTTTGCGACGATTGACATGCCGATGCCGGAACCGTCAATGAGAATACCGCGATCGCACTGGCCGGCGGCGACAGCCTTAGCGGCCGGGACGGCAAAGTCAGGATAATCACAGGGGCGAGAATTATCCGTGCCAAAATCAACGATTTCGTGCCCGCGATCAATGATCTGGGCAACAATGCGTTGCTTGATGGAAAAACCACGATGATCACAGGCGATGGCGATTTTCATAGGCGTATCTCACTGAGCCGACGTTCAATCACATCTCTTAAATGACTTGCGACTTGAGAATAAACATTCTGGTCGTAACCGATGGGATCTTCAATATCCCCGTCGGGGTCAAGCATGAACGTCTTGGCGGCAGCGTCAGGATATCGGGCTAAGATCTCTTCGCGATGTGATTCTGTCATTGTATAAACCACGTCGGCGCGACGCAATAATTCGGCAGTGGCGGGCTGAGAAAAATGGCCGGATAAATCGCCGTGCTGCTCTGCCGCGGCCACAACGGCCTCAGGCGTGGCGGGCATGCCGTGGCCGGCGAAAACGCCGGCGGATAACACTCGCACGCGGCGCGCGCCGAGATCTTCCGGCTTTACGCCAAGACGATCCGCAAGCACCTTGCGCGCGATGGCCATGGCCATCGGCGAACGGCAGGTATTACCCGAACACACGAAGAGTATGACAAAATCTGCCAAGCGATCCACAATCCTTTCGTCAATCACGCCCGGGCGCACAACCTGAACGCGATTATCGGTAACCGAAACAAGCGTTGAAGTTTTTTTATAACGTGTCGCGCCGTCATCCACAATAGCGTCAGCTTCCTGCAAAATAGATGGGGAGATGCCGGCAATGTCCGTGGCCGGTTGCCCTGGTAAAGAAGCGCCGACAAGTATGACCGGAAATTGCGTGCGCGAAAGCAACGAGCGGGTAAAAAAATGATCCGGACAACGCACGCGCCAAGTGGGCGGCGTGCCGGTTATCACGCGTGTGGCGGCCGGGCCGAGCCACGATTGCAGGCCCTGCTTATCCTGAGCGGTTACCGGAAGTTCATAGGCCACCGGGCCAGGCCAGGTTTTGCGGACCAGGCGCTGCGCCAGGGGCGAAAGCGACGGCATGCGGCGATGAAGTTCATCAGCATCGCTTAAATGAACAACCCAGGGGGCCTGAACGGTTGACGGCTTGAGCTGCTCAATGCGGCGCAGAGCAGATTCAGAACGCAAATTGGCCGCGATGGCGTATACCGTTTCCGTCGGCAGAATCACCAGCTCGCCGGATACCAAAGAATGTATGACTGCGGCAATCTGATCGCTTTGCGCGGGTAGTAGTCTCTGATCTGAACCTGGCATCGCGAGCCCTTTTTCTGGCAGAATCAAGTATCCGCATATACGTAAAACTAATCTCGCCCCATATTTATGTGATCATTGTAGGAAAATGACAAAGCATGAATCAAGCGATAATACCGGGTGAAAATGATCATAACAGAATATGACGAGAGCCTAAAAAAGTCATTTTGGCGGGTAGTGCGCCGTCCGGGCAAAAAAATTGTTGCCCGACGTGTATTTATACACGATAATAATGGGTGATGAGACGCATAAGCGCGCCAGATCAGGCGTGAGAAAGGATGGTGGCGGACAAAAACAAAACGAGATGTGCTGTCGAGATTCATCATACGGATGAATCATCACCGCAACGGATAAGCCGACGAACTCATAAGTAGCATCTGCTATAGTGCATAATTCATAACGAGTGAGCGGCCGAACGCTGCGGTGTTTTTTTGCCCGCATCGGGCGTCAAACAAAATGCAAAAAAAAGAAACAGGGACGGTTATCAACCGTCCCTGTTTTATTTCACTGATGTGACAACCGCGACTCAGTTCGGGTCTGTCAGCACTTCGCAGCCTGTCGGCGTGACGGCAATGGTGTGCTCGTAATGCGCGGCCGGCGTGCCGTCTTTGGTAACGACTGTCCATCCGTCATCAAGCAAGACGACTTCGTGACGGCCGAGGATCACCATCGGCTCAACGGCGAGCGTCATGCCGGGCTGAAGATAAAAATCGCCACGACGCAGGAATGCATCGTTGACGTAATTGGGGACTTTCGGATCTTCGTGCATGTGCGTGCCGATGCCGTGGCCGACAAATTCGCGCACGGCCGACATCTTGTTATCTTCAACATATTTCTGCATCAGGCGCGCGACATCAGACCAACGCTTGCCGGGCTTAATCTCGCGGATGGCAAGGTTGAGCGTTTCTTCGGTGACGGCGCAGAGACGCTTGGCGTCTTCGCTGCCTTTGCCGACAACAACAGTCGTGGCAGAATCGCCGCAGTATCCGCCGATTTTGACGCCGCAATCAACAGAAAGCACATCACCTTCCTGAAGCTTTCGGTCACCGGGAATACCGTGCACAACTTCATCATTGATGCTCAGGCAGGTATTGCCGGGGAAACCTTTGCCGGGCTCGTATGTGGGATACCACTGAAAAAGACCCACGCCTCCGGCGGCGGTATACGTATCGTAAAGAATCTGGTCAAGCTCGCGTGTGGTCATGCCGGCTTTGGCCACTTCGCGCGCACGAAGTAAAGTACGGCCGACGATGCGGCCAGCCTGGCGCATGAGATCAAGTTCACGACGCGATTTGAGCTGAATTGACATGTATTATTCTCTTTTCGTGGCTGCTGTATGGCCCCAGGTTTTTAGCCCCGGGATAGGTTCGTTAACCCCGCCACTGGCGTTGACGCGCTTACCTCAGAGCATGTATGACACCCGGAGTATGAGTTAATCCTCAAAGTGCCGCTTGATTTTTTCAATCGTCGCTTTCGTCACTGAATCAATGCTGCCTGTGGCGTCTACTGTTTTCAGGCAACCAAGCTTTTTATAGTAGGCCAGGATCGGGTCCATTGTTTCTTTGTAAGTAGAAAGCCGCTGCTGAACCACTTCAGGTTTGTCGTCGGCGCGAATAATCAGCGCCGTACCGTCGTGATCACACTTGCCGGCAACCTTTGGCGGAAGCGATTCTATGTGATATACCGCCTGGCAGGTCGGGCAAATGCGCCGGCCTGAGAATCGGCGGGCAAGCGCCTCAAGAGGCACGTCAAAATTGAGAACAAGATTGAGCGGACGATCAAGCTCAAAAAGCATGCGATTTAGCGCTTGAGCTTGCACCAATGTACGGGGGAAACCATCAAGAACAAAGCCTTTTTCGATCTTCTGAATGTGCTCACGCATCAAAGAGAGCGTCAGCTCATCCGGAACAAGCTGGCCGGCGTCCATGTACTGCTTGATTTTGATACCGGCCGGTGTGCCTGCGGCTTTTTCGGCTCGCAGAATATCACCGCTTGACATGTGCTTGAGCCCGAATTCTTCACAAATCCGAGCCGCCTGTGTTCCCTTCCCCGCCCCTGGAGCACCCAGTAGCGCAATCCTCATTTTCTGATACCTCGGGCATCAGGCGTCAACATCTTGCGAACACCTTTTGCCGGACAAACGCACTCATGAATGAGAGAATATCTGACGACGAGAGAATAAGGAGGCCATCGCACGCGCGCACTCTCTCATTCTTGATTCTCTCATCCGCTCGTTGGCGTCTATAGAGCGTTCATCAAAAGTATTCGGGGCCATCTGCTGGTCTGCCAGCCGATCTGGCTTCCCGCTACCTTTAATACACGCTCTTAGGCCGCGGGCTGTGATCCGCGAACCGGGCCGCCTTTGGTCTTTTTGAGTTTGGCTCCGTTACCGCCATCTTCAAGAAAACCACCGTAGTTACGCATCACAAGGTTTGCTTCAATACGGTTAACAAGATCAAGCATCACGCTGATCACAATCAGCAGGCCCGTACCGCCCAAAAAGCTGCTGACAGTGAAGCTGACATCAAAAAACTTATAAACGACAGACGGGATCACGGCGATCACGCACAAGAATGCCGCGCCGACATACGTCATGCGGTTCATCACATTCTCAAGATACTCGGCCGTGCGCGGACCGGGACGCAAACCCGGAATAAAGCTGCCGTAATCACGAAGCTGATTGGCCATTTCCTTCGGCTGAAACTGAACGGTATTCCAGAAATAGCTGAAGAAGAAAATCATGCCGATATACATAAATTCGTAAAGGAACTCGCCGATATCAAAACCGCGGCCCAGGGAGATCGTAAACGTGTTGGGCCAGCGATCGACAATCATGCGGATACCCGCATGCGGGAAGAGCATCAGCGAACTGGCGAAAATGATCGGCATGACGCCAGCGTGGTTGACGCGCAGAGGCAGGTACTGCTTCTGGCCGCCGTAAACCTTGCGGCCACGCAGATGCTTGGCCTGCTGAATCGGAATGCGGCGCTGAGCCTGCGTAATCAGGATTGAGCCGGCCACGACAAACACAAAGCAGGCTGCCAACACCAGGACCACAAGCAGACCATACTTCGGCTGGCCGGAGTTCATCATGCGGCCGACATTCTGAAATGCCTCAACAAGATTGCCGCCGAGATGCCAGTCTTTGAAGAGAATATTAAAGAAATTGGTAAACGCGGATTGAGAGTAAACCTCATGGATTGCGTTGGGCAGGCGGCTGACGATACCGGCCGTGATGATCAGCGATACGCCGTTGCCGATGCCGTACTGGTCAATCTGCTCGCCAAGCCACATCAGGAACATACTGCCGGCAGTAAGAACCGTCAGGCCCATGACCCAGAACAAAAGCGGATGATCTTCGCTCATGAACGGATAAAGCAACTCATTGCGGCTTGAGGCCAGGGTCCACATCCACCATCCGCCCTGAATCAGGCAGATCAGCACGGTAAGGTAACGCGTCCACTCGTTGATTTTGCGAATGCCCGGCTCGCCTTCCTTTTTGAGTTTTTCAAGGCTCGGCACAACCGTGGCCAAAAGCTGCAAGATAATGGATGCGGAAATGTACGGCATAATGCCCAGGCCGAAAATACGCGACTGGGACAAATCACCGCCGGAGAAGACCGACATGTAATTGGCCAACGCGCCGAAGGCTGTGTTGGCGCTTTCCTGCGCCTGACGCAGAACGTTTTCGGCATTGACGCCAGGCAAGGGCAAGGCGTAACCGATGCGATACACCACCAGCATGCCGAGAGTAAAGAGCAGTTTGTTACGCAGTTCCGGAATACGAAACGTGTTCGTGAGCGTTTTAATCACGCAAGATCCCCGTAAATGGCGTTCTCAGACCCGTTGACAATCACCTCATGATTCGCCTGCTCATGGCACTGGCCGCAACGCGGCTGCCGCATACAGGAAAACGATTCATACCGGCGATACGATTTATGCATCATCCGCACGTATCCGACTTTGAGACAAGCGTGCGGCAGACATTCTATATTATCCGATTTACGTTGCTTAACCAAGCAACAACGGCCAGTGCGATCCTGAATTGCAGGATAAAAACAAGCTATAAAGCGCAAAACCCTCGGCGAAGGCCGAGGGTTTTGTGTATTTCAACATGAGCGGACAGAAGCCCGTCGGCTTGCCGGCATCCGTGATTATTTTTTCGCCTTCGCGGGTTCTTTCTTCTGCGAAACGAACTTGCCAGTCTTCGGGTTAACCTTGCCCTTGTTGCGATCAAGCTCAAGGACTTCGGTTGTGCCGCCGGCCTTGGCGATCTTGTCAGCGGCCTGCTTGCTGAACTTACCGGCCACGACGGTGAACTTCTTGGTCAGCTCGCCATCGCCGAGAACCTTGACCGGGAAACGTTCATCGCGAACCAGACCCTTTGAGATCAGCGCGCTAAGGTCAATCTTGGCGCCGGCGTCAAAGTTCTTTTCGAGATCGCTGACGTTCACAATGCTGAAGTTCTGGCGGAATACGTTGTTATTAAAGCCGCGCTTGGGAAGACGGCGATACAGCGGCATTGCGCCGCCTTCTGAACCATACTTGATGGCTCCGCCCGCACGAGCGCCTGAACCTTTGGTGCCGCGGCCCGAGGTTTTGCCACGGCCCGAGGACTCGCCACGGCCCACGCGGATACGCTTTTTGTGAGCACCTGCCTGGGCGGTAATTTCGTGAATCATCATAGTACATTACTCCTTGCGGGAAAATCAGCCACGGCCATCTGAATCCAGAAGACAGGCCGCCGAAAAAGCTCGGAAACTGATTTTCCCTCGCTCTTCACTCAGAAAATCGCGGTCAGCCAAGCTGCCGCACAATACGCCGCGGAGTAACTTCATCTGGATTCAGTACTCACGGGGCGAAACAGACACTTTTACCAGATTTTGCGAGTTAAAAAAAGCCCCGGGGATAAAACCCCGGGGTCTTATTTCAACATTGATATCCGGGTTAACGGACATGCCGCAGAGAAAAGACTCTGAAGCTTCAGATTGATACTTAGCTCAGCGAGATAGCGCGATCGGACTCAACGGTTTCGCGTGAGCGGAGGCTCTTGAGCGCGGCCAGAGCGGCTTTGCTCAGGTTGCGCTTGTTGGTTGAGCCGTAAGCTTTGGTCAGGATGTCCTTGATGCCGACGAGTTCAAGCACCGGACGAACCGACTTACCTGCCTTGATGCCGGTACCCGGACGGGCCGGTACGAGGCGGATTGACGAAGCGCCGAACTGGCCGGTGACTTCGTGCGGAATGGTGCCGCCGACGAGCGGAACCTGAATCATGCTGCGGCGAGCGTCTTTGGTCGCCTTTTCAACCGCGGCCGGAACTTCTTTGGCTTTGGCATAACCAATGCCGATTGAGCCGTTGCGGTCGCCAGTTGCCACGAGCGCTTCAAACGCGAAGTTTTTGCCGCCCTTGACCACCTTGGCTGAACGGAATACGCCGATCGTGCTTGACTCGACGCCCTGATCTTTTTCAAATCGTTCGTTCATTTTATCATCCAGTTTTTGCTGTCTGCGATCCCGACAGGCATAAGCCTAACTTGACACAACTTAGAACTGCAAGCCGCCTTCGCGAGCTGCATCGGCCAGAGCCTTGATGCGGCCATGATAGCGGTAGCCGTTACGATCAAAAGCAACCTTCGTGACGCCGGCGGCTTTGGCTTTTTCAGCCACGGCCTTGCCGATGACCACGGCAGCCTTGACGTTGCCGCCGTGCTTGATGCTGCCGGCTTCTGCAACGCCCTTCTGGCGGCTTGAAGCGGCGGCAAGCGTGCGGCCGGTCTGATCATCAATCACCTGAGCCTCAATATGCTTGAGGCTGCGGTACACGCACAGACGCGGACGTTCAGTTGTTCCGCGAACCGCGCCCTTGACCCGCGAATTACGATTTTCGTAACGGGCCCGTTTAATTTTATGAATCGTGCTCATTGTTCAATCCATCTTATATAGTGCCGGTTTCCGATAAGGGTTCGGAAGGTCCGGAAAATTTGAATCAGATTACTTAGCACCCGCACCAGCGAACTGCTTACCGACCTTACGGCGGACACTTTCACCGACGTAACGGATACCCTTGCCCTGGTAAGGCTCAGGCTTGCGCTGACGGCGGATGTCGGCGGCGAGCTGGCCAACGGCCTGCTTGTCGGGGCCGCTGATATTGATCTTCAGGCCCTGGCCGTCAATCTTGACCGCCACGCCATCCGGAACCGCAACTTCAATCTGGTTGGCAAAGCCAACAGACAGGATAACCACTTTACCCTTGAGCTCGGCTTTGTAACCGACGCCCTGAATTTCAAGATCTTTGACGTAACCTTCGCTGACGCCCTTGACATTGTTGGCAATCAGAGCGCGCGTGAGGCCGTGTACTGAACGGGAAATTTTCTCATCATCAGCGCGAGTCACAATCACGTGATCGCCTTCTACCTTGACGCTGACGGCCGGGTGATGCTCAAGAACGAGCTTACCCTTGGGGCCTTCAAAATTGATCGTGCGACCATTGATCGCGATCTTGACGTTTTTGGGGAAAGCGACGGGCTTTTTACCGATACGACTCATGACTCACCTCTATTTGCCGTCCGGTACCATCCCCGCCACATGCGAGGGCCTTCCGGCATTATTGAATATTCTTCAGCGGCCCCTTGCGGGGTTACGGCCTTTTGGGCCAAGCCGCATATCTTACTCGATCGTGGCCAGCAATTCACCACCGACGTTTTCCTGGCGCGCCTTGCGATCAGACATCACGCCGCGCGAGGTGGAGAGAATCGCCACGCCCAGACCCTGAATGATCTTCGGGAGGTTGTTCACGTCACGGTAGACGCGGCAACCGGGCTTGCTTACGCGCTTGATCTCGCGGATCACGCGCTCGCCGGCCGGGGTGTATTTGATGGTCAGGCGGATCAGGCCCTGCTTGGTGCCGTCATCCAGCACAGCAAAGTCCGTCACATAACCTTCATCCTTGAGCACCTGGGCAATGCCCTGGCAGATCTTGGAATTTTTCACGTCCACCGTTTTATGCTTCGCACCAACAGCGTTGCGAAGACGGGTGAGCATGTCAGCAATCGTATCGCTCATAGTATCCTCGGGAAGTCGTCAAAAGTTTAGCAGGCTAAACGGGCTTATCTGGTTAAGCATCATTTTCGCTTAACACGGACCTCGTTTAACTTGGTCCCTGTCTTGTTTACCAGCTCGATTTTTTCAGACCCGGAATCAGACCCTTGTGGCCCAGTTCGCGGAGCATGATACGGCTGATTTTGAACTTGCGGTAATATCCGCGGCGGCGACCAGTCAGCTCGCAACGACGAGCCAGACGGGTGATGCTTGAATCGCGCGGAAGCTTGGCAAGAGCCGCCCAATTCTTCTCAGCCTTGAGTTGCCGACGCTTTTCAGCGTACTTTTCAATCAGCGCGAGCCGTTTCTGATACCGATTTTTCCATGCCGTCGTCGCCATAGAATCCTCAATTATGAGCCTGATCCGCAATGACATCGCAAATCAGGCACTTTCTTGAACTTAACCAGCCTTCTTTACTTCATCCACACGGAACGGCATGCCCAGCGCCTTCAGAAGCGCGCGGCTGTTAACATCGTTGCCGCCGGTCATCTGAATGGTGATGTTCATACCCTGATGGAATGTCAGGGCTGCCGTATCCACTTCCGGGAACACTGACTGTTCAGTCAGGCCCATTGAATAGTTGCCGCGGCCGTCAAAACCCTTGGGGTTCAGACCACGGAAGTCTTTGACACGCGGAATCGCCAGGTTGATCAGACGATCAAGAAATTCCCACATGCGCTGGCCGCGCAGGGTAACCTTGGCGCCGATCTCCATGCCTTCACGCAGTTTAAAGTTTGACACGCTCTTGCGAGCCTTGCAAACCACGGCCTTCTGGCCGGCGATCAGGGTCAGATCCTTAAGGGCTGCTTCAAGACGCGGCTTTTCAGCAATCGCCTTGCCCAAACCCATCGAAATCACAATCTTGTCGATACGCGGGACAGCCAGCAGGTTGTCGAGCTTAAGCTCTGTCTCAAGCTGCGGAACGACTTTCTCAACGTAGGCCTTCTGAAGACGCGGCTTATAGCCGGCTGGGAAAGCGGCAGGACCAGCCGCTTCTTCTTTGCCCTTGCGGCCTTTGGCCTTCGGAGCTTCTTCAGCGGCGGCTTCTTCGCCCTTGCCTTCTTTGGCTTTGGCGGCCATCTCAGCCTTCTTGGCAGCTTTGGCAGCCTTTTCGGCTTCAATCTGCTCAGCCGACTTGGCCGGCTTCTTCTCTTGTTTCTTATCTTCTTTGTCTTTGGCCATTGCTGGCTCTCCTTTATGCCGCCCCAAGCTGTTCTTGGTTACGGTGTGCGCCGCTTAAGCAGCGTAAATCAGTTACTTCTTGGCGATCACGCCCAGGTCTGAACCGGTCTTGGCGGCCACGCGGTGCTTGGCACCCTCAATCACGGCAGACTTCACGCGGCAGCCTTTATTGGTCTTGGGATCGATCGGCTGAACCTTGCAGGCCTGAATCCAAGCTTCGCGCTGGATGCGGCTGCCTTTGGGGTTCTGCTGGGTCGGCTTGAGGTGTTTCCATTGAACGGCCACACCTTCAATTTTGACCTTGCCGTTTTTCGGATCAATGGCAATAACCTTGCCGGTCTTGCCCTTGTCATCGCCCGAGCGAACGAAGACCATGTCATCTTTTTTGATACGCGATGCCATTTTTTATTCCTCACATCACGGTGCTTTTCAGCGCCGCTGCTTATCCTTTTAGACCACTTCGCTGGCCAGGGAGACGATCTTCATGAAATTCTTTTCACGCAGTTCACGGGCGACCGCGCCGAAGATGCGCGTGCCTTTGGGGTTACCGTCGCCGTCGACGATCACGCAGGCGTTACGGTCAAAGCGCACATAGGAACCGTCCGAGCGGCGGGTCGTCTGCTTGGTGCGGACGATCACGGCCTTCTGAACGTCGTGAAGCTTGACATCGCCATTGGGAGCAGCCGTCTTGACGGCAATCACGATCAGATCGCCGATGGCGGCGACTTTACGCTTAAACTTGCCGCGGGCGGTTGAACCACCGAGCACCTTGATGCACATGCAGGTCTTGGCGCCGGTGTTGTCGGCAACGTCGAGTCTGGTTTGCTGTTGAATCATATTCCACCTAAAGGCTAAATTCTGAATGCTGAAGGCTAAAAGGGCTGACTCGTTGTTCTCAGCCTTTAGCCTTTATCCTTCAGCCTTAGCGTCCTTATTCCTTAGCTGGCTCAGCCGCGGGAGCCGCTTCTTCCTTCTTCTTCTCAAACATCTGCGAGGCTTCGCCTTGCAGGATGCTGGTATCGATCTGCTGCGCCTTGATGACCACGCGCACCAGACGGTAGCACTTGGTCTTGCTGATCGGGCGGCAGCTCATCACTTCCACCTGATCGCCAAGACGCGACTCATTCTTTTCATCATGCACATGAAGCACGGTCTGGCGCTTCACGTACTTGTTGTACTTTGAGTGCTTTGAGAGGTACTCAAAGACAACCTTGCGGGTCTTGTTGACTTTATCGCTTACGACGACCCCGATCATACGGGGGCGAAGCTTGCGTTTGCTCTTTTCTGTCGCAGCAGTGGTCATTGTTCAGCGTCCAGTTTCAGTGTTCTTATCCCAGACAGGCCAAAGCCTGTCGCATTTCCCTGTTATTACTTCTTGGCAGCGATTTGACGCTGCTTGAGAATCGTGTTGATGCGAGCGATATCTTTTCTCGCTTCGCGCGCCACGTTCGGTTTGGGCTTTTCCTGATTCTGCGCGGTGCGCAGATCAAAAACCTTGCGGCGCAGTTCGGCTTCTTTTTCCTTGAGCGTCGCGTCGTCGAGCTTTTTGAGTTCATCCAAAGCCATGTCATTCATCCTATCAATTCGGGGTCTTAATCAAGACCGCCAGCATTAACAATCTTAGAGCGTGTGACGACGGGCCACGAAACGGCAACGGACCGGCATCTTGTAAGCCACACGGGTAAACGCGCGCTTGGCGACACCTTCATCCACACCGGCGATCTCAAAGAGAATCGTGCCGGGCTTGACTTCGGCTGCCCAGAACTCCGGTTCACCCTTACCGGTACCCTGACGAGTTTCCAGCGGCTTCTTGGAGAAGCTCTTGTGCGGGAAGATCCGGATGTAGACCTTGCCTTCGCGAGCCAGGAAGTGTGAGCAGGCCATACGACCGGCTTCCAACTGGCGGCCGGTGATGCGGCCCGGCTCAAGCGCCTGAATGGCGTACTCGCCGAAGCTGACCTTGTTACCGCGCGTGGCGTTGCCACGCATTACACCGCGTTGCTGCTTGCGCCACTTGACTCGTGATGGCATCAGTGCCATGTGTGTTACTCCGTACCAGAGTGAGCCGGATACCGGCCCGACTCAGAAACTCTCAATAACCCTAACCAACTCGCCAGCCGGAGGCTGACGCATCCGATCACCTTACCGGCGACGCGGACGACGGGGACGACTGGCCTGTTCAGCGGCCAGGGCTTCCAGTTCGGCATACAGGCCGCGGAAGATCCAGACCTTGATGCCGATGACGCCGTAAGGCGTGCGGCAGTGAACCTGGCCGAAGCTGATGTCCGCCTGCAACGTGTGCAGCGGAATCGAGCCGACGATCATTTTTTCAACACGGGCGATTTCAGCGCCGCCGATACGGCCGGAGAGCTGAATCTTGATACCCTTAGCGCCGGCGTTCTTGGCCGCGTCAGCTTTCTGCTTGAGGACGCGACGGAAAGAAGCGCGCTTCTTGAGCTGCTCAGCGATACCTTCGGCGATCAACTGGGCATTGGCGTCGGGGTTGCCGATTTCGGCGATCTCAACTTTGACCTTGCGGCCAGTGAGGTCTTCGATTTCGTTGCGGAGCTTGTCGACTTCCGCGCCCTTGGGGCCGATCACCACGCCCGGACGAGCGGTGTGAAGGACAACCTTCAGCTCTTCGCGGGTGCGTTCAATCTCAACTTTGGCAATGGCCGCATAAGGCGGATTGCGGTTGAGCTTGCCATCCACAAAATCCCGGATCTTCTGGTCTTCGACCAGCAGCTCGCCATAAAGTTTCTTAGGAGCAAACCAACGGCTGTTCCAGCCTTCGGTGATGCCAACCCGGAATCCATTTGGATGAACTTTCTGACCCATGTGATCCTCTTATTTCTGTTCAGCCGCCGGAGCAGCTTCAGTCTTAGCTTTACCCTGCTTCTTGCTCTTCTTGGTTTCGCCCTTGCCTTCATCAACTTCAATAGTGATGTGGCAGGTGCGCTTTTTGATTTCGTAAGCCTTTCCACGATCCTTCGGCTGAAAACGCTTCATGATCGGGCCGTCATCACAGAAAGCCTTCGAGACAACCAGAGTCTCAACATCCGCTTCCTGAGCGTCGGCATTGGCGATGGCGCTCTTGAGCACTTTGCTCACCATGACCGCCGCGCGCTTTTTGTTGAAACGCAGCAGGTCCAGCGCCACGTCGACGGGCTTATTCTGAATCAGATCGGTCACCAGACGCGCCTTGCGAGCGCTGATCCGTGCGAACCGCCATTTGCTGGTAAATGCCATATCTTTAGTCCTTGGTCAACTGGTCTGAGCCATCAGGCCCTGTACCGTTATTACTGAGCCGCTGTTACTTGGCAGCCACTTCTTTGGCAACCGCCGTGTGACCCTTGAACACGCGGGTCGGGGCAAACTCGCCGAGCTTGTGGCCAACCATGTCTTCAGTCACGAACACCTTGACGAAACCCTTGCCGTTATGCACGTCAAACGTGTGGCCAACAAAGTCCGGAATGATCGTGCTCGAGCGCGACCATGTTTTGATGGCCGATTTGGCATGACGCTCATTAAGAGCTTCAACCTTCTTGAGCAGGTGCTCCGCGACGAACGGGCCCTTTTTAGTGCTGCGACTCATGTCTTTCCTCTTGTTCCGTTGACTCACTCATTCCTGCATTGGCCTGAGCGGTTTTAACGTTTTTATCTTTTTATCATCCTGAGTCCGCTTGCTGATCAACCGGACTCGCCAAGCCTTTTAAAGCTCGCACAAACCGTCATATTATTTACGCTTCAGCAGTGATTCGCCGTAACGAACCGTCATGCGGCGACGAATAATCTTGCTGCTGGAGTTCTTACGCGGATTACGGGTCTTGCCGCCCTTAGCCGGCACGCCCCACTTGCTGACTGGGTGACGACCGCCACCGGAACGACCTTCACCACCACCGAGCGGATGGCTGACCGGGTTCTGAGCCACGCCACGAACCGTCGGGCGGATGCCACGATGACGGGTGCGGCCGGCCTTGCCCCAGCGGACGTTGATCCAGTCAATATTGCCAAGCTGGCCGATGGTTGCGCGGCACTTCCAGTTGATCTGGCGGATTTCGCCGGAGGGCAACTGAATGGTGGCAAAGCCCTGATCTTTACCGATCAGACGGGCCACGCCGCCGGCGCTGCGGCAAAGCTTGCCGCCCTGGCCAGGGATGACTTCAACATTATGAATTTCAAGACCGACCGGCATGACTTCGAGAGTCATTGTATAGCCGGGGGCTTTTTCAACATCAGATTTGACGGAAGACATGACCGTGTCGCCGACCTTGAGGGCCTGCGGAGCAAGAATGTAGCTCTTGACGCCGTCATCATATTTGATCAGAGCGATAAAGACCGAGCGGTTCGGATCATATTCAATCGCTTCGACTTTGGCAGCCACGTCATCTTTGACGCGCTTGAAATCAACCTTGCGGTACATCTGCTTGTTACCGCCGCCGATATGACGGCAGGTGATCCAGCCGGTATGGTTACGGCCGCCGGTTTTCACCTTCTTTTCAAGCAGGGATTTTTCCGGCTTGGTCTTGGTGATTTCGGCGTAAGCGTTCACCGAGCTGTTGCGGCGGGCTGCGGTGGTCGGTTTATAAATCTTAATTGCCATGACTTTTAAGTCCTGCGTCTTGAGTTCAGAGTCTCGAGCTTAGAACAGGTCAATCTTGCTCTGTTCATTCAACTTGACAACGGCCTTTTTCCATTCGGTCGGAGTTGAGAAGCCCTTCTTGGTGCGATGAGCTTTGCCCAGCACGCGGATCGTGCGGACATCTTCAACCTTGACCTTATAGAGCTCTTCCACGGCTTTTTTGATCTGGGTCTTGTCGGCCGCGCGATCAACTTCAAACGTGTAGGAGTTCCGGCTGTTAGCAGCCCAGGTGCTCTTTTCAGAGATCAGCGGGCGCTTGATGATTTCAGTTGACTTCAGTTCCAGTGCCATAATTTCACTCGTCTATAAGCCGATGGCCTTGACCATCAGTCAGGTTAACCTTCTCAGGCCTCAACTTTCACTTTGCTGGGTTTGGCTGTCTTGAGAACATCTTCAAAGGCCGCCTTTGTGATCACCATGGTGCGCTTGGTCAGCACGTCGTAAGCGCTGATTTCGCGAGCCGGCTTGATGGCCGTCTTGGTGATGTTGCGGGATGAGAGAACCAGGTTCTTATCAAGGCCGTTGGTTGCGATAAGCACCGAACGATTGGCGTTAAGAGCCTTGAGAACCTTGGCAACTTCTTTTGTCTTGGGGGCCGAAACGGCCAGGTTATCGAGAACCTTGAGGTTGTTGGAGAGGATCTTGGCGAGGATCGCGTTGTTGCGGGCAAGGCGACGCTGCTGAAGAGGCATATCCTGACGGAAATCACGCGGACGCTTGGCGAAGGCCATGCCGCCGCCCTTCATCACGTTCGTGCGAATGTTACCGCGACGCGCGTTACCGGTATGCTTCTGGCCATAGAGCTTCTTGGTTGAGCCTTCGATTTCAGCGCGCGAACGCGTGCGAACCGTGCCCTGACGATTGTTGGCATGATACATCACCAACGCCTGCTTGAGCAGCGCGGGACGAACCTGCTCGCCCAGGAGAACTTCATCCACCTGGAGCTTGCCAACTTCCTGGCCTTCGATATTGAGAATCGGGACTTCGATCATGGATTCTACTCGGAATATGAAGCGTAGCTTTGAACAACCTGGTTTTTAACAACCCGCGTCGTCATCACATCGCCTGTCTTACCGAGTCTCCTTTCAACCAGTTCTCTTGTTAGTCTTTTTGGCGGCCGCTTGTGACGGCCGCATCAAAATTCACGTTATCAGCATCACACTCAGGCATTCTTGGTCGTCTTGGCTTTCTTGACGAAAACCAGCGAGCCGTTGTAGCCCGGAACCGTACCCTTGATCAGCAGCAGATTCTTTTCTTTATCCACGCCGACGAGAGCGAGATTCTTGGCAGTGATCTGCTCGTCACCATAGTGACCAGCCATCTTTTTGCCCTTCTTGATCGTGCGGCCGTGGCCACGGGTAGCAGTACCGCCACCGATACCACCGGGCGAACGATGCTTACGTTCAGTACCGTGCGAAGCCGGCTGGCCGCCGAAGTTCCAGCGAACCATAACGCCCTGGAAACCGCGGCCTTTGGTGCGGCCAACAACGTCCACAAACTTGATGCCTTCAAATGTTGAGACATCCACCGTGCTGCCGGCGGCCACCGACGGCTTATCCGTCAGGCGGACTTCATGAAAGAAGCGCTTGGCAGTCGTCTGTCCGGTCTTTTTGCAGTGACCGACAACAGGCTTGCTCTGGCGGCGTTCTTTAATGTCTTCAAAGCCGAGCTGAACGGCGTTATAGCCGTCTTTGCCGTCGGCCGTTTTGACCTGGGTGACCACGCAGGGACCAGCCTGAACGACAGTGACCGGGATGATGACGCCATTGGCATCATAAACACGGGTCATGCCGACCTTGCGGCCCAGAAGCGCGGCAATAGAAATTCCGTTACCATTTTCGCTCATGGCATTCCTCGCTCCACGTCATACCTCATCTGAACCCGTTTCCCCGGCGAAGGGGTGTCAGGTTCACCGCGATATCCCGTCTGGCCGATTTCGGCAGCTCACAAAGCGGCCGACACTTACCAGATTCTCGATCCGGGACCCGTAATTGGCGATTACCTTTCGGAGATCGTACTGAGCGGTGGTGCCGCAAGTCGCATGCTGGCATAAAGCCAATCAGGACTTATTTCAGACGATCCTCGCCGTTCTTGGCCCGGCCGGGATCACTCAGGTTGGGCTTACGTGGAAAACATTCGTTTTCATTTATGCCCTGCGGCTTGCGCCGCCCTTGCCGACTAAGTTAAAAGCCTATGAATAAGCCTTCAATCAGGGGCAAGACGGAGAAGTGTAACAGAACCTGCCTGACACGTCAAGCGAAAGTGCAGTTACCCCAAGTTTTACGCGTTTTGGGATTATGGGACGAAGGAATTGCGGCTAAAATGAAGGCTTATTTGATTGCATATGACTATCAGAAGTCTGTGTTGCCTATTTGTGGCGTGGCTGACTTTTTTCATTCTCTTTTCTCCGCGGCTCTGCGGCTCCGCGTGAGATCCTGCTCTTTTTCTTTTTCACGCGGAGGCGCGGAGACGCGGAAAAAAGAGAATTACAATTGATCATGCAATTATTTCTGCATTGCATACACTCAAGGTTTTATCCACTGATCACTTTCTATATTTGTGCTCTCTATTCGGGCAGTAATTTCTTCACCCCCCTCTCGGGGTGAAGAACAGTTGTTTTCCACGGGTTCGCTGCGGCTCACCCGCGACTAGAATGCGCTGGTCTTTCGGGCCGGTAGGCATGCATGCTAAGTTCGTAAGATATCGGGGATGTGGGGTGTGATCAGAATATTCAAAGACTGCATCCCAAAGTAGTGTGCTCGCGCCGCGCCAAAAAGTTCTGGCGGAACGTTGCCGGGATGCGGAAATTGTCACGCTCCTTCAGAGCTGCCGGTATTTGAGGTACGCTAAACCGCCGGATAAATCCGGCGGTTATAGATATGGCGTCCTTTCAGGACGCATCATCTTGCCCATGATCATCAGTTGCCCGCCATCATCACTGACTCGCGATGATCCATGAATTGCGGGCCATATCGCGGATGCAAGAAAGCAATTGTCCTATTGCACACGACGTTATGCCACCTAATATGCAACTGAAAAATGCAAGTATTACAGCCCCCATGGACTCTATATTAAATTCGCCATTGTATATAATAAAGCCAAAGCCACCAATTAGAACAACTACGCCAACAATAAAACATATGTATCCAAATGCCATATAACTTGAAACAATGAAATTCAAGAACCCATACTCAGGCGCTTTAATTTTAACGGATGCATGCCCAACATCAGAACCTACAACACCTGCACCTGCCCTATTTGCATAGCGCGTATAATCCACATCAGACGCCGCAACCTCTTCGCGCATTTCTGCACGGGCCTTTTTTTCGTATTCAGCCTGAGCAGCGGCGCGGTCTACGGACTCTTTTTCATCCTTCTGCGCCAAAAGCCGTTTGTGGCATTCCCAACATACGACGGAACTTTCCCATACCCGCGGAGTTTCCAGCTTGCCGATGGCCTGCCCGCAATTCTCACATCTTTCTTCTGAGTTGTTTGTCATAGAATAATCCTTACATGAGAATGCATGAATCTTAACACCATGCCAATGGTCTGCAAGCGGTATGACATGGATATTATGATATTCAAAGACTTCATCCATATTCAAGGCGTCTCAACAAAGCGGAAATTTTGTCAGGAGTCGGCATTACTTAGTTGTGGCGTGGCTGACTTTTTTCATTCTCTTTTCTCCGCGGCTCTGCGGCTCCGCGTGAGATCCTGCTCTTTTTCTTTTTCACGCGGAGACGCGGAGGGGAAATCATTACGAGTTCATAGCCTGGGGTGCGCTCACTGCCGGTCGCGCTACTCCTGGCTACTTTATGCCAACTCTTCACGCTGATCGGACTGATCATTTATCTATCAACCTGAGTTTCGGATAAGGATCAAAAAAATGTGTGCCCCCAAGCCCCGGGGTTTTAGTGCAAGTGCCAAAAAGAATTAACGGCTGACAGATTTACAAAGCTGCCCCGCGATGGCGTGGCGGCAGATCACGCGCTAAAACATTTTGACACATACTGGCTCTGTTGAAAAGATTCAGCAAGCCCCATCCTTTTAGAGGATCGGGCACAAACAGCTATCCAGAAACGATTACATCCTTTGGGTGTTACTCGTTTTCTTTCACAGTTTGTGCCCCGCGCCATGAAGGCGACGGGGCTTGGTTTCGGATTTTTCAACAAAGCAACACATACTATAGAGTATCTCTCGAAAGTCTTCCGCATATAGAACCAGCAAAACGGCCGAGATATGCCGTTTTTGGGACGGACTCGTTGCGGCCTTTCGGTAAAGATTTTTGAGAACCGCTATAACTCCGGGGTTTGTCCGTTATCGCCAAATGTTGGCGTGCTCGCATTCCACCCCGGGGTTAAAACCACCGGGGCTTTCTTATCCTGAACTCTGGTTTTGTGGTTTGTACAGGCGCCGTTGTATGCATCTTATTGATATAAGAATCATGTGTTTGGCGAATGCATCACATTCTGAACTTGCCGGCGTCTTTGCCGCTTTTGTGCGAGCCGTGCTTGATGCCGACGGGTTCTGATACGCGGCGCATCGCGGCGCGCTGGGCCGGCGTGATGAGCCGGCGCGGCGCGGAACGCGGCGTGAGGCGGTAAATGGCCTCCTCAACGGTGGCCCATTCCACGTTTTTACTTTCAATCTGCCGCAAGGCCATGTCGCCCTCGTAAGGGTCCCACATGCCAAGAGCATCCTTGATCACCACAATCTTGTGGCGGCGCTGAAGCAGGCCCAGCACGGCCGTGCGAAGAGTCCACTCAAGCGGGCCGCCGAGAATAAACCATGTGACGCCGTCGTTTTCGGAAAGCACGCGATCAAGGCGCGGCGACTCAAAAAGATTCAGATTCGGAATATCAAAAACAAACTGCTGATACTTGCGAAAACCCTCAATCGGCAGCGTGGTGGCGCAATCGGCCGGAAACTCCATGCGACTGTGCAAAAGAGAGAACGGCATTTTGCCCGCGCCGGAAGCATGGGCGACGGTTTTGGTCACGCCGGGCGTGATCTGAACGGTGGTGTCGCGCAGGCGCGTGGAGATGATGGGAGTTTTGCTGCCGGCGAGAAACTTGAAGAACCGGCTGGTGGCTAACGTCAAGGCGTCAAGCTGCACAAAAGGCGCAACGCCCTGCGGCGAGTAAAAATCCTGCTGAATGTTGATATCCAGAACGGCCGTTCCGGGAACCGTAACCATAGGGCACCTTATGCGATTGACTGGCCCGAGAAACAGAGCCGAATCCCCCAAAACGCATTCATATGCGTATACGTTTGGTATCGGCTCATCCGCTGTTGAACTATATGCCGCGAGCACAAAGAGTTTGTTAAAAATTGCGATGTAATATCAAAATAAAACGCTTTTGGGACTTAAATTATTTCGTATAAATAAGGAGGCGTGAAGAAATGGCGAAGAAATAATTCGTATATGCGATATTTGACTTTTTCAAGCTGAGAGGTTCAATAACCGATTCGCCAGCTATGGCATGTATATAGGATAGAGGGTGGGACGCCGAAGGATATCAGCATTGGCGTGAGTTCACCAGGATTTGTAAGTATTGGCCGCTTCTCCCTTTACGAAAAGAAGCAGAAAGGTAATATGCCCCGTGGCCAAAGCATCAGCCAAAACTTCCGGCAGTGGTAAGGCGCTTGTGATCGTGGAGTCTCCGGCCAAAGCCAAGACAATTAATAAGTATCTTGGCGATAATTTTCAGGTCAAAGCGAGCATGGGACACGTGCGCGATTTGCCTGAAAAAGGCATGGGCGTTGACATAGAACATCATTTTGAGCCGACCTACGAAATTCTGGATTCCCGCAAAAAGGTAATTTCCGAATTGCGTAGCGCCGCCAAAGGCAGCGACGAAGTCTATCTGGCAACAGATTTGGACCGCGAGGGTGAGGCGATTGCGTGGCATCTTGCGGCCGCGCTGGGCCTTGATGGCAAATCAACCAAACGCGTGGTCTTTAACGAAATTACCAAGTCGGCGATTCAGAATGCGTTTAACAATCCGCGATTGATTGATGAATCAAAAGTCAACGCGCAACAGGCGCGGCGCGTGCTTGATCGGCTGGTGGGATATAAAATCTCGCCGCTGCTGTGGAAAAAAGTGGCGCGCGGACTCTCGGCCGGGCGCGTGCAATCGGTGGCGACCAAACTGGTTGTAGATCGCGAACGCGAGATCATGGCGTTTATGCCTGAGGAATACTGGAAATTAACAGGCGTATTTACCACGGATCTGCTGCGGGCCAATGAACTGGCGTCGGAGTGGGAAAGTTTTCTCACCGGTAATCAGGATGAAGAAGCCGTTGACGACGGCACGGATTCGGCCATGGCGGCCAGCGGCCCGACCAATGCTCAAAAAACGCAGTGGATGCAGAGCAACAAGGCGTTTAAGGCCGATCTGATTGAATATAACGGAAGCAAATTCAACGTGACCCAGGCGCAGGACGCCGAAAATGTGGCGATGCAGCTTGGCATGGTTGAGCTTCAGATTGATACGAAGGATAACGACGGAACGAACGGTCCGCGCGGAATACCGGCCAAAGGACCGGCGGAAAAAATCAGCCGCATCTTCGGCCGGGTGTTGATCAATAAGGAATCGCCGGCATTTACCGTGCGTGAGCTGATCAACAAGCAATCGACATCGCGCGCGCCTGGGCCGTTTTCCACCAGCACGCTACAGCAGGCCGCCAGCAACAGCCTGAGCTTTGGCGCCCAGCGCACCATGCGCACGGCACAGCAGCTTTACGAAGGTGTTGATCTTGGCGGCGAGATCGGCATGGTGGGCCTGATTACCTACATGCGTACGGATTCGCAGAATATCTCGGCCGATGCGATCAAAATGGTGCGCGGATTTATCAGCGAGAAATTCGGCGAGAAATACCTGCCGGAATCTCCCAATTTTTACGCCAGCAAAGCCGGCGCGCAGGAAGCGCACGAAGCCATCCGCCCGACGGATGTGAACCTGACGCCGCAGATGATCAAAGGCGCATTGAGCGATGAGCAGTTCAAGTTATATGAACTGATCTGGAAGCGATTTGTGGCTTGCCAGATGACGCCGGCCAACTGGCTTGTGACCGAAGCCATCATTGACGCCACGCAGAATGGCCAGAAATTTGCGACGTTTAAGGCGACCGGCCGCACGCTGCAATTTGACGGCTTTACGCGCGTGGCGGGCATCTTTACGCGCGCGGAAGAACAGATTTTGCCGAAGCTTGATCAGGGCCAGTCGGTAGCGCCGCTTGATCTGACGCCGACGCAACATTTTACCAGTCCTCCGCCGCGCTACAGCGAAGCGAGCCTGGTTAAGGCGCTTGAGTCGGAAGGCATCGGCCGGCCATCTACGTATGCCAGCATCATTAATACGATTCAGGACCCGCGCCGGCCGTATGTAGAGAGCAAAGGCCGCACGCTCTACGCCACGGATCTCGGCATGAAGGTAACCGACAAGCTCATTGAGGGCTTCCCGGACATCATGGACACGGGATTTACGCGCCGCGTTGAGGCCGAGCTTGACCAGGTTGAGGAATCGCATCGCAACTGGGTTGATGTAGTGCAGAGTTTTTATGAGCCGCTTGAGCGTGACCTGGTGACGGCCGAGGAACGCATGACGCATGCGCGCGCGGAAGCGGAGCCTTCTGATTATAAGTGCCCCACCTGCGGCGCGCCGATGGTTTACCGTCTGAGCAAGCGCGGCCGGCGATTCCTGAGCTGCTCACGCTATCCGGAATGCACCGGCGCGATGAATGTTGATCGCGAAGGCAAACCGATGACCGTTGAGCTGACGGAATATAAATGCCCGATCTGCGGCAAATTCATGCAGAAACGCATGGGGCGTTTCGGGCCGTTTTTGGGTTGCTCCGGCTATCCGGAATGCAAAACAATTCTCAATCTGGATCGCAAAACCGGCGAGCCGCTGCCGCCAAAACCGCCGGCGGAAGATACCGGCATTGCCTGCCCCAAGTGCGGCAAAAAGCATCTGCTGATCCGCACGGGCAAGCGCGGCAAGTTCATCAGTTGCGGCGGATATCCGCGTTGCCGCATGACGCTGCCTTTTGAGCGACTTGAGGAGATCAAGACGTCACTGGCCGAGGGAAAATGGCCGGAGGATATTCTGGCCAAGATCGGCGGCAAGGCAGCCGAAGTGAATATTGAGAAGCCCAAAGAAAAGAAGCCGGCCAAGAAACGCACGGTGAAGAAAAAGGCGGAAACGCCGGAGAATCCGGCGGAATAATCAGGCTTAACAGCAGGGGTAACAGGCATGTTGCCCCTGCTCTATTTTTGCGTCCGTTTTTTATTGACTTTTTCCCTCATGAGTACATAATGTACTCATGAAGATCATCAAGCCGTCGCGCATCCGGGAATTTCAGGATCAATATCCCAAAGCCCGCAAGAACCTGGGACGATGGGTTGATTATGTGGAAAAATCGACATGGAAAAACATTGCCGAAATTCGCAAAGTATTCCCAACTGCCGATGCGGTTAAGGTTGACAGTGGCCGAACTGTAACAATTTTTAACATCTGCGGTAATGACTTCCGGCTGATAACGGCGATTCACTACAACAGACAGATGATCTTTGTGATGCTCTTTTTGACTCACGCCGAGTACAGTAAAGAATCATGGCGAGGTGTATTATGAAAAAAATTGCACGAACCATCACATTCAAGGATATCCCAAAAAAATATTCCGGGTTGATTGAATTATTCCCGCTGCGCCCATTGAATGACAAAGTTGATTATGAAAATGCGGGCGAGATTATTGATGCGATGGCCGGCCATGATCTTAATAAAGACCAGGATGATTACCTGGCGGTTCTTTCTACTTTGGTGAATCAATATGACACCGAAAATATGCCGCAGCCATTCCGTGAGAATGACCCGATCGGCAATCTTGAGTTTCTACTGGAGCAGCACCAGATGAACGCGTCCGATCTTGGCCGCATACTTAATGAACGCACTCTGGGATCAAAAATTCTCCGGCGGGAACGCGAACTAAGCAAAATGCATATAAGGAAAATTGCCGAATACTTTAACACCAATCCGGCGATCTTTTTGTAATACGCGCCGAGTCCCGGCCTGATATCCTCTCGCCGGGGCTTGTGTTATAATGCCTCCCTCGTATTTTTGTAATGGGAAACGAGAGAGGAGCGGTAACGTATGTCAGCCAGTCAGCATCAACCGGGAATCAGCACGATCGCATTGCACGCGGGGCAAAAGCCGGACCCGGCAACCGGGTCGCGCGCGGTGCCGATTCATCAGACGACAAGTTATGTATTTCGCGATACCAAACACGCGGCCGATCTTTTTGGCCTGCGCGAAATGGGGTGGATTTACACGCGCCTGATGAACCCGACAACCGATGTGCTTGAGCAGCGCATGGCCGCGCTTGATGGCGGCGTTGGCGCGCTGGGCGTGTCATCGGGGATGAGTGCGATTTCTGTTGCGCTGATGAATCTGGCGCATAACGGCGGGCATATCGTGGCCAGCGAAGCGCTTTATGGCGGCACGCTGAGCCTGCTGGGGCAAACATTCCGCCGGCTTGGCATTGAGTTAACGTTTGTGGACATGACGCAAACGGAAAATGTCCGCAAGGCGATCAAGGCCAACACGCGCGCGGTTTATTTTGAGAGCGTGGCCAATCCCAAGAATGATGTGCTTGATTATGATGCGATTGCCAAAATTGCCCATGACGCCGGCGTGCCGGTGGTCTGCGATAACACGGTGACGCCGACGCTCTTTCGTCCTTTTGAACATGGCGTTGATATCGCGGTGTACTCGGCCACGAAATTCATCGGCGGCCACGGCACAACCATCGGCGGCGTGATCGTAGACTCCGGCAAGTTTGACTGGACCAAAGAACCCAAAAAGTGGCCGCAGTTTACAGAGCCTGATCCGGCATATCACGGCGCAATCTTCAGCCAGGTTGTCGGCAATCTGGCGTTCATCATCACCTGCCGCGTAAGCTGGCTGCGCGATATGGGCTGCGCAATGAGCCCGATGAGCGCGTTTTTGTTCCTTCAGGGTCTTGAGACATTGCCGCTGCGTATACAAAAGCACAGCGAAAATGCTCTGGCCGTGGCCAAGCATCTTAAGGCGCATCCGCAGGTCACATGGGTTAATTATCCGGGACTTGAAGATCACCCGAGTCATGCCAATGCCAAAAAGTATCTGAAAAAAGGCAACGGCGCGATTCTGGGTTTTGGCATCAAGGGCGGCAAGGCCGCGGCGGCCAGGTTTATTGAATCAGTCAAGCTGGCATCGCATCTGGCCAATATCGGCGACGCCAAGACGCTGGTGATTCATCCGGCAACCACTACTCACAGCCAGCAGAGCACGGAAGAATTGCTCAAGGCCGGCATTACGGAAGATTATATCCGCGTGAGCGTGGGCCTTGAGGATGTGGCCGATATCCTGGCGGATTTTGACCAGGCACTGACGAAAGCAAAAGCATAAATAAGGCGTGAGCATTGAGCATGAGTGATGAGAACAACTCATGACTCATGCTCAAGTTCAAACGATTCGGCATGGCAGATCAAATTCCGGAAAGTTCAGACAGCATCCGCAGCGCAAAGCCGCTCAAGCATGCACAGAAAATCCATTTTAAGGAGCCTGTGCCGCTTGATAACGGTGATGTGCTGCCGGAACTCACCGTGGCGTATGAGACATGGGGCAAGCTCTCGCCGGCGCGTGATAACGCCGTGTATATTTGCCATGCGCTGACGGGCGATTCTCATGTGGCGCGCCATGATGAGCAGGATGATCCGGGATGGTGGGATATTCTTGTTGGCCCGGGCAAAGCCGTTGATACGGATAAATATTTTGTCATCTGCGCCAACGTGCTTGGCGGCTGCCGCGGCACTACGGGCCCGGGCAGCATCAATCCTAAAACCGGCAAGCCTTACGGCGGCGATTTTCCGCTGATCACTATCGGCGATATCGCGCATGTTCAGGATATGCTTGTCGAAAAACTTGGCGTTAACAAACTTCATGCGGTCATCGGCGGATCACTCGGCGGGCATATGGCGCTTGAGTGGGCCACGCGCTATCCGCAGCGCATCGGTTCGGTGCTGCTGATCGCAACGTCGGCGTTTATTACGCCACAGGCATTGGCATTTGATATCGTCGGGCGTAACGCCATTTTGCGCGATCCGAATTTTTCCGGCGGACAGTATTACCAGAATCACGGCCCAGCCGACGGACTTGCCGTTGCGCGCATGCTGGCGCACATCACGTATCTTTCGCCGGAAGCCATGATCAATAAATTCTCCGGCCCGGCGATTCTTGATGACACAACGGAATTTGAGAAACGTTTTCCGGTCGGTTCCTATCTGGTCAAGCAGGGCAATCGTTTCGTAGAACGATTTGACGCCAACAGCTATATCGCCCTCACGCGCGCGATGGACCAATTTGATCTTGGCCGCACGCCGCAGGATCTGGCGGACTCGCTGGCGAGCACAACCTGCCGGTGGCTGGTGCTGAGTTTTTCTTCAGACTGGCTTTTTCCGACATATCAATCACGGCAGATTGTTCACGCGCTGACCATGCTGGGCCGGCCGGTGACGTATGTCAATCTTGAGAGTCCGCACGGGCATGATGCGTTCTTGCTTAAGCATGATCTTGATCGTTACGGCGGTTTTGTAAAAGCTGCGCTTGATGGCCAGCATCCGGGACTCAGCGTAGCGCATAGCGAACCTGCGCCGGTTGACGGCGCGGATCTGCCGCGCATTGACAATGACACGATTATTGAATTGATTGAGCCGCACGCAAGCGTGCTTGATCTGGGTTGCGGATCAGGCGAATTGCTTGAGAGTCTTGCACGCCGAGGCCACGGGCACCTTGTCGGCGTTGAGCTTGATGAGTGGGAATTGCTGGCCTGCGCGCGGCGCGGACTGAATGTTGTTCAGGCGGATCTCAATGGCGGATTGCCGCTGTTCCGCGATGGCCAATTTGATGTGGCAGTGCTTTCGCAAACATTGCCGGTGGTGCGCGATGTTGATCACGTTGTGCAGGAAATCTTGCGCGTGGCAAGGCGAGGCATCATCAGCTTCCCAAATTTTGCATATGAGCCGTATCGCCGCCAGTTGCTTGATGCCGGCCGCGCTCCGGTACCAGGCGGACTCAAATGGTATAATACGCCCAATCTGCGATTCCTCTCTATTGCTGATTTTGAGGATTACTGCGCGCAGAGGAATATTCAGATTCATGAGAGGGTCGCGCTTGATTCGCAGCACAAACGCCGCGTGAATCAAGATCCGAATCGCAATGCGGATACGGCCGTGTTTGTGATCGGAAAACGCTGAATGTAAAAAACACAGCGTTCATTGTTTACCGTTCAGTGTTCTTTATCCTCGCCTCTTCAGGCCAATCACCAAAGAGTTTTCCCTGAAGATTCGCCGGCAGCGATGCGATCAATTTCCCCGCCAGATTCAGATGCAGTGTGATGCGCGGAATCATCACCGCCAGCAAAATACCGGCCGTGACATCAGAAATATAATGCATTGCGACAATCACACGCATACCGGCCGTAATGCCGGCCAAACCCATAAAAATAGCCCGGCCACGCGGATAAAACCATGACAGCGCCGTGGCCAACGCAAAAGCGCCCGTGGTATGCGCGGAAGGAAATGAACCAAATGCCGAGCCGACGGTAAATCCCGCGCGCGGGCCAAGCACAAGCCATTCGCCGGTCATCATGTCGCTGTTATATACACCGGGCCGGGTCCGGCCGACGCAACCTTTGAGTAAATAACACACGAGCACCGTCACAAAGCAGGCAATCGCTATGGCAAAAGCCTTGCGCCGCCCCTGCTTATCAAGCAACATCACGCAGACAATAATGATCACACTGCCGACCCACTGGCCGAACTGCTCAAGCATGGCAAGTTCCCGGCGAATGTCGCTGCCGATCTTATAATAATGACCATGAATAAAAAGATGGCCGTCATGAATTTCTTCGCGATGATGAAGTGCCCATGACGCCGCCGGCATATCCCACCAGTGATACGCAATCACGGTAATCACCACCATCAGCAACACTTTAGCCCACCACGGGATACGCAAATCAAATTGTTTTGGCGCAGTCACATGCCAAAGCGCCGGCATCGCCGAATCGCCGCCGGGCCGAGGATCTTGAGTCGTCTTGCTTGTCATGGTCGCGTTTTGGCCCTTCTGTGTTTATAGTGTGGTGTTCCTGATCCTGTTGATTGTAACTTGTATTGCCAGGAAAAACAAACGCATGACCGCAGGCCGGACCATAAATCGTTGGTGGAGTCGCGAGGACATCCTGCTGATTCTGCTTTTAGGAGCGTTGCTCTATCTGCCGGGACTCGGGCAGATTTCGCTTTTTGATCGCGATGAGCCGCGCTTTGCCACGGCCACGCGCGAAATGCTGACCACCGGTGACTGGGTCGTCCCCCATTTTAACGGCAATCTGCGCAGCGATAAACCGCCACTGCTTTATTGGGTGATGATGGCGTCCTATTCGCTCGTGGGCCAAAATGAACTTGGCGCGCGGCTACCCTCGGCCATATTCAGCACCATGACACTGCTGATGGTTTACTGGATCACCGGCAGCCGCTTTGGCCGGATCACCGGCATTGTCTCGGCGGTGATGCTTGGCTCATGTTCATTGTTCATTGCCGAATCCCGATTGGCCACGGCCGACGCAACCATGCTCTTTTTTATCGTAACGGCGCTTGGCTGCGTCTGGCGCGCATGGGATGCCGCCGGCACGCATCAGGATGCGCCCACCATTTTGCCCCGGCCTAAATATCTTGTAGATCAACCGGAAACCGTTGAGTTTGTTAACACTGGCGTGCGTCACGGCCCGGTGCCGCTCTGGTTGGTGATTCTTTTTTGGGTATCGCTTTCGCTTGGCACGCTGACCAAAGGCGTGCCGCTGATGTTTGTTTTTGTGCCGATGATCACGCTGTCAATTGCCACCGGTAAATGGTGCGAACTCTGGCATCAGTGGCGGCAAAGCTCCTGGCCGGCGCGCATTTATCATGCGCCCACGTTTTTCCTGCGCGCCATCTGGCAAGGCAATTGGGGCTGGTGGCGCCAGCTTAAGCCGGCGCTCGGATTCCTGATCCTCATCGCTTCCGTCGGCGCATGGGTCATCGCGGCCGGCACCAGAACAAACTGGGTTCTCATCAACCAGATGGTCGGCATACACTTTCTTGTGCGCACCATGGGCCCGCTTTTAAGCAGCCTGGGAATCGTCATTCCGGATATCGCGCATCCCGGCGGCAATGATCCGATGTCCGCATATCGCCACCCGCCCGGTTTTTATACCGCGCTGGTGTGGGTCACGTTCTGGCCGTGGACGCCGCTGCTGATCCCAATGGTATACCACACGCTGCGCCGAATGCTGCGCCGCACCGCCATGAACATTGATCCCCGGCCATACCAGTTCCTGGTGGCGTGGGTTGTGCCGATGTGGATTTTGCTTGAGCTTTCGCGCGGCAAATTACTGCATTACTGCCTTCCTCTGTATGTGGCCATGATTATTCTGTGCGCTGATACCATGGTTCAAAGCTGGTTCAGGTTGACGGAAGTTCTCGCGGCGCGCTGGTTCAGTTGGGCGCGTTATGCATGGCTGCTGGTGTGGCTTGGCATGGGCGCGGCCGCGGTTCTGGCCAACACGTATTGGCTCAATGATCCGCAGCTTACGCGGGTGTCGTTTATCGTCGCCGGCGCATTTGCGGTTGTGGGCATTGTCGGCACCATTTCGTGGGGCAAACCCGCGTGGATTTTTATCACTGTTCTGGGTTACGCCGCATCGCTGATGATCGCCAACACGCTTTATGTGCCGCAAATTAAGGGACTGCATGCCACGCAATGGGCCATGGCCGAAGCCAAAAAAGTTCGCGACCGCGGTTTTCAGCTTATCGCCATCGGCCACGATGAGCCGACAATGGTCTTTTACAGCGAACAGACGCTGAAGTTTGTGAACGTGCCGGTGGATCTCGCCGCCATGCATCATGCGGGGACGCAACCATCCGTCGCGGCCACGCCATCAGCTCAAATGACCGGACGCATAACACCGGCTGGAGAACAATCCGCAACCGATAAATTCACTCAGCTTTGGTCCGGCAAACCTAAAAAGCACGCCACGCCCGGCACGTACACAGATGATCCGAATATCGCAACCGTGGCCGTCATCAGCAAAGACGCGCTCAAACAGCTTGACGTCATGGGGCTTAAATACTGGATTGTCGATTCATTCCCGCTTTTGCCGCGCCAGGGCAAGCCGGAGCGGCGGCTCTTTATCATCACCAATACTGAGCCGTATGAAAAAAATCCGTCATGACATGATGATCAATAAAATGATCAGCCAAAAAAATATGACTTAAAAAAACGGGACGCATAGCGTCCCGTTTTTTGTCAATCATTCACACAAAATCAGACCACGCCAGATGATTCCGTGACATGACGACGATTAAAAAATAACCATGCAGGGGCGGCGAATAAACCGCCCCTGCATATTCTCAGTGCGAAAGATTAATTGCACTACGGCAAAATCAAGCGCGACGACGACGAGCCAGCAAACCCGCACCCGCCAAAACCATCACACCCATCGTGGCCGGTTCAGGAACGGCATTGACGGTAATGAGCGTATCGCCGGTAACACTGTAATCCGCTACCACAGGATTGGTCAGCTTAACGTGCGTTGACGCCTGAGCACCCGAAACCGCATTTGCATAAAAAACTTGTATGCCGGAATCACCGCCAACCGGAGTAAACAGGAAGGAACTTGTGCCTTGCGCCAGGCCAACAATGTCACCCTCCATGATTGTAAAATAATCGGTCGTGCCAAGTTTATACTTGGCGGCAAGAGAACTCTTGGCGAGATTTGTAGTTGGCGGCGCATTTTCGCTCAGCAGCATTTCGTTCAGGCCGCCATTGGCAAGCTGCCCGCCGCCAGGCATCATGTCCGGAGTCTGGTAAAGGCCCGAAAATTCACCACCAAAATCCTGCGCGCTTATCCACACGCTGGGAATGTCAGCTTGAATGATACCGGAAGTACCGCATTCAATGGTGTAAAAAAGTTTCTGAAAACCACCAACAACACCTAATGCGCCGGTGTTATCAGTGACTTTTGCCTCAATTGTGTAGTGAGCCGTCTCACCAACGGCAATTGAAGTTTTATCAAAAGTAATCCGGATATTGGCTACGGCAGCGTGGCTTGCTGAAGCCGCAGCCAACACGACTGCGCCAGCCAGTAATGAACACATGGTACGATTCATAAAATACACTCCATATTATAATAATCTCAAATGTTACGAATGTTTATCCACAGTGGATAAACAGTTCCCTTATTTGCGGCGGCGCATCAGCAACGCTACGCCACCGATTGCTGCGATTGCAACGGAAGCCGGTTCAGGAACAGATGCCATATATGCACTGAATGCCTCATCAAAACTGATGGGCCCCTGCTGCCAGTTCAATGAGATATAATTAAAGTCAGCGGCGTTGACGTAGCCATCGCCGTTGAAGTCGCCAGACGCCCACCCGCTGACGTTCTGCTGCCAACTGATGGACATGGCGCTAAAATCAGAAGCATTGACATAACCATCAAGATTTGCGTCACCAAAATGAGTGCCGAGAATACCCTCAACCAATTCAATAACGTCATTTGTATTGATTTTCAGATCACCGTTCATATCGGCGGAGAGATCCGCGCGAACATTGATGAGTGAATTGTTGTTAGCACGAGTGAGCAGATCGGTAAAACCGCCGACACTATCACCTGTAGTAACGGCAACCAGGGAAACCTGGCCAGTGGCGCCGAGAACCTGCTTGATGACGTAATCAATATCAGCGGCGTTAATTTTGCCGTCATAGCCGGTCGGGGCCGCGCCTGCGGTCACGCCGGAAACATTACCGGCCACATCACCGCGGGCGTCGCCGGCCGCGTAGGCCTTGCCGGTGCTGTAAGCCGCAATGCCGAAATAATTTTTGCTGCCGGTAAGACTATTCCATTGATTATCAACTTCGGTAAAGCCTTTCTTGCGATCAAGTTTGCCCGTGCCAGAATCAATCGCAAGACCGTCAGCGAAATAACGGACGTCTTTTGAATCAAAATTGCCGTCACCGTTAAAATCACCCAGGATTTCGACCACCGCCGCACTGCCAAGATTAGCGCCGCTCTGGCCACTGTTGTGCGCTTTGGCCCATGCAGTAGCGTCTTTGGCGGCGCTCATCATTTCGGCAATCTGGCCGATATTACGAACGCCAGTGCCGTTAAAGTCACCGGCAACCTTGTTACGGCCATTGAGTGCCGCGCCATAAGCAAGTGTCTGCTCGTTGCCGTCTTGATCAAAAAAGTGGTACGTTGCGCTCTTGCCATCAGAGTATGTGGCAGTATTCAAACGCGTGGGCGCTACGCCGGCATTAATGGATGAATCAGACACAAGCTTGGCGTTATAGGTGCCCAACTGAAGCGCCGCATCCTGAACACTCTGAACCTTGTCGCCATTAGCAACCCACGCGGTAGCATCGGTTGCAGACTGTACATAATCCGAAGCGCTTGTGAGCAGATACGTGGTGTTGAGAACTTTGGCGGGCATGGCCGTATTCGTATCTGAATTAGTATACGCGGCATAATTGGCGATGCTCTCTTCAATATTGCGGATATATTCAGCGGCGGCGGTATTGGCCATCTGCGGATTGGTGGTCGTGGCCGGATATTCCGCATTGACCGCAGTGGCGTTGGGATCGCCAACAGTGATCAATGTTTCCTGGCCGCTGATGCGCCAGCCAGTGTTGACATCGCCGTTGTGAATAATGCTTGAGGTACTGGAGGTCACATATTCAGTGCCGCCCTGGGTATCAAACATCACCTGCATTGATCCCCACTTTGCGCCGTTTTTACTCTGGGCACGATCTGAACCGTCATAACCAATGCCCAGGCGGGTATTGGTCAGACCGGTTTCGAGATCACCTGATCCGGCATAGTTGCCCGGCTGATACGTTGCGCCGAGGATGTTGTTGCCGGCGGTGCTGGTGCCGATGTTTTCGCCAACGCCATAGGACGGATCAATCCCCAGCGAGTTCATGGCGGCATTGCGCGTGCCGGAAACGACGGAACGGGTTACCGCGACAAGATTTTCGCCATTGGCCATGCGGCCGGTGACGTATAGATGCTGAAGTTCTGAAGCTTTGATTTTATCCGTGCCTACGCCGGGATTGGCAACAATATTGATCGGGGCGATGGCAATGGCCGTATCATATACGGTGCGGTTGTCTGGCGTAGTGGTCGAAGAGGCCAGGTTAAAAGTCACGCCGTTTGAGGTCAGCGAGGCGAGTTGATTGGTCTGGCCTGTGCTTGACGTGACGGAATTGGTGCCGTAACCGGCCTGAGTCGGCTTGCGATTCCACGCGGAAGTACCCGATGCCTGAACAGCCCATGTTGAACGCACATCAGAAGTTGCGATGTCTACGCCATTAAGAGCAATTGCATTGGGAATGCCGGTAACGGCATTTGAATTGGGAACAGAAACCGCACCATCACCCACAACTTTTGTCGTATTGACGTAAGCAACGGAAACGCCTGAACGCGGGACGCTCCAGTTGGTGGCGCCGGCGGCCGTGGCCAGCAGTTCCTGAATACCTTCTACTGAACCAGTGCCGCGATACACAACCGTCCACTGGCTGGTGCGGCTGACGCCCGCAACAGACGTGGCATAGCTGACATTGCTGCCGCCGTTGGTAAAGGTGGCCGTTGGCGCGAGCTGCTGAACATAATACGGCGTACCGTTGCTGTTGTATCCGTAAACACCGTCATTGTTCACATCAATGTAGTCATTGGTAGAACCGGGAGCTTTGAAGAAATTTTCAAAAAGCGTTGCGCCGGCGATGGATACGACTGTCGGCGTCGTGCTTTCCGCGTGAATAGCCTGCGTCACGGCCAGCGCCAGAATGGACGCTGCGGCAATGCCGCACATTTTACGTTTGTGAGATTGCATGTTTTCCCTCCAAAAAATTCCTGTTTTCTCTTAACACAAGTGACATAAAACAGAAGAGCCATAAGCTTTTCTGCCGAATCAGATTTTCAGCAAGCGATGTGCATTATTCGCCGAGGGTCGACGGACCAACGCGCACGCGATTGTCGCCATTAATGGCGTAATAACGATCACCCCATTCCCAGTTGGCGGTATTGGCTTGATCCACAACGGTTTGCGCGATGTTCTTTCTTTCAACATGGCCGTCAACATAAAGGAAGTTGGTGCTGCCGCCGTAATTTTTCCCGTTATGGGAATAACTTCCCGGATGATTGCGCCCCACGGCATTAAGCTGGCTTGAACTATCCTCAATCAACTGCTGGCCTGAATTGGCATAGGAATTAAGCGTGTTGATGTCATAAAGACTGCTGACATCCGTGGGAATAAAGAAATCAGAAGACGGATCGGTAATGTATTCATTGGTTCCGCCTGAAAGCGAAAAGAACGGAGAAACCGGGCGGTGGCTTTTTGAGACAACGGTTGCGCCGCCGCTGGCCGCGGTGATTGCTTTCCAGTTGGTGTTAAATTCAGTGGCGAGAATCGTGTGGGATTCGTTACGGACCTGATTACGCTTAACCCACACATTCAGGCGCTGGCCATTGCCACCATCAGCCTGCGCCACGACGGGGCTGAATTTATTTCTGGGCATCACGGCCGCATTGGCGGTATATGCAACAAAAGGCCCCTGTTTATCTTCAATGCTGCTGGCGCTGCGGCCCTGGGCCGTCTGGTCAACCTGGCCGGGCATCCAGTTGCTATCACCGGGACCGGGGTTGGTACGCGGCAGACCGCCGCGTTCAAATTCCGGGCAGGTAAAAGCGCGGATACCCGTTGAATTGCCAAAAAGAAAATAAGACCAGTGAGCGTAACCGGCCGGATGCGTGGCATCCTGATTATTAAAATCGACACTGCCGTCAGCTTTGGGATAAAAGTATGCCGCGGGAAACACATTGTCATTTTCCGCGTTATAGCTGGCCACAGCAGTACCGATTGAGCGCATCTGGGCGCCGCATTTGGTGGCGCGGGCGATGGCCCGGGCTTTGCCCAGGCTGGGTATCAAGATACTAATGAGAAGCGCAATAATTGCTACCACAACAAGAAGTTCAATCAAAGTGAAGGCGTTCTGAGAAGTTTTCCGCATCCGCAGCTCCATAAAATAATGTTGATTTCCCGTGCAAACAGAACAGCTCTATTGTTTGCACGCAAGACGCTCAGCTGGTCTACCTTATTTTTTTGAGTGCGAGCACTATCGTCTAGTTGTTTTAAGAAAGAATGTCAGAGTTATTAAGATCCCATCATATATGCGCTAAATACGCGCAAACATAATGCATAATACAGGCGCAAACAGGGCGTTTTCTTAACATCATCATGCGCAAATAACGCGCATAATCCTTACCTTTTCGATGCTTATTTTATTTTGTATTCGTTATATTTTTATATTTACTCTTAATAATTCATACACTGATTCAAAACGAGGCAGCCGGTCTCCGTCAGACTTCGCGCATGATTTGCGCATGCGTATATCCGCAAATAAGACGAATCGCCGATCTTTTGGCGCATCCGTTTCCCGCATGGCAATCAGCCATACAAACCGTGTCCGCATGACTTCAGCAACACGGTTTTTATACCGATCAACCGCGCAGATTAACTCATTCTTAACACAATCAACATCTTTCGGCAGTTTTTGAAAGTTCACTTGGGCTCAACAGTAAATTCGCGTATTGTGGTAACATATAAAACCTGGAGGACGTATGCGTGTTTTGATCACGGGCCAAATTGGTCTTGATAAAAAAAGTTACATTGAAGCGACCGCGGCGCTTGCCCGTGCCAACGGCGAAGACGTCAAAGTTTTTCATATTGGCGATATGATGTATCGCGAAGCGCCGGATGTGCGTCCCGGGCGCATTTTGGATTTGCCTCTGGCAAGGCTCAATCAGTTGCGCAGATCGGTCATGCGTGATGTGCTGGCCGAGGCCGGCCGGCATCAACATATCATCGTCAACACGCATGCCACATTCCGCTGGCGTCACGGGCTCTTCAGCGCTTTTGATTTTGACCAGCTTGCGATGTTCAATGCTGATCTGTATGTCACGCTTGTGGACAATATTGAGACGGTTCACCAACGCATGGTGCGCGATCACGATCTTGAGCATTCGCTTAAAGATTTGATGGTCTGGCGCGAAGAGGAAATCCTGGCGACGGAACTTTGCGCCAAAGCCCACACGTTGGCGCGCACGCCGGCCGGAGGAGATTCGCGCAGTGAACTCCCGCCGGCGCCAAAATATTACGTTCTTTCGCGCGGACGTCACACGGCCACGACGGAAACGCTTTTCCGATTGATTTTCCGCCCCAATATGCGGAAGGTTTATCCGTCATTCCCGATGTCACATGTGATGGATCTTCCCGATACGCTCGCGGAAATTAATGAGTTTCGCTCGGCGATGGCCAAAAAATTCATTACATTTGATCCGGGCGATGTGGATGAAAAAGTGCTTGCGGATACGGCGCTGGCCGCCGCGCGCAACGGCCAGCAGTTTATTGACGTTCCGCCATTGCCTGGCCAGCAGCCGCAGGGCAATTCGCCGCATGATCCGGGCTCAAACAAACTGCCGGTGCGGGAAGTCATGGACATTGTCGGCGACATTGACGGGCAAATTTACGCGCGCGATTTTCTGCTGGTGCGCCAGTCAGACATGATTGTCAGCTATATTCCTGAACTGCCCACCGGCAAACCGGGACTCTCAAGCGGCGTTGAGCGCGAGCTTCAGCACGCCCACGAGCACGCCAAAGATGTCTTTGTCATCTGGAAGCCGCGCAAAGATCCCAGTCCGTTTATCACGCAGACGGCCAACAAGGTTTTTCATTCCGTGGCCGAGGCACTGGCGTATTTTGATCAGGCCGGGTTCTGCGTTCCGTATAGTCTCTTCGGAACGTAATGGGCTAAATCCGGGATCATGAGTGTTGATTTTCAAGCCCCGCTCCATCATGGGGCTGGGCACAACAGATGTGCGAGCGATCAATGTCTGTTGAACGCTTAATCATGTGCGAACGAATTACCCCCGATTCGTTCCAGTCATGAGCAATTGCCAACGATGATGAGTTTGTGCCCCATCCCATGAAGGGAATGGGGCTTGCTCAGACTCATGACCAGAATGGCCGGCAGGTCTTATATTATCATCACAGAATGAGTGGCATTGCGGATGAGATGAGCCAAAGAAAAAGCGGCCAAAATATTGCTCAATTCAGCCATTTTTGGTTGGCATTATCTCAGAAACAGTGTAAATAATACTTGTAATTTCTGCGAGCAACTCGTTTAACAACCTGCCGTCAATGTATGTAGTGGGTATCAGGGGAGAAGGCCAAAAGAAGGACTGAGCGCGACCAACAAAGCCGGCGCAGGTACTCTTTTGGTAATTGAGTGGGATTATATGCGTAAGCGGATTTTTTCGTTGTTGGCATTCGGGGCACTGGCGGCAATCTCAACATCAGCAGGCGCGTCCACAATACGAACGGATAAGGCGGATAGCCTGTATACGACGCTGGCCACGCTGCCGGAATATTCAGGCGTCGGCAAAGTTATTCATTCAACAGCAATTGGTTCAGGGACGCTCATCTCGTCGCAATGGGTGCTCACAGCAGCGCACATGGTGAAGGATAAATCCGCGCTGCAATTTGTACTTGGCGGAACCACATATACCGCCGATTATTCTACGTACTATTCCGGATATGACACCAGCAATTATTATGGCGATCTGGCGCTTGTTCATATCAGTTCCGCCATCTCCGGCGTTACCTACGCAACCTTATATTCCGGCACAACCAGCGACCTTGTAAGCAATCACCAGACAGCGACGTATGTGGGTTACGGTTATAACGGCACCGGCACATCCGGATTTACCACGAATACTTACGGTACAAAACGAGCTTTTCAAAATAAAATTGATGAGATCGCTTCAGATTACATCAGTACGTGGCCCGCTAACGATCTTTTGAGTGATTTTGATTCTCCCGGCGGCGCCAAAACGCACATTGGTGATGGAGAACCGCTATCACTTGAAGGAAATATCGCGCCGGGCGACAGCGGCGGCGGCGTGTTCGTCAATATTGGCGGCACAACGTACCTGGCCGGCGTTATTTCTCTGCTGGGCTCAACAGATGGCACTAAAAATGCCAACTATGGTGATTTTTCAATGTCCGTCAGCGTGACGGATTTTTCTTCATGGATTTACTCCACCATGTCCGCTTATGAGGCAACTATTCCCGAGCCGGCCAGCATGTCCCTGCTGCTCTCCGGCGGACTTTGGCTGCTTAAACGGCGCAAATAAAAAAACGAAATCTGAATTGATCACAAAAACGGGAAGAATATCTCTTCCCGTTTTTTATTGACACGAATTAACCTTTGGCAGTAACGTAAGGACATCTCTTTGAAGGTGCCGGATGATTGCCCCGAATGTTCATATCGCCTGATCACGCCATCAACTCACGAATGTGAGCTGATGGGCCGCTGATCATTGTGACCGCCGCACAGGCACAGTTTGTGCGGAAGGTTTTGTTTTTAATTTTAACATTTAAGCTCATGCGTTTGTGCGCATGTATTGTGACGTGAGGAAATTTATGGCCACGCCCATTGTCGTTTCTGGTTTGTGCGAATTTGTGTTTCGTATCATATCTTCATCAATAAACCAGGATATTGAACATGTCAGATCATTACCGCCATCGCGGACCAAGCGAGGGCTTTATTTGCCGCCACTGTGGCCGCGGCGTTAATCCGTGCCAGTATGGCTCTCAGCATCGTAATCACTGTCCGTATTGCCTCTGGAGTCTTCACGTGGATGATGCGCCGGGCGACCGAGCCTCGCACTGCAAAGGCAGCATGCAGCCGCTGGCCGTGTGGGTACGCCAAGACGGAGAATGGGCCATTATTCATCGTTGCGCTTCGTGCGGATGTCTGAAAAGCAACCGCATCGCCGGCGATGACGACCCGTGGGCGCTCATGGCGCTGGCCGCGCAAGCCATCAGCCGCCCCCCGTTCCCCATCACGATGCCACAGTAACCAACAAAAAACCCCGAGGCCAAAACCTCGGGGTTTTTATTTGTTCATTTTGTATGCTGCTATCAATTCTGCTTGGCGGCCTGGCGTTCTGTGTAAAGCTGCTTGGCTTCGCCGATGAGATAAAAGCTGCCGGTGATGGTCAGCAGATCTTCGCGGCCGATGGCGCGCTCAGCGATCTCAATGGCTTCCGGCAGCGTTTGTGCCACCTGGGCCATTTTGCCATAACGCTCCGTATACAGATGCGAAAGCTCAAGCGGGTCGGCCGATTTGGGATTGTTGCGCGAACGCGTAAAGATCACCTTGTCGGCGCCAAGCGAAACCTGCTCAAGCATGCCATCAATGTCTTTATCACAGTTGCAGCCAAAAATCACCACCATGGAGTCATACGGAATATGCTGGCCGATGCCGCGGAAAAGCGCCTGAACGCTTGCGGCATTGTGCGCGCCGTCAATGATCACACGCGGGTCCGTGGCGATGACCTCAAGGCGGCCGGAAAGCTTGAGTTTCTGCAAACCATCAAGCGCTTTGGCCTCTTCTATCTTAAAGCCGCGGCGCTTGAGCACATCAAGCATGGCCAAAGCCAGACCGCAGTTAATCGCCTGATGCTCACCCATGAGCGGCACAGTCAGGTGCTCAAAACGGCTGATGTCAGTCGTCAGGCACACACGCATGTGCGGGCCGATCGGGCGAGTACACTCAAAACGATACGAAAATTCAATATCCGTGCCGACAACCTGAAGTGTGGTTTTGGCTTCGGCCGCTTTGCGGCGGAAGACCGAAATCACTTCCGGGTCCTGAATGCAGGTGAGCGCCGGAACATCCTTCTTGAAGATGCCGGCCTTTTCTTCGGCAATCTTGGCGATGGTGTTGCCCAGCACAGCCATGTGATCTTTGCTGATGCTGGTAATGGCCGTAACTTCCGGCGTGATGACATTGGTAGAATCAAGCCGGCCGCCCATGCCTGTCTCAATGACGGCGATATCCACGTTCTGATCGGCAAAGAAACAGAACGACATGGCCGTAAAGATCTCAAAGAAAGTCGGGCGGTCTGCACCCATCTTTTTGAGCACAGGTTCAATTTTTTTGACGTAATCAACCAGATCCTGCTGGCTGATCATCTCGCCGTTGAGCTTAATGCGCTCGCGGATATCAAGCAGATGGGGACTGGTATAAAGACCGGTCTTAAGGCCGCCATGCTGCAACATTGTCGCAATCATGTGGCAGGTTGATCCTTTGCCCTTTGTGCCTGCGACATGAACGGTCTTAAACTTGAGCTGCGGATTGCCCAAATGCTTGAGCAGCGTCCGCATGCGATCAAGATTAAACGTAGACGTGTTATAACGCACCACGCGCATCCGCTCGTAGTCGGTGTGGCTCATCAGGAAACTGACAGCCTTTGCATAAGGGGAGGGTGGCTCAACTACCGGCTTGAGGGGCGGCGCCTTAACGCTCACCACAACCGGCGTTTTGAGTTTGGGGGCAGGTCTTGATCCTCGAGCTTTCGAGGACTTTGACTTGCCAATACGCCCCGGGGCCCGATTCTTGGACTTCAAGATGGTCGCCATATCTCATCAGAATACCAAATTCCGATCTTGCTCTGCAAGCGTGCCAAAATGACAGAAATGCAGAATTGCGACCATAAGTATATAGTTTACAAGTTATTACAGAAATATCGCGATTTATTTAGTTTTTCTTAAAGTTTTGGGACTACAACATCTTGTGGTGCAAAGAGGCGATAGACGCATTCTCCTTTGCGTATAATTGACGCATTTTTCAGCAAACAGGCACTCATTTTTGCCCACAAGATAGCAACTCTATGTTATAGGACGATGCAATAGGCGGCAATAGGCGGGAAATTGATGAGTTCAGCCAATGGGTTAGCGAACCGGCAGCGCAAAAACGTCGGCCACGATGTTGGCCATGCGCTGCGCGCCAAGATTTGATAAATGCAGTCCGTCAACAGTGGTGGCCTTGCCAAGAAAGACGAAAGACATGCGGTGCTTGGGAATCAGAGGGATATTGTATTTGAGCGCCAACTTGCGCTGAGCATTGCCGATGCCCGCATCCCAGGGATAAAGCGGTAACTCAAACATAACTACAGGATGCCCACTGAGTTGCGAAATCAACTGATCAAGATCACGGTAAAACAAGTCAGGATTCTGGCCATCAAGCAGATCGTTGCCGCCAATCTCAAGGAGCACCCAGTCATTGTTCTTCGGAATGCGCTGAACCTGCGGAAGCGCTGTGCGAAGCGTAGCCCCGGCAACAGCATAATTATTCACAATGATGCGGCGTTGTTTTTCAAGCAGATCCGGCCAACGCACGTCGCCGATGCCGGCCGTCAGAGAATCGCCAACGATATACACTTGATCCGGAGCGGCCGCTAACCGCGGAGTGCGCCACCAGTAGGCTTCCGCGGCCAAAAAAGTAACGGTCATCATCAGCACAATAATGTGAGCAATCTTCTGAATGCGGATTATTCTGTCTGCCGGAAGATGCGTCATGATGAGCCAAAATACGATGACAAGTATAGCAACGATCAGGCGCGGCCGATCAATCGGCGTACCGGAAAGCACAATCAAGGTTAGCGCCAGGAACACAATAATATTGGTAACGATACGAAAACGCTTTGGCCAAAGCATGCGCACAAGCACAGCCAGAATAAGCAAAGCACCGCCACAATAAAGACTTAATCCGCTGGCGAAAAGCATCAAGAACGGGTTCATGCGGGCATCCTGTTAATTATCACGCATACTGCGCGTCAATTGAGTAAGAACGGCCGCGGCATCCTGGGCTGTGGCATACTTGCCAACCCTGATGCCGGCACGCAGTTCATCAATGGCCACAGGAAGGTCTTTTAACTTCTCGGTCATGGCGAGAAATTCATCAGGCAACACTCCGCCGTGATCCTTTGTGCGAAAATCAAGCAGCCAGCGGCCCTTGCGCAACACCATCTGCATTCCGCTGCCGTTGGCAATAGTGGCGATATCACCATCAATTTGCCACTGCATGGCAGAAAGAGATATCACATCACGCGCAATGGTGCTGGTAAATGCACTTTGTGATTCATCTTTGCCAAAACGTTTTTCAGATTCACGATTGAGCAACTCAATGGCAACAATCAATCTCGCTATCACATCCGCCGCTTTCTGCTCAGCGACATCACCAGCAGTGACGTATAGGGCGGCCTTAACCGCGTCAACATCTTTTTTGCGGGCATCCTCGTATATCATCGCCAAAGAACCGACCGGCGTTTTGGGATCTGGCGCAACAGAAGGAGACGATGCGGGTATGTTCTTCTTTGCAGGAATCGTGGACGGTTGAGGCGGAGCAACATTTGCGGGTTGCGCAGCGGGCGTATTGCGCATGGCCGCAGCAGGGGCGGCTTTGCCAGTGGCCAGCGAAACGGGCGCACGCGCAGGGATTGTGGCCGGGACAGGCGTATTGGGCGTTACTTTCAGGTTGTCAAAAGAGACCCACACACGCGGCCGCGACCAGAGTTCAAGCTTGTCAACTTCTTTCCACTGCACGGATGACCAGCATTGCAGATTATCATTACCGCCGCGATCAGGACCCTCCGCGCTGATAACCGGACGCGGCGCGCCGAGCATCGGCATCACGCGGCCATTTTTTAACTTGAGGACAAAATAATACTCCACGTTCTCGCGATAAGGGCACTGCGTCCACAAGCTGACGTTATTGGTGGCGCCAAATGACGTGCTTAACCGCAGGTCTACGTCGCCGATGCGCTGTTTTTCACGGGTGCGCTCTACTTCACCGATCAGTTGCCCTTCTCCGCCATCAACGCCGACGCGGATGCGGGGACTGTTCAGGTTTACTTCATATGAAATTTGCGACCAGTTATCCGTATTGTTATACGAACTGTTGCCGCGATTGCCGCGGCTGAAATTATCGTTGTTGCGGTTGCGATTTTTGGCATCCTGCGTGGCCGGCGGAATTTTAGGCGCACTGGCCTCAACAAGCACGCAGAAAGTACCGGAACCATTGCTCATATACCGCTCCGGCGGAACACCGCGAAGCGGATCACCCTGTGGATCCCACCAGCATAGCGCGCCCATATCGCTGCGCGAAATGGCCAGCACGCGAACGGTCACATCGCCGGCGGTCTTTTCCCACTCAGGCAGACCGGGTTTGTTGGTCATGAATGTTTTTTGCGCCTTACTTTCCCACGCCAGTGCGCGGTCGGCCACCCACCGGGCGGCATCAGGGCCGTATGTGGCCCAATTCCATCGTGAAATTTCACTGAGAGACTGCATCACGCGTGCCTCGGGCATCGTGGCGCCGAAAGGCTCAAGCACCATGATCAGCACAAGCGACAGGTCATCCACGCGCACCGTGTCGCTGATCATCAGCAGAACATCCTGCTGGGCCAACTGCGTTTTGAGCTTGATGTCGCCGCGAAATTCCGCATTCGTGCGATACGGTTCACCAAGATACGCCCTGCCGTTATCAAGTGTGGCGTTAATATTAAGCGCCAACTGGCGATCCGCGTTTGTGGTCAGTTGCGAAGCCTGCCCCTGCGTGCGCCAGTATCCCTGCATCCAGTTGATGGGCAGCAGATCGTCGTCATTATCACGGCCGCCCTGCAAATATGGCAGTATATTGTACATATGAGAATTATTTTGTGTGATCTGCACATTGCGCGCCGCATAGCCAAGCGCTTCGCGCGCGGGGCCAAACTGAATGGTGCGGACAAAGCGATGCAGATCAACGGCGGGCATGCGGTAAAGCGTGAATTTGCTGCTTTCTGATTGCTCCGCACTGCCGATTGCGCGTAATTTATTGGCGGTAAATTCTTCCGTTATAAAAGCATAACCCGCAACATGCAGAGGACTGGCGGCATCCGCCGGCTGCATGGCCGGCTCAACAAGAATATTTGACGGCAATACAGTTGCCGGCGCCGCCGGCTGAAATGGCGGCGGCGGAATAACCACTTTGCTGGTGTTGCCGATCCGGTTGACAACAAAACTTGTGATAATGCCGGCGGCAATAATCAGCACCAACACTGCGGCGGCGCGCCACAACAGGGGAAAACTGGACTGATGTCCCCAGGACATCAACAATCGCCGCAATGACGGCCTAAATTGCCTTGCCATCTCAGGAGCGGACAATGCCGATGCCACGGCGGATTCCGGCACAGGCAAGCCGGTTTCGGACAAAATCGCCTGCATCATAGCGTCACGGCCGAGGGCAAGGCCTTTTTTCTCAAGAAGACGATTGAGTTTTTCACACGCACGTGAGGAACGTTTTTCAAAAGTAGCCGGCGAAATAGCCAGAGCCGAGGCGGCATCAGCAGGCGAGTGTTTTTCAAAAAACGCACGCAACATGATTTCGCGATCACGTTCTCCCAGCCGCAGCAATGCGCCATCAATCTGCGAACGAAAATCGTTTTTGCATTCCGGCACGGCCGCGGCCGCCGGACGGGGCAGGGATTGCGCATTGCGCCGCTCTTTTGCCTGATGTTTCAGATGCCGCTGGCAGGCATGGCAAGTGACCTCATGCAGCCAACCGGCAACCGAAATGCGGTCAAGCAGCCGCGAGGCGCGATCCGCCAGAAGTAGAAAACTGGCGTGCGCAATTTTTTCAGCATCCTGCGGATCAACCTGCCGGCGCGCAGCCTGGTAAATCATGGCCGCGTGTCGCTGAATCAGTTGTTTTATCGCGGCGGTATCACCTTCAAGATACTGCTGCAAGAGTTGCTGGTCGGTCATGATGACGGTCTGCCTTTCTGCACTCCGGCCATAATCACGTGGTGACATCCACAACATCCGCCGATGCACGCACGCAACACATATAGGATATAACGCCACTGAGGCTTATGTATTGACAAGACACGTGGCAGATTTGTAAATTTCGCGCCGCTATGAACAGGATAACGCGGCCTATGGCAGACGTGCAAAAAAGTAGAGAATCAATCTGAATTGGGCACAAGAGTCAGCACCCACTGGCCGGTGCTATCGCCGCCGGCCAGATCCTCCTGATTAACCGTCAGCATGCGCGTGGTGGCAAGAGAACGCGCATTAAATGTATCAACGCCATTTTCGACGATGCGCTCTTTGCACTCAAAGCTGATTTTACCGGTAAAACGATCCGCATCTGCTTGCTTAAACATCCCGGAGACCGTCACTTGCAGAGCGCCATACTGAATTTGCGAATAAAAAGGAATCCCCGGAATAAGCCCCACATGCATGGCTGTGACAGGCTCCTTTTCCGCGGTTGCCGGAGCAGTGGTTGCGGCCGCAGTTGCCGGCCGCCAGACGATATGCAGGACGTAATCCGGCTTGGCATCATGATCGCCGGCGGCATACACCGTCAGCGCGGCAATCCCGATGAGCAAAATTCCCAGTACCGGCATAAAGCGAAAATACATGACATGCTCCGAATATGATCCTGTTATCTTTAAATTGACAGGCATAATCACTTTACGTTAGTTGCGATGAATCACAATAGGCCCGCCAAAAACAATTTCAGAAGTTATAATGCGTCAGCAAGTGCCATAAGTTTGGGGCCATGCTACAATTCAGCAAGTGGATATGCGAAAATCACCTCATCTCGGAATGCGGATGACAGAGGTCTTTTGTATGCTGAAATTTCTGCCGGAGAAATATCGCAGCCTGCTTAAATCGCGGCCGGTCATTTATTCCGCCATTCTGATTTTTCTTGCCCTGATGACATTCTGCTTCAGCGTGGTCCGCTCAGCGCATTTTGACTGGAATGCACGCGATGTGAGCGAATTACAGATTCAACAGTTCGCCGTTTATGACAACGTAAGCCGGCCGCAACGCATCCTGAGCATTCAGGATGAATCACTGATCAGCGATATCCTGGGCAGCATTGAAAAATTACAGCCGCAACAGGCGCCGCGCGAACCGGCAGCAGGCAAAATCATCATTCTACGATTTCGCAGACAATCAGATAACCAGTGGAGCGCATATCAGTTGATGATAATCCCGGAAAAGCAGGACCAGGGTAAAAAACGCAAGGAATATATCGTATCACTGCTGCGCGATGCCGCATGGTTTGAGCTGGGAGATTATGACGGACCGGAATTGGGAGAACTGCTTGATGCCACCGTTGCGCCGCCGCGGCCGGCAATGCCAAAACCAGCCGGCGCATCCCAGAAAAAATAAGCCACACTCAAATACTCACGAATTTACTGCGCACGCGCTTCGGGCTGAAAATCACCTTCAATCCGCGGACGGTGAATGACGTAATCAAGATTACTCAACTCAACAAAAACACAGGCGCTGCGGTCATCACGCCGCAAGGAAGACTGAATCGTAATCACAGGAATGGCCCAGCAGCGGGTTTTGAGTTCACCTGATTCAGAAACACCCGGACGCCATGCCTGAAAATCAAAATTCATACGGATGCTACGGCTGATTTTAACATCAAGAATCGCCGCGCTGCCCAGCGGCGTAAGCGTAACGGGCATGCTGGCGTCTTTACCGACGTCAATTGAGAATTTCTGCCACTTGCTCACCGGCGATTGCAGGCGCGTCCACTGTGGCCCCAGCGTTGTGTCATTCAGCTCATAGGCGCCGTATACATAAATTTCCGCCTGCTTCTGCAATGCAATTTTATTCTGCGCCTCCTCAATCAGCGCCGGTATAGTGGCGATCCGCTCGCGGGTAATGCGATCTGATTGAGCGTCAATGGCCTTTTTGGCCAGCTTTAACAGTGCGCTTTCCGTGGTATTTTTAGATGCCAGAAATTCCGCCGCGGCCATACGCGCCTGCTGCGCCTGGCTATTGATCACTTTTTTAATGGCCTGCTGAACGGCACCGTCATCGTAACGCGGCTCACTGTTAAAAAATGTTGTAAATAAATACTCAAAATCCTGATCGCGGACGCTGAGTTGATAGCTCAATGTCGCGCTGCCGATTTGCCTGGCCGGCGAAGCGGCCTGCGCCATCAGCGGGGCAGGCCTACTCAACATACAAAATAAAGCGCCAAGCGCGATTCCCGCTTTTATGCGTATGTTGCGGGCACAATGACATGCCGCTTTATGATGAATCAACATGGCCGGCCTCTCAATTTTGTTCAAAACAGCAGCGACAAAGACGTGACCAGGTCACACGCGCATGCATGTTACATTCATGAGGCGTAAAAACAAGGCTCTTTTTATGCCGCTGATGAATTTACACTGACATGCCACGTTGTTTTTTCAGATACCGGGCGACGTTTGCCAGCCGGCCATTCACCGCTGGGCCAGCCGACAAAAAAGAATCCCATCAATTTCGCCGGCGGATTAAGTCCCAGTTTGGCGGCCACAACCGGATGATTCATCACGGCGTTTGTCGTCCATTTTGCGCCAAGCCCCAACGCGGAAGCCATCAGGTGCATGTTCTCAACCGCGCAGGCCACGGCCAGTTCTTCTTCAATTTCAGGCATGGCAAGGCTGCCGTCGGCACGCTGCGCCGGCGACATGGCAATCGCAATCCACGCGGGAGCCGCCCACGCCCGCTCACGATTGGCCTCAAGAGCGACCTGATTAAAATTACCCTGTTTTGTGGCATCCGCGCGATACGCGTCCTCAATCGCCTGCGCCAGGAGGCATCGCCCCTCGCCGGCAAAAACAACAAAACGCCAGGGCTCCGTTTGCCCGTGGCTTGGCGCCCAGTTTGCGGCCTCAAGTATTTTTTCAATCAATTCGCGCGACACCGGTTCCTGCTTGAGCATGGCCGGCTTAAAACTCCGCCGATGCGCCAGGGCCGCCATTAATTTGTCAGCATCAATAAGATCCGGCATGTAATTCATCTCCTTCTTTTTGCCCACTGCGCTTATTATAGGCCATAATTACTGAAACTTGCACCAATTGCTCAATGACTTTCTGAGGCCGCCATGATTGATTACAAATCAGATCCGTTTATCCTGCATATTGAGCTTCTTCGCAAAGATATTCCGTCATGGGATCATCACCCTTTTTCAGTGCCGGCCATTAACAGCCTGAGCCAACTGGCACTGCATCCGCAAGTCACTTTTTTTGTCGGGGAAAACGGAACAGGAAAATCAACGCTCCTTGAGGCTATTGCGGTGGCGCTTGGCATGAATGCGGAAGGAGGCAGCGCTAATTTCAGATTTAACACGGTACGGGAAACTTCGCCATTGAGCAGGCATATTCGGATTGATCGCGGCAGAAACCTGCGCCGGCCGCGCGATGGTTATTTTTTTCGCGCGGAAAGTTACTTCAATGTGGCAACGGAAATTGACAAGCTTGATGACGAAGACGGCGGCAATGCACCCAAAATCATCAATTTTTATGGCGGCAAAAGTCTGCATCACCAATCACATGGCGAATCGTTTTTTACTCTGCTGACACGGCGATTCGGCGGCGATGCGCTTTATCTTTTTGATGAACCGGAAGCGGCACTATCTCCCATGCGCCAGATGGCCATGATTTCCGCCATGCATAATCTTGTCAAAAACGGGTCGCAAATTATTATCGCCACGCACTCTCCGATTTTGCTGGCATATCCGCATGCCGTTATTTATCAATTTTCTTCAGCAGGCATCAGCAAAATTGACTATGAGCAGACAGAGCATTACCAGATTATGCACGCATTTATGATGCGCCCTAAAAAGATGATCGCGGAATTGATAAAGGAATGATTGACTCATTCTGATTTGCGACAAAAATCAGCCCAGTTTGCAGGTATGTTTGCAGTTCAGCAGCATTTTGAGCATGGCCGGGTAAGTTTCGCCATCTGTTGTGCCTTCGCCTTTGACAAATGCGCCAAAGGTAATGCTGTCGCCAAAACAGACAATACCATCACGCGGCAGATTGTGATTGATAATGGCCTGCTGAACGGCAAGCGCAATCAGCCGGTAGCCTTCCGGCGTGGGATGAACGCCATCGGCATCGCCGCAATTGGCGTCATTACGCAAAAGACTCTCCGGCGCAGCGCCGATATGGCCCACCTGGCTAAAAAGCGTATTGAGATCAGCCACGGGAAGAGCAAATTGCGCGGCCACTTCTCGTATAACCGACACACCGGCGGCAACGCGCTGCGACGGAAGTTGCTCATCAAAAAATCCTTTTTTGTGCCGGACAATCACATACGGATCATGACAGGGAAGTATCGTCATAAGCAAAAGCTTGCTGCCGGCCGAAGTAATCCGCTGCGCCAGCAATTCAAGATTGTGCCGGTATTCCTCAATCGACGCGGAATTACCTGAATTGAGCATATCATTTGTGCCAACCATCACCACTACCAGCTTTGGCGAGTGAACAAGCACCGCTTCCTGCAATTTTGCCAGCAGATCCCGACTGTTATTCCCAGAAAATCCCGCATTAATGGCCACAAACGCATCCGCCATAACCACGCAACCTTTATCTGATCGCGACCACACATCGGCCGTTTACTTGATAATCATAATACCACCTTGATCGCCAGTTGGCTTACTTTCTGAAGGCGCGGCCGGTTTTGCCACGGGCGCTTTCTCCGGCGCAGGCGCATCAGCCCATTCTGTCACATATGTCAGATCAAGTGCGATACCGTCGGTTCGCTTGCCGTTTATTTCCTTGCGCCCCTGATGCACGCCGATAACATAACCATCCTGATCCAGAATCGGCGCGCCACTAAGGCCTCCGCTCTTCAGACCTTCCGGCGGGCGATAATTAAAGATCCGCTTATCAGGCAATATCTCAATCACAGAACACTCATGGGCGATTTGCGTACCCTGTCGCGCATCCATCAAATACACTTTCTCTCCGCGTACCAGATGTTTTCGCCGGGGATTGAGAATCTCATACGGCGCAAGCGAACGCGACTTAACCTGAAGAATAACCAGGTCAAGATCATCCGGCACCGGTTTTTTCATCGCCAGATTGCCAAGCAGAATCTGCCGGCTGGCGCCTCGCGAATATACCGCCCATCGCGAAATTTTATCGTTAAGTTCTTCAAGCTTCGGCACTGAATCATCAATATAGTGCTTAACTGTCACACCGACCACGGCATCATTCGGCAATCGCATAAGGAAGCTTGTTGCTCCGTCATACTTGATATTCGGCTTGATCATGATGTCATTAAATAGCGCCATCACCGGCCACTGCGCCGAGTTTCTGCCGGCCCAAACGGGCTTGTCACGTTGCGGGATATCCTTATTCTCAAGCGGCTGATTGTCATCGGCCACGGCATTTTTATCATCAGCCGCGACTTTGGCGGTATTTTTCTGTTTGACCGGCGCGGCGTCAAAACAACTCAGCGCTTGCTGCATGATATCATCGGAATAAAAACCCTCGTTAAGTTTGGGAAGATCAAGCAGGCGGTAGAGAAATTTGCCTTTGTCATAGCCATTTTCCACAATATCAAGAATATCCGCGCGCCGCGCGTCCTGGCCATATGTCACAAATACCAGATAGAGACCGTCCCTGGCGACAGCCGCATCCGCTTCAGCAACCGGTAACCGCCAGCCGTAATTACCATTGGCCTGGCCACCGGTATGCGTTTTAGCAACAGGCTCAAAATAAGTTGCGCCACTGAAGAAGGCGCCGCCATTAAAAAGTTCAGGATGTAAAAGCGCCAGCGCATTGGCAACGCGCGCGCCATCCTGAATGCCGCTGATATAAATGCGATTTTCGTCAATCGTAAATGCGCGCTTGGCCGATGCCACCGCGGAAACGGCCACAGCCCATGCATGCGGCATTTCCGTTGCTTTTTCCCCCGCGCTCAGGGCGATCACGATGAGTTTCCTATCCTCAAATGATTTTCGCCATCCCTGTAAAAATGTGGGCTGCTGCGTTCCGGTATATATAAAGATCAGCAAACCGTATGGCTCAACATCCTCATAGGTACTGGGTATGTATGCGTAAAGAGGCTCGTTGATCAGGTCCACATCATACGGAATCATCTTATGTTTTTTATTAATGCCGGTTAATTCGACTTTCGGCATTTGCAGTTTTAGCAGACCTGTTTTCCTCGGCTGGCCAACACGAGTCAATGCCTCCGCAAAACCTTTGGCGCATACATCACACAGATGATCCGTTTTGGCATCCTGCTCCGAAAGACTTTCCGGATAGGCACGCGGACAACTCGGATCATCGCAGCGCAGCAATCCCAGAATATGACCCGCACTGGCAAGACATTGCCGATACAGACGAGATATCAGCCGCGTGCGCCGAGGTGTTTCGTTATTAAATTCCGCCGTAAACCGTGCATACGACGCAATGGCATAAAGGCCATCGCGCCAGCCAAAAAGGAAATTTGTTCCTTTTTTGTATATATCAAGATTTGTTATGCCTATAAACCGGACATTTTTCTGCATATACGGGCGCACAGCGTCGCGAAACGCGTCAAGCAGCTCAACGGCATCCCATTGCTTATCGCGGCTTGCCGCGGGAATCCTGATGTTCACCGACCTTACCAGCACCGGCATTTTGAGAGCTTCTTCAATCAGCGCGCGTTCCTGCTGCAACAACAGTTCATCCGCATCCCCCACCGGAACAAGCACGATCATCGGTTTATCGCGATCAAGTTTGGCCAGCGGCTCAATTTTCTCCGCCGCAATCCCCAACATTGTTCGCGCTTTTTGTATCAGCGCATAATCCTCTGCCGAATTAAGCACTATTTTGGCCTGCGTTTTGGCATCATCCTGTTTGCCCTGCCTGATGAGCAGCGCCGCATATCGCATATGATGCAGAAAATCACTGGCCTGAATCTGCAATCCGTCACGATAATATTTTGCGGCACGCTCAAGATCCCCCTGATCCGCAAGCTGATCGGCCGCGGCAAAAACAATCCCCACATCCGCACGCGCCTGAACCGTATCCTTCTGCAAAACGGCGTCGGCCGACTCAATCATCTCATTGAGCGATGCGGAAAATGTCGCAGCCGACACACAAAACATCACACAGCAGAATACCACCCAACGAAGAGCAACCATGTTGACCTCACGCAATTACGAACCGGTACAATATGACATGATACCGAATGATGACGATATATCCGCCGTCATCAATATGCCATATAAAAATACAGTGAGCCCGCAAGATCCGTCAATCCTGCGGGCTCACATCTTCATTTGATTCGCAATTCCTTATTGTTACTTCAGCCATTTCGGCGATACGGCATCTTTTTCCGCCTCAAGCAGATCCTCAATCAGCGCCTCAATATCGCCCACGCTTGTGGCCAGCGGATCAACCAGCATGGCCCTTCGCAGGAGTGTGCGATCTGTTTCGTGCACGGCTTGCGCGGTCAATTCGTGCGTATCAAGAATTTTTTCGCACATACCTCGCACGCCGCGCGGCATCGGCCCTACCGGCAGCGGCTTAAATCCGCTCATGCTCACGTCACTGTAAAGTTCAAGAAACGCGTCATCGGCCATATTTGTGATTGCGCCGCGATTGGGCACATTGACAAAGAATCGCTTGCCCAGGTTGCCCCACATCGCCTCAATCAGATCCGTTGCCGGGTCCGGGCCAAATTCCTTATCAAATTCGGCGATATCAACTTTGCCGCTGTTATAATCATCCACACGCTGCCAGACATTATTCGTCCACGTCACGCGCGCGGGCGCATCAAAAAGACTCAGCGGCGGAATTTTATTGCGATTAGCCACTCCCGGCGCCTGATAATACCGCACATATTCCTTGGTATGCCCCGTTACCGTCGGCAATACGCCAAGCATGTCATACAACTCAACGGAAATTGCATTATTCAGCAGACCTTTCGGATCATTTTTACCGCCCTGCGCCTGAATATTGATATCCTCGTCCGCCTTGCGGCGCATTCCTTCAATAATCACCGGCGTCATATCCTTGCCGTCGTATTCCGCACGCAGCAGCCAGCTAAAATGATTCGGCCCGGCCGTCTGTAAACGCCACTTGTCATCATCCGGAACGCCCGCCGCTTTAGCCATGATCGCCCGCAAACCCCATTGCGCATCACACAGCGCCACGAACTTAAGATCCGGATAATACCTTTGAAGTGCGATACCATGCACAGCCGTCGGATTGATGTAGTTGATCACCCATGCATTGGGGCAAAGCGTGCGGATGCTATTGCAGACCTGCTCAATTTTCGGCATTTCGCGCATCGTTCTGAAGATGCCGCCAGGCCCGATTGTATCGCCGGAACACATGCGAATGCCGTATTTTTCCGAGATTGTCACATCAACGTGGCGGAAGTGCGCATTACGATCCGCAAAACAGAGCACCACAAAATCCGCATCTTTCAGAACATCACGATGATCCGTTGACGCTTCCAGTTTCAGTTTGCTTTTATTGTGAGCGATGACTTTCTGCGCCAGCAACTTCATTTTCTCAAGTCGGCCGGCATCGGTATCAACCAGCGCCAGCGTGCCGGTGTTCAGCACATGCGAGTGCACCATCTGCCAGATGGCTTTACGGCCAAAGAACAAACTTCCCGCGCCAACGATCACGACTTTCGGATGAGACATGTTTTATACCCTTAACTATAAAATACTCATGTGATACGAGTATCATGGCTCATATTCATCCGTTATTACATGGATTTTAGTTACCAATACCTATAAAATATTGATATAAGAAACAATTTACCGGGGACGCCGCATGCCAGCACATACCCGCCCGATCTCGCCGCCCACAACGTTCCCCTTTTTTGTGCGCACAATGGGCCACATCCGTCACGATTCGTATCACTCTACGCTCGGGACGTATCATCAGGACCTCATGCTCACCGTGATTCTTTCAGGTCAGGGCCGCTATATCCGCAACGGTTGCTCATACGCGGTTTCGGCCGGCCATATCGGCCTTGTGTTGCCGGCGCCAGATCCCGGCCTGCTGATTTCAGATCCTCACGATCCTTATGATCATTACTACTGCCGGTTTACCGGCCAGCATGCCGCGGCCATTGCCGCACATATCCTGCAAACGCAATATGCCGCCGGCCTTTCGCCTGATTTCCCGTTTTTCAAGCACTCCGCCATCAGCGATATCGCCGACATTTTTTCCCGCACGCTGCTCAACATCGCGCACAGCCCTCCGCGCCCGGACATGACCCGCATGATGCCTGCCGATGCCCGGCTTGCCGAGATTCTCATTCTTCTTGATACCCCGCCGCATTCGGCCGCGCATTCACTTTCCGCCGCGTCATTGCAGCATTATCTGCATGACCACATTGCCGACCCGGTTGACCTTGACGTCATGGCCGCGCACTTCAGCATCAGCAAGCCGCACCTGTGCCGTGTCGCACGCAAGGAACTCGGCCGCACGCTGCAATCGCTATGGGAGCAGATTAAAATGGATCGCGCGCGCATACTTCTCGCGCAATCCGATTTAAGCATCAAGCAGATCGCCCGGCTCGTCGGGTATACCGATCCGTTTTATTTCTCAAACGTTTTTCACCGATCCGCAGGCGCAAGCCCATCGCACTTCCGCAAAGATCACACATCAAAATAATGACAAAACTCAAATGGCAAATGACAAACATTTTTGTCTTGATATTTCCGCTTCCGCGTCTCCGCGGCTCCGCGTGAAAAATAGGTAAAAAAATCTCACGCGGAGGCGCGGAGACGCGGGGAAAAAAAGGATGAGCTTATTTGAGTAGCTATCGCAGGCCACCGCATGATGACCCGGATAAGCCATATCCGAATGTGGCCTTAAAAAACTCTGCGCCGGCGGGCCGGGGGGATATTGGCAATTTTGCGATATTTCGCCACCGTGCGCCGCGCCAGGTCAATGCCCTGATCCTTGAGCTTGACCACAATTTCATCATCGCTCAGCGGATTGTTTTTATCTTCGTTCGTGATGATTTCGCCGAGTTTGGCCTTAACGGCATCCCAGCTCATGGCTTCGCCTTCGGCATTTTCGGTGCCGCCGGTAAAGAACATGCGCAGCGGAAAAATACCGCGCGGCGTTTGAATATATTTTTCCGCCACAGCGCGCGAAACCGTACCTACATGTATGCCAAGCTGGTCGGCCACGCCGATCATCGGCAGCGGCCTCATAAACTGCGGGCCATGATCCAGAAATTCCTTCTGCGCCTCAACCACAACCTTCAGCACGCGCATGAGCGTATTGCGCCGCTGCTCAATGCTCTCAATGAGCCAGCGCGCATTGCGGATGTTGTTGGCGATAAACTCGCGCGTTTTGCCGTCAACCGATTTGGTTTTGGCCATGCGCTTATAAATTTCGTTGATATACAGCCGCGGCGCGTAATCATCCGTCAGCCGTATCGTATATTCGCCGGTCTCGTCGTCCTTCTCAAGAATCGCATCCGGCGTTACCGACGGAACTTTGCTCTCGCCCAGCAACTTGCCCGGCCGCGGATTCAGGTGCCGCAGAAACTCTTTGCCCTCATTGATCTGGTCAATGGTAAATCCGCTCTTGCGCGAAATCTGCGGCAGGCGGTTCATCTCAATATCATGCAGATATGTTGTCACCAGCACACGCGGAATCGTCAGGTCAAGACCTTTTTCACGCTCAATGGCGTCAATTTGCAGCAGCAGGCATTCCTGCGCATTGCGCGCGCAGACGCCCGGCGGCTCAAGGCGCGCCTGCAACACCGGCAATGTGCGCTCAATATCCTCACGCGTGAGCCCTTCCGGCAGATGTTCGGTAATCTTCTCAATCGGATCGCGGATATACCCGTCATCCTCAACCCAGTCCAGAAGAATCAGCCCCGCGCGATGCGTGATGTCATCAACATCCGCAAGATCCCACTGATGCATCAACTCTTCATGCAGACTCGCGCCGCGCGCGGCCGTATTGGCCATCGCATCAAGTTTCGCATCGCGCTCGCCCGTATTGCGCGCCCGCGATCCGCGATTCATAAAACTAAAATCAGCCTGATCCTGCAAATACTGCTCTATTTCCCGATCCGAAACATCCTGCTGCGCTTTGGCTTCGCTTTCGGTTGTCGTTTCCGCAGGTTGCGCCACCACTTCCTTTGGCATCCCGGCCACCGGCGTCATATCCGGCCCCGCGTCATACGCAGACTCCCGCCGCTCCAAAACCGGATTCGCGGCCAGCTCCTGCTCAATCCGTTCCTCAAGTGCCATTAATGGCAACTGAAGAATTTCCATGGATTGAATCATGCGCGGAGCAAGCTTCATCCGCTGCTCCATCCGCATGTGTTGTGACGTGTCTAATCTCATGTACACCAGCGCTTTACGACTATTTTATCCTCTGACACTACTCAGGCGCATGCAATGCATGTGCCAACGGATCAAGGATACCCAAACGATACTATTGTTCGCGGCTATTGGCAACCGATATTTTAATTCGCAAAGACAAATAATACAGTACGGCACCGTTTTTGTCGCTGATACTCTCAGGAGGTTCACATGATTCAGGCCACAACCACAACGCAAAGTAAGCCTTATCAGGTTTCGGTCAGATCCGGAAGTTACCAGTTTATTTCAGATACCACCGCCGAACATGGCGGCGGCGGCGAAGGATTCCGCCCGCATGACCTTCTTGAGGCCGCGCTTGGCGCATGCACAGCCATGACGGTTCGCATTGCGGCGGAAAAACATGGCATTCCGCTTCAGGAAGTTCAAGTCACGGTAACGCTTGATCGCTCAGAACCCGGACAAACCATTTTTAAGGACAAAGTGACGCTCATCGGCGACTTGACGGACGAGCAAAAGCAGCGCCTGTTAGGCGCGGCCAAAGCCTGCCCCGTCCGTAAGACGCTCATGCGCCAGATCAGCGTGGTTCAGGAATAACTCCGTATTGTGAGTTCACGCCGATATCATTTGGCAGGCGCGGCAGCTTTGGTTGCCGCGGATTTGTTCTGCGTCGCCGCGGGTTTTGGTTTTACCACCTGTTGAATTTCGTAAATCACCAGGTACGTGCTGGCTTGTGGCTGGCTCTGAAATTGATTCCTGCGCGTCATTGGCCGGCCGCGATCACGCTTTTCCGCCGGGTCCACAACCGCAAGCATGTTCGTCACAATGCCGGAACGCACCGCCTTGCCATCAAAATCTTTGGCGCTCAGCGCAAGATCGCAATTGTTTGTCAGCAATCTTGTTTTATTTTCATTACCCCGGAATTGCAGAAGCATATCCGTGTTGAGCGATTCGCGCTTGATGTAATACACGCGCTCGTTTTTGGCCCACGCATCAGCAACCAGTTTGCGAAGGTTGTCCTGCAATTGCGACAACGTTTTTGGCCTTAAAACAGCGCCGCGTGGACGATCACCCAGCAACTCCATATAAGCCCGGGCGCGTTCCGGCTGAACCGGATCGGGATTAAAGAAATCCGTTTCGCCACGGTCAATACGGTCCACAATATTCTTCATCTGGGTAAAAGTACTGGGGGAAAAAAGCGACATGGAGTAAAGCTGCCATCCGCCGACACTGTCGAGATAATTACAGGTTGAGTCATCCGCGAAAATGACGGAGCCCGCGGGCACTTTTTCCTTGAGTTCATTGCGAAGGTTGTGCAGGGAAAGCTGGTTGACCTGCTGATTTTCAAGACGATCAACCGTGTCATAAAGATTAAATCCGCAACCGATAAGCGTCAGCAGCCCCAGCGCCACCGCCGGCCCGCCGCGCGGGCCGCCCAAGTCGCGTTCATAACACCACGTACCGATGATCAGCACCGCCGCCGCAACGCCGATAAGCGCAACAGGCCACCATGTCATGGCGATATCACGCCACGTTTCGGCGGCGTGAGGATCTTCCGGCCAAAGCAGATACATACCGAAAGCCGCCGACAATACGCCAAAAACCGTGCCGATCACAAGCCCGGCCGATTTGGTATGCAATATCGCCAGCATCGCGCGCTCTGACATCCACAATCCGGTCAGGATCAGCCCCGGAATGACGCTGATAAAAAATCTCAGATAACCAGTATTGGTTTCCTGCGTCGGCGCCCAGTAATAAAACAGATAAAGCGTTGTGCTGGGCACAATCCATAATGCCAGCGTAATGCCCACGCGCCAGCTTCGCGCCAAAAGCCCCAGCAATCCCGCCAGCGACAGCGGCCAGATCAAAAACAATCCCGTGCGATTGAGCTGCGTCAGCAATGATTCCCAATTGGGCGTCTTAAAATAAGATGTGTCGCCCAGGAAATAATGCAGAGAAAATCCCGTATCTTCGTTGCAGTAGGTATATCCGCTTTTCCACGGCAGGCCAAAATGATACCAGCAGAACAGCGACAGCAGCCCCACCGGAATCGCCCACCCTGCTATCAGTGCCAGGCAACCGATGATATTTTTTTTACGCAAACGAAAATTTGCCAGCGCCACAAACAAAACAGGCAACACCAAAAGCGCTTCTGAATATCGGATTGTGCACGCGTAACCCAAAGCAAGCCCGCCGAGAAGCGCGCGCCAGGCTCCGCCATGCTGCCACCAGCTCAGCAATCCCCAGAAACCCACGACCACGCACATCAGCGTTGTGGCGTGGCTGTTGGCATCCTGCGCGTATATCAACGTCAGCGGATTACACATCAGCCAGATCACGCCCAGCAAGGCAGTCAGCCGGCTGACCACGGTGCGAAAGAGGAAATAACTCATAAAGCATGCCAGGATTGTTGCGACCTGGTTAACCAGATACGCGCCGGCATCGCTGGCAAACCACCGGCCCACGGCAATCAGCGCCGGATAACCCGGCGGATATTTGGCAAACACGTGGCCATCTTCCGTCACAATGCACATGCGACTGACAAACTGCCACGGATTTTTAGGAACAATGCCTGCGACATGTTCATCCGCCAACAGCCGGCCCATCATGTGATAACCGGCCTGGTCAACGCCCTGATGCGCGCCGCCGGACCAGTTGATCACCGCGTAACCAAAACCGGCCGTGATCAAAAGCAAAATCACAATCGCAAGCCATGCCCGCCTCATGCCCGCATCCGGAGAAAGCCACACCGGCAGGCGCGCCGCCACAAAATGGGCGTGCACGCGGGTTTTGGTTTGAGGGACCTGCGGTTTTACTTCATCAGCCAGCGGAATGGGCCCGAGATCTTCTTGTGTTGATTGACTCATACTTCTGGGTTTCTTTTCGCCTTGTGCCATGTGATTACTCTACTGTAACGACGGAACGATCCCGATGTTGCAAAAACGGCCAACATAACCTTCATTTCTGCGATAAAGATATACCGTAGCCCGTCATTTTAACCGACAAAATAGTCAGCAAATGCACCACAAAATCGGCCCAAATACAGTCCCAAAGCAGTACCTTTTTATCATTTTCCCACATATAGTAATCATCAGAAAAATGAACAAGCTGCGGCGGAACACTGAGGATACCTGTTATGCATTATCGCACAATTCCCGGCACGGATCTGAACGTTTCTGAATTGGCCTTCGGCAACTTTATTTTTGGCTCACACATGTGGGGCAAAACGCGCCAGGATGAACCGCAGGGCATTGCTCTACAGAATAAGGCCGTTGACCTTGGCGTCAATTTTTTTGACACCGGCGATGCCTACAACAATGGCCGCGCCGAAATGATGATGGCTGAGACACTTGCCTACGCTGGCCGGGATAAAATCGTGCTCTCAACCAAATTTGGTTACGATTTTTACAATGACCCCGGCGCATCCGGCTCACATCGTGAGCGTAAACAGGATTTCTCCGCCCGCTTTATCACGTATGCCCTTGAGCAATCGTTGCTGAGATTAAAAACGGATCACATTGATCTGTATCAGGCCCACAACATCAAATTGCCACATATGACGGCCGAATTTCATGAGGCAATGCAGAAACTGGTCAAGGACGGCAAAGTGCGCTACTGGGGTATCGCGCTTGGCCCGGCCATCGGCTGGCGCGAAGAAGGCATTGCCGCGCTTGAGCAATGGCCTGACTGCGCCACGGTACAAACTGTCTTTAATATGTTTGAGCATCACCCCGGCCGGGAGATCTGTGAACTTGCCCGCCGCCTCGGCCGAGGCGGCGTGATCACACGCGTGCCGCACTCTTCCGGCATTTTGCAGGATATTTACACCGCGGATATGAAATTTGACGACCATCGCAAATTCCGCGACAAAAACTGGCTGATTTACGGCCTGAAAAAAGTTGAGATGCTTCGCGATATTCAAAAAGCTCACAACTGCACACTCAGCCAGCTTGCCATCAAATGGCTCCTCACCTGGCCTGCCATGAGCAGCGTTCAGCCAAACATTGTCACAGAAGCGGATCTGGCAGAATTTGCCGGCGCATGCAATGGCGACCGGCTGACTCCCGCCGAAATGGAGTACATTCAGAATAACGTTGAATCAGACTTTGGTTTTGGCCCAGATGCCCACGCCTGCGAACTTAAAAGCTCCGTCAGCGGCACAGGCGCCATAACGTCTCACTATCAGGCCGGCGAACCGGTACCTCAGTTGGGATAATCCGTTTCCGTGGCGAATGCCTATGCAAATTTAACAGATCTTTTTCATTTTTCTTCAACATCTTATCAGTCGTGGTGCATAATATTATCAGCGGACCAACCCGTCTTATTCTCGGTCCTTGCCAGGGCAAGGTACGAAAATATCCGCCTCCTTTCGTTTTTTTTGAAGTTAAGGAGTCATTTGTACGAATAACACATTGTGAACCACATCACATTTTGAGACCTATTTCAGGGTCTCCCTTGTAAAGAACGGAGTCGTTATGAACACTACACTGCTGCCCACTTCAACCGAAAAACGTAACGTGACAACCGTGGACGCCAATCGTACTCGTACGATCAGCAGTTCCCAGCAAATGCCCTTTGCCTGGAGCATTCAGCCCACGCAAAGCCAGCCTGAAACAAAGGCCCGGCAAATCGTTGTGGTCAACTGCCCGCCGGAAGTATATCTGGGCTGATCGCATCATGATCATCACCGCATGTGTGTGTATGCCTCATGCTGGCTCCCCTTATTAAGGGATTCCGGTCGCGTGATGGTACTGTAATTCAAAAAAAGAAGACTCCCGGCAACGGGAGCCTTCTTTTTTTGATATCACATCCTGATTGGCGCGTCACTTTTATTTTTCATAAAGCGCAACAGACGCAAAGGTTGATCCGAGACGGATCTCGTCAAAATCCATTGAATTTCGGCCGACGATGCTGACTTCCGTAATCCTAAAATTCGGAACAAACATCTGAAGATTCGCCGTGGCTGGTCTTAACTGCTTTTTAAGATCCGGATTAACCCACATCATGACGTGCTCCGATCCGGAACGAAACGTAATCTGCGCAATGATCAGAGCCGGTTTGCCGCTGCTGATTTCGCTGGTGGCGATTTCCGCATGATCCCGCATGGTTGTCAGTGACCAATTGCGGCGATCCGTGCTTGAGAATGTGCCAAAACGCACGCCGCGCTTGCTATCTCCCAGTTGCAGATAGCCCTCATGATCCTGCGAGGCGGAATCAAAAGAGCACGCCAGGAAGCTTAGCCACAGCGTTGTGTTATTTGCGCCAAGGCCGTATTCGTCGCACATTCCCGGCGGCATGGCGGAAAGATCAATGTTCCGGACGATCTGTGTTTGCCCGCCGGGACCTGTCGTCAACTGGCCGCCCTGTCGCAGCAGCACGGCCGCGGCTGAATCAGCATACTCAAGAATACCGACGCGGGAACCTGACGATTCGGCTTCGTTGGCGCGCACCACCATGCGATCCGTACCGAGTTCACGCCAGGGGCCATCCCATCCCCAACCGCCATCAAGTCCGCCGACGCCAAAAGTGCGCGCGGCGATCTGCTGGGCATTTTTGGCGGCCGGGTACGCAAAACCTTCATACAGCAAAGATGCCGTAGGCTTTTTATTGGCATTTCGCGACATCAACGCCTGAAGCGCCTGCCCTACGTAACGATCTGCCAGTATATCAGAGCTGTTCTCAAGCGCGCCGTTGCGAATCATCATGGCGCTGCCGGCCTTAAGCGTAATGGGCACATCGGCGGAAGAGGTCAACTGCAACTGAACCTCGCCGCGCAACACGCGCACAAAAGTCTGCGCGTCCTTTGCGTTGACCGCAAAGACCGCCCGGCCCGCGCGAAAGGTCATTGCCCCAAGAACAAGCACGGGCTCCGGCTGAACCGGCAACCGCTCAATAGCCAGCGTGCCCTGGTTCAGACGCACTACGCCGTTACTCAAAAAGTTTGCCTGCAATGGCCCCTGTAGCATCATATTTCGGCCGTCCGCAAACGCCAGCGCCACAAGCCCGCCCTGCAAATCGACCGGTTTTTCATATAGCTTCTGCATATCAGTGGGCAATGCGGAACCGGCAGCCCATGAGGTGTCCGTACTCGTGACATAAAGCAGCGGTGCGGAGACATCGTTTTTCTTTGCCGCCGCAACCGGATCAAAACGCGATTCCCACTTGAAAAAACTGAATGACAACACCAGGCTCAAAATGATCAGCGCGCCCGTGGCCAGCGCCAGCATGGTCAGCAGCGCCCAGCGCGAAAGCAGCCAGTGGCGCGGTTTTGCGGCCGAAAAATCCTCCGCGCCAAGAATCCCCAACTGGCGCGCCATTTTGATTTTGGCATATTGCTGCTCAAGTAAAACATGCAGCAGAAAACGCCTGAATGCCCGGCGCGCATATTCCGGATTGCCGCTGATGGCGTCATTAAGCGTGGCCGTATTTTCCATGTTGTCACGATCTTCAAGAAACGTATCAACATACTGGCCGATCTTGTTGTCCGTCGCGCCGTCATTCATTCGCAAGCCCCTTTTGAGCAAGCTGCCGGCGCATGCATTCCGCAAGACTGTCACGAATGCGCGTTAACGTCACGCGCACTGTGCCGGGAGTAGTCTTAAGTTTTTCAGCAATAGCCGCGGGCTTAAGCCCTTCCTCATAACGCAGAGAAAGTAAATAGCGCGAACGCACGGTGAGCATGCTCATGCATTGCTCAAGGCATTCAGTTTCGTCAGCAAAGGATACCGTCGTTGTTCCGCAGGCAACGGCAAGAGCCTCAATGGCGTGACTTGATAGCACATTGCTGAGCCGTTTGCGCGTGCGGTAAAAATCAGCAATTTTGATCTTTGCCACCCAGATTGCCCAGGGCAAAAACGGCCTCGTCGGGTCATATTCGTCGAAGCGCACCGCAACTTCCGCGGCAACTTCCTGAAGAATATCCTCCGCATCGTGATATTGCGGCACGGCCGCACGGATAAACGCAGTCACGGACGGCTGAACCTGCACCCAGTGCCTGGCCAGCAGTTCGCGATGGCTGACCAGTTCATAACGATCCTCATTGCGGCGAATACTCTTGGGGTGTGCGGAATCCTGTGCTGGCGGCTGCTCAAAAACATCATCGCCATGATCGGGTTGATCTGGTTCCTGCGGGTGCTTATCGCTTTCGTTCATCACACATCTCTGGGGTGACCTTGTATATCGCGCGCCTGTGCGGTTCATTAACAGGGAATCTCCCAAATTTTGATTTGTGAGATTTTAGTCAGGGGAACATTTTAATTGTGTTAAGCGATCCGCCACTTTGTGTTAAGGCTGTTAGCGATTCAGTTTCTGATGCGTATTCATGGCGGAGAAGCAGTGATGCGAGCGCTGCGTATGTGGGGCGCAACGCTGACGCAATGACGTAAATTCGCGCGGATTAACGCAACGTAAATAAAACCGCGCGGGAGAAGAGAGGTTGTTTATGTATCGGCAAATGCACAGAAAAGCTTCAGCATTCACCTTGATTGAGCTTCTTGTTTCCGTCGCGATCATAGCGGTTCTGATGGCCATCCTGATCCCGTCAATCGCCGGCGCCAAACGTTCGGCGCAAACAAGCGTCTGCCTCAGCAACATGCGCCAGCTTGGCATCGGAACCACCATGTATCAGCAGGAAAACAATGGATGTTTCCCATATCCGGTGGGCGATTGCCCGCTGGCCAACGGCAACAGCACGGCCGAAGACAGAATGTGCTGGTATAGCGCGCTTGATGGTTACCTGGGCCCGCTGGCCCGTGATAACAGCACCGGCACAACATCCGTAAAATTGCGCAATTTTCGTAAATTCAAACAATGCCCGGTGTGGGACAGCATCAGCCGCCAGCCTTATGATCCTGCATATCCCACCGGTATGACAATTCAGCAGTACTCCAAAACAATCAAAATGAACACGCACCTGCGCCAGGGTAATCCGAATACGAGCCTCTACCAGCTTGCCCGTATCGGCGATATTGAGCGCCCCGGCGATCATGTGGCTTTCGCCGACGGCGGCGCAACAGACATGATCCCGTGGGGCACCAGCGCCACCGGCGGTAATCAAAACGAAACAAGCCAGTTTTCTCTGGATACCACGGACCGTACTCTTGGCGGCCTGGGATTACGCCACAGCGGCGCGGCCAATGTCGGCTTTGTTGACGGCCACGCGGCAACGGTCAAATTAAAAACATACACGCGCGTAATTTCCGGCAATATCAAAATCGAAAACTGGAAAAGCGAATGGCTTGATTCCGGCGGCGCGGAAGTCACCGGTACGTACAAACTCCGGGATTCTGTTGAACAATCCGGCTATCGGCGCAATCCGGATATGCCGCTGGTCTGGTCAATCCCCGGCAAGCTTTATCGCTGAATATCGCAAAATTTGAATGTTTAATCTGATGATTGTGTGTGCAATCATCTTAAGAAAAGAATTTTGAGTTTTTTGTATTTATCAAAGAAGGAAGGGAAAATCATGATCTTAAACAAAAAAATGATCGCCACAGCCGCGATTGCGGCCGTAATCGGCACAATGGGCATCGCGTCGGCTTCGGCTGATGTCATTGCGTCATGGGGTTTTGAGTCGCTGACCGTTTCCCCCACAACCGGTTCAACAAGCCAGAGCATCACATCCGAATCCGGCACATCATCAAGCGCCTATATTTACGCCAGCCACAGCAATGCGTCCACAACATGGTCATCGCCCGCCGGTAACGGTTCTACCAAATCATTCAGCAGCAATTACTGGTCAGTCAACGATTATTACGAAATCAACCTTGCCGGTAACTACTCAAATCTTTCGCTCGCTTTTGATGCCACAGGTTCAAATACCGGGCCGGCCTCGTTTTCTGTTCTCGTCCTCAAGACCGGCGAAAGCACATACACCTCAACCGGATCAACTTACACCCTGATCAATAATTCATGGAGCAGCGCCACGCCCAAAACAGGAAGCAGCTACAGCGTTGATCTTTCCTTGTTTGGGTCGATTTCCGCTATCCGTCTGGTTGATAACGGGACAACAGCGATCAATGGATCAGCAGTTGCCACCGGCGGAACGTCTCGTATTGATAACGTGGTGGTCACCTCAACTCCGGCCACAGCTCCGGAACCGGCCACCGCGGCTGCTCTGGGTCTTGGCGGGCTGGCTCTGCTGGCCCGTCGCCGCAAGTAATATTGCGTTCTGACGAGATTTTGCTTTATTAAAATAATTCAACAAGCCCCATCCTTTTAGAGGATGGGGCACAAACGATCATCCAGAAACGATTGCATCCTTAGGGTTTTATTCGTTTTCTTCCACAGTTTGTGCCCCGTGCCATAAAGGCGACGAGGCTTGGTTCAGGAGTTTTTCAACAAAGCAACGAAATTTCAAACAAGTCAAATAAAGAAGGCCGATCCGTCACGGATCGGCTTTCTTTATTTCTGTCCCCTGGCCCCTCTTCTCTGGCCCCTTACTTGGGATAATCGCCGCGAAGGAGCTTGATGGTTTGTGCGCGTTCCGGGTTGCGGAACACGGCCGCGCCTGCGACAAGCACGTCCGCGCCGGCCTCAAGGGCCTGATGTGCGGTGCGGATACCGATGCCTCCGTCAATTTCAAGACGCTGATGCGGGCCGAGTTCATTTCGCAGGAATTTTACTTTAGTCAGCACTTCCGGCATGAACGCCTGGCCGGTAAATCCGGGCACTACGCTCATGACCAGAATCATATCCGCATCCTTCAGCACCGGCTCAAGCGACTCAACCGGCGTGGCCGGGTTGAGACAGACGCTGGCCGTTGCGCCCATGTCGTGAATGCGCTTGATGAGATCAGCCGCCTGCTGGCCGTTGTTGCCGCCGGTGACTTCAATGTGAAAAGTGATATTGTCGGCGCCGGCTTTGACGAAAGGCTCAGAATATTTGAGCGGATCGGTCACCATGAGGTGAACATCCATCAGCAGGCCGCAGGAGCGCTTAAGCGCGGCCACGGTATCCGGGCCAAGCGTAAAGTTCGGCACAAAGTGGCCATCCATAATGTCCACGTGAAGAAGATCCGCGCCGGCTTTTTCAATATCCGCGGCCTCGGCGCCAAGACGCGCAAAGTCCGCGGCGATAATCGACGGCGCAATCAACGGTAAATGCGGCGGATGCTTTAATACATTATCATTCATAACAACAATTTAACCGGTTCATGCATTCGTTACAAATTGAACAATACACACATATGGCATCTGACGCCACAAAATACCCTTATCTGATCATAACGTCGAAAATATGAGAAACTTGCAGACATAATAAATAAACCCCGAGGCGTTGGCCCCGGGGTTTATTATTAATAGATGTGTACTGAATGAGGGGCATGTTTGGGGGTTAAAGTTCCCAAATGGCCATGCCGCCAGCACTCAGGCATTATCAAGGATATCAAGGCACGGGAAGCCTTTGCCTTCGAGGAACTCAAGGCTTGCGCCGCCACCGGTTGAGACGTGGCTGACTTTGTCGGCCAGGCCAAATTCTTCAATGGCCGCGGCCGAATCGCCGCCGCCGATGACGGTCGTGGCGCCGTGACCGGTCGCGACAGCCAGAGCTTCGGCAACAGCCTTTGTGCCGGCCGCAAAGTGCGGTTTTTCAAACACGCCCATCGGGCCATTCCAGACGACCGTCTTGGCGTTCTTGATCTTGTCCGTAAACAGGGCAATGCTCTTGGGGCCGATATCAAAACCAGCAAAGCCGTCCGGAATTGCCTCAACAATCTTGGTGTTGGCGTCCTCAAAACCGGTTGAGACAACGCTGTCGATCGGCAGCAGGATCTTGCCGCCGGCCTTAGCCAGCAATTCCTTGGCAAGCTCAACCTTGTCTTTTTCCACCAGCGAGTTGCCGGTGGCGATGCCTTTGGCAAGGAAGAAGGTATAAGCCATAGCGCCGCCGATGATGATGGCGTCAGCTTTGGTCAGCAGGTTTTCGATCACGGCGATTTTGTCAGAGACTTTCGCGCCGCCGAGGATGGCCACGAACGGACGCTTGGGGCTGTTGAGGGCATCGCCGAGGAACTTGAGTTCTTTTTCAATCAAAAAGCCGATGCCGCGCTTGCCGGCGCCGATGACTTCGGCCGCGCCGAAGGTTGAGCCGTGCTGGCGGTGAGCGGTGCCGAATGCGTCATTGACATACAGATCGCCAAGCTTGGCGAGCTGAGCGGAGAAGGCCGCGTCATTTTTTTCTTCCTGCTTGTGAAAACGAGTGTTTTCGAGCAGAACAACGTCGCCATCCTTCATGCCGGCGACGATTTTTTCAACTTCAGCGCCGATGCAATCCGGAGCCAGCGTCACCGGTTTGCCGATGAGCTTGCTGAGGCAATCCGCGGCCGGCTTAAGGGAGAACTTGGCTTCCGGGCCATTCTTCGGGCGGCCCAGGTGGCTCATGAGCACGGCTTTGCCGCCGCGATCAATAATGCTCTTGATGGTCGGGACGGCCGAGCGAACGCGGCGGTCGTCAGTGACATGCAGTTCTTTATCAAGCGGAACGTTAAAATCCACGCGTACCAAAACGCGCTTTCCTTTGACATCCATTTGCGCAACGGTTTTCTTGGCCATGATTTTTTCCTTACAAGTAACAACTCTCTCAAAAATACGAAGGTCCGCATTTCCGTTAGCGGCCCCTGCTGCGTTCATAAGGGGACAGGGGTGAGGGGCCAGGAATCATGAACGAAAGACTACTTGACCTGTCCCCTGGCCCCTGCCCCCTTTATCGCATGCAACAAAACGGTTTTATCCGCGAATATCCGCTGATAAAACCCAAAATACGCCTGCCTGCCGCAGGCCAAACACGCATGGTAGAGGATATAGGACCAATTGGTCAAGAATACCTGGCAAAAACGCTGAACGCTCAACGATAAATGATGAACTTTTGACAACACTTCCTGTTGATTTAGCCGTTGCTTGCGCCGATGGGCACCTTAACCTGATCAAAGCGAATGTCCACATAAGGCTTGCCGGCGTCAATTCGGCTGTATTGGGTAAAAATTTCCTTGAGCGCCAGGATTTTTGCCTTCAGGCTCACTTCGTAAAAGCGCTCATCATTGGCCGGGCGCCCCCAATAAACGGATGTGCTGAATACCGTATCAAGCACAATCTGCGGCGCAAGTTTGTCCACGCGACCGTCATAATTGCTCATATTGATCGCCGCAATCTGGTGGCTAAACGGCTGAGCGGAAAGAATCTTCATCAGATCCTGTCCGGCTTTGGCGTCAGGCGTATCCCATTTTTCTCCCGGCGCGGGCGCGGCCGGAGTCGGGTCGCTCTCAAGATGCGGGAACTGAATGCCGGCGATCACCAGCAGCCGGCCCATTTTGGCGCGCTCGGCATCCGTGTATTCGCCAGGCAGCCGCACGCCTTCGTCATCAATCAGAAAATACTGATTGTTATAGCTCACCCACCCGACCGGCATGCGAAATTCCGCATTGATCACAATTTTCTGATACGTCGGCGTGCGCACGCGCTCAACGGAAATGACGCGCCTGACCCACGCATTTTGCCGCACAACCTGGTTTTTCGGATTCTCGTAATAGGACATGATTTTTTTGAGTACGGCAATATTTGTGGGATTCTGAAATTGCGCGTAAGTCTGCGCGTCGCTGCGCATCAGAGAAACCGTTTCCTGAAGAATCATCTCCAGCAGCGATTTTTCAAGCCAAGCCGGCGGATTCTTAAACTCAAGCACAACCGGCAGCCGGGCCACTTCCTGCGCGATCGTTTTTTGTGCGTAACGGTCAATGCGGCGATACGCCTCAATCCCGGCCGCGATCAAGGCCAGAATGGCGCAGCAAACCAGCACCCTCTTAAACCAGGGTTGCCGCCAGACTTTGGGAGAATCTTCTTGCGCAGTACTCATAAATCAACCAAAAACACAAAACACTCAAGACGAAACACCCGGCTAAAAACACGCACGCGGCCATGGTGCGTTTCGCATTGCGAGTTTCGGATTTCCTTTACGCCGCTTTGGCCACCGCATCACGCAGCGCCATATGCGCCAGACGATCACAAAGCGTGACAAAATCAATACCCGCTTTGGCCGCGGCTTTCGGCACCAGCGAGTGGCCGGTAAAGCCCGGCATCGTATTAATCTCAAGCACGTAAGGCTTAAGCGTCTTTTTATCAAGCATCAGGTCGACACGCGAAAGATGCCGCGCGCCGACATGCCGATACGTGGCCGCCGAGGCCGCATTGATGGCATCCTGTGTAGCCTGATCAAAAGGCAGCTCAAATTCATAGCTGGTATCTTCGCGGAAATATTTGGCCTGGTAATCGTAAAACTGAACCTTCGGCTTAATCCAGATAATCGGCAGCGTTTTGCCGTCAATCAGGCCGACGGTCAGCTCGTGGCCGTCAATAAATTCCTCAACGAGCATCACGCCGTAACGCGGCAGCGTCTCATCAAGATGCGCCCGCGCTTCTTCAAGCGTTTTGCAGATTTTACATCCGACGGACGAGCCGTCATTAATTGGCTTGATCACGCACGGATACCCGATGCCGGATGCAGGAGTCCAGTTATCTTTATATTTATTTGCGTGCACAACCTGCCACTGCGGAGTAGGCACGTCATGATCGCGCAATACCGCTTTGGTGGCCACCTTATCCATTGACAAGCGAGAGCACGCCGGCCCGCAGCCGACATACGGCAATCCGCGATCCTCAAGAATCTGCTGAATCTGCCCGTCCTCGCCAAAAATGCCATGCAGTGCCGGGAAGACCAGATCAACCGGTTTATGGTCAAGACCGGAAAGATTATTCGGGCCGACATCCGTCACAAAAACGTTGTGCCCGGCCTTGCGCAGCGCCTCGGCAATCTGCGCGCCGGTCATCAGCGACACTTCCCGCTCAGCGGAAATACCGCCGGCCAGAAGCGTGATATTCAAAGGACCAGAAGCACTCATGAGAACTCCTTCGGAAGGAGTTAAATAAGTTGAACAAGTTAAGCAAGTTGATCGAGAGCAGACACCATGCCATTCTCGTTTAACTTGTTTAACTCGCTGAACCTGTTTAACTCTTCACCATATCGCAATTTCCGTTTTAAGCTCAACGCCGAATTTGACGTTGACTTTTTCCTGTATCTGGGCGATCAGCGCCAGGATATCGGCCGACTTGGCGCCTTCGTGCGCCACGATAAAGTTGCCGTGTTTGGGCGATACTTCCGCCCCGCCGACACTCAGGCCTTTAAGGCCCGCCTGATCAATCAATCTCCCGGCCGAATCTCCTTTGGGGTTCTTAAACGCGCAGCCGGCCGACTTATCCGCCAGCGGCTGCGAGTTCTTTTTGAACATCCAGATTTCCTTCATTTTGTTCACAACGCGTGTCGGATCATCCTCTGCCAGCTCAAAAGTAGCCTCAAGAATAAACTTCGCGGCGATATTGCTATGACGATACTCAAAAACAATTTCGTCACGCGCAAGGTCGTCAATTTCGCCGTTGATGTCCATGACCTTGACGCTTTTGACCGACGAACCGATATCGCCAAAGCTGCCGCCGGCGTTCATGCGGATTTCGCCGCCGACAGAACCGGGAATACCCGCCAGGCACTCAAGGCCCTGTAGACCGGCATGCGCAGTTTCGCGCACGACCTGCTGAACATCCTTGCCCGCCCCGGCCGTCACAATGCCGCCGTTGACGGTCATATCGCAAAACGCCGGGCTCTTCATCAAATGAAAAACCGCGCCGCTTACGCCCTCATCGCGCACCAGCAGGTTTGCGCCGTGTCCCAATACATAAATGGGGATCTGCGCATCGCGAAGGCGTTTAACCACGGCGCGCAATTCATCAATGTTGCGCGGTTCAACAAAATACCGTGCCGGCCCACCAAGTCCGTACCAGGTGTACGGAGCAAGAGGAACATCAGTGCGCACGATCTGGGCAAAGTCTTCGTACCAATTCATCCGTTACTTCCCACACTGGTCCGGCACCCATTGATACCACCAGATCGCCGGGCTGCCTGGTGCTGATGATATGTTCAACAATACTCTTAAAATCCGGGATATAAATCGCTTCGCGGCCATTGGCCTTGATGCGATCAACCAGCATCTGCGAATTCACCGCCTTGCGATCCGCTTCTGAATCGCGAACAAAATAAATATCCGGAACGATCACGACATCCGCATGCGCAAACGACCGGGCAAAATCATCCAGAAGGAATCGCGTGCGCGAATGCTGATGCGGCTGAAAGACGCAAATCAGACGTTCCGGACGGTAATGCTCACGCAGCGCCAGAAGCGTTGCGCGGATTTCCGTCGGGTGATGGCCGTAATCGTCTACATACGTCACGCCGTCAGCCTGGCCGATGAGTTGCGAGCGGCGATCCGCGCCGCGGAAACTCTCAATCGCGCCGGCAAGTTCATCCCAGGATACGCCGCAGTTACTGGCGATGGCCGCGGCCACCAGCGCATTGCCGACGTTATGCCGTCCGGCAATCGTCAGGCACAGCCGCCCCATTTTTTTGCCTTTATAGGTGACCTGAAAATGCGCCTTGCCCTGATAGCGGCGGATGCCGGTGGCCTGCCAGTCGGCCGGGGCGTCAATGGCATATGTCTCAACTTTGGCGCCCGCTTTGCGCGCAGCCTTCAGGCAATTCGGATCAGTGGCGCTCGTAAGCACCAGGCCGCCAGGCTCAACCTGGCTCATAAACTGGGCAAACGAGCCGATGATCTCATCAAGATCCTTATAGTAATCAAGATGATCTTCTTCAATGTTCAGAACCACGCCAATGCGCGGATGCAGGTTGTGAAAACTGCGGTCATATTCGCAGGCCTCAACCACAAAATTATCGCCGTTACCCGCGCGCGATGAGCCGCCAAGCTGTGCGGAGGTCGCGCCGACGACAAAACTCGGATCGCGGCCCGTGGCCAGCAGCACATGCGCGGTCATCGCGGTTGTGGTTGATTTGCCGTGCGTGCCGGCAATGGCGATGCCGTGTTTGACGGCCATGACTTTGCCAAGCATTTGCGCGTACTTGAGAATCTCAAGGCCGCGCCGTTTTGCTTCAACATATTCCGGATGTTCCGGCTTAATCGCGGCCGAGTGCACAACGATTTGAACATCCTCGGGTATTGAGTTTGCGGATTCTTCATACTTGATCGCCGCGCCGATTTCCGAAAGCCGGTGCGTCACGGTGCTTGGCGTGCGATCCGTACCTGAGACATGCGCGCCAAAATTCACCAGCATGGCCGCAAGCCCGGACATGCCCGATCCGCCGATGCCGATAAAGTGCACATGCTTCCCGGCAAAGGGAGACTTGTCACCTTTTGGCTTAAGCGTATGAATAAGATCTTTTACTGTCAGCATTACGACCTTCTGCTGTGATACACGCGTCATGTCTTGCACAACTTTCAAAATCACGAACCATTATCGACCAGAATGAGCCTCAATCATCTCAACGAGCTGATCCGCAATATCGCGGCTGGCATTTGGTTTGCCGATTCTTTTGGCAGCCGCGGCCATGTCATCAAGCTGGCCGCCGCCGGCCAGCAACTCCGTCAGCACAGGACGCAAAGCCTGGGCATTTTTGGCGGAATCTTTGGCATCGTCGACAATCAGCGCAGCGCCGGCGTCAACAAGTTTTTCAGCATTATGGCGCTGATGCAGATCTTTATGATACGGATACGGAAGAAGAATAGCCGGCACTCCGCATGCCGTCAGTTCCGCACAAGTTGATGCGCCGGCGCGCGCAATGGCCAGATCCGCCACCGCCCACACAGACGCCATATCATCACAGTAATCAAGAATTTTGATCGGCACATCCGTCACATCGCCGTAGGCCGCCTTAACAACCTCCGCTTGCTCCATTCCGGTGAGGTGAATAATCTGCCACCCGGCCAGCGCATGACGAAAATCCGCATCGCTCATCAACGCGCACATGGCTTCGTTGATGGTACGTGCGCCAAGCGATGCGCCGGTGATCACCAGCGTTTTAAGCGCGGCGTTGAGTCCCAGCGCGCGCATGCCTTCTTCGCGCGTGCGCCCCAGCAAAGAACCGCGAATCGGACAACCGATCGGCATGACGCGGCCACGAATATTTTTTGTGGCAGATTCATCAAGCGACCACTGGCTGAAGATCCGGCTGCTGCGCTTGAGCAGAAAACGATTGGCCAACCCCGGCACGGCATCCGGATTTAAGAGCCCTACCGGAATCCCCTGCTGACTGGCCACATAGCTCGCCGGCCCGGCGGCATATCCGCCCAGCGCCAGCACCGCATCAACATGATTGCCGCGGTAATATCTTTTCCAGTAAGCGCAGGTGTTCATCCACCCGTTATAAAATGCCCATATTTTGCTGATTTTTTTCACCAGCGGCTGAACGCTCTGCTGAACATAATTGGCGCCAAAGCCGGAAAGCAGCCGCTGATCAACCTGCCTGGGCGTGGCCGCCCAAACAAGATCAATACGATCGCCCAGTTTTTCTTTTAATGCCTCGGCCACGGCAAGCCCGGGATATAAATGCCCGCCCGTACCGCCGCCGGCCATCACAATGCGATATTGTTTCTTCGCACTCATGGCAACTCCCGCACTCCGGCGGTCAAAAGCCGCTGAACTTGCGCCCACTTCAGGAACCAGTGGCGAAACACGATGTGGCCAAACAACAACGCTCATTGCTTATTCCCCGCCGAAGATACATCCTGGGAATGATCGCCCGCCGCCGGTGACGCCGGCGCAACTTTTGACGCGCTGACCGCAGGCGGTATTCCCTTCGGCACCGGCAACTCAACCGGGAACCCCGATGTGCCGGCGCTGCCGATACCCACGGCATTCTCAAGACGGCTGACGCGCTCAATACTCATCAGCACGCCCACGGCCGCGGCGGTCATGATCCACCCGGTACCGCCTGATGAAATAAACGGCAGGGCAATGCCTTTTGTCGGCACAGTCACGGTGACCACCGCAATATTAATAGCCGCCTGAAGTCCGATGGCGGAAGTAATACCGAAAGCCACCATTTTGCCAAAGAGATTGTCGCAGCGCGCCGTCACCCGCCAACCGGCAAACACCAACAGCATGAACAGCACAATCACAAGCCCCGCGCCCAGAGAGCCAAGTTCTTCGCAGATAACCGCAAAGATAAAGTCCGTGTTATCTTCCGGCAGAAAACCCATTTTCTGAATGCCGTTGCCAAGCCCGCGCCCGGAAAATCCGCCGGAGGCAATCGTCAGCAGGGATTGCAGCGGATGATAGCCTGCGCCTTTCGGATCTGCCTCAGGATGCATAAATGCCAGCAGACGCGCGCGGCGATATTCAGAATGCCACACCGCAAAATATGCCACCAGCAGCGCCGGCGGGATCAACATCAAAATGTGCCACCATTTACATCCGCTCATCAGCAGCAGACTAAAGACCACCACGCCAATGAGCGCGGCCGTGCCGAAATCTTCCTTGACCACCAGCGCAAGAGTCGCGCCGAAAATCAGGATCAGCGGCGCAAAGCCGCGAATCAGCCCCTGTAGTTTTTCAGAATTATGCACCGAATACGCGGATACAAAAAAAATCAGCGACCATTTGGCCAGTTCTGATGGCTGAAAACTCAGCTTGATTCCCGGAATAATCAACCATCGTTTGGCTCCGTTGATTTCCGCACCAAGAGGACTGAGCACCGCCAGCAGGCATAGCATCGTGACGACCATCAGGATCATCGGGATGCTCCACTTGAGCCGCCGGCCCAGGATGTTGCGGTAATCGTAATGCCACAGCGCCGCCATCACGGCAAGCGCGATGCAGGCGTGAACGATATTTTTGATGCTGATGACGTCCAGAATAAAATGCTGGGAAACTCCGCGGACCCGCGCATCGGCTGACTGAACCATCAGCACGCCGATGCCCAGTAAAGTCGCCACCAGCAAAAACAAAAACTGATCAAGCGAAATAGACAGCGGCATAATCGTAAAATGAGATTTGCCCGCCACATATGGCAACGCGCCGGACTGGCCTGACGCCAGGTAAGGCAGGTTGACGCTTCCCTGGCTGCGCGGCACTTCCTTGCGCTTAAGCCACGGGAGGCGGCTGATTTTAGCGGTCACGGGCATTCGTGCTCCGATCTTCATCCTCATTTCCGCTGCTGGCGGAAATGCACATCGTTCATCCTGCTCAGTATCGTTCAAGTACTGAGTATCCGACTATTATCGGTCAAAGTGGCCGCCCAGCGAAAACGCATTAGCGAATCTTTACTGTCGCCAGACCAAATGCCGCGCACAGTGCCGAGATCAGCCAGAATCTCACCACCACCTGCTGTTCAGACCATCCTTTCAAATGAAAATGATGGTGAATCGGCGAGCACAAAAAGATGCGTTTGCCGCCGGTCATGCGGAAGTACGTCACCTGCATGATCACGGACATCGCCTCAATGACAAAAATACCGCCGATGAACAGAAGCATCGGCTCCTGGCGGATCACGATGGCCACATAACCAATGACGCCGCCGAGCGCCAGCGATCCGGTATCGCCCATAAATACCTGCGCCGGATTGCAGTTGTACCAGAGGAATCCCAGGCACGCTCCGGAGATTGCGCCGCAGACAATGGCAAGTTCCGCCGTGTGCTGCACCCAGTTAAAATGCAGCAACTGCGACCAGCGAAAATCTCCGGTGACATACGCAAGGATCAAAAACGCAAAGCTGACAATCGCCATGCACCCGGCCGCCAGGCCGTCCATTCCGTCCGTCAGGTTGACCGCATTTGAACTTCCCGTGATCACCACCACGGTCAAAATCGCAAAGAGCCAGGAAGGCAGCGAGATATCCCTGAAAAACGGCCAGTTAAGCAGATGAGCTTCCGGAACCATCGCCGGATTCGGCACCGATTTTGAGGGGAAATTATAAATAAAAATTGCCAGCAGAACGCCAAGCCCAATCTGAAAGAGCAGTTTTTCGTATGCCAGCAAACCATCACGCGAACCGGGCGTGCGCCGCGCCGTGGTCAGCTTGAGCCAGTCATCAACGCCGCCAAGTACCGCCAGATACACCATGCAGAGCCCGGCCATGCGCACATAAAAATTGCCGAGGTCCGCATACAGCAGCACTGAAATCAAAATAGAGCAGATAATGATAATGCCGCCCATCGTGGGCGTATTTTTCTTGTCTTTGGTCAGTTCGTTGAGAGTCGTATTGTAAAACTCAGGCCGGTCGCCGACTTTTTGCGCCATGAGCCACCTGATGACCTTGCCGCCGGTGAGCAGCACAATCAGGAAGCTGGTAAGTATGGCCAGTGACGCGCGGAAAATCACGCCCGAAAGCATGCCGTCCGCAACCCACTCGTGCCTGATCATCCACTGATAAATAAAGTAAACCATGCAGTATTCCGATCCCTGTATCCTGCCTGATCAATCACAAACATTAATGTGCCGCGGCGGCAAATCCCGGTTGTAGAGCCTCAAGCACGTTCTCAACCGCCATGCCGCGCGATCCTTTAAGCAGCAGCGCATCGCCGGCCTCTACCAGCGAAGAGAGCTTTTTGGCCGCCTCCGCCGTTGACGCAAAACGATGTACCGCAATGCCGCGGTCCTCGGCCTCCTGTGCCGCCTGCCGCATCACCGGACCAATGGCCACAAACATCGAAAACTTCAGCGACGCAACCATCCTGCACACGTTACGATGCAGTGATTCGCTTTGCGCGCCAAGCTCAAGCATGTCGCCAAGAACCACTATCTTACGCGGATTGCCTTCAAGATTCAGCTTGGCAAAAGTTTCAAGACTCGCCGTCACCGAAGACGGATTGGCGTTATAGGCGTCATTGATCACAAGATGCCCGGCCACATGCATCATCTCAAGACGCATCGGCGCGGCCTGAACGTTCGCAAGTCCCGCCTGTATCTGCTCATCGGCGATCCCCAGCCGCCGCGCCACGGCAATGGCAATCAGCGCGTTCATCGCGTTGTGCTCGCCCAGCAGCGGCAGCTTAAAAGGCGCGCGCCCATTGAGATCAAACGAAATTCCCTCAACAGTCTGCGCGATATGATCGGCCGTCAAATCCGCCTTGCTTCCCACAAGGCCCACGGTGATCCGCTGACTTTTTGACCGCTTGAGCGCCTCTGTCAGTTCCGTTATCCCGGCCGGCATAATCAGCGTGCCGCCCTCGGTAATAAACCGCGACACAGATGCTTCTTCGCGCGCAACGCCTGCCAGATCGCCCAGTTTTTCAAGATGCTCAAGGCCGATGCTGGTGATGATGGCAATATCCGGCCGGCATACGTCCGCCAGCGCCGCAATTTCGCCCGGCGCATTGGTGCCGATCTCAAGCACCACATATTCATGCGACGGCTCAACATCAAGCAGCGTCAGCGGCATGCCGATGTTGTTGTTAAAACTTTTCGGGCTCGCCACGCCTTTGAATTTTTCGCTCAGCAGTGTATGAATAATCCGCTTGGTTGATGTTTTGCCGTTTGAGCCGCCAGTAGCGATTACTTTGGCGCGCAATTCCCTGCGATACGCGGCCGCAAGGCGGTTAAGCCCCGACACCGTATCATCACAACGCACTATCGCCACGCCGGCGGCCTGCGCTTTTTCCACAATCTCCGGCGACGGGTCCTGATGCACCATAATCGCCGCGGCTTTGGCATCAATCACCTGCGGCACAAAAACATGCGCATCATGTTTTTTGCCCGCAATGGCGATAAACAAATCACCTTCTTTAACCAGGCGCGAATCAATCACCACGCGCCCGTTAAATTGCCGAGTTCCCCGCGCCGCCCATCGCGACTTGGTTACTCTGCGAATCTGTTCAACTTCCCATGACTTCATGCCAACCTTCGCCTTATCAATGATCTGCGTTGTTCACGCATTTTCTTTACTCTGCCAGTTAAACGAGTTTAGCAAGTATACAAGTTAAGCAGTAAAACATGCCCTCGCTTAACTAGCCTGCTTGCTTAACTTGCTGAACTATGCGCTTTTTAGCGCATTGAGCGCTTCCTCCACGTCATCAAAGTGATATTTAACTTTGCCGACGATCTGATATTTTTCGTGTCCCTTGCCGGCGATCAGCACCACATCACCTTTTTTGGCTGACGCAATGGCCGCCTGAATCGCCACGTGACGATCCGGCTCAACGGTGATGCGATCCTTAGCGGCCAGCGAAAACCCGGTCATGATTTCCGCAATGATGCCGTTTGGCTCTTCAGTGCGCGGATTGTCGCTGGTTACGATAATGCGATCCGCAAGTTTTTCCGCCACGGCTGCCATTTTGGGCCGCTTGGTCCGGTCGCGATCACCGCCGCAGCCGAACACACAGATCAGCTTGCCTTCCTTCGGCATCGTCATGCGCACGGCCGAGAGCACATTCTCAAGCGAGTCATGCGTGTGGGCGTAATCCACCAATACCTGAAAAAGCATGTTCGCGCGCTGAACTCCGGCCGGAATTACCGGCTCAAGACGCCCCGGCACGCCCGGCATGGCGTCAAGTCCCCAGAGAATCGTATCAACCGGCACGCCCAGCGCATACGTCGCGGCCATCGCACAAAGCGTATTATACGCATTATGCCGGCCCACCAGCGGACTGCGATACGCAACCTTAATCCCGTCAGGTCCGGTGATCTCAAGCGTCATGCCGTAGCTGGTCATTTCGCTGATGGCCGCTTCCCAATCAAGTTTGCCGGTATGCTCGCGCCCGACGATGCCGTAGCGCACAATTTTTGCTTTACAGTCGCGCGTCATCCGCGGCGCATACGTGTCATCCGCATTGATGACCGCCGTGGCCGATGGCTCAAGGTGCTCAAACAAAATAGCCTTTGCCGCCGCGTATTCGTCCATTGTGCCATGATAATCAAGATGATCCCCGGTGAGATTCGTAAACATGCCCACCGCCACCGGAATCCCGGCCACACGGCCCTGATGCAAAGCGTGACTTGACACCTCCATCGCCACCGTTTTACATTCGTTTTTCTTCATGCGCGAAAAAAGATCCGCCAGCTCAACAGGCCCCGGCGTGGTCATGTTACTATCCGTGACCGTATTACCGTCATCAAGCTGAACCGTGCCGATAAGTCCGCATTTTTTATCCGCCATGTTCAAGATTGAGCGCAGCAGATACACAATCGTTGATTTGCCTTTTGTGCCGGTGACCATCAACGTCAACAATGACTTTGCGGGATTACCCGCCATGTGATGCGCCAGCGTGGCCATTGCCAGATTGGCTTTGCCCACGCGCACAAATGCCACGTTCTGAGGCAGCGCGATATCCTCATCTGATACCACCGCCACGGCGCCTTTGGCCAGTGCATCGGCCGCAAACTGCGCACCGCTGACTTTGGTCCCGCTGCGCGCAATAAACAGATCGCCAGGCTGAACCTGGCGTGAATCTTCAACAACCCGCGCGATCTCCGGATCGCCCGCTTTACGCACGGACGATGTTTCGGGCAATACCGCTAGTAACTCACTGAATCGCATATACTACTTACCTATGTGGCCGTGTGGTCATGCTATAATATGGCAATTGCATCATTTAATTACCCCATTAACGCACTACCACATTGCGACATTCCCTTACTCTCTGCTGACAACTTTGCGATCCTTGTCTTTTTCGGGCTGATCTCCCGGAACCTGCAAATACGAAAGCGCGCGCTCAAGGATATTCGTCGCTGCCGGCGCGGCCACAGTTCCGCCAAAATGCCCCAGCGAACGATCCGGCTTATGCAGTGTCACGCAGCAAACCAGCCGCGGCTGAGTGACCGGACCGCCGCACAGAAAAGATCCGTTATATTCGTTGCTGGCATAATGCCCCGCGCCGCGAACCGCCAGGTGCGCCGTGCCGGTTTTTCCGAAGAAGCGATACATGCGGCTTGCCGCATTGCGCGCGGTACCGCGTGTGTATACGCCCTCCATGATATTGAGCATGGTTTTGCAGGTTTGCGGCGTAAGGATCTGCTTTTGCATCGGCGGGCCGGCCACATCGCGCCAGCTTACCACTTTGCCCGGCTGCTCCTCAACCGCATTGATGATCTGCGGCGTGATGAGCCATCCGCCATTGGGAAATGTGCTGTATGCGCGAAGCAATTGCAGAGGCGTGGCCGCAACTTCATAACCAAAACTTGCCGACGTCAGCGTGCCTTTGTTCCACTGGCTCAGCGGCTTGACGATACCGCGCTGATCGCCCGGCAATTCGCTGCCCGTGCGTTCACCAAAGCCAAACGTGTGCACCGCGTCATACACCATCGGGATGCCCATGCGCCAACCGATCTGTGCCATGCCCACATTGCTTGATTTGACCAGAATATCTTCCGCCGAGAGCATGCCGTAGCCGTGCGTATCCGTCACCAGGCGGCCCGTGGGGTCATTCCACCTTCCGAAATGGCAATCAATGAGCGTATTTTGCGACACAACTTTATGCTCAAGCGCCCAGGAAAGAACAAACGGCTTAAAAATAGATCCCGGTTCATACGGATCAACCACGGCTTTGTTACGCCGCGTGGCCGGGTCGCTTGTGCGGTAATGAGAAGGATCAAAAAACGGCCAATTTGCCATTGCCAGAATGCGGCCGTCAAACGGGTCCATGACAATCGCCACGCCGCCCTCTGATTTATACTGCTGGCAGGCGCGTTCAAGTTCTTCCTCGGCGATATTCTGAATCACCGTATCAATCGTCAGCCACACGCTTCGGCCGTTATCCGCCGGCTTATACGTGCCGTCCTGAATCAGAATCACGCGGTTGCTGGCGTCTTTGGTCACCTGCATACGCCCGGGCCTGGCCTTAAGCAGATCCTCAAGCTGATGCTCAAGACCGTCAACGCCTTCGTAATTGTTGCGGAAGCCGATCAGCGATCCGCCGGTCGGCCCCAGCGGATAAATGCGCCTGACCGAACGGACAAAATTTACGCCGTCAAGTGCGTGAAATTTGATCAGCGAGGCTTGTTTGTCTTTGTTGCGAAGAGAACGCGCCTCATCCTTCATCTGCTTGCGCAGCGCCAGGAAGCGCTCATAAAAATCTTCATCTACTTCTTTGGCCAGCCACAAAAAACGCCGCGGCGATCCGTTGGCATAGGTGGAGTTGCTCTCAATCTGAAAAGAAATCTCCTCGGCCGGCTTGTTGACCAGCGGCGCAAGCGCATTGACCAGAAGATCTTTGGCTTTCTCAATATCCTCGCCCTTGAGCGCCGAGAGTTTGCCTTCCGGATCAAGAATATATCCCGGATCGGCAAAAAGATTGTACATGCGAACGCTGACGGCAAACGGAGTCCCGTCAGCCGAACGAATCATTCCCGGCGCAGCCATCACTTCGCGCGCCGCGGTATTCTGCCGCGCCACTTTCTGCGATAGCTCAGGCGCAACGGTTCTTTGCAGATAAACCACGCGCCCCATCAACGCCACAAGCGTGCTGCCGCTGAGCAACAGAATAATCGTGATAATGATCTGCGCCCGGCGGAGGACTTTTTTTGAATCGTTTCGCTCAACCATGATCGCCCTCATTACTGCCCGCGCCGAATCGGCGCCGTCAGGTCGCCATCATCATGACCCGATGTATTTTTCTGTTTTTTGGGGGCAGGCTGGGTCATGGCCCCGCTGCGTTCATACAGCGACGTATCAAGGCCATTGCTCTTGATATTTTTCACGGTGGCAATCGGATTGGTTTTGCCGGCTATCTGCGCTTCCTGATCCCACGTGGTGTGCAGACGCTGCTGTATCTGGTCGTAGAGCTTCGCCGACTGGCTGGTCAGCTCCAGGTGATGGTGCCTTAACCCCAGCAGCGCCAGCGCCACGAATAAAAAAGTCCCCAGCGTAACCAGCAGCTTGAACATGTTTACCATCCCTGCCTGATTCGGATGCCGGCCTGCGTCTATTTGACTGAAGCTGCTCCGCGCTTCCTTCGCATCATGCCGGTGTCATCAGATCAAGCAGGGCCCTCTTGACTTCGCCGTCACAATGCGTGCACTTCAAACAGGCAAATTCTGCCGACTCTGCTCATTATCGGTCATTACGTGGCGATTGCCGCAACAATCTCATCGTCCTGCAAATACCATCACACTCTTTTGCTCTTAATTATAGAGGGGCGGTTTATAAACCGCCCCTGCTAACGAATTTAAGATGACGCAAACTTTGGCTCAAACGGCACTTATATCATACCCAAAATTACTTGGCAGACTTTTCCGGAATGCGAAGTTCCTGCCCAACTTTCAGACTCTCTGACTTGACCCCTTTATTCGCATCCGCGATCAACTTCACATACGCGGCCTTGCTTGATCCGTAAACTTTCTTGGCGATCACGCCAAATGTGTCACCTTTTTCCACCACATACTTGCCAGGCTTGGCGGTTGCGGCCGGAGTCTCTTTTTTATCCGCGGCTTTTTTGTCAGACGTTTTGGTCTCACTGCCCACCGGCTTGCTCGCAACGGCATGGCCGGACGTGGGATTGATCTGCGGCAGACCCGGCACATTCCCGGCCGTTGGCGGCGGAACACGATCATCCGTTTTCGCCGCGCCGGCTGATGCGCCGATCGGCGTCGTCGGCAAAGTCGCCGAAGCCGTATCCGCTTGAGTTCCCGGTATCACCAGTTTTTTGCCGATGATCAGGTTGCTCTTGGCGTCCTTGAGCATATCCGGATTGGCCGCCACAATCTTGGCCACAAAAGATGACTTGCTGCTGCCAAAATATTGATACGCAATTTTGCCCAGCGTATCGCCTTTGGCGATCACATGCGTCGTCGGCCCGGACTTTGCCGGCACCTGTATGACGCCGCCCTTTTCGCCGGCCACAAACGTCACGGAAGGATCAGCCGGCGTCAGTATATTGCCGCGCCCTTTATCCGCCGCGGCCAGTTGCTGCTGGCGAAGCTGCTGAGCCTGAACGGTCAACCGTTCCTGCTCTTCGCGCTGACGGATCAATTCAGCATCCGTTGACATCGGCATCACCGCGATACTGCCTGGCGTTGCCGCCGAGGCCATCGGCAACTGATCTTCGCGGCCGCCCGCGGTGTTGAGAATCTGCCCGGTCTGGCGATCAACCTCCGGCGCGCCGATGGCGGTCAATGTGCGGTTGCGGTAATCCGCGCCGACATCAACCAGTACGGCCTGCTTGGGCGCGCGATCCGCGCCGCCGAGGTATTCCGAAAGCAATACGCCGACCAGAATGATCACGAACAATCCCGTGAGCAATCCTATTTTTGTTTCGCGATTCACGGCCGTTACCTCCTTGCAAGCACACCGTATCAATCAGACTGATCCCTGAGTTCCCGTAAACTTCACCGCCCGCAATTTGGCGCTGCGGCTGCGCGGATTTCTTGTCAATTCCGCTTCGCCCGGCTCAAGCGGTTTTTTGCTCAGCAGTTCGCACCAGCCTTCGCTCTGCCATTCCCGGGTGGCCTGTTTGACCAGGCGGTCTTCGCCGGAGTGAAAACTGATAAAGCAGGCGCGCCCGCCGTCGTTCATGATGTCCGGCACAAGCTCAAGCAGAGAGCCCAGACTCTCAAGTTCCTCATTGACCGCCATACGCAAAGCCTGAAAAGTTCGCGTCGCCGGATCAATCTGCCCGAATTTCGGAGGAACCACACTGCGCACCAGGTCGGCAAGCTGCCCCGTGGTGAGTATCGGTTGTGTGGCGCGCGCGGCGACAATTTTCCGCGCGATTTTAAAGCTCGCGCGCTCATCGGCATATTCGTACAAAATGTCAGCCAGTTCGCGCTCAGGCAGTTCCTTAAGCAAATCGGCCGCGCTCTTTTTGATCCGCGGATCAAGTCGCATATCAAGCGGCGCATCAGCCGAAAACGTCAGTCCGTGTTTGGCCTCAAGAAGCTGATTCGTCGACACGCCGAAATCCGCCAGCAATCCGTCAATCTGCTCAATACCCGCCGCATCAAGCACGTCATCCACTTCCGCAAAATTCGCGTGAAAAAAACGCGCATGCTCCGCCAGCGGGCCGAGTCTCTCTTTGGCGTACTTGAGATTCTCCGGATCAACATCAAGACAAATCAGCGTTCCGCCCGGCTGAAGTTTTTCCGCCATCGCCCTGCTATGCCCGCCGCGGCCGGTGGTGCAGTCCACAAACACTTCGCCCGGCGCAGGAGCAAGCGCGCTGAGCACTTCCTCAAGCATCACCGGATCGTGACCATGTTCGGGAGCAAGCATCGTATTTCTTTCATGTGAGCCAGGCGGCGCTGCGCATCCGCATATCGCGCCGGCTTTTGCCCGCGCATTGTATACCCTGCGCAAAAAAAGGGGGACACGACTGGCTCAGCGTGTCCCCGCACCGCCATTCCTTTGGCGTTTACAACTCGCTCGTCCTTGAGCGACTTACTTACACAGCCACGTGACCAAGCTGAATCATTCAACTTTGCGAGGGCCTCAGGGAATACGGTCCATGCATTCCCTGGGGCTTCGCGTGCACGTAACTTCCGCCACCTGCATTGAGATACGATCCATGTATCATCAACGCATGCAGCTTTAAGAATCTCAAAATAAAACGCCGCCTGCCTGTTTACACATCGTACTTGCAGCGTTTTGTGGCACGTTTTGCCGTGTGCCTTAAAATCCTGCTACCCGCCCATCATGGCCGGGGCGCTTATGAACTTCTCAAAACGATACCGGCGAATCTGCCGCCGGCGTCACTGGCGCGCTCTTAAACATCGCCTGCGCCGCGGACTGAACCGCTGCGCGATCCGCCATCAATTCTCTCAGATGCGCGGCAAATTCTTTCTGATTCCAGATTTCAAGGCGATCACCAACACCAACCAGCGTCACCTTGCGGCCCAGCACTGCTTCCGGAGATTCATCATCCGGATTTTCCTGCCTCATGAACCGGTCAGGGATTATGACGCGCCCCTGTTTATCCGGCTCAAGGCGGCTTGCCGTTGCGAACATCAGCCGCCGCGCTTTGGCAACATCCGAAGGAACCTGCAAACCAGCCGTGGCATAAACAGCCAACTGCTGAAAAAGCTTTTCTGGTATCAACTGGAGATAACGGCCTTCCGGCACCAGGTAAAAACCATCGCCGTCAACATTCGGGTCCATCGCATTACGAATTGGGCTTGGGATCGCCAGGCGATTTTTGTCGTCAATAACATGATCATACCTGTCTGTAATGACCATGTTTTGTGATCCTTTGCTTCCGATTCAGCCGATGGGATTAATGGGGTCGTCACTCCACTTCATACCACGTGATGTATATTTTGACCCATTTTCCCCCACCGTGCAACTATAAAATAGTTCCGAGAATAACTAGCGATATGGCCTGACATGTCGGCTACGAAGGGGAAAACACCACGAAATGTGGTAAATAGAAATGACACCCACTACAGGATGTATACGCAATCATCGCAAAGATGAGCAAAAATTCTTATAAAATTGATGATACATCTCTGACATTTTCACAATATCGGTTATTTCGTGACTGCGACGCCAATCATTTATCCACTTTTTGCCAAAAAGCATAACCTGCTGTAAACCATCGGCTAACGTAGATACGTCCGCATTTTTCCACAAAGGATAGTCGTTTCCCACAATGGCGCGGATGGCCGGCGTATCAAGTGCCAGCACCGGAGTCCCGGCCGCCAAAGCTTCCGCCACGCTGAGGGGATATCCCTCTACTTCAGATGCTAACGCAATACAGGAAAATGACTTAAGCCACATTTCCGGATGATCCGTTTTGCCGGGAAAATGCACCAGATCCCGCAAACCCATCTGCTGAACCTGCTGGCGCAAAGCGCCTTCCTGCGGGCCATAACCCACCAGAACCAGATGCGGCACAATTGCGTTAACTTTCTGGAGTTCCTTGAGATACGCATCATAAGCCATGATTAATGCCGGCAAATTTTTCACCGGATCAAATCGGCCCACGTATCCGATCAGAGGCGAAAACGGGGACGCAGCTAGTTTATAACTAGCTGCGTCCCCGTTTTCTCTCGCGTCGCGAAATTTGGCCACATCAATGCCATTGGGAATCGCCGCCGTCACGGCCGGCAGCGGACCAAAAAGCCTCGCGCGATCCACAATAGCCTGCGTCGGCGCGACAAACCCATCGGCAAATCGTGAGATCATTCCCTGTGCGCGCCAGTGCCAACGCGGATTTGGCTGCATCGTATGCAGCGACTGCACGTATCGGCACGCCGGCGCAAAGGGCTTGGCCAGCGTCGCCAGAAGATTGGCATGAATCAACAGGGAGCAAACCACCGCAGGCCGGCGCTCTTTAAGCAATCGCACCAATCTCGGCAGCACGCGCAGATCTTTTGATGACGACGCACTCAGGCTGGCGACCTCAACCCCGGCCGCGCGCATGCGCGCAGGAACCGAATCATCAGCCGGCGGCATCGGCAGCTTATCAATAGAAACAACCAGCAGATCCGCATCATCAATACGCCTGAGCCCGGCCACAAGATCAGCCAGCATCCGCGGCGAACCGCCGAGATGCAGATCGGTAATCAGAAAAAGTAACAGTGGCCGAGTGGGCATGAGGGGATTATAACGCAGAGATGAGAAGTCAGAAGTCAGCAAAAGAATTACTGCACCACGCGAACTTTTAATCCCCCGCTTTTTTTATTTCCTTTCTATGATGTGCTAAAATAACCGGTTCGTCATTCATGCAAAGGAGTTGTCATGGCTATTTCGGATATGATCAAGAAAGGCGCGATTCGTGCGCCGCATCGTTCACTTTTGCGTGCCACCGGCGTGATTCAAAATGAATCAGACTGGGAAAAGCCGTTTATCGCCGTGGCCAATTCTTTTATTCAGATCATTCCGGGACATGCTCATCTTGATGTTGTGGGCAAAAAAGTTCGCGAGGCCATTCGCGCGGCCGGCGGCGTTCCGTTTGAGTTCAATACGATCGGCGTGGATGACGGCATCGCCATGGGCCACACCGGCATGAAGTATTCGCTGGCGTCACGCGAGTTGATCGCCGATTGCGTAGAAACCATGCTCCGCGCGCACTGTTTTGACGGCATGGTCTGCATCCCGAATTGCGATAAAATTGTGCCGGGCATGATGATGGCCGCGGCGCGTGTGAATGTGCCGACGATATTTGTCTCCGGCGGGCCGATGGCGGCTGGCGTTGACCCGGCCACGGGCAAGGATATTGATCTCAACTCGGTGTTTGAGGGCGTCGGGGCGCATGCGGCCGGCAAAATGGATGATGCGCGTCTGAAGCAAATTGAAATGCACGCGTGCCCGACCTGCGGAAGCTGCTCTGGCATGTTTACGGCAAACTCCATGAACTGCCTGGCCGAAGCGCTGGGGCTTGCTCTGCCGGGCAACGGCAGCATTCTGGCAACAGATCCGAAACGCGATGAACTCTTTAAGGCCGTCGGCGCGGCGATCATGAACTTGATCGCCAAAGACATCAAGCCGCGCGATATCCTGACGAAAGCAGCCTTTGAGAACGCCTTTGCCCTTGATATGGCAATGGGCGGATCAACCAATACTGTTTTGCATACGCTGGCCATCGCGATTGAGGCGGGATTGCCTTTTGATCTGCATCATCTCAACGAAGTCTCAAATCGCGTGCCGCACATCTGCAAAGTTGCACCGTCAGGCCATTATCATATGCAGGATGTGGACCGCGCAGGCGGCATCTCGGCGATTTTAAAAGTGATCTCGGCCAAGCCGGGCGTACTGAATCTTGATTGCATCACCGTCACCGGCAAAACGCTGGGCGACAATATCGCGCATGCGGAAGTCAAAGATAAAGACGTGATCCGTCCGCTTGATAAGGCGTATTCTGATCGCGGCGGATTGGCGATTCTGTTTGGCAATGTGGCGCCGAAGGGTGCGGTGATCAAGGCGGCCGGCGTGGCGCCGAGCATGATGAAATTCAAGGGCACGGCGATTGTGTTTGAGTCGCAGGAGTCGGCCTATGAGGGAATTTTGAACGGCACGGTCAAGGCCGGGCACGTGGTGGTGATTCGGTACGAAGGTCCGCGCGGCGGGCCGGGCATGCAGGAAATGCTCGCGCCGACGGCGGCGATTCAGGGCCGCGGTCTTGGCGAAAGCGTGGTGCTGATTACCGATGGCCGCTTCAGCGGCGCAACGCGTGGCGGAAGCATCGGCCACGTATCGCCGGAAGCCGCTGCGGGCGGCCCGATCGGCCTGGTCGAAAATGGCGACCAGATTGAAGTGGATATTCCGAATCGCAAACTTGAACTGCTGGTGAGCGATACGGAACTGGCCAAGCGCAAAGCGAATTGGCGGCCGCTGCCGCCGAAGATTGATTATGGCTACCTGGCGCGCTACGCGGCGCAAGTCACCAGCGCCGATACCGGCGCGGTGCTGAAAAAACCGGAACTGTGATTGAAGATTGCGCATGGTTGTTGATTCGCATTGACTTTGTCGAAAAAATCATAAAACCAAGCCCCGCTCCTTCATGGGGCGGGGCACAATAGATGTGCGAGCGATCAAAAATCTATTGAGTGCGTCATCATGCGTAAACGATTTGCTCTGATCATGAGCAATTGCCAACGATGATAGGTTTGTGCCCCATCCCATAAAGGGAAATGGGGCTTGCTTATCTTGATCTCAAATTTGAGACCAAACGAGAGCCGCTGAGAAATCAGCGGCTTTTTTGTTCGGTGTTTATTTGCCCTCGGCGGCGATCTTCGCGATAATGCGGCCATGATAGTACGCATACAGGGTAAACTGGATTACGTCGGCGAGGATTGCGTTCATGTGACCTCGGGCGATACCACGCGCGAATTGCTGATTCCCGCGTCGGAGGTGGCCGGTCTGCAAAGCAAGATCGGCGCGCTGGTCAGCTTTTTTACAATGGAATACATTGAGGGCAACGCCAGTTTTGGCCAGCTTGCGCCCAAAATGATCGGCTTCCTGCGGCAGGAAGACAAAGATTTTTTTGATCTCTTTACGAACGTTAAAGGCATCGGCTATCGCAAGGCGCTGCGCGCGATGGCCTGGCCGATTGGCGATATCGCCGCGGCCATCGCTCTGAAGGACGCCAAAAAACTCACGCAGTTGCCGGAAATCGGTAAAAAAACGGCCGAGACGATGATCCTTGAACTGCATGGCAAAATTGAAAAATTTGCCGTCGGCGCGATGCGCTCGGCCAATATGCCCGCGGCGTCCGTACCGGATTACGAATCACAGGCCGTTGAAGTGCTGGTCAAACTGGGCGAAAAACGCAGCGAAGCCGAAAATTGGGTACATCGCGTTTGCCAGGCGGACCCGACACTCCAGGATGCGCCCAAAATTGTTCAGGGCGTTTTTAGATTACGTGGCCCAGCGCGGTAAGAAAATCATGACGTCTTTTTGTATAAGGAGCAGATGTAATAATGTGCCAATGTGATCATTTATAATGTGATAATTGAAGATAACGTAAAGCGTTTTTTCAATTGCGACATTGCCACATTACGACATTCACGCATGTCCCGCGAACGCATAGTATCAGCCCAGGAAACGCCGGAAGATAAGGTTCAGGCGTCGCAGGATCGTTTTGCTCCCGCACTGCGGCCACGCAAAATTGATCAGTATGTCGGCCAGCGCGAACTGATGGAGAAAATCCGCATCAGCGTTCAGGCGGCCAAGCAACGCGGCGAACCGATGGAGCATGTATTGCTCAGCGGCCCGCCGGGGCTTGGCAAAACCACACTTGCGTACATTATTGCGGAAGAACTCAGCGGCGCGGCGCCCAAAATCACCTCCGGCCCGGCGCTGAATAAACCCGCTGATTTGCTGGGTATTCTGACGAACCTCAAGGCCGGCGACGTTTTGTTTATTGACGAAATTCACCGGCTGAGCATCGCCATTGAAGAATATCTTTACCCTGCAATGGAAAATTACTGCATTGATGTCGTCATGGATTCCGGGCCGCATGCCCAGGTGATGAATTTTCCGCTTCAGCCCTTTACGCTCATCGGCGCAACCACGCGCACGGGGTTGATCAGCGGGCCGATGCGCACGCGTTTTGGCATCGCGCATCATCTTAATTATTACCCGCCGGAGGATCTGCTGCTGATTCTGGAGCGCAGCGCGGAAATTTTGAGCATGAAGGCGGAACCGGGTTCGTTGATGAGCATCGCCAAACGCGCGCGCGGTACGCCGCGCGTGGCCAACAGATTGCTGAGGCGCGTGCGTGATTTTGCCACCGTCCGCGGCCACGGCGTGGTTTCGCCGGATGTCATTGAAGAAGCGCTAAAGCTTGAAGGAATTGATCAGCTCGGCCTTGATTCGCTTGATCGCAGATTCCTCACCACGCTGGCCACCGATTACGAAGGCGGCCCGGCCGGTGTTGAGGCTCTCGCCGCGACAATGGGCGAAGAACGCGACACGCTTGAGGATGTCGTTGAGCCGTTTTTGCTGCAAATCGGCTTTATCCGCCGCACGCCCAAAGGCCGGCAACTGACGCCAGCCGCGTACGAACATGTGGGGATACCACGGCCGAAGAAAAAAACGACAGGCGAACAAAATACTCTCTATGAAAAAGACGAGCAGACTTAACGACCCGACAATCGACCGCGCGGATTAACCTGATATTTTAGAGGAATTGCCAGAAAAAAATCACATGTTACAGGTTCATCAGAGCCGCCCCGCCAATGTGACGGCATGTCATGTGTGATTCATTTTGGGCACACACTATAAAATGGATTTATGTATTATTTCCGCCATCATCCTTATCGCTTTGGGTCTGTTTTATATTTTAAAATTCTGTTTTTTTTCGGAAGGCCTCTCGGATAAAAATCACCAGGAAACGCGCGACAAGAAGTAATATCTCACATCGCCAGGCAGCCTGATGAATTTACATTGTTCATAGCAAGCATGCAGGGCGAGAGGAGCAAGGCGCAGAATCCGTGTTTTTTTAGCAGAGCAAGACCCCCTTGCGCCAAGCACCAGCCGCAAATGAAAAAATGCCGTAAAGATGCATTTATTCACGGTTTCTGACACGATTTTACATCAACCCTTGACAACCACCCCTGCGATATGCATCATTGTTACATGGAAAACCACATTAATTATTCCGATTACGTAGCCAGCAAAATCGTCAGCGAAGCGCTCACTTTTGATGACCTTCTGCTGATCCCCCAGCGTTCTGATTTTGTCCCTGGCGAAGCCGACACCCGCACCAAACTGACCAAAGCCATTGAGCTGAATATCCCGTTGCTTTCAGCGCCGATGGATACGGTAACCGAATCCGCGCTGGCCATTGCGCTGGCGCAGGAAGGCGGCATCGGGTTTATTCACAAAAACCTGCCGATTGAAGTTCAGTGCCGCGAGGTAGAAAAGGTCAAGCGCTCAGAAAATGGCGTGATCTTTGACCCCGTGACCCTCGGCCCGGAAGCAACTGTCGCCCAGGCGCGGCAGATCATGCGCGAGCAGAATATTTCCGGCATCCCGATTGTGGTGGCGAACAATGAACTTGTCGGCATCCTCACGCGCCGCGATCTTAAATTTCATGAGGGCGAAGACAGCCGCCCCATCAAGGACATGATGACGAAGGAAAAGCTCATTACCGCCCCGCCAAGCACCACGCTTGAGCAGGCCGAGCGTATCCTTGATAACGCGCGCGTCGAAAAACTGCTGCTCGTAGATGACAAACGTAAACTCGTCGGCATGATCACGATGCGCGATATTGACAAGACCCGCCAGTTCCCGCGCGCGGTTAAAGATTCGCGCGGCCGCTTGCGCGTCGGCGCGGCCGTGGGCGTCAAGCAATTTGAGCGCATTGAGGCGCTCATTAAGTCAGACGTGGACGTGATCGTCGTTGATACGGCGCATGGCCACTCCGCCAACGTGCTTGATACCGTTCGCGAAATCAAACGCAAACACAATATTCAGGTCATCGCAGGCAACATCGCCACGACCGAAGGCGCCGCGGACCTTATCGCGGCCGGCGTTGACGCCGTTAAGGTTGGCATCGGCCCGGGCAGCATCTGCACAACACGCATCATCTCCGGCGTTGGCGTGCCGCAGATCACGGCCATCTTTAACGCCATCAAGGCGGCGGGCCCTGCGGGCATTCCGGTCATCGCTGATGGCGGTATCCGCCACTCCGGCGACATCACCAAGGCACTCGCGGCCGGCGCTTCGGCCGTCATGATGGGCTCACTGTTCGCCGGCCTCAACGAATCGCCGGGCGAACTGGTGATCCGCCGCGGCAAACAATTCAAGAGTTATCGCGGTATGGGCTCAATGGGCGCAATGGTAAAAGGTTCGGCCGACCGCTATGGCCAAAGCAGCGTCAAACAATCAAGCAAGCTTGTGCCGGAAGGCGTTGAGGGCATGGTGCATTATCGCGGCCCGCTGAGCGATTTTGTGTACCAACTCGTCGGCGGCGTACGCGCCGGCATGGGCTACTGCGGCACACGCACCATTGATGAACTTCGCACGCGCGGCAAGTTCGTTAAGATCACCGCGGCCAGCATGGTAGAAAGCCACCCGCATGACATCACCGTCACGCGCGAATCGCCAAACTATTACATGGACGCAGCAGGCGAAGAATAAAATCACCAGACTCATCATTCAAAAAGGCGCGTACTATAAATAGTTCGCGCCTTTTTTATTTGCCCTGAATCAGCCTCTGAATCATTTCTATTTTTGATCACACTTTTTGATTGCGCGGCGAAAAACATGAATTTTTATTTCGCCACAACCCACATTAATCACATCACTTACACGCATTTAATAAAATATTTTGCCAGTCTCTGCGCAAGATTTCGAGTTTTTTTGCGTAATGTCTGTCGGAGGCAACCAACACGAGACACAACAAGCAATCCTCCGTCCGGGCGGCGACCCCGCCCGGATACTCTTTCAAAATAAATAACCTGTGCGCCCAGTACTGCGCCCTGTACGCCACGATTTTGCATATTGCGTATCAGCATTGATGAACTTGTCAGGACGATCTTTCGGCGGGACGGCATGGGCTTAAGGATAAAGGCAAAAAACGGGCCGTCGTAACTGCATTATCACAACAAATAACGCACCAGTTTCGCGGCCGCGGCAAAACAAAATGAATGCGTCATGGCCATAACCTGGATTTGGCAACTTTGATTCGGCCTGACGCATCATGGCGGCGCGATGGTGATCCTCATCACGAAACACTCCGGTCAACACCCCATCGCGCTGCTTTTTAACCTGAGTTCGGAATAAGGAAGCCCCGGTGGTTTTAACCCCGGGGTGGGTCCGTTAGGGTGATTGACAAAAGTATATCACACGTCACGAATTTATCGGGGCAGCCCTGCGAAGCGTGGCGGCATGTCATGTGTGATTTATTTTTGGCACATACTATAAATACTGGTTTTTACAAATCAACCGTATAAATAAGCAAGCCCCATTTCCCTTTACGGAATGGGGCACAAACCAATCATCGTTGACAATTGCACATGATCGCAACAAATCGGTTACGCATGATGATCGCGCTGTTTGTTGATGACAATCTCATCAACCCAATTAAGGCTCTGGCGCACGCCATCGCACAAACGCCGCATATTGTCCTGGCTGATGGCCAGCGGCGGCATAATGACAATCACATCGCCAAGCGGCCGCATCATCAGCCCAAGTTGGCGCATACGCATGCATAACGCTCCGCCAACGCGCCACTGATACGGATACGGTTCACGTGATTGCTGATCGCGCACAAGATTAAACGCGCCGATTAATCCGCAGCGCCGCGGCATATCAACATGCGGATGAGCACTGATGTCTTTGAGCATGTCGTCAAGAATCGGCTCAAGCGTGGCCACGTGCGCAAGCAAATGTTTCTCAGCAAACATGCGTAGAGAGCGTATCGCAACCGCGCATGCCAGCGGATGGCCGGTATACGTGTGGCCGTGATAAAAAGTCTTCATCTCATCGGGATCGGCATAAAACGCATCGTAAATTTTCTGCGTCACCAATGTTGCGCCAAGCGGCAAATAGCCGGCCGTCAGCCCTTTGCTCAGGCAAAGAAAATCAGGTGTGACCTGCTCATGTTCGCAGGCAAACATTTTTCCGGTGCGGCCAAAACCGGTCATCACTTCATCGCAGATCAGCAGCACATCATAGCGATCGCACAACTGCCTCAGCCGCGCTAACATGCCGCGCGGATGCATGATCATTCCGCCGGCGCCCATGACCAGCGGCTCAATCACAACCGCCGCGTACTGCGCGGCATTCTGCTTAAGCAATTGCTCAATTTGCTCGACAGCATCAGGCCGATGCGGATCAACAAAATCCGCCTGAAAACAGAGCCCCTTAAATGCGGAATGAAAAAAATCAATGCCGCCCAGGCTCACCGCGCCGATCGTATCGCCGTGATATCCGTCGCGAAATCCGATAAATTTCTGCCGGCCAGCCACGCCGCGATTGCGCCAATACTGGTAGGCCATTTTGCATGCCACCTCAACAGCAGTGCTGCCGTTATCGCTGTAAAAAACTTTAGTCAGCCCGCGCGGCGCAATACCGATCAACTCGGCCGCAAGCTCAACAGAAGGTTCATTACAGAGCCCCAGTAATGTGGTGTGGGATATTTTGGCGGCTTGCTCGCTCAGCGCCGCATCAAGTTCAGGGACATGATGTCCCCAAATATTGCACCAGATGCTACTGACACCATCAATATACGCATTGCCGTCAGTATCAATCAGCCATTCTTTATCGCCGCGCTCAATGACGACATTTTTATCATCATTGCGCTGACACCATGACTTCATAGGCGTAAACGGATGCCACACATATTGGCGATCCTGCTCAATTATTTTTTGTGTGCGGGATTGATGCATAATAAAAATTGGCCGCGCCGGCTTTTCCCACCGGCGGCAACCAGTTAACTCCTGATGAGTTATGATTGATTCGTCAGAGCAATTAATTGCTCAAGCTTTTTGGCTGCCGCGCCAGAATCAATAGCCTCGGCCGCAAGAGTGACACCATCTTTAAGCTGGTTAACTTTGCCGCCGACCCAGAGCGCACCGGCCGCGTTTGCCAGCACAAGTCCCCTGCCGGCAATTTTTTCGCCACTTAAAATATGCTTGATCAGCAATGCTGACGCCGCCGGTGTATCAATTTCAACATCCACAATACTCTCGGCCGCCAGCCCAAGATCGCGCGGCTCAATGGTCGCCGTCGTGATTACCGCGCCATCATATTGAGAAATAACCGTCGGGCCGAAAGTGGATATTTCGCAAAGCCGCATACGCGCGTCACTTTCGCCGCTTGGTTTACCGCTGCCGATAAACCCATGAACAATCATGGCGCGCTTAGCGCCCATTCGCACCAGCACATCAAGCATTTTCCCGGCGACGGCCAATCTGCTCACGCCCATTAACTGCCGACGGGAGCGTGCCGGGTTTGCCAGCGGACCGCACAAATTGAACAACGTCGGGAATCCCAGCGCCTGGCGAATCGGAGATATATGTCTCATGGCCGGATGATGTTTTTGCGCGAAGGCAAAGCAGATATTGATATCGCGAAGGCAGCGCGCCTCAACGGCCGGGCTGGCATCAAGATTGACGCCAAGAGCCTTAAGCACATCGGCCGATCCGGATCTGCTTGTGACGCTGCGATTGCCATGTTTAGCCACAGGCACGCCGCAAGCCGCGGCCACTATTGCGGCCGTTGTTGACACATTAAATATCCGCGAATGTACGCCGCCGGTACCGCACGTATCAACCACATCCTCCGGCGCATCAATCGGCGTGGCAAATTGCCTCATGGCCGAGGCCGCGCCGATTAATTCATCAACAGTCGGCTCATGAGTCGCCAATAATGTCAGCAAAGATGCCGCCTGCGCGACATCGGCCTGTCCCGTCATCAGCGTGGTAAAAGCTTGATGAGCCTGTTCTTGTGTCAGGCTTTTTCCCTTCAGCAGTTGTTGCAGTAATTCTTTCATAGTCCGCAAGTATATACGGGGATTTCGCCGGCCGCACGTGACATGCCCAAACAAACACCTCGCGGCCAATTCTCTTAAAATCAGGGCATCGCAATGGTTACGCCGCTGAACCAGTGAGTCTGTTTTTGCCGCTGATATTCCGCCGCGTCAACAGTTGCCAGTTTTTTGGCGCTCGCAATCCACCGGCCAGTCAACACCCGCCGCAATGCTGCCGGCTCATATACGCCGGCAACGGTATTGGCGTCGAGAATTTTCTGTAGCCAATTGACGCACGCCAGCAGGCCGCCGACATCATGTGGCAATTGGTTTTCCGCAAGCTGATGATGAGTCTGTTTTTCATCTTCCGTTGGCGTGATGCCAAGCCAGGAAATCTGCCGTAATTGAATCTCAAGCGCTGCCGAGAGAAATTTTTCGCGATGGCGCACAATGGTTTGTGATTGCGTCTGCCGATATCGCAAAAATATTTCCGGAATTGCCAGAAACGAATAATTCTTCAGCAACCTCACCCACAAATCATAATCTTCCGGATATTGCCGCGCTTCGTTATATGTGATTTTGCCTTCGCCCAGCAATTCCGCACGTATGAGCACCGTGGGATGCGATACGCAATTTCGGAAAAGCATCGTCGCCTTAATTATGTGCGGATCGGCGGGATAATTGCTCACCACCGGCGTACCGGGAAAAGTCTCGTGCATACCGGCCACAACCGCAATATCAGGCCGCTGCGTCATGATGGCAATCTGTTTGGCAAAGCGATCGGCCGGGACCATGATGTCGTCGCTGTCCATTCGCGCTATAAATTGGCCGCGCGCTTCTCGCAAACCATGATTAAGCGCCGCGCCGACACCTGCGTTCTGCTGCCGAATCAACCGTATCCGCGAATCATGCAGCGAAAGTTCGCGCACAATATCCGCGGAAGAATCCTGAGAACCGTCATCAATGGCCAGTAGTTCAAAATCACGAATGCTCTGCGCCTGAACAGAGGCAATGGCCTCGGCCACCCAGGGCGCGGCGTTATAAACGGGCATTAAAACAGAAATGAGCGGTTCTTGGGTCATCGTTAATATTATCGCGATGGCGTTTCTTTTTGCCAGATGCCAGTTGATGCGCGGCCCAAAACAAAGCGGCGCAACCGTTTATGGCCACGCCGCTTGACCACGATATTCCGCATCATGCGTTTATCCCGCGATGCTGGCGAGAACTTTATCCCGAGCGGTGACAAGATTGCCAACAAACTGCTCGGCGCAACGCTCCCAGGAATACTCAAGGGCGCGCATACGGCACATCTCGCGATTGCCAAAGCGCAGGGCATACTCAACGGCCTGGTCAAGAGACGTATCAACTGCGCCCAGCCGCGGATCGTTGAGAATCTCCATTGGGCCCGGAGTGGGATATGCGGCTACCGGCACGCCGCAGGCCAGCGCCTCAAGCACAACAAGGCCAAAAGTATCGGTCAATGACGGGAACACAAAACAATCCGCTTCGGCAACAGAGCGGCGCAGCGCGTCACCCGTCAGTTGCCCGGTAAATTCAACATCCGGATACTCGCGCACATACTGGTCATACATCGGCCCGTTGCCGACCACACGCTTGCGCCAATCTCCCTCAAGCCGCAGAAAAGCCTCAATATTTTTCTCTTTGGCCACGCGGCCCATATAAACAAGAAGCGGTTTGTGCCAAATCGCCGGCGCATCAACCGGAGCAAAAGCATTGACATCAACACCGCGCGACCACTTGACGATCTGCGTAAATCCGTGTGCCTCAAGCTCCTGGCGCACCATATCCGTTGATACCATCACGTGCTCGGCCTGTGCGTGAAACCAACGCAGGTATTGATACGTAATGGTGCGCGGAACGCCGATATATTCCTGAACGTAACTGGGAAAATCCGTGTGATAGCTGGTGGTAAAGCGTAAATCATTACTCAGGCAGAAATTTCGCACGGCAAGGCCGATTGGTCCTTCAGTTGCGATATGAATATGTTCCGGGGCAAAATCTTCAATGCGATCCTGAACGGCCGGCATTGACAGACGAATTTCCTGATACCACGGGCAGGCAATTGTCGGGAAAAGATCAGGCGTCATGATCTCAACAAAATCACCGCGCCGCCGCAACTGACGCACCGTTTCCTCAAGTGTGCGCACAACCCCGTTAACCTGGGGGCGCCACGCATCCGTGGCCAACAATAAACGCATAATCAATCTCCAGTTTTCTCTTTCTTTTTTCTTCGTGGGTTATTGTCGCCGATACAGATGGGGGTTCAGTCAGGCTCATATTCAGAGTTTGTGAAGGAATTTGTTGCCGAAACACGAATATTCGTGATAATTGATGTCATCATATGTGATGAACATGATGATTGCGGCCAAAGGGCATCACGTTCATTATCATCCGGCATGGCGGGTATGATATGACCATTCTGGTACTCATGCACGGCGGAGCCAATTCGCGCGATATCTTCAATGATATCGTTCAGGGATGTCGTGACGCCGGCCATCACGTACTCATCCTGGAGATCAGCCCCCTGCTCTCACTCTCGTCTCAAATAGACGGCGGGAAATCAGAACGAATTTTCCCGCAGATTCAAAAAATGATTCAGAATTTTATCGAAGAAAACGACGTTGACCTGTGCCTGTGCATGTGGGGGTTATGGGTTGACCTGCTGGGCATGGTGCGCACGGACGAAAAGACCATTCCGTTCTTTGAAGACATACGCTGCCCGGTTCTGCAAATTTGGCTTGATGCGCCCGAACGCGTCACGCATGCTCATCCGATGATAAACCTGTTCCGCTCCGTCATTGTCAATAACAATTACATATATCACTACATTAATAATGAAGGAACGGCGGCCGAAATGCTTACGCTTTTCGGCTTCGCAAATGTCATTCCGCTGCCATACGGCATTAACCCCAGAACGTTTGTCTCCGGCGTAAAGCAAGAAAAGAAATACGACATCGGCTACAGCATTGACCGTTATGATGCGTGGCTGAAAAATCCCACGCCGGCCATGCTTGAAGAAGTCAGGAAAGATGAACCGGATATCAACAGAATACGCCGCGAAGAAGCGGATAAAATCCGCATTCAACTGCGCGAACTTGCCAGGCATTGGCCGCAGGAGTATCACGCAGCCATACGGGAATCGCTTGACCTGCTTGTTGATATGCAATTGCAGGATCGTGATGTGCCGATGGTTGATCGCCTGAATCTGCTGGGGGCGCGGCGCAAAGATCTTCAGCCGGCCATCCTTGAGATAGTGCGGAATATTCCGCTTTATGTTCAGGCGGCGATGATGATTCGCAGCATTGAAAGTTTTTATCGCGTATTCATGTTTGCTTACCTGGCGCGGTACTTTACGTGCGTTCACTGGGGCGGCGCGGATTTTTCCGCATGGGGCATCAATGTTTCCGGTGTTGAATACCTGCCCTATAACGAAATCGGAAAATATTATGGCCAGGCGCGGCTGGGATTGAGCGTCATGCGCTATCAGGATGACGTCGGAATGCACATTAAGCCGCTTGAGATTGCGGCCAGCGGAACTGCCTGCGTCTGTGCATATCGCAGCGGCATTGAACAGATTCTCACTCCCGGCAAAGAAGTGGTCAGTTTCAGATCTCCGGCGGAAGCGCGAGCGCAGATAACAAATCTTCTTGCGCATCCCGATCAGCTTCAGGCCATTGCCCATGCCGGCATGCAGCGCACATTACGGGATCACACGTGGGGTATCCGGATGCGGTTGCTGCTTGGCGTTGTAGAAAAGCTGGCCCGGCAAAAAGGCGCATGGCGCAAACTCTGAAATAACAGAACATCAAACACGCATCATCGGCCCTGATATTCACATGCACATATTCCGAACGGCATGCGAACAGTTCCTCCTTTTTCAGGGAAACACGTCACCAATGCGAAATTCATCTTATTTATGATGAGTTTCCGGCCTAAAATCACAAGAATTATAAAATACGAGAAAGAAAGTTATTTTTTTCTGAATTAACCAATGTTACTTTCTTCTCAACGACGCGTTATGTCATAGTGCAGCAGAGCTCGTTTTGTATCACCATGACTCAGGATGTGGTTGATGTTGTCCTGGTGATAATGAGGTGCGCGGTGAGTTCAGAAAGACAGATCGGTTACCTGCAAGGCATGGGAAGCAATGTCATCAGGCTGGGCGCAATATCCATGATACTTGCGCTTATTGTTTATATTATTCCGCTGGCGCTTGATCACGGAATCAGCATGGCCGGCAGGGGCATTGGCCATACGGGGCCGATGGTATCAACTGACCGGATTAACTTATTGATTGTTTCCGGCATGATGACCTGTCTGGTCGTCATTCCGCTTGTCGGCTTATTCATGGGAATGATGGGCATTTATCGCCAGAAACGAGAAGTTGAGCTCTCCTTCCTGGCATCATTAATGCACGCGACGTTGCTCGCCGCTCTCTGCACGATGCTGCAAAACAGCAGCGACGCCAACGCATATATGAACATTATGCATCTGGCGCTCAGCGGAGCTTTTATTTAATGATTGTGCGCCGTTATCAGGTAGGCTCAATCAGCCGTCGCAGCATCCGTCCGTAATCAACGCATTTACGGACAACTTCTTCAACTGATTCCTTCACCATGATTTTATCATCTGTCGTCAGTGTGATGAGGGTATCCGGCGTTGACTCAATAAAACGGATGAGTTCCGCGTTTACGATAATCCGAGTGTTATTCAGTCTTGTGACGCTGATCATCTCAACATCCCCAAATCATGTACAATTTAAAACCTGAGTTCGGGACAAGCAAGCCCCATTGCCTTTATGGGATGGGGCACAAACCAATCATCATTGGCGATTGCTCATGATGGGAGCAAATCGTTGATATAAATCATTCATGGGTGCAAAACATTCACGGATGACTGAACGTTCAATAGACTTTTGCTCGCACATCCATTGTGCCCCTCCCCGTAAAGGGGACGGGGCTTGAAATTAACATTCCTTATCCCGAACTCAGGCTTAAAAACTCAGAAGGGGTGAGCGGCAGCAGAATCAACACTGTCGCTCACCCTCATCATTATTTCATTCATCATCATGACAGGCGGCTGTTCTGGTCATGATTTGTCATTACCGCGCCGACGAAAGCAATTCCTGCATCAACTGGTTTGTCGTGGTGATCACGCGCGATGCGGCCGAGAAACCGGTTGAGGCGGTAATCAGGTTAATAAATTCGGCGGAAAGATCCACGTTTGAAAGTTCAAGCGAACCGCCGATGATGCTGCCGGCGCTAAATTCACCCGGCGCGGAAATAATTGCTGAACCCGAATTTGGCCCCTCAACCCAGCAGTTATTGCCGACGTCCACAAGGCCCTGATTATTGCTGAACGTGGCAAGGGCAACCTGCCCCAGGTTGCGCACCAGGCCGTTGCTGAACGTGCCGGAAATAATGCCGTCGTCACCAACGGAATAATCCGTTAGCGTTCCCTGCATTGAGCCATCCTGGTATGTACTTGCGATGGTTGAAGTTGTTCCCGAGAGAGCCTGGCAGGAAGAAAAATCAAGGTCAAAAGTCAGCGCGGGAGTTGCGCCGGTATTGGTGCGATCAATGGTGATGGTGCCCTGGGAATTGGTCAGCAGTTTGCCGTTGGTATCAAAAGAGAGCACGCCATCGCCAAGAACGTTATTTGTGGCGGCGTTTGTTCCGGTGCCGTCAGGACTGGTGGCAAAATAACGCCACTGGGTGCCGGTATCCGATTTATTAATCAGCACCATCGTGATATTGACGGTGCACGCCGAACCGAGAGAATCGTAAACGGTTGTGGAGGTTGAGACGGATTCGCCTGTAGTGGTGCCGGTTTTGGCCCACTGAAAAGGATTGGTGGCCGTACCGGAAGAGTCCGTGACCTTGATGCTGGCATTTTTCATGGTGATGTCATTTTCAGTGCCCAGGTTGCCCACGATCTCAATGGCGCCCGTGGCCGTGAGCGTGACGCCCGGCGCATCAGCCGTACCGTTGACGCCTGTGCTCGTGTTAATGCCCAGTGAACCGTTCATAAAGGAGAGCAGATCATTAACCGTCGTCGTACCGGTGATCGTCAGCGTTTTAGTATCCGTATTTGAGCTGCCCTTGCTGGCCGAAAGCGTCAACGTAGAGCCGACGGAAAACATTGAATCGCCGGATACGGAATCCTCAATATTGGCCAGAAGCGAAGTGCCGGTGGCGGCAAGGCCCGTTGAGCTGTCAGTCATCAGCGTGCTGCTGGTATTGGTGGATACGGAACTGGCCACGGTGCCGTCGGTATTGAATTTACCTGCGTATTTTACATTTTCCGTTGCTTCGGCGACGGTTAATTCGCCCAGCGGAATTGATATATTTGAGAGCACGCCGGGAATGATATTAAAATTGGAATCAATACCATATCCCTGAACATACATGCCGTCTGAACTGACAAGCTGATGACTTGAATTAAGCTTGAATGAACCATCGCGCGTATATACGCGCGAACCGCCCTGAAGGACAAAAAAGCCGTCGCCTTCAATGGCTAAATTGGAGTTGACGCCGGTGACTTCGCGTGAACCATCTGAAAAATTGGTCGTGGTTGACGCCTGAACCGTGCCCAGGCCGACCTGCATCGGATTGGTGCCGCCAAGCACGCCGTCAGGAGACGAGCCCGTACTGGAAGTAATCGAAAATTGCGTCTTAAAATCAACGCGCGAAGATTTATAGCCCAGAGTGTTCACATTTGAGATGTTGTTACCGATCGCATCGATCTTGCTCTGGTTGGCAGAGAGACCGGACAGGCCGGTGACCATTGCAGATGTGAGACCCATACGAACCTCCGGGTACAAAACACAGGCCGGGGGCCTGCGCGTGAGATATTAAACACGACGTGATGGGACGAGCCTCCGCCCGTCCCTGAGTATCACGCCGCGCACGAGACTGGGTTGGTGCTTCGGCGAAAGGCATCCGCCTATTCCGAAGTACCACTACTTGTATCACTGCTGCTTGTATCATCACTGTATATCTGATAGATATTCGTGATGTTGTTCATCGGCAGCGTATTGCCGTCATGCAGTTCAAGATTGACGTCGCCGTTCTGTATGGCAATGGATGTCACAAGACCTTCAACATCGTCACCCGAGGAATCCTTGCCGATCACATATTGCCCGATGAGATTGCTCGCCGAACCGATGCTCTGCTTGAGCGAAGTATCCTCGAGCGTTTCCATCAACTGCGTATTGGACTGAAGCTGGCTGATCTGCGCCATCTGCGTCAAAAGCTGGTTGCTGTCCGTCGGATCAAGCGGGTCCTGCTGCTGAAGCTCTTTGAGCATCACGTTAATGAAGTCTTCAGAACTCATTGACGTTTTGCTGGTGCTGCTTGAGCTGCTTGAAGAACTGCCGCTGACGCCGCTGACCGTTGACATAATCCGCACTCCTTGACGATGCTTCAGGCAACCATATCAACCGGACTGTCCTGATTCATCAGTGCCGCAAACTGGCCCGAACTCTGATGCTGTGGCGAACGCTGCTGCTGGCCCGTATTGCCATTTGAGCGTCCGTCATGCTGTGAATCAAAAGCGTTCTGCTGCTGTCCTGAAGACTGGCCTGACGACTGGGACGAATCCGCGCCGGCGGTATGAACCGCAAGCCGATCAACTGTTATGCCCTGTCCTTCAAGTACGTTCTTCAGGCGATCCATGTTATTGCTAAGCAAGTCGCGTACCATCTGGTTCTGCGCCGTAAATTCCGCAGTCAACTGGCCGTTGGCAAACGACACAGATACGCGTAAAGAGCCCAATTCCGGCGGATTTAGCTGAATTTCCGCCTTTGTATTGCTCGCATCAATTTTGGTGCGCAGGCCCAGAACAACCTGTTCAAAAGTTTCGCCGGCCGCATTTGTCGGCGTTTCCTGCGTGCTTTGCGCAGAAGATGCCGATCCGCTCTGATGCGACGTAAGCTGTGAAAGATTGCCCGGCAACGTAAATGCACTGCTGGCGCTGCCGGTATCCGTCTTGTTGTCGCTCAGGTCCGCGCCGGAAGAAATCTGCGAATCAGAATTGCTGATGGCGGTGGCGATGGTTTGCGCGAGTTGAGTGGCCGAAGCATTTTTCTGCGCGGCCGCATCAGTCTGAGCATCCTGAGAGTCGCCGGATTCGCCATTTTTGCCGGATTTTTCATGCAATTTGCCGAAAAGATCCTGCGATGTGCTGCTTGCCTGCGAATGCGAAGAAGGCATGGCTTTGGCAACTTCCGCATTTTGTGGCGAAGTATTTTTCGTTTCTTCCGCAGCATCGCCGGAATCCGTTTCTTTGCCGACCTGCATCAATTTTTGTTTGAGTTCTTCCGGCGTCAATGCGGCTTGCGCATCCTCGCCGGCCGCATCAGCAACATCCGTCGACTGCTGTTCCTGCGAAAGATCGCCGGACCTGTCTGCTGATTTTTGTTTGATTTCTGACGAAAACTGCTGGCGCCAGGGAAGATGCAGATCATCTTTTTTGCCCTTGCCTTCAGCGGCGTCGTCGCTTTGCGCGGCATCTTCAGATACTGCATCCGCAGCATTTTTTTCCTGCATATCCTGCTGATTCTGCACCTGCACGAGCATGGCCGCCTGATCCGTATCCTGTGAATTTTCAGCATTGTCATCTGCGTTTTGCTGTTGAGAAGAATCGGCCGCGTCCGCATCATCCTGCGAAGCCGGCCGGGCTGACGCGGGCTGTTGATCTTTGGCCGAGGCATTATTTTGGGTGGCGGATTGCGGCCGATCTGTATCATTTTTGCGGGATTTGCGAGTCTGCTTTGATTCTGTCCCGGCCGATTTAGTTCGTTCTCCCGCGGCCGAATCCGCCTGCTTTGCAGTATTTTTTGTTGATGCGGCGGAATTATTTTCCGCACTTGACCGAGTCGCGCTATCAAGACTGTCCGCAAAGGAACACCCGCTGCCGGAGAGCGTATTCTTTTGGCTTCCGATGCTGGTTGTTTGTGCGCTTAAAAGTCTGCTCATATCAGCAGATTTTGTGGTAGATGCCGAAAACCATGAGGATGTGGCAGACATGCAGCCTCCGGAACGTCCTGCCATCAACAACATGATGGCCAGTCATAACCTATAATGGGCAACAGATACCGTGTGCTCAGTTTCGGCAGACAAGCAGCCGGCAACTCACGACGGAATGGTTGACCCGGGTTGAGTAGTAGCAGAACTCGTGCCAGAGCGACGGATTTGCTCAAGCACGCCGGCAATGAACTGCCGGTCGTCGGGAGATTTGAACTCGGCAATGACCTTGCCGGCGCGATCCTGATCCATCGCGCGCAGGTAACTTTCTACGACCGGCGCGGGCAGCGTAAGGAAGATTTCCTTGACCTGCTTGGGCTTTAGCTGATTGTAAAGATCAAGAGTTTTGGCAAAATTTTCGTCTTTGAGAGTCGCCTCGGATTTGGCGACCTTATCCTGAAATTCTTTTTTTTCTTTTTCAATCTGCGCCAGCTTGGCGTCAACCGAAGCGCGCTCAGAATCAAGCAAATTCTGCCGATTGCGCAAATCCTGCGATTCGCGATCCATTCGCAAACGCTCAAGCTCAATCGCCTGGCGGGTATATTCAATACGATCCGTGGCCGTGGCGATACCGGTCATCATTGAGCCGTGCTCAAGCGAACGCATCGTCGTCGGCGCGGTGGCCGGGCCTGTGGCGGCCGCGGGATGCATGATCTCGTACACGTCATCGCGCAGATGCTCAGGCGTGCCCTGATGCTTGACCATATCCACAATCGTGCCGAATTTCTGTTTATCAAGGCGGCCGGTGCCTGCCAGATAGCCGCCAAGCCCCAGCAGCATAAACAGGTTCAGCACAGCGATAAGAATAATGGCATTGCCAAATGTACGCATACGTTATCCATTTAAGGCCGCGGCCTTTATTGCCTCAATTTCAGATTCTTCGTTCATTCGTCGTAATGCAAGTTGCGTGCCGATTTCGTCCATAAATGCGGCTTCTTTGCGCGCCAGGTCTTCCTGCCAGCGGCGATATTGTTTTTCCTTGAGTTTCTCAAGCACTTTTTTCGCACGTGCGGCATCAAGCAATTCCGCCTGCGCCAGTTTGAGCCGTTGTTTGACGGCCGCCAGTTGCTGCACGGCCTGAATGATCCGCAGGTTCAGGTTGCCCACGTACACCTTGCCTTGCGTGATGTACGTCAGATCAAGCGTGCCGGTCAGTTTTTGCGTGGCCAAAAATCGCGTCTGATCGCGGATGGTTTGCTCCATACCGCGAATTTTGGCCATGATCTCGCTTTCTTCCTGCATAATGCGGCCGACTTTGCGCTGCTTTTCCTTCTCGGCTTCCTTGCGCACATCAAGCAATGGCTCAAGAGAAAATGTAAATTTGGGCTCTGCCAAAATTTTCAATGTAGAAATGTGTTAATGTGGCAATGTGGTAATTGAATATCGGCCTAAATGCCATCAATTTTCACATTATACATTATCACATATCAACATTACCTCCTTTACCGTTTCTTCGCCGGCGCCTGCGGCGGCGGGCGATGGCTCTGCGCTTCAAGCGTTTTGTTTTCTTTCTCAATTTCAAGGATCAGGTTGATCAATTCCGTTTTGGCCTGCGCAAAGTTCACCGGCGCATCCGTGCGCTGCTGAAGGAACTGATTGATGCGCCCGTTCATGCGGACAGCCAGATCATTTAGCGGATTATTCCCGGCCGTATACGCGCCGATATTGACCAGATCCTCAAGATCCGCATACGTCGCCAGCAATTGCTGAACGCGCCGCGCATGGCCCTGCTGCTCTTTATCCGTCACATCAGGCCGCACACGCGAAATGCTTTGCAGCATGCCGATGGCCGGGAAATGCCCCTTGTTGGCCAGGCCGCGATCAAGCCACAGGTGGCCGTCAGTAATACCTTTTACCGCATCGGCAATGGGCTCGTTAAAATCGTCACCCTCAACGAGCACGGTATAAAAACCGGTGACAGAACCGATATCCGTGCGGCCGGCGCGTTCAAGAATTTCCGGCAACAGCGCAAAGACCGAAGGCGTAAATCCTTTTGTGGCTGGCGGCTCGCCGACGGATAATCCGATCTGCCGCTGCGCCTGCGCCATACGTGTGAGCGAATCCATCAGCAGCAGAACGTTGTGGCCCATATCGCGGAAATATTCCGAGACCGTGCACGCCACGCGCGCCGCGCGCACACGCAGCAGCGGCGAATCATCGGCCGTTGACACAACCACAACCGATCGCGCCAAACCTTCTTCGCCCAGCGAATGCTGTAAAAAGTCCTGAACTTCGCGGCCACGCTCGCCGATCAGCGCGATCACGCTGACATCGGCCGACGTATACTTGGCGATCATCGACATAAGCGTACTTTTGCCCACGCCGGGACCGGCAAAAATCCCCATACGCTGGCCATACCCGCACGTATGCAAAGCATCAACCGCGCGAATACCCGTGCCGATCGGCTTGCTGATCGGGATGCGCTTCATGCAGTCAATCGCGCGCACATTGATCGGCCGATATTCCGGCACGGCAATCGGGCCTTTGCCGTCCATCGGATTTCCCAGCGCATCAATCACGCGGCCCACCAGAAACGGCGAGCAGATGATGCGCTGCGTTTGCGCGCGCGCCGCAACCATGTTGCCGCGCGCCACGCCCTGCGTGCTTCCCAGCGGCATGACCATGCAGAACTGATTATCAAAACCGATCACCTGGCCGGGCACAATTTTGCCCGAAGCGGTATGAATATCCACCGACGCATCCATCGGAACCGGCAAATCCACGCAGCGCACGGCCAAGCCTTTAACAGACTCAACCTGGCCCCTCATTCCGAAAGGCTGTAGCGTGGAAAGATGATCAATGTAGGGTACGAGTGTCATATTTAAAGTAAAAATTAGAAAAGTAAAAAGTAAAAAACAATTTTGATTCGCTCGGTTATGACGCTTGTGATCTCTTTTCTTTATTTCTTGCCGTAACAAGTGAAGAAGTAAAAATTGCAGTCAATTGGCCAGCTTCCTGAAGTAATTCCTTCAGCTTTAATTTTGGCAGCATTGCGCATTCATCAATAAGCTCAAGCCAGTATTGTGATTCATCCGCTTCTTCCACAACAAGTCTTATTTTGGAAATAAATTCGCGATTCGTTCTAGAACGCCGCGCCGCCCGATAGTTAGCGCCAACGGAACTGGCACATCGTACTAACTGCGAAGCGAACACTCTGGCTGCGTAACTTTTTGGCAATGAGTCGCACGCTTTAACAGTTGCTACAGCAACTTGTTTTGTTCTTGCTTTAAGATCATACACAGGCATAGGCAACCTCTATCAGGCAGAGCGCGCGCGTCTTACTTCCTAGTTTTTACTTCTTACTTTTCTACTTTTTACTTTTCCACATTATCAATTTTCCGCCGTCAGCAACTCCTCGCTGATTCTCGCAATTTGCGTATCAAGTGTGGCGTCAATGGCGCCGGCGCCGAATTGCAGTGTGCATCCACCGGGCTCAACGTTGTCATCGCCGACGAGTTCAATTTCCGTAATGCTGCGCAGCTTGGCCAGCAGATCGGGCAGGTAAGCTTCAAGATGCTCAACATCCTGCGGATGAACCTGAAGCGTCACACGCCGGCCGGCGGAAACCAGCGAAAGCGCCTCGGCCACGTTTGCCTGAGCCACATCCGGATTATTTTTGCCTTCGTGCTTGGTCACGCGCGTGGCCACGGCGATGGCCAGGCGAATCAGATCCTGCTTGATATCCGCAATGTGCGTGGGAATGTTCTGCTGAAGCAGATCAAGATATTCGTTCCAGCGTTTAGTCAGGTCGGCCAGTTTTTCGCTATTTTGCCGCAATGCCTCATCGTGGCCGGCCTTCATGCCCTCGGCCATACCCGCCTGATAGCCATCAGCCTTGCCTTTTTCGGCGGCCTGCTGGCGGATCTGCTCACCATCCTTCTGCGCGCGCGCACGCGCTTCGGCCAGAATCTGATCGGCCTTTGTGCTGGCCTGCGTAAGCAACTGCGACGCCTGCTTTTCAATATCAGCCATGTTCAGCACGATCGGGCTCTCAAGCACGCGCGCAAAATCTTTAGCCTTCATGACTGGCATATCATACGTCTCCGCTTACACAATCAGGTCTTTTTCGCCGCCGCGGCCGCTGATGATGATTTCGCCGGATTCCTCAAGCCGCCTGACGACATCCACAATCTTCTGTTGCGCCGCTTCCACATCGCTCACGCGCACCGGGCCCATATACTCCATGTCTTCCTTGATGAGCTGCGCGGCGCGCTCTGACATGTTCTTGAAGATCTTGTCCTTGAGTTCCTGCGAAGCGGTCTTGAGCGCCAGCGAGAGATCCTCGTTGTCCACTTCCTTGAGCATGCTCTGAATGCCCTTGTCGTTGACCATCATGATGTCTTCAAACACGAACATCAGGCGGCGGATCTGCTCAACAAGATCGGGGTCTTCGGCCTCAAGTCCCTCCATGATGCTCTTTTCAGAAGCGCGATCCGCCAGGTTGAGCATTTCGGCCACGTTTTCGACGCCGCCGGCTTTTTCAAAGGTCTGCGTGATCATGGCCGAGAGGCGATGCTCAAGGCCGCGCTCAACTTCCTTGATGACTTCCGGGTTGGTTTGCTCCATGTTGGCGATGCGCTTGACCACCTCAACCTGTTTTTGCGCCGGCAGGCCCACGAGCACTTCAGAAGCCTGCGTCGGTTTAAGATGCGCCAGGATCAGCGCGATGGTTTGCGGATGCTCATCCTGAATAAATGTCAGCAGAGATTCGGCTTCGGCTTTTTGCAGGAACGAAAACGGCGCGGCCTGAATGGTCTGGCTTACCGTCTCAATGATTTTTTTTGCGCGTTCTTCCGGCAAACTCTTGGCCAGCAGGTTCTTGGCATATTCCCATCCGCCTTCGTCCGCATAGGTGCGGGCAAGGGCAAGCTGATAAAATTCGCTGACGACTTCATCGCGCTGCGCCTGCGAAACGGGGCCAAGCGACGCGATTTCGCGCGAGATTTCCTCAATCTGGCCTTCGTCCAGATGTTTCAGAATGTCGCCGGCAATCTGCTGATCAAGCGAGATCAGCAAAATGGCCGACTTGCGCAGTCCCGAAACTTCACCTTGATCTGACATAATAACCTTCGTGTGTCGTAGATCGCTTATTGTTTACCGTTGCCAGTTGATTGTTACGTCACAATGGCCGTTAACGACCTTTCTGCATCCACCGCTTAACCAGAGCCGCGGCATTCTCCGGGTTTTCCTTGATCATTGTGGAAACTTCATCCACCATTTTGCGCGAGGCAAGTGTTTCGTCATCAAGCTCAATACCGGTCAGCACGGCTTCGCCTTCGCCGGCCTCACCGATCAGTTCATCTTCAACATCAAGCGGACTGGTTCCTTTGCTCTTCTTTTTGCCGCCCTCGCCAAAGAAGATTGACGGGTCCGCATCCGCCACGGTTGCGCCGGCCGAAGCCCTGCGCACCATCATCAGCATCATCATGATCGCAAAGACCGCCACGCCGCCGAGAATGGCATGCTTGGCATAATTGGCCGCCAACATGCCGATGGTGCCTGTTTTGGCCAAAATGGATTCGCCGCCTGCGCCGGCCGGTTCAGCCCGCGGCATGTAACTGTCGTCAAACCAATCCACGCGCACCGAATCAGCCGCTTTAAGCCCCAGCGCATTCATCGCCTGGCGCTGCATGCGCTCGCCATGTTCCTTGATTACTGTAGTCAGCGCATTGTCATCCGGCTCGGCTTTTTCATCTTTATTCATTCTGCGGAAAATGCTGACAAACGTGCTGCGCGGAATCGAAATTGAGGCTGTCATATCCTTGATTTCAGACCCGGCCGGCAAAACAGAGTTGGTAACAACACTACTGAACTTGTTCTCATTTTCCGTGGTTGTGTCACTCATGCTGCGCGTGGATTTACCGGCGCTATTATTGGTCGCCACCGCGCCGACGTTTGGCTGAACGCCCGGCTGGCCGCTTGGCGCGCCGCCTTCTGATGAGCTGTCTTCCTTGCTTGTTTCGCGACGGGTCGCCTTAACCACCGTAGGATCATACTTTTCCTGGTGAACTGTTTTGGCCGCCATATCCGGCGTAACGTTCACCGCGATGCGCACATCCCCCATGTTGGCGAATAATCCCACCAGCTTGTTGGTGTAGTAATCCTCAAGCGTTTTTTTCCAGCTTAAAACGTCGGCCGGCATCGGCGTATCTTCCGAAGGCGCGCGATAGGAACGTGTGCCATCGGTCACCGTGACATCCTCACGCTTGAGTCCGGCCACGGAACCTTTGACCAGATCCACCATCGCCAGCAACTGCGCCTGCGAAAGACCATCCGCGCTGCGCGTTTTGACCCACACGGATGCGGACGTCGGCACGGAATTGCGGCCAAGACCGGCGCGCTCGCCTTTGGCAATCATCACGGTGGCATCTGATATGTATGGGAAATTCCGGATCACTTTGGCCAGCACTTCCTGCTTGGCCAAATTCCACCGGCGCTCTGATGAGGCTTCCGGCATGATCCAGTCATTCTGGTTGGTCAGCGCGGTAAAGGCGGCGGTGGTATCTTTGGGCAGCGCCTGAGCCGCGGCAAGTTCGCCACGAATCACATACGCCTGCTCAACGGGAACCAAAACCTTCTGGCCGCTGACCTCATACTGCTGCTTGTTGCTCTTGAGATAGCTGGTGATGGTGCTGATTTCGTCTGATGTGAGCGCCTGGGGCAGCAACTCCACCATATCCGGCTTACCGGAGAACGACACCACGACAAACGTGGTCCCCAGCATGATTGCCACGAGCAGGCCGATCAAGATTTTTTGGGAAACAGTCAGACCCACCAGATAACTGCGGATCTGCGCGACATATTTGGAGAGAAAATCCATAACGGCATCCTGCCTGTAAATACCAGCCAGGGACGCTCCACGCCCCTGTCATCAGGTCATCGGCAAGAAATGCAAAACATCAGTAGAAATTTTTGCGCAGATGCGAAGGCAAATATTGCGCTGAATCAGAAAATAGCTGAAATGTGAATAACAAAGCCCGAAAGAAAATCCATTTTGTATCAAAATGAGATCTGAAAATTTCGGCCTGTGTTTTTTATACGCGGAGATTTTTGACTTCGTCGTAGGCGTCCTGAAGTTTGCCGCGGATCTGCACCAGCATGTTAAAGGCGAGGCTGGCCTTTTGGCTTGCGGAAATAACTTCGCCGACATTATTGGTTTTGCCGGTGACGTAATTTTCAAGAGATTGATCGGCATCCTGCTGAAGTTTGTTGACCTCGCCGAGGTTTTTCATCAGCAGATCCTTAAAGCTTGCGCCGTCAGCAGTTTGCGTAGAACCCGACGCGCCTGATGCCGGCGACGTGGAGGTCTGCGTAAGCTGCTTGATCAGCGAATTATTCAGATTATTGAGTCCGTCAACCATGACGTCGTCCTTTTTTCACAGCTCCGAACGTATTATCTTATCGTCCGAAAGCCTGATTTTTCTCATGCCAAAAGCCGCAGCGTGGCGTTCATCATGGACTTTGTCGTCTCAATCGCCGAAGCATTGGCCTCATACGCACGGGTTGCCTCAAGCATGTTGACATATTCTACCGACAAATCCACGTTGGGATAAGCAACAAATCCGCGCTTATCCGCATCCGGATGACCTGGCTCATATTTGAGCTTGAAGTCAGACGGATCATCTTCAACTTTTGAGACCCGCACGCCGGCTCCGCCGTCTTCGGTTCTCTGGGCCTCAAAAACCGGAAACTGTCTCCGGTACGGCCCGGTTTTACCATCAACTCCACGCGTGACGTTGATGTTGGCAATGTTTGAAGCAATCGTGTTCAGCCGCACCCGCTGAGCCGAAAGCGCCGATCCCGAGATATCAAAATCGCCAAACATAAGTCATCCTCGCCAATTCAGGGTAACCGGCAGCGCTATTTTACACCTTCAGAGAAATCGCCCGCTGAATCTGGTCATACTTGCCCTTGAGCATGCTGACAGCCAGATTGTGAGCCTGTCCGTTGTCCGCCATTTGAACCATCAAATCTTCCATGGACCGGATGCCCCGGTCATGAAAAGGTGATGAGCGGACCACATTCTGTGGCCGCAGGGACAGCCTGCTGCTGCCTGATTCAAATTCCACGGTATCCGTGCTTTCCGGATTAATGATCCCATTAAAGGATTGACGGCGTTTTTCAACGGCCGCGGCAAGCGACTGCTGAAATTCGCGAACAGACACATCCTTTTGCACGTATCCCGGCGTATCAACGTTGGCCAGATTCTCCAGCAAAATCTGATGACGCTGCTCGGTGAAGTTAATCGTCCGCTCGAGCAGCCCCATCGTGCTGGTTGAAACAAGATCGCTGATCATTGCCGCACTCCCTGATCCGGCTCCGCCGGCCAATGGTCTTAAGAGCAAGAGGCATGCCATGTGGTCATGCGGAAATTGATAATGTGATAATTGAACATAAAGGCCATATTTTCAGATATTTCGTGATTCACCAGGAAAAATTCGCACTCTTCCCGACTCATGATCACGGCCACGGCCATGTGCAAGTTTCGCCCATTAAGGCAACTCTTGCGCAAAGTACGCGTATCAATGACCCTATTACCACGTTATTCACATTGTCACTTTTTCTTACTCAACCAGCACGCCGTCCATTTTGAACTTCTTCAACTTCATGCCCAGCGTACGCAGGCCGATGCCCAGTTCGGTTGCGGTTTTGGCGCGGTGGCCATGAAAACGAGACAAGGTACGCAAAATCGCGTCGCGCTCCATTTCTTCAAGAACCGCTCCGGCGCGATAAGCCGTGCTGGCCGCCTCTGTTGTGGTGATGTTGGCCACCCATGACGAAAGCGTTGAGGCGCGAATCATCTCGCCAGTCTCAAGAACCACGCAGCGCTCCATGATATTCTCAAGTTCGCGCACGTTGCCCGGCCAATTGTAGGCACTGATCAATTCAACGGCGGCCAGTTCAAGATTGCGCTTGGCCCGGCCATCACGCTTGGCAATTTTTGCCAGGAAATGATCGGCCAATTCCGGAATGTCGTTCTTGCGCTCACGCAGCGGCGGCAGCGAAATCGGCACGACATTCAGACGGTAATACAGATCCTCACGAAATTTGCCCTGCTTAACCCAGTCAAGCAGATTGCGATTGGTCGTGGCGATCACACGCACATCAACATGCTGCGTTGAGCTTGAGCCGACGCGCTCAAAGGCGCGCTCCTGAAGGACGCGCAGCAATTTGGCCTGAATGCCGGGGTCAATTTCCGAAATTTCATCAAGCAGCAGCGTGCTTTGGTCGGCCAGTTCAAAACGGCCCTTGCGGAGCTTGTCGGCGCCGGTAAAGGCGCCTTTTTCGTGGCCGAACAATTCACTCTCAAGCAGATTTGGCGGCAGTGCGGCGCAGTTAAGGCAAACCATCGGTCGGCCATTGCGCGCGGATTGCTGATGAATCAATTGCGCGACGACTTCCTTGCCCGTGCCGCTTTCGCCGCTGATGAGCACGGTGGCGTTGGGTGATTGCGCCACCTGGCCGATGCGCGTGCGAACTTCCGCCATGGCCGGCGATGAACCGACGAGCACCTTTGGCGCGCCCTGCTCAAGATTGGCCAGCAGAGCCTGATTGGTGGCGACCAGATTGGCGTGCTGAATCGCACGATCAACAACGACGAGAATTTCGTCGCTCTCAAACGGTTTTTGCACGTAATCAAAAGCGCCAAGCTTCATGGCTTGAACAGCCGTAGAGATTGTGGCAAATGCGGTCATGAGAACCACGGGCAAATCAGGCTGTTCCGCCTTGATTTTGCCGAGCAGTTCAATGCCGTCCATTTTGGGCATTTTAAGATCCGTGATGACGACGGCCGGGCGATGCTGGCGGATTAAATCCGGCGCAAGCGTGGGATCATCCGTGGTGATCGCCTTGTGCCCCGCGCGATTGACCGCCAGCGAAAGCGAATCGCGCATCATTTCCTTGTCATCAACAATCAGAATGGTTGCCATGTATGACCTCGTAACTTCTGAAAAATATTCTGCATTGATCATCGTGCGACGTGTGACGTGAATCGTGTGGCGATAACCTCAACACGTCACACGAACCACGTCGCACGCCGCATGCTTTTAAATTTTGACTACAAATTTTGCGCCCTTTGCGTCAGCAAGGTTTTCGGCGCGAATGGTTCCTCCGTGTCCCTCAATAATCCGGTGAACAATGGCCAACCCCAGGCCGGTGCCGGTGTGTTTGGTGGTAAAAAACGGGTTAAAGATTTTTTCAATTACGTCGGCCGGAATGCCCGGGCCGTTGTCCACAATGGTGATCTCAATTTGCTTATGCACGTGGCGCGCGGTGATAAAAATATCGCCGCCGGTTTTGCGATTTTCGCCGATGGCCTCGGCCGCGTTACCGATGAGATTGACCAGTACGCGCTCCATCAATTTAGGATCGGCCTCTATGATCAGGCCGGTCAGCGCGTCATCAATTTCTACTTTGACCTTATGCTGAAGCAGCGTGGGCATGACAACTTCAACCGATGCCAGAATCATGTCCGCAAGGTCGCATTCGCGCTTGCTTAAATTCAGATCGCGCGTAAAGGCCAGCATGTCGCTGACCAGCGTATTAAGACCCTTAACGCCGCTGCTGATTTTGGCCACCAGTTGCGCGGCCATCGGGCGATCAGAAACTTCCGCGGCCAGCGTGCTGGCGTAAAGCTGAATGCCGCCAAGCGGATTGCGAATCTCATGGGCGATGCCGGCGGCCATTTCGCCAAGCGCGGCCAGGCGGTTCTTGAGCTCAAGCTCGCGATTTTTCTGTTCAAGCTGATCACGCAGTCGCTGAACTTCGTTCTGCAAACGCTCATGCGAAACCTGAAGTTTCTGCGTCACGTCGTTATACATCTGAAGAACCTCATGCAGGTCCTCAAGATTCATCACGCGTGTGGGAAGATTTTTGGCTTCAATCTCTGTCATATTCGTGTCTGTCTTCTCAGATTACCCGCTTCGCAAGTCCTGGCACCGGCGCCTTTACGGCCCGGTGCGATATCAATTCCTTTATCTGTTGACCCGGCTCTTGACGCCGTAAGCTTTATTCAATTGCACGCCGGTGACGGTTTGCCCGATCTGCGCGCCGACATCTTCCTTTTGCGCCATGAGGGACTGGCGGTCTTCTTCATCCTGTTTGAGAATGGCCGCGAGCATTTGCTGAACTTCGGCCATAAGTTTTTGCGCTTTGGCGCGATTGTCAGGCGTCATGGCCGAGAGATTCTCATCCCAGGTTGCGCGGTACGGCTGAAGTTGCTGATCAAGCGGAGAAAGCTGCTCAAGAATATTTTGCCGCGCGCCCAATACGCTCATAAGCGTATTGGTATCGCCGCTGCGGACCAGTTCTGATTGCTTGGCCGCAAGCGCGCTGAGCTGCTGATACAGCTCATGCTGCCTGGTCAGGATGTCCATGAGTACCTGGCTCACCGATACTTCAACCACGGGCGTTTTTTTCAGCGCGGGCATCAGGCCCATCATTCCCGGTAAGCGTGTCATAAGGCGTCTCCGAATCAAAAAAGAAACAGCGAACAAATCATTGCCGCTTCCAGTTTTACTCAATCCTCATCACTTGTTTTCCGCAACATCAGCCCGGCCCATGCGGAAAAATTTATCGTAATATTTGCGATCAAGGCCCAGTATGCCGCGCTTGAACGCATCATCCGGAATGCGCTTGATCAACAACCGCGCGCGTTCCGCGGCGGCCGCGGCCTGCGCGGGCTCCTTGAGCGCAAGGTAACAATTGACAATCTGCACATACGCATCGGCCGTCGTGACGCTCTGGTTAAAGCGCGTTGCCGCGGCGTCATAAAGCTTGACGGCCGCGGAATAATCCGCCAGGTCATACATGCAGTCCGCGCGATACAGATACGAAAACTCAAGATAATTGCCCTCAACCGGCGCAAGCGTCAGCGGATGCATCGGATCAGGATCAAGCTGATTGATCACGCGGCTGAAAAGCAACCCGGATTGGCGCAAACGATCCTGGCGCGCCTGCTCAAGCGAATCACGATTCTCAATCTGCGGATCTTTTTTGATGACTTCCTGAATTTCCGTCGCGCTCTTGCGGTAACTATCCGCCAGCCAGAAAGTGGCGCGCGGAATCGCCGGATCATCCGGATAGCGCGTGATGGCTTCCTCAAGACGCAAAATCGCCGAGGCCCACTGCCTGGTGCGGTAATACAGTTCGCCAAGCGTAAAAAGCGAAATCCGAAATTCATTGGCCGTCGGCAGAATATTGGGATTATCCTGCACGATGCTCAGCAAGGCTTCCTCCGCTTTGCCGTACTGATTTTCTCCCTGCGCCATATAGCAGCGCGCAAGCTGAACCGTGCTCAGGTACGTCGCGGGAGATTTGGGATTCTCGCGGATATTCCGCATGTAAAACGGAATGGCCTTATCAAACATCGCGCGAGATTGATACAGTTGGCCGATGGCATGTATCGCCTCCGACACGTGCGGATCGCGCGGCAGATCATGAATGTATTTTTTGTACGCATCAATCGCGGCATCCGGTTCGGCCGCGTGATCAAAAAGCTGAGCGGCATGCCACAAACTCGCCGACGAAACGGGAATATTCAGCGTGGCCAGCCTTGAGTGACGCAGATACGCTTTGGCCGCAAGATCGTAATGCTCAAGCGCTTTTTCAAAAAGATTCTGCTTCTCGTCAGCCGAGGCGTGAGCAACCTCTGCCTCAAGCTCATTGCCCAGTTTTTCGTGTGTGATAGCTGTGCGCTGGGCAATATCAACAGTCTCGTCATCGCCAAGACGCGCAATCAGATTCAGGTATGTCAGCGAATCCTTATAGCGTTCATGCTGTTGGGCCTGCTGCTGGCGCAAGACCAGCACGCTGCGCAGCATGTCCTTTGTCAGGAACTCCGGCTTCTTTTTACCTTTGGCGAATTTGGCGTCCGTCAACAGGCTGATGACGTAATCAAAATCAACCAGGGTTGCTTCGTCAGGAGACTCGTTGAGTGAGCGGATTTCCGCCCGCCCCATGCGCGCCGCGGCCATGATCGACGTGCCGGCGTGGCTGGTCACCACTTCCTGATACAGCTTGAGAGCCGTATCGTTTTCGTCTTTGCTCTGGGCAATTTTGCCCAGCAGCAGCGCGGCCCGGCCGTCATCAAGATTATGCACAATAAATTTACCGCGCGCCTGGCTGAGCTTTTCTCGCGCTTTTTCAATATCACCGCGAATAAAATATCCCCGGCCGATCCACGTGAGCAGGATTCCCGCCGGATTGCGCTCGGCGATTTGCGGCAAAACGCGATTGGCTTCCTCAAGTGCCGCATCAAGGCCGCGGTCGCCGATGGCCAATTCAATTTTTTTGCTCAGCGCCCACACACGGTCATCAACATTCAGGTTACTGTGCGCCACGCGGTTGAGCACGGCTATGGCCGCGTTGACATTCGGTTCCTTAAGATCAAGATACGCCTCAACCATCTCGCGCGCATGGGCGCTCAGCCGTGCGGGATTATGCTCAATAACCCACTCAAGTTTTTTAAGGCCTTCTTTGGTTTCGTTGATGGCAAGGAGGCTTTGCGCCCAGCGTTCCTGCATCGGCAGATATTCGGAGTCATGCTCATCAAGGCCGAGCTTTTCCGCCTGATCATAATGCTCAATGACTTTGCGATAATTTTCTTCAACAACGGCCGGCTGTTCCTGCTGCGCCATGTAAAAAGCGTCGCCGGCCAGCAGATGCAGTTCGCGCTGATGCTCTTTTTCAGGAAAGTAATTTTCTATATTGGCGATCTGCTTAAGAGCCTCTGTATATTTTTTCTGATCAATCATCAGGCGGATGACATGCGCGTGATCCTTAAACGGAACAACCGGCGCGGTCTTCTTAAATGAATACAGTCCGTACAAAAACAACCCGACGCCGGCCACCAGAACAGGAATCTGCCACAGGCGCTTAAAAGAAGATTGAGGTTGTGTGGGGGCTATGCTACTCAAGCGGCTCCGCCGTCCTTTGTGCAAAATGGCCTTCCTGCGCCGCCGGCCTCCGGCCTGACATGACGCATAAATTGCCTATCGGCGAATCTTGCTCAAGTAGTGCAATTTTTGCTTGAAAAGGTCAGCTAAAAAATGAAATTGTCGGACGAGTCAAAGAAAATAAAGCCTGCCACGATGCACGAAATGCACGCAACTCCTGATGGCACATAGGGAAAAAATATTTTTCTTTATGAACTCATTCCGCACTCAACAATCCGCACACTTTTTCCCGTTGCCGATTTTTATCGCTTCGGTTATACCTGTTGGGTCAATCAAAGCGAGGATAACTTGGCGGCAGTCATTGTGATTCCGGCGCGGTACGGCTCTACCCGATATCCGGGTAAGCCTCTGCTTCGCCAGACGGGTAAATATTTGATTCAGCACGTCTATGAACAGGCCCAAAAGGCCAAACGTGCTCAGCGGATTGTCGTCGCAACAGATGATGAGCGTATCCGCGAGGCTGTCGTCTCCTTTGGCGGACAGGTCATCATGACGCGCAGCGATCATCCCACCGGGACTGATCGCATTGCGGAAGTCATGCGCACACCTGAACTTAGTGACATGAACGTCGTGATCAATGTTCAGGGAGATGAACCTGAAATTGACCCGGCAGTCATTGATAACTTAATCGCGGTCTGTTCGCGCGATGATGTGCCGATGGCCACGGTTGCCGCGCCGCTTGAATCGCTTACGGATATTCAGAATCCGAATATTGTGAAGGTTGTAGTTGATCAGCACAAATTTGCTCTCTATTTTTCGCGGTCAGTGATTCCTTTTGATCGCGACAACATCACAGCAAGCGTAACCAGCAGTGATCTCAAGAAGTTATATCGCAAACACCTGGGAATTTACGCGTACCATCGGGACTTTTTACTTAAGTTTGCCGTCGCGCCGGCGTGCGATCTTGAGAAAGTTGAAAAACTGGAACAGTTGCGTGCCTTATATATGGGTGCCCGCATTTACGTAGAAGATGTGGCAAAAGCACCGCATGGTGTTGATACGCCTGAAGATTATTCAGCGTTTGTAAAGCGCTGGTCAGCAAGAAGTTAATGGCGCTCTGCAAGGAGGCATTGATAATGTCAGATGATTCAAGCGAACTTTTGGCATCGGTAGGCCATACGTCCGACGAAACCGAATTTTATACCCCCCTGCCGGAAGGGTACGTCAAAGGCCGCACCAAATATGTGGTGGTGCTGGGCACGGTGATGTCAGGGCTGGGCAAGGGCATTTTCTCAAGCTCGCTGGCCAAGATCCTCAAGGATAAGGGCCTGAAGGTTGCGCCGATCAAAATGGAAGGCTACCTGAATATTGACTCAGGCACGCTCAATCCGTTCCGTCATGGCGAAGTTTTCGTTCTGGATGACGGAATGGAATGCGACATGGACCTGGGCACCTACGAGCGCATGCTCAACGAAAACCTCAGCAAGCTGAATTTTACGACCTCCGGCGCGATCTTTACCCGCGTTCTGGACCGCGAACGTCATGGCCAATACCTCGGCCGCGATGTGCAGATGATTCCGCACGTCACCGGCGAGGTCAAGCGCACGCTGCGCCTGCTAGCCATGCAAACGCAGGCCGATGTTGTGTTTATTGAAGTCGGCGGCACCGTCGGCGATTACGAAAACGGCTACTTTATTGAGGCCGTGCGTGAACTGGCCTACGAAGAAGGCGATCACAGCGTATGCACCGTGGCTCTGACATATGTCATGGAGCCGCAATCCCTGGGCGAACAAAAATCAAAGGCCGCGCAGCTTGGCCTTAAGCAGGTGATGGAGGTTGGCATTCAGCCGGATATCATCGCATGCCGCTGTCCGAGCCCGGTGACGGACAAGGTGCGCCAGAAAATCTCAATGTTCAGCAATGTGCCGCTGCGCCGCGTATTCAGCATGCATGATGTGAAGAGCATTTACCTGATACCGGAAATGCTGCGCGACGCCGGAATGGATCGCGAAGTGCTGACGCTGCTTGAGCTGCATGACCGTGTGAGCCAGCGTGACGAGGATCGCGCGCGCCGCAAGTGGGTTGAGTTTGTGGACAAGCTTCTTGCGCCGAAGGAAAAAGAGATCACGATTGCCATCGCCGGCAAGTATACGTCAGTGCGCGATGCATATGCGTCAATTGATAAGGCGCTTGAGCATTGCTCGGCCTATGCCGGATGCCGGGTGAACCTTGACTGGATTGATACAACCGAAGTCAACTCGCGCAATGTGGCCGAGCGCCTTAAGCATGTGCACGGCATTATTGTGCCGGGCGGATTTGGCTCGCGCGGCATTGAGGGCAAAATTGAGTGCGTGCGTTACGCGCGCGAAAACAAACTGCCGTTTTTGGGCATCTGCCTGGGCTTTCAGATGGCGGTGCTTGAATTTGCCCGCCACGTCTGCAAGCTCTCCGGCGCGAACTCAACGGAATTTGCACCGGATACGGCATACCCGGTCATTGATATTCTGCCAGAACAGAAAAAGATTGAAGGTCTTGGCGGCAATATGCGTCTTGGCGGCAAGGATATCGTCGTCACCAAAGATTCGCTGATCAGCCATCTGTATGGCGATGTTGAAATGCAGCGCCTGCGTTTCCGCCATCGTTATGAAGTAGATCCGAAATTTATTGACGTGCTGATCAAGAACGGCCTGATTTTCTCCGGCCACGCGCCGAACCAGCCGATCATGCAGTTCCTTGAATTGCCGCAGAGCATGCATCCGTATTTTGTGGCCACGCAGGCGCACCCGTGCCTGACCAGCCGGCCGCTGACTCCGGACGGTCTGTTCCTGGGCCTGACCAAAGCAGCTCTCAAGCGCGCTTATCCGCAGGGCGCACTTGACGGCATCAAGTCAGCCCCGGCCGAAGCCGTGGCGTCATAAGTAAGCCGTAAGGCTCATAACTCTAAAAACAAAAAACGGGACGCAACATCCCGTTTTTTTGTTTTTAGAATGATTGCCAGAAATAAATCACAAACTACAAGATTAACCGCATCACGTTGCGCGATCATACATTTCCGGCGTTATCAGGCCGTCTGGCTTTTGGCCACGGGCAAACTTCGCAAGATTCTCAACCGCGCGCCGGCCACAAAGAATCAACATGTCGCCGGTAGGCCCGGCAATGTGCGGCGTCATCGTGACATTCCGCAAACCGCGCAGCGGAGAATCGGCCGGAGGCGGCTCTGTTTCGTACACATCAATGGCAACTTCAAGCCAGCCTTCGCTGGCCACGCGAATCAGCGCAACCTCATCAACAACCGCCCCGCGCCCCACGTTCACAAACACGCCGCCGCGCGGAAGCATGCGCAACAGATCTTCCGTTACGCTATGACGCGAGGCCGGCGTTAACGCTTCGGCATCAATCAGCACTTGCGAAGAGGAAAAAAGTTCCGCCAGCGAAGAAGCGGGAGTCACGCCGTGACTACGGATAAAATCTTCCGGAACGCCCGCGGAATAAACGCGGACCTGACAATTAAAAGGCTGAAGATATTTGAGCAATTCCCGCGCGACAGAGCCAAAACCATGTATGCCCACGCGCTTGCCGACAAGCGTATTAACCCGGCTCAGCGCCAAACTGGCCCAGTCATGATCCTGATGAATAACCTGTGACCACCGGGTGATTTTTCGCAGCGCGCAGAGCGTCAGCAAAAGCGCATGCTCCGCCACGGCCGGGGCATGAATAGTACCCCAGTTGCTCACCATAACGCCGCGCTCAAGCATGGCCCGGGTGACCAGCGTGCGCACGCCGCCGCAAAGATTAGCCACGTAACGCAAATTGGCCGGGGCATCCTCAGGCACGCCGCGCGTACCCCAGCAGGCCAGCAGAGCGTCCGGCGAAAAATCCGCAATGGCTTTGCGCCAATCCTCGGCCGAAAGTTCATTTGGCTCAACAATTTTGAGCTCAGTTGATATCGCACGTAAACGGGCTAATTCTTCGTCGCCCAAAAATTGAGGCAAATACTGTTGATGCACGGCCAGCATAAATTTCATGATATGCGGAAACCTCTCTGAATTGTATAATCACCAATAATCAAGCGTGTGATTAAAAATAATAAGATGCGGAGCACCATCCGGCAAGTCCGTATTAAACGATCAACCTGATTTTATGACAAATAAAAAACGAAGGAAAAGGAACGGGCGTCAGTCTGCTCTATAAGGATACGCTATTTTTCTCATACATGAATGACGCGCCGACCCGATAAGAAATGAGCGTTATGAAAAAATAAATCGTATATCGCAAAAAGAAAATAGTACGCAACTGCCGATGTCCTGTTGCGTGATGACATCACACTCTTGAGTCATAAAAAGGACTTATCATGACAGGCCGCACACACATTAAAAAAATTCGCGTGTTAACCGCGCTCATTGCGGCCATAGGCAGTGCGCTGCCGCTCTTTGCCGCCAAGCCCGCCGATGGCGCACATGATTTTCATAAACTTGATGTTCTGGGAACATCCCTTGATATGACCATTGTGGCCCAGGATCAGCAGCAGGCTCAGCAGGCCAGCGAAATAATATATGCGGAAATTGAGCGCCTGCGAAAAATTCTCAGCAGCCATGATGAGGATTCTGAACTTGCGAAGATCAACGCATCAACAGAGGCGGTTAAGGTTTCTCAAGAACTTATAGAAGTCATGCAGGATTACGATACCTGGGCAGGCAAAACCAAAGGCGCCGTCAGTGGACAACTCGGCAAATTGATTGAGTTGTGGAAAACAGCGGAGACGGCCGGCAAAGTTCCGGACACGATAAAGCTTTTGTCCGCAGCGCAGGAAATTCGCCAATCCGCATGGCGCATTGATCAACAGGCAAGTACGGTTACGCGAGTCAGCGCTCAGCAAATAAATCTTGATGCGCTGGGCAAAAGCTATATTGTTGATAAAGTCATTGAGGTTGTGCGCGCCAAAATGCCGGAAATCAAGGGCATCTTACTTAATATCGGTGGCGATATTAAAACATGGGGCAGCGCCTCGCTTGCCGGCGCAACCGCGTGGCAAATCAACGTGGCCGATCCGCAGCATCCCCAGCAAAACGCTAAACCACTGGCAACAACGCAGTTCCGCAACATGGCAATTGTGACAAGCGGCTCTTACGAACGCTTTTATACAATCAACGGGCGAAAATATTCACATATTCTTGATCCGCGCAACGGCCAACCGGCGCAGAATGTCATCAGCGCCACGGTAATCGCTACGGATACGCCGATGGCAAATGCGCTGGCCACGGCACTTTGCGTATTGCCCCCGGCCGAGGGTATCCGCCTGATCAACACAACGGATGGCGCCGAATGCCTGATCGTCACAAGCAACGGCGGGAAATTGCGCTCAGCGGGTTTCGCGCGTTATGAAAAAGCGAATGAGCCAGGCGTCTCCGGGAAAAATACATTTTGGCCTGATGGTTATGAACTGACCCTCAACATGACGGTAAAGCCGCATCCGAACAAACCCAAGTTGCGCCCGTATGTTGCCGCGTGGGTTGAGGATAGCAACGGCCGCATGCTGCGAACCATTGAGTTGTGGGCCAATAAACGCAAGCTTAAGTATCTTAAGGATATGACCGGATGGTGGCGATTTGGCCGAAATCAAAAGCAAACAGAGCCGTTTGTCACGCGCGCCACGCGACAAGCCGGGCAATATAGCGTCACCTGGGATGGCCTTGATGCGCAGGGGAATCCAGTTTCGCCGGGCCAGTATAAAATTGTAGTTGAAGTCTGCTACGAAGACGGCGACGATACCACACGCAGCACCAAAATTGAGTGCGGCAGCCATGAGGCGCGCGCAACCATCGCCGACACAACAACTTTTGAGAAACTGACCATACGTTACGGCAAAGCGGAAAATTAAAGAGAACATGAGCGAAAAATACCGGACATTTTTAAGTCTCTGCCGCACACTGCACATTTACCTCACGTTGCTGGCACTGATGACCATCCTGTTTTTCTCCGTTACCGGGTTTATGCTCAATCATGAGTCGTGGTTCAGCGAAGGCAAGGGAAGTTCGCGCACAGATACCATCACGCTGCCAAAAGAACTTACCGCGCAAGCGGATAAATTCAGCGTGGTTGAGTACCTGCGCAGCCACGCCGGCGCACGCGGAATAGTCTCGCAATATGACAGTGACGAGCAGGAAATACGCGTCACATTCAAGGCGCCGGGCCAGCGCACGGATATTCTGATTTCGCGCGAAGATGGTAAAACCGAACTCACAGCGGAATACCGCGGTATTGTGGCGATGATGTCTGATCTGCATCGCGCCAAAGGAACGGGCATCGCCTGGCGGCTTATTCTTGACGGCACGGCGATACTACTGTTTATCGCATCGCTCACCGGCCTGTTGCTATTTCTTGCGCTGCCCAAGCGCAGGTTCATCGGCAGCATTGCTCTTGGCACAGGCATTGTGCTGTGCGCTATCGTCTATTTTTTGATGATGGCATAGCGCCGATCACTCACCTTTTAATCCGGATTTATATTCGTCATAACTCATGCGGGTCATCTCAAATTGATCGCGCGTATGCGTATACCAGTTTGGCGAGCCCATGCGGCCGACGACGTTCATTTTTTCGTGCGCCACATATTTTGTCACCGGATTAAAAAGATCATCGCGAATATGCACGGCCACGATTTCGCCAAAAATCACGCGATTTTTGCCCAGAGTTTGAACAGACATCAGCGTACATTCAAGACTGGCCAGTGACTCGGCGATATGCGGCACAACCACTTTGCTGCCAGGCGCGGCTGTTAACCCTGCGGCGGGAAGTTCGCTTTCCTCATCCGGAAAATCAATGGCGCAAATGTTCATGGCTTCGGCGATTTCTTCCGTGACGATGTTGACGACAAATTGCTTGATTGCGTCAATATTCCGGGCGGTATGTTTAAGCGCGCCGGCCGGCGTCGGCGCGATCCCCAGCGCGCACATTGGCGGGTTGCTGCCGAGAAGATTAAAGAAACTAAACGGCGCCGCATTGACGGTCCCCTTAACGTTAAGCGTAGTCACAAGCGCTATTGGCCGGGGCACAACAAGATTGCTGAGTATTTTATATGCGTCTTTTTGCGCCATTGAGGGGATATCGAGAATCATGCCACAACTCCAGATCAGAAAAGCCAGCAAGCATTACGCCGATTGCCGCACGGCAAGTTCATCAAGCAAAACCTTGCGAAATACATCAATCGGCGCGGCGTGGCCGGTAAAACATTCATACTGAACAACCGCCTGTCCGACAAACATTTCGGTCCCGGGCACAACGGTAGCGCCTTTTTCCTGCGCCAGCTTCAGAAATTGCGTCAGCAGCGGATTATAAACCGTGTCAAAAACAACAGTGCCTGGCCCCCAGTTGATTTCCGGCGGGACCGGGCATCCGGCAATTTTCGGATACATGCCCAGCGGCGTGCAGTTAATCCACGTATCGCAACAGGATTCGCAGAGTTTTTCTATTTTGGCCGGCACAACCTTGCCTGTTTTGCCGTTAAATTCCTGCGCCAGTTTGCGGGCGTGATCAAAAGTGCGATTATAAATCACGGTTGTGGCGCCGTAATGAGCAAGGCCGGCCACGATGGCGCGAGCGGCGCCTCCGGCACCGATGACGGCCACTTTGCGATCGGCAAGTTCCTCACGCGAAATGCCAATGGCGCGCGCCAGAGCATCAAGTGCGCCGGGATAATCGGAGTTCAGCCCACGCAGAGAGTTTTGTGTGCCGGGTTTGGGAAAAACGATTGTGTTGACCGCGCCGATATGCGCGGAAGTTGCCTCAACATCGCCGCCATGTTCGCGCACATAACGCAGCGCATTTTCCTTATGCGGAATCGTAACGCTTAAGCCGCGCAAATTCATGCCGGGGCAATGAGCCAGCGCATCAACCACGGATAAAAATTCTTCGTAGGCAGGCTCAATCGGCAGCGGCACATAAACGCCGTCAAAATGCGTGGCGATAAAGCCCGCATTATGAATGTGCGGGCTTAAGCTGTGGCCCACAGGCCAGCCGATGATGCCAAAGAGAGCCGTATCCGCGGATTGCTGGCGAAAACGATAGCGCTCAACAAGTTCAGTAACAGTCGGCTGGCCTGGCGCGCTTTGCGCGTCAGCGTTGATGGCGGCAAAGGTCAGCGGCGCGCCAAATTTAGCCGCCAGCAATCGCGAGATCTGTCCTTTTTGCCCCATCGCCAGCGCCACGACAGGATGACCCCATCGCGATGGGCCATCGTGTGTGAGTTTAAGCGCCATGACCGCATCGGCCACGGTTGCCGGCATAAAGGCTACCTTAAGAATGCCGGCCATCGGTATCGCCGCCATGCGCACGAGCCGCTGCGGCAAATCATCCGGCGTGCGCACAAAATCATGATTTGAGACAACCAGAGTAGTTTTGCCCGGCCCGCAATACGACACAAGCGCATGCCGCAAATCAGCCATACGCTCAAGAGTCACCAGCTCAACATCCAGAAATGCCGGCCCGGCCTGCGCGGCCGCAATGATCAGCTCGGCACGCTCCTCATCAGTACGCGAAGATTGGCCGCCCTCCCAGGGAGCGCGCACCGTCACCAGCACTGGACATGGCGATGTGCGTATCGCCTCAAGCATCGCATTTTGGGGGGCGCTATCGCAACGCAGCTCAATCAGATCAGCGCCAGTAGCGGCTGCGGATTGCAGTGCTGAGCGAATATCCGTCTCTGGTGTGATAAAAACCGGAACCGTAATGCGTGTCTGGCTCACCAACAAAAGTAGGCCTCCTGAATCTTTGTATTGCGATTAATCGTGCTATTATTGTACGCCAAAGGGCCGGCGCTTGCAGAGTTAACGAACTGCAAACCGCAAATCAACGAAAGACCTATAAAGTTTAACCGAGGATCGTCCGATATCTCAGAAGTCGGGCGGAGGTTAAGGCCCGTTTTTCAACAAAGAAGGGAGGTCCGCGATGACAACCTTAAACACAACAATGCCGACTGTGGCCGACGCCATTGAGCATACACTTGAGTGGCTTGACCGTCAGGGTTGCCGGGAAAAAACGGATGAACGTCGCGGAACTCTTCGCAGCCGGTATCGCGTCAGCGCCAAAATCATGGTTGATGCGCCGCGCGGGAAAACCGAGCAATTTGAGGTTACCACGCGAAACCTTTCGCGCACGGGCCTGAGCTTTATTCATCGCCAGTTGATTTATCCCCGCCAGATCGTGCAGATACAGTTGCCGCTGCCGGATCGCTCTGTGCGTTCGCTTGAGGCGCGCGTTATTCGCGTACGTCCGGCAGGCACGGGATTTTATGAGATCGGTGTCGAGTTTACGGATATTCAGGTCACAGTAGCATAAAAATTGCCAAAACACCTGACGCGCACCGATAATAACCACGGAAATTCGCAAACATCAGGGGCGCAAGTCCCATAGCTCAGCCGTTATAAACCCTGAGCCATAAATAACCGACCTTAAAGAGGTGGTGCAATACCGCACCCCCTGTTTAAGGTCGATTTTTTTGATGCGATTGCCGTCACAAATTCATCCGCGACATGCCGGCTTTACCGCTTTTGAGGCGTTGCTGGCCGTTGCCATCCTGGCAATCATCACGGCCGCGGTCAGCGGCGCGCTTTCCGCCGGAAGACAGCAATCCCAAAACAGCGTTGATTTGCTTTACGCGCGCATGCATGCCGAAGCATTAATGTCGGAAGTTTTGCGGCTTGCGCCCAGCACCAACACCAGCAAGTCTGCGCCGACTGCGGGGATTACGCGCCAATCGGCAGCGGATCTTCAGGATTACTGCAATTACAGTGACGGCCCGGCCGGCATTAAGGATCTTTCCGGCAATGCCTATCCTGACGCGATGCAGGGATTTGTGCGCACCATATCCGTAACGCGCCAGGGAACGATGAAGCTGAAAAACATGACGCTTTCCGCGCCGTGCGTTGTGACCGTCACTATTTCGCATGACGGGCGTGTTCTGGTCAATCAATCACGTTTGGTACCGGGATGATGATGAACAGGAAACATGCATTTACTCTTGTTGAATTGCTGATCGCGCTGAGCATCACGACGCTCATCGGCGGGACGATGGTCACGTTGATGATGGGCGTTTCTCAAGGAACGGACTCTACGCAGGATGGCCGGAAATATTTTGTGCGCACACAAATGCTGCAAAATCGTCTGCGCGATGTCATTGAGCGCTCCCGCTGCGTTCTGGCAACCACAAATACGGCCATCGTGCTTTGGTTTGACGAGATACCCGGAACAAATGGCGCGGATTATACGCCGCCAAACCGGCTGGCAGACCGTCTTGAGGTGAATCAAAACGAGATTGTGCTTGTTGAGTGGGATCAGGCATCGCAGCAGGTGCGTATGTATTACTCAAACAATACGCCGATTGATGACCAGGCGGGCACGGCCGTTGATCCTGGCGCGGGATATCCGGCAAACTGGAACAGCGCGACATATATGGCCGCGGTGCAGAATCTCAAGGGTAAAAGCACGGGCCTTTCGCAAATGGAAGTAATAGGCACAAACGTCTCGGCGTTTTCGGTCAGCGCGTTTATTCCGCCGGTGGCGCCCTATTATTACGTCCGCACGGAGCCGCTTGATGAGGCAACCTATGTGCGCGCGGTGGCGACGATAGGAACCGCTCCGCAAACCAGCACGGCAATCATCGGCGCGGCCATGCGCCAGAGGGTGGCTCCGAAATGAACATGGTGCGCTATACGCAGAGAAAAGTTGTACATCGGCGCGGCATGGCGCTGCTGCTGGTGATGATTGCACTGGTGGTTTGTTCCGTGATGACGGCGGGATACCTTGCCACGCAGAACACGGCCATCGGCCTGACGAAAAATCAGGCCGCATCCGATATGGCCCGCCAGCTTGCCTCAAGCGGAATTGACTGCGCGCTGTACTATCTGAATAACAATGACGGATGGTCCGCGACGGACTATAACACCAACTGGCGGCTGCTGGCGGATAAAAACACCAGCAATAAAACGCTGATTGACAATGATTTCTTTGCCGGCGCGCATGTGACGGTCAAATTGGCGCCGGTATCGCCGGCTACCGCTTTTTCAACCGATGCCACGGCCGCGGCCGATCTTGTCAGCACCGGAACTTACGGCGGGCAGAGCGTCACCATCACCACGCGCATACAGCCAACAGGCGCCGGCAATCCCTGGGGCCTGGGCATTTACGCAATGGGCGCGCTGTCATTAACCGGCCCTTCGGTGGTGCTTGATTCCTACAAATCCGGCGGAAGCGGCCCTTATGTGTACAGTTATCTTTCGCAGTTGCTTGTGCGCTATAACGCGACAGTAGGCTCAGTCAACTCTATTACGATTGACGGATCAACCCAATACTGGAATACCAGCGGCGTGTATCAGAACGGGTACGGCATTAATGCCCGCAACGGCGGCAAGCTGTATGTCGGCTATAATATTTCGCTGCCGATGAAGCGCGTGGGCGGGTGGGTCACGCCGCCGAATATCAACAGTTTTAGCGACCTGCCGACATTCTCAAGCTCGGCCAGCAGCTATACCGTGGCCGACGGCAACTACCCGGCGTCATTTAACGTGACGACAAGCGGTTATGTGCCGTCGGGCGATCCGGGGTCATTTTTGGGCAGAATGCTCACGATGTCGGGCTCGGGAACGATTTATATTCCTTACAACATGGCGATCAAAGCCGGAACGACATTGCGCATCGCCAATTCGTCAAATGTTGTTTTGTATGTGGCTGGCAATATTGATATTGCCGGGCGCATCATTGTTGACTCCGGCAGCACGCTTACCATTTATGCCACCAACGAAGTGATCATTGAACGCTACGCCAAAGTTAACACGGATGCTTATGACAGCAATTACAATCAGGCCACGCAGAATCGTTCCGCCAGCGGGCCGTCGGCGCTGAAAATTTTCGGTCTTTCGTCATGCCCGAAAGTGCAGCTTGAGGATCATGCGTGGATGTCGGGGCTGATCTTCGCGCCTCAGTCGCTGGTGCAGCTTACCTGCGATTCAAGCTGCACCGCCACGACTGCCGTGACGCTATTTGGCTCAGTCGTCGGTAATCAGGTCAACATACTCGGCGCATCGCGCCTGCATCAGGATCTTGATGCGTCATCCGCCACGGCCGCGAACATCACCGGCGGCACGTATGCGGGACAATATGAAGAAAGGCAGTCGTGGTGAACCGCAGGCGGCGACAACTCCGCGGCTTTACGCTTTTTGAGCTGGTGCTTGTGGCGCTGATCATCGGCATCATGGGGCTGATTGTCATTCCGCTTGTCGGCGCAAGCGCCGGCGGGCCCAAAATAGAAACGGCCGCCAATCAACTGGCGGCCGACATTGAATATTGCCAGAGCCTGTGCATCGCGCGTTCTGATTCGCAGTTTTTTCTGCGCTTCAGCAATGACGACAATCGTTACTGGATTGAGTCACGCGCCAGTGGCGCAAATAGTTCGTCCGTGATTCAATTTCCGGGCGACAACCAGTCGTATATCAATGATTTTACCACCGGGCGCAATCATTACCTCGCCGGCGTGAGCCTCGGCACGCTGACGCCTGAACTGACCAGCTACCGGCTGACATTTAATCGCTACGGACAGCCGATATACCTGAACTCATCCTATACGCAGACGGCCGTCACGCAGAATATTGTGATTCCGCTCACCGGCGGCGGCAGAACCATGTACGTCATGCTGACATGGGATACCGGTGAAGTCAGCATCAGCAAATAACCGCATTAACCAATCGTCAACTGAATTTGCCTACCCTGAGCCTTAAGCCGCGTGACGCCGCGCGATGAACCGATTTTTTGCACCTTGCCGGCAAGCACACTCAGTTTGCCGGTGGCCGGGATTTCTATGTCGGCCGGAATACCCGCCGGCAATTGCAGACGCAGGGCAAATGTTTTCCCCTTGATCTGCCATCCGCAATGCACCACGCCATGCGGCGTGGGCACATCGCCGCGCGCCCAGGTTACGCCGGCCAACTGCGGCGCAACGCGCACTACAGCATAACCGGGCTTTGCCGGCTGAATGCCCAGCACATGCTGACTCAAAAAGAACGTCGGCGCGGAGGACCATCCGTGACAATGGCTGCGCGTCATGCGCGCACGCTCCGGATGATATTCCTCCCAGAACGTTGTGGCGCCGGCCTCTACCTGTTTGCCCCAGTAATCGCGAATCACCTTGAGCATCGGCTGATACTTGCCAAGCCGCACAAGCCCCTCAAGCAGGAAGAACATATAAAACGGACTTCCTGCCTCAACAAATCCCTTTGGCGCCTTGAGCATGATCTCCTGGCAGCGCAACAGCCGCTTGCCTTTGGCAACGCCGGCCATAAACGCTACGGTGTGCGTTTGCTGGCTGAGCACCTGCGAACGCCGGCCATCCTTATGAATGCAGTCAATGTATGCGTTACGTTTGGCATCCCACAAATGTTTGTTGACCGCATCAGCAAGGCTGTCTGCGAGTTTATCCCATCTGGCGGCCTCTTTTTTAGCGCCAAAATCGCGCGCGAGCATGGCCGATTGACGAATGCCCATGATCGCAAGGCAATTCAGGTGCGCCAGTTCGCCTTCGTCCGGCGTGTCCATCGGAGCCCAGTCAAACATATTCCAGCCGCGAATGGCAAAGAGCCCGCGTGGCGAAATATGCTGCTCAATACCGGCAATATTCTGAGCAAGGCTGGCGATAGCGCGCTTGGCAAATTCCGCATCGCCGGTGAACTGATAATGTTCCTGCGCCCAGCGCATCCATAAGAAACTCCATGCGGGAAGGATATTCTGCCATCCGCTGGGCACCTGACTCTCAACAAGCACGCTGCGCTGAAGACTTTGCGCCACAACCTGCCAACCGTGAGCGCTCAGGCGAGGATCGCCGTTGATGATATGATCAACAAGCGCTTCGTTGCGGGCATCGCCAACCCAAAAGGTTTGTTCGTATGTGGGGCAATCCGTATAGGTATCTTCCGAACAGCAGGCCACGGAATGCGCGCCGACTTCCCAGATGCGATCAAGCCATGCGTCAGAGCATGCGAAGGAACCTTTGCGCGCCTGCGGATAGGTGCTCATGAGCACGCGAATGAATCGCACGCGGATCGGCTGATTAAAATTGCGGAACGAAAACCACGAATAACGAAAACCGCGGCGCATGAGCGTGCGGTAATGCTGTGCGCCCGGGCGGCAAATGTACCGGAAGGAATTATTCATGCTTTCGGCAAGGTTATAGCGGCCGTCAGGCTGAATGAACTCAAAGTTGTGATTGTCCACAATGGCGCCGGCCGGGGCGTCAATCTCAAATTCATGATAGCCGACCACTTCGCGGCCAAAATCAAGCAGAATGCGGACATCCGCGCCGTTTTCGGCCGGGTAAATGGTGGCCCATTCCTGCGTTTGCGTCAGCATGGCAAGCGGCTGATCGATTTTGGGCTCAGCACCCGGCACAATGCGTTCTGATGAGCATAGCGCGTACACATCCTTGTCGGTAACCATGTCGCGCGTCATCACGCGCACATACACAGCGGCGGCGTTATCGTCATTTAATTTGCCGGCTGACCAGATTGCCTCAAACTGCTCAAGCGTGGCGGCGGGATCAATGTTTTCCGCATCAACCAGCGCCTGGTGAGTATCAGTGACCGGCAATTTTTCGCCGGCTTTACCGAACGGCCCCATCGCAAGCCAGGGCGTTTGGGCCGCGGAATCATCCGCGCGCGCGGACCAACGCACCGGCTTTGCGGACCACATGTTGATCACCGCCCACCAGTAATGTTCAACGCCGGGCAGGCGCGTCATGAGCGTATTCCACCCGGCGCGCAATTTGGCATGCGCCACGCCGGTATCGGTTTTCTGTTTGCTCATGTCAGCAAATTTCAGTTCAGCGCCGTTTAATTTCCACGGTAAAAACGGGCGATGATGCGGCTGATGAAATTCAACATCCTGCGGCTGCTCACTGTAAATGTGCGTCATCATGAGCATGTTGGCGCGGATGTTGTTTGCGGTTTTATCAGCGGCGTTGACGAAATCACGCGGATTGAGCGACCACGAATAATCCGCGCCGCGCACGGACTCAACGGTCAGGAGGCGCACGGGATCAACCGGCTCACGGGTGAGCATCGGGATATCTCGCGCGGCAAATTCAGCATGCGGACCCTGGCCGGCGGCATAAAGCGCCTGCGCCGGGCGCCAGGAAGATTCATCAGCCTGCGGCAACGACCAGTCGCAGCCGGCCGCGCGCGCATCGTACTGCTCTTCCCACGGCTGCATGCAGCTCAGACGCGAGACGGGCCAGAGAAAACCGTCATGCTCCCGGCAAAGCCACTGCGAATCCGTGGCCAGTTGATGATCGCCGGCGTCATCCTGCCAGGCAAGTTGCGCGATAAGCCCCGCATCGGCATGCAGATACTGAAAAGTAGAAATGCCATAATGAAGAACCTGAACAGCGATGACGTTTTGACCCGGCTTGAGCAATCCGCGCAGATCATATTCATCAACCGGCCAGGGAGATGGCCAGGAACGAACCGGGCCGTTGCCCACCCATTGCCCGTTGACAAATAATTCATAGCGAGAATCAGCCGTGATCCGGATGCGCGCCGAAGCGGGATTCCCGCTTACCGCCAGCGACCGGCGAAAACAAACCACCTGATGATACGGACGGGAAACGGATGGCGACCAGATCCATGAGGCAGAAGCATCAAACAATGACATGGCATTCCCTGCGTAAATAGAAGATCAGCGAATGTCAGCCATCGTATCAACTTTTTTAACTTCAGCCACAGGTGAAGAGAATTGATAACGCACATGCCAAAGTCATCATTTTTTGCCATTTGTGCACGTTTTGACGATCCGGCCAGACTACGCTACACTTGATTATCTGGAATGAGCCAGAAGCGCTGGTAGCTCAATTGGATAGAGCGTCGGCCTCCGAAGCCGAAGGTTGCGGGTTCGACTCCCGCCCAGCGCAATACATGCCGCCCGATTTTTCCTACTTCCTACTTTTTACTTCCTACTTTTTACTTTTTACTTTTGTTACTTCTTACTTTGTTATTTTGCCCTCTTTTGAGATGTTTATTTTTGCATGGCAGAACTTTTCTCTGGCGACAGATGAATTTAATTGATGCGAATCATCGATTGTGCACCGGGCCGTAAAGGCACCGGTGCTGGGGTTTGTGCTATAAAACTTAAAATATCGGGGCAAAAAAAGTCACGCGCGAGGTTCTGCGGCTCACGCGTGGGAGAAGGAGGAGAAGTTGTTGCCGGGCATCCTTGCCCGATATTCAAGATTGTTATGCTTTAGCGGCGGCGCCGGCCGGGCTGGTTGCCGGGGGCTGCGACGGGATTTTGAACAGTGTCGCGCAATTGCTGCACTTGACGTTCTTTCCGCGTGCGGTATCGGGAACAACCAGAATGCTGCGGCATTTCAGGTTCGGACACATAATGCGAATGGTTTTTGCCGGACTGCTCATAATTTATACCTCCGTGTGAGGTCTCAGTAACTGGCTGAGTACCTTTGTACAGTTTTTATCGTCCCGCGGATGGGCCGGGTTTAGGAAGTACTCATAAGATTTTTATTGGCGCGCTCAGAATGGCAGGGATATCGGATGGAGCTGGTACGGACGGCCAGGATAAGCGTTGGCGCGCGTAAAAATGTAAAAAAGCGTTAATTTTCGCAACTGTGGCGGCCGACTCGTATACAATATCTGCGAAAGTGGGATTCGTGAGCAATCACGGCATACAGATGGGCACATAGGGAGGAAGAATATGGTTAAAAAAGGCATTATTCTCGCCGGCGGAAGCGGTACGCGGCTTTATCCGGTTACGATGGTGGTCAGCAAGCAATTGATGCCGGTGTATGACAAACCGATGATTTATTACCCGCTGAGCACACTCATGCTGGCGGGCATCCGCGATGTGCTGGTGATCACCACGCCGCAGGATTCGGCGGCATTCAGCCGATTGCTGGGCGACGGCAGCCAGTGGGGAATGAAAATTTCGTATGCGGTTCAGCCGAGCCCCGACGGATTGGCACAGGCGTTTATCATCGGTGAAAAATTCTGCGACAATCAGCCCTGCTCACTGGTGCTGGGTGACAATATGTTCTTTGGCCACGGCATGCCGAATCTGCTTCAGCACGCCGCGACGCAAGGCAAAGGCGCCAGCGTTTTTGCATACTGGGTCAGCAACGCCAGTGATTACGGCGTGGTGGAATTTGACAAGGCCGGCAAAGCCATCAGCATTGAAGAAAAACCCAAACAACCCAAAAGCAACTGGGCCGTGACGGGACTTTATTTTTATGACCAAACGGTTTGCCAGAAGGCCGCGAGACTCAAACCATCCGCGCGCGGCGAACTGGAAATCACCGACCTGAACCGCATGTATCTTGAAGAAGGCACGCTGAACGTTGAGAAATTCGGCCGCGGCACGGCGTGGCTTGATACCGGCACGCACGGATCGCTTTTGCAGGCGGCAACGTTTGTTGAGGCCGTGCAGGAACGCCAGGGCATGCTGATCTGTTCGCCGGAAGAAGTGGCCTATCGCCAGAAATGGATTGATCAGGCGCACTTCCTGAAATTGATAGAAAAACTCGGCAAGAGCCGCTACGGACAAATGTTGAAAAACTCCGCGCTGATGGAGGAATAAAAAACGGAGTCGGTCCGCAAGACCTGTGATAATTCCCTTATTTTCCTTTGTTTGTGCACCGGGCCGCAAAGGCGCCGGTGCTATTTGGCTGCATCACGCACATCAAGGACGAAACGCAGCATCAACATTTCTCATTTTGGTTTTTCTTTTTTCAATTCAAGAATCTGCCCGTCGGCCTTGAGCCGGGCGGCGAGCTGCGGATAATTGATATCCTGCACTGCCGAATTGGCGGCGATGGCCTGCGATGCGGCGGTTGCGGCGCTCTGGCCGAGAATCATGAACACCGGCTCCATGCGAATTGATCCGTAAGCAATATGCGAACTGCTGACGGCGCAAACCACCATGAGGTTCTGGCACTGATCTTTTTTGGGAATGATTGCGCCGTAATCAATCGGATACGGAGCCGGCGGACGCACCTGAACGTCGCCCTCGTTTTTGACGTAACCTTCCTCATCCACATAACGCTGAACGTTGTGCGAGTCCATGACATAGGAACCCATGCCGATTGAACGCTCCGTCGCGATGGTCTGGCGGATGTGATTTTCCGTCACGACGACGTCGCCAAGCATGCGGCGCGCCTCGCGCACGTAAATTTCATAGGGCCAGTTTCCGTTGTCCGTAAATTCATCCTTTGCCAATCCCCACTGACTGTACCAGTCGTGCACGTCCTTCGGCACGCGCGAATCATTGGCGAGGAAATAATGATAACCCTGCTGATAACGGATGTGCTCGGCAATAATCTCGGCGCGGCGCTCGTAGGAGGCCTCGGGATAATCATAATTCATGCCGATGTTGTCAGTGGAGAATGAACCGGCGTTGTTGGTGTCTGTTTTTTTGTTGGGAATCAGATCAAATTTTCTCATCACCCTGCGCTCGCCGGACTCAAGCGCACGCAGCAGAAGTTCATATTCGGCGGGGTCGTAATTGGCCGGTTTTGGGAACGCAACGCGATTGTCCGGCTCGCGGGTAAGGCACATGCGGAAATTGTACGCCTGAATTTTGCCGTCACCCTCGCCGGTTTTGCCCGGCGCGGCATTGCTGATGCGCGGCAACAACCCGCTGGCCGGGTTGCCGGGAATCTTATATCCGCTGACTTTGGTGTTGAACTGGTGACCCTTGCGATCAAGCTGAATGCCGTTGATCGTTTCGCCGTACTGGCTGTTGGCTTCGCGGCCGACGGTATAACGGACTCCGGCAAGCGCCATGAGGTCACCCTCATAAGAAGCGTCTATAAAAATCCGGCCTTCGTAGGTTGTGCCGTCAAGCATGCGAATCGCCGTGATGCGGCCGTCTTTTTTGGTTATGCCCGCGGCGGAACGATCAAGCCATTTATCGCGGAAAAGAGGAATCTGATTTTGAGCAACCCAAGTCTCAAAGATTTTTTCGGCGACATGAGGCTCAAAAACAAACATGGCGCGCTTGCCGTCCGGACCTGCGATGCCGCTGGCGTGCTTGCCGTGATCATGGGCGGTTTCCCATTTCCAGGAAACGGGCTGACGGTAGTAGTCATACACGACCTGGTAAAATTCGCGGCTGATGCCGCCGATGACGCCTGTTTCGCCGGTGTCAGTCCACCCGAGGCCGCTTGCGGAGAGCCCGCCGATATGTTTTTGCGGGCTCAGGAGCACAACGCTGTTGCCCATACGTTTGGCCTGCACGGCGGCGGCGATGCCCGCACTGGTACCGCCGTAAATCACAATATCGTAACGGCCGACGGCCTGCTGGGCGAAAAGTGTTGAAGTCATGGTAAGGCCGACAATCGCGGCGCCGGTAAGCCATTTATGCATGATTCAGAATCCTTGAGAGTGCGAGAATAGAGTATGCGCCAAAAATAAATCACACATGACATGCCGCCACGCTTTGCGAGGCAGCCCGATCAACTTGTGATACGTGATTTGTTTTTGACAATCTCACTAACAGATGAATATCGCACTGAATTGCAATTTATTGCATTTATTTAAGCAATATGCAATCAAGTCATCATGTGAGCATATCCGGTCACGGTCGAAATGGACCAGATATCACAACTCAACATGAGACGCGGCGACTACTTACCGATCATGGCCGCAACGGTATCGCGGTTGACCGGCGAAATAAGGCCTTTTTCCGTGATGATTCCGGTGATTAAATCAGCAGGCGTGACATCAAAAGAAGGATTAAAAGTTTTGACGCCATAGGGCGCGGTCTGGCGGCCAAAGCCGTGAGTGATTTCCTCGCCGCCGCGTTCCTCAATCGGGATGCCGCCGCCGTCGCGAAGAGAAAGATCAAAAGTACTGCTGGGCGCGGCGACATAAAACGGAACTCTGTGTGCGCGTGCGGCCAGCGCAAGGGAATATGTGCCGATTTTATTGGCGGTATCGCCGTTGGCGGCGATGCGATCCGCGCCGACGATCACCATGTTGATGGGCTGTTTTTTCATCAGCCACGCGGCCATGTTATCGCAGATGACGGTGACATCCACGCCGGCCTGCGTAAGTTCCCAGGCGGTCAGGCGCGAACCCTGAAGCAGCGGGCGAGTTTCGTCTGAAAAGACGCGCACTTTTTTGCCGCGGCCAATGGCTGCGTAAATCGGAGCCAGCGCTGTGCCAAATTCACTGCATGCCAGCGCGCCGGCATTGCAGTGCGTTAAAATTGCGGCGTTATCAGGGATCAGGGATTGGCCATGCTCGCCGATGGCGCGGCACATGGCGGCATCTTCACGATGCAGCGCTTGCGCTTCTTCAAGCAGGCGGATAATGAGGCTGCGCACGCCGACGGCGCGATGAGCGATGGCCTGCTCAAGCATTTGCGTAACGGCCCATTCAAGATTAACGGCTGTGGGCCGGGCGCTTTTAAGATAATCCGCGGCCTCAATGAGAACCTGAATGAGCACGGCCGATTGCGAGCTTGGCGGAACATTGCGCGCGGCGATCACCATGCCGTATGCGGCGGTGATGCCGATGGCCGGCGCGCCGCGCACGGCCAGCGTTTTAATGGCGTCATACACTTCCTCAACCGTGCGAAGCTGAATGATCTTAAGCTCAGTGGGCAACAGGCGCTGGTCAATAATATCAAGATGGCCGTCGGCCGAGCCAATCCATTGCAGCGTGGGCGGTAAAGACATATCAACTCCATCAAAAACAAATCAACAGACAGAATACAGAAGTCAGCAGCAGAGAGCCAAACTCCCCGCCGCTGACTGCTGATTGCGGATTTCTGAATAGTATGTCGTCAAGCTGATGCCGCGGGATGAGCGGCAAATGCGCGAAGCTGAAGCTTGATGTTGGCATTCTCAATGCGCTCGCCGCGAATGCCACGGATATCGTGCAGAAAGACCTTACGCAACGCGTAACGTACCAGCAAAAGAACGGTTATGCCCACGGCAATGGGCACAATCCATAAGGTTGTCCATGTTGAGACGGCAAAGAACCAGCCGGCCACAAGTTCAGCAAGACTGATATATATAAATTCGCTATACGGATGGCGCATGAGAATAAAATCGCGCTGCGTGCGCACATAACGGACAAAAAACACGGCCGTGATGGCGATCATGGTCAGCAGGCCCAGAGCAAGGCTTACCGGGCGGTACATGTTCAGCGCGTCGCAGACAAAATTGGCCGCGACGCATCCGATTGCGCCGCAACCTGAAGCAATGATGAACTTGATCCGCGGAGATCCTTTGGGATACTGATAATCATAAAGGCGCGAAAGATGCTCAAGATAGCGGAACTGCTCGCCCATCGTGAGCTTGCTTTGCCCTTTGGCGCGGTTGCGGAAGAGAATCGGAATTTCCTTCACACGCTTAATTTTGCATTTAACCAGAAGCTCAAGGCCGATCTTATAGCCGATGGGACAAAGCGGATCAGCATTGAGAAGCGTGGCGCGGCGCATGGCAAAGAAACCGGCCATCGGGTCACGCACGCCGCCGGTAAAGGGTTTGCTCAGCAATGTTGCGGCAAAACTATTGAGCCAGCGTAAACGAGACCAATCCTGAGTGCCGCCGCCTTCTACATAACGCGAACCGATGACAAAGTCAGCTTCGTTTTTGATGAGCGGCGTTACCAGATCCGGCACAGATTCCGGCGGATGCGAGAGATCCGCGTCCATGACGACGATATACTCCATATGCGCCTGGCTGATGCCGGCCAGCACGGCCGAGGACAGGCCGCGATCTTTTGTGCGAATGATAGAGCGGAGTTGCGGATAATCCTGAGAGAGGCGATCAAGCACGGCCGGGGTGGCGTCAGGAGAATTGTCGTCAACGACAATCATCTCCCACATCAACCCGCGCTTACGCATGGCATCAGCCACCTGCGGCACCAGCAAAGGCAGATTTTCCGCCTCGCGATAGGTCGGCACGATGATACTGACACTCGGAATGGCAGGTGATTCAAACACGATGAACTCCTGTGCCCAGGGAACATACAACTTACCCGCACCCTGAACAGACACCGCTTTCTAACAAACGTGAGTATACGATAAGCACTCTATAAAGAAAGTATGCGGCGGCATGATCACCGGAAAATTCTGGTAATAAAAACCAGTGACGAATACGTATAATTCTCGTTTACGAATTATCTTTTTCGGAAGACAGAAAACGCGGATTGTGGCCGAAAGCCAGGGAAATCAGCCTGAAGCTGTGCCAGATTGCAGGTGTTGTCTTCCTGGCTCATCACAACCTGATCGCGATTAAAGGGCAGCGGTAACGGCAATGACGCCAAAAACTTAGCCCACCAGGCGGGGATGCCGATGGCAGGTTTATTTTTGCCGGTGATCGCCAGCGCGGCCTGCGAGAGAAACTCAGGCCATGTCAACGTTTGCGGTCCGCCGACATCATAAGTTTTACCGATTGCGGCCGGGGTATTGAGCGCGTGACAGAAAAGCTCAGCCAAATCAGCGACATTGATTGGCTGAAGGTGATGCGTGTTGCGCTGACCCAAAATACCCGCGCCAAAATAAGGCATAAAGAAAAATGGCGCAGCCTTTCCGCGAGCCCAGTTGACAAGCATGCGGGCAAAATCACCATCCGGGCCGAGAATCATTGAGGGGCGAAAAATAGTGAACTGTAATCCTGATTGGCGCAGGGACTCTTCGGCCTGCCATTTGGTCTGATGATAACGCGATGCGGCCTGTGGCCGCGTGCCGAGCGCCGACATGTGCACAAATCGGTTTACGCCGGTGGCCTTTGCGGCCGCGATGACATTCTGCGTGCCGGTGACATGTACCTGCTCAAAAGTGCCGTCATGCTTATTTTCCGCAATGATGCCGACAAGATGAATGATCGCATCACATCCCTGCGCGGCCGGGATGATGCTCTCCCGATTCAGGATTGATCCGGAATAGGCAGTGACATCCTCTCTGCGATATGTATCAGGATTGCGCACCAGCGCCGAAACGCCAAATCCCTGGCGTAATAATTCATCCACAATATGCCGGCCGACAAATCCGGATGCGCCGGTGACAAGCACGCGGGAAATAACGGGAGCATTTTGCATGATGTGCTCCTTAATCAAAAGGCAGCAGACTCATCCGCTGATTGATGCGGATTCCGGCGCGTGCCAGTCTTTGGCGGCCGAGTCAAATTTCAGCAGTCGCAAAGTCCACGCGGCAAGCCCCGTGGCCACGGCCAGCAACAACGCGCCGTTGCTCTGATGCAGAGTGGTGACCAGCGCAGTGCCAAAATCAACCTGCGTTTGCGTAATGGGTTTGCGGAAGACCAGTGCGATCACGCCGAGAATCAACTGTATGGCGACGACGATCATCAGGCCGATACCGGCGCGGCGCATCGGGCCGATGCGGCCAAAAATAGCCACCGCGCGCAGACCGCACATCAGCGCAAGCAATGCGACAAATGCGGCCACCGTAATATGCAGAGTCACGCCAAAATCCCTGTGCCGCACCAGTGCGCCGAGAAAAGTCTGCGCGATGATCATGCCTACGAGCACCACATTAAATTTGCGATCCGTATCCGCTGCGGGATGACTCAGCGACGCATCATCACTGCGCCAGCGCCGCGAGATCACCGCGGTAATCACCACCAGCAACGCAAGGACAAAATGAGCAAACACGCCATGAATAATCGCAAGCGTGGTGCTTGGCGACATCACAGCGGCATCTGTTGAGAGTGTGACTTTGCCGGTGACGCGCATGCCGCCCATAAATCCCTGAAGCGCAACGGCGCCAAACGTCACCCACACCAGCCAGCGCGCAAGCGGCCTGCGATCAGTACGTGTAACAAAAACGGCCAACGTCAGCACGGTAAAGCCGACCAGCGATCCGAGCAAACGGTGGGCATGCTCATAAAAAATGCCGCCGGTCATGGCAGATAGCGGATACAGAAACATATTGCTGCCAAAAGAATTGGGCCAATCCGGAACGGCAAGGCCCGCTTTATTGCCGGTGACAAGTCCGCCGGCAAAGATCAGCAGCAGCGTGGCGCATACGGCGACCCAGCCAAAAGCCGCCGGCCAGTCACGCTTGCGGGATGCGGGGAAATTTTTGCCGATGGCCGCACCAATGGCGCTGAGAATCACGGCCGTAATAATTGACCCGGGCCCGAAAAGCGCGATTGATGGCAAAACGCTGAGAGATTCCTGATGGTGGCGCGCCTGCCTCATGATGTCGCCCAAAATTGAGCCGACAACAAGCAGATTCAGCAATCCCGTTATGAGCCCGGCCCATATGCCGGTGCGCAGATTGCCATGCCGGCCGGCCACAAAACCGCCAAAAGCAGAGATCAGCAGCACAAGCCCCAAAAAGGGCCACTTGGCGGCGTCCTGGGCAAACTGGTGGCCCACATATCCCGCGGCCCACATGGCAACAGTTGTCCCAAAGCCGATGGCCAATATCCTGGCGCCCCCGGATCGTGACGAATCAACCGATCTTTTAATCGGTGAATTTTCTGATTCAGAACCCACGTTTGCAGTGTGTACAGTCATCTTCCTCTCGCCTATGATGAACTATAACTGATCGCAGTGTAGGGCCGATGGGTGGGAATTTTCAAGGGATCAGCAAGAGTAAATATAAATTAAAAAACGGTCAAATATAGTTTTAAGCATAAATCGTTGTTGATTGAGAAAGAAAATTGATGCAGGCAGCAGCGACCGGTCAATCAGATGAGCTTGTGATTCAACCGCGGGCCAAAGGCGGGCTGATTCACCAGTATATGGAGCTTGGGAAGGCCCGGCTTACGGCGCTTGTGCTGGTGACGGCCGGCGTTGGTTATGTCATGGGCGCGCAAGGCCATATCAACTGGGCGGTTTTTGCCTGGCTGATCATCGGTACGGCGCTTGCGGCCGTGGGCGCGGCTGCGTTTAATCAACTTCTTGAAATTGACCGTGATTCGCGCATGCATCGCACGGCAAACCGGCCGCTGCCATCGCAAAGCATGAGCCGCACACATGCGGTGATTATCGCGTTGCTGACATCCGCTGGCGGACTTGCCATTCTCTGTCCGCTGGTTAACGGGATCGTGTGCACGCTTGCGTTCATCAACATACTTATTTACGTTGCGCTCTATACGCCGCTAAAACCCAAAACCAGCCTCAATACGATGATCGGCGCCATCTGCGGCGCCATACCACCCATGATGGGGTGGGCCGCGGCTACGGGTATGCTTGATCTTGGCGCATGGCTTCTCGGGGCTATTCTGTTTGTGTGGCAGATCCCCCACTTTCTTGCGCTGGCGTGGCTTTATCGTGACGATTATGCCCGCGGCGGATTTAAAATGTTGCCGATGATTGATCCCACCGGCCGGCTGACATGCACCAGCATTATTTTGTATACGATGGTTCTGCTGCCGCTGGGACTGATGGTGACGCTATCAGGTATTTCCGGATGGTACTTTGCCGGCGGGTCCGTGATCCTGGGCGTCGCGTGGCTGTGGCTTGGCATGAAGTTAATGCGCGAAAAGACCCGCCTGAACGCCCGGCGCGTTTTTCTGGCCAGCATTACTTATCTGCCGTTATTGCTTACGCTGATGGTCATTGACGGCAAGTTCAGTTCGCATGATGAATTGCCGGGCCGCGAAATCAAAATCATGGTCAATGAATAAATCAGGCCAAAGCCACGGGGCTTTGTTATGACACAAACCACAACGCAACCTCACAAGCCCGAGCGAATGCTTACCTTTGCCTCCGGCGGATGGGTGCTGCTGCTGGCGATTGTGCTTTCTGTCGCGGCCGTGGCGTGGGTATTTGCCAATCGCAGGTCGGTGCGCGGCGATGGCCGAAACCTGGCCAGTTACGGATATAATCTCGCCACTGTACTGGTGGCAAAAGAGCAGCTTATCCCGGCGGGATTTGGCCGCGATGCTCTTCAGGCGCTGGTTGATCCGCAAGCGCAGGACGCCAAAACGTTTGTTGAAGATGACGCGCAAAAACGCAGCAAATTATTGGTCAGTGATGATCGCATCATCGGCGTGGTTATCGGCGGCAAGGCGCGCGCGTATCCGGTTCATGTCATCGCGCAGCACGAAATTATCAATGACACGCTCAATGATCGGCCGATTGCCGTTACCTACAGTCCGCTCTGTGACAGCACCGTGGTTTTTGATCGCACGATCAATGGCCGCGTGACGGAATTTGGCGTCAGCGGATTGCTGCTGAACTCCAATTTGCTCATGTTTGATCGCCAGCAAAATCCGAAGGACGAAAGTTTGTGGTCGCAGTTACAGTTTCGCGCAATTGCCGGGCCGGCCGCGGAAAACAAAACAGAACTGGCCCGCATCCCGGCCGTCATCACGCGCTGGGATCAGTGGCTGCGCGACCATCCTGACACCACGCTCGTCACCGGCATTCCGGATTGGCGCAAACAATATCTCCGCAAATCATATAATACGTATTTTGCCAATGATGAATTGAAGTTTCCCGTCACGCCGCTGTGGCAGAAACAAAACGGCATTGATCTCAAAACGCCTATCGTGGCCGTTCCCGTGGCCAGTGGCTGGCAGGTTTTTCCGGCAAGCACAATGACCGCCCCGCCGCCGGAAGCAGTTCATTCCTTCATGTTTGCGTGGTATGCGGCGCACCCGAATAGCGTTTATCGTTGATCGTGAGTCGTTTATCGTAAAAAGATCATTTGCTTTTCCTTCCTGATAAACGTCAACGGCAGAGCATCTCTTGGTTTCAGAGCAAAAATATGCATAATCAGGGAGTTACCAGTCCTTTTTTAGTGAGGTTGCCCCATGCCTGAATTTGTTTATGAACCGACTTATCAATATGGCCACGATACGGAAACGGCCTACAAACTTGTGACCAAAGAAGGCGTCAGCACCATCAAGGTCAACGGCAAGGAATATCTGCATGTTGCGCCGGAGGCTTTACAGGCTCTCGCGCGCGAAGCGTTTACGGATGTGGCATTTCTGCTGCGCCCGGCGCATCTTAAGCAGCTTGCCGATGAGTTGGTTGACCCGGAAGCCTCTGACAATGATCGTTTTGTCTGCTATACGCATTTGCAGAATGCCGTAGTCAGCGCGGCCGGCGTTTTGCCGAATTGCCAGGATACCGGCACGGCCATCGTTTTGGGCAAAAAAGGCCAGTATGTGCTGACTGATTGCGATGATACCGAGTGGCTCAGCAAAGGTATTTTTGATACATATCAGAGTCGCAACCTGCGTTATTCACAGATCGCGCCGCTTGAGATGTTTAAGGAAAAGAACACCGGCAACAACCTGCCGGCGCAGATTGATATTCTGGCCGAAAACGGTGACGAATATAAATTCCTCTGCATCGCCAAAGGCGGCGGCAGCGCCAATAAAACGTACCTGTATCAGCAAACCCCGGCCGTGCTCAATGAGGAATCGCTCACCGCATTCATCAAGGCGCGACTGAAGGAAATCGGCACCGCGGCCTGCCCTCCGTATCACCTGGCGATTGTCATCGGCGGCACCAGTGCTGAAACAAACCTCAAAATGGTTAAGCTGGCTTCGGCCAAATATTGCGATCATTTCCCAACGAGCGGATCAACGGGCGCACGCGCGTTCCGTGACCTGGAGTGGGAAAAGAAAATTCTCAAGTGGGCCAACGAATCAGGTTTTGGCGCACAGTTCGGCGGCAAATATTATGCCCATGACGTGCGCGTGATCCGCATGAGCCGCCACGCGGCAAGCTGCCCGATCGGTATGGGCGTCAGTTGCTCGGCCGACCGCAACATCAAGGCCAAAATCACCAAAGAAGGCGTTTTTGTTGAGCAGCTTGAGACAAATCCCGCCAAGTATCTGCCGAAGCATGCGCCGGAGCTCGCTCCGCCGGTGAGCATTGATTTGAGCATCGGAATGGAGAAAGTCCGCAAGATCCTGAGCCAGTTCCCGATCAAGACGCGCCTGTCGCTCAACGGCACGCTGATCGTCGCGCGCGATGCGGCACATGCCCGCATCAAGCAACTGATTGATTCCGGCAAGCCGATGCCGCAGTACTTCAAGGATCATCCGGTGTATTACGCGGGACCGGCCAAAACACCGGCCGGCATGCCGTCAGGCTCCTTTGGCCCCACCACCGCCGGCCGAATGGACAGCTACGTTGATCTCTTTCAGTCACATGGCGGCAGCATGATCATGGTGGCCAAAGGCAATCGCAGCAAGATGGTCACCGACGCGTGCAAAAAGCATGGCGGTTTCTATCTTGGTTCAATCGGCGGCCCGGCCGCGATTCTGGCCCAGAACAACATCAAAAAAGTTGAGCTGGTTGACTTTGAGGATCTGGGAATGGAGGCGATTCGCAAAATTGAGGTCGTTGACTTCCCGGCGTTCATCATTGTGGATGACAAGGGCAATGATTTCTTTGCCGAAATCGCCGCATGTCCGGTTAAGCACTAAAAATAAACGCGAAATACGAAAACAAAAACGCGAAACGGAAGGCAGCCTTCCGTTTCGCATTTCGCTTTTTGCACATTGATTTTCTTTTTACGACTTAACCGTTTCTTCCGGCGACTGAAAATGTCCCCACACCATAAAGAAAACGATAATACCGACGGTGATTCCGGCGCAAATCTGTACGGCCCAGTCCATGAATTTTTCCGGCTCGCTGAGATACCAGATGCTCACAAGCGTGGTGGCCGCGCCCATAAGCAGCGCGGCAAGCGTGGCAAGAGTATTACCGACGATACGTTTGGTTAACATGATTCTGTTTCCGCTTTATAATATGTGCCAAAATGTTTTAGCGCATGACCTGCCGCCACGCTATCGCGGGGCGGCTTTGTAAGTCTGTCAGCCGTTATTTCTTTTTGGCATCCTCTCTAGCATTCCTATTGTTGCGCACCAAATGACAAATGACAAAATGGACCTTTGTTTAGTCAACCAATAGAGTGACCTAAAATTTGTTTTATCTTTTGTCCTTTGAATTTTGTCATTATTTCCCGCTGGCCACGGCGTTGCCGCTTTGTATCAATTGCAGACGCAGCAGCATCAGCGCGGTATCAAGCTGCGTATCCAGAAGCGGTTCAATATCCGGCTTGGTGGCTGCGGCGGCCGTTGTCGGCGCCGGCTGCGTGGCCGACGTGCGGGAAATCACATCCACATCGCGACGATTGGCCAGCAGCGACTGAATCTGATTCGGCGTCATATCCACAATCACATCCGGCTCAACGCCCCAGGTTTTGCTGCCTTCGTTACGATGCAGACTTTCGCCTTCCGGCAGATAATATTTTGACATCGTAAGCTTCATCAGGGCCTTTTCGCCCAAAGGCAGAATATTCTGCACGCTGCCTTTGCCAAAGCTGCGCTGGCCGACAATCGTGGCGCGATGCAGATCCTTCATGGCGCCGGAGAAAATTTCCGATGCGCTGGCACTGTATTGATTGACCAGCACGATCATCGGCATGGTATTGGGGATAAAGGTATCGCGGTCGGCCTGAATTTCCTGGCGATGCACCACTCGGCCGCGGGTTGACACAATCGTGCCGCGATCAAGGAACATATCGCTCATCTCAACGGCCTGATCAAGCAGGCCGCCGGGGTTAAAGCGCAGATCAAGCACCAGTCCGCGCATGCCGGAGTTCTGCAAATCCTGAAGAGCTTTGCGAAGTTCCTCGGCCGTGTCATTCTGGAATTGCGTCACACGCACGTAGCCGATTTTCGTATCCGGATCAATCATATAAAGCCAGCGCGTGCGATTGGGGTCTTCCGGATCGCGCTTATAGCCCTTAACGCTGACAACGCGGATCATGGCGCGCGTAAGCTTAAAATCAATCGGCTCTGATTTGCCGATGCGCTTGATGGTCAGCGTCACATCCGTATCCGGCTTGCCGGAGATCTGAAGCACGGCCTGATCAATGGTGATGCCGAGGGTTGTTTTCCCATTGATGGCGGTAATTTCGTCGCCGGCCTCAATGCCGGCGTTAAACGCGGGCGTATCTTCAAGCGGGCTGACGACTTTGAGTTTGCCCTGGTTATCAAGGGAAATCTGCACGCCCACGCCGCCGAAAGTGCCGCGGGTATTTTTTTCAAATTCCGCCAGTTCGCGCGGCCATATCACGGCGGTAAACGGATCAAGTTTTTCCATTGCGCCGTCGGTAAACTCCATCGCAAATACTTCGGCCGGAAGTTTGATGGTATTGGCGTTGGCAATCTCAAGATCGTTGACGATTTTCTGCATGCGCGATTCATCCACCTGAACGGTGGCAAGCTGCGCGACCGCGGCATCAAGCGCAGCCACAAATCCCGCGCGCGCCTTTTCGTCCTTGAGCGCGGGAAATTCCTTGCCCAGTTCCGGCATGGTGGTAAACAGGCGCAGCGAATCAAGTCCGCCGCGGATCAGCGACTCATAGCTGATTGTCTCAACCCAGCGATCACGCGCGTAACGCAATGCGCGGAACATCATCACATCATTGATGCCGTCAACATGATCCTGCCATTTGGGAAATGTCGGCGCGGTGTCATCGGCCGTTTCCGTTTCCGCATCAGCACCCTGAGTTGCGGCGGCCTGCGTTGTTGAGGATGGCTGCGTGGCCGCGGCCTCTTCTTCTTTTTCCTGCTTGGCGATGGCCTTGCGCATCTCAAAAAGGGCCTGGCCGTCATACATGGCCAGCAGGCGCACGCGGCGCGCCAGGCGCTGCATGTCATGCTTATACTGCGCGCTGATGGCGTAAATGGAATCAAGATCGGAATAGAGCGTCAAAGACTCAAGCCATCTCCCGGACGACTCATATTTGGCGGCCTGATCGGCCAGAGATTTGGCCATGTCCGCCACCCAGGGAAGAAGCGTAAATTCTTCCTGATTGTGACTGAGGTACATGGCGCGCACGAGCGTATCGGCGGCCTTGCGCCAGCGCTCTTTTTTGAAAAATTCCTGCGCCTTGTTGACCTGTTCCTGATATTGCTTGGCGCGCAGTTCCTCTGAGCGCGTCATCTGCGTGACGTATTGGTCACGCCAATTGACCAGCCGCGCCATGCGATCATCCTGCGGAATCGGCAATTTTGACAGCGCATCAATCTGCCGGCCCTGTACCATGCCGCTCATCTGCGTTGCGATATCGGCGACATTGCCCGGCGCCTGGCCAAATGACACGGTCCCTAGTGCGGCCAGAGTAAGGGGTATCGCGAACAACATACGGCGCATCTGAAATTTCATTCTCTCACCGATCTGCGGAATTTATAAACAGGCCAGTTGATCAACAATTGCAAGATCTTACTTTTTGCACCCAAGCAGGGTCAAGAATCTTCTCTTTATTACTTGTTGCCGCGCGAACGGCCGTTTTTCGCACTTCGGGCCTTCTGTTTGGCTATTTCGCGCGGTTTACCCGACTGTTTAGCGGCGGAACGGGGCTTTTTGACTGTGCGAACAACGCTGGCACGGCTCTTTTTGAGGCCTTGTCTGCGTTTTTCCGGACCGGCCTGAAAAGCTGATGCCGGGCCTTCGCTTTCGCGATGATCCTTCTCAAAACTGCGATGGTGCGACCGCACATAAAGCTTGATCGGAACTTCCGAAAACGGCAGGCGCAAACGCAACTGGCGCACAAAGAACCGTCGGTATTCTTCGGTAATAAGCTGAGGATTGTTCACAAATAACACCAGAATCGGCGGGCGCACGTCAATTTGCGTGGCGTAATACACCTTGACCTTCTGCGCCGTGGGGCTGCTGGGGCCGCGCAACTGCAAGATTTCCTCAACGGCCTTGTTGAGCTGACTTGTCGGCAGGCGCGTTTGTGCCTGTTCCTTCATCGTCTCAGAAAGCTTGATCACGTCATCAATATTCATGCCCTCCTGGGCGCTGATGAACGCAATCGGCGCGTAATCAAGACGCGGCAACATTTTGCCCAGATATTCCTGATACTGCTCGGTCGTGGCCTTGCCGCTGACAAGATCCCATTTATTTATCACGATGATGCAGGGCTTAAATTCCTCGGCAATGTACGCCGCGAGTTTCTGATCCACATCGCCCATCTCAAGCGTGGCGTCAATCATCAAAAAGACCACGTCCGCGCGGCGAATTGAGCGCTGCGCCCGGTGAAATGCGTAAAACTCAAGATCGTTGCGCGTGATTTTGGCCTTCTTGCGAACGCCGGCCGTATCAATAATCAGGAACTGTTTCCCGTCACGCTCAAAAAGAACGTCAATGCTGTCGCGGGTGGTTCCGGGAACTTCTGATGCGATCACGCGCGGCGCGCCGGCGATGCTGTTGACCAGCGTGCTTTTGCCGGCGTTGCGCTTGCCGACAACGGCAATTTTGAGTTCCGGACTCTCAACAAACGGCTGAGCATCCGTAAAATCAAGACGCTTGATGACCGAATCAAGCAGTTTATCCTTGCCCTGGCGATTGGTGGTGCTGACAAAGATCGGAGCGCCGAAACCGAGCTTGAAAAACTCGCCCGCTTCGTTGGCGATCTTGGCGCCATCGGCCTTATTGGCCACCAGCAGGACCTTTTTGTTGTGCTGCTTGCGCAGATACTCGGCCACCACCACATCAAGCGGAATCGGCCCGCCGGTCTGCGCATCCACCACAAACAAAATGAGCTGCGCTTCCTCAATGGCAAGCTGAATCTGCCGCTCAATGTCGGCCGTGAGATTATCCTTATCAATCACGCCGTAACCGCCGGTATCGGTAAGCTCAAACGATTTTTCGCCCACGGTAATCGGCGTGGAAATACGATCGCGCGTGACGCCCTCCGTCGGGTCCACAATAGAAATAAGCCGGCCGGAAAGATAATTCAGCAAGGATGACTTGCCGACATTCGGGCGGCCGACGATAGCGACGATAGGAAGCATACGGACCCCTTCGGGGTAAAGAACGAAACTCAAGAAACAAAACGAGGGGTGAGGGGTCAGGGTACTGGGGCCAGGATTTGCGTTTCCTGTCCCCTGCCCCCTCACCCCTGGTCCCTGATCACAACGTCAGCGCGTGTCTTCGCTGCACTACGGTCATGTCCGGCAAATTGGCGATGAATGACGCATACGTGTTATACGTCCTCATCGCATCAATGATGTACGAAAGCGGTTCAGGCCAGATCTCGCCAAAATCCGCCTCGCCTGCGCGCGACGGATGATAAGCAAGCTGCTCGGCCGGCGGACAAAACTGCGCATCAACCTGACACATGCCCGGCTTGGCCTGGCGATTGCCGCGCGGATCAACGCGATACCATCCGACATCCGGCAGAAAAACCGCATTGAGCCCGTGCATGTAAAAACGCTTGCTGTCCTGAGAGAGCACGCGCTGGTAACAAAGCCCCGCCGGGATGCGATTGGCCCGCAGCAACGCCGCGAGCAAATGACTTTTGGCAAAGCAGAAACCCGTGCCATGCTCAAGCACTTCGCTGGCGCTGATGGTAATCGGATCAAGATGATAATCATGCGAGTGCTTGATGTTATCGCGCACCCACGTAAAGCAGTCTTTGGCCACGGCCGCCGCATCGCTGCGGCCGGCGGAAAGTTTTTCCGCCAGCGCCGCCACGCGCGGCTCATCAAAATTGATGATCGGCGTACATGCTAAAAAATCAATGTTCATGATCGCTCCGCGAAGTCTTGAGTCCCGAGTCTTGAGCGCTTTTGGCTCAAGACTCACAGCTCAAGTCTCAAGACTCATTTTTCCCGCAGCATTGTTTATATTTTTTACCGCTGCCGCAGGGGCACGGGTCGTTTCGGCCGACTTTCGGCGCGTCATTGACGATTGTTTGAACGGCCGGTTCTTCGCCCGCGGCCTGTTGCGGGGCCTGTCCTGATTCAACCTGCGCCACCTGCGCGGCCATGCTGCCGCCGACACCGGTGGTCTGCTGGCGCTGATACGTCTCAACGGCCGAGGCGTATACGTTGCGCTGCTGGTAATTCTGATTCAGGCGCACCTTGAAGATGACATCCGTCACCTTGTCGCGAATGCTCTTGAGAAACTCAACGAATAATGCGGAACCTTCGCGTTTATATTCAATACGCGGATCTTTTTCCGCAAAACCGCGCAAGCCGATTGATTCGCGCAGTTGATCCATTGCGTAGAGGTGATCTTTCCAGGTTGCGTCGTAAATCTGCAAAAGAACCGCGCGTTCAAGCGTCGTCAGCTCATTACGCAGGAAGGCCAGCGAGGTATCGCGCAGAAACTCGCGGCGCTGATCGGTGGTTTCGTCATTAAAGAGTTCCGGATCGGCCGGTGTATGAAAACGAGCCTCGGCCCAGGCGCGAAGTTCCTTGGCGTCGCTGAATTTTTCAACCGCGCCGTCAACTTCCTTCAAAATCGCATCCGGAGCCGCGGCCGCGATGGCCACAAGCTTGTCATGCAGTTGCTGAACAGGTAATGCACGAATGTCATCGCCGGTGATCATTGCGCCATATTTGGCACGCACCCAGTTGGCGAGTTGCTCGGAAGCGTAAATATTTTCCGTGCCGCCGCCGGCCATCGTGGCGTCAATGGCGTACTCGATGGGATATTCATTTTCGCGCCGGCGGTATGCTTCGTTGGCCTGATCAAGGATAAACCCGACGGCCTGCTCAACATTTTTGCCCACAAGCTGCTCAGTGGTGATCGCCAGATTGAACTTGGTATTGGCCCACTCAGCAAGCTGCTTCTGCGCGTAATTCGGCTTGAGGAAATCGTCGATGGCTGAACAATCGCGGCGGTTGACTTGCTCCATCGCGGCGTCAATCAGTGATTCGGCGATCTGTTCGCGGTTCATCTTGCGGAGCTGCCCGTCGCCGACGGTGACATCAAACTGACTTTTGGCCCACTCGCTCAGGCCGCGATAATCCCAGTCTTCCGGATCGGCGTCCGGGTCCATAAATTCATTGAGGCTCGTGATGATGTTGCTGCGAACTTCATCGCGGCAATGATCCTTGATCGTAGATTCAAGAACATCAAGATGGCGCTCGCGCACATCTTCTGGATCAATGGCCACGTTAAAGGATGTGCGCACCCATTCGGCTACGCACGAGGGGACGTAATCCTTATCAAGATATTCCGTCACCGCATCGTTGACCGATTCGCCGATGATGTCAAAAATGACCTCGCGCAGGTTGCGTCCTTCAAGAATCGTCTGGCGGCGCTTGTAAAAATAGTTACGCTGAACGTCACGCACTTCGTCATACTCAATGAGGTTTTTACGGATGCCGAAGTTGCGTTCCTCAACTTTTTTCTGCGCGCGCACAACGGATTTGCTGACCATGCTGTGCTCAATGGCCTCGTCTTCCTTCATGCCCAGCTTGCGCAGGAAGTAAAGAGTTTTGTCGCCGGCAAAAAGCTTCATCAGGTCATCTTCAAGCGAAAGGAAAAAGCGGCTTTCGCCCGGATCGCCCTGGCGGCCCGACCGGCCGCGCAACTGATTATCAATGCGGCGGGCTTCGTGGCGTTCGGTACCGAGCACATAAAGGCCGCCGACTTCCGGCACGCCCTGGCTGAGTTTAATATCCGTACCGCGGCCGGCCATGTTGGTGGCAATCGTCACGCGGCCGACCGTGCGGCCGCGCTTATCGACATACTGCCCGCCGGCCTCAACGATAATTTCAGCTTCGCGCTCATGGTTTTTGGCGTTGAGCACGTTGTGCTCAATGCCCCAGCGGCGCGTGAGCATGTTGCTCAGACGCTCTGATTTTTCAACTGACGTAGTACCGACCAGCACCGGCTGGCCCTTTTCGTGCAGTTCTTTAACCTTCTCTACAATCGCATTCCACTTGGCTTTTTCAGACATGAAAATCAGATCTTCCTGATCCATGCGCTGAATCTTGCGGTTTGTCGGAATCGTCACGACGTCAAGCTTATAAATTTTCATGAACTCTTCGGCTTCCGTCATGGCCGTACCGGTCATGCCGCCGATGCGTTTATACATCTTGAAGAAATTCTGAAGAGTGATCGTGGCGAGAGTTTGCGTTTCCGGCTTAACCTGCACGCGCTCTTTGGCCTCAACGGCCTGATGCAGACCGTCGCTCCATTGGCGGCCGACCATCAGGCGGCCGGTAAACTCGTCAACGATGATGATCTCGCCGTTCTGAACGACGTATTCCTTGTCTTTTTCATACACGACATGCGCACGCAGGCTCTGCTCCAGCAAGTGGGGCCAATCCATGTTTGAGCCGATGTAAAAGCTGCCGACTCCCGCATACTGCTGCGCACGCTGAATGCCTTCGTGCGTCAGGTGCACGCTCTTGCGGTCAAGCTCAACTTCGTAATACTGCGTGAGCTTTTTCTTTTCTTCTTCCCAGTGTTCAAGTTCCTTCTGGGCTTCCTCCATCAGGCGCTGAAGCGAGGCCTTTTTCGCCGCGTCGCCGGCGTTGCGCATATCGCCTTCGGCGCCTTTGAGCTTGCGCTTGGCGGCTTCCTCAGCCTTTACGGCATCATCCCACGGTTTTTGATCAACCATGAGTTTGCGGACCACTTCGTCGGCCGCTTTATAACGATGCGACTGATCATGCGCCGGGCCGCTGATGATCAGAGGCGTGCGGGCTTCGTCAATCAAAATGCTGTCGACTTCGTCAATGATCGCATAATCAAGCGGACCCTGAACCTGCTCCTGAACGCTTGACTTCATGTTGTCGCGCAGGAAATCAAAACCAAATTCAGAGTTGGTGCCGTACGTCACATCGCACAGGTAGGCGCGCTGGCGCACGTTATTTTCCATAAACGCCTGAATGTATCCGACGCTGAACCCCAAACCGTGAAAAGCCGGCGCAACCCATGCCGCATCGCGGCGCACCAGGTAATCGTTGACCGTGACTACGTGGCAGTGCTTGCCGGTCATGGCCATGAGCATGCAGGCCAGAGGCGCGACGAAAGTTTTGCCTTCGCCGGTGGCCATTTCCGCAATTTTACCTTCATAAAGCACCATGCCGCCGATAAGCTGCACGTCAAAAGGACGCGCGCGGAACGGCGGACGATCCTGCGGAACCACGCTGCGCAGCGCGTCATAAAGCGCGACGGGAATTTCCACAAAATGCCAGTCATGCTCGCCGACGCATTTGAATTTGACATCGGTATAAAGATCGCGCGCTTCCTGCGGCAAAATGGCGGGATCAAATTTAATCGCCGGATCAAAAGCGGAACGCAAACCGATGTTGCGGTCCATGCTTTCGCGCATGAGGGCAAAAGCTTCCGGCAGCGCCTGAATATCCGTCAACTCCTTTTTGAGGATTTTCTTTTTGATCTCCTGCGCCCGCGCGCGCATTTCCGGATCTGTCATTTTGCGGATGGCCGGCTCAAGCGCGCTGATTTCCTCAACACGTTTGCGATAAGTCTTGATCAAGCGATCATTGCGCGAGCCGAAAAATGTCGTGAGCACCTTATTGAGAACAGTAGTCGCCATAAAAATACTTTCTGCGTATGCCTTTAAGAACAGTTCTCACAGAGAACACCGCGTGCACAGAGGTTAAGGCGCCGAAAAAGGCCTGATTTTATTGTGCTTACGGTCGGTTCTATAAGAACTTTTTATTCAATGAATAAAGAGAATGGGATAAGCCCAAACACTATGCCACCAGGGGCATCAACACCTGCTGCGGTCACAAACTCATGCAGGCATCAGGCAATGGGCGGAGAGAGCGCGGCATGCAGAGCAATATAGTTCTGCTGGCGCAGAACCAAAGGCGGGAGAATTTCAATCGCGGCCCGGCCGACCTTTGCCGCCGGACCAAATCGTGAACTATGATTCTCAAAAGAAGCGCTCGCCAGTGTTTTACGCGTCATTAAGACAGACGCCGGAAGCTGGCGCACCAGAATTTCATTTGCCATCGCCGGATTGATGGCCAGCAATGCCAATGCGCACGAAAGCACCGCCAGCACCCGAGGCGCCGCGGGCCATAAACTCATCGCATTGTTTTTAGAGGAACCCTGACTCATAAGCCTTTTATTGTACCGGCCCGCATGGCCGATAGGCAATCAGCCGATGATTCGTTTTTACGTAATCTTCATAAAAAACGGGGGCGGTCGTAAACCGCCCCCGATCAGAAATCGCATTGTCACCGGCCGCTCACCGCAACCTGATATACAAAATATTATCGCCCTGTCCGGGAGCTTTGGGCGAAACCTTGAACGGACTGGTTGTTGATCCGTTAACATTGATCTCAATGGTATGTTCGCCGGGATCAAGCGCGGCCGGAATCACATACACGGTACGGGGCAAAGTTTCCCAATAGCGAATATCCGCTTGAGAACTTGCGGCCAGCGCCGCACCGGCAAGGGCAATACCAAGACCGACCAGGGCCGTGCCGGCATCGCCTTTCTGCGCGCCATAAACCGCCACACCCGTACCGGCCGCCATAGCGCCGGTGCCGATGACCGCTTTGGCTTTGCGGATCGTGTCAATATCCTGCCACTTCTGCTCCTGCGCCATGGCAAGAGTATCCGTTAACTGATAACGAATCGGCAGCGTGATGCCTTTGCCGTCAATCGCTACCACCGGCGTGGGAATCGGGCCTGCCTCGGCCGGAGTGGGACCAAAAGCGGATTCTTCGTTATACCATCCTTTGCCGGCACGCACGGGCCCCTTGCCATAATCAATAAAGATCAATGTGTTGACCTTCGGGTCATTGAGTTGATCAATCACTGGCTTGAGCCCGGGCTGAAGCTTGATCGCCAAGCCAAAATTCTGATTGGCGAGGTCTGCCTGACCTGTGCGCAGATAGCAATAGCCCAGGCCGAAATAACCGAGCGCGAAATTTGATTCAAATTGATGATACTGGTCCTGCTCCGGCGCGCCTTTTTTATCTTTGGCATATTCGCGAAGCTTAAAGAGCGAGTTACGGAACGCCGCGCGGGCGTTTTCGTAATCATTTTTCATCAGATAAAGCAGGCCCAGGTAATAATGCGCCATGGCGCGCTCAAACGGCTCGCCTTTCCATACTTTAACACCCTCAAAAACCATCGTAGCGCCAAGAGTGCGCCCGCCACTGTTGGTGTTAACGCCGTTGATAACCTCATAGGCAGACAAAAACGCCGTTTCGGCATTCTCAAGCTGCCCGGCTGCCAGCGCGGCCGAGCCGTAGCGGCAATTGTTAAGGACGAAGTCTTCGTCCTTCTTCTCCGTCTCCGGCTTAAGGGTGGTGGCCGCGGCGGTGTAGTCGCCGATGGCATACAGGTTCACCCCGTTTTTGACATTCTGCGACGTCGTCTGGCAGGCAGTCAACGTCAGTGCCATCATTGCGATGAGGCACAGCATTACGCGATTGAGTGTCAGCATATCCGTTCCTTTTCAGATCAGTCTTTGCTTTACGCGCTGCGCGCGCAAAGCCCCCATGATCGCCCACGTATTGATCAACCGCACTCGCCGCCGGCCGTATGACGGCCCCACGTAAGAACAGCGACGCCGCGGAGTCTCCCACATATCATGATATATATCCCGACCCATGACAAGCCGGATGATATGAATCTTGTGTCAATCAAGCAAATCTTTTTTGATCGCTTTTTTGGTTTCGTATGTGCCTTCCCAGATAATCTCGCCGGCCTGAGGGCCGCTCAGGCGGGTAAGCTGATAAGTGCACAAATAATAGTCACTGCGCTGTTTGCTGTTGGCACGAGTATCGGCAAAGAAGTGACCCTTGAGCGCGAACTCCGGCACAATGCGATCAGCCGGGGCGCCAAGTTCCGTGGCCGGCACGCCTTCCTGATTCAGCAAAGTCTGATAGTCATTGCGGTTAAGCACAAAAGTAAACTGCCGGCGCAATACCTGCTTGCTGCTCAAGAGCACACGCACGCGATGCACATAAAGCTCGCGTTCGTGGCCGCGCATGATCTCGTTTGTATCATTGACCACCGGCTGAAGCACAATCACCATCGGCTTTTGCGCCGAGATCGCCGCTACCTGCGAATCACTGGCGATGCCCGCGGCCATTTTGTCGGTCATCTCCACAACATCATCACCGGTAAGAAAACTGGTATGCGCCTTATCGCTGATGGCATTCTGCGATGAACAACCCACAACAAAAAAAGCCGTTGAGGCAATCATCAACAACGGCAATAAACGCTGCGTCAATTTCATTCCCACACTCCAGTTGATATGAAAAAAACGCGAAACAGAAAGCAGTCCGTCAGTCATTTCTGTTTCGCGTTTTGCGGTTCGTCTTTCGCGTTTTTTCAATAATCACATTGCCACGTCACAACATTGCGGCATTAATAATTCAGTGTCCGCGTTTCGTAGCTGTTTTCCCACACGATTTCGCCGGTCTTCAGATTCGTGAGCTGAAATGTGCAGAGGAAAAACGTTGTCTGGCGATTGGTCTTGTCATAAAACTCGCCCTTGAGGGCATATTGCGCCTGAAAAGTTGTCGGCGGAGCCGGAGCGCGGCGGCTGGCATCCTCAAAGACGTCATTATTCACAGGGCCTTCCGCAGCCTGAAGAGCGGCCGTGGTCTTGCGCTGCTCAATAAACGCAAGGCGATCACGCGCGTGCTGGTTGAGCAGAGAACGCATACGCGCGGTATAAATACGCATGTCTTCGCCGGCCGCGGATGACGTGCGGTTGTCAATGCCGGTGACCACAATCACAACCTTGTTGGGATTGGCGGCAATTTCCGGAATCTTGAGCATGTCCGGAGCCATCTTGTCGGTCATCTCAATGAGATCTTTTGATTGCAGGCCCGTATCGCCCTGAACAATACTTGAGGGATCAGGACGCATCTGGTCATACGAAGGCTCGCAACCGACCAGCACACCCATTGCCAAACATGACGCACAACCAATCAATGCCAGCGAACGAACCATTGTTCTCTCTCCCATAAGAGTGATTACCCAAGACAAATCACACATCAAAAGTTGATCATCGCCGCCCCGCAAAGCGTGGCGGCATGTCATGTGCGATTTATTTTGGCACTTACTATAACCACAACCCATCTGTTCAATACAAAACACTGCAAATAGATTAACTGTAGTGATCAAGGTTAGTCAAAGAAAACATTCGCAAAAGTTGCATACGGTTGAGCACAGCAACTGACGCAAAAATAAAATAAGAGCCAGGGACGGACACTTCCGCTGGCTCTTAAGATGAGAAAAGATATTGTGTTATATATTAAAAAGTAACTTCAATTCGTACTGTTGCCACCAGCGCGTCGTTATAGGCAGTTTCGCCGCCGGGATTGATGATATATTGCAGATCCGGCTTAACAGAAAGCCACGGCGTGACCTGAACACGATAAAAACTCTCAAGGGCAAGTTCGCTCTCGCGGCGATACGGCGAGCCATCCGCGCGGCTGAAGCGCGCCGAAGAAAAGCCAAAGCCCAGCACATCGTCAGGCCGCGAACTGATAGGCCCGTTAATGCTCAGCCCGGCGCTGTAATGCAGACCAAACGTAGAGACATCTTCATCCGCCCAATCAATTCCGGCAAACAGTGACATGCCGCGCGCATCTTCCTTATCATCAGGATTAAAACGCCAGATTTTCTGTTCGCCCAAAACATAACCACCGGCCGATCCGGATTGCTGGCTGCCGTTATGGCGCTCAAAAGTGCCGGTGTTGTAGCGCAGGCCGGTTTTAAGAGTACCGTTATATCCGGCAATATCCCACAGAAAGCCGATTTCGCCGATCAGGTAAAGATCGGATGGCGAAGCAAAGAGTGATTTGGGGCCATTAAGGCCGGTCCGCATACCCTCGGCCAGCGCGCCGTCAAAAACGCCGCCGCCGGCATAAAACCACGGTACTGGCGTCAAAAACAACTCTGCGCCAAAAGCTGCGTCAGGATATGTCGGCAGGATATCATCAGAAACCGGTAAGCCCATGCCACCGTTGATAAACTCGGAAGCCGCATCAAGGAAAGCAAAATCAGAATTGACGTCAATTTTGCCGAGCTTAAACCACATCAGCTCCTGGCCGGCAAAGAGAGATTGCCTGAACCAGATTTCCGAAAGCTGCGTACGTTCGCCGCCGCCGAGAGAAGACAAACCCTGCGCGTCGCCAACATCCGTTGACGGATCTGTGCCGCCGGTATGCTGAAAATTGGCGAAGAAAGTGCCGCCTTGCCATCCGGCCAGTTTTTCAGTGTCAATCGTAAGGCTGATATTGAGCAGATATTGTGCGGTCAGGCGTTCTGTGTTGGCGCCGCCGCGAATGTTCTTTGAAATTTCGGCGGTCATGTTGCCTTCAAGACTCAACCCGCGGTTCTGAAGCGCGCTGCGAGTGCCCCACCAATCACCGCTCAGCGTATCGCGCGTTGGTAACGGCTGCTCTTCGGCGCCGGCCTGTGCGGGAACTTCTGGCGGAGCTTCCTTGATGGCAACTTCAGCACCAAAAGCTGATCCTGCCAACACGGATATCACCAATAGAGTACATATATTCCTTTTTGTGGATTTTACACTATCCTGCTTCACGTTTTTCTCCATAAAAGCGAACAAACACCTTTTGTTGAGACATAGTATCAGAATTAAAGATCTTTTGCTCGTAAAATTATGAGAATTTGTCTCAATATTTATTGGTGGATAAATAATCGCATAAACGGACAAAAAACATCGTCAACATTTCTGTCAATCGTGTTTTTGCAAGTAACGAATAATGATGATTCAATATATCAATTATTGATTGCGTTCAAATAGAAAGCATCCGCATGCGTATTGCTGTTTGGCCATGAGATCTTCAGGCGGATTTTCGACCAGATGGCCGTCATGCCAATCATCCGGCACGATCGCAAATCGTTTGAGTGTCAATTCAGAAAAGGATGACTGAATCAGAGCCGGGTCATAAACGCGATGCGCATTAAAGCAGACGCGCGACCGGCCTACCGGGGTAACAAAGATCAACCGCCCGCCGGGCGCCAGCACGCGCTGTAGTTCGCGCATGGCTTTAAGGTCGCCATCCGGATCAAGCGGATCACCATAACGCCCCAGGCCGATGTGCTCTACCACATGCATGCAGGAAAGCGAAAGCACGGATTGCGTGGCAAATGGCAGCGCAAGCAGATCTGCTTTTTCGCTGGTTAAGTTGCTGAGCGTCAGGCGCGCCGGGCGGTAATCGTAAAACTTAACCGGAACAAAAGCGGAAACCAGCGTAGAGAAATACAATAAAGAAGATATATCAATATGAAATTCAGGACGATTTTCCGCCAATATGCGCGCGGCCCATGCGGTATGATAAACATAATGCGTATCAAAAGGAGTCGTGCGGCTGCGATCATTCAGGCATGCGTGGCGATCTTCCCAGCGCACGGGCAATCGCGGCTCGGCGCCGGCCATCGCGGCAAATTCGTGGTATTCTTTTTCAAACTGTTCCGCGGAAATATCACTCATCGCTATTGCTCTCCGCCTCTTGAACGGCTTTTCTGAGTTTTGGCATCAACAGCGGCAGCGCCTTCTGGTTTAAGTGCCACCCATCAAGATAATACTCGCCGCGCGTTTCGCCCTCATCATTCCGGAGGTCATAAAATACCGTAAAAAAAGGAACATGCCGCGTATCGGCCCATTTTTTCAGAGCCCGCGTATAAAGATCCGTCACATGATTGCGCTCTTTGCAGGAACCGTATGACGGCAGCTCAAGTGTGGGATCATGCGGCAACATGGTAGAGGCAATAGGCCCCCAGAGAATCACGCGAAATCCCATTTCGCGCACTTCGTCAATCGCAATCGTATAGCGCCCAACACATTCATCAACAAGCTCGGCCACGGGACGCTTCTGCAATTCGGCCTGCTTGATGAGGTGCGCGCGACAATCAATTTCGCCAAAATTCATGACCACAATTGAACGCGGAGGAATCACACCGAGAAAGCCAAAAAGTTTCTGCCGGCCCTGATTGCGCGTATCAAGTTCAACGAGATTATAAGCAAGCACGCTGCCGACACGTATTGAGCGGATACCGGGCAAACCATGGCCCACCTCAACCGGAAACGGAAGATGTATGCGATCTTCGCCGGAGAAAACGCACGTGTGCGAATCTCCCACGATATAAACGTAGCCTTCGCCGCGGCCCACGCCGCATTTGCGATCAAGTCCCTCTGTCATGCTGACATTCCCTGAACAATACCGGCCAGAAACTCACGCCAGCGCGTATCGTAACTGAAGTGCTCAATAAATTCGCCGCGGATTTTTTCAGAAAGTTCCGCGCGCTCCTGCTCACGCGAAAGAAAATAATCCGCCTGCTCAACAAATTCCTGTTGCGAGTGAAAGCGAATGCGATTGAGCGATGGGCATATCATAAATGCCGGCCGAAGATACCCCATAACGACAAGCGCCGGGAATAACACCGGTAATGCGTCAGTGGCCTGATATTCTTCGTATATCGCCTGGTATTTGCGACGTATCTGCGGGTCATCGTTTTTTTCAATCTGCTCAAGCGATGTGATATTGTGATCACGCACCCACTGCGCAAGCGAAAAACGATCACGCAACTCAGGCGTGTCATCACCGTCAATCAGCGCCGCGCGATTCATAAAAAATCCGCCGGCCGCAATGCCGTCGAGTAAACGCGAATGCAGCATGCCGCTCTCAATGATCTGAAGATTAATGCGCGAGGCACGGTATATCGCCAGGATTTCCTCGCCTTGCGAAGCCACGCCTGCGGCAAATTCAGAAAGGCCGGGAGTTTTATCCCACCCCGCGCCATAAATTCGCAGGGTATGCCCGGTATTACGGCAATAATCCGCCACCCATCGCAAAGTGACATGACGAAATGCGCGGTCGACAAGACGCTGAAGTGTCATTTCCACTTCAAGAAGCGCGCTATCCGCCAACTGGCAATGGGTATCGGCCGCTTTTTGGCGGACAAAAGCGCGCAGCGGCGCCGGCCCCCAGTTTTCTCCGGCGTTAGCTCTGGCCAAAACTTCGGCAACAGACTCGCAAAACAGCGATAACATCCTCTTATCGTGACTCAACGAATCGGCCAGTTCACGGGCATATGCTTCCGGCGTTACCGACGCATTGCTGATGTAGGAAAAATCGTAAGCGTGCCGTGTGAGTAACTCGGGCGACACATTCTGTGATCCGTAACGATGAACCTGCCCAGCGGCATGAACAAAAATGCAGTTGCGCCGCGGCCAATTAAGCTGGCCATAACCTATCGGCGCGGCATGGCCGGCCACATAGGTGTAAAAATCAAGACTTTCCCGCGCTTCGGGAGTGCGCATGCACGGCAGATTATCCTGATCCCAGCATAAAAACGGAATGTTCCGCGGCAAATTGGGATTCTCGTAACGCATCCGGGAAATCTGCACAATCAGGTCCGGCTTGTGCTTGGCGATCAATTCAAGATCCTGTCGCTCAAGTGATTGATCATCACTTTCCCACGCAAGGACAAATTCATGCCCCGCGGCCTTGATGGCTTCGGCAAGTTCCTCAAGAGAATATCGCAGCACGGTTGAGTAACGCGTGGTGATTCCCAGAATCGTTAACTTACGCTGGCCATGATGCGCCTGCGTAAAACGCTCGCGCCATTGTTCCCGGGTTATTGAATCATAATACGCCTGAGCCTGCTGCTTAAATTGATCCTGCTGCGCCTGACGCAGCGTCATCACCTCATTACGCAAAGACTCAAGCGGCAAATCAGCCCGCGGCATAAGCGGTTGATTGATAAACACCGCCGGTAAACTCCATGACGTATGAGACATCAGCGCATTTTTATAATTGTCGGCCGCGGATTCACCGGTAAAAATTCTCAACCGTGGCGACTGCGCACGCAGATCGTGCACATGCAGCCAAATGCAGGCAGCCGCAGGTTCAGGCTCAACAATGTACGCCGCACATGAGTAGTTGAGAAAAGAATGTTCCGTTTCGGATAATATTTTATTGAGCAGCCACCCATAACCCACGCCGTTAAAAGCAATCGGCATGATCAGTTGCTGGCCGTTTTTTTGATGCGACCATTGCTGCGCATCCGCCAGGTGATTGTTGATACCGCCAAGAACACCCGCAAATGGACTGCTTGCCTGCGTATCAAAAACAAAGCAGTTGCCGTCAGCGGCTATATAAAGTTCATAACGGCATTGGGCGCTTTCCCAAAAATTACTGAGCATCACCAGATCAGGTGATGTGCCTGATAGCGCCGCAATGTTCGCGGCGAATCGCCTTTTGCGGCTCGCCCACGGAACAAGACCCGTCTGTGACAGATTGATCATCGCCAGCCATTGCTCTTTTAGCTTGGCGTATTCACCGGTAGCGTTAATAGCGCCGAGTATATGCTGAGCGATACCGCCCAGATGCAGTTGGCATAAACCTGATATCAGGTTCTGCATGGCTGATGGCAATACCTGACCGCTCCGTAATGATTGCAGAGCCAGCGTTATACCGGCCCACGGATCTGCTCTCGGCCCGAGGGATGCTGAGGATGTTCCGGAACTCATCAGATTGTTTATCGTCAGGATTCCGCTGGTGCCGATAATAATTGCATGAGAATCGCTTTTTTGACCTATGAGTACCCCGGCACTCGCCCCGGAGGTATCGGCGGATACGTTTTTAAGATCGCCGGCGCCCTTGCCCAGGCTGGGCATGACATACATATATATACGCTGGCGCTGCCGTCGGCGGCGCCCCGGCCAAACGGCGTACACATACATGATGTCGCCGACCTGGCGGACCGTATTCAGAATGGCGCATTGCCTGGCCCGCTTGGCGCGGCCGTACTCGGCGGCGGCGTGGCAATTTATAAACTTGCTGTAGGCTGGCTGTTATGCGATGAGCTTCGCCGGGATCACGCCACAACGCCTTTTGATATCGTTGAGGCGGCCGAGTACGAAGCGCTTGGCCTGCCGCTGATGATTCGCCCCATTCCCGGCTTGCCGGTGATCACGCATCTGCATCTTGGCTCAGCCGTCAATCGCTGGGGCAATGGCGACGCCGCGACACCTGATGATCTTGTGATTGATTCTCTTGAGGCTGCCGCAATTGTCGGTGCCGATGCCATTTACGCCGCCACACAAGCCGTCGCCCGGGATACGCGCCAGCAGGTACCCGCATTCGGCAATATACCGATTATTCCGCACTGCGTACCGGTCGGCATAACACAGCTTGGCCCCGCGCCGCGCAAAGGCCACGTGCTTTATGTCGGCCGATTACAGCGCCGCAAGGGTGTTGAGGATATTGCCCTTGCCGCCGCCACTTTTTTAAAGCGTCATCAGGATGCGGAAATTCATATCGTCGGCGAGGATGTTCCGCGTGCGGATGAGCATCGCAGCATGATGACGTTTATGCGTGCGCAGATTCCCACAGAGCCTCGCGATCGCATGATTTTTAAGGGTGAATTAAGTCCCGCTGCGGTTCAGGCGGAGCTTGCCGGTTGTCGTTTTGCTCTTGCGCCAAGCCGCGTTGATAATTTTGCCGGAACGGTTGTCGATACGCTCCTGGCCGGCCGGGCTTTAATTTATGCCGGGCAAACCGGCAATGAGGAAGTCGCCGGCGATGCGGGAATCCGTGTTGATCCGCAGTCGCCACCGCAACTTGCCGAAGCCATGCATCGTTTATGGACTGATGACGCTTTGCTTGACGATCTTTCCGCGCGCGGCCCACGCCGCATGCGGGATTTTTTTACCTCCGCACGCACCATTGACGCACGCATTGCCTTTTATCAACAGGTTCGTGCGCACCATCAATCACAAAAACAAACGATTACGGAACGTTTTGCCCGGTTACCGGCCACGCACATCGGCCCGGCCATTGAGGCGCTGAGCCTGCTCACTGGCGCATGCTCAGGCGCAGAATCCGCACAAACAAACACCCCCGGCCGCATTCTGCTCAACATTTTCCGCATGCTTGCTCAACAATCCTCTTCTCCCAGTGACCTGTGGCTCTTTGGCGCAGGCCGATTTACAAATCGCCTCCTGGCCGAACGCTACGTGTGGGAAACACACGGGTTTACCATCGCTGGTATTGTGGATGACAACCCGCGTTTTGCGGATGGTTCCGGTTTACAGGGCATTCGCGTTCTGAGTCGCACCGCGGCATTATCCGCAATTGATCAACATCAGCTCAGCATTCCCGCAATGGTTCTTGCTACGGACACACTTGAGAATAAATTCTGCGAGCTCACGCAACAGTTTCGTGATTGCGGCACGCGCATCATCCGCATGAGTGAGCATTTTTAACTACGACGCATTGCCGGAATATCACCTCTTCAGGTGGCGACCGGCGCGCGCGCTGGCCTCTTTTTTTCACATCATCACAGCAATCATCATTCGCCTCCGCTTTGTGCACCGCCTATCAATCCTGTTCTCGTGCACATTATGAGACAACCTCAGCGCAACATGAACCTCTACTGAACAAACGATAAAAAGCTCATCTGTTTGAGGGATTTGCGCATTTTTTGCCTTTCTCAGGTGACGGCTCTTTTTTATCCGGAAACTTAAAAAGGCTAGTTAATACCACGGGATTATCAGCCGAAGATGACACCGTATCCGGCAAATGCTGTTTGGCATTACCGTGCGAACACAAGTGCAATTTTGGGCAGGTTGCGAAATGGAAAATCTCGTACAGTTAACTGAAAAGATCGCGGCCAAAGCCGTCATGGCAGATCCCTCTGACCTCAATACGCTCGCGGATCTGCATTCCGGTTTGCAGGAGATGTCTGAGCTTGCCACGCGCCAGCTTGCTGAGCAGGGCAAACATGAGGCAGTTGTCTCCGTCGCACAGAGCGCAGAGAAGCTCATTGAGCAGATCATTCTGCGCGAAGTCAAAGACGCTGACGCATGTCTCAAAACAGTCAACCAGACGATACAGGATCTTCAAGCGATGATCGCCAGCGTTGCCACAAGCGTACCGCCGGCGCCCACGCAGGAAGATGTCGCAGTGCCAGCCCCGGCAGATCCGGCCGCGGATGCGGCACGCGAAGCTCAAAAGGACGCCCAGGCTGCGGAATTTTCCGCCGCGATTGATGCGCCGGCCCCGGCCGCAACAGCTCCGGCCGCTCCGGCTCCGGAAACCAAAGTGCCAGAAGCACCGGCACCCGCGCCTGTTGTCGCGGCGCCAGCTCCTGTTGCCGTACCGGCTCCGACACCGGCCCCGGCCGCAGTTCACACCGAAGCGCCGCACATTGATGATGAACTCCCGATTAATTCAGAAGATTCCTCGCTGGCCCAGGAATTTATTTCCGAAGCCCGCAGCCACATTGATACCGCCGAAGCCGAAATTCTGAACGTTGAAGAAAACCCCGACAATCTTGAGGCCGTTAATGCGATTTTCCGCGCATTTCACACCATCAAGGGTGTCGCCGGATTCCTCAACCTCAAGCAGATCGGCGCACTGGCGCATACTTCCGAAAACCTTCTTGATCTGGCACGCAAAGGCAAACTCAAACTCACCGGCAATGCCGTTGATCTGGTTCTTGAAGCAATTGACGGCATGAAGATTTTGCTGAGTGGACTTGAATCCGCGCTCACCGGCGGCACCGCCATTCCGGTTGAGGCAAGCTTGCCGGGGCTTATTACCCGGCTCGTCGCATTTATCAACGGCGATACGTCCGTTACCGCGGCCGCTCCGGCCAAATCATCTTCCGCAAAAACGCCAAGCGCCACCAAGAGCCCGACAACCGCTGCTCCCGCCGCATCAGCACCGACTGCCGCTCCGGCAGCACCGGTTCAGGCTCCGGTGGCCGACGTTGCCAAACCCGATCCTGTTGCCGCTCAGGCTTCGGTAGCAGCTCCTGTTCCGGCTCCTGTTGCCGCTCCGTCGCCAACGCCTGCGGAAAAACCCGCCGCCGAGCACGAAGCGGCGCCCAAAGCTGAACACGAAGCCGCCAAAAATAACGGCAATCATGCCGGCACGCAGGCCGAAGCCACCGTCAAGGTCGCCACGGATCGTCTTGACAACCTGATCAACATGGTCGGCGAGCTTGTCATCGCGCAGGCCATGGTCGCTCAGGATTGCCTTACTTACGCGGCCAACAATCCGCGCCTGGGCCGCAATATGTCGCATCTTTCAAAGATCACGCGCGAGCTTCAGGATCTCTCAATGTCCATGCGCATGGTTCCGATTCAGGGCGTCTTCCAGAAAATGGCGCGCCTTGCCCGCGACCTTGCCCGCAAGAGCATGAAGGAAATTGATTTTCAGATGGTCGGCGGCGAAACCGAACTCGACCGCAACATTGTTGAGGCCATCAGCGATCCGCTGGTGCACATGGTCCGCAATGCGGCCGATCACGGCATTGAATCGCCGGAAGACCGCGCCAAAGCCGGCAAGCCGCGCGAAGGCAAAATCACCCTGCGCGCCTATCATCAGGCCGGCAATATCGTCATTGAAATTGTCGATGACGGCAAAGGACTCAACAAAACCAAGATCCGCAAGAAAGCCGTTGAGGCCGGCGTCATTACGCCTGAGCAGGAACTTTCCGAACAGGATATTTTCCGCCTCATTTTCCATCCCGGACTCTCTACGGCAGACAAAATCACCGACGTATCAGGCCGCGGTGTCGGCATGGACGTCGTGCGTAAAAATGTTGAACAGCTTCGCGGCCGCATTGATATCACATCAACCGAAGGCGTCGGTTCAACCTTTACCATCCGCCTGCCGCTGACTCTCGCGGTGATTGACGGGCTGGTCGTCAAGATCGGCGCTGAGCGCTATATCATCCCGATCACCAGCATTGAGCAGAGCATGCGCCCGAAGGCCGACCAGATTTCCACCGTGCAGAACCGCGGCGAGCAATGCCTCATCCGCGGACAGATTCTGCCTCTGTTCCGTCTTTATAAACTCTTTAACGTCACGCCGCGCAGCGAAGATCCCTGCGAAGCCCTTGTGGTTATCGTTCAGGATGATCAGCGCCGCTGCTGCCTGATGGTTGACGAGCTGCTCGGCCAGCAGCAGGTCGTCATCAAGTCAATGGGCGAAGCGGTAGGCCAGGTCAGGGGCATCTCCGGCGGCGCCATTCTCGGCGACGGCTGCGTGAGCCTCATCCTTGATGTGCCGGGCATCGTCTCAATGGCAACACAAAGATAAATGTAAAGAAGATGGAAGTTCGCAGCTATAAACGTAAAGAAAACAACCGGACACCAGCGAGAAACTTCCGACTTCCGAATTTCGACTTCTAACTTCTTTTCGATAAGGAGCATTCAATGACAATGGCTGCCACAACAACGGAAACCAAGACCCGCCGCGGCGGCAAGTACCTGACTTTCGCGCTGGGCAAAGAAGAATACGGCGTGGAAATTCTCAAGGTTCGCGAGATCATCGGCATTATGGAAATCACCGCCGTTCCGCGCACCAGCCAGTACATTCGCGGCGTGATCAACCTGCGCGGCCAGGTTATTTCAGTCATGGATCTGCGCGCCAAGTTCGGCATGGAAAGCGCCGAGCAGACCGAGCAGACATGCATCATCGTCGTTGAGATCAGCAAGGCCGGACGCAAACTCTCAATCGGCATCATCGTGGATCGCGTCTCGGAAGTTCTGGATATCGCCGAAGCCAACATTGAAGATTCGCCCTCTCTCGGCGGCGATGTGGATTCCGACTTCATCCTGGGCATGGGCAAAATCGGAAGCACCGTCAAGATTCTGCTTGATATCGACAAGGTCATCAATGTCAATGATGTCGGCTTAACGGCATAAAGAAACGCAAAAGATAAACCGCGAAACGCGAAACCAGAGCGGTGTATTTCTTTGGTTTCGCGTTTTGAGTCCCGCTCCGCGCGTTTTTCATACGTTATTTAGCACGAAAGTGTCTTGAGCTATGAAGCTTTTTGGAAATAAAACAGCCGAAGATACCGCATCCAAAACAGACGATCTGCTGACGGAAAAGGAATTTGAGTTCATCAGCGATCTGGTTTACAAACACTGCGGCATCAATCTGCACCAGGGCAAAAAGGAACTGGTCCGTGCGCGCATCGCCAAGCGCCTGCGCGCCACCGGCCACAAAACCGTTGCCGATTACATGAAGTTTGTGCTTGAGGATCAGTCAGGCGGCGAATTTACGCACATGATTGACGCCATCAGCACCAACCTCACGAGCTTCTTCCGCGAGAATCAGCACTTTCAGTTCCTTACCGGCCAGTTTCTGCCGCAGCTTCTTGAGCGCAAGAAGAAAACAGGCCAGCACAATATCCGCGCATGGTCCGCCGCCTGTTCATCAGGCGAGGAGCCATACACCATGGCCATCACGCTCAGCGAAGCCGTTGACGGCAAGGGCGCATGGGATATCAAGATCCTGGCGACGGATATCTCGACACACGTGCTGCGCATCGCGCAAAACGGAACCTATGACATGAAGCGCGTTGAGCCGGTGCCGCCGCAGTTGCGTCATAAATACTTCACCACCAATAAAATGGAAGACCAGACGGTTGCCCAGGTCAGCCCGCATCTGAAGGAAATGATCCGTTTCCGGCATTTGAACCTGATGCAGGCATGGCCGTTCAAGGGTCCGTTTGATTTTATTTTCTGCCGCAACGTGATGATTTATTTTGACAAACCAACCCAGCAGTCGCTGGTACGGCGATTTCATGAATGTCTGGCTCCCGGCGGCCTTTTGTTCACGGGCCACTCGGAAAGCCTGACGGGAATTGAGCATAGTTTCAAATATGTTCAACCGACTATTTATCGTCGTGATTAGTTCTTTTGCATCCGTGAAAACGTAACGCAAGAGGCGTACCTTGACCATTGTAGTGAACATATCAGACGCGAAATTATCGCGCGACGCGCAGGATACCATAGTGACATACTCACTGGGTTCCTGCATAGGTGTGGCGCTTTATGATCCGGTCGTTAAAGTGGCCGGGATGCTGCATTTTCAGCTTCCCACGGCGACGCTTGATCCGGAGCGTTCCCGCCAGCAGCCCATGATGTTTGCCGATTCAGGCATGGCGGTATTGCTGCGGGAGATGGAAAAATACGGCGCGCAGAAACGCCGCATGAAAGTCAAACTGGCCGGCGCCGCCCAGATGTGGAATGACGGCAATCTTTTTAACATCGGCCGGCGCAATCATGCCGCCATCCGCAAGATCCTGTGGCAAAACGGGATGTTTCTGGATGGCGAAGACATCGGCGGAACCGCGCCGCGGAATTTGTACCTGAACGTGGCCGACGGAAGTGTTGTGATCAAAATGCAGGGTATGACCAAGAAACTGTGATGAGAGCGAGAAGCTTATGGCATTAAATCTTCTCATAGTCGACGATTCGGCGACAATGCGTGCGATGATCAAACGCATTGTGCACATGGCCGGGATTGAGGTGAATTACCTCCTTGAGGCTCCCAACGGCAAGGCCGCTCTGGAGATTCTTCAGGAAGTCACCGTGGATGTGATCCTGGCTGATCTGCACATGCCGGAAATGACCGGCGCGGAATTGACCCGTGCGGTTCTGAGCAACCCGCGGACAAAGAGCATTCCCGTGGTCATCGTCAGCGCGGAGCCCAACGCGGATCGTATCGCCTCCCTTAAAAAGGAGGGCATCCGCGGATACCTTAAAAAACCGTTCACACCCGAGATGATGCGTGAAGTTTTCAGCGAAGTGATGGGAGTTGCAAATGCATAAGAGCACCGAAGCACTGGTCAACGAGACTCTTGTTGAAGCACTTGAGACCATGGCATTTATTTCCTTAATGCCCCCGGCCGACGCGCCGCAGATGCCCACGGATGCGGTCAAACTGCGCATGCCTTTTTCCGGACCCACCACCGGACAGCTTGAGCTGCTGGCATCCGAAGCCCTCGGCCGCACCATCGCGGAAACCATTTTCGCCGGCGAAGATGAGCCCGGCGACCCCGTTCAGCAGGCCCATGATTCTCTGCGCGAACTGATGAACGTTATTTCCGGACTCATTCTTTCAAAGCAAACGCTTGAGCCCGGACAGTCCTACGATATGTCGCTGCCGGAAGAACAACCCGTGACTCCGGACGAATGGCAGGCCATCGTCAATGACCAGTCAACAGTCGTTTTAGACGCCGACGGACAACTTGTGGCTCTGCGCATGCAGACCACCGCCAAGAACTGATAAAAAGACCATTCAGGCGCTATTACCCTGATCCGGAGAGATAAAAAGCCTGTTTTTCCGTGCTCGGCTCTGAGGTTACCACCCAAAAATGCCGACACAATTGAAGTGTGCCTGATCTGATGACCAGAGAACACGTATACGGGAACTGACGGATGCTGCTGAAAAACCCCATTACCAAAACTGCGGCGGTCAAAGTGCTGATCGTGGACGACTCGGCGGTCGTTCGCCAGGTTCTCACGCGTGAACTCTCGCGCGATCCGGGAATCCAGGTTGTCGGCACCGCGCCCGATCCGTACATCGCTCGCGACAAAATTGTCGAGCTCAAGCCTGATGTCATCACGCTTGATGTCGAAATGCCGCGCATGGACGGCATTACCTTCCTCAAAAAACTCATGGCGCATTTTCCGCTGCCGGTCATCGTGCTTTCGTCACTGACCGCGCAGGGAACCGATACCGCGCTTGAAGCAATGTCCGCCGGCGCTGTGGAAGTCGTCTGCAAACCCGGATCTTCCTATTCCGTTGAAGATCTGGCTCCGCAACTGATCCAGAAGATCAAGGCTGCCTCGCGCGCCCGCCCGCTGATCCGCCCGGAAACTCCCACGGCGGCTAAGGTCACGCCCACCGCCATGACCAAAACCACCGATGTCATCTTTGCCATCGGCGCATCCACCGGCGGCGTTCAAGCCCTGACCGAAGTGCTCTCGCGCTTCCCGGCCAATTGCCCCGGCACGGTCATCGTGCAACATATGCCCGCAAAATTCACCGCGTCCTTCGCTGACCGCCTTAACCAGAGCTGTGAGCCGGACATCCGCGAAGCACGCGACGGCGATACCGTTATCCCAGGCCGCGTCCTCATCGCCCCGGGTGGCTATCACATGCTGCTGCGGCGTTCAGGCGCGGTCTACAAAGTAGAAGTCAAGGACGGCCCGGAAGTGCACCATCAGCGTCCTTCCGTTGAAGTCCTTTTTGATTCCGTCGCCAAGTACGCCGGCAAAAACGCCGTAGGCGCAATTCTTACCGGCATGGGCGCCGACGGCGCCAAAGGCCTGCTCAATATGCGTAACGCAGGCGCACATACCATTGCTCAGGATGAGGCCTCATGCATCGTCTTTGGTATGCCGATGGAAGCTATTAAGTGCGGCGCGGCAGAAAAGATTGTGTCGCTGACCGATGTGACCAGAAACATGATTCAGTTCGCCCAGACAATGGGCGTGTGATACGAAGGAGCGTCAATGGCAACCGCGGCGTCATCAACGGGTGTAACATCCGTAGTAAGGCCTGAACTCATTGTGCATTTTGCCAATTCCGTTCGCACGGTTCTGGCAACCATGCTCGGCGGCACTCAGGCCACGTTCGGAAAACCAACGATTAAAGCCGTTCCGGAAATTTCCTATGATGTTTCCGCGATCATCGGTTTTTCCGGCGAAGTCGTCGGTTCAATGGTTGTGAGCTTCCGCACGGACGCCGCCACCAAGCTTGTTGAAAAATTTGCCGGCATGCCCATTGCTCCCGGCACGCCAGACTTTGCGGATGCCATCGGCGAACTTGCCAACATGTTCGCCGGCAACGCCAAAAAAGATCTCGGCGCAAACGCCAGCATCAGTTGCCCCAACGTGATCGTTGGCCCGGGCCACACGATCGCTCGCCTTCAGGATGTCCCCTGCGTCATTATTCCCGTGCAGACTCCGCTGGGTGAGTTTGCTGTTGAAGTCTGTATTAAAACCGTTAAGCCGGCCTGATACAGGGCAGAATTTTACCGGAGCCGATTATGAAGATCCTGCTTGTGGATGATTCACGTACCATGCGTAACATCCAGAAAAACATTCTCAAGACCATGGGCGAAATCAACTTCACCGAGGCCGGCGACGGGCTTGAAGCTCTTACCGCCATCGCCGCGGACCATGAAGGATTCAACCTGATACTCGTTGACTGGAACATGCCCAACATGGACGGTCTGACTCTCGTCACCAAGATCCGCACCAAGGATCGCAAAACGCCGATTGTCATGGTCACCACGGAAGCCGAAAAATCACGCGTGATTGAGGCCATCAAGGCCGGCGTCAACAATTACGTCATCAAGCCATTTACCCCGGAAGGCCTGACCGAAAAGGTCAAGACCACTCTTGAAAAAATGGCCGCGGCAAGTGCGCCAAAACCTGCCGCAGCAGTACCCGCCGCTTGATTTGTGCGGTGTGGTGTTTTCGGGGGAATGTGGGAATGACTGTCAACGTTGCGTACATCAATCCGTTTATTTCGGCCACGCGCACTGTTTTTGATACCATGGTGCACGTGCCGTTCATGCTCAGCAAACCGCGGCTTGCGCCGCGGGACGCCACGCACTACAACGTCGCGGCGACCATTGAGCTTTCCGGACCGGCCGCGGGCAAAATTCATCTCTGCATGCCGGAGAATGTCGCCATCGCGCTTGCCAAAGGTTTTGCCGGCAGCGAATTTGATTCCGTTGATACCGATTGCCTTGACGCGCTTGGCGAAATCATCAACATGATCGCCGGCGACGCGCGCAAAAATCTCCCCGTTCATGACGTCAAGGTCAACGTACCTTCCGTCAAACAAAAAGCCATTATTGATCACCAAACCGCGGCCATTGTGATTCCCTGCGATACCGGCGCGGGCCGCTTCTGCATTGAAGTCGCCCTGAATAAAACTCCGGAAGTAGAAACTCCCGCTCCCGAATCACCATCCGCCGCACCGGCCGAAACCGCCGCCGCCAAAACGGATGCCCCCGCCGCGTCATCATCCGACGCCGACGCCAATGTCAAAGCCTGATTCGGGATAAGCAAGCCCCATTCCCTTGACGGGATGAGGCACAAACCAATGATCGTTGGCGATTGTTCATGATCGCAGCAAACCGTTCACGCATCATCAAGTGCTCTACAGATGACCATCGCTCGCACTTCCACTGTGCCCCGCCCCATGAAGGAGCGAGGCTTGAAATCAACGCCCCTTATCCAGAACTCAGGTTATATGGCAATGCCGTCTTTTTTCTCTTCCGCGTCTCCGCGTGAAAAAAAAGGAAAACGGAAGCTCACGCGGAGACACAAAGACGCGGAGAGAAATGACAAAATTCAAATGGCAAATGACAATACAGAATTTGTTTTGAACATTAGTTATTTGTCATTGGTCATTGTTTTTCCATTTGTGCTTTGTCATTATTTTTTCTCCGCGCCTCTGAGCCTCCGTGGTGAATCTGAGAACCCGGGACATGCCTATCTGAAACGCAGATTTTTAACATTCGGTCAATCTCAAATTTTATTGCTTGCTCTTGGGAGCAACGCGAGCTACGCTGTGTTTTAGTGCGGTGGCGTTGTGAATTGAAAACGACCTCGTGTCCCAACGTCCTTGAGCGCGCCGCCCGGTCGGGAAGACCGAACTCATCAAGGTTTGCTGGGCTTGAGGTCAGGCGAAATGCCCCATGGCCTCCCTGTGACGGCCGCTATGGTTTTTTCTCTGCATCTCTCTGCCTCTGCCGCGTTTTACGCAGGCATGCAGATCGCAGATCAACCATCCGGCCTGATCGCTGGTCATCGCGGATTCCGGCCCCTGCGGAATCTTCGCCGCGCAGGATGACGCGGCAGACATGACAACCTCCTGGCGCATGGATGCGTTTCGTCGCGGCCGTTTTTATAAAGGCCCAACGGAATGGTGAAAGAGGCTACCGTATCAAACCCAAAACATTTTGTCCTTGATACCAGCGTTTTACTTCACAATCCGAACTCACTCTTTGCTTTCGCAGACAATCACGTGGTGATTCCTTTTCAGGTTCTTGAGGAACTTGACACATTCAAAAAATCAAGCAACGACGTGGGCCGCAACTCGCGCCAGGTCATCCGCTTTCTTGACCAGGTGCGGGAAAAAGGCAAACTCGCCGAGGGCGTCAAGTGGAATGGACACGGCGGCACCATCCGCGTGACGATGGAAAATGAGGATGACATCGCGCCGGGCCTTGATCATTCAACGCCCGACAACCGGATCATTTCCGTGGCGTATCATTTAAGCAAGGCCGGCAAGCACACTGTTTTTATTTCAAAGGACATCAACGCGCGCATCAAGTGCGACGCGCTTGGCATTCCTGCTGAGGATTTTGAGCGCGAAACCGTTGACTATCAGTCGCTTTATTCCGGCTATCGCGAAATGAAGGTTGATTCATCCGTTATTGACAGGCTTTATACCGACAAGCGCCTCTCGGTTGATGATCCGCTGGTCACCAAGCTTGATCCCAAATTAAATCCCAACGAATATCTTTTGCTTCGCGGCGGAGCGGAAGAATCGCAGGCCGGGCTGGCCCGCTATGTTCCGCAGATGAAGGCGCTGTTGCCTCTCTCGCGCACAAAAAAAGGGATCTTCGGCATCATCCCGCGCAACGTTCAGCAGACGATGGCTCTTGATCTTCTGCTTGATGACGATGTTCAGATGGTCACGCTCATGGGCACGGCCGGCACAGGTAAAACGCTTTTGGCCCTGGCCGCGGCCATGCACAAATGCTTTACCGAACATCGCTACGAACGCCTGCTTGTCGCGCGGCCCATCATGCCGCTTGGCAAGGACATCGGCTTTTTGCCCGGCACAAAAGACGAAAAACTTGGCGCGTGGATGCAGCCCATTTTTGACAACCTTGAGCTTCTGCTCACAGACCGCCGCGTGCATTCCGGCGAGACGGCCAATGTTGAGGCCAAGCTCAAAGGATATACCGAGTCAGGCAAAATTGTTCTTGAGGCGCTCACGTATATCCGCGGCCGAAGCATTCCGCATCAGTTCATGATCGTTGACGAGGCGCAGAATTTAACGCCTCACGAAATCAAGACCATCGCCAGCCGCGTCGGCGAAGGCACCAAACTTGTCCTCACCGGCGATGCCGAGCAGATTGACAATCCTTATCTGGACGCCAACTCAAACGGCCTGTCATATACGATTGAAAAACTCAAGCACAGTGACCTTGTCGGCCACGTAACGCTTGCCCGGCCTGAACGCTCAAGCCTCGCAAGCCTCATCGTCAAGGAATTGTAAAAACAATGCGCCCCTAAAAAGAGGCAGACTGTACGGATGTGAACATCCGTACAGTCTTAGCGTGACTACAAAGAGACCTCCGTCTCAATCACGCTGGTTGGGCAGTTTTGTTGAACTCGCTGAAATCCTGCGAGACCTGAGCCTGTTCCTGCTTATCAAGCGGCAACACTTTGGCCGCCGCATGGGCAATACCGCCCTTTTTATCCTTATCCGAGGACGGCTTTTTAAGATTCAGCGGCGTGTGATGCACCGCCGCATGCATCAGGCGATGTGTTTTGGGAGCATCCGAGCGGGATTTGCCGCCCACCAGTTGCAGCAGTTCCTCAACAACAGTCTGCATCTGTTCAGCCTGAGCATTTAACTCTTCGCTGGCGCTGGCGGATTCTTCAGCGTTGGCCGCAGAAGACTGCGTGACCTGATCCATTTCGCTCATGGCCGTTGTCACCTGGCCAATGCCCTGCGCCTGTTCATTGGATGCCGCGGCGATCTCCGTCACCAGCGTGGCAACCTTCGTGTTATGCCCGTTGATCTCGCTGAGCATCTTGGTCACTTCCGTTGAGATATCCACGCCATTCTTGGCGTTGGTGACGGATTCCTCAATGAGCGACGCGGTATTCTTGGCAGCCTCGGCCGAACGCATGGCAAGGTTGCGCACTTCTTCCGCGACGACGGCAAATCCCTTGCCTGCTTCTCCGGCGCGCGCCGCCTCCACGGCCGCATTGAGCGCCAGCAAATTCGTCTGAAAGGCAATCTCATCAATGACCTTGATGATCTTGGCGGTCTCCTGCGCGCTCTTTTGTATTTCGCTGATCGCCTGATTCATCTTGTTCATCGCCTGGTTGCCTTCCGATGCGGACTTCTGCGCTTCGGAGCTGAGCGTGCTGGCCTGAGACGCAGTTTCGGCATTCTTCTTGGTCATAGAGCTCATCTCTTCAAGAGCGGATGATGTTTCTTCAAGCGCCGCGGCCTGTTCGCTTGATCCCTGCGCCAGGGACTGGCTGCTTGCGGCAACCTGCGAACTTGCCGACGCCACCTGAGCTGATCCGTCGCCAAGCGTATTGGCCATGCGCGTAAGCACCTTGCTGATGCTCGTGATGATCGTGATGGCAAGCCCTATGCCGGCAATCAGTGCAATGATAACCGCAATTACAACAGCGAATTGAGTTTGAGAAACAAGGCTTGACGCCCTGGCCGACGCATCCGTGCCGTACTTTTTATTCCACGTGACAATTTCGTTAATGTTATCACGCAGATCATCGGCTATCGGGTCCATTTCGTTCTTGATCTTCGCAAACGCTTCCGCGTTTTTATTTTCGCGGCTCAAAACCAGTATTTCATCGCGGCATTTGCGGTATTTTTCAAGCGTATTGCCGAATTTCTGGAAATTCGCGCGGTCATCGCTCTGCGTGATCGCCTTTTCATATTCGTTCATGGCTTTATTGAGCGCATCAATACCTTCCTTGGTCTGTGCGTCAACCAGAGCAATGCCTTTGGCATCCGTCTCCAGGATGCTCCGGTAAATCAATGCGATTGACCGCCGTATGGTTCCGTTCATCTCGCCGGCCAGGATTGTTCCCGGCATGGCGTCGTCCGCAACCGTCTTAACGCTGGTTTTGATCGCCGCCGTCTGCACATATGCAAAGGCTCCCAGGAGCAGCGGGATGGCGATTACGATGGCAAAGCCGAGGGTGATACGTTTTCCGATTGTCATCTTCATGTGAGTTCCTTCTTGACAAAATAAATGTATAAGTTAATAATTTCAAACAATACTGTAAGGAGTGGGGAAATTGCCGTTAGCTCAATATATCCGCGTCACGATCCAGAACCTTGCTGATATCAAGCAATATCCGGACGCTTCGTCCGATTTTTCCCATTCCCAGTATGAAGTTCTCTTCTGATTTGCCACCCATGTGCGGCGCATCTTCAATACAATCTTCAGGAATATCCTGAACTTCACTGACACGGTCTACGATCAGTCCCGTGCTGATCTTCCGGCGTTCGTGCTGTATTTCAACCACGATGATGCACGTTTGTTCCGTTTTTTCAGCGGGAGGAAGTCCGAACTTGGTTCGCAGATCAATGACGTTGATGACCTGCCCTCGCAGATTAATGACACCTTTGACGTACTGCGGCATTTTGGGAATAGCGGTGATATCCATCATCCCGATGATTTCACGCACCTTCAGGATTTCAAGACCGTATTCTTCACGGCCCAGGGCAAATGTCAGAAATTTGCCGGCTCTCTGTACGGTGGTAGAGGACGAAGGTGGGGCCAGGGTACCGTTCATTTGCAACTCCTTTGCTCACAAATACAAAAACAAACATATAGAAGCGCACGATGCGTATGAAATTTTGACATGCATGTATTTCAAATTTTCAAACTCATACACCCTTTGGAATCGGCCGAACTTGTCGTCAGCGTTACGTGAATGTCCCCTATGCAGGGGGTTTTTCGCGTGTTTTACCATCATTTTGAGACCGATTTTTAGAGGTTCACCATGCGTAAATGCCAACTGACGAAATGGATGACGGAGCAGGAACTTGAGCTTTGGCAGCAGCAGGCGCCAACGCTTATTGATTATGTGCGGAGACTGGCCATCAGAATAGTCTCCCTGGGGTACTCTTATGGCGATATTTCACGGCTGTTGCTGGTGTCGGAAACCACGATTTTACGCTGGGTACAGTCGTTTAACAGTACTGGCGCGCAGGGGCTGACCCCGGGAAAACGAGGCGGACGCCGCCGGAGCCTGCTGACTCTTGAACAGGAAAAACATATTATTAACCAATGGCTGCTTCTGCCGGATCGCAACGCGAAAGATCTACAGAAAATCGTTCAACAGGTATCGGGGCAAAAGGCTTCGCTCAAGTATGTTTACGACCTGATTCACCGCCACGAAACAAAACCTGCAAATTGATCGTGAAAAAATATATGACTAAATTATCACTTATTACTTGACTTACCATTGCAGGCAGGCAAAACCTGCGTGATTTTGTCATTTTCTTTCCTGTACGATTTCCGTTAACTTGTCGGTTTTGGATTATGTTTTTACTTCGGATGGGTCATGGGTCTGCTGATTTCAGTACGCAATATCGCCAAGAGTTATACGCACAAGGCGCTTTTCTCCGGCATCACGCTCGGCGTGTACGAAGGCGAGCGTATCGGCATGATCGGGCCAAACGGCTCGGGCAAATCGACGTTCCTTAAGATTCTCGCCGGCATTGAGGACGCTGACTCCGGCAGCATTGAGCGCAAGCGCGACCTTAAGATGGCTTACGTCGCGCAACGCGATCATTTTGATGAGCCCACGCCGCGCGAAGTCCTTGCCGCGGCCATCCGCAACGAACATATTGATCCGCACATGGCCGAAAACCGCGTTGAGCAGATTCTCACGCGCATGGCGTTCTCTCAGCCCGATGTTTCCGTTGATTCACTCTCCGGCGGCTGGCGCAAACGCCTGGCCATCGCCCGCGCCATCATTACTGAACCGGAACTTCTGCTGCTTGACGAACCGACAAACCATCTTGATCTTGAAGGTATTTTGTGGCTTGAAAAATTTCTCTCCGGCGCGCGCTTCGCCACAGTCGTCGTCACGCATGACCGCTACTTTCTTGAGAATATGACCACGCGCATTGTAGAAATCGCCGCGACATATCCTGAAGGTTTTCTCTCCATTGAGGGCCCCTATAGTGAATTTCTCCGCCGCCGCGTGGAATTTACCGAAAGCCAGCAGGCACAGGAAGAATCGCTTAAAAATCGCGTGCGCCAGGAAATTGAATGGCTCAGCCGAGGCGCCAAAGCGCGCCGGCGCAAGAGTAAATTCCGCATCGGCGGCGCACACGAAGCCATCTCCGATCTCAAGGAAATCGGCGCGCGCAATTCCTCCGGCAACGATCAGGTGGATATTGAGTTCACCGCATCAGAGCGTAAAACCAATAAGCTCATCGCCGCGCACAACATCAGTAAATCCCGTGGCGGCCGACTGCTTTTTGATAATCTTGACCTGACGCTTGCGCCCGGCACGCGCCTGGGGTTGCTGGGCCCGAATGGCTCGGGCAAATCAACGCTCATGCACATTCTCAATGGCGATCTTGAATCAGACAGCGGCACCCTCAAGCGCGCCCATGATCTGCGCGTGGTCTTTTTTGATCAGGCCCGCAAAGCCCTTGAGCAGGATCAGGTTCTGCGCCAGGCGCTTTCGCCCAGTTCTGATTCCGTTGTGTACCAGGGCAAAGTCATTCACGTCAACTCGTGGGCCAAGCGTTTTCTATTTCGTTATGAACAGCTTGATCATCCCGTCAGCGCGCTCTCCGGCGGTGAGCAGGCCCGCATCCTCATCGCCCGGCTCATGCAGGAATCGGCCGACATCCTCATGATGGACGAGCCCACCAACGACCTTGACATCCCCTCGCTTGAAATTCTTGAAGAATCCCTGGCCGAATTCCCCGGCGCGGTCATCCTCGTTACCCATGATCGCTACCTGCTTGATCGCCTGGCCACCAGCATCCTGGCCCTTGATGGCGAAGGACACGCCAAAGAATTTGTTGACCTTGAACAATGGGCCGATGCCAAACAAGCGGCCGCCGATGCCGTCAAAGCCGTTGCTATAAAAGCAACACAGCAAACCACGGCCCCATCATCTGTTACGCAACCCAAAAACGCCCCGCCAACAGGCCGCAAACGCCTCAATTATATGGAGCAAAAAGAATGGGATGGCATGGAGCAAACCATCATGGAGTCTGAAGCGCACGTAGAAGATCTGCAACGCCAAATGGATGCGGCCATGAATGACCCCCAGCGCCTGCAAGACGTCTGCCGGCAACTCACCGAGGCACAGGAAAAAGTTCAGCAGCTTTACGCAAGATGGGAATTTCTAGAAAACAAACTGAACGGAGAATAATCGTCGGCAATTTGCCGCCGAGAACCGCTACTTATAACTCTCAGCCGCTGACTTCTTTACGCGCCTGCCATATGTTACAATTCCCGGATTCTCCGCCACTGTGCGGAAACGTTTGCGAGGAGAACACATGGCCAACGAAGTGACACAGGCCCGTAAACCTGCCAATACCAGTTTTGTTCTGGAATTTGAGCGACCTATCGTCAAGCTTGAGGCACAGCTTGCCGAACTGGTCACCATGCAGGAAGCCAAAGGAATTGATTGCTCACGCGAAATTACGGATCTGCGCCATAACCTCACTTCGCTGCTGCGAAAAACATATGCCAATTTGAGCGCGTGGGAAACGGTTCAGGTTGCGCGCCATCCGAATCGCCCGCAAACCCGCGATTATATTGACATGATCGTCAAGGACTTTGACGAGCTGCATGGCGACAGGCGCTTTGGCGATGATGACGCCATCGTCACCGGCATGGGCCGCATCGGCGGACATAAGGCCATGATCATCGGCCATCACAAAGGCCGCGACACCAAGGAAAAGATCGCCTGTAATTTTGGTTGCGCTCATCCGGAAGGATATCGCAAGGCGCTTGCCAAAATGCAGTTTGCTGAAAAATATGGCCTGCCCGTAGTCACTTTTATTGACACGCAGGGCGCATATCCCGGCATCGGCTCTGAAGAGCGCGGCGTGGCCGAGGCCATCGCCGTCAACCTGCGCGAAATGTCACGCCTGCGCACGCCGATCATCTGCATCGTACTTGGCGAAGGCGGCTCCGGCGGCGCACTGGGCATCGGCGTAGGCGACCGCCTGGCCATGATGCAGTTTGCCTGGTATTCGGTCATCAGCCCTGAAGGTTGCTCGGGTATTCTCTGGAAAGGACCCGCAAATGCGGCCGAAGCGGCCGAAGCGCTCAAGCTCACCAGCAAACATCTCCGCAGCCTCGGCGTGGTTGACGAAATCATTGAAGAACCGCTCGGCGGCGCACACCGCAACCCGCGCGCCGCGGCCGACGCTCTTGAAAAATACATTGATAAAACACTCCGCGAACTCAAGCGCGTTGAGATTGATAAGCTGCTTGATCAACGCTATGACCGCTTGCGCAAACTGGGCGCCGACGCTGTTGAAGCATAAATAAACAACTCATCAAAATGCCAACAAAAAAGCCCCTGATGCTGAGCATCAGGGGCTTTTTGATTGGTCGCGGCTCATATTGCCGTCATGATTTCTCAATTATTTTGTTTTGAACTCCACCTTCATCCCGGCCTTCAGGCGGATCTTCAGCGCACCGTCACCATCAGCTTTGGCAGGCAGATTGACGGACTTGCCGTCAATATCCGCAGCCGCGCCGCTGAGATTGGCAAGCGCCGGGAACGTGACTGATATTTCGGCATCACTCGGTGACGGATTGCCAAGCACGATGCGGCCATCAGGAAGTTTTTCTACATATGCCAGGCCGGGAGCGTCGCGGCCGATCTTGCCGCCGGGCACGCTTAATGAGGTGCCGCCTGCAAGATAAAGTGCGCGCACAGACGAGCCATCAGCCAGCGCAAGGGCCTGCTGGCCGTCAGTCGTCATGCCGCCGGCGCTGTATTGGCCGGGACGATAAGAAGCGAGGCAGATATCCTTGCCTTTTTCAGTTGTGATCACCAGCGCCGCAAATCCCTGCTCAAGGCCGCCTTCCTGCGTAAGAGATTTTACATACCCCGCCGCATCGCCGGAAAGATCAATCACGCTGCCAAAGATGGCATTGCTGGTATTTTCCCGACGCTCAATAACCGTCGGCGGCAGTTCATCATTCTTGATGCTGTCTATAAAAAAGTGACCTTTGCCAGTCAGCAACTCGGCCGATACGCCGCCGGGCGCAAGCAACTTAACCGGCTTGCCCATTTTTGATTGTATGCTCGCCGACCACGCATCATGCGCGCTGCCGCGCTGAACATCCGTTAATCCGTTATAGCCGTCCGGCGCATCCTCCGGAAAACTCATCGGCGTCATGCTGACGCTCATCTTCAACGTTCCGCGGAAATGCCATGCCAGGTCATACTTGTGCGGCGATGCTGCAAATGCCCCAAAAAGATCCGCCAGATAATGTGATGTGGAAAACAGTGCGCGATCCTGAATTAATTTTTCAAGATATAAATTGTCAGACCACGCCCGCTGCATGCCAAACGTACCGGCCGGCGCAAAGACCTGCTGCTTTGCTTCAGGATTCGGCGTTCCTTTCGGATAGCGCCATTTATTGCCCCACGTCAACTGGCTTTTTTCATCCACAGTCAACGCGTTATTGCTCAATGTGGTCCAGTACCACTTGGGATCAAGCGGATGATTGTATGGGAAAATCACGCCAGGAAACGGCATGAGCGTATCGCCAAAGGCATACAGGTCGTATGCAAGTTTTGACGGGTGGCCATGACTGCCGCTGGGGCCAAACTCCATGATGATTTGATTCGGGCCGGCCGGAGAAGCAAGCCGCATAACGCCATAACCGACAGAGAAAAAATTAGCATGATCAAGTTCGCGCGCGGGTACGGTATTTTCCGGCGGGAAATTGAAGTAAAGCGAAGGCGCGCCGGCGTGAATTGTCATCGCGAGCTTTTTGCTCATATTCCGTACGATCGGAATATACCGCGGATCGCCATAACGCCGATATCCGCATGCATACGGCAGTCCGGCTTCGTTGCTCATCCAGTTGCGATCATCCAGAAGCGCGCTGCGGCCGGAATCATGCAGTGCGGCAACGGTCATTTTATCATCCGGATACGAAAGCGCGATGGCCGAATCAAGCAATCGTTTAAGCATGCCGTTATCATAGCGATACATATCAATGCCATGATGCCATAATGTTTCGGCCACATTGAATATGCCGCATGATGCGATGCCAAGCTGATACGCCGGCGCCCCCTCAAGCCATAATCCGTCCGGCAAAATACACTGGCTGGTAAAATGCGTGCCGAATACGCCGCCTTTGGGCGATTCTTTTGTTCCGCCGACGCCATAAAGCGCTAAATTCACCAGTTTCTCATCATCGCAGGCATAACCTGCCATCAATACCGCGGCCGTGCACAATGCGGAACGATTGTGCGCCTGTCCATAATAATCAAGATTGCCAAGCACGGGATGGCTGAACTCACTGGCGACCGCATTAAACAGATCATCCTTGATCAGCGCGCGCTCCTGCTGCGTCCACGAAGGCAAGTTGTAAACAAGATCATACGCAAACGCCACGCGCATGAGCCAAAATCCGTCATCAAGAAACTGCCCCGTCAACCGGCCGTCATGCGCGCTGCGGTATTTCTTTTCAGACCATCCTTCGCTGTGACTGTAGCGCGGATAATTGCGCGCATATGTCAACAGCATCTGCCGGCAAAATTCACCGTATTTTTCATCACCCGTCAGCACATAGGCAATCCCCAGCATTGACATATCCATTGAATTTGCGCCGTGCTGGCGATACTCATCGCGCGTGGGCGGCTTTGGCGAAACATCCGGCACGCCCATAGGCTGGCCCACGCGTTTGTTCATCAATGTCAGCAGCGTACCGTAATCTTTTTTGAGTTCTTCGTTACTCTTGAGCAGCGTTTTGTATTCGTCAATATCCTGTTGATCCCACAACGTGCGCGGATGCCTCTGCGTCATGCGCGGCTGGCCGTTCACATGCACATCACTATGCGCCATTGTGGCCGGCGTCAGCGCGATATTGGCGGCAATCATGACCGCCTCATATCCCGGTATGTTCACCGGTCCGGGCGATACAGGCGCGGCCGGAGCGGGCTTGGCCGCTTTATTGGCCGCAACTGGCGCCGGTTTGGCTCCTGCCGCACCCGGCTTTTCCGCCGCTATCAGCGTTCCGGCAGCAAACGCCACTGATAACCCCGTCACTACAATCGCGATATGACGCATATCGGCACCTCTTGAATCAAATCAACCCGTGATGTGATGACAAAACCTGATCAACACCAGATTCCTATGATATACATACACCATGACCACCTCATAATCAAACGCTTGATCATTATTTTTATTGCACATAAAAAAAGATGGCCCCGCCGCGTATGCGGCAGGGCCATTATTAGTTCAGCAAATCATCCGCAATGATCACGCACCGAAAAATTCGCGGATCTTCGCGGCGACATACTCAAGCTGCGCCTGGGAAAGTTCCGGATAAATCGGCAGCGCCAGCGACTCGGCCGCGGTCTTTTCTGAATGCGGGAAGTCACCTTTTTTGTATCCCAGATCCTTAAAGCATTCCTGCTCATGCAGGCTCAGCGGATAATACACCTCAACGCCGATATCATTTTTCTTCAGGTGCGCCATCAATTCATCGCGGCGCGATACACAGATCACATACTGATTATAAATCGTATGATTGCAGGAACGAATCACCGGCGTGCGCAGGCCTGGCACTCCGGCGAGCAATTTGTCATATACGGCCGCATTATGACGCCGGCCTTCAGACCATTGATCAAGGTACTTGAGCTTAACCAGCAAACCGGCCGCCTGAAGTGTATCAAGGCGGAAGTTGCCGCCGATGAATTTGTAATAATATTTCGGGTCCATTCCGTGGTTGCGGCAGACGGCCATCTTTTTGGCAAGCGCCTCATCATTGGTCACAACCATGCCGCCGTCGCCCAGGCCGCCGAGATTTTTTGACGGGAAGAAACTCAGGCATCCCATCAGGCCCATTGAGCCGGCGATATGATCCTTATAGCGCGAGCCGATGCTCTGCGCCGCATCCTCCACCACCTGCAAATTGTGCCGGCGCGCGATATCCATAATCGCGCCCATGTCGGCCATCTGCCCGAAAAGATGCACCGGAATAATCGCTTTGGTTTTTTTGGTGATCGCGCGCTCAATCAGATTGGCGTCAATATTAAACGTATCAGGCTCAATATCCACAAACACCGGCCTGGCGCCAAGACGCGCAATAGCCCCGGCCGTCGCAAAAAACGTATACGGCGTGGTGATCACTTCGTCACCCGGTCCGATGCCCATGACCATCAGCGCGCAGAGCAGCGCATCGCTGCCGCTTGATACGCCCACGGCAGCTTTGCATCCGCTATATGCCGCGACCTGTTTTTCAAGTTCCGCCACGGCCGGTCCGTTGATGAAGTATTGGCTCTCCATCACATCGGCAATCACCTTCATCATTTCGTCTTTAAGGGTGGCATACTGCGCCTTGAGATCAAGCAGCGGAACTTTCATACGTAACCTTTCGTCAATAACAATCCGGAGATTATAGCGAAAAACAGCGAGTTGCGTAAGAAAAGTTAAGCAAGTAAACCAGTTTACCAGTTAAACGAGGAGCAATACGAAGGAGCAACACATGGCTTGGCGCGAAACAATCCTTGCTTAACTATTGATCTTGATTAACTTGCTTAACTCAACATAGCCCCATCATCCTCGCGGGCCACTCAACGGGCAGATCAGGCGTCAGGAATTTGATTCCGCAGAGCGCCTCGGCCGCAAGATAGCCGGAACGCACCGCGCCCTCCATTGTTGCCGGCCAATGCGTTTGCGTATAGTCGCCGGCGAGATAAAGCCCCTGAATACCGCGCACGCCGGGAAATTGCGCCGGGCGTTTGTCATCAATGCCAGGCGTGGGGGCAAAAGTCGCGCGTCGCTCGATCACCACGGTTCCGCGCGTTAACTGAGCCTGCGCCGCGCCGGGGAGCATCTGCTGAATTTGTTTTTCAAATTGCGCCAGAACTTCATTTTTGGGCGCGCTGACCCACGCGCGCGATGCCGATATCACGCCCGCCACGGCCGAGCCTTCGGCGTTTTTCTTAAAGAGCCATTGCAGAGGACCATGCGTAAAGGCGATCACCGGCTCGCGCAGAATCGGGCGATCAAAAACAAGATATGTGCCGAGAATCGGCACGGCATCAATAGCGCTCAGGCGCGCAAAGCGGTCATCAATTTGCTCAAATTCAGGACCGATCCATTTTTGCACGGCGTGATGATTGGTCGCCAGGATCACCGCATCCGCACGCAGAATTTCCCCATCGCGCAAACGCACACCGGCCACGTGCACGCTTCCGCCGGCGCCCTCAAAGACAAGTTCCTCAACACGCGTATTGAGCCGCTGCGTCATCTCGCCGGGAAGCTTGTCATATAAATGACTCAGCGGGCAAGTGGCCACGCCGATGAGAAAGCCTTTGCGATGCGCCAGCAGCGCATCCTGAAAAACCTGAATGGCATATTTGGCGGAAACTTCGCGCGTGTGCTCATTGAGCGCGCCGATCAGCACGGGATCATATAATTTAGTCAGCAGGGATTTTGGCTGGCGATGATCATCAAGCCACTGGCCAAAACTGATATGGCCAAGTTGCTCGCGCCCTTTTTTGCCCATTTTGAGCATGGCGCGGATGGCGCGTGCGGCGGCAATCTTCTCACCAAAAGTCAGCAGGCCAAAAGTCGCAAATCCGGCCGCCATATGCAGTGGCGCGGGAATCCCCGGCATCGCGCAAAGCGCATGACGCTTGCCCTTATCATCAATAAAAGGAATGTTTTTGAGCCACGATATGCGATCGGCAACTTTGACACGCGCATAAAAATCAAGCAGATTGGTGCAGCAACCCATGAGAATATGCTGGGAATTATCAAGCTGCTCGCCGGTCTCCGGATCAACATAAGAAGATGCGCGCCCGCCCCATGTTCCGCGCGACTCAATGAGCGTCACCGCCCATTGCCGCGTGGATGAGAGCGCCGCCGCCGCCGACATGCCGGCAAGTCCGCCGCCGACAATGATGACTGAGCGCATGCCAGGTGCTGAGCTCGGAGAACTCATTTCCCCCTCACCGCGCGCCAGCCGATCATCAATTTTTCAAGCGTTGAGAGCGATACGCGCTTGCTGAGCACCTGCTCAGGCTTAACGGCAATCTTTTTAAGAATGCCATGATAAATATCCGTCATGGCGATCAGCGTCGGCTTGCTGTCATCGCAAATATGATTGAGCAATCCGCCGGAAGTCTGGTAATAGCCCTCGGCGCGGCCGATCTGAAAACGCATCATCTCTTCAAAATTGGCGTCTGTTTCGCCGGTTTTAAAGATGGCCGGGTTAACATTGTATTTGTTTAATTCTTCGGTCGGCAGATAGACGCGGCCGCGGAAAGCATCTTCCTTCAGATCGCGTAGAATATTGGTAAGCTGAAAAGCAAGCCCCAGATCAATGGCCATCTGCTGCGATTTTTCAACTTCGCCATCCTTCACGCCCCACACGCACAAGCTGGCAAGGCCCACAATGCCCGCCACGCGGTAGCAGTAAAGATACATGTCGTCAAAAGTTTTGAACTCGGCCGGCACCAGATCCTGCGTTTGCCCGGCAATCATGTCATCAAAAAGAACCGAGGGCATCTGGTAATCATTGACCGTTTTGGCAAACGCCGGCCAGAGCACATGGCTTTTGAGCACACGATCTTCACCGGCAATCGCCGCATGCGTATATTGCTGCCACTGCTTCAGATCACGCGCACGCTCATCAGGCTGGCGGGAATCCTCATCATCAGCAATATCATCCACCATGCGCATGTACGCATAGAGCGCGTACATCGCCTGACGCTTAACCTCAGGCAGCAGCTTAAGACCGTAATAAAAGTTGCGCGCGGCCTTGCGTGTGAGGTCTTCGCAGAACTCACGTGACGGCCCCAGCAGATGCTCCGCAACATCAATCGCCATTAACCATGCCTCCCAGCGACCAGGCGCACAAGATATGCGCCGAGTGTTGACCCGATCAGTTTGCCCTTTTGCCATCGCGACAGCGTCGGCCGGCGCGAAAGTGTATCGTAATTCTGCCGGCGTATCGCATGCAAAACCGCCTCGCCGCCTTTGCCAAAAAGAGCGATCTGCTTGCGCACATCAACTCTCAGCAACGGCAAAAGCGCCTTGCCCTCATCAAAAAGAGCCTGCGCGCGATCTACTTCAAATTTCAGCATCGCGCGGAATCCGTCATGCGCGTTACCGGCACGAATATCATCTTCGCTCACGCTGAATTTTGCCATGCTTTCACGTGGCAGATAAATCCGGTCGCGATCCACAAAATCCCGGCGAATGTCCTGCCAGAAATTCGCAAGTTGCAGCGCCGAGCAGGTACGGTCACTTAAACGCTGGCGCTGTTCATCACGATATTCGCACATATAAAGCACAAGCCGGCCGACCGGATCAGCACTGCGCGTGCAGTAATCAAGCACCTGCTCAAAAGTATCATAACGCGTGATACGCTGATCCTGCATAAACGCATCAATCAGCGCCAGAAAGGGTTCCGGCGGAATCTGAAATTGATTCACCGTCGTTTTGAGCGCCGTAAATACGGCCGTTTCCGTCTTTCCGTCATACATCGCCAGTGTCTGCTGGCGAAAATCTCTTAACAACTGCTCTGAACGTACTTTATCGCCGACCTCATCCCCCAGGTCATCAGCCACGCGACAAAATGCATACACATTGCAGAAATGCTGGCGCAAATACCGCGGCAAAAGCACGGATATCATCGAAAAATTTTCGTAATGGCTGCCCGTCAATGTGCGCGCATAAAGCAATGCGTCATCAACACTTGTCACAGGCGCAAAGGCCGCCAGAACCGTCGGCGGAATGCCCTGCGACAATCCGAGACGCTCGGCCTGAGCTTTGTCAGCCGGCGGCCTGCCTTGTGTACCTATTTCCTGTGGCATGGTGGATATACCGTACCTGTTTACTATAATTTACTATTGACGGAGCCCGGAACATGGTATTGTGACGCCTCTTGGGGCTGATGCCAAGCGTTTACGAACAGAAGTTCTGAACTTTATCCCGGCCGAGCGCCTGACATGCGATCAGGCTGACACTCAGGGCCTTACGGAGAGGGAGTTTCGCGTATGAAAATTCTGCTGGTAAACCCGCGTGGGTTCTGCGCCGGCGTCAACATGGCTATTGAGTGCGTTGACCGCGTTTTGCAGCTCAAAGGCCCACCCATTTACGTGTACCACGAAATCGTGCACAACAAGCATGTTGTAGATCGCTTTATCAAACAGGGCGTGGTTTTTGTCAATTCTATTGAGGAAGTGCCGCCGGGCTCAACGGTGGTTTATTCCGCTCACGGCGTATCGCCGGAAATCCGCAATGAGTCCGCCAAGCGCAACCTGATACAGGTTGACGCCACCTGCCCTCTGGTGACCAAAGTTCACATGGAGGCTATCCGCTACGCACGCAAAAAATTCACAATCGTGCTCATCGGCCACGAAGATCATGACGAAGTCATCGGCACGCTTGGCGAAGCGCCTGACGCCATCAAGATTGTTGAGTCAACAAATGACGTTGCCAAGCTTGATATCCCGGAAGATCACAACATTGCCTACCTGACGCAGACCACGCTGAGTCTTGATGACGCATCAAAAATCATTCACGCGCTGAAGGAAAAATTCCCGCGCATACATTCGCCAAAAAAAGAGGACATCTGCTACGCCACCACAAACCGCCAGTCGGCAGTGCGCGAACTTGCGCCGGAATGCGATCTGGTGATCGTCGTCGGCAGCCAAAATTCCTCAAACTCAAAACGTCTTGTGGAAATCGCCCAGAATCGCGGTGTAAAAGCGTATCTGGTGGATGACGTAACGGGTATAAATTATAGCTGGTTTACCGGCGTAAGCACGGTGATGATCACGGCCGGCGCATCCGCGCCGGAAGATCTCGTTCAGCACATTACCGATAAGCTCATTGAAAAATACGGCGCCACCGTTGAACAGCGCCACGTCACCAACGAAGACGTGCATTTTGAGCTGCCGGCCTCTCTGCGCCGCCTTGAGCGCGTGCATGCCGAAGCGCTGACGGTAAAAAAGTAAGCCTCGCAAAAATACTGAACGCTGAACGATAAACGCACAACACGGCATTTATCGTTCAGCGTTTTTTCAGCGTTTCTCAGGAAACTACGCCCTTTTGGGCCAGCAGCTTGATGAACATGCCGCCGACGACGGAACGCGCCTGAAAACTGCACTGTTTGCCGCTGACAGTGTCATACCAATCGGTCAACGGCACGCGCGAAGGTGTTTCGTTTACCCATTTAAGCAAAGGCCGTATCAGCGCGACAAAATCATCCTGCTTTTCCGCAAGCGTGGCCGACCACACTTCCCAGTCAAGCTTCGTATAGCTCTGGCGGCTGTCAAGCGGCAGGCCGTAAACGTTTTGCTTTTTGAGATAATACGCCACTTCCCGCCGCGCAATTTCCGGCGAGAATAAATTCAGACCCAGCATTTTATCCCACACCAGATTATATTTTTGCGCCCACGTATCAGCGCGATCAAAAACCAGCGGCGTCGCCTCTCCGCCGGCCGTGAGCTTTTCCCATTCGCCGGCCATCTGCCTGGCAATCTTCAGATATTTTTCGCACTCCGCCGCATCGCCCGTTTCTCCGGCAAGCAACCCGTAACCCGCCACACCGATAACCGCCTTAATCGCCAGATTTGTATTTCCCGCAATGTGCCCGGCAAAATCATCCGTACAGAGCTGATTCTCCGGCCGCAATCCTTTTTCGTACAGATAATCAGCCCATATTTTAAGAATCGGCAGATACTTTTTCGCATAAGCAGTGTCGTGCGTTTTCTTCACCAGCGCCGCAAGCATGATGAGCATATTGCCGCATTCTTCAACCGGCATCTGGTTATGCTCATTAAACTCGCCGCCGCCATAAACCTGCCCGTTTGCCAGCGGATACGTTCCCAGGTCATGCGGCGCAAAGTTAAATTTCCATCGCGGACTCGCCGCATAATCCAGTACCGGCGTAATTTGCGCCTTAAGCAGTTCAGGACTCAGAAGAAGGAAAAGCGGCGAAGACGGATACGTCAAATCAACGGTCGCGATGCATCCGTTTGAGAAATTTTCTTTTGAAAAATAAAGCGGCGTTCCGTCAATATCGGCCGCCAATTTGTGCGCCGCCAGACACTGGCGATACGCAAGCGAGCAAAGCGTGGCGTATTCTTTTCCGCCGGCCGCATGGAGATCCGCCAGCAATTTCTCATCATACGCTTTGCAGCGCTGTTTAATGTCGGCGTACTGCTCTTGGGCCTCGCGCAGAACCTGGCCGATGGTCATTCCGTTGCGGCGCCAGTACGGCCGCAATTTGCGATACATATATTCAATGGAAAAGCAATCATCATACGCCAGCATGATATGCCGCGATGCGCCGGCGCGGTCAACTTTGCCAAGATCAATTGCAGCCGCCATACCCGGCCAACTGATGCGCACCACGCACGGCATGTTCATATCATCTTCAATCGGCAGCGGCTTGCCGGCGATAAAGCAATCGCGCGATTGATCAACCGGGGCCAGCGCATCCTGCATTCCCGGCTGCTGCGGAATCGCCAGATAAAAATAGCCCCACTCAATACGTAAATTATCACCCGAACGTTCAAGCACGCTCTGCTCGCTTGCGCACATGCTCAGCAGCGACAATCCTTCTATGCGATGCCGTGACCAGTTTACGGATTGCGCCGGCTCATTGACGGCCCATTCGCCGCCGGCGTCAAGATAAAACTGCACGTCATGTTTTTTTTCATCAACGCTGCTCGCACTCATCTCAACATACGTGACCGGCCGGCTCATCAAATCAAGATCATCCGCAATGGCCGGCGTTAGGAAGGTCAGTGTGACTTCAACACTTGCCGCCGCAAACCGATAAACCGTACGTGTGGGATATACGTAAGCGGATATTTGTTTCATCGGCTCCGCAGGCTGATAATCTCCGCATAGCCGGTATGCCTTGCCGTCAACGCGCGCCATGATGCACATGCCATTGCTTGCGCCGGTCCAGTGGCGGGGCCAGCTCGCATTGAGTTCATCCGTCATTGACCACGCGGAAAAATACGGGTCATGCGCCACCAGCGGCACCGCCGGCGCGCGCATTTGAGAGACCCATTTTTCGGCTGCTTGGCCGCAAACATCGGCTGACTTGGCGGAATGTGACATCTTTTTTACTCTTTTTCTTAATTTCTGATATATTCTTCAAAAGCACATAATAAATAGGATCTCAATATGATATAATTATAATAACAGCATAATCTATTTTCGTAATCCACATGAATATACGCGAAACGCACAATATTGGCCCCAATACTCAGGAGCGCATCTGCGCGCGCGAGCTTTTTCATACTGATCTTTCTCCGCAGATTCAACTCGCAGGCCTCTCGGCCGCGCATGACGAATTTTCCTTTGTCCGCCTCAACTGGGAGAATGCCCAGGTTCTCGCCTGTTATGACGGCCGAGGTGAAGTGCTGATTCACAACCAGTGGCGTCCCTGCCTGCCGGGCCAGGCCTACATCACCCCACCTCATGTCCCGCACGCCTACCGCGCTACCAAAAATTCCGTTTGGCGTATTTGCTGGGTAATCCTCGACGTCAATCATTCGCAACTTGATTTCTGGGGCGCACACCCACGTTTGCAGCAAATTGATCCGCGCCCCCTGCGTGACACCATCATCAATCTGTACCGCGAAGCTGGCAGCCGCAATGATCCTCAGACCATCCGTTCCTGGGCGGATATGGTTCATCTTCAAGCCATGCTCATATCCCGCAGCGGAGAACCGGACATCCTCTGGCCATTGTGGGAGGAAGTCATGGCCGACCTCTCACGCCCGTGGACCGTTGAGGGCATGGCCGCTCTGCTTTCCCTCAGCGGCGAGCATTTGCGCCGGCTTTGCCATCGGCAGCTAAACCGCTCGCCGATGGAGCACGTCACACATTTGCGTATGATCCGCGCCGCGGCCATGCTTGTTGGCTCAACATCTAAAATTGACGCCATTGCCGCCGCGACCGGATACAGCACACGATTCGCCTTTTCAACCGCATTCGGGCGTTATTATGGCACTTCGCCGGCGCAATACCGCAAAAAACTTCACGCATGACTTATCTTTTTTTAATTTACCCCGGTTCCTCCCATTATTCCGGCAACAATTTACTTTCTCTTTCGTTATGCCAGAATGACCGACTATGATGGTAGTCGGCATCGTGATGAGCACCTTGCCGTACCAGAGTGCGTTTTAATACACGCTCGTAGAGGCTCTCATACTGTTGATGTTATGCTGCGTCGTGATCTTTTATTGACCATTTATGCACTCTCGCTTTTGAGCGTGCTTTCCTTTGCCCTGGCCGAGGGCAGTTTGCCTCTCGCCGCCATTGGGTTTCTTACGACCATCATCGCATGGCGCCTGGGTTCGTCAGGCCGCCCGGCCATGCCGCGATGGGTCGTTAACGCCGGCGTGCTTTTCGCTTCCTTGTTCCTGTTCTGGGAAATTGTCGTTCAGCGCCAGGAAAATCTTCTCCAGGGCCTGGGCCACTTCCTCATTGCCGTTCAGATCTGCAAACTTTTTGACCTCCGAAACCGCCGCGATAACGCACAGGCCGCCATCGTCTCCATGCTCATCATGATTACCGCCGCGATCATCACTTCCTCGGCCGGTTTCGGAATCATGTTCTTTATTTACCTGATGCTGGTCACGCATTATATTCTGCTTGCAAGCCTGCATGGTCCGGGAGAAACCGGCTTTGCCGATTCCGCCAGGCTCATGCGCCGCGATATCCGCCGCGCATTCGGCGGCACGTTTCTCATGTTGATTTGCTGCGGCGTTATTATTTTTGTCACTTTTCCCCGCGGCTCGCGCCAGCCCTTTGCCGCTTGGATGGCCAATCGCGGCATCCTTCAGACGGGTTTTACCCAAAATGTTCATCTCGGTGACTTTGGCCAGTTGCAGCGTAACGAAACCGTTGTCATGCATGTGCGCATTGAACAAAACGGCCGCCCCATCGGCTCCGAAGACTTTCAGCCTTATTTCCGCGGCGGCACGCTTGATCTTTATGATTCACAGCGCGGCTCCTGGCAACGCTCCCGCTACATCGGCCGGCAAATCGCCGATATCGCCATTGACGCAGGCCAGGTTGTGGATGTGCGCGCGCCCTCCTCCGTACCACGCATCCGCCAGTATTACACCATGATGATTAATACCGGCAACACTCTCTTTGCCGTTGAGCCGTTGTTCTCGCTATCATCCGAAACGCCCCGGCGCATCGCGTATTGCCAGGCGGACGGCACCATCACCATTCAGGCCCCCACCACGGAAGGCCTTCAGTACATGGCGGATTCCGCCATCACCACCACCATGATGGACATCCCCACCATCACCGGAGACTCAGGCCGCTACGATCTTTACCGCCCCGCCATCAGCCTGCCCGATATCATCCCCATTGCCCGGCAGGCCGGCGGCAACCTGTTCCCCGCTGAAAACGAAAAACTTGGCAGGCTCCGTGCCGAAGCACTCGTGGGCCGCTTTGATGATTTTCTTAAAAACAATTACCCCTACTCGCTTCAGATCCGCACCGTTGACCCCAAAATCGACCGCATCGTCGACTTCCTCAAAAACCGCCGTAAAATCGGCGGCCACTGCGAATATTTCGCCTCCGCTTTAATCATGATGTGCCGTTCCGCGGGCCTTCAGGCCCGCATGGTCACCGGCTACCACGGCGGCGAATATAATTCAGTCGGAGGTTTTTATGTCGTGCGTCAAAAATACGCCCACGCCTGGGTTGAAGTTCTCATTCCTGATCGCGGCTGGGTACATTTTGACCCGTCTCCTTCCTCGCCCGACAGCAGCGCGGAACCCAATTCTCTCTCGCTTGGCCTGCGCTGGCTGCGCGAAATCACCCAGGTCATTGAGCGCAACTGGCTCAATGGTGTGATTTCCTTTGATAATTCCACGCGTGAATATCTCGCGCAGATCTTCGTTCATCCTTTTGTCGCAGCCTACGAATCCGCTTCACAATGGACCGCAAGACAGCTCCGCATTGTCAAAAATGATCCCGGCCTGGCCTCTATTCAACTTCTCGTGGCACTGTGCCTCATCGGCGCGGGCTCGGCGGGACTCATCCTTCTTTTTTCTGTTGTGCGGACTTCCGATTCATCGGGCAATTCAAAATCCGCGCAGCGCATTCATGAGTTTGTCCGGCTTTTAGAGCATCATTTCCGCCAAAAGCGCCTGGCTCATCAGACACTCCACGAGTACGCCGATACCCTGGCTCTCCCGGCCCAGACCCTGCGCGCCGTCACGTCAGCCATCACGCTTCTTGAATCTTCACGATACGGCCCCACATCATGGACAAACACTCAGGATGACGCCCTCAAGCAGCAAATCACAACAATCCGCCGCAACCTCAATTCAACAAAAACCCCGGAATAAAAACGAGAAAAACGGGGACGCAGCTGCTCTGTCCCGACCCTCGGATTCCGTTCTTGTATCTTCAGGCTGTAAGCCTGGAATAAAGTTGCCGAGCGTAGCCGTGAATGCGGCACCCCCGGATAATAGCCTGATATATTTCAGTTTTTCTTCCTTAAAGCAGTCTCTGGCGAAGCCAGAGAACCTGAGTTCGGGATAAGTGGCATTGATTTCAAGCCCCGCTCCTTCACGGGGCGGGGCACAATGGATGTGCGAGCGATCAAAAGTCTATGGAGTGCGCAATCATGAGTGAACGATTCGCTGCGATCATGAGCAATTGCCAACGATAATTGGTTTGTGCCCCATCCTATAAAAGGAATGGGGCTTGCTTATCCCGAACTCAGCCAGAGAGCAACTCACGCTTCCTTTGCGTAGGGTCGGGACAGAGCAGATGCGTCCCCGTTTATATCTTTTTAATTTCATAATATGGGCCAAAATGTTTTAGCGCATGACCTGCCGCCACGCTATCGCGGGGCGGCTTTTTTAATTAAAAAAGTCTGTCAGCCGTTATCTCTTTTTGGCATCCGCTCTTGCCGGCTTTTGAGGTCGTCAAGGTTGTTGAGCCGGCGCCTGTTCAATCAATTGCAGCATCGACGCTTCCGGCCAGGGTTCGGGCCGTGGACGATCCTGGTTGACGCCAAGCGTCTCCCAGCGAAGGCCATAAAATCGGCCATCAGGTGATTTTCCTGAATCCGCCGCCTGCCTCACCGTGATCCCCGGAAATGTGGATACCGGCGCGTTCAATTCGGAGGGAAGCACAAAGCGTGGCGTCGTATCGGGAACTTTTTTCACCAGTTGAAATGTTGCCGGGTCAACTTCCCAGCAACCGCTGCCAAATTTTTTGTGGACGATATCAATGGTAAGTTTTCCGTCTTTCATCATGACACCCGATGAGCGGATTTCAAACGGCAAACTGCCGTATCCCTTAAATTCCCAGCGATAATCCCAGCGGGTCATCTGGGTTGTTTTCCATCCATCGGCGGTCGGTTGAGCCAGGTATATCTGGCTGTTTCCTTCAGCGTCATATTTCTGATAAGTGACGGCAAGCGACTGGTCCGGAAGGAACCCGACTTTGGAAATGCCATTGATGATTCCGCCGCCCGCCGGAATCGGATCGACCGCAACCTTGCTGTTATCTGCATACGTGATGGGAAGATTAAGGGCCTGTCCCTGTGCATTTTCCCAGTGCACTAAATCACGGCTGCGGATGTATGAAAGATCGTGGCATGTTTCCGCGGCGGGCGTATCGCGCCAAACCCATACCACATGATAATAACCATCAGGCCCAAGCATGGGATTGCTCATGTATGCGTTCATTTTCCCTTTGCCGTCCATCAGGGGTTGATCCATGAGGCGTTTCCAGGTTTTGGTTTTCGTATCGTACACATTAAAGATATTATCGCCTTTTCCACTGCTGCCGTCGCGATAATTATAGATCAGTTGGCCGTCGGGCCCGTTCATGAAAACCGGATACGTCACACTGTTTTCGCGATTGCCGATCATATGGTGAACAGGTTCAATTGAATTGACGTCCAAAGATTTTGTACTGCGGAAATAGACCAGTTTGTGCCCATGCATATTGCCTGAAATATGCAGAATGCCGTCTGAATCAATGGCCATCGTAATGTAATTATGGCTGTCCCACCCGACTTTTGAATCAAGCGCTTTGCGGGTCCACTGTTCAGAATCAAGTGTCCGTTGCGCAATCGTCATGACGCGATTTTCATCATAGTAAGCAACAAACTGCTGGTTGCCATGCGTGAGAAGATAAAAGCCCACGGGGTGGCCGGACCAGACTTTGGCGATATTCAGCACTTTGCATGCGCCAGGCGTAAAAACCTGATCTGCGCGCAACGCGCAAGGCACAGCGAAAAGAACTGACAAAACAAGGGAATACGCAATATACCTATGCTTTTTCATTATGTATCCTTTACAACAGATCATCAGATTTTTCGTGTCATCAGCAAGCCCGCCACGGCCGGGATAATGAGTGAAAGACCCGCGGGTTCCGGAACCGCCGCGTTGGTGCTGAAATTATCAAACGTAAAAGACGATGTTGCGGGTGTAAGCTGGGCATTCATGTAATATCCCACCTGGCCGCCCGTGAAGGTCGGGACGCTTGCGTTGGCCGTCATGGTGCCGGACGCCACGGTGGTGCTTCCCTGCATAATGGACCAGTTGTAACTGGCGCCCGTCACGCTGATGCTCATGGTATAAACGGTGTTTGACGCCAAATAATTCGTGGAGTTAAAAGCATAGTTCCAGTTGGACAATCCCGCGGTTATTTCGCCGTTGCCGTTGTTGTACACCACCTGAAGTTGCTGGCTTGTTGAACTGCTGGCCTTGACGCGCAACATCCAATAATGAGACGAATCCTGAAAATTCAACACCAGGCCGTACCACGCGTTGTTTGAGTAAGTATTAAAGCTGAAATCCGTTTGCGCGGTATACGTGCTGCCTGTAGACGTATTGGCATTGGTCAAAAATCCTGTTCTGGCAGAGGTTGCCGGTATCGCACGAAGCGCATTGCCGCTGATTGCCCATGTGGCATTGGGATCTGCGCCGGCGTTTGTAATTTTCCATCCGCTGCCCAGTTCCGTTGAAGCTGCGCTGCTGGTGGGCGTGGTGTCGGCGCGATTAAACTGTTCCGTCAGCACAGACGCCGAAACTGTATGAGCGGCCAGAGCCAGGAATAATGACGCATACAGGGGTTTTGAGATCATGGCATATCCTTTAATTGAAAATAATATTATGATTCTGTTCGTACCAATATGAGTGCAAAGTTTTCCCGTCGTTGGGCGCGTTTGATTTATACGCCCTCTTACGCATGCGCTTTTAACATGCGCTCTTTTATTCCTGGTCAAGCCGCCAGAGCGGATACGGGTATTTGGAATTGAGCGAGGCCAGATCAAACTGATTTCCGATCATCGGCATGCGCGTGCGCAGAATCGATTCGGCGTGGCCGTCGACAAAACCCACGTTGGTCGTGGTCTGGTTCATATGGCGCGCATTCATGCGGGTCGGGTAACTGCCGAAATTCCATCCGATACCGTCAAAAAATATCGCCATCCGGGACGTGTTATTCACTTGCGAGGTTTTAATGCCTGAGATCAAATTGTGATCGGACGCATCTGGAATACTCACGCCGGGCTGAGTGCCTTGCGATGCCATCGTCCGGTTGATGCCCGTGCTCATGGCGTACCATGAATCTAGCGCAAGTGTGGGCACAAAATTTTTCGATTGCTGGCGAAACGGCCTGGCGCCGTCGGCATCAGTCACGGTGGCCGGAGACCCGCCGCTGACGCGATCCGTCAGGCCCGACGGGCATCTCAAAAGCCCTCCACGCGATACCGTGGCGGCCGGCGTCGTGGGCAACACGCTTTTTTCAGAAGGCAGATAGCCGCAGTATGAAAAAATCGTAAACCACGTTTCGCGTACATCGCCGGACGAGCCCGACCAGTTGACATACAGGCCCGGCACTATGTAGTTATGCCACTCCGCATTGTACATCGTCGATAAAGTTCCCAGTTGGCGCACATTGGAGAGGCACGCCGTGGATCTCGCCTGCTCTTTGGCCCGGCCGAGAGACGGAAGCAAAATAGCCATTAATATGGCAATTATTGCAACAACGACAAGCAATTCGATCAGCGTAAATCCTTTCCGTCGCATGGCTTTCTCTCCTGATATGCAAATAATATTCACTGTTGATCGAGCGTTCGGACGCTGTTGCCTTCCATCAGCGGACATGCTACCCGGGTGAGCCGGGGATATTCTTGTTTCATGGCGATTTTTTTTGCGACAGCAACAGCCTGCGTCGCCATTTCTTTCAGCGGCAATTCAACAACCGTAGGTATGCACCCATTGAGCATACCCGCATAACCCTGCGCCACCTGGTCAAACACCACCAGTGATAGATCCTGCGGCATTTTCAATCTGCCGGATTGCACCAGAGGCACGCATGCTTCAATAAACGGCCCCATCGCCATGATCAGCGCCGTCGGTTTTTGCTCTTGAAGATACGCGTAAAGCGTTTCAGATTGATCAAAACAATGAAAAGCCGTCGGGTGCGGATGCCAGAAAATCAAATTGCGATCAATAGGCAAACCGGCCAGCTTGAGGCCTTTTTCATATCCATACCAACGGTCGCGCCAGAGATGCGCCACTTCATTGGAAACCGTCAACCCGATACGCTTATGCCCGCGCTGCGCCAGCATGCGCACCGCCTCGGCCATACCCGTAACGCCGTCCTCTTCCACAGAGACGCAATCAAAATCACGCAATCGGGTACCGGTCACCACAACCGGAATATTCAACTTGGCCGCTTCCTGCAAAACCACCGCGCCGGTTTTGACGCCCGGCTTCATCAGGATAATGGCATCCGGACTTGTCTGGGCCAGCCGCTTGCCCAATGACGCAAACCCCTCTTTGCCTCTCCCGATAAACTCCATCAAAACGCCGTCCTCGGCCGCAGCATCAATACCATCAATCAATCCCTGCGCGTGCCAGTCGGCCGGATCATTTTCTTTCGGCGCCACAATAACGGCAAAACGCAGCATATGCTGCTGCCGCTTGAGCGCGGCCGGAGGAGACGGCGCAACAATCGCATACGCCGCGCGCTGGCCGACAAACGTACCCTGGCCGACGCGGCGCTCAATCCATCCATCACGTTGCAGGCCGTCAAGCACGCGATTCATCGTCGACCGGCTGACGCCAAAATGGTCCGCAAGTTCTTCCGCCGACATCAGTGACGTGCCCACTTCCGCACGATGCTGAATGATCTGTTCGATCATATGTTGGCGCAGCGCCATGCCAGTACTGCGGCTGGGCTTATGCGTGAGAATGTCAAATTCAAGCGTGCTCAAAGAGATGTTCCCTCTCATTGCGAGTATAACGCCATATAATTCTAATGCAAATTAATATTGGCTTATTTACTAAGCAAAATCATATGAGTATATACTCGTATAATTTGAGCTAATGAGATTTGAATCACCCAGCACAACGGCGGTATTCAGACTGATCATATTTCGCGGCAAAGGGGAACAAAGCGGCAACGCAATCCATAGAGAGACAACAATCAGACGCGCCAGCATTCACGACAACAAAGCCCCGGCGGTTTACCCCAGCGTAAATCCGTTAACGCCAGTGCGTGATGCAGTCAGATAGCACCGGCGCCTTCACGGCCCGGTACACAATCGATTAAAAACAAGAAAAATATCACAGGAAAAAAAACAGGACGCAGCGAGTTTTAAGCTTGCTGCGTCCTGCTCTGTTCCGACCCTCAGATTCCGTTCTTGTATCTTCAGGCTGTAAGCCTGAAATAAAGTAGCCGGAGGTAGCCGCGAATGCGGCACCCCCGGATAATAGAGCACTTGCAATAAAGACGCGGCGCGGCGACGATGCAGGCAAGCCATCAGTCAAGGAGTGACGACGAGGCAACCCCGTAGGGTTTCTGAGGAGGAACGACGCAGGATGATGGCTTGCCTGCCCGTCCGCATCGCGGTTGCCTGGCAACGATGCGCTACAGCTTTATTGCAAGTGCTCTAGCCTGATATATTTCAGTTTTTCTTCCTTAAAGCAGTCTCTGGCGAAGCCAGAGAGCAACTCTCAACTCTTTTGCCAAGATTCAAAAAAAGATCCGCCGCGTCCTCGTTTCATTACTTTCCCGATTGAGGCTGAGTTTCCGGTTTTCTCGGCCTCCATGTCTCTAAAATCTCTATGATCTGCTTATTTTTGACTGAATTGATAGCAATCCATCGTGGCGTCAGGCCGCCCCCCATTTCCAAATCCGGATCGGCTCCGTGTTTCAAAAGAAGTTTTACCATGTCGGCATCTTCATTACCTATCGCGCGCTCTAATGGCGTAGAACCGGGATGAGTTCCATTGGGATTGGCCCCTTGATCAAGTAACCATATGGCCAGATCCTGCCGCTTTTTTGAGACAGCATTTGAGAGCAAACTACCACCCAGTCGTTCAATTTGATCTACATGCTTTCCCGTAGTTTTTACAGCCTTTTGAATCTCCTCTAGCGGAGCATGACTATCCAGCAAATTCCATACTTCCGGGTCATTCGGACCGATCAGCTCATGTGTCACCGACACACGAATCCTCGGCCGGAAAAACAACATCCCCGTCACCAAAACTACAACGAACACACCCAGGAGAATATACGCTATCGAGCGACCAGACCGGTTCATACTCAAACCTCATTCCCGCATATCCCATCACAAGACATCTATCATTTCTGGCCGAAGAATAATAACTAAGCATGTGCACTTTTTCATATAATATCACTCCGGATTATGGATGCAGCAATTCCATTCCGCCCTTAAGCTTTAAGCTTTCAAAATTTTCGTCCTCAGTCCAAAATATCTGTCATTATGCATCCGACGGATAACCGCAAAGCGCCATCCCCATATGGCGGCCACAAAATCATTTACCCCATCTTCCTTAAAGCAGTCTCTGGCGAAGCCAGAGAGCAACTCCCAACTCTTTTGCCGAGGGCCGAGGCAAAGCAACAACGCATCCGTTTTTTACTCAGCTGTTTTGTTTTTTTACTTACGATATTATTTTCCAGGAACGCCATAAAGAATGTGGCATAAATAATAGAAATAAATAAAAAAATTAATATATCAATGTATTTTATAATAGAAAACATCTGTATTCTGCGTTAAACTATCATAACCTCGAAATGTTCGAGGTCGGCCAGACTTCGTTTGCCCTCAATCGTGTGTCCACGCTTCATGGAATGTACAGCAATTACGAATTTAGCGACTAGTTTTATATCATATAATGAGTAAAATTTTTGTTCCTACAAAAAGGGTTGCACTGTGACACCAAAGGTGTTTATCTCTTACAGTTGGACTTCCGCCAGCCATCAGGCTACGGTCAAACAGTGGGCAGAACGATTGCTTGCGGATGGTGTTGACGTGGTTCTCGACCTTTTCGATCTGAAAGAAGGACATGATAAATACGCCTTTATGGAGCGGATGGTTACCGATCCGAGCGTTACTCACGTTCTGGTCGTGTGCGACAAGATTTATGCTGAAAAAGCGGATGTCCGAAAGGCTGGCGTAGGTACAGAATCACAAATCATTTCCAAAGAAGTATATGAGAAGGTTGATCAGTCGAAATTCATACCGATTGCATGTGAAGTAGACGAAAAGGGTAATTGGTATCTTCCAACATTTTTGAAATCGCGTATCGGTATTAATTTCTCAACTGCGGAAGCTATGAATGAGAATTGGGAACAGTTAATCCGTATATTATTTGGCAAACCGCTTCATGTGAAGCCAGCAGTGGGTAAGCCCCCTGCATACCTAAGTGACGATTCCATTCCAGCAAGTCCAGCAACAGCAAAGTTCGCAACGCTCAAGCAAGCAGTTCTCAATGGTAAACCTGCCGTAGAAATTTACAGAAAAGACCTTCTGGATGCCTGCATTCGATATGCGGATGAACTGCGTGTGAGAAAACGACCGGACGAAGCAAATTTCGGCCAGCGGGTCGTTACTGATTGTGGAAAGTTAAAACTAGTTCGCGATCACATTATTGATTGGGTACTGCTTGAAGCGCCGCTCAGTCCGGCTAATAAGTTTCAGGAGTCGCTCATTAACTTTCTAGAGCGATTGCTTGAAATCAAGGCAAGGCCGAAAGAGGTGACTTCCTGGAATGAGTCATGGTTCGAGGCACATAAAGTATTTGTGTACGAGACTTTTCTGTATGTCATTGCGGCTCTTTTGAAGGCAGGCGCATACAGCATACTTCGCGAAGTCTTCACCAGCCATTATCTGCAACCGGAAGGTACCCAGCATTATAATAAAGGTGAATTCACAAGTTTCGAGTGTTTTTGGACTTATTCAGAATTATTGCAGGTTCTTGCGCCAGAGGGGCGGAAGCTGCTTTTCCCAGCCGCAGAGCTTATTAAACGGCAAGCGGATCGGAACGACCTCACTTTCGAATCGGTGATGGAGGCCGAATTATTGGTATTGCTAATGGCGCTCATTTTACCCGATGAGAATCGTTGGTATCCTGGAACTCTACTTTATGCTCAGAACCAATCTTTCCCATTTTTTGTTAGGGCCACCCAACACAAAGGGTTTCAGAACCTCTCTGTCATTACGGGCATAAGCAATGCCGAAAAGTTAAGAGTTGCGGTGACGGAGGGATATAAGCGACTTGGTGTGGATAAATGGCATGACTTTAGGTTTCCCGGTCTCAACTTTTTTGAATCTTTTAATCTAGCAAAACTTGATTCGATAAAATAATACTCAAGCCGCTTATGCAGAATGACATAGGGCTACTAATCATATAAATATATTATTATAAACGAAAACGTGGACGTAGTGACTCTGTCCCGACCCTCGGATTCCGTTCTTGTATCTTCAGGCTGTAAGCCTGGAATAATGTAGCCGGGGATAGCCGCAAAGCGACATCCCCGGATAGCGGCCACAAAATCATTTGGCTCATCTTCCTTAAAGCAGTCTCTGGCGAAGCCAGAGAGCAACTCATGCTTCCTTTGCGTAGGGTCTGGACAGAGTAAGACGCAACTAGCTTTGCACTTTTTCGCTTCTGCGTTCATCCCACATCAGCCCGCTCTGCAAACGACTATGCAGGATGATGTTCTCAAGCAGCAAATCATGACATTTCGCCGTAGCCTCTGCTCAACAAATCATTCGCACTTATACAATTCGATTTGTAATCCCCAAACTTTTTTATAATTTCTCTGTCCCGGACGATATCTCGTTGTCTATAAGGAAAATGCCTCATAAAGGTATTTTTCGGACGTGCGTAAATATTTGTGCCATTTTGAGTTAAATCAACGCATGGTCCTGATTTTACGGTTCCGATTTTGCTCTTGTCCGGGTATACTTCGCAGGCTCTGAGGCCACGCCTCACGTCACGGACGACGCCGCCGCGAAAGCACTGGCAAGGATCGCTTACCATTACTTTTTCGCCGGAGGTTCAATGCGTCGTCCGTCCTCGCTGACATCCTCAGACCGCTGGGAACTTGGCCTCCTCATGGCCATGTTCATCGCAGGATTCCTTTGCCTCGCGGCCATCTGGCAATCAGGCGGACTCAACCGCGTCCTGGCCTTCGCCTCCGGCACATTTTCATCGTCCCCGGCCACACCTCAGGAAATCCCCACCATCAATGTTCAGGTGCCCGACCCGGCAGAACCCGCCACCCCGGCCGCGCCGCTTGATCCGAGTTCGCTCGGCCGCGCCCAGCAGCTTCAAAACAATAATAACGCCCCCGATATTAATCCCTCATCCCCGGCCATCAACCCGGCGCCGGCCAAACCGCAAATATCCGCCGCGCCAAAAACTCCCAAGCCAGTCGACATTCGCTGGTATAATGGCAAACGTTATAAATACTTAAAAACAATGAGGATGAGAGTCACCGGTTACGCCCCGGACATCCGCTGCACCTGGCCATACCCCGGCACCACCACCGCCAGCGGCCTGAGTGTTAAGACCAACAAGGGCCGCCTCGTCGCGGCCGACACACGCGTGATTCCGATGCACAGTCTGGTGGCCATTCCCGGTTACCACAACGCCGCGCCGGTGCCGGTTCTTGACCGTGGCGGGGCCATCAAAGGCAGCCGTCTTGACCTGTTATTCCCAACCTACGAACAGGCTCAATCCTGGGGTGTAAAATACGTTAACGTCAAGATTTACGCGCCGCTTGACGACGACGATTAACGGCCAGCGCACAGGCCCTCGCAAGCGCCAGAGCATCAAGCCAACTCTCCGCGAGTATATGTCTTGAAAACTTTGGCCACTTGTTTTACAATGTTCCGTCTCTGACGCACCAGTAGCTCAGTTGGTAGAGCAGCTGACTCTTAATCAGCGGGTCCTAGGTTCGAGCCCTAGCTGGTGCAGTAATAAAGCCTTGAAAATAAAGAGCTTACGAATAGGGCGGCAAAACCGCCCTTCTTCGTTTTTGCTCCGGGATAACCCAGGGATAACCGGGATTGAAAAATGAGGTGGGCTATGATGCGGTGGGTCATCGAGTATGAATACCGGGAAGATGACGAAATACCTCTGCACATGATGGAACAATGGGCGAGGATGGCGCCGGGAATCATGGGACCGCCCATAAATAAACTGCGTTGTGTGTCCGTGAAGCAATCCTTGTCGGCAAAGTCGCAGGAAAAACCCGCAGATCAGAATGAGCGGAAAGTGTGATGGCAGCGGCAAGCTTCCTGTCAACCGTAGGCATCCGGCTGAACCTTTGGCGGGACAGGCTCAAACGGCGTGTCAAAATGGGTAATTTATCTGGCGATTTCACGCCCCTTTTACGTAGTAAAAGGCGTGGACCAAAACCCTAACAATCACAGTAGTAATTAATTCAACTACATGGTGTATAAATAGTTATATCTCACGGGTCCTCCCAAAAGAGGATTTCCCCCGAGACTGTATGGGCCGTGCTCAAACAAATCTGTTTTGTGACTGACGAAAACGAAAAGCCCCGCGCCAGCCGAGCGAACTGGCGCGGAGCGGTGGTCATTTCATCTTGGCAAGCCGGGTTTCAAGCTCAGCGATTTGGCCATCCACTTCCGCCAGCCGCTTTTCGGCTTCCCGGACTGCTGCTTTTTCTTCGCGCATCCAATCTGCGGGAATGGGGAAAGTCTTCAAATCATCAGTCGGCCAGTGTTGAACGCGGCCCTCTGCAATAACCACCTCCGCTGCCGCACGGTCGCGCGCGACGCGCAACGTAGACTGTTCGCGCTCCAACCTCTCCCGTTCAATTCGCTGCTTATCGGCGGCAATAAAGTCCGCCACCGGCGGCACGGAACGGAATTCCCCAAGCAGGTCGGGGCTTCCGTTAACGAGGCCGACGAGTGCCGCGATTGCGGCCCGCGCGGCCATCACCTGTTTTTCCAATTTTCCCGCCTCGAAAGCGGCTGAGTCTACCGCATTTTCGAGGGGTGCCTTGACACGCTCCAATTCGGAATTCGCGCGCTCAACAGCGGCGATGGCGACACGATGTTGCTTCATCAAGGCCGGCAACCTCTCCGCAGTTTCGGCCAGCGTGGCGGCCTGGGCGAATTTGGTGCTGTCCTCTTCAACCTGTGCAGGAGAGAGGCCGCTGGCCTCAGCAGCCGCGAGCGCGGCCTGTTCCGCCTCCGGATCGTCCGGATGCCGGCAATACGTGGCGAGGGCGCGCACGTACCTTTCGTGAACCGAGGTCTTTTTGATTGTCAGTTTTTCCGCCAATTTTTGTGCAATCGACATGGTTCAATCCTTGCCGGAAATACCGGCGTAAGAAATAGTTCCGCGCACGAACAATTCGCGCGCAATGGTTTGAATTTCGGCGGCATGTTTCCAAAGCAGCCGGAAAGTTAATTTGTGCATCCTGAAAAAATGGATATTGGGTGATTGATCGCGCGCGCTCCAACGTGCCAGAAAATCACAGCAGCCCCAGAGCGTTTCGTCATCCGTAGGAATTTTGAACAGATTATCAAATTCGGCACGTTCTGCCGGCGGTGCATCACTGGCGGGGGCTGAAGGCACGTTGGGCGCGACCGGCGGCAAATCATCCGGAATTTTACGGGCGAAAAGACCTTCGGCCACTTGGCCGGCGAGGGCCACCACGCCACGACGCAGAACGATTTTCAACTCTTCATGTCTCGAACCAAAATCGGGACGAGGATCGCCCAAGCCGAACGCAAGCCCGCAATCGGCCCAAATCTTTGCCGATGGGTTCGTTGATTCAAAAGCCAGGTGTGCGACAACAACATGCCCGGCCTCGTGAATTGCGACCCGCCAACGATTGAATTTCACCGCGCTATCCATGTGCACCTCTCCGCCAGCAATGGCCAGCGCTCAACAGCGAAACGAAATTCTGCCGCCCGATTCGCGGCGGGATTTTCGCTCAAAATGATGAGCCCTCCTGCGCGTCAGGAATCCCGCAGAAATGGCCCATGCAATCCAGACCGAGATGGTGTTCGGTCGAACATTCAGTAGCTCGCCGATCTTTTTGCATGGCAGACCAATGTCGGCGTTGCCTCGCGTTACTTGTAAATGGGCGCAGAACGACACGAACTGCACGTAACCCGGCGTCTGCCGATACTCTTCCCCGAGTGTCAGCGGTTCTGCCTTAGCCTTAACCAGCGCTTGTTCCAGCGGACCTTTATTGGCCAAAAATCGCGTTGCATCCCAGCAGTGACAAAACTTGGCCACGAGATCTTCACCCGATAACTCGATACCAATGTGCTCCCACCCACCGGCGACGCGAGCGGCTTCGTTCACGCGAGGCCAGATGACAGCCGGTGATGTGCCGACCTTGCACCAGGTCTTGACCAAGCGGGCCAGAACGAATAAGTCCGAGCTTGGCACATCCTGATTGGCGTCCGACTCTTGCAGAAGCGCCCAACGGATGAAGTCTTTCCACGGAAGCGCCAGCCCTTCAGTTTGTGAGAGTTTTTCCAGATCCAATGTGGTCGATGGTTCAGTCACCATAGGCTTTCCATCCCATCGAAAACTCGCCGCGAAAGCGGCTCACTTTATAAAATCCTGAAACTCTTTGGGGGCCTTTGGGAGTCCTTGGGAGTCTGGAAGTCCTTATGTATCGGTCGCCATGCGCTTGATTCATGGTCATGATGAGAGGAATTTGTACTGTAACGGTAGCATTCAACAGTAAAGATGTGGTATTATTCATCGTCATTCATCTTTCTGCCCGTGCGCCTCGCCAAAAGACGCCGGGCATTTTTATTGTGGGGGAGTCAGGCGATAGATGCAGAGGGTGCATTGATCATGCGTTCACGCATCCACGCATCTAATTGCGAACGGGAATAAACGCATCGGCGGCCGATTTTGATAAACGGGATTTTGTGCCGCTGCGTAATGACATCCGCCGCTAGCAGCGCCACGCTAACGCCCAGGTATTTTGCCGCCGCCAGCCGATCCATGCGCTCATCTTGAATAGCCATTTGAGTCTCTCCGTAAAGAACTTTAATCCTCACGGATAAACAATAGCACGCAGAAAATGCCTGTAAACACAGGGGTTTATCGTTTGTCGCTTGTATGTCGCTTACGTGTCGTTAGCGTGTCTGTTGCGCGCCCTTAATTTTGACAGGAAATAATATATCGAGCATGGCATTGATGGGAGTGAGATATTCTTCCGGCATTCCTTCCCGTTCAAGTCGAAACGTGCGTTTACTCTTGCGGCCTTTGGTGGGGAGATCGCTTATCATGTATGGAGATAGCTTTTTCTTTGCCGTGCGCGGATCGCATTCTATTGCTTTTGCCCACTCTTTCCACGGCAGCGACGGTGTCGGATCAATAGGTTTTGCCGACTCCGCCACGTCGCCGAACTCCAGGCGCATCCGCTCTGCGTACATTTCCTTCAAGATGACCATCAGCAGGTCACGTTCGGGACACGTGATCTTAATCCGTTGTCGCCACTTGGAGGATTTGCCGACTCGCCATTGTTCGTCGGTCACCAAGGGGATGGCCCGCACCGTTAACCAGGAATTCGGAACGGGAAATCCCGTCGCCAGCAACTCTCGCCGCGCGGCATCAATGCGCCGGACCAACTTCATGCCATCCAAGGTGAGTTGTTCGACCAATTTATTGTCGGGGGGTTCGCGTTCAGTGAACGTGTCCGGCTTATCCCCCTGCCAATACAGGGCAGAGAGTTTCTTGAGCGCCGCAATCTGCTTATTTTTATCCGCCATGATTCACCGCATTATCATCCGGGAGGCTTAGGGCGATTAAGGGTTTGGTGAGCCACTGCAAACCCCGCCACACTACCACCCCAGTCGGTACATAATCCCACATAGGATTATCCAAATGAGCGCCGCCACTCCGCCGGCCATCATGATGCCTAGCCCCGCCCAAAATCCGATGCCCACGCAGTCATTGCGGGTTAGTCGCAATCCCTCAACGAAGTAGCGGCGAGCAGTAGCAACGGAAGGATCAGGGGGGAGCGGCCGGGAGACTTTGACAAACTGGCTCGCACGTCCATTATCCTCCCGCAGTAACGATGTGTGGCACTTCTCGCATATCACGTGGTTGTTGAAGCAGTACATCGTACTCCCGGCCCCGATGACACGTTCGCACGCCTCGCATTTTTCGGCCATATTACGCCCGCCTTCTCTCTCACAGTTTGGAAATCAAAATGTGCCAGATGCCGCCCTACGCCGCGCCAGCGGCTTTGTCATTAGTCTTCTTTGGTTCTGCCGGCGTCGCCAGCATCGCGGCCACACCGCCTGCCACTGAAGCCCGGACGCCCGCCTGTAGCGCCACCGCGTAAGACTTCAACGTGGTTGCACTGCTTTTGTGACCGGCCGCAGCTTGCACTTGCGGCACGGACGCGCCGGCCTTGAATTGCCACGATACAAAACTCCGCCGCAGATCATGCAAGGTCAATGTCTCCCCGATCTTGGCGGCAGCTTTCACGCGGTCAAAACCTTTCCGGCACTCCGTCATCGGTGCCCACTGGCCTTTGTAATCGGCCCGCAGCGCGCGGCACACCTGCGTTTGCGAGATCCCCACGGCCTTTGCAACGTCCCGCGTGCTCATGCCGCCCGCACGCAATTTGCGAACCTGCTCAACTTGATCGGGTCCGATCCGGTTACCGGCGAATACGTACGGGCATCCCTCCGGCACCAGCTTGGCGCGCGCTTCAATGATCGCCCACGCTTCCGGCACCAGCGGGATGACCAGCGCGGCCCCGTTTTTTGACTGCTCGCCCGGCACCGTCCAGGTACGGCCCTTCTCGGAAATATCCTCCCAGCGCATCGCCATCAAATTGCTACGCCGCGCCCCGCAGAAAAGCGACAGTTTGAGGTAGTCACGCACGTTGCCGTCCTGCTCGGCCTCCAGCGCCGCCACAAAACGCGGCATTTCATCGTCGGTCAATATGCGGTCACGGCTCCGCTCGGTGAAGCGTTCAATGCCCGTGGTGGGCGTAAAGCCCGCTGGCAGACCCAGGAACCGGCCGCGCTTGCGGAACATGGCCGAGAGCAACGCCAATACGCGGTTTGCCGTGGTCTTGCCATGCTCCCGCCCGATTTTCGATTTCAACTGCTCTACCGTTGTGCCCGTCACTTCGGACAGCTTGCGACCCGCCAGCGGTTCCAGGTAGCGCCGCCAGTCGCCCGTGTAGTTGCGGATCGTGTGAGGTTTTGATTGCACTTTGACGTGGTTTTCAAGGAAGTCGGCCCACAAGTCGCCGAGCGTGGCCGATTCCCGCGCGGCGCGCTTCTCGGCGCTTGGATTCACACCGCCCGCAGCATCGCCATTGAACGCTTGAGCCCGCCGCCGGGCCGCATCGGGCGTCACGTCGGCCACGTCGCCGATCTTGGCACAGACTGTTTTGCCGTTAACCTTGCGGAACCAGTACCACGACTTCGCACCGTTGGCCGTCACACGCAAACGCAGTCCCGTAGGCGCGCCCGGATCGCGATAGACGGCTCGCCCCTCGGCCGGCGGGGTCAATGCGTCTATCGCGGTCTTGGTGAAGCGTATCACGTTTTCCATTTTTAGCCCTCTGTTCGGTTCGGGATAACCCCGGGATAACCGGCTTGGTCAATTTAAGTATAATTCAATAACTCTCCGTCGCAAGTAAAAAAGGCTGTAAACATTGAGTTTTATGCAGATAATCTATCTCTGTATCTTTTGGTGTCAATCCGTCAAAACATCGTTTTTGCTGACTCTTAATCAGCGGGTCCTAGGTTCGAGCCCTAGCTGGTGCATATGCTTAAGCGATAAGGGGTTACGGTTAATCACCGTGACCCCTTTTTTGTTGGGTAAAGTGGAAGAAATAGGAGCGTAATAGAAACGTGTAACCGTTTGTTGTACTGACTAAAGGGCTATCATCAGGAAAAAGCCGGGCAGTACGATTTAAACCTGCAAACTCTTAGGGCCGAACACGGATCACTGTTACCTTACGGTAGGTGTTAGTCTTAACTTATCGAATCTAATATCGGTTCTGCTAATGATACCCTAACTGCACATACACCTTTACGGTTTTCCCCAAGTTCAAAAGATACAAGTGAGCCAACAATAAATTTCGATCTATCGGCAATTTCAATAACCTGTGAGAGACTAAAAAAATAGTCTTTTCTGTCGCTTCCAAAAATAAATCCGTATGCATCATTTGGAAGTGCTTTTATAACGCCATATCGACGCTCCGTTGACGCTTGATTTTGCAACCGTTCTTGACGGTTTGAGTCATAATCGTCTCGGAGTTTTAATTTAACGATTTGGGCGTGAAAAGAAGATCCGGAGAATCTGGCGACAAAATCGCTGTAACCGTGAATTGCTAAACCATCTTCAGGATAATAGGATTCAAAACAAGTTGCAATATTAACAAACTCTTGGGCAAATTTAGGATTATTTGAACTTAGCGATATTGATACGTTCTGTCCCAATAATTTTGCAATCTTCTGGATGAATTTCTCATCAAAGTCACCCTGCGCAAAAGCGAATTGCAGAATATTTGATGCTTCTCCTAATTGGTTTATAGATTGTTCATAATCTTGTGAAACTAGATTTCGTTCTGACCACCTGAGGTAGCACTCTGCCGCCTGATCATATGTGGCTATTCGCCATTTTCGAGGACGATCTGCAAGACCTTTGAGTATGTATTTGTAAATTTCTGAAGCAGATGGATACTGGCCAAGCCTTGTCAAACAAAGAGCTCGTGCACTAAGAAGCGTGGGATCATCCTGATCGACGATCAAGGCATGATCTATCTGCTCCAAAGCAGCCTGATAATCTTCAAGGTATTTAATGAAAAATAATGCGAACGAATAATATGCAATAGTAGATTTAGGTGCTAGTTCTGTAGCCCGCTCGTATTCAATGGTCGCTTTATATAAGTCTAGGTCCGATTCAATAATTGCAGAAATGCGATAGCATTCTGAAAATGACGGAAGGTATGATTTGGCTTGTTCTATAAAATTGCGAGCATTTGTAATATCATTTGCATTGAAATATTGCAGAGCACTTCGTAGCAAGGATGCACAAAGCTTTTGATCACTACTTTCAGCATGTATGGCCTTGATCTGGTATTTGTAGACCAAACGTTGCAGATTTTCATTTTCAACAGTTTGGCGTATCTTTCTAAGCGTGTTCTGCACATCAGTAAAAATTTTCTGGCTCGGTGGAGCACACATTACCATAAATTCACTAGCGATTTCCGTGAGTGCGTATGAATTTGCCCCTATACCTGATTTAGAATCAATTTGCGTTCGAACAATACTTGATCGATTTAGGGTATTAAGAGCCCAATCCACTTTTAATCGACTAATGTTGCTTGTTAGGTAGTATAATTCGGTTGTACTTAGCGGACGTCGAGCACTTGCCAACACTTGGATAACTAGCTTCTCTTCGTCTGTTAACTTACTGTAGAGATTTTCAAAACAGAACTTTACAATATCCTTAAAACTTGTGCCGCCCGGCTTAAGTATGGCGTCAGGGCTACTACCATTTGCGACGCATGAAACAAACCACTTAATTAAAAGAGGATTAAAGTAAAGTTTGGAACAATAATTTGTTATATCAGAATCTGCCGCAGCAGCCAGATCATTAGCATGAAGTGCTTTTGAATATCTGCGTAGTAATATTGCAGCAGTTGTAACGTCAAGAGCTGAGACTGGATATCGAAGTTCTATCTCTCCAAGACCAATGCGTGAAGTAATCACGATTTTTGATCCCTGAGGAACCGGTGCTAGTATTTTTCGAAGATTTTGCGGGTCAACCGTCTCTAGATTGTCGAATGCGAGTAATATTTTAAAATGCGCTAAGTAATCAATGAGCTCGTTTAGTAGCTCTTCCTCGGTCGAATTTGAAGTGTTAGGAATTCCAAGTTGGTCACCTATTGCTTGATACATTCCTAAGGTAGAGGTAATTGCACCTTGAACCTGCTGGACACCTGTTCTTGTCAAATATTTGGATTTGAGTGATACCCAGACAATTGCTTGATATGGAATATTTGGTGAATCTACAAGATCGTAAAGACACCGCAGTAATAAAGCAGTTTTGCCAACGCCTCCTTCGCCAGTAAGTGTAATAACCGGGTGACTTGAAGTAAGTAGACGTGTCAGTTCCTTACGATCGAGCTGTCGCCCGAGAAAACCGGTATCATCAAATTCTGGTAGAGGGAGATTATGAGGGATTGCAGAATTTGGTGACCAGAACTTTGGTATACGTAAAGTCAACACATATGTCGGCTCAGCTTCCAACCTTGCTAATGTGTCTTTTAGAGTTTTCCATGGAGATTGACTGCACTGAGAAACTAAGTATGTTGAAAAATCAAAGAATGATGAAAAATCATCTGGCTCCAGAGGACGGCTATGGCAGACGCGATTTCGAGCTGCTGAAAGTTGATTGAGCTTATTCGCAATTTCTTTAGTGATTTGAAGGGGGATGGCATCAATTACTGAAGCCAAGTCACTCAATATTATAGCCAGATCACCAAAATCCGTGTAGTCTAGTAAGCTAAAATCGCTGGATGAAGACTCTATTTCGATAGCTAAGGCGTCTTCTTGTCTCACTGCCGTCTTTTTTCTTAGTTCAGGTCGAAGGATTTCATGTTTTGATGCTTGGCGAGCTGAAGATGATATTAGCTCTCTGATATCGACTTCAATGGCCGTTAAAATTGCAAAGCATGTCAAACGAGTTGCGACCTGTGAACTCTTCATGATGACCTCACTTTTAGGAATATTCATAGTAATAATACTAGTCATGAGAGGAAAACAAAAGGCTCATATATAATGTGGCCAAACACTGCAGAATTATGAAATACTCCCGCGCACGATTTGAATGCTATTACATTCCTATTTCTGTATCTTGAAAGCACTTCTGGCAGCGCAGACATACCAAGAAATAAGGAAATAATAGGCAACAAAGGGCATCCACCTGCTCTGTCCCGACCCTCGGATTCCGTTCTTGTATCTTCAGGCTGTAAGCCTGGAATAATGTAGCCGGGGATAGCCGCAAAGCGACATCCCCGGATAGCGGCCACAAAATCATTTGGCTCATCTTCCTTAAAGCAGTCTCTGGCGCAGCCAGAGAGCAACTCATGCTTCCTTTGTGTAGGGTCGAGACAGAGCAGCATCCACCTAGTAATTCCGGATTAGTGGGGCTGGTTTTTCAGTCTGATTTGTGGTCAAGCAGTCGTACCCGCTTGATCTTGATATCCGGCATGAGTTCTGATGGCTGTACACCCAGCGCTTGAGCGATCTGCTCAACGGTTTCCAATCTCGCTTCACGCTTTCCACGTTCAATCAGGCTAATGTGTGTACTGTGCAAGCGGGCGCGGTCGGCAAATTCAACGCCAGCGCGCGGTTCTTGAAGCAGCGTGATGGAGCCAATTGAAAAGTATTTCAATCAATTGGGATGCCAAATAGGATCGGCGTATCGTAGAAAGATTGATTTGACGTGGCATGGCACAGCGGCGCAAACCAGAGCGTCTGCTTCTCGCCCGATTCAAGCTCAACTGGCACATGAACTGAAGCCCCCGCAACGCAAAGGGGCGATTCGGGGCCCATCTCAAAGTAACTCCAGGCCGGCAGTGGTGAGGAATTCAGCTTAAGGAATCCACTGCCGGGTGATGGACTGACCAGCAACTTGACCGATGACCCCGGAAGTTTCGTGGGTACGTAGCCGTCAGGAATAGTATTATCATGGGATTCTTTGTGTTCGTGGCCCCAATAAAGCACATGCGGAGCCAAAACCAGCGGCCCATATTTTAATAAATAACCTTGGGGACTCATTTCCAGCGTATGGCCGATATCGCCGGCGATGTGAATCCGTGATCTGTCACTTGCCTGCCGAACCTCTACCTGAGCGAGGCAGGCGGGCACGCGAATCCTGACTTCAATGTCTTGCGGGACGTGATCCAGTTCAATCAGAGTTTTACCGCCGGCCGGATATCGTGTGCTGATCCGCACCTGCATGGCCCCGAGCGTAAAGGTACCCGGCACAAGCTGGTTGATCCAAAGCGTCTGTCCTCGCAAAGATACTGCCGAACGCGCGAACTCCGCCATTGCCATACCGCAGTGTTCAGTGCAGCACCACCAGGCTTCTGAAACGGGTCCCATGGCGTAGCCCGCCGGGGTGAGGTCGCGGTGGCCAAAGCCGCCAGTGATCATCTGATTAAAGAATACGGCGTTCCAAAGGATATTCTCCGCGTGATGATACGGCTCATCCTGGCCGGAGATGATTCCGGCATTGATGTTCATCATCAGCCAGTCGGCAATGGCGCAACCTTCATTTCGAAAACCTCGCGGCAACATTTCGCTTATGCAGCCATCGGGCATCTGATAATGATCATCAATAATCTGCCGACGGTATTTCTCCGGCTTTTCGTTCCATGATGAATCGCCGGTGAAGATCGCCGCCAGTTGCAGGCCCCGCATCGTGGCCAGAAAGCCGTGTGCGTGCATATATTGGCATGTTTTGATGTTTTCAGTTACAAAAGCAACATATTCAAGAAAGCGCAAATCACCTGTCAACTGATAGAGACGCGCCAAAGGTTCTGTGATCCACTGGGGAATTGCGCCGCCATCAAAGCCTTCAAAGCGCTTGGCCCACCGGTCTTTGTTGCGGAGAAACCATTCCCCGTGATCAACAGCGCACTCGAGGGCACGGCTGTCGCCGGTGGCCTCGTGATAACGAATCAAGCCATTAAAAAGCCGATAAATGGGAGTGCAGATGTCAGTTTCCGGTTCCTTATTTTCTGGCAACGTAGCATAACGTCCAAAAAGACCGGATGGCCGCCGGGTACGGAGAATGCGGTTAAAAAGATCAGACAGGCGCGGGTCATGCTGACCGTCAACACCTTCGGCAACAGAAAGGAATTCAAGGGTCCGGCCGGAGAGATCGCCCGTGCACCAGTGAGCGTGGCGGCTTGAAAGCTCCGGGCGTTCAAGGTCCATCAGAATGAAATCCAGTCGATCCAGCGGATAAGCATGCATGCGTCGGCGAGCCAAACCAATACGAAAGGCCAACTGCGAATCTGATAAGTGGGGACGAAAAGCCTGATACATCACGTTAAACGATCTCCGCACGCATGTTCGTCTGGTCAAGCAATTCAAGACCAGGTTATTCAATACAGTTTAGCATTGGTAACAGCACAGTCTCTGGTTTTTTACGGGAACTTCAACGGTTTTACCATCCCGCCTTTAAGAAACTCCACGTGACCGTCAAGATACACAACATTGACAGCGGTGCCGTCGCCATGTTTACCCCACAGATCAAACATCAGTGTGGCGCGGTCCTGACCGACGGGATTGAGGATGCCATTCCATCCCGGCCAAACACTCTCAACGCAGGAACTCATAATAGGCGCTATTTTTACACCGCAATATTGCCATTCAAAATCATAGCTGTTGCCTTGCCATATGTTTTCAAATCCCAGTCCATCGGCGGACATATCGTTGGGACAATGCCAGAACTTATTGGGATTCGGATAATAGGAACCCCATGAAAAACTGGCGTCAACCGTCTGAAGATAAGGATTAAGCTCAAGTACAAAATTGAGGCAACTATTGTAAAAGCTCTGATAAACATCGCCATTACCGGGTGGCAGCCGATCACCATTATCGTTCGCGTAATAACGGAGCGCCATGCCAAACTGCCGGAGATTTGACCCGCAAGTCGTACGTTTGGCCGATTCCCGGGCTTTGGCCAGGCTTGGCAGAAGTATCGCAATGAGAATAACTATGATTGCGACTACAACCAGCAATTCAATCAGTGTAAAACCGCAGAGCTGACGCATTCCGGACCGCCGCGTGCGACGGCCGGATGACAATGAGGGCATAAACCCCATGACAAACTCCTTAACCGAAAAGTTCTGCAATCTGATCCATGCAATCTGATAAATGTCAAAATACCTGCTGATACACAGCAAGCGGTGATTTGTTTTCAATCAGGCGGACGTATCCCGTATTGTCCGCCAGGATTCGCACTGAAACTTTCTGTTACCAGGTCCCCAAGCCTATTGATTCTGTTTATCTGGATGAAGCAAGCGCCGCCGTTGACTCGCGAACCAGAAGGGACAGCCCGATTCTGGACAAGGTCTGAATTTCATCTCCAGCGAACTGCTTAAGCAGCAGGCTGGCCGCCATTTCACCCAGGCGGCGCGTCGGCTGCTGGATCACCGTAATCGGCGGATCCATATCCGAAAGTTCATCATTATCTTCAAAACCAAGGATGGATACGTCACGGGGAATGGTCAATCCGAGCCGGCGACAACCTCGCACCACGCCCTTGGCCAGCGTGCTGTTGGTGACGATCAGCGCTGTCGGCTTATTCTCGCTGACCATGATTTCAGCCGCGGCCGATTCGCCGCAACGCCGGTCGGCATCTGCAAACTGGCGGTGAACAATAGCGTCCGCGGACAGCCCTTTGCTTTCCAGAAACTTGATGACGCCATCCAGTCGCCCACGATGCCCATGATCTTGCAGAGAGGCGGTAACAACACCAAGGCGGCGATGTCCCAGATCCCACAAGTAACGCGCGGCCTGAAAACCACCGTCCACATCATCAACCGTCAGGTAATTCTTGAGTTGGGTATCACTGCGCGCCGGGCATACCGCAATGTAAGGGATGCCCTCGCATTCAACCTGTTCAGACAAATCGTAAATCGGATGAAACGGGAAAATCAGCACGCCCTGAACCTGATGGGTTCCCGCCAGCCGCACGATCTGTCCCATGGCCGCCGACGACTGGGTGCAGGGAATCAGCTGCACGGCATAACCTTCGGCAAAGAAAACTTCGCTGGCGGCCGAGAGCAACGTGGCGTTATAGGGAAACGCCAGGCAATTTTTATGCGAAAAAACCACCACTCCCACAGATTTGGGCGGCGCGGCTTTCCAGCGGGGCCGAAAGCGCACCTGCTCCATGGCGTTGTTGACTTTGCGTAACGTTTCTTCATTCACGCCTGCGCGATTGTTGATAACCCGCGACACCGTCGCAGTGCTCACACCCGCCAGTTGTGCTACTTTGTAGATCGTACTCATGCTTTGCCATCCGCGTGAAACTTATGTAACACTTTCAGGATAATACAAAAAAAATCTCAGTCAAGTGTAATGTAGTCAAAATAATCATTATATTACCTGATTTACGTTATGCCTTTCTTCCGAACACGGATTCCTGAACTTTTTTTGACAAGCTTTAATTCGGTGGTATTGTAACTTCATTGTAACTGTTTAATAAAGTTCCAAGCCGACAGGATTGTCGGTTTCACTTTCAATTAATGCATCATGATTCAGCTTGATAACCATTTAGACGGCAGGATTTTGTCGCCTGATCTCAGCACTTTCGCTGGGTGGCATATCTATAAACGGTCTTATTTTATTTTGGAAAAGGGAGGTGCAGGCTATGGTAAGCAAACTATCAGCAGGGGCTTTTGTAATCGGGGCTGTCCTGGCGGGCGCAAACGCCGCCACATTCGGGGTTGTGCTGGATGATTTCAGCGGCGGCACTCTTGACAGCGCCTGGACGGTCAGCGGCACGCGGCTGGACGTCATGACGGCGCAGGTCGGCGGCGGCGAGTTGCGCTGGTCTTCGCCTTCCTGGGGCACCGGCGATTCGCAGTTGGACACCAATGTGTCCACAACTGTCATCCGCAACATCGGCTTTGATGCCTCTTCTGTTTCCGCAGATCTTTGTTGGGGCTCGGCGTTGTGGAACGGTGACATGAGCAACTTTGGTTTCGGCCTGATCGCCATCAGCAGCGGCGGGAAGGAGATCTCTGTAACGATTTCAAGCGTCTATCAGGACACATTGGCTGTAAAAATCAGTTACGATGGAGTGGATTACTGGAAAGGCACCACCGCGACGATTCCGCAGGATGCTTACCATAATTATGCCATCGCTTACACAGAAACAGACCACCGGCTGGCGGTCTATATTGATGGCAAACGAGTCTGGAGAATAACGGACGAGGACTTTGGAGCCATCACGTATCTGGGCATGCAGGCCAATCGCTGGTGGGCCTGGCATTATTTTTCAGCGGATAATATTGCCGCCACCGCCGTGCCTGAACCGCTCAGCGCCAGCCTGCTGTTGATCGGCCTGCCGCTGCTGGCCAAAAAACGGAAGCACTGACTGAACGAAGCAGGCGGAATGTACCATCAGTTCGCCTGCTTTTTTTATAATCATCAATATAGGATATAGGATTACAATTCCTGTAGCCCGGCAATATGGCAATCACAGCCGCCATACTTTGTTGTTTAACTATATATAGTCTCGGATCTGCTTTTTTGTTCCCGTATTTCTTATTAGTGGAGACTGTTCGTAATGCGTTCAAAAAAAATATTACTGACCATGGGCATACTGGCGAGTGTGCTGTTAAGCTCAGTCGGCCAGGCGGCTTCAGAGAGCATATCTCTCTGGACTTTTACCGGCTCCAAGGAAGACGGCGGCATGCGGCGCCTGCCTGATAGCGGCACAAAAGCCAAAGTCGATAAAGGCCGCAATGTACTATTGGTTACGGGAGGCGATAAGGATTCTTATATTTCCCTGATCAAAGATTTTTCGTCGGCCCCGCAGCCCACTATGGCCAAAATATCCTTTAAACGCGTCGCGCCACAGGAATCAGGCGCGGTCGCACTGACCCTGAATGATGTCGTCAGCGGCGAGGGAATCACTGTCTGCTCCTTTGCCAACGGTGAAATCGGCTGGAACTTCTCCACCAACGGCAACTGGGGCGACTGGAAAGGCTACCAGAAGACCAGCACCGGGCCGGAGGCGCCGACCGAAATCGGCATTGAGATGCTCTCAAGCAACAAGTTCCGCATCCTGGCCCAGGGCAATCAGATCGGCCCGATTATTGATCTGCCGACCTTGCGCCATGTACAGCGTATCGGCTTGCGCATCAATCCTGGTACCAAGGGCGTGGAAATACTTGGCGGCAGCGCAGCGGCGGTTCCTGGTAACATTTCAAGTCTGCCCAGTTTGCGGGTAGTCGATCTGAAATTACCCGCGGGCAGTGACAACAAGACATTCACGCCCACTAATCCGGCGGCCAGTTGCTATCAGTTGCCGTTTTTTGAACGCGGCTTTTCAGATGCCGTCCACGACCCCGTGCTGATGAAGGAATTCATCGCCGCGGTCAATGATCTGGGCGTTAAAACGTTCCGCTATCCCGGCGGAACGTGGACCTACGGCTACTTTGGCGACAACATGAAGGCTTACGCGGCGCTGGTCCGTTCAGAAAGACTGGCCAAAGAGTTTTATTTCGCCCGCGATCCGTGGAAATTCCAGTTTGTTAACGATGAGCAGTTTTTTGATGTCTGCAAGCAGTCCAAGATCGACGCCATCTATGAACTGAATCTCGGCCTGTGGTATGACGAAAAGAATGATCGCATGGTGTCGATTGCACCCTTTGATCGTGCCGATTTTGAAAAAGACAAGAATTTTCCAGTCTACGAACCCTCTCTTCTGGATGCAGCACTGGATGCGGCCAAAGCCCGTGTTCGCCAGGCCCGCAAGGCGGGCGTCAAAGTCACCTGGGAAATGGGCAACGAGGATTACTGCTACTTCCTGCCTGAAACCTACGCCAAGCAATGCGCCGCTTTCTATCACGCCATCCGCGAAGAAGACCCCACCGCGGAGTTTATCTTCTGCACCGATGGATATAGCTGGAGCGACTGGTCCTGGCCGGGCAAGGTGATGATGGAGTTCAAGAGGCTTGGCATCACGGATATGGCCGCGGCCGGCACGCATATTTACTTCTCCGGCGGCGGTGGCGGATCGCGCGACAATGGAAACGCCGCCTATGAGGGCATACGCTTCGCCTGGAATACATTGCGTAATCTCAATGCCGGCACGCACATTCAGCTTCGCAACGCCGGAATGGATAAAACCAAGGTTTCGCTGACGGAATCCAACACCTCGTTTTCTTCTGAAATCACCGGTCGCGCAGTGGAGCACTCCATGGGACGCGCGCTGGGTGAAGCCGCCATGTGGGTGGAACTGATTAAAACCTACTATCACGTGGTGCATCATGATCTGATTCGGAGCGGTTACGGCAGCGGTACATGGTTTGAACGGCTTTATTATCTTACTGGTGCGCCAGTGGGGCACCGCTATGCATTGTCGCTGGACGGCAAGGTCATGTCGGTGATGCATCGTCATGCGGAACGACAGATTCTCCTGGGAGATTCACTCTTGACTATTTCCCGTGGAGAGTCTGATGTGCTCGTATCGCAGGGAAATCCCTACAATGTTCCGCTGAAATCACGCATTCAACTGCCCCGTGGCTGGCGGGCCGACGACAAGGCTCAACCGATGGTTCGCATGCTGGTTGCTCCGGAACTGGATTCATCGGACATCACTGAAATATTCATCAAGCCGGAACTTCAGTTTGAAAGCGGCCGGCAGATTCTGGTTTTTGAAGCGCCGCCGATGAGCTTCTGCTCGGTTCTTGTGCCTTTGCAGGGGTCTGATACCAAGAACTGATCCGCTTATCACGATAACAGGTTTTATACCGGAAGCCGCCATCAATACGATGGCGGCTTCCTGACTATATGATGTATGTACGGATTTCAGCGCAACGAAAGGAATCCCGGCTAATGGCTATATCCGTTTATTATGATCAGTACGATAATTACGCTGGCGATGAATTGCGGCGATACCTGGCACAAGCCACAGGAACCTCCGTGCCGCGTAGCCTCACTGCGGCAGATTGCAACGTGGTACTGACATCGCAATTAGGTGATACCGGCGCATGCGACTTTTACGAAATTCAATGCCGGGCAGGCCAATGGACCATCCGTGGCGTTAATCGCCGCAGCGCGCTCTTTGGCGTGTATGATTTTCTTGAGCGCCTGCTGGGCATCCGTTTTTTCACGCCGGAGTTCACCTGGATTCCTTCATGTCATGAACTCCCCGTACCGGAAAATTACGACCATTCTGCAAGAGCTGGTTTTGCCCTCCGGCAGATACGTCTGGAACTGAATCTGAATCCGGTCATGGTGGACTGGGCCGCCAGGCAGCGCTTCAACTCCATCACCGCCAACTTCTGGGATTGGGACAAACCCGAGCAGGCCGCCACGCTGTCCGCGGCGGCGGAGCGTGGGCTTCGTACCGACGCCGGCGGCCACGGAATGTTTTATTTCCTGCCGGCTGAGCGATATTTCTCCGATCATCCAGAATGGTTCCCGGAACACAGTGGCTCGCGGCAGGCCACACGCAATACCGGCGATAATTTCTGCTACTCCAATACGCAGGCCCGGGAAGAATTCATCCGCAATGTTGCGGCCTATGCAAAGCGCTTTCCCCAGATGAAACGCATTGATCTCTGGCCGGGCGACGGCGGCATGATCTGTCAGTGTCTGGAGTGCAGGCAGAAAACTTTTATGGAGCTTTATACCGCGTTGATCGCCCAATCAACACTTTTGCCAGCCAATATCCCGGACAGGCAGCCATCTTCAGTTATCACGGTGATACCTATTCAAACTCCAATTTGTGTCCCTGCTTTGAATCCGCACTGGCCGAAGAAATGCGTTATTACCATGATCTGGGTATTCAGACGCTCTGCCTGTTGTGGGTTCCCTGGGATGACAAGGCGCCGGAATTGACGCAATGGATCGCAGCACACAACGCGGCGATCTGGGGAAGGACGGCATGGGATCATCATTTGGATCTGAAGGCTTATCGCCACGATTATCTGGCGGCCATCAGCAAAGAACTGGATCAGGCTGGCAAGTTCTGGTACGGACTCCATGAGGCGCTATCTATGCTATCGCCGCTGATTTTTCCGTTTGCGCCGCCACGGTTATCTGATGCGTGGGGCTGCGCGTTTAACCGAGCCGTACTGGCGTGGGATCCGAGTGATAATCGAAGCGCACTGGAAAATGAGCGGCAGGCTGCCTTTGTGGAACTGGAGAATAAACTGGCGGCCCTTGAACAAAATAGCGCCGATCTGGCCGCGTCGCCTCATCCGGAAGCCAGCCGTCTACTGGCATATTGGCGGCATTGCCTGCGTCGTGCGCGCGGCCTGCTCTGCATCTTTGCCGCTCAGAGAGCCATCCGCCAAAAATACTGGCCCGATGCTCACGCATTACTATGCCGTGCCCTTGATACCGGCATGCCTGAAGAACAGGAACAGACCCGATTCTGGCTGTGCTGGGTTGATACGCAAGAACAAAGAGGTATTACGCGCCAGCCAGATTGTGAAGGATGACCGCGCCATCCGTCATTACTTCGGCTTGAATTCACCTGATAATATTCAATAGCAACATCTATGCGAACCGATCAGATCGCCATTTACGACCAGCATGTTCATCGTGCCATGACATACCTGATGGGCGAAAAACCAGAAGAACTTGATGATTACAATGATGTAGACAAAGAGAATCTCTATCTCAATAAGTATCTCGAATTCAACAAAATGTTCGCTGGAATGGAACAACGGAGGGTTGATGCCGCATTGCTGGCCTTCGGACAATTCATCAAACGATGGCAGTTACCCGCGGAATGATGTTGCCGCCGCCGGGGTGAACAGTTAATTTTCCGTACTGTGGAAAGGGACAGCTCGGTCGATTATCATGCTACCCAAGTTTGGTTCCTAACGGCCGGCGTACAAGGTGATAAAGCGTGACGATTCAACCAATCGCTTGCTGAATGCCAAAAATCCACCGCCGTAATGGTTCTAAATCATTGTACTGCGGTACAATACACATCCAAAATCCCAATCAACCGGGGGTAGCTCAGCGGTTAGAGCCGGGGACTCATAATCCCTTGGTCGTGGGTTCGAATCCCACCCCCCGGATTAAGCATGGCCTGACATTTGCATGGCCTGACATTTCTCGCAACATGAGTGTTTAACTACAAGGGAGCGCACAATGTACCTGCGTCACTCTCTGCGATTGGCTGGCATGTCACATATGTTGGTTTGCTGCACACTGATGCAATTTGTGCCGGTGGGAGTGGCGCGCGCCCAAGAAGAGACGGCTCCGGCCGCGGCCAGCAAACCTGTGCCCCAGCAGTTCAGAATCAATGAAAAAGTGGAAGTTAAATGGGGCGGCCTCTGGCGCGATGCGGTCATCATGAATTACCGCAATGAATGGTACCTGGTACGCTATGGCAATAACTCGTTTTTCAAAGAATGGGTTGAACCCTGGCGCGTGCGGACGGTGGGATCAAAACAGGATGATATCGGTAGCGCCAAGCCCAATAATCGCAAAGCGGAAGAAGGTCCGCCGCCGGAGAAGCCTGGCCCCGCGCCGGAGCCGATGTTCAAGCGGACGCGTGATGACGCGGCCGATGCCGGTGCGCCGGCGCGCCAAAAGCCTGATACGGTTTCTCGCACGGGCCGCGCCAACCCTCAAAAGAAAGATTGGCCACGGGATCTTGATCCGGCACTGGCCGAAGATGCCACATATCGCAGCTTCAAACGGTTGCCAAACCGCAGCGGCGCAGCGGAACCGCAAAAAAAGCTTGCGCATTTTGATGCGCTGCCGGCGGTCGATATTCAACCCGTGCAAACATTGCTGAATAATCCGGTCAGCGCGTCATCACAGGTACATATTGCCGCACTGGGCAAGCGCGGTTTTATTTTTGAACCGGCAAGTCCGCCGTTTACGCCGGAAGCAACGCTTATTGTGATTGATCTGGCGGAAGGCAAAGTTCTTGGCACAACCCAAATTCCTGATGTCGTGGAGCTTCTGGATGTCAGCCCGTCGGGAACCCGCGTGGCGCTGCGCATCAATCGTGACAAGCAAAGCAACGAAAACCCCACGACGGCCGATCCGTCGAAAAAAATGCCCATCGTGGATATCTGGAGCGTGACGCAAAATGGCGAGGAAGTTTCCTGCAAGCAGGATTTTTTCTTTATTCCCTTTGCCGGAGATATGTTCTACGGCGTTCAGCAGGCGTTTTTCAGTGATGATGATCATCTGATCAGTCTGGCCGGTTTTGGCGGCAAAATCATGTGGTCTGATTTGCAGAAAAAGCAGAGCATTGACCTCAACAACCACATGGGTAACGGCAACATCATCATGACGCCCGGACGCACCATGCTGGCAGTATCGACTCTCAGCACGCTGTCGTTTTTTAATCTCCGCAACGGCCAGTGTATTGCCAGCTACAATTGCCCCACGATGAATAACATAACGTTTACTCCGGACGGGCAAAAAATTATCGGGATCAACGGAGATTCCTTTTATGTCATGGATTTGAGCAATGGGCAGGTCAATGATTTCCCCGCGTATGGCCTGAAGCCGCAGCATCTGGCGGCCATCAGCAACAAGCACGTGATGGCGGAAAACGGCATCGTGTTTGATATCACAACAGGCATTGCGTTATGGAAATATAAAATGGCCGCGCAATCAGAAACGTCGTGGGATACGGCCTGCGGGCGGGTATGGGCGCTGACTTCCACGGCAAAGGGATTTGCGCTGACCTCGGCCGTGTTGCCGACTCCGGCCGCGATTGAGGCAAAAGAAGTCATCCTGCCGGATAATCTCCTGGCGGTTCGGCCGGGAATGTCAATCTCACTGAGCATTGACGCCGGCGGCGAAACGGAAAATGTACGCCAGGCCCTGAGCAAGCAATGCGAGCAAAACGGACTTAAAATCGTTAACGACAAGGCTGATCTGAAACTAATAGTCAAAACGGAACGCGGCAAAGCGGTTGATATCGCGTTTCGTACGCGCGGGCCGGAATTTTTTGGGAAAGAACCCGAACGCCGGTCGGTGGCGGATTATTCCGTCACCACGACGATTCAGGCCGGCGACAAAATTGTTTATACCAACAAGTACGGCAGCTCTATCACACAAACACGCTTTGTTCAGATCAAAGAAAATCAGTCGCTTGATCAGGCACTTCAGGAACAGACAACGCCGAAATATGACAACTTTAATTCCATGAGGCTTCCCAAATATATTGCGGCCACTTCCGGACAAACATTCTGGCGCGGATCTTCAGATTTTCCGAAAAACGACGAATAAATCGAAGCTATAACCAACGCAGACCTGAGCTGTCTATTTGAAGATGTAAATCGGGATGCTCCTGTTCATTTCTTTTTTTAGGACGTAAGGGGTATCATGCCGATAGGGAAACAATTGTCTTTTGTCTGGCCGAAAGTCAGGAATTAACTTCACGCGGGATAAGGTATTACGCAAAGTGGATTTTCCGAAGTCAGAATCAGGTTTTAATCGTCGCGATATATTGAGCCTGCTGGGCGTGGCGTCACTGGCGGCGTTTTTTGCGGGTTGCGAAAAAGAAAGCGGCACCGCCAATCGCCGTTTTTTGCCGGATAGCCCTTCTGATGTATACAGCAATACACCAATTGTTCCGGATCGTGAACCTTACTCACCGCCGACGCCGACGACTCCCATCAAGCCTCGGCCGCAGACTGGCGCGGTAGCCAACAGTTACGGAATTATTCCGCGATCCGCCTGGGCCAGCGATGGGCCGAATCTGCGAACTATTGATCCGATGAACGGCGTGGGCCTGCTGACTTTTCACCATTCGGGCGACCCGAAACCTTTCTACGAAAATGATTACGCGCAGACGGCCACGCATCTTGAATATGTGCGTCAGTATCATCGCTCGCGCGGATTTCAGGATATCGGTTATCATTTTGCGATTGATCGCATGGGCCGGGTGTGGCAGCTTCGGAGCCTTAAATATCAGGGCCAGCATGTTCGTTATAACAACGAACATAACATAGGCGTGGTTGTGCTGGGCAATTTTGACATGCAAAAGCCGACTCAGGCGCAATTTGACCGCATCCGCACTTTCGGCTATCTGCTGCGCAAGCAATATAATCTGCCGATCTCGCGCGTCAAAACCCACCAGGAAATCGTCAGCACGGAGTGTCCGGGCAATAACATGCAGCCTTATATGGTGCGCATTCGCCGCGAAGGGTTGATTTAACCGCCGGTTATCACCATGATGGTGAGGCAAAGGCGGTAAAAAAGTGTCGATTTCACGGCGACAATTTGTAGAACTTCTCGGCAGCGGCATGCTGCTAAGCCTGACGACCTGCAATCCCACGCAACATCCGGAACGCAGCGAAGTGCCGCCGCTATCGCCAAAAGGCGGACTGGGGACTTTTGCGCCGCCGGATGACGAGATGATTTACGCGCCGCCGACATTTCAGCAGCCGCCAAAGATTATTTTGCCGCCCCCGCCAAAAGTCAGCGGTGGCACGCCAGGCGGTAAAGATGTGATTATGCCTGCGCCGGATCAACGCGGAGGGAACAAAACGGCGGCGCAGCCGCCGGCCACACCGCCGGCGGCGGGCGGCAAGCTCACCCCCACATCGCCGGCCGTAGCCGCGGCGGATGGCGTAATTCCGCGCGGCGCGTGGACGCGCGCCACACCGATCATGGGCCGCGTAGAGCCGATGGGTGGCGTGATGATGATTACTTTTCACCACAGCGGTGATCGCGAACCGTTTTTAAGCACGTCACTGGCCGACACGATTGAGCATCTTGAGATCACCCGTTCGTATCATATTACGCCGCGCGCCAAAGGCGGCGCGGGCATGTGCGATATCGGCTATCATTACGCGATTGACCGCGCCGGCCGCGTGTGGCAGTTGCGCTCAACACGCTATCAGGGCGAGCATGTGCGCGACCATAATCCGCATAATCTGGGCGTGGTATTGCTGGGTAATTTTGAATTGCAGAAACCGACGGATGCGCAACTGGATCGCGCCATTAAATTCGGCCGGCAACTGCGCGCGCAATATAATCTGCCGATAAAAAAAGTATTTACCCACCGCGAACTGCACCCGACGATCTGCCCGGGAAAATATGCTCAGCCGTTTTTTTTACGTATTCGCCAGCAAAAGCTGATATAGAGTGATTGCCAAAAACAAATCACACGTCACAAGTTTATCGGAGCCGCCCCGCGAAGCGTGGCGGCATGTCATGTGTGATTTATTTTTGGCACATACTATAAACGGTCATGACTCCTCATCCGGATTGACGCGCTGATTGACCTTGCGGCGGCGATGCGACCAATGATTTTTTGCATCCGCGGCAAGGTAACGAACGGTTTGCCTCACGATTTTCCGAACGCCGGGCCGCAGGTGACGCAGCCACGCGGGAGAATCCTCACCGCGGACAAAAGTCCACAAACCCAGCGCATAACCAAAAGTGGACTCGCTGAGATAGCCAAGCCGGCCGCTTTTCCATTCGGAAAATCCGTGATTCACGGATTGCTTATAAAAGACCGTGGCATTTGCGTTAAAAATCCCCATGCCAAAAAAGACCGTCGCAAGATCAGTTAATTGTTCGTGATCGTGCTCCTCGCCGGTGAGGCGATTTTCTCCCAGCAGGCGCACATGAGAAAGTTCATGCGCCAGCGTGGCTGCGACAATCGTGGGGTCCGCCAGTTCTGAACTCTCAATAGAAATAACTTCGCGATTGTCATTGCTGTACATGCCGGCGGAGCCTTTTTTACGCTGCGGCACAGTACGCAGGCCGTTGCCGAAATTCACCGACTGATCCTCTGAATATAAACGCAACGCAATACGATCAGCGTCAACCTCCATAAGTTCGCAGATACGCAGAAGCATGATCTCAACGGCGTGTTCGCTGCAATCATAAGCGTCAGGGAAAAATTCATCCGTAGGCTCAACGGCCTGCCCGGTCCACCAGCGATCAAGGCCGAATTGCGAAGCAAGCCAGTTCATGCGCGCGTCAACCCATGAACGGGTTGCGCGGTCCACCGGACAACGCGGCTTAAAAAACCACCACATACGGCACTCCGGACATGTCAGGCCCGTTGTTTCAGGCAAGTCAGGCTCAGCAAGCCGCGCACTTGACCTGAATTTTGCGGCCATATTTTGAATAAAACAGAACAAGATATGATGTCAACACTATAAAAAAGTGCGCGGCGAAGAACAATGCCGCGCGGGATTTTTTTTGAATTGCCGGACTGATTTTTATAGGGGCCTGTTAACTGCCTCTTTTGACAACCGCAAAATAGGCATCGTCAAAAATACCCTTGTGGAATTTTTTGGACTCCTGATGCGTGCGGCCGACATCAACAATGCGTTTACGCATGGCGTCGGCCTCGCTGCTGCTAAGCTGGCTGACACCTTCAACGGAAATGACTTTGAAAGAATAACTGTTACCTTCGCGATGACGCTCAACGGTCACATCGTCAACGCCGTTTTCGGCCGCAAATTTGGCGGCCTCGTTGGCAAGGTTCTGGCTTTTGAACGAAATGATCACCAGGTAATACTTGTCGCCGCGGCGCACCACGGAACTGGCCGGCACAACCTTGCCGGCACGCTGCTGCGGGGGCTCCGGCACGATATCCTGCGTATTATTCGTATTGTTTCCGGATGCATTAATTTTAGGCTGCTGGCCGGAATCGGAATTTGCCACAGAAGCGCCGCCGCGGTTCCCGGTCACTGGCGGTTTGCTCTTGCCTGACGTAAAAAACGCCACGATCAGCACAATCAGCACCACAATGGCGGCTAAAAATGACGCCTTGACCCACAGCGGAGACTCAAGCATCACCACCACAATATTCTGATTCTGCCCGATTCGCGATGCGGCATATGCTGACGTATAGCTTGGCGCGGCCATGCGCGCCGTCGGCGGCACGGCCACTGGCGGGCGATACGCACTGCCTGATACGCGCCCTGATGCGGAAAAAGAGGGCGAGTTACGCTGCGCCGACGCATACGTCGGCGGCACAATATGCTTATGTGATGTTGCCGTATTCTGTGTGGGTTTCGCCGGCTCTGGCGTTACCTCGGCCGGTTCCGGATCATCAGGCGTGGGCAAGGGCAACTCTTCCCAGTTTGGTTCCTGATGCGCCGAAGGCGTCGGGGGCAGGTCAACCGGCAACGATTCCTTTGGCAGCTTGACCGTCGGGTCATGCGCCTCGGGCTTGCGAGTATGCTCTTTGCGAATTTTTTCAAAAGGATCAGGTTCAGGCGTCAGCGGTTCAGGGAATCTCGGCTGAGAGTCCGTCTGCTCCTGCTGATCCTGCGCGATTTCGGCATCACCAGACTCTACTGCACTGTGCGGAACCGTCGGCGGATTAGCCTTGCTTGACCACCATGACGGAATCTTCAGCGCCCCATTGCCCCCTTTGGGGACTTTGAGCGTTGATTTTTCAATCAACTCAAAAAGAGCTGCGGCGTCTTTTCGTTTGTTGGTGGCCATGACGATTCCTGTAGTATCATGAACAACAACACTTTATCGACCAGCAGCCTCTACGACAATCAACCTTTATCATTCCTTGAAGATTTTTCGCCACAACTTTTTCAAGTTCGCTATTAATGGGCAGCTGCGCACTTATCTGAAGCGATAAACGCATGTTATGTCAATCGGCAGGCGCAATCTTAAATCCCACATCCTGCGTAAATTCAGGCAATCGCATGAGCAATCCCAGCTCATCGGCAACCAGATTTTTCAGGATGCTTTTTTGGCCTGACTGCGGATCAACCAGAATCGCCTGATACCGGCCCGGCATAATCCCGGAGAGTAATATTTGCGCCTGCGAAAAAGTCCGCGCGGAATCAGCCACCGTATCCTCAGCCGTATTGTCATACACGTATCCCATCGCAAACTTAGGCCCCACATAACCGACACCCGCCAATGGCTCACGCATGGTGTTGATGGTGATGCGGACCAGCTCGGCCTGAGTCTTGCCAATGTTTCGGAGGGCAAAATTCTGCTGGCCGGCGGGTAATGACAGCACAAGTGTGCCGGGCTTGCCGGTCAGTTCAATTTTTTGCGAAGCATTTGCGCCGGAAATCAACTCAACGATGGCCGGCGTTTTATCATCGCCACCTTTAAGCTCAACATGAATTTTTGCCGGCGCAGCAAAACGCGTGGCCAGGCGAATCGTGGTATTTTTGCCATCATGATCAGAACCGTACAAAAACTGCGGCATCTGCTCGCCATGCTCAAGCGTGCCGTCAGCCCGCACCAGAAAGATGACGCTTTCCGGCTCGGCTCCCCAATGAATTAACACGGGGCGAATCACAATCGGCGCGGTTGAGAGTCGATGTGAGATCACGCCCAGGCACTGCGAAATACCGCCGGTGCCGCGCACAATATCCGTATCGGCCATAAAATCCCGCAGAGCGGCAAACATCGGAGCAAACCGTGACTGCATGGCATAATGCGTGACAAAAAACATGGCCGGCACCGCGTTCATGGCGCCCTGCCACGTGGTGCGCCGCAGATGCAGTCCGGTGGGGTCTTTTTCGGGCGGATCAATGCCAAATTCGCACATCCACGAGGCTTTGCGCATCCGCTTAAAACGTTCATCCTGAGGAATTTTAAGATCGCGCAGCGCGTCGCTGTAAAAATGATACTGAACCATATCAAGATGCGGCACATGCTCAAGAGCCTTGCCCACCTCGGCCCAGTGCGGATCGGAAATAGACGTCAACACCATGTGGCGATACGGATCATTGTCGTAAGCATACGCGGCCATATCCTGATGCCACCCGGCGATATCCTTAAGCCGGCCGACCCGTGCGGCGTCAGAAAAATCAGTCTCATTGAATAATTCCCATCCCAGAATGTGCGTTGAGTATCCCCATCGCGCAATGATGTAGCGAAACTGCTTTTGGCTATACCGGCGCACCTGCGGATCGGCAAACCAGTCCTCGGCCTTGCTCACCGGCCCGCCATTGCCGGACCAGAACGGACTGCCCGGGTCTCCCCATTGCGCATTGCCGGTAAATTTTTGTTCCGGTTTTTGCGTTCCCTCAAGCACTTGTTCGTGATAATTCATGACAAGCTGCATGTACAGTCCACGTTGCTCGCAAAGCTGCAATTCGCGATCAAGCAGATCTGCGGCGCGCTGAGAATATCGGCCGAGACCTTCGTAATCCGCCCAATCGCGCCGCGAGGATTCCCGTGACCACTCAAGGCCCCGGCCGTTAAAGGCCGAAAGCCAGTAGCGCGACCAGTTAAAAGATGCCGCAGCATTTTCGGCCGGCACATAACAGCCGATCGGAAAATACGGCGCGCCGTTCATAAATCGCAAAAACTGCGGATTACCGGAATCCTGCTGAAGAAATCCCCGCGAATCTCGCGCCGGCGTGGCCACAAATGAAAATTTTGCCGACTCAACCGTACCGCTTTTGTCCGTCAATTTCAGGTAAACTTCATGTTGCCCCTGCTCAATGGGCGCATAGCGCAGACGCCAACCGGCCTGCTCCGTCATGCGATTGCCGTTGCGCATCGGCACCATCCAGAAACAGGGCATAACATGCCGCTTGCCGGATGGCAGGCAAATGATCGCATCAATACGAATCTCGTCCGGGTCATACGGATTGTCGTATACCTGATCAACCGTCAACGATATTTCGTAACGATCAAAAACCGCGACATTCGCCGGCGAGGATGATGCCGGAGTTACTGTTGCTGTATAAGCAACACTCGCCAGAGACACCAAAACAAAAAAACAAAAGCAGATAAGCCGCACAAGTCACACTCCACGTCATAAAAGTATGCTCAAGTCTACTTGGCGGCTGGTTGATGCAAAGCGAAAAGGAATAAGAAAAGTACCGGTATACGTTCAAATTCAGTAAAAAACTGCAAAAAAGCGAAAGGTGGGTGACGCCTGCGACGGCCGGCACCCACCTTTCAGTTAATCGGAACAGAACGAGTCTGAAAAATCAGGCGATCGCAAATGCCCCAGTGCTGGTGTCGCTGGTATTGCTGGTGCTGATCTCGGTGCTCTCTGTGTTGTCATCAGAGTTGTCGGCAACTTCAAGATAGCTCTGGTTGCGGGACCATTCGTCAAGAATCGCCTGGGCTCCTGCCAGATCAGTGCGCGGGAAGCAGACTGTAAAATGCGTTGCGCGATAATCGTAGGTGACCTGCACGCGCTGAAAAGACAGGTACTCCACAAGATCCCACATGCAGCTTGAAGGGACAACCGCATACGGCAGACCGGTCTGTTCCGAGATTTGTACGTCAAGCTTGATTCGCATGGGAGACCTCCTTAAACATGTTGATTCACTTTGATTGGCACGCAAAACAAATCGTGATGCGGTCAATGCAAAAGCCGACCCACGACATCCGCATTCGTGGATTCAAAACAAACCGGCATTTGCGTGAACTGAAGTTTCTGAGTTGAACAGACAAACAGCAGTTCTCGTATGCAACGCAAAAGTTATTCCGCCGGCGAAAATTCGCCGGTTTTTCCTCCATGATTCCTGAAATGACTGAGGAGTTGAGGTTTCCGTACCTCGGTACCCGCTGAAATGTCGCATCTCCCTGACAGTCAGTCGCGCCAAAGAGGCCACCACCATCGCCAACATAAAATATGGCTCCAGAATAGAAGAAGAAAAGGATAAATCAAGATTTTTTTATATGACTACCCCAAAGTGGGGCGCTTGTTGAGACTCTGTGGACAAGAAGTTGATAATATTGATTAAACGATCATCAAATCCTGATGTTTTCTTCACATTGTTGATACGTGCCACACATGTAAAATTAAGTTATGATCCACTCATGCGAGAGGAGGAAATGACTTCATGGCTGAATCGCAAAACGGATACGATCTGGTTGTCATCGGCGCGGGGCCGGGTGGTTATGTTGCGGCCATCCGCGCTGCTCAACTGGGAATGAAGGTGGCGTGCATTGATAAGGAAAGCCGCTTTGGCGGCACCTGCCTGCGCGTGGGGTGCATACCGTCAAAAGCGCTGCTTGATGCTTCAGAAAAATTTGAACATGCCCGCCATAGCTATGCGTCACTTGGCATTGAGTGCGACAAAGTCTCGCTGAATCTGCCGGCCATGATGGCGCGCAAACAAAAAGTGGTAGAACAACTGACCACCGGCGTCAGCGGACTGCTGAAGAAAAACAAGATTGATAAAATCGTCGGCCGCGCGGCGTTTAAGTCCCCCACTGCCATCAGCGTCACCGACGAAGACGGCAAAGCGACCGTTATTGAGGCCAAAAACTATCTCATTGCCACCGGTTCCGTGCCGGTTGATCTGCCATTCTTAAGACAGGATGGCAAACGGATTATTTCTTCCGATCAGGCGATCGCACTTGAGAAAGTACCCGAAAAACTGGTGGTGATCGGCGCGGGCGTCATTGGCGTTGAACTTGGCAGCGTCTGGTCGCGGCTGGGATCAAAAGTCACCATTCTTGAGATGGCGCCGAATATTCTGCCCGGCGGCGACGAAGAAATGTCCCGCCAAATGGAAAAAATTCTCCGCAAACAGGGACTTGAGTTTTATACCGGCGCTAAAGTCACCGGCGTTAAAGAAGAAGCCGGAAACCTCAGCGTCACTTTTGAATGGGAAAGCAAAGCCAAAGAACAGCCGGCGGATATTGTGCTTGTGGCCGTAGGCCGCAAACCGTATACGGACGGTCTTGGCCTTGAGGCGGCCGGGGTAAAACTGGATGATCGTAAGCGCATCGCCGTTGATGATCATTACCGCACCAGCGCGCCGAATATTTACGCCATCGGCGATGTGATCCCCGGCGCGATGCTGGCGCACAAGGCCGAAGACGAAGCCGTCGCATTTGCAGAATTGCTGGCCGGCAAAGCGGGCCATGTTGATTACGGCATCATTCCGGGCGTTGTGTACACAAACCCGGAATTGGCAAGCGTGGGCAAATCAGAAGAACAGCTTAAAGCGGCGAGCGTTGAGTATACGGTGGGCAAGTTCAGCTTCCGCGCCAATGGCCGGGCGCTGGCCATGAACGAAATAGACGGCATGGTCAAGGTTCTGGCGGACAAAAAGACCGACCGGCTCCTGGGCGTACATATTCTGGGGCCGCAGGCCTCAAGTATGATCTCCGAAGCCGCGGCCATCATGTCCTTTGGCGGCAGCGCGGAAGACATGGCGCGCATCTGTCATGCTCACCCGACATTGCCCGAGGCGCTGATGGAGGCGGCACGCGCGGCCGGCGGATGGTGCACGCAAAGTTGATGGTGCACGGCAAAAATCGACGATGCGAATGAATTACATATACGCGAAATACTCGTCAGGTTGTTATTTGCAGCGCCAGTGATTAAACTTACTCAATTCGGGTGAGTGATATACGCTTTACGGCGTATATGACCGTCATTGATTCCTTAGCTAGTGTTGGGAAAAAGGCCTCATGACTCAGGCAGAAACTATCGGTACGCTTGATACGACCAAAGATAACGCCGAAGCTCGCGCTCTTTATGAGCAGGCACTTCAGGCGCTGGCCAATGGCGAAATTGAAAAAGCCATTGATCGCCTTGAAGAAGGCCACGAGCTTGATCCGGAAAACGAAGATATTCTTTTCCGTCTGGCCTATCTGCTTGATCTGCGCGGCGATGATGAACGCGCGATTGATCTTTACGAAACGCTGGCGGACCGCCGCCCGGTGCGCGAAGGCGTGCTGATGAATCTTTCGGTGCTTTACGAAGACGCCGGCCGGTATGATGATGCGGACGATTGCCTGCAGCGCCTGCTGTCGGTGGCGCCGAATCATGCCCGTGCGCGTCTATATGATAAAGACGTCAATTCCTCGCTGACGATGGAATTTGACGAGGATACTGAGAAGCGCAACGAGAAGCGCAATGTGCTCCTTGAGACGCCGGTCACTGATTTTGAACTCTCAGTCCGCGCACGCAACTGCCTTAAGAAGATGAACATCCGCACGCTGGGCGACTTGCTCAAGATTACGGAAGCGGAACTTCTGGGCTATAAGAATTTTGGCGAGACAAGCCTGGCCGAAATCAAGGCGATGCTGACGGCCAAAGGCCTGCGCCTGGGCCAGTCGCTTGAGGAACAGCAGAGCGCGGTCCGCAAGGATCTGCTGAAGTCTGTTGTAGGCAACATTCCTGAATCCGTGCTGAACAAGAGCGTCAACGAACTTGATTTTTCAGTGCGCAGCCGCAAAGCTCTTCAGCGCCTGGGCATCACCACCGTCGGCGAACTTGCCACGCGCACCGAGGCGGAATTGCTGGGCGTCAAGAATTTCGGACAGACTTCCTTGCAGGAAATCAAGCAGCGCCTCAACGAACAGGGCCTTGATCTGCGTAAACTGGATTAAGCCGAACTCAAATTTTCAAAGAATAAAAGCAAAACCCCGGGTCATGCGATCCGGGGTTTTTGTTTTTGCGCCAGACATCATGCCCGCGATGGCCCGCACCCTGAAGAGAAGTTACTCGGTTATTCAAAAAAGGGGTTGGCGGCTATGATATGCATATATAGTAAGTGCCAAAAATAGATCACACATGACATACCGCCACGCTGCGCGGGGCGGCCCCGATAAACTTGTGATGTGTGATTTGTTTTTGGCAATCACTCTATAATAAGAGCACCCTTTATTATTCATAAATTAATATGACAACAGATCAACATACTATCATGAATAATCCGCCGCTGCCGCAAACCGGCCGGCGTCATACGATCACACTGCGCGTACTGCTATTGGCCCTGCTGCTGTGCCTTGTCATATGCGCAAGCTGGGGCGTGGTGCTGATGGTTTCTATTTACGGTGACGGAAATATCCGCGCTGCGGCCACGCGCTGGGTGCATCTGCATGGCGTACAGCAACTCTGGGGGTGGGCGGGACTGATGATCTTTGGCCTTGCCGGCCACGCCATGCACACGGCGGCCACGCCAAAAAAAAACATCGTCACCGGCACGCTGGCGCGCATGATCCTGCTTGCGGGCCTGGTGATTTTTCTGATCACAACATTTGCCGAGCCGCCGCTGAACTGGTATCTCGCACTGAATATTGCCGCATCATCATGTTTGCTGGCATCGGCGGGATTATTTGCGCTTGATATGCTGCGAACCATCACAAGCGCGCGGCGCGGAGTTGATCTTTCTCATCTGTTTATCCTCATCAGCGCGCAGTGGCTGCTGATCTGGGCGTCAACGGATTTATTTGCGCGCATCCGTTTTGGCAATGAGGGCAATTTGCCGGATTATGTGCGCTCGCTGCAAGTGGTAATGTCCCTGCTGGGATTCGCGGCCAACATAATTTTTGGTTTTGGCCTGCGGCTGCTGCCGGGAATTTTAAGGATTGGCGCGCTGCGTCAGCGCGCGGGATTGCTCTCTTTGTGCGCCTATAACGCCGGCGCAGTTCTGCTGGCCGGGGCGGTAAAAGCCGGGCCGGCATCGGCCGCGGCCGGCGCGGCTTTTATGCTGGCCGGCGTATTGCTTTATCTGGCGCTGATGAATTTTCTGCGTGACGAAAACAAAACGGATGGCCAACCCAAACGCATTCCCGGCGGCACTATCATCCGCACGGCCTTTGGCATGCTGATTATTGTTCTGCTGATGATCATGGGGCAGGCGCTCTTTAACCTGACTACCGGCGAGGCGCATCGCAGCTACATCAGCGCGTGGCGACATTTGCTGGCGCTCGGCGTAATTGGCGTCATGATCATCGGAATCGGCAGCGCGCTTGCGCCGCTGATGGTCAGGCCGGCCTTGGCCACGCCGCGGCTTTTTTCTCTCTCGGCGTTGCTGCTGGTGGCCGGCTGTCTTTGGCGGGTCATTTTTGAGCTGACCACCATTTCCGGCAACCGCCTGATGTATCAGGTCATGGCTCCGGCGGGACTGGCCGAGGCCACAGGCATTTTACTCTTTACGCTTGCGATGATCCGCATCATGTTCGCATGCCGCGGCAGCTATCAGGCGGGAACCGCAATCACCGGCGCAACATGTGTGCGGGATGTGCTGGCGGCGCAACCCTCTGCGGCTAAAGCATTTGATCAACTCGGACTGAATCTGCCGAAAGATGCACAGTCAATTCCGCCGGCCATGAGTGTTGCGGCACTGGCATTGAGCGAAGGCGCGGACCTGCCGCTCATGATTGACCGACTGAACCCGAAACAATAAAAAATCCCACAAATTGGGTATACCGGTACAAAAACAGCTCTCACATTTGCAACAACAATCAACTGCGGACACAATGAAGTAATTATCTCAGTACTGAGATAATTACTTCATTGTGAACTTTTCGGAGATAGAAATGCCGCTTCTTCATCCGCTGCTTAAAAGTGCATCGGTCATCACACGTTGTCCGAGCAATCCTGTGCTGACATATAAAGATCTGCCGTACCCGGGCACATGCGTGTTTAATGCGGGCGTCACCAAATTCAAAGGACAGTACGTCATGCTGTTCCGCAATGACGTCGGCGAGTGGGGTAATCCGAAATTCAACGGAACAAACCTGGGGCTGGCGTATTCTGATGACGGCATCAAATGGCGAGTCGAAAATCGCTCCGTGTGGGATTCTTCTGATCCGCACGTGCAGGAAATGACGCGCGGTGATGTGGTGCGTATGTATGATCCGCGCGTGACGGTGATTGATGGGCGGTACTATGTTTGTTTTGCATGCGATACCAAACACGGCCTGCGCGGCGGCATTGCGGTAACGGATGATTTTTGCAAGTTTGAGATTCTTTCGCTTTCGTTGCCGGATAATCGCAACATGGCGCTGTTTCCGGAAAAGATTAACGGCAAGTATGTGCGCGTTGAGCGGCCGATGCCGGTTTATTCGCGCGGCAAGGATCGCTTTGATATGTGGACCAGCGATTCGCCAGACCTCAAATACTGGGGCAATCACCAATTGCTGGCGGCGGTAGAGAATTTTCCGTTTGCCAATGACAAGATCGGCCCGGCCGCGCCTCCGGTCAAAACGGAGCAGGGATGGCTGCTTGTCATTCATTGCGTTGATATTGATCCGGCGCGCGGCAAAAACGGATGGGAACCGACGTGGAAAAAACGCTATACGGCCGGTGTGATGCTGCTTGACCTCAACGACCCGAGCAAAGTGCTGGGCATTTCGCATGAGCCGCTCATCGCGCCGGAAGCGCCGTATGAAATTGACGGCGGATTCCGCGATCAGGTGATTTTTCCGTGCGGATGCATTGCGGAAAAAGACGGCACGGTCAAAATTTATTATGGCGCGGCCGATACGTATGTCTGTCTGGCAACGGCCAAACTGAGTGATCTTGTCGGCCTGTGCCTCAAGAAATAAGTACAAGCGCTACGCATTTTGGCATACCAGGAGCCCCGCGTCAGGAATGACGCGGGGCTCTTTCTTTATACACCGTCTGTAACATTGGCGGCCGACTGATGTTATGAACTTCAAAAATATTAACAAACGCCAAATTCCCCGTGGCGTTTTCTGAGCATTTTTAGCCGCGCAAAAACACGCAAAGACTCGCAGTTTCCTGCTGTTTTTCATATAATGTCAGCACGTCACGGAGGACGCCAACCTGCATTGCCTTATATCGCAAGGCAGCCAAACATTGGTGTTTCCCGTTCATGAGAAAAAGTCACACGGAAAGGCCCTGGCATGACCATTGATGACGGGCGGATCACAGATTTACAGATTGAAACAGAACTTCAGGAAAGCTACCTGACATACGCCATGAGCACGATCATGGACCGTGCGCTGCCGGATGTGCGCGATGGCCTTAAGCCGTCACAGCGCCGCATTCTGGTGGCGATGAATGATTTGCAGCTTGGCCCGCGCAGCAAGCATCGTAAGTGCGCCAAGGTGGCCGGCGATACGTCAGGTAACTATCACCCGCACGGCGAAATGGTGATTTATCCCACGCTGGTGCGACTGGCCCAGGACTGGAATATGCGCCACATTCTTGTGGACGGCCAGGGAAATTTTGGTTCGCTTGATGGCGATCCGCCGGCGGCGATGCGATACACCGAAGCGCGCATGGCCGCGCCGGCCATGGAGATGATGGAGGACATCAAGGAAGACACCGTTGATTTCGTCCCCAACTATGACGAAACGCGTCAGGAGCCGACGGTTCTGCCAAGCAAGTTCCCGAATCTGCTGGTCAACGGATCGCAGGGCATCGCAGTCGGCATGGCCACTAGCATTCCGCCGCACAATCTTCGCGAAATCTGCGAAGGCATCATCAAAGTTATGGATGAGCCGGAAGTTCCCGTCAAGGAACTCATGAAGATCGTAAAGGGTCCGGATTTCCCGACCGGCGGCGTGATCTGCGGCCGTTCGGGCATTGCCGAAGGATATACCACCGGCCGCGGACGCATCACCGTGCGCGGCAAAGTGCACACCGAGCAACTTAAAGGCGGCAAGGAACAGATCGTCATCAGCGAGATCCCCTATCAGGTTCTCAAAAAGACGATTGTTGAATCAATCGCCGATTGCGTAAAAGATGACAAGATCCGCGATATCAGCGATGTGCGCGATGAATCAGATCGCGAGCACGCGGTGCGTATCGTTGTTGAGCTCAAGCGCGACGTTGACAGCAACGTCGTGATCAACCAGCTCTACAAATTTACGCCGCTACAGAGCACCTTCAGCATCATCAACATTGCGCTGGTTAATCGCCAGCCGCGCACGCTGGGCCTGCGCGAGATGATTCAGTACTTTATTGATCATCGCGTTGAAGTCATCCGCAGACGCACGGAATTTCGCCTCAAAAAAGCCCGCCAGCGCGCCCACATCCTTGAGGGCCTGATCCTGGCATTGGCGGATATTCACACGGAAGAAACCACCGGCGGCAGCAAAGGCAGCGGCAAAATTGAAGTGATGGGCATCATTGAGTTGCTGCGTAACCGCAAGCTCTCGCCTGACGTGCCGACGGCCCGCGCCAACCTGATGAAGAAAAAATTCAGCATTGATGAGGCGCTGACGTGGAAAGCAGCCATACCGCTTGCGTTTAAGAAACGCATTGATGCGGAAGTTAAGCGCCAGGGCGGCATGACGCTCTCCGGCGCACAGGCCGACGCCATCCTGATCATGCAATTGCAGAGACTGGTCGGTCTTGAAATTGACAAACTGACTGAAGAATATAACAGACTCACAGCCGAGATTGAGGATTACGAACTCATTCTGGCGGATCACAAGCGCGTGCTTGATATCATCCGCGAAGACACTCTTGAGCTTAAAGAAAAGTACGGCGACGATCGCCGCACGCAGATCACCAACGCCGCTGACGACATCAACATTGAAGATCTCATTGCCGACGAGCAGGTGGTGGTGACCATCAGCCACGAAGGGTATATCAAGCGTATGCCGCTTGATACATATCGCAAACAGGGCCGCGGCGGCCGCGGCATCGTGGGCAGCGACGCTAAGGAAGGCGACTTTATTGAGTCGCTGTTCATCGCCAGCACCAAAGATTACCTGATGTTCTTTACGAACCTCGGCCGAGTGTACTGGCAGAAGGTTTATGATATTCCGCAGCTTTCGCGCCAGAGCAAGGGTCGCAGCATCGCCAACCTGCTCGAAATGCAGGAAAACGAGAAGCTCGCCGAAGTACTGGCCGTGCGCGACTTTGAGGACGAAGGCAAGCATCTGTTCTTTGCCACCGCGCAGGGCGTGGTGAAAAAGACGCTGCTTAAAGCGTTCGGTAATCCGATGAAGAAGGGCATCATCGCCATCGGCCTTGAGGCCAAAGACCACCTGATCGGCGTGGCCGTGACTAACGGTAACGACCAGATTCTGCTGGCAACGCGTAACGGCATGGCGATTCGCTTTGAGGAAGGCGACGTGCGCGACATGGGCCGCCCGGCCAGCGGCGTCACCGGCGCCAAGCTTGAGGACAAGGACGAGATTGTTGACCTTGTCATCATTCCGCATGGCCAGGAGACCGGCGACAACCAGTTGACCGTGCTGACGGCTTGCGAAAATGGTTATGGCAAACGCACGCCGGTTGAGGAATATCGCCTCACCAGCCGCGGCGCAAAGGGCGTGATCAACATCAAGACGACCGAGCGTAACGGCTCAGTGGTCGGCGTTAAGGCCGTGCGTGACGGCGATGAACTGATGATGATCACCAAGAACGGCCAGGTGGTGCGTATCGGCGTCAGCGGCGCGGAACTTCGCGAAATGGGCCGCAATACGCAGGGTGTGCGCCTGATCCGTCTTGATGACGGCGACAAACTTGTGGCTGTGGCGCGCGTGGCCGAAGGCAGCGATGCCGAAGGCACAGAAGGCACCGCGCCAGCCACCGAAAGCAAGTAAGAAAAGAGACGCGGGGACGCGGTGACACACAGACACGGGGAATACTCAACGATAAGTATCTCCGCGTCCCCGTGTTGCTGCGTCACCGCGTCTTCTTCACGAGGTAACTGTGTCCGCGTCTGATCAAGATCCCGCTTTGGCGCCCGCATCCCAAATTCGCCTTGTCATCGGCGTCATGCTTGCGGGATTCTGTTGTTTCCTTCAGTTATATGCCACTCAGCCGTTGCTGGCGCTGTTGATGCACACATTTAACACCAGCGAGGCCGCGGTGAGCCTGACGGTTTCCGCACCGACGCTGGCGCTGGCGCTGGCATCGCCGTTTATCGGCATGTTTGCCGACTCAATAGGCCGCAAACGAGTAATTGTCCCGTGCATCTTTGGCGCGTCAGTGGCAACGCTTTTGTGTGCGGCGGCTCCTACGCTCAACTGGCTGATTTTCTGGCGATTTTTATGCGGCGTTTTTACGCCTGGTATTATTGCGGTCACAATTGCATATATCACGGAAGAATCGCCGCGCGGAAAAGGCGGCGCTGTCATGGGCATGTATATCACCAGCAACGCCGCCGGCGGGCTGACAGGCCGGCTTGCCGCAGGGTTTATCGCCGGTTATGCCGCGTGGCAATGGGCTTTTGTGGTGCTGGGCGTCATTACGCTTGCCGGCGCGCTTGGCGTGTGGTGGCTGCTGCCGCGATCACAGAAACATCGCAATACCGACGGCGACTGGCATGAGGGATTGCGCGCCATGGGCCGGCATTTTAAGAATGGCCCGTTGCTGGCCACGTTTGCGGCCGGCTTTAATGTACTCTTTTGCCATGTCGGTTTGTTTACGTATATTACTTTTCGCCTGAGCAAGCCGCCGTTTTCGCTTTCGGTTAAAGCGCAGAGCATGATCTTCCTGGTATATGGCCTGGGCGTGATCATTTCGCCGATCACCGGCAAATTTGTTGATCGTTACGGCCACCGTGCCGTGGCAATGGCCGGCGTGGCCGCGCTGATCTCAGGCGCACTGCTGACGCTGCCTGATAATCTTCTCATCGTGATCATCGGCGTGACGATTGCGTCTTCGGGCGTATTTATCACGCAGGCCGCGGCATCAAGTCACATCGGCAAAGTCGCCAAAGAGTGGCGCTCAGCCGCATCGGGTATTTACGTCAGCCTTTATTACGGCGGCGGATCGCTCGGCGCAACCGGACTTGCCCTGCCCTGGCATTTATTCGGGTGGTATGGCATTACCGGATCGCTAATCGTCGTTCAGCTTGCCTCGGCCGTGCTGGCATGGCGCTACTTTGCCCGCGGCCCGCACATTAAAGCAGAACCCGCATTGCCGATTGAGTGATCATCATAAAAATATATTGTTTACCGTTTAGCGTTTACCGTTTAGCGTTTATCGCTCAGCATTTTCCTGCATCATCATCTTTTTGAGCGATTGCAGCGCGCGAATTTCAAGTTGCTGAACGCGCGCTTTGGTGACGCCCATTTTTTCGCCCAGTTCAGAAAGACTCATGGCCGGGTGCGCGGGATCAAGACCGTAATGATCCGTCAGCAGCGCGCGCTCGCGGGCGGGAAGTTCTCGCATAAGTTCGCAGAGTTTTTCGCGTGACGGCATGCCTTCGGCCCATTCGGCAATCGGCTCCGCCTCGCGGCCGACAAGTTCATTGAGCAATTCATCGCGGCCAGTGACCATGCGGCGTTCTTCGGCCGAGAGGCAATCCTCGCGATCACGCGCGAAATTTTTGACCATGACATACGAAGCATACGTGCCAAAACGCGCCGCGCGCGAAAAATCATACCGGTCGGCCGCGTGCATCAGCCAGATCGTCGCATCAGAAACAAGCTCCAGCAAATCGCCGCCGGCGCGCAGATGCTTGCGCGCCACAAACAACGCCACACGCAGATGACGCTGAACCTGATCATTTTTGATTTTATTTGCCTGCGCCAGCAGCGCCGCCATATGCAGCAAAAGCGATTCGCAATCTTTTTGAGAATCAAGCTGTTTTTGCAGTTGCGCGGCCTGGTACTTCAAAAAATTCATGCGGCGAAACGCATCCGCCTCAAGCTCACGCGCAAGCGTGGGCAACCGCATGGCATTTTGCAGATACGCCGGCAAATCCTGCGGCGGCAATACCACCACTTGGCGCTGCTTTTCCTGCTCATCGGCCGCGGCCTGCTGCGCGGCTTCGTGCGGTAATTCAGTCAGGATAATTTTTTCGGCATCCGGCAGATCAAAGAGCGGATTGTGCACCCAGTCAATTTTCATGTCGCGCGCTTTTTGCACGCGATCTTCGTAGAGAACCTTTATCACGCTGGCGCGCGAGCGGCCAAACGTCACGGCGATATCGTCAAGGCTCACGCCGCGTTCATATTCGGCCACCATCGCCGCGCTGCCCAGTGCCGGCGGCGCCATGCCCGGATCAGGGAAAATCGCCTTCTCCGTATGCGTGCGGTCATGCTTGCGGATGATCGTGCGAATGGTTTCGGGGCTGCGGCCTAGTTTGCGGCCAACACGATGCGAAATCTGCTTGAGGTTCAATCCGCCGCGCACCGCAAGATGTTCCGCCAGCCGCACAATGCGATGGCGCTCCTCGGCGCTGACCTGCTGAAAATTCGTCGCGCGCTCAACCACGCCCGGATGTTGCGTGATAAACGCCTGAATTTCGCCGCGCAGAAAGCCAAGTCTCCGGCGGCCATCTTCGTGCACATATCGCCGGCCAATGAGCCCCATATTACGCCAGCGCTGAATGGTTTTATCGGATACGCTCAGCTCACGCGCAGCTTGCTCCTGTGAGAGCACCGGCTCGCCAACAGAACCTACCGGCAAATTCAGCGTGGCCGAGAGATGTTCAATTAAGCGGCTCAAGTCGCCGCGCAAGGTTTTGCCGGGAATAAGATCCTCAACCGGCTTTGGCGGGCGGTAACCGGTAATGCGATAGAGAATAAATTCCCACGGGTATTCTTTGGCAGCGTCAATTTCTGCAATAAGCCCCGCAGCCGACCGCATTTGCGCAAAGCGCTTCTCGGCCGGGCTATAGGCCAACTGCTTGGCCAGATCGGCAATGTGGGAATCAGACCAGATCACTTGCCACCCTCTGCCATAAGTAACGCAGGCATCTTGGGTTTACGCCTGCCCTATTCATACTATAGTGTCACATCGGCACGAACGCACATAAATAATGACACACGCGGATCGTTTTCGTTTTTTTTCGCAATGATGTACTTTCTCTCTGTTCTTTTGTTTATCTTTCTTAAAATCCCCTATTTTCGCTATATCGTAAGGCCCTATAAAGGTGCCGTTTACTTAACAATTTCCTCATGTTTCAGTTTATGAGATTCCGATAACTATCCCCTGGCTCTGGTAGCATATTGACCGTCTGAGAGTATTTGGGTATTGTGAGCACATTGGCTTAATAGCCTAGCAGGATGCGTGGCGCTTGCCTCGTCCACTAATTTAGCTGGCCTGTGTTTGGGCTGGTTGCGACGAGGATTTCGGCAGGTTCAGGATTGTCTGGTGTGCATCCGGAAGCACCCGGAACTGCCAAGCTCGGGAACGGATTCCTGAGTTGTCTCATTGAGGAATAAGCGATTATGGCCCAGCTTAACACGCTCTCTACGTGGGAAACGGCCCAGCCGCGTAAACACGTTGATGTTCCGGAAGGTCTCTGGCTCAAATGCCCGGGTTGCGGCGGCATGCTTTACCGCAAAACCGTTGAAGAGCATCTTCACACTTGCCCTGATTGCGGATATCACTTCCGTATTAATGCCCAGCAGCGTATTGATACCCTGGTTGACCCGGGTACTTTTGAAGAAATGGACGCAACTCTGGCGTCAAAAGATCCCCTGAAATTCAAGGATAAAAAGGCTTACGCTCAGCGTTTGGCTGACGAACGCAAAAAGACCGGCGCGCCGGATGGCTTGCGTGCTGGCCGCGCGTTTATCAAAGGCCGCGCCATGATATTGGCCGTGATGGACTTTTCCTTCATGGGCGGCTCTATGGGCACTGTCGTGGGCGAAAAACTCACCCGCGCCATTGAACGCGCCACCAAAGAAAACCTTCCGCTTGTCGTGGTCTGCTGCTCTGGCGGCGCGCGCATGCAGGAATCAACCCTCTCGCTGATGCAGATGGTCAAAACTTCCGCCGCACTGGCCCGTTTTGATGAGGCCGGCGGACTGTACATCGCGGTTCTGGCAGACCCCACTTACGGCGGCACAACGGCATCCTTTGCCATGCTGGGAGACGCGATCTTTGCCGAGCCCAAATCCATGATCGGTTTTGCCGGCGCGCGCGTCATCGCCAGCACCATTCGCGCCGAATTGCCGGAAGGTTTTCAGCGCGCCGAGTTCCTTCTCAAGAAGGGCTTTATTGACCGCATCGTAGCGCGCGAAGACATGCGCTCCGAAATCGCCCGCACAATTGACTATTGCGGCAAGTAAGAGACGAAGCCGGAAGATTGAAGCTCGCAGTTTGAAGTACGAAAAAAGAAAAAGCCTGATCGCAAGATCAGGCTTTTTTGTTGATTTATCCCGGTATTCAAACCTGAGTTCGGGATAAGCAAGCCCCATCCTTTTATAGGATGGGGCACAAACCAATCATCGTTGGCAATTGCTCATGATCGCAACGAATCGTTCACACATGATCGCGCACTCAAAAAACTTTTGATTGCTCGCACATCCATTGTGCCCCGCCCCGTAAAGGGATTGAAATCAACACACCTTATCCCGAACTCAGATTTCAATGCTGATTTTTACGGCGCAGTCGCCGGCGGAGGCTGCAATTCGCTTCCGGTCACGGAGGTATTGGGGCTGACAATCACCGTTTCGGTCGCCGGCCACTTGATGTAATTCGCCAGCAGATTGCCTCCGTTATCCCTGCTGCAATCCAGAATTTTATAATATCCAAATTCGTTGGCGGCCAGTGCTTTCTCCGGCATGACGTAATTAAAATGGCTGTCCCGTACAATCAGGCGCGCAGGATGATTTTTTTCCCCGGTCACGCGTGCCAGCGGCGAGTTGAAAATGCTGGTCTCAAAGACCACCGTAGTGCCCGGGCCGATTTCGCAGAGCGGAACGTGCCGTTTGGCGGGATCTTTTATCTGATACCACCACCATTGCACGTCGTCATAATTGGTAAAGCGCACCATTGCCTGTTCTTTGGGATTGCAGACCAGAAGCTGTGAACGTCGCTGCGTATTTTCGTTGGCGGTGGGAAACCCCTCCATGCGCAGATTGTTGAACTGATACGTTCCGCTGTTGCGGCAGGCCTGATCAATACGCACGGCGGTATAACAACCCGTCAACTGAAGATTGCTGGCCATCACATTGCCGCCCTTTTCAAAATGCAACACGATGCCGCAACCCAGGCCAAAGAGAAAATTGAATTGGTAATTCACGCCCTGAAGATGCTTGACCAGAAAACCCGTGCCGAGATCACGAAAAGTCAGAAAATCAAAAAGGATATCGGAATCATTATTTTTCCAGTCTTCCGTTCCGCCGCCCATTTGCAATCCCACGTCGGCATCATTGAAACTGATGCCGCTGAGGCGATTGATCATGTTGCCGTGGTTTTTTGGTGAGATGACATGCCAGAGTATGCCGGCGCGTTGAGTGCGATCGGTCACTGCGCGCTGGTCGCGCCCGGAAAACGCCAAATCATAAAAGGAGCATGCCCCAATGCCTTTTGTCTCAAGCAGCGTGCCGCCGGCCTGGCCCGCCCAGATCAGGCAGGAACCGCGGCCGACGTGAACGCCGTTCGGCGAGAGCGGCACGCCGATGCCGCGCGATCCCTCGCCGCGGACAATCAGGCCGGATACGCGGTCAATGATCAGCGTTTTACTGACAAGATAATTGCCTGTCGGGATCAGCACAGGGCCCGGTTCTTTGCCACGGCTAGCGGCCGATAGCGCTTCCTGTATGGCCGCGGTGTCATCCGTTTTGCCGTCGCCTTTGGCTCCGTAGTCACGGACGTCATGAACTTTGGCATGCAGTTGCCCCGCCGCAAAAGATGCAATCAGACACCAACTCAATAGAAATAAACACGATTTCATGTGTAATTTACTTTCCATAAAAAAGGTTGAAAATCTGAGTTCGGGATAAGTGGTGTTGATTTCAAGCCCCGCTCCTTCATGGGGCGGGGCACAATGGATGTGCGAGTGATCAAAAGCTTATTGGACGCTCAATCATGCGTGAACGATTTGTTCCGATCATGAGCAATTGCCAACGAGGATTGTTTGTGCCCCATCCTCTAAAAGGATGGGGCTTGCTGAATCTTTTCAACAAAGGCAAAACCGCTTCTACGGAGAATAAGGATTCGCTCCGGGAAACCAGACATCCCGGGGGCCGCCATCCTTGGTATAAGGCGGTACAATCAAAGTATCAATATTTTTCCATGAATCAACAT
>CAZSYN010000003.1:0-55668 GCA_964610975.1 uncultured Phycisphaeraceae bacterium
CGCGGGGTAGAGCAGTCTGGTAGCTCGTCGGGCTCATAACCCGGAGGTCGGAGGTTCGAATCCTCCCCCCGCTATTCAGTTATAAGAGGCCATGAGATCGTAAGTTACGATCACCCGTCTTTTCGACGGCGCAGCCGCAAACCGATGTCCCGGGCGTATACCGCAGGTATACAGCCCCTAATCGGAGGCTGCCGCGATGTCGAACTCTCCCTTCCATGATCCCGTATCTCCTTGTCAATCCAACAACTTACAACCAAATTCGCAAAGCAGTTTGCTGGCCGATTATTTGGGCAAAACCACCCAAAAACCAGCCAATCCGCAGGTTTGCAGCGGTCCGGCCAGTTGGCGCGTGCCCATGGCGGCGCCGGATAGAGATCAGCCCAAGTACCGCCGACAGGCGCGGGCCAACCGCAAGCCGCTGGGGTTTGTGGTCATCGCCGGCAAGCGCCGGTACCTGGGCGAATACAATTCGCCGGAATCCCTGGAAGCCTACCATCGTCTGTTGGCCGAGATTGCCGCCAGCTCGGGAATCCCCACCACCCACAACTACCCGCTGACCATTGTGGAACTGGCCGAGCGCTTTGTCGCCTGGGCGCAGGGGTATTATCGCAAGCAGGGGCATGTGACCGCGGAGGTTCCCAACATCCTCAATTCGATCAAGCCGCTGATCAAACTCTACGGCCACCATCCGGCAGCGGAGTTTGGCCCGCGGGCGCTCAAGGTCGTCCGGCAGACGTGGCTTGACCAGCGCGCGTCGCGCAAATACATCAACCGCAATGTGGAGCGCATCCGGCGAATGTTCAAATGGGCCGTGGCCGAGGAACTGGTGCCGCCGGGCATTTACCACGGCCTGCAGGCGGTGCCGGGGCTGAAGTATGGCCGATCCGACGCGCTGGAGACGGCTCCCGTAATTCCCGCACCCGAGGAACTCATTGAGCCGGTCAAGCGGATCGTCAGCCGCCAGGTGGCCGCGATGATCGACCTGCAACTGCTCACCGGCGCGCGACCCGGCGAAATCACCATCATGCGGCCGATAGACATCGACCGCAGCGGCGAGGTCTGGATTTACCGCCCTGCGACGCACAAAACCGAACATCATGGCCACACGCGCATCATTCCCCTGGGACCACGGGCGCGGCATGTCATCGCGCCATTTCTGGTGAATCGGGAGGCCACGGAATACCTGTTCTCGCCGATTGAGGCCGAGCGGGAACGCATGGCGCTGCGCACGGCCGGCCGCAAGACGCTGTACTTTGGCGATAGCGACGCGCCGCGCCAAGGGGCACCATGGACGCGGATGATTTCAAATCGTTACGACACAACCGCTTACGCGCGGGCCATCGCCCGGGCGTGCGAGGAGGCCTTCCCTCTGCCCGAGCCGCTGCGCCCGCCGATGATCTCTGGCCGCAAGCGGATGGGCCTGCGGGATTATTTCAAAGCCGCCCCGCCCGAGATGGCCGAGGCCATCATCCGCTGGCGGCAGGCCCACCACTGGCATCCCCACCAGCTCCGCCACAACTACGCCACGATGATCCGCAAACAGCACGGCCTGGAGGCTGCGCAGATCCTACTGGGGCACTCCAAGGCGGATGTAACGCAGATTTACGCGGAACGGGATCTGGTCAAGGCATTGGAGGTGGCTTGTAAAGTGGGCTGACCCACGTATACGGCAAGGAATCCAAAAATAGATTTGCTTTTCGTGGTATTTACAATAAATTATTCCTATACGGAATATATTTTTCTGGATATCTCGTTTTGCGGCTGTTAGATTTTTGGCAATATGAAGGAGACTCCCATGGCAACAGAGCGAAAGAACAACCTTACGAGAGCAAGAGAACGTGCTGGTCTAACACAAGAGCAACTGGCTGAGCTCCTAAATGTCAGCCAATCTCAGATCAGCAAGTGGGAGGCAAATCCGGAGGAGTTTGTAACACCCAAAATCGCTAAAGAGTGGGCCAATGCAACAGGTTGCAGCCCGCGTGATCTTTTATTCATTGACGAAGCTGATCGCGAAGAGGCACCTTCGGCCGACTTTGGTGATCCGTACAAGATCATGAATTCAAATATCCGATTACTCTTTGAATACATTGCTGCCGCTCCAGCTCAACTTGCTATAGCAGATACTGATCCGCCATTGGCGAGGAACATCAGACTCGTGATGCACAAATTCTCTAGAAAGCCAGTGATTGCGGCAACGGGCGTCTTCGACGCTGGAAAATCCACTCTGTTGAATGTTCTGATGGGGAAAAATGTCTTACCTACCAGTTACCAGCCTGCGACTCGTCTGCCCACGTACATCTTACATGATGACCACAAGCCGACTTGGATGAGAGATGGAGAGACAGTTCTCATCGTTTCAGATGTAGGGGTGGACGCACTCTATGAGGAGGATTCTACCAAGCTGCGTGAGAGCGTGATTGTAGCGCTTGGCAATACTCAGACGCTGGAAGAATTCGGCACTCATAACGGCGCCTATGCCGAAAATACAACAGCACGAGCCGTTGTCGTCTTTGAGAATGCCCCCATTCTTCGAGCTTGCAGTTTTCTCGATCTTCCTGGCTACGACGATAGCGACGCCGACGGGAGGACCGCAGACTTGGCCATTGGTAGAGCAGATGCACTGCTTTACCTCTCACCTGCAAATGGATTCTTGCGTGCATCAGATTTTCGGCGGCTTGCACACATTCTTCCGACACTACCTTACTTTGAACGTTGTGATGCGGGATTCGCGCCACTAGGCAATCTATTTATAGTTGCAAGCCATGCAAATAGACAAATAAGTGACCGGGAATTGGAGGAGATCTTTCGTCGTGCTTCTGACCGGTGCTGGCGTGATTTAGGCGAGGGGACGTTGCCCAAATTATCAGATCGTACCGGTAGGAGGATTGACGCTGCAGTGATTCGATCAAGAATGTTTCCATTTTTTCGGGAGTTACCAGAACGAAAGGTTCAATTACAAAATGCCCTTCAGGACTTTCTGTGTAAGTCTATGCCGAAAATTTGGCGGGAGCTTGCCACGATTAGGGTTGAAGCGTTTAAGAAAGAAGGCAAACAACACTTTCGCAAGCTAATCGAGAACTGGCAGGAGTCTTTGCGCCGCATGGATGAAATGCACAGTATGCTCAAGCGAATGGAAGAGCAGGAATTCGAGCGTAAGAGGTCATTCAAGGAATCCCAAGAGCGATTACTTACCAAGATTGCGGAGTATAGCACGGTGATGCGGGACAAGTTTTCATCCTACATTGACAGCCGCCTTACGGTTAATGTGCTGACGAAAGAGATCACGGACCGCTACAAGTCCAAGAAGGATGCGATGGAGTCTGTCGGCAACTATGTGATTGACACTGTTCAGGCGACTCTTAATCAAATGTGCCATGAATACGGTGAGTTTATTTCGAACGATCTTGAACGGGAACTTCGTGACGTGCTGCCCGAAAGCTTAGGATCATTTGGGAAGCTGGGACCTTTCGGAACATTTGATATAAAAGGGACCTTCATTGGCGGTATTGCTGGTTTGAGTACAGTGGGTGCGCTGTCTATTTGGGCTGCCACCTGTGGACCATTGGGTGGATATATCATCGTTGCGCAGGCGGTTGGCTGGCTATCCGCCCTAGGAATTCCATTTGGATCGGGAGGTGCGGCAACTGTCATTAGCTTTGTATCTGCGATTGGAGGGCCCATTGTGCTAGCGTTAGGTTTAGCACTTGTAGTTAGTTTGCTGGCCTGGGCGATTTTTGCAGATTCATGGCAAGTCAATTTAGCCAAGAAGCTTATCAAGGTATTTGCAGAAAAGAACGCTAAGCAAACGTGGCTCCAATTTATCGATGACTTTTGGGCACAGACTCATGATGGAGTTGTGAAAGGCTATGAGGTCCTGGAAAAAAAGTGGCAAACCAATCTCGATGAATTGCGTAAGATCGTAAGCGACCCTGACGAGTCTCGCATCGCAATAGAGCAGAAAATACATCGCTTCGAGGGAATAGCAGATTTTTTCGCCGGGTTACCGTGGCGACCAGAACCGTAGTATAACTGGCTGATAGGCTGCTGCTGGGGCGGCCGAGCGTCCAGTGTATTTGGCGGTGGCCGGACTGAAGGTTGAAAACTGGATGAAATAAGCCAGCCCATGAGACTTGCAAGTAGAGAAAACACAGCGCGGAGTTTTTTTTATCATGAGCTATTCAGAATTTGAGCTTGAAGGATTTCACAAATACAGCGTCAAACACCGCCAGCAAGTGATGAGCAGCGAAGTCTGCGGTTGCTTTTATTGCTGCAAGCTATTCTCGCCTGATACCGTCACACAGTGGACGGACCATGAACAAACCGCATTGTGTCCCCTATGCAATATTGATGCGGTATTGCCCGGTTGTAACTTTGATGAGATTACTGAAGAATTGTTACAGCAAATGCATGAATTTTGGTTTTGAGTATAAACATCCACGGCAGGACTTGCATGGCCAGGGTAGCTTCGCGAGACAGAGTATTATAGTTTGAATTGTGGCGGGTTCAGAAATGGATTCGCCTTTTTTGTTTATAAACCTTTACCACTTTCGGATACTGCGGGCTATATCGTTTGTATTCACTCAGTTACAGAGGCGTCATCGCTCCACGAAGAAGTTACAAGTAACGTAACTCATGGTTCAATCACATTTCATCAATACAAAATCATGCCGTTTCACCCCAAATAACGTTTTTTACGATCTCCAACCATAATAAAAACAATAACACCCCCGCCACCTGCCCTTAAAACCTGTGCATCTCAAACGAATTCTCCTCTTTCGGCCGTGATGGCCAAGGGAATGGGCGATGCACGAGTTTCAGGATTTGATCACATTGACGGAGGCGGCGAAGTTGTTGCCGGGGCGGCCGAGCGTGAATTGCGTTTGGCGGTGGTGCCGCAAAGGGTTGCTGAGTCGCAATTTAGAGCATATCCATCTGAAGCATGTGCGGATGGGTGGCAAGATCTTTACCCGCCGGGAGTGGATCGCGGAGTTCGGCCAGGCCATTGCGGCCGCGGATTTGGCGTATTACGACCATCAGTCGCGCCAGGCGCGGGCGGCCAAGGCGCATCTTCCCAAAGTTAAAACGGATTCTGACCAGAAGGCTGCCATCGCGCGGGCGGAGGAACGTCTGCGCGCGGCCGGCCTGAAGATTTGAGTGCAACCTAACATCTTCTCCCCCTTCATTTTACGGAGCGTATATGAATCTTCCCCACTCGTTTTCGTCGTCGCCTGCGGACGCGCCGCCACTGGTGCGGATCGGCCAGGGCGACTTTGTGCAGGATTATTCCCCGCCGGGGAAGGCTGAGCAGATCACGCATCTGCTGATCCACGAGCCGGCGGGAAAGTATCACGCGGCCACCAAGGATTACCTGAGCAGCCACCGGCTGGCGGACTTTCGGCGGTGTCCGCAGCTTTACTTCCGCAAACAGGCCGGGCAGATCGCCGATGAGGACCGTCCGGCGTACCAGATCGGCCGGGCCGCGCACACGCTGATTCTGGAAGGTCGCGAGAAGTTGCTCTCCGAGTATGCCATCGGCGGGCCGGTGAATCCCAAGACCGGCGAACCGTACGGCACGGCCACCAAGGCCTTTGCCGAATGGTCGGCCGCGCAGGGTAAGCCGGTCATCACCGCCGAGCAGGCGCGAATGATCGACCAGATGGCCGAGGGAGTGATGAGCCACAGTATCGCGCGGCAACTGCTCTCCAAAGGAATCGCCGAGGCCGTGACGCGTTGCCAATGGCATGGCGTGGCGTGCCAGATCCGGCTGGACTGGTTCTCGCTGGTGGCCAGCGCGGCGATTGTGGATCTCAAGACCTGCGATGACCTGACCTGGTTTGAGGCCGACGCCCGGCGGTACGGATACGTCCATCAGTTGGCATTTTACCGTTCGGTTCTGGCCGCGGCCGCGCGCATGGATCCGCGTGAAATCCCGGTGCATCTGATTGCCATCGAAAAGAAGCAACCATTCCGTTGCGGCGTCTGGAAGATCGGCGAAGAAGTGCTGGCCATTGCCCAGCGGGAGAACGAAGAGTCGGTCAAGCTGCTGCGCCAGTGCAAGCAGACCGGCTACTGGCCGACCGGATACGAAAACATCCGGACGTTTGATTTCGTGTAAATCATATTTATTGCAGTTTTTGTACTTCTCATGACACATAGTTAATGGACATTCAACAAGAAAGGATCTTATGAGTCTTTTAGCACAGGTTCAGATCGGCAAAAATCCGGCGCCGCGGCGCTGCATGGTGTATGGCGTGCAGGGCGTGGGCAAGAGCACGTTCGCGGCGTCGGCGGACAAGCCTATTTTCATCCAGACCGAAGACGGCCTGGGCGAAATTGCCTGCGCGAAGTTTCCGGTGGCGCGGAGCTTTAGCGATGTCATGAACGCGCTGACGGAGTTGCGCAATGAACCTCACGATTTTGCCACCGTGGTGGTCGATTCGCTCGACTGGCTTGAGCGGATGATCTGGCATGAGGTCTGCCAGCGTAAAAACGTCAAGAACATTGAGGATATTGGCTTTCAAAAAGGGTACGTGTTTGCCCTGGACGAATGGCGCGATTTTATCAATGCCATTGGCGCCCTGCGCCACGAGCGGAGCATGGCCATCATTCTGCTGGCACACAGCAAGGTGGAGAAATTCCAGACGCCGGAGGATTCCGCGTATGACCGCTTCAGCCCGCGTTTGCACAAGCTGGCGTCGGCCGTGGTGATGGAATGGTGCGATGAGGTCTTCTTTGCGACGTACTCGTCGGCGACCGATCCGAAGAAAACGCGCAACACGCTGCCGGAGCGCATCATGCGGACGTGCGAAGGGCCGACGCACGTGGCTAAGAATCGTATCAACATGCCGCCGGAGCTGCCGCTTGAATGGGCGGCGTATCAGTACTTTGTGGAGCAGGCCCACCAGGCGCCCGCGCCGACGGCGCCAACATCCGAATCCGCATCTGCATAACCCATTTTCACTTTAAGCCCCATTTTCATTTTGAATTTGAAAGGAATTTGTCATGGCAAGTCTCAATGGTTTTAACTCAAACAAAGTGGAGCCCCAAAAGGAATTTGAACCGATCCCCGCGGGCAAGTACCTGGCGGTGATCACCGAATCGCTAATGAAGCCGACCAAGAACGGCGCGGGTCAGTATCTGCAATTGACGTTTGAAATTCTGGACGGCCCGTTCAAGGGGCGCAATCTGTGGGTGCGGCTGAATCTTAAAAACAACAATGCCACCGCGGTGCAGATTGCCGAGCAGGAGCTTTCGGCGATTTGCCGTGCCGTCGGCGTGCCGGTGGTCAATGACAGCGTGGAACTCCACAACATCCCACTGGTGATCACCGTCAAGCAGAAGCCACGCAAGGATAATGGCGAACTTGCCAACGAAATCAAAGGGTACGCCAAGCGCGATGCTGGCGGTACCCAGGCGCCGCAGGCGGCTACCGCGACCACGGGCAATCCTTACGCAGGTACCACACCGCCGTGGCGGCGGTAACGCGCGATTCAATCCTCCCTCCTTTGCCCGGGGCTTCCCGTCACTCACACGCCAACGGCGGGAAGCCCCACTTATGGAGATCGCGATGCTTGTTCTGGAATTGCCATGGCCGCCATCGGTCAACCACTACTGGCGGCACTTTCGCGGCCGCGTGGTGATCAGCCAGGAGGGCGTGCGATTCCGCAGCGCGGTGAAGTGGATTGTGCTGGCCAAGTGCCGGGCGCCACTGACCGGCCGATTGGCGGTGACCGTTCATGCGTATCCGCCAGATCGACGCGAGCGCGACCTGGACAACCTGCTCAAGGCGACGCAGGACGCGCTGTGCCATGGCGGAGCCTTTGTGAGTGACAGTCAGATCGACTGGCTGCTCATTGAGCGCCACGAGGTGGTTCCCAACGGAAAGATCATCGTGTGGATTGATGAGCGAGGGACGACGAAGTGACTCTTTTTGAACCTGAACAAAAACCAGCAAAGCCGATGGTGCTGCGCCCGTATCAGCACGCGGCCGTCGAGGCGGTGTATCGCCACCTGCGCGAGCAGGAGGACAATCCGTGTGTGGTCATTCCGACCGGTGGCGGGAAAACGCCGGTGATCGCCACGATGTGCAAGGATGCTGTGACCCGCTGGAGCGGCCGCGTGCTGATATTGGCGCACGTGAAGGAACTGCTGGAACAGGCGCACGACAAGCTCTGCGCCGTCTGTCCTGAGATGGATGTTGGCGTTTACTCAGCCGGACTGGGTCGGCGTGATAAGCACCACAACGTAATTATCGCCGGCATTCAATCTGTTTATGAAAAGGCATCCGAACTGGGGCCGTTTGACCTGGTGATTGTGGATGAAGCCCACATGATCCCGATGGATGGCGACGGGATGTACCGGCGCTTTCTGGAAGATGCGCGGAAGATCAGCCCGCATCTGCGCGTGATTGGCTTGACGGCCACGCCGTTCCGTTTGTCGAGCGGGCCGATCTGTACAAAGCCGCCGGAGGGGATTCTCAATAGCATCTGCTATGAGATTGGTGTGCGGGAATTGATTCTCGATGGATACCTTGCTCCGCTGCGTTCCAAGGCGGGCAAGATCAAGGCCAACACTTCTGATCTGCATGTGCGCGCCGGGGAGTTTGTGGCCAGCGAAGTCGAAGCCGCCATGGATCAAGAGATGATTGTTCACTCTGCCTGCCGTGAGATTGTCGATCTGACGGCCGATCGCAAAGCCTGCCTGATCTTCGCATCCAGCGTGAAGCACGGCCAGCACGTGGCGGAGGTGCTGGAGAAAACCGCCCATCAGGAATGCGGCTTTATCGACGGCCAGACGCCGAGCATTTTTCGCGACCAGCTCATCCGGCGGTTCCGTGATGGGGATCTGAAATATCTGGCCAACGTGAATGTGCTGACGACCGGCTTTGATGCGCCGAATGTGGATTGTATCGCGCTGCTGCGTCCCACGATGTCGCCAGGGCTGTATTACCAGATGGTTGGGCGAGGCTTTCGGATTTGTCCCGGCAAAGCTGATTGCCTTGTTCTGGATTATGGCGGCAACGTGCTGCGCCACGGGCCGGTGGATCAACTGCGGGTGAAGGCGCCGGGCGAAAAAGGTGGCGGCGAGGCGCCGGCCAAGGAGTGCCCCCAATGCCATGAGCTGATCGCCACGGGCTATGCCAGGTGCCCGGCGTGTGGGTATGAGTTTCCGCGGCCGAATTATCAACAACTGGATGGAGCGGCATCCGCGCGTGGCGTTCTGGCCGGTCAGGTTTGCGTAGATGAATACGCCGTGCGGTCTGTGCGCTACAGCGTGCATACCAAGCGCAACGCCGGGCCGGGGGATCCGCCATCATTGCGAGTCGATTACGAGATCGGATTTTACAAGTACAAGTCGGAGTGGATCTGTATCGAGCATACCGGCTACGCGCGACAAAAAGCGGAGGAATGGTGGGCCCGGCGTTCGCGGGTGCCGGTGCCCAGCACGGTTGAGGAGGCGCTCCATCTGGCTCAGGCTGGCGCGCTCGCTGAAGTAAAGGCGATCACCCTGCGCAGCGTGGCCGGCGAGAAGTATGACCGGATTGTGGATTACCAGCTCGGTAAGATCCCCGATCCTGAGGCACTGCGTATTGCCCGTGACACTATAGGTATAGAGCAGACACCCGGAAGCGACGGTGAGTGGGATCGTAATTCGCCTGAGCCTGAACCGGCCATTGCTGAGGACGACATTCCATTTTGATGTAGGGTGAGATGTCATTACAGGAAACAGCCATTATCTACCAGCGCGCCGGCTTGAGCGTGCTGCCGGCCACGCGGGTGCAGAAACGACCCGCGCTTGCAGGCTGGAAGGAATACCAGACCAAACTGCCGACCGAGGCGGAAGTCTCGGCGTGGTTTGCCAATGATCATGATGCGCTTTGCGTGGTGACCGGCGGCGTATCGGGCAATCTGGAATTGCTTGATTTTGACAATGGCGGCGAGCTGTTTGACCGTTGGGCGGCTTTGGTAGAGGCTGAAGCGCCTGGATTGATGGGCCGCGTGGTCATTGAACAATCTCAGTCGGGCGGATGGCATGTAATCTATCGCTGTGAGAATAAAGTCTGCGGCAATATTCACCTGGCCCAGCGCGCCGTGGCGGCCAAGGACGATGCGCCTGTGGTGCTTGCGGGTAAATCATACAAACCCCGACGCAGCACCGGCGGCCAGTATGAAATCATTCTGACACTGATTGAAACCCGTGGTGAGGGCGGTCTTTTTTTGTGCTCTCCCACGCCGGATTATCAGATCGTGCAGGGAGAGATCAATGATCCGCCGGTGCTCTCCGCGGCCGAGCGCGAGATTCTGCTGGAAGCGGCCTGGTCACTCAATGAACTCATTCCGTCACCCGTCGCGGTGCCGAGCGATCCTATCGATCCTGTCACTGGGCACGAGCGGCCAGGCGATGCGTATAACCAGCGTGGCGATGTGGTCGCGCTGCTCAAATCTCACGGATGGACGCTGGCGCGCGAGGGGGAGAATCAATATTGGCGCCGGCCGGGCAAGTCGCAGGGCTGGAGCGCCACGCTCAAGGGTCGCGTGTTTTACGTGTTCAGCTCCAACGCGGCGCCGTTTGAGGCTGGCCGGGCGTATGGGCCATTTGCCGTGTACACGCTGCTGGAACATGGCGGCGACTACACGCGCGCGGCTTCGGCGCTGCGCGCACAGGGATTTGGTTCGCAGAGCAGCACCTTATCAAGCGGGAGCAAAACAACCGAGTCGCCGCCTACGCAATTGCCGCTGGAACTTCAGCCGGTCACCGTTCGCACACTGACGGGCCGATTCCCAGCGCTGCGTAAGCCTGTTATTCACGGCCTATTGCGCGAAGGTGAGACGATGAACCTCATCTCCGCGCCCAAGATGGGCAAAAGTTGGCTGGTCACGGATCTGGCGATCTCCATCGCCACGGGCCGCGATTGGCTCGGCCATTTCCGCTGTGAGCGCGGCGATGTGCTGATCCTGGATAACGAGTTGCATGGGGAGACCAGCGCCAACCGCATTCCGAAGGTCGGCGAGGCGCGCGGGATCCCATTTGATTCGTATGCGGACCGCTTGTCGGTCATCAACCTGCGCGGTTACCTGCAGGATGTCTTTACGCTGGGGAGCTTTTTTCAGTCGCTGACTCCTGGGCGGTTCAAGGTGATCGTGCTGGATGCGTTCTACCGTTTCATGCCACGCGACATGGATGAAAATGATAACGGCACGATGGCGTCGCTTTACAACCACATTGACAAGTACGCCGATCAGCTTGGGTGCTCGTTCGTCCTGATCCATCACACGACCAAGGGAAATCAGTCGGCCAAATCAGTGACTGATGTAGGCGCCGGCGCCGGGAGCCAGAGCCGCGCAACAGATACGCACATGGTGTTGCGGCCGCATGAGGAAGATGACGTGGTGGTGTTGGACGCCGCCGTACGCTCCTGGCCGCCGGTGGCGCCGTGCTGCTTGCGCCGGGCATTTCCGATCTGGTTGCCCGCGGATGATCTGGATCCGCAGCAGCTTAAAGGGGATGGCGGCAAGTCCAAAGCGGAGAAGAAAGACCAGTGGACGCCTGAAGCATTTGTGGATGCGTTTGTGGGTAACAAGCCCACCACACGATCGGCGATCCTTAAAGCGGCCAGCCAGGCCGGACTCTCCGAGTACCGTGCCCGCATCTTACTTCGTGATGCCGAGTCAGATGGTTTGATCTGTCGCTTAGGTGAACCCAAGCGTAATCAGCCTTGCGAATATTCGCGTGGGAAATCTGCCGCCGCACCTGCTCATCATCAGGAGAACTCATGAAAAAGATTCGTGATGAAATTCGTGGTGCGTTCATCGCACGAAAACAAAATCGTTTCGTGCGACGAATCGAAAATGCTCATCTCACGAAACGGGCACGCCGGCTGGTGATTCGTGGTGAGTCGCCCCTAAAGGGGCGCACTCACCACGAATCCCATCCGCGTCGGCGTGCGGGCGCCGAAAGACATCCACAACGCTTGCCACCCACGCGCACCCATTTGGCCCACGTCGCGAAGGTTCGGGCAAGTTGGCCCGCGAAGCCAATCGGAGTGAGCGGCACGCCCTGCGGCCAACGGGTGCAATACGCGAACGTGGAGATTCGCGAATAGGTACTCCGGACAACATCCTCGGCCGCCGATGGCCGCGGGAACGGAAACAATTTTAGACAGACTTTCTTTCGTGAAAAAAACGTCATGACCTGTCTGCGAGGATGCGGGACGCCAAGGTTAAGGGTGATCGGTATGCCAAAATTGCCATTGAAAATTCTATCGCTGGGTGCTGGCGTGCAGAGCAGCGCGCTGCTCTTGATGAGCTGCCTGGGCGTTCTCCCCCGTTTGGATGCCGCTATCTTCGCGGACACCCAATGGGAACCGCCGGCCGTGTATGACCACCTGCATTGGCTCGAAGAGCAGGCCACACAAGCGGGAATCCCAATCTATCGGGTGAGCGCCGGCAATCTCCGCCAGCACACGCTGGAGGGTTTTGTGCGCGGCAGCGTCAAAAGTGGCGAGCGATACGCGACTATGCCGCTGCACGTTCTTGCTCCCGATGGTTCGCGGGGCATGATCCGCCGCCAGTGCACGCGCGAATACAAAATCGTTCCCATTGAACGTTTCATTCGCCGCGAATTGCTGGGGCTGGCCAAGGGACAGCTCGCACCGGCGCGCTGCGTGGAACAATGGTTCGGTATCAGCGCCGATGAACTCCGCCGCGTGCGGATCAGCCAGGACCACTGGAAATCCCATGCCTATCCGCTCGTCGGTTTGCCCCAGCCGATGTTGGAGCGCCCCTATACCCGCGCCATGTGCTTGGACTGGCTGGAACGGAATTATCCAAGGCATATCGTGCCTCGCTCGGCGTGCATCGGGTGCCCGTTTCACAGCGAGGAGGAGTGGCGGCAGATCAAAAATCAGCCGAATCTGTGGTCCGACGCGGTGGAGGTGGACGAAGCAATTCGCTTCGCCGACGGCATGAACGGCGAGGTTTTCCTACACCGCTCCTGCCGTCCCCTGAAAGATGTGGATTTACGGACGGATCTTGAGAAAGGTCAGATGGCCCTGCCCTTCGCTCAGGAATGTCTGGGGCTTTGTGGAAATTGATGAAACCGTTTCTGACCCACGGACTGGGTCGCGTGACATTCAAAGGAGTCTTTATGCAGATTGAACTTCGTTCCATTGACCAGATCAAACCCTATCCTGGCAATCCGCGCCAGAATGATGAGGCGGTGGATGCTGTGGCCGCGAGTTTGAAGGAATTTGGCTTCCGCCAGCCGATTGTGGTGGATGCGGATGGCGTGATCATCGTCGGACATACGCGCTACAAGGCCGCACTCAAGCTGGGACTCAAGCAGATCCCGGTGCATGTGGCCACGGACTTATCGCCAGCGCAGGTTAAGGCGTATCGCATTGCGGATAATCAGACCGCGACGCTGGCCGAGTGGGATTATGAACTTCTGCCCATTGAGCTTGCCAGTTTGCAGGAGATAAATTTTGATCTTGGCATGCTGGGGTTTGACGCGGAGGAGCTTTCGCAGCTCATGTCAGGCGACGTGCAGCAGGGACTTGTCGATCCGGATGATGTGCCGGCGCCACCGGATGAGGCCACGACCAAGCCGGGTGATCTGTGGATCCTGGGAAATCACCGGTTACTCTGTGGCGACAGCAGCAAGCCCGCGGATCTGGATCGTCTGCTGAATGGCCAGCCGATTCATCTGGTGAATACCGATCCGCCATACAACGTAAAGGTCGAACCGCGCAGCAACAATGCCATTGCGGCCGGGCTTTCGTCGTTCCAGGCGACCAATACCAAGCCGCAAACGCATCATCAGGGATTGGATCTCGCGCGCCATCCTGAAAAGGCTAAGCCAACGCAGAAGAAACTGCGCGCCAAGGATCGGCCACTGGCCAACGATTTTGTCAGCGACGAAGCTTTTGACGACATGCTCGATGCGTGGTTCGGCAACATTGCACGGGTACTGCAGGACGGCCGGGGGTTTTACATCTGGGGCGGCTATGCCAACTGCGGCAACTATCCGCCGTTTTTGAAAAAGCATGAGCTTTATTTCAGCCAAGCGATCATCTGGGTCAAAGAGCACCCGGTGCTCACGCGCAAAGACTTCATGGGGAATCATGAGTGGTGCTTTTACGGATGGAAGGAAGGCGCCGCGCACAAATACTATGGCCCCAACAACGCCACCGACGTGTGGCCGATCAAGAAGATCAATCCGCAGAGTATGGTGCATCTGACGGAAAAGCCGGTCGAGCTGGCCGTGCGCGCCATGCAGTATTCATCCCTGGCTGGCGAGAACGTGCTGGATCTCTTTGGCGGATCCGGCAGCACGCTGATTGCCGCTGAACAAACGGGCCGGCATGCATTCCTGATGGAACTCGATGCGCTCTATTGCGATGTGATTGTGCAGCGCTGGGAAAAGTTCACTGGGAAGAAGGCGGAAAGGATTTCCGGTACTTCACAATCGTCACCTGCGCTGGCGACTCAATCGACGTAAAGGCTTCAAGCATGTAGCCAAGCGCAACGTCCCGGCCGCGATTACCTGAACCCGATCCGATGATCGGAAACGCCACGGAAGTAAACTGATGTTGATGAACAAGTTCCATCGCCGACACGACCGACTGCTGGATCGAGCGCTTGGTCGCAATCCAGCAGAGGTTGATGCCGGCCACGTGAATGATGCCTTTGAATGGCAGACGCCCGGAGCCGGTCAACACCGCACTGCCCAGCGGCATGGGGCCGTGCTTGGCGAGTTCCTTAAAGGGAGCCGTCCCGCCACGTTTTTTGATCGCGCCGGAAACACCCTGCGGAAGGAGCAGCCACCACGGAATAACGTTGCGATTCCACGCGTTGACGATGACGTCCACGTGCAGATCGAGAATGTCGCCTTCAACAATGATCGGAACCATGGTCCGCAGTATAGGCGGGCCATGGTTCCGGGTGAAGTGAGCGAAATTTTATATCGTGCTGACTTATTTGATTTTGCAGACTGTAAAAAGCCCGCGCTCGGTTTTTTGAAAGCGGGCATCTTCCCCCTTGGCAGATATTTCGCGGATCAGCGCACTGTAAAGCGTAGCGGCGGGCGTTTTTCCCTTGGTCGACCAGAGTCCTCTGGTCAGCATCTGCTCCATGATCGCGCCGGCGTTCAGCGGCTTATCGGCGTCGGTGAGAACCTGCGCGGCGGCATCCAGGACAGAGAGGTTGCTGGTCGTTGCCGGCGGCGCCGTGGGCGTTTCGTTTTTGGCGGGCGCGGGAGCTTTGCTGGTGAACTCATCATCCAGCAGTTCGGTACGTGGCGGCGCGGGCGGGACCTTGCTCATCGCCAGGCGATCTTTCCATTGCCGCCGGCGCGGTTCGGTCGGCTTGCGCAGCGCTTCTATCGCCTCGCGGCCGGAGAGAATCGGGATCTTGGAAACGGCTTTGACGTACTTGGATTTCTTGGCCATGGTTGGTTCTCCGTTGGCCGCGTTCCGGCTGGCCAGGCCGCTGGGGCAATGTCTACTTGCCCCAAAAGAACCGGGGCCTCGTTTGGAGGCCCCGGCAGGTTATACCGCCCACTGGTAGCCCATCTTTCCCAGGCGTGCGCAGTTGGCAGGCGTGGTTACCCAATACCTCCCGTCGTCGCCCAGCATCACCCAAAGAGTCTTTTCTGCCCGGTTGGCGAAGGAAAAGGCGCATTCGCGATTTGTGAATTTGTAGGTCTCTTTCAGGATCTCTTGGAAGGTTTTCGCTTGTTTGGTCATCTTTATTTCCTTTCGTTTATGACATGCACATTAAGCCATGTGTTTTACGTCACATCAACTCCGTTCCATGTTTATTGGGAGGATTCACCGTGGTGAATGAATCCGTCAAAGTGAATCCGCATTCGCTCTCTATAGAAGAAGTGTCACGGCTGCTTTCTGCGGCCGGGGGAAAACGTGTGACGCCGGAGCAAATCCAGGCGGATGTGGAGGCCGGTGCGCCCGTCGAGCGGGACGGCCGGATGAACCTGATGCATTACACGGCATGGCTGATGCGAAATGTGTCGCAGCCAAATATGTTGCGCAGATGATTAAAATGTTTGTTGTGTGAAGCAATTATTAAAATATACACAACATTAATAAGGGCCCGAGTGGGCAAGGTCTCATTTAGGAAGGAGGTCAGGTTATGTTTGAGGAATTGTATCACCGTCAAAGCCAAGTGGCGCGCCACAAGAACGGTCCATACGCGGAAGAGCGTGCCCGCTACCTGGCTTTTCGTGCTTCGGCAGGAATGCCCCGGCGCGCGCTCGTGCGCATTGCCGAGGTAATTTTGTGGGTTGCTCGATTGGTACCTGTCGCCCCAGGCACGAATGTGACGGCCGACGATATTGGAACGGCCGCCGACGTCTATGCTCTTAAAACGTGCCCCACGCCTGGGGAAAGGGGCCGTGCGCAAGCCAGGGCGCTGTTTGTCCGGGAGGCCACACGCTGGTTTCATTTCATGAACCGCCTGAGCCTTTCGACTAAGAAATGCCCGCCGCATGAAAAAGTGGTGTCTGACTACTGCCATTGGATGAAGAATGAGCAAGGGCTGACTTGCCGAACCATACGAAACCGTTACGGGTGGATTCGTTTGTTTTTGTCTTGGTACGGGCCACTGAAACACTCTCTTTCCGCAGCGCGTGCGCGAGACGTTGATGTATTCTTCGCCAGCTTCAACAATCACCAGAGATGGTCGCGCGCAACAATGGCCAGCATCCTCCAATCGTTGCGAGGATTCTTCCGCTACGCAGCAAGCCGTGGCTTGTGCCGGTCCTCGATTGCCGACGGGATACCAGGCCCTCGGCTTTACCATCATGCGAACCTGCCTATGGGGCCAAGTCGTGAGGATGTGATACACCTTATTGAGAGCTTTGAGACGAACAGTCCGGCCGACATTCGCAACCGTGCGATGGTTCTGCTCTGCGTCTTCTATGGCCTTCGTGCGAGCGAGGTAACGAATCTGCGCCTGGAGGACATCGATTGGGAGCGGGAACGTATCCATGTGGTGCAGGCGAAGAGCAAGGCGGAAAATATGCTTCCGCTTATGCCGACAGTCGGCAACGCCATCTATCGGTACCTCAAGGATGTCCGTCCCCGGTGCGCCAGGAGAGAAGTATTCCTGACCTTCGGCGCACCGTACCGTCCGCTCCACCAAATACATTCGGTGATTTCCCAGCGCCTGAAGGCATTGGCCATCGGCGCCCCGTACCAAGGATCGCATGGCATTCGTCATGCACTGGCCTGTTATCTTCTGCGGGAAAAACAACCGCTGAAAGTGATCGGGGACATCCTGGGACACCGCAGTTGCGAATCCACCCGAGTCTATGCGAAAGTCGATCTGTCCAGTCTGCGCCATGTGGCGCTCCTTGATTTAGGAGATGTGCTATGAAGCTCCATCAAGTGGTCGAGGAATACATCGCGTACAAACGGTCATTGGGAATGGTCTATGGCGTGCAGGGGCGAAACTTGAGAATCTTCGCCACGGCCTGCGGTAATCGTGATATCTGTCAGGTTACGCCACAGGTCGTTCGGAGATTTCTCTCCAAACAGACTACAGCCATGCGCGCCCGGCATTATGAGAACCTGAGGGTGTTCTACCGTTTTGCCATTGGGCGCGAATACACAGCGCAATCTCCACTGCCTGCCCAAGCCCCTAAAACGCCGCCTCATATCAATCCATACATATATCCGCGTCACGAACTGAAACGCCTCTTTTCCGAAGCGGCGAAGGTCAGCACCATCGACAGAGATCCGCTTTTCGGCATCACTCTTCGGACATTCCTGATACTCCTCTACGGCGCGGGACTTCGTCGCGGCGAAGCGCTGTCGCTGAAGGGCGCCGATGTGGACCTCACGGAAAACCTGCTGGTGATCCGGGACACCAAGTTTTACAAGACACGCATGGTACCGATCAGTGACCAACTGTCCGGAGTATTGGCAACATACGTGGCGGAGCGCATCCGTTTCCGTCGGAAGCCGACGCCTAACACGTATTTTTTCGCTACGGTCAAATATCCTTTCTTGAAACACCGTTCTGTCGACGAAACGTTTCGGCGACTTTGCGCCCGACTTGGCATTCACCGAGAGGACGGTGGTCGATATCAGCCTCGGCTTCACGACCTGCGCCACACCTTTGTGGCCCACCGGATCGAAGCGGAATACGCAGCCAACAAAGACGGCATCCAGCAATTGCTGGACACATTGCCGACATATCTTGGTCATGTGGGCCTCGCTTCCAGCCAATGCTACCTAAACCTGACGCCGGCGATACTTGCCGCAGCAAACCATCGCTTTGCGCGCTATGCCGGAATGGAGGTGGATCATGTCTAACGCAGAATTGGTCAGTCATTGGATACCACGTTTTCTGAGGGATCATGTGCTCATCGAGCGCAACCTTGCCAAGAACACCCAAAAGGGATACCGCGATTCCCTGGAACAGTTGCTCGTCTATATTAGTGGCAAGTGCCACAAGCCAATCGACTCGCTTGCATTGGAGGACATCTCGCCGGAGCGAGTCAAGCTCTTCTTGCAGCACTTGGAGCAAGAACGGAAGAATTCTGTCGCCACCCGGAATCAGCGCTTGGCCGCCCTTCACGCGTGGGTGCATTTTGTCGGTTGCCATCATTCTGAGTACCTCGATTGGAGCAACAAGATTCGAAGCGTCCCCTTCAAGAAAGGAATCCAAAGTCCGAGAGAGCATCTCGAAAAAGAAGAGATGGATGCCCTGCTGAATGCGCCGGACCGGAGAACAGCCCAAGGGTATCGCGACTATGCACTGCTGCTCTTCATGTATAATACTGGCGCACGTGCTGATGAACTCGCCCACCTCTTGATTGCGGACCTGCATCTGAACGATTCGCCTCCTTGGGTGCGGATCCAAGGCAAGGGAAACAAGGTACGCAAGTGTCCGCTCTGGTCCCTCACGATCAAGACATTGACACCTCTGATAGACGGACGGGTATCGCCAGAGCGCGTCTTCCTGAACCGCCGGAAGCAGCCCATCACCCGCTTCGGAGTGTTTGCCATGGTGAAACGGCATGCGACTCAAGTTGGGAAATCGATACCGACCCTGCTGGAGAAGCGAACCAGCCCGCACATAATCCGCCATACCACGGCCTGTCACTTGCTGAAGGCTGGTGTGGACATCAACACAGTGCGTGCGTGGCTCGGGCATGTGTCTATTGATACCACCAATATCTACGCTCAGGTCGACCTCGAAATGAAAACGAAGGCACTCAAACATTGTGAGATCTTCGGCAAGACGCCCAGAAAACGCTGGAAGGGCAGTCATGGCGTGATGCAATTCCTGAAATCTCTTTAGCGTCACGAATGGCATGACTTAATGTGTCCTTCACGGAAAGGCTGACCTTGATGACAAAGGGATTACCTCATCTGCGCAACATATTTGGCTGCGACACATTTCGCATCAAATGTTGTGCACAACATTTTGTTCGGGAGATGCAAAGCAAGTGAAGATCGATCCACGACAACTTCGCGTGGCCGAGGCGGTGCGGCTGTTGAATTCCACCCCGCTCGGTGAGGTGGTTCAGCCGCATGTGGTCTATCGGCATCTGAATCGTGCGGCTTACCGCATTGGCGACGGCCGGCGTATTGACCTGGCCCGCTATGCGGCGTGGCTGTTTCATGCGCGGCATGAGACCTTTGAACCGGGCTGGACGGAGAAGGATTACGCTGCGCATAAAGATGCGGTGAATGCACGCAGCCGTGGGATGTCAGAATCGTCCCGCGATATCGCTCAGGAAGGATGGATCCACCCGCCGGTAAATCCGGAGCGGAAGGATCGCTGCTACAAGTCGTTCCGTCAGTTCTGTGAGTCGTACTTTTTGCAGACGTTCCATCTGGCCTGGTCAGAAGATCACCTGAAGGTCATCGCCAAGATTGAAGAGGCGGTGCTCAATGGCGGCCTGTTTGCCATGGCCATGCCGCGCGGATCGGGCAAGACCACCTTGTGCGAGACAGCCTGCCTGTGGGCATTGCTCTACGGTCACCGGGAGTTTGTGGCGCTCATCGGCGCCGATGAAGAGCACGCCGGGGATATGCTCGAGTCGATTAAATCGGAACTGGAGAACAATGACCTGCTGGAGGAGGATTTCTCCGAGGTCTGCGGGCCGATACGGGCGTTGGAGGGGATCCACCAGCGCGCGGCGGGGCAATTGTATCAGGGGGCGCGCACGCATATTGGGTGGACGGCCAAGGATATTGCGCTACCGACCATACCGGGGAGCGCGGCGTCTGGCGCGGTGATTAAAGTCGCGGGCATCACCGGGCGTATTCGCGGCATGAAGCATAAACGCTCGGATGGCAAGACGGTGCGGCCGTCGCTGGTGTTGCTGGATGATCCGCAGACGGATGAATCGGCACGGTCCCCGAGTCAGTGTGTGACCCGTGAACAGATCCTGGCCGGGGCGATACTGGGTTTGGCGGGGCCTAGCAGAAAGATTGCCGGCTTGATGACATTAACCGTGGTCCGCCCCGACGACATGGCCGACCGCATTCTGGATCGCGACAAACATCCGCAATGGCAAGGCCAGCGGACGAAAATGGTGTACGTCTTCCCGTCCAATGAGAAGCTCTGGCAGCAGTATGCCCAGCTTCGGGCCGACGGTCAGCGCAATGATCGTGGCGTGGGCGATGCCAATGAGTTTTACTGCCAGCATCAAACGGAAATGGACGCCGGCGCCAAAGTGGCCTGGTCCCAGCGTCATAATCCGGATGAACTCTCGGCCATCCAGCACGCCATGAATCTCAAACTAGATCATGGGGATGCGGCCTTCTGGGCGGAATATCAAAACGAACCCTTGCCGGAAGAGACGCCCGGATCCGACATGCTTTCGGCAGACACCATTGCCGAGAAGACCAACGGCATGAAGCGCGGCGAATTGCCCGTGGGCGTTAGTCATCTGACCATGTTTGTGGATGTGCAGGGGACGCTGCTGTTTTGGCTGATCTGCGGCTGGGAAGATGATTTTACCGGGTACCTGGTGGACTACGGGGCATATCCGGATCAGAAGCGAAATTATTTCACATTGCGCGACGCGCGTGAGACGCTCATGGCCGTGCATGCGGGGACCGGTCAGGAAGGTGCGATCTATGCCGGCATGGAAGCGTTGACGAATCTGCACCTGACGCGTAAGTTCCAGCGGGATGATGGCGCCGAGATGACCATTGAACGGTGTCTGATCGACGCCAACTGGGGCAACTCTACCGACGTGGTCTACCAGTTCTGCCGGCAGTCGGCGCACTCGGCCATCGTGATGCCCAGCCACGGGCGGTACGTCGGCGCGGCCAGTACGCCGTTTTCTGACTACAAGCCGCACAAGGGGGATCGGACGGGGCTCCATTGGCGCATACCGAATCTGCAAGGCAAACGTGCGGTACGTTATGCACTCATCGATACCAACTACTGGAAGAGTTTTGTGCATGCTCGTCTGGCGGTGCCGATGGGTGATCCGGGGTGTCTGTCGCTCTTTGCAGGAACGGATCATCGGCTCCTATCAGAGCATCTAACCGCCGAATATTGCATCAAGACCAGCGGCCGCGGTCGTCAGTTGGATGAATGGAAACTCCGCACGCCGGGGCTGGATAACCACTGGTTGGATTGCCTGGTCGGATGTGGCGTGGGCGCCAGTATGCAAGGCGCCGTGCTCTTTGGAACCGACGCTCGAGAAGCACCACGACGGAATCGTGTCCGTCTGTCTGATCTGCAAGGGAGGCGGAGATGACACTCAACCAAGAGTTCCCTACTGCTGGTGGCGCCGAGCGTCGCGGCTTGGAATGCCCCAAATGCGGCTGTCGGCACTTTCTGGTGATCTACACCCGGCGCGCCGCCGGTGGTAAGTTGATCCGCCGGCGCGAATGCCGCCACTGTGGCCGGCGCATCACAACGTCAGAGTCACTTTTGGGGTAAATTTCGGTTGGCATGTCTACCGGTAGACACGATTGTTCTCTCTACCCATAAATCTTCTCATTTTTTCTTTTGAGCTGACACTTTTATTGTATGGGACGCATATTACCGACAACTTCTAACCGCAAAAAAATTGAGACCGAGCTGCGGTTTGTTCGGTCTGCCGACCGCAACGACGCCATTCAAGAAGCATGGGTTGCCCACCTGGAAGGCCGCAACCCCGCGCGTGCCGTGGCGACATATGCCCAGCGCATTCGGCGCGAGCGCACGCGTACGCAGACGAGTTCTCGCCTGCTGGCGGTGCTGGGATGCTAAACGATCTTGATCAGAATATCCGCGACAATGCCGCCTCACCGCGCAAGGCCAAGGGCGACAATGTGGAGATGGAGCAGCATCCGCTGCCGGACCAGATCGCAGCCGACAAGTACCTGGCCAGCAAGAACGCCACCAAACGTAAAGGTTTGGGTGTGAGCCTTAAAAAACTTTCTCCTTCGGGTGCCGAGTGATGATGGGACTACTTAAAAAACTTCTGCCGGCGCAATCCTCGCAACGGGTCACGCGCTTTGTACACGTGCCAATGCGGATTGGCGGCCGCTATGATGCGGCGAGCACCACGGACGACAATCGTCGCCACTGGGCCGCCGCAGACCATCTATCGGCCAACGGCGCCAACAGCCCGGCGGTTCGCAAGACACTGAGGGCACGGGCGCGCTATGAGGTGGCCAATAACTCTTACGCCCGCGGAATTGTACTGACGCTGGCCAATGATGTGGTGGGCACCGGCCCACGTTTGCAGATGCTCACTGAGCATGATTCTGCCAATCGCGTCGCTGAACAGGAATTTATGCACTGGGCGGAAGCAATTCGGCTACCCGAAAAACTTCGCACCATGCGTGCTTCGCGGGCGGAATCGGGTGAAGTCTTCGGCATGCTGGTGGCCAATCCGGCGGTTGATTCGCCGGTGAAGCTCGATCTGAAGCTCTTTGAAGCCGATCAGGTCAGTACGCCGACGCTGAGCATCACGAATAGTGTTGATGGGATCGTCTTGGATGCTTATGGCAATCCCAAAGAGTATCACTTACTCAAGTCGCATCCGGGGGATACGTCCATCTTTGGTTCATGGCTTTCGGGCTTTGATCGTATCCCAGCTGGTGCGATGATCCATTATTACCGCATTGATCGACCTGGCCAGAGCCGGGGTATTCCGGAGATCACGGCCGCGCTGCCGCTGTTTGCACAATTGCGCCGCTATACGCTGGCAGTCATTGCTGCTGCTGAGACGGCCGCGGACTTTGCGGCCGTGCTCTATACCGATGCCCCGGCCAATGGCGAGGCCGATCCGGTCGAGCCGATGGACATTATCGATCTTGAGCGGCGCATGGCGACCGTTCTTCCTGGCGGATGGAAACTCGGTCAGGTCACCGCCGAACAGCCGGCGACGACTTATGGGGAATTCAAAAAGGAAATTCTCAACGAGATCGCCCGCTGTTTGAATATGCCCTTTAACGTCGCGGCCGGCAATTCGTCGGGCTACAACTACGCATCTGGCCGCCTGGATCACCAGGTGTATTACAAGTCGATTCGCGTCGATCAAGCACACATGGGACGCGTGGTCCTCGATCCGATCTTATATGCGTGGCTCAATGAAGCGTCGCTGATTGAAGGCTACCTGCCGCAGGAGATGCGGCGCCAGGATATTTCCCTGGACCATCAGTGGTTTTGGGACGGCCAGGAGCATGTCGATCCGGCCAAAGAAGCCAATGCCCAGGCCACGCGGCTGGCCAGCAATACCACCACACTTGCGTATGAATATGCCCGCCAGGGACGCGACTGGGAGGCTGAGCTTCGCCAGCGCGCCAAGGAACTGGCGCTGATGAAGGAACTCGGGCTGGTCGTAATGCCAACGCCGCCAGCGGCAAGCGTACCAGTGGATCAGGAGGTTGATGATGAGTCAGTCGCCCAAACCGAATGACAATCAGGCCGGTCCGCTGGCTCTGCTGGCGCGCTTTGAGATTGATGCGGCCATGCCAGCGGGTGACACCGGTGCGGCACCAGCGCTGCCGCGCTTTCGGATGGTTGCCTATACCGGCGGGCCGATGCGCATCGCTGGCTGGCGGTATCCGGTGATCGTGGACCTGGCAGGCCTGGCGATTCCGAGCCAAAACCGGCCGATCCGCTTTGGTCATGATGCCAGCGCGGGGGCTGGTGTCGGTCATACCGATGCGATCTCGGTGGAAGCCGGACAGTTGATTGCCACGGGCCTGGTCTCCCGCGATACCCCAGCCGCGCGGGAGATTGTCATCAGCTCCAAGAACGGCTTCCCCTGGCAGGCTAGCATCGGCGCGTCGGTGGAAGAATTTGAGTTCATCAAGGACGGCCAGAAGGCCATTGTCAATGGCCGGACTTTTGAAGGCCCAGTGAATGTGGTTCGCAAGTCAACGCTGGGTGAAATCAGTTTTGTAGACCTGGGCGCCGACGGCAACACCTCTGCGCAGGTGGCCGCGTCGCAGATCGACACAGCAAACCAAAAGGAGGCCGCCACGATGGACGGTATCACCCAAACCAATTCTACAGTAACCGATCAAGCTTCTGCTTCTGCCTGCACGGCAACCAGCACCACCGGTGCCACGGCCAATCCGCCCGTTCAGGCGGCGGCTGTATCCACAGGCACCGAAACTACTGGCAGCAGTGCCGAGCAGATTCGTGCCGAAGCCCTTGCGGAAACCACGCGCATCGCCGCCATCCGCCGAATTTGCAATAGCAAGCATGCCGACATTGAGGCCCAGGCAATCAAGGACGGGTGGGATCAGACCAAAACGGAGCTGGAAGTGCTGCGTGCCAGCCGGCCCAAGCCGCCGGTGAATGGTGGCAACATCATGGGCGCGCCGATGGGATTTACCATTGCATCTCCCGGCCCGGTGACGCCGGCCCTGCTGGAAGCGGCCTGCCTGCTCTCGGCCGGTATGGCCAAGCCCGAAAACCACTGCAGCGAGCAGGATCTGGATGCCGCCAGTAAGCGATTCCGGAATGGGATCAGCCTACAGGACCTGATGGTCGAAGCGGCGATGGTCAATGGCTACGTCGGCCGGACGTTCCGCAGTGACCCGCATACCATTATGGCGATGGCCTTCCCGAGCCAGCAGCAGATTCAGGCCGGCTTTGCCACAATTGACATCGCGCCGATTCTCTCGAATGTCGGCAACAAGTTCCTTCTCGACGGGTTCTTCTCAGTTGAGCGCACCTGGCGGAATATCTGCGCGATCCGCAGTGTGACGGATTTTAAGACCGTCACCAGCTACCGCCTGATTGGCGCCGATCAGTATGAGCTGATTGCCCCCGGCGGTGAGCTTAAGCACGGAACGCTCGGCAACGAGGTTTATTCCAATAAGGCCGACACGTATGGCCTGATGCTCAACATTGAACGCCGGGACATCATCAATGACGATCTGGGTGCGATCACCACGGTGCCGCGCAAACTCGGACGTGGATCGGGCCTCAAGATCAACGACGTGTTCTGGACGATCTTCCTCAACAATGCCGCGATCTTCCTGGCTGCCAATAAGAATTACCTCGCCGGCGTGGGCACTGGATTGGGTATTGATTCCCTGAGCAATGCCGTGCAGGCATTCAATGATCAGGTGGATTCGGACGGCAAGCCGATCAGCGTTGATCCCAAAGTCTTGCTGGTGCCGACATCCCTCTCGGCGATGGCGACCCAGCTGTATAAGTCGACCGAAATTCGCGATACGACCAGCAATACCAAAACGCCGATCGCTAACCCGCACCAGAGCACGTATCGGGTGGAAGTCAGCCGCTACCTGGGCAATGCCCGTTATGCCGGCTCCAGCCAGAAAGCCTGGTACCTGCTGGCAGATGCCAACGATCTGCCGCTGATTGAAGTGGCGTTCCTCAATGGCAACGAGTCGCCCACGATTGAAACGATTGAGGCGAACGCGAATGTACTGGGGATCACCGTGCGGGGCTACCACGACTTTGGTGTGGCCATGCAGGATCCGCGCGCGGGCGTAAAGAACAAGGGCGAAGCGTAAGGGAAGAGTGAGTTGCCCGACGGCGATACCGGGCCACTCCCATACCTTGCCTTGCCACATTACCACAACGATTGAAGCCCGTTTCAACTTATCGCCAGTTGCCGGTGGGCTGTGGTGATCCCCGTGATGGGGTGTTTGCCGGAAAGGTCAAAATGGCTTTCAAGAGCCACTCTCCTTTCTGGCCTACATGGGCCAGCACGTATTGTAACCTGAAACAGGTACCGAAACAGAGGAAATCTTATGTCAATGACAACTTTTGTCAGTGATGGAGCGGCGATTGATTTTACGCCGGCGACGGATGTGGCGCCGGGGTCGGTTGTGGTGCAGGGAGATCTGGTTGGCGTGGCCAGTCGGCCGATTCCGGCCAATACGACTGGCGGCCTGGCAGTTACGGGAATCTTTGACTTCCCCAAGGCCAAGGGCCTGGGAATGGCCATTGCTGTGGGCGTGCTGGTTTACTGGCACGTCGATATCCAAATTGCCAACACCACGGCCGATGGCGGCAAGCCTATCGGTAAAACGGTCCGTGCGGCGGCGGATGCGGATGAAACTGTCCGTACGCGGCTCAGCCAGTAAGCATTTGCTGCGGCCGGCGTGCGTGGAGAGTGATTGTGGCGGACCTTCTGCAAACGGCATCTGACTGGCTGCAATCTCAGCGTGCCAAGTTCATGTCGCGCGGGGTGATCTACCAGCGTGGCGAAGTGACGCTGGATATTGCCGCTACGATCGGCCAGACGGTTTTTGAAGTCGACGACGGCACGGGCGCGGCGCTGCGAGTCGAGAGTCGGGACTTTCTGATCACGGCAAACGACTTGCAGATCGGCGGCCAGTTTGCCAGCCCGCAACGCGGGGATCGTATCACCGAAACAGACGGCGCTGCGACGTATGTGTACGAAGTCATGGCGCCGGGCGATGAGCCGTGCTGGCGCTACAGCGATCCGTATCGCAGGACGTTCCGGATACACACGAAGCAGGTGGATGCATCATGACACACGCGGAAGAAGAACTGGACCGTCTCCATCGTCAGGAACTCTCGGAGATTCACGCCAAGCTGGCTCGGCTGGATGAAGCGATCCGGGGCAATGGCAAGCCGGGCATTTATGCGCGGCTGGAACGTCTGGAGGTTGCCGAGCGTACGCGTTCGCGGTTGCTCTGGATCATTGCAGGCGCCGTCGTATCGCTGGCGGTATCGGCCCTTTGGAAACTCATCATCATTGGAGGTTAATCATGCCCAGGCGCTGGCTGCAAAGTGTAGATGTGGAGATTGACCCGGCCATCGGGGCGCTGCTGGTCGATGCGCGCTCGCCGATCACCTTCAAGGGCGGCACCAAGAGCGTTGCAGCTGTGAATACCCCCGAGCCGCTGGTGAGACAATCGACGCCCTGCCGGTTTGTTTGGGTGGCCACGCCGGTGGCCGATGACGGTGAGGCGATCAATACCAAGGCGGTCTACATCGGCGATGGCGAGAATCAAAACCTGCCGCTTATGCCCAGAAATTACCGTGGCGTAGTCATCCGCATTGATGACGCCGCCAAGTTGTTTGTACGGGTGGCGGTGGCCGGTGAATCGGTGGTTTATCGGATCAGTACATAAGGAACAACACCGTGGCGATGGTGACGGATATTGCGGATGCCGTGGTTACGGCGCTCAAGAGTGCTGATGCCGGGTTGCCCCAGCCGGTGAGTATCGCTCGGGCGTATTTGCCGCAGTTTGACCTGGCGGAACTTAAAACCCTGCGGGTCACGGTGGTTCCCAAGCGGATTGAAATCGCCAGTCTGGGCCGCAATAGCAATCAGCATGATGTCTCGGTCGATGTCGCGGTGCAGAAGAAGATTGCATCGGCTAGCGCCGATGAGCTGGATCCACTGATGACGCTGGTGGAACAGATCGCGAATTACCTGCGATTGAAACGGCTGGCGCTGGCTTCTGGCGATTCGGCGATTTGGGTGAAAACCGAGAACGCGCCGATTTATGCGCCGGAGCATCTGGAACAAAAGCAGGTCTTCACCAGTGTGCTGACGGTGACCTACAGAGTGGTGAAATAATCATGATTCAGGCCAAAGCCAAGGTCATTGTGGATGATCGGAAAGTCAAGCAGGCAGCCAAGAAGGCCAGCATCACCAATCTCGGTCATGCGGGTGCGGCGATACGGTTGATTGCCAGGCATTCAATCAAGAAGAGTCCGAAGTATGCGCCCAAAGGTCAGCCGCCGAATACGCGTAAAGGCCGCATGCGCAATGCGATCAAGTACGCGGTGGTGAAGGATAAGCAGTCGGTGGTGATCGGACCGGATCGTCAGGTGGCCGGAACTTCCGGCGCGGCGCATGAGTTTGGCGGCAAGTATAAGCGCGAGCGGTATGACAAACGGCCCTTCATGGGCCCGGCGCTGGAACAAGTGAAAGACCGGTTGCCGGCCCTGTGGGCCGGATCGGTGAAAGGATAAATCCATGAGTGTGAAATTCGGCCTGGATGCGAAATTATACTTCTGCGCCGCCGGCATTGGTGCCACGCCGACCTGGACGGAATTGACCAACGTCAAGAATGTCACGCTGACCTTGCAGAAAGGTGAAGCAGACGTGACCACGCGCGCCAACAATGGCTGGAAGGCCACCGCCGGCACACTGAAGGAAGGAACCATTGAGTTTGAAATGGTCTGGGATACAGCCGATGCTGGCTTTACGGCGATCAAGGATGCGTACTTTAATAACTCTGTCATCGGCCTGGCGGTGATGGATGGGCCCATCACTGGCGCAACGTCCAATGGCAACCAGGGACTATGGGCCGATTGCATGATCACCGACTTCAGCCGTGATGAACCGCTGGAAGATGCCATCAGCGTGAAGGTCACGGCCAAGCCGACTTATTCGGTTAATCCGCCAGTGTGGAAGACCGTGGGCGCCGGAAGCTAACGTCAAACCCGTTCCCGTCAGTAACCCTACTCAAATATTGGGAGATTTTTCGTAACCCTTTTTTGTGTGGGTTCTGATGGGAACGGGTGTTTTTGGGCCCGCCTATATTCAACGCATTGCAGAGGATTTTCAGATGAAAACGTTTATCGACAACGCCGGCCGCACGTGGACCATCCAGGTCAACGTCGAGGTCATCCGGCGCGTGCGCGATCTGGTCAAGGTGAATCTGCTGGAAGTGGTGGAAGGCAAGCTGCTCGAGCAACTGATCTCGGATCCGATCCTGCTCTGCGATGTGATTTACGTGGTCTGCAAGTCGGAAGCGGATGCACAGAAGGTATCCGATGTGGATTTCGGCCGGGCCATGGCCGGCGATGCCATTGATAACGCCACGACTGCGCTGCTGGAGGAACTGGTCGATTTTTTCCCCGCGGGCCGGCGGCGGGTGCTCAGCAAGGCGCTGGCCAAGCTGCGGAAGTTCGAGACAGCGGCGCTGACGGCGGTCGAGACCCGGCTGGAAAGCCCGGAACTGGAAAATCAGCTTCAGGCGCAGCTTTCTGCGCTGAGCAGCTCATCTGGCAGTGCGCCGGAATCCTCGGCATCTACCCCGGCCCCTTCACCTTAAGGCAATTGCTCGACATGACTGAAGCCCGCCAACGGGAGATGTGGAATCACACGTCCACTCTCCTGGCGATGCTGGCCAATGTCAATCGTCCCAAGCGGATGCGAGCTTTCAAGCCGGCGGATTTTCATCCCATGGGCAACGGCAAATGCCAGACGGACAAGCCGCTCAGGGGGGATATCCGCATGCTCAAGACTGTTTTTGTAGACAATCCTATCAAACAGGAGAAGTGATGATGAACCGTGACGTTCTCAAACTGACGTTATTCCTATCCTTATTAATAATGCTCATTGGCGTGTTCTATGGTTGTGTTGCACAAAGCCTACCCGAATCCTCCTGGTCTGATGCCGATAGCCACGCGGATGATATTGGCCAGAAAGTCTCATCGGCGGCCACGCAGGTCAGCGGTTCGGCGGCCGAAATCGCCACTGCCGCACATGCCGGCCATGACGCCACGCCAGAATCCGTGCGCCCTGCACTGGATCCCTTCTGGTCGCGCATTATCGCCAATAGCCAGGTACTGCTGGCGCAGGGTAATGCACTGACGGATGTCCGTAGGGATATCGATTCCCTCAAATCCGAAGTACAAGCCGGCAAGAAGGAGATGCAGCAGACCGCCGCCGCACTGGAGGCTGAGAAAAAAGGCCGTGCCGACGATAACACCGCCTGGGAGAAAAAGCTCTCCGCCGCCAACAGCAAGTGGGAATCCATGTTCCGCACCATCTCCTGGCTGGCGATGGCCGCCATTGGCATCGCCGTGGCCGTGGGTGTACTCATGCACGACTTCCGGATCTCGATCGCGGGTGGCGCTGGAGGTCTGGCCGTAGTGATCGCCTGCATGATCGTCGGCCAGATTCAGCACTGGCTCCCCTGGGTCGCTGGTGGACTCATTCTGATTGTCGGCCTGTGGGTACTCATTGAAAGCCTCGTTCGCGGTTCATTCTGGCAGGCCATTAAAACCAATCCCGTGCAGGATGTGCAGGAACTGCTGAATCGTAATAGGTCGTCTACATCTTCTGTGCAGGCGGTGAGCTAATCATGGCTGATGCCCGTTCCATCCGTGCCGGGGCTGCGTACGTGGAGTTGTTTGTTAACGATTCCAAGTTGGTGCGCGGCCTGCAAAGCGCCAATAAAAAGCTCAAGGCTTTTGGCGACGCCATCAGCGGCTGGGGTAAAAAGCTCGCCGCCGCTGGTTCGGCGATTACCGCGCCGCTGATTGCTTTTGCCAAAGCCTCGGCTTCCGGCTCCAAAGAACTTCTGAGCATGAGTCAGCGCACCGGCATCTCGGTCGAAGCGCTCTCGGAACTCGGCTATGCGGCCCAGATCTCGGGTTCCGATATGGAAACGCTGGAACTGGGCATCCGCAAGATGCAAAAGACCATCGCTGCGGCGGCGATGGGATCCAAAGCCGCTACCGATGCGCTGGCGCAACTTGGCATCACAATCGATGACCTGCGCGGCTTGTCGCCGGATCAGCAGTTCAAGTTGATCGCAGACAAGCTGGCGGCCATCCAGAGCCCAGCGCTTCGCGCGGCGCTGGCGATGCAGATCTTCGGCCGCAACGGGACATCTCTATTACCCATGCTCTCGCAGGGCGCAGCCGGAATCGAGGCGATGCAAGAGCAGGCGCGGCGGCTGGGGCTCACCGCATCGGCGGCTGGTGTTCAGATCGGTGCTGAACTGGAGGAAACGCTCTCTACTCTGTGGAAAGTTTTGAAGAAAGTTGGCAGCACGCTAGGCTCCGCCATTGCGCCGCTGCTGACCCAGTGGGCCAACCGTTTGATCGATATTGTGGTGCAGGGCACCGCCTGGATCAAACAGAACAAGGACCTTGTGGTCAGCGTCTTTAAAGTTGCGCTGATGGTCTCGGCGACGGGAACCGCGCTGATGCTGTTGGGCAAGGCCATTGTATTCGTCGGCAGTGTGTTGGGCGTACTGGCGAGCATCGTCACCGGGGTCGGTACGGTATTGGGCACCATCGGGTCGGTGATTGCATGGCTACTCACCCCGATCGGCCTGGTGACGGCGGCTGTGGTCGCACTGGGCGCCTATCTGGTTTACGCCTCCGGCCTGGGTGGCAAGGCGCTGGAATGGCTGGGGCAGCGGTTCAGTGAGTTATCCGAATTTGCCTCCCAGGCATTTGCGGGAATCTCGGATGCATTGGCGGCTGGCGATATCGCACTGGCGGCACAGATTCTGTGGCTGAGTTTGAAAATCGCATGGATCAAGGGCGTCCAGACACTCGAATCAGTTTGGCTCACCTTCCGTAACTTCTTTATCAAGATGGCGTATGACGCGTTCTATGGCGCTTTGGCCGCATGCGAGATTGTCTGGCACGGATTTGAAGTGGCGTGGATTGAGACCACAGCGTTCTTGTCAAAAGTCTGGACCAGCTTTACCTCTGGCTTTCAAAAGGCGTGGAACTCCGCCATCAACTGGACCGCCAAGCGGTTGCTGGACCTGCAGGGATTATTTGATTCCAGCCTGGATGTCGATGCCGCCAAAAAGATGGCCGACGAGGATCTGGCGGCTACCAACGCCGAGATTGATCAAAAGAAAGACGCTGCGCTCAAAGCCCGCGAACAGCAGCGCCAGCAGGAGCGGGCTGATGAAACTCAAACTCATGAGGCGGCCCTTACCCAGATAGGCCAGGAATCGCAAGATAAAGAGCAGGAACTGGAAGATGAATATGCCAAAAAGATGAAGGCATCTGAAGATGAGCTCAGCAAAACCCGCGAAGAATGGCAGAAAGCCATTGAAGAAGCCCGGAAAAAACGGCAGCTCAAGGACGCTCAGGGACCGGATCGTTTGCAGGAGCCACCCTCCATGCCGGATTACCTGGAGGGGCTCGGGCCGACGATAGCTCAAAAGACCATTGGCGTGACGGGCACCTTCAATGCCATGGAAGCCAGGGGGCTGGGCGCGGGTAACGTGGCGGATCGCATCGCCAAGGCGACGGAAGACACCGCCAAGCATGCCAAGCGACTCGTGGACATGGCCGAACAGGATGATGACATGGAGTTCGATTAACAGGCACAAATGAACGCGCTACCAAAATCGCCACGAGTCCGCAGGTGGCGCCATCGCAAATGGAATACCAGGAGAGAAATTAAAAATGGCTGTCAGTGTTGTTGAAAAACTCATCAGCCGGGACAGCACCGACGCCGATACGTCGCAGGTGGAATTGCTCTACGTGGTGTCAGGCACAGATGATGACCTAGCGGCCAAGCAGGCGCTGGCGGGTACCGCGCCCGCGGACTACAACGGTTTAGTCCGCCAGACTTTGCGTATTGAGCCAGTCGGCCCGAGTCTGTGGGATGGCACGGTTCGCTATGTCACCCCGGATAACCAGAAGCCAGAAACCGGCGAATCTTCGTTCTCCTTTGATACCGGCGGTGGCACCCAGCACATCACCCAGAGCCTGGGCACGGTCTCGCGTTATCCATCTTCTGCACCGGACATGAGTGGCGCCGTGGGCGTCACCCATGACAGCGTCGAAGGCGTGGATATCACCATTCCGGTCTACCAGTTCTCGGAAACGCATTACCTCTCAGCCTCCGTGGTGACCGATGCCTACAAGCGCCAGTTGTTCGTACTCACCGGCAAAGTGAACAGCGCCGCGTTCCGGGGCTTTCAGGAGGGCGAATGTTTATTCCTCGGGGCTTCTGGTTCCCGACGCGGCAAGAGCCCGGACGATGATTGGGAGATCACTTTCAAATTCGCCGGATCGCTGAATGCCACCAATCTGACCGTCGGCACCATCACGGGCATCAACAAGAAAGGTTGGGAATACATGTGGGTGCGCTACCAGGATGCGGAAGATACGTCGTCCAAGACCCTGATCAAAAAGCCGGTGGCTGTCTATATCGAAAAGGTTTATGACCTGGCGGACTTTGCGGGGTTGGGTATCAGCTAAGCACGGGTGGCTACGCTATGAGTGACACCTTCAAAAAAGTAAAATCCGGCGATAAGCTGCGCATCCCGGCCGCCACGTACAATGCGTTTATTGATACAGCCCTGGATTATCAATCGCGCCAGCGGAATATATCATCAACGCCACAGGCGGTCGCACGTTCCAGCGGCATGATCCTGGTGCGCAATGACACCGGCACCGATCTGGATCGTTATTCCGTGCTGGGGATTGACCGGCCGATCATCATGCCTGGCGATAATCTGGATTCCTTCAAGAACAAAGTGGCTCTCATAGGCGTGATACCCCGCACCGCCAGCCACCAGGGCAAATATGTCATCACCTGGGAACCCCTGAAGTCCAGCGCCATCGGCCTGGCATACGCCGCCGGCGTTTGTCCCGTGAAGGTAGATGTGTCGGATGCCGCTACCCAATACCCCTGCGCCGAAATAGTCGATGGTGTAACCGCCAATCTGGAAGCGCGCAGTTCCGGTTCAGCAACCATTCTCTGGCGTGAAGGCGGCACCGGCGTCCAGTGGGCGCTGGTGGCGTTTGGCTCTCCCGACGGCCGCACTGATAACCCCTCAACGCTTGGGGCGGCCAGTGAGGGAAGTGAAACCGCCGACACTCATTCGTGGGCCCGTGATACCGCGACCTCCGGCGATGCTTATGGCGCAACGCCGCTGGACTTATGGTTTGTGTCACGCATGGGGTACTTCCCTTCCGGCGACAAAAAAATCTATCAGTACATGCGTAAAGCGACATTCAACACCGCCGGACTGCTGGTAGCCATAAGCGCCGAAACGCGCGTGGAAGTTGATGCTCCGGAGGCGTGCTGATATGGCTAACGGTCATCTGAGTCATGGAACCTCTGGCCATCTGCTGCGGAATGCCACTGGACATCTGGTCAACGCCTGCGCGCCGGTGAATTGTTGCCAATTCGCAACGTCGGTTTGTTGCACCTTTACGGGTGATCAGGTGCGTCTTGATGCGGGTGAATTATATTTGAAAGTGACGTATGAATATAACGAAACCTGGGAAGGTGGAACTTATCATTCAGATAGAACGCAGGAATATTTTGCGAATTTAAGTGCTCCCATGACCGTCAGCGGAACCTGCGACGGAGCCGGCTTTTCATTGGGTGAACTAAATACCTTCTACCAGGTTCACGGCAATGACAACGGCAGCAGCTATTCTGACGGTTATGACATGAACACCTGCAATTGGATGATTCACCTGGCATATTGGGCCAATCCCGGCTTTGGCAACAGCGCAACGGCGGACAATTGGCCGTGCTATAACTGTTACACCCCCCGAGTCAGCGTGCTCAACGGTTACCCCTTCGTTGAAGTGGGTTTACTGGAACCTTATATGGGCGGCGCGCGCCGGTATACCTGGTCGCGTCGGCGTGGCTCCCAATGCCGGTTATTCACTGGGGGAATGCAGACCGATGACATCTCCAACATCATGATCAACCCGTCCGGCGCAGGCAACAATGGTCAACATACGGGAGCTTCCAATATCCCGAATATTTATTATGTCAATGCCGGCAAATGCTGCCATGATGGCTCAAATTGCATCAAAGGCGCTCCTGATGATGAGGGCTCTTGTCTGGAGTCACCATGAGAACCATCGCGCTATCGGATCTTCACACCCGCGCCCGGTCGCGGCCGCCGGGCTATGTGCAGGATGTATTGTCGCGCGCACTGATCGTCACACCGACCCATTACACGATCAGCGAAGAGGCGTATGCGGCCCTGGCGGCGAAGTACCGCCGATCCGCTGATACCAAACCAATCGTGATCGATACGTCGCCGGCTGGCCGCCTGCGCCTTGCCAATCTGATATTGCATGTGCAATATCCCGTACTGGCAAGCCCTGGGCAGTACATCGAGCGTTATCTGGCCTGCCAGCGATGTGATAAGGCCAAACGGGATAACCTCGGCTACGCCATCGGCTGCCTGCTTTGCGGCTGCGGCGCAGACCCGCTTAAACGCCGCTGGTCCCGCCTGGATGGCTCGTGTGCGGATTTTGGCCAACCCAAATGGCTGGCAGGCGAAAGGCTGGCGCCGTCAGCGGTGCAATAACTGACCATGCATAAGGCCACTGAACCATGAGCGATACATTCAAGAAAGTAAAATCCGGCGACAAACTGCGGATCCCGGCCGCCACGTACAATGCGTTTATCGATTCGGCTGTGGATTACCAGTCCCGTCAGCGGAATCTCTCGTCCACACCCCAGGCGGCGCAGCGTTCCAGCGGCATCATCCTGGTGCGCAACGACACGGGGAGTGACCTCAACCGCTTCAGCGTACTGGGCGTTGGTGGGCCGATCATCACACCGGATGCCAATCTTGATTCCTTCAAGAATAAGGTGGCGGTATCCGGTGTTGTGCCGCGCACCAAGACGCACGTGGGCCGTTACATCATCAACCTAGAACCGCTGAAAGCCGGTGTCATCGGGATGGCCTATGCCGCTGGCGCATGTCCGGTACAGATCACGGTTCCCGATACCACCAATGACTATCCGTATGTAGAAATAGTGGATGGCGTTACGGACTACCTGGAAGCGCGTAAAGCGGGATCTTCTGCCATCCTCTGGAAACAGGGCACCACGGGCGTGCAATGGGCGCTGATTGCATTGGGCCGAGCCTCGGGCATTGCGGCGGGCACGCAGCGTGGCCAAACTTTGCAGATGACGTCTGCAACATCGTACGGGTGGGACTATCCGCGATTCTGGTGATTCATTATGGTGTACAATGAAGCATGGGAAGCCGAAGATCTGACTCAAGTGTCCTTACTTGAGGCTGCGGTCTACAACATGTTCCGTGATGCCATCAAGGAGCGCGGCGCGTATCTGGATGATTACTATTACGGATACGTGTCAGCAGGTGATGGTTCTGTCGCCGACAAATACAGTGCCTTGCAGCGGGCCATTGCGGATGTCTGCGTCTATTACCTCAATGAAACCAAGCTGCCGATCGAGCAGTACACGGTCAATCAGATCTCTTCTACCTCCGACGGTATTCCATCGGTCAAGGTGCGGTACCAGAACATTGGTGAAGTGCTGACGGCAGTCGGGTACAGCCAAAGCCATTTTACACGTAAGTATCCCCGCGAGATTGGCTACGCCAATGACACCGGCGTTGTCGGCAATGTCGCGCGCTGCTGGTATGCCTATGGCGGGCTGGTCGCGGGCGCGATCTATCGCCACGATGGTGCCAAGTGGGTTTTACATGAAGATCAGACCACGCCGCCAGATGTTATCACCGCGTACGGCTTTATCAACGCCACCACCAGCAGCGGCGGCAATGTTGGCGGTGATTACATCGGCCCCTGGATCTTTGAAGAAATGCGGGCGGTGCTTAAAGCACTCAAGATCCTCTGCGCTTACACATACACCAATGAAGGAACCGTCAGTTATACCCGTTACGCTTTCAGTTATGGCCGGGACATCTGGTGGAATTATTCCTGGACTTACCCGGGCCCGGACGTTCAACTTCCCACACCGCAGGCGGCGTTGGATTATGCCCTGGCGCACATCATCACCCAGCCGCCGGGGAGCATTAACTACGCCACCATGACATACACCCGGCACATGATGTACAACACGGGGACCAATGATTCGCCCGGACCGTATGTCTGCTACGCGTGGTGTTATCGCGCTACGCTCACCTACCCGCTCAGGATTAATGGCTATGCCCAGGTGAACCTGCAATACACCCAGGTGCCGACGGTTGGCCATTTGCAGGCGTACGCCGGCATGCATGGCGTAACGGGTTTTGACCAAGCGCCGACGTACTTCGATCAGACGGGGCTTGGATTTACGCAAGACAAACCGCTCAAGATTTACGACCAGCATATCAGCCAGGCTTTCCCGATCAGCGTGACCATCGGCACGGCCACACCGGGGACGTTCCAAACCACGCCGGTGGACGCATCGGGCTACGGCGAGCATTATTCGCAGGCCTACGGATGCCAGCCGTATGACTGGGAGTTGGTGCTGTTTGAGCCGGAATTTGTGTATAGGTAAGGTGCAACAGATCTGCTGCTCATCCATTGCATGTATGGAAGAACCAATTCCCGTATACCATTGACGCACTGTTGTCAGTGGGCATAATTCATGGATAGATTCTCAAACATACCCCTTGACTCCGCACATCAGTTAGGTTATTGTTCGGACATCAATCAAACGAACATGGACGTGTACGTTTCGCAGGGAAGGCTTTGTTTTCAGGCATTGGCCTGAGTTTCTGCGTCGAGGATCACCACGTCATGGGCAAACAGTACGCACCCAAAACATTTCTGCGTTTCGTCCGTGGAAGCCTGCTGAATAGCTGCTTCCGGAAGTACGAAATTCCGATCAATCTCGATCAGGAACATCTTCTTCCCCATGAAATTGACCATGTTTTCAGGTTGATTTGCGAGTTGCCGCTGCAGAAGCAGCGACTGGTGGAAGGTGATTTTTCCGCCATTACGTCGCTGGCGACCCCGGCGGGCACACTTGCGATGGTGCGCGAGGCGGAACGCCGCGAGGTAAATATTACGCCGCAATTCTTGTCCGCCCACAATGATTATGAACGATCCGCCTGGATCTACTATCATCATCCGGACATTTTTGATATCGCATTGTCATTCCACGAGATGGATCGAATAAGCGTTGGCCGCTGGAGTCGCCGGCCGGTCGGCCGCAACCTCCCACTCGATTGCAGCGATGACAAACGTCAGGAACTTGCCCGATTCATGCGTGAGACGTACGCCAAGGAAGGCCGCGGCCACCATTGCCATATTGACTATTACTTTCGCGAAAATCCTGACCGGCACTGCTTTTTTGCCTATCCGGAAGATTATGCCTGTACGGATTTTGCGTATACCAATGATGGCCAGCTTGAGCCGCACACACGCCGGCGAGCGATTGAAGTCATTTTTGTTTACCGGCCCACTGACGGCGTACTGGAAATGATGGCCCCCGGCGGCCGCGAGCGCGTGGAAGATCTGGCGGCCAATTTCACGGCAGCGATTTTGAATCTGCCCGAACTGCCGCCCCAGTTGATTCCCAATTCATACGATCTGAGCACGCTCAAACGTGCTGATCTTGAGTTTGTCACGGATCCTGAAGATGGTATCTCCCAGGTGATGGTGCGTGAAGTGCAGTTGTATTTGCCATTATTGCATAATTGGCGACAGAAGCTGGTTTTAAGCGCCGATGCGCGTACTGCTGGCCGCGCCAATCTACACCGCGCTTTACTGGATATTGCAGCGGCCAATCATCTGGCCGTTGATGATCTGAATATCTGCCTTGCCAAGCTGACCTTTGTGTTTGCCGGCCTTGATGGCAAGCGTGGCAAACGCCTGACTTTTGAAATCTCGCTGCCAGATAGGTGTACTCTGAAGGACGAACAACATGATCAGATCGCCCGCAAATACCTCGCTCGATGGGGACTTACTATTGACGCTGATACTCCGCAGGTTATTGCACGAGTTGGATTTGGGAGCCAGTCCCATTTTCAGCTACGACGATATCCAAATGTGGCCGGCTGAGACACACCGGTATTTTGTCAACGCCGGTCTCATCCATGAAATCGCGCCGGCAGAATCCATCATTCTGCCTGAATGTTCGTCGGACGAGCCGGTCACGCCGCTATGGTCCTGCACGCACGAGGGCCAACGCGTTGGCTTGGTCTGTTGCAGCGATGACCAGTGCGCCGGTCTGCATTATGTGAAGCCCGAACGCATGAAGCGCTGGGAAATCAGCTTCGCGGGTCTGACTGAAATTCTAGCAGCAACTCTGCAATCTACACGGGCCGAAGATGTTGTGGCAGGCCGGATATCGCTGCTTGGGTCGTGTACGCAGAATGATACGTATCGCGAGATCTTCCTGGCCCGCGGACTGCATTGGCCAGATGCGCCACAAATCCTGGGCAAAGCAGAAAGACTCAGGGCATCACCAGCACCAGCAATACTGGTGCTTGATCAGCTTCCTCCTGCCAACCTTTGGCGGGAATTCCACCCGGCGATCATCAGTCTGCCGGCAGCCGCTCTGGTTGAGAACAACATCATCAAGCTCAATCTTGCCGGCCTTTTCGGGCAAAGAAGCACGCCGCATACAGAGGCCAAAACGTCTGAATGGCTGACGGTTTCCGAAGCCGCAGCATTGCTGATGCACGATCTTCCTGGCTTGAGCCATGAGAAAGCCAAGGCCCGTGTCTCTGCCAATGCCGGCCGCAGGCAATTCAAAACCAATGGCAAATCACACCAGGACCGTCGCATCGACGCCGATAGCTTCGCCGCCTGGCGACTCAAGCAACGGGATAACGACCTCGATAATGAAGAATGGGGCAATTCATAACGCAATACTATTGAGAGTCTCGATCATTGTTTACATCCATTCAATTGACGAATTGAAGGGTAAATATTCGTCAATACGTACCAATAATCACGCCGCATTTTCTGTCCAGCTATCTGCCAACCGATCAGCTTGGATAAGCACCTCTCTCACGGCGTCCTCCTGACCTTCTGGCGGATATTTGTATTTACGCAGCAAACGTTTAATGAGCAAACGCATCTGCGCACGCACACTTTCGCGAACCTGCCAGTCAACGGATGTGCTGCGGCGCAGTTTTTCTGTTAGCTCAACGGCTAATTTTTTCAGCAATTCATCGCCCATCGTCTTGAGTACTTCTGGCCTTTCGGCCAGTGCATCGTAAAAAGCAATTTCATCAGCGGATAAACCAAGATCTTTATCACGTTGTGTGGCCGCGTGAAAATCCTTGGCCATGGAGATTAATTCTTCAATGACCTGGGCCGTCTCAATCGAACGTCTATGGTATTTACGAATGGTATCTTCCAGCCGATCACTGAACCGCTTCTCCTGGACCACGTTATTCCGCGTGTGAGATCGAATCTGATCTCGTAGCAGGCGCTCGAGCAATTCAACGGCAAGATTTTTCGCCGGCATTTTCCTAACGTCTTCAAGAAACTCGTCTGAGAGTAACCCGATATTGGGCCGTTCGACTCCGGCCATTTTGAAGACGTCCACAACGCCATCAGAAATGACGGCATTGTCGAGTATCTGCCGCAGTGTTGCGTTCTTACTTTCTTCCGCTCGTTTGCGATCTACGGTGGTGTATTTGATGATTGCGCCTCGGATTGCACAGAAAAACGCAATTCCCAGCTGCAAATCTGCCGCCTCATCAAGCGTTGCGCAAAGCGAGTACGCGCGCGTAACTGATGCCATGACATCAAGGAATCTCTTCTTCCCGTCCGGCAATTTCAGGAGGTGATCCATTGCAGGCAGCAGTAGCGACATCGCATCGTCTTCGTATTCACTGTAGTCAAAGCCATGCATCATGCCGCGGATGATATCCATCTTTTCACGCAGAACGCGTAATCCGTCCTCCGCGCGAACGGTCGGCTGGCCTTTACCTTTTGCATCTGTGTATTCGCGAAGAGCATTTTTCAGTTCGGCGCCGATCCCGATGTAATCAACCACCAGACCGCCAGCTTTATCCTTAAATACACGATTCACACGCGCGATGGCCTGCATCAGCGTATGGCCGTGCATCGGCTTGTCGATGTACATGGTATTGCAGCATGGGGCATCAAAGCCGGTCAACCACATGTCGCGCACAATCACGATCTTGAGCGAGTCGCCTGGATCTTTAAAGCGTTTTTCCAATCGCTTTTTCTGCATCTTTGAAAATACGTGCTCCTGCAACCGTGCATCATCCATGGCGTTGCCCGTCATGATGATGCGAATTGCTCCATCTTCCGGGTTATAGCCGACCTCTTTGCCATCTTTGACAATCTTTGTACCCGCCCAGTCTGGCCGTAACTTGATGATCTCATCAAACAGCGACACGCAGATATCGCGACTCATGGCGACAATCATTGCCTTACCGCCTGGTGCGACTTCTGCTCGCTTTTCAAAGTGCTCAATCAGATCCTTAGCCACCTGCTCAAGGCGAGGCCTCGCGCCGACCAGTTTGGCAAGTTCAGTCCATTTTCCCTTGGCATCCTCACGCGCGGCGACGTCTTCCTCATCCTCCATGACGTCTTCGACGTCCTGGTTCAGCTTTTCAATCGCCGCCTGGTTAATGTTCAGTTTCGCCAATCGGCTTTCATAGTAGATCTGAACCGTTGCCTTGTCGTCTACCGCGTCCTGAATATCATAGATGCTGACATACTCGCCGAAGACGCCGCGCGTATCTTTATCGTGCAGTTCAATCGGCGTACCGGTAAACCCAATAAACACCGCCGCCGGCAATGCATCCCGCATGTGTTTGGCGTAACCATACACATACTGGCCTGTTTTAGTGTCCAGATGGGCTTTCAAGCCATATTGGCTGCGATGGGCCTCATCACTGATGACCACCACGTTTTTACGATTACAAAGCACAGGGTGCGTTTTCTCATCTTCCACAACCGAGAATTTTTGCACCGTCGTAAAAATGATGCCGCCTGATTTCCGCGCCGTCAGCTTTTCGCGCAGTTCTTCCCGGCTCTCCGCCTGCTCCGGCGACTGGCGCAGCAATTCCTTAGCCGCGCTGAATTGACTAAACAACTGACCGTCCAGATCGTTACGATCGGTCACCACAAGAATCGTCGGATTATCCATGGCCGGCTGTTGCAGCAACTTACCCGCGTACATCGCCATCGAAATGCTCTTGCCCGATCCCTGCGTATGCCAGAAAACGCCTGCCTTGCCCGATCCGCTGGCCGCAGCCCTTAACGTCGCCTCCACCGCCGCCCGCACACCGTGGAACTGATGATATCCGGCGATCTTCTTAATAAGCTGGTCGCCGTCCTGCTCAAAAAGCACAAAATACCGGATGTAATCTAAAAACAGATCCGGCCGGAAGAATCCGCGAACCACCTTTTCCAGTTCAAATTCCAATACTGGTTGGTCATCGGCATTGTTGATCGTCCGCCACGGCATAAACCGCTCTTTGTCGGCCGTCAATGCACCAATGCGGGCATTCATGCCATCGCTGACTACCAGCGCTTCGTTGAATACAAACAGATCTTCGATTTCTTCCTTGTACGTCTGCAACTGGGTGTAGGCATCCCAAATGTCCGCATGTTCATCGGCGGGGTTCTTCAACTCCACCACCGCCAGCGGCAGGCCGTTGATGAACACCACAATATCCGGCCGGCGGGGCTTTTTGGTCCCCGTAATCGTGAACTGATTCACCACCAGAAAATCATTGTTGGCCGGATTCTGGAAATCAATCAGTTGGATGTGATCGGTTTCTTTCTTTCCCTTGGCGTTGGTGAACTCAAGTTTGACGCCATCTATCAGCATGCGATGCAGGGCATGATTTCGCTTGATCAGGCTCGGATGATCCGGCTTGGAGACAATATGAACCGCATCCTCAACCGCGGCCACCGGCAGCTTGGGATTGAGCTTCCGGATCGCCTCCGCCAACCGCCCCTTAAGCACCACCGTACGATAGTCTGCACGCTCGGATGCATCCGCCTCTGGCGCAATGGTGGGCCCGGCCAGATACGACCATCCGGCCTCCTGAAACCAAGTGAGGGCAAGCTGCTCAAGTTGATCTTCAGTAATCATTTATTTTCCACCATATTTACTGGCATTCTCTCTGCAATGTTGCCTGACGAACTCAAGCCAGTTGTCATACCAATACCACGATTTCTCTACTTGCGTTCCGTATCCCTTTCCTGGCTCTTTCGCCTTTTCACCTTGCCAGAGAACGGTATGGCCATACATAGTGAACCCTGGAAATCCTTCTTTCTGCATAATCTCAACAATTTTTCGAGGCAGATGCTTTGGTCTTTCAGTCTCCTTAATCACCGTATACGACGCATTTACATCTTGTGCGAGTTGAGAATCAGCCTTAACAAACTCGATCACTTGATCTGCTTGTCCCTTCCGATTGGCAGTCTTTGCGATAAAGAGTACCCGGTAGGCAAACCGAGGACTATTGTATTCATCCTCAGACAACTTACCCTCAAATCCTTCTATAAAGGATTTAATATGCGACGGCATTGATTCAGGCGACGGAAGTGTCTCCGCTTGATCTTTGGATATCGACGTAAATTGCAGACTAAGTGCCAGGTGCTTGTCAATAGCATATTTTTCATCAAATAGTTTCTTGATGTATTCGTTGTAATTGAGGCAGCATGCCTGAAACTTTGCGCTCAATGACCCGTCAATACGCGATGTCATCTGATGTTCTATTTCGTGACGAATCCCAATCATAAAACGAAGGTTAGCCGCTGTGTCCTTGTCTATTGGTGAATCCTTGTAATCCAAACATCGTTCAAGCTCCCAATGTTTGTGTGCTCCGGAGCTTGTTTTGTCGAAAACTCGCCTCTTTTCCTTCATTTCGCAATATCTGTATTCGATTCCGTTCTTTCGGTAATAAGAGTGCAACAGGTAGGTCCATGCAATATTCATCAAAACAACAAAGATCTCAGCCTTAAACGTAATCATTGGGCTGTTGAAAATCTGAACAGCAGCTAATGCGGCCTCGCGAGATTTTGTGAGGAGTTCACCTGAAACAGAATAAATTCGTCGTATACGCGGTTTTGATGCCATTATTCACCCTGACCAATAAGGAACATAAGTCCTACCAGCCCGGCGAGCACAAATAACTGATTCCGCTCTTCCGTCTTTTTTAATTTCATTCCATGGATCGCGCGCTGCATGGACTGCATCGCATGCGCTGGATTCTCGTGATTAATTTGTTCATAGATGATGCCACTAAGAAAGCCTAGCTCATTGGGATTAACGCCTGCGGATACAAGCGGAACAATCGTTTTTCCCTTCGCGCGGGCGCGACCGACCTCTTGGCCAACAGCCATTGCACGTGCGACCGTCTTATCAGTAATAATAACCACGACCAAATCACATGAATCAATCCATTGAAAGATGCTTGGCCAAACCTCTTGGCCCGGTACTTTACTCGCATCCCAGCACAACGGTTCATCTCCGCCAAAGCGAATAGCTGCTGCAACTTGGTGTAAGATATCAATGTCGGCCACGCTGTAGGAGATGAATATTTTCATGCAGTAAGTTCCTGAAGTTTCTTTGCATTAGTTACAGGTAATTCCCCACTGAGTAATCTCGGTAGTAACGAATCACGCAGCGATGCAAGGATGCGTGATTGCACGATATTACTTTCCTGCTGTAAATATGCCGTCGATGCAAATTCACAGAATTTCTGTATCAGCTTGAGTGGTGGAACTACTATTGGCGGTGTTACCAGCGCATCCGGTGGCAGCATATTGATTGACGTTCCATTCGAGTACCCGGCTATTAACTGATGACACCGACGGTTGTTAAAGAGGTGAACCAGATAATGCGAAGTAAACGGGGAATTCTCGTTAGGACGCACTCGGTAGATATGATGACTGAAAAGGCCCTGTTGTCCGTAACAACTGGGAACTATCGCCGCAAAGCCAATCAGACGGTGTTCGTGCCCTTGCTCGGTATTCGTGATAATCATTTCGCCAGCATTCACGATATGTTTATCACGGTATTCACCAGCGTAATATTTAAGTCCCTCGTGCTTATAGCCGCCGCCCTCATAAATCGAGTTAAGGTTATGCATTGGCATACCGCTACCATCATCTCGCAATCCGGCTCCGTTGTAACTCAATCCACGTTCACCTGTGAGATGATCTTTGAATTGCTCGATCTTCCACCCCTTCGGAATCTTGCCCAATTTGGAATCAACAAATTCAGACGGGAAGAGTGCGGCGGTGGTGGCGTCCATGCCGGCGGGTTTGCAGCCTTCGGCCTTGGCGCGGACAGGATCGAAATCCACAAACCAGCTTTGGAATATCGCTCGCGCTATCGACTCCAGCGTTTGGTTCATCCGCCGGTTCAACTCCAATTTGCCTTCAATTGCCTCAAATATTGCGACTAATCGGCGTGAATAGGAAGTACTTTCTGGTATTGGATAGGATAAAAAGTCCTCTCGGCTAAAAGAAGCTGAAGCAGATCCAGTGACACGACCAGCGCAATACTGGCGATATTGAGGTGTCCGCAGCACCCAGTAAACATGATTTTTTACTTCAGGATTATTATTAATGAAATCAAGGCGAGCAGTGTCTTGTGTTAATCGCCCAACGCCAACAAATTCTGGTAATTTTGCCACTGACCCAACCATCGAGCCGTCTTTTGTAGCGCCTTTTAACGCAACATAAATATCCCCAGCCTTTAACATCATTTTCGCGGGGCATTCGCCACCGAACGTTGAGTATTTGTTTGCTCGAAATCCACCCCCTGGCTCAATAGAACCGAGACCGAGCAATGCGGGACCGGGTTCGCCGACAAGCTTACCTGAATATGTTATTCCTCGTTGTAGTGTAACATGGTCACCAACCGTTTTGAGATCTTTATCACTCGCCATATCCCAGCCCCCTGAGATTGACTTTGATTGCTTTCTCCAGCTTGGCCGATTCGGCAAAATGTTCCTTGAGCTCGACGGCGAGTTTAGTCATCTTCTCTTCAAATGGCACGCCGTCGTCTTCCACTTCCTCTGCACCAACGTAGCGGCCGGGGGTGAGTACGTAATCCTGTGCGGCGATCTCGGTCAGCGTGGCCGACTTGCAGAATCCGGCCACATCCTTGTACTTTTTGCCGCGCTTCCAGGCGTGGAAGGTGCCAGCAATCTTGGCCAGATCTTCCGGAGAAAAATCTCTCAGCACGCGGTCTTTCATGAAGCCAAGTTTGCGGGCGTCAATAAAGAGCGTCTTGCCGGCGCGGTCCTGATACTCTCCCTTGGCCTTTTTGGATTTGGTAAGGAACCAGATGCACGCAGGAATCTGTGTATTGGTAAAAAGCTGGCCGGGGAGAGCGACCATGCACTCGACAAGGTCGTTTTCAACCAGGGATTTGCGGATATCCCCCTCGCCGCCGGAATTGCTGGACATGCTGCCATTGGCCAGCAGCAGCGCCATAGAACCGGTAGGCGACAGATGATAGAGCATGTGCTGCAACCACGCAAAGTTGGCGTTGCCCTGTGGCGGCGTGCCGTACTTCCAGCGTGGATCATTTTCGAGCTTGGCATCCCACCAATCGCTGATATTAAACGGCGGATTGGCCATGACAAAATCAGCCCGCAGATCAGGATGTTGATCATTGGTAAAACTGTTGGCAGGTTCCTTGCCGAAATTGAAGTCAATGCCACGAATGGCCATATTCATGGCCGCCAGACGCCAGGTGGTCGGGTTGGATTCCTGACCGTAGACGGAAATGGCGCCGATCTTGCCGCCGTGCTCTTGAATGAACTTTTCGCTTTGAACAAAAAAACCGCCGGAGCCCATGGCCGGGTCATACACGCGGCCATGGTAGGGTTCGAGCATTTGGACGATCAGACCGACGATGGCTTTGGGTGTAAAATACTGGCCGCCCTTTTTGCCTTCGGCAAGGGCAAACTGGCCCAGGAAATATTCGTACACGTGGCCAAGGATATCCTTGGCCTGCATGTCGGCATGTTCAAAAGGAATCGTGGCGATGAGGTCGATGAGGCTGGCCAGATTGGAGGGTTCAAGCTGCAATTGCGTGTAGGTTTTGTTCAGCACGCCCTTGAGGCGCGGGTTTTCCTTTTCGACGGCATCGAGCGCATCATCAATCAGCTTGCCGGTGGATGTGATCTTGTACTTGGTCGTTTTGCCATTCTTGACAGTGATTTCGGTTCCCTGAGGAAGCTTGGCGCTATCCTGCAAGAGCTTCCAGCGGGCCAGCGCAGGAACCCAGAAGACGTTCTTTTCAACGTAGTAGTCGCGATCTTCAAGTTCGGCAGTTATGGCGGCGTTGTACTTATCCTGGGATTTGTAATCGTCAGGATCGAGGAAGTAATCGCTTTTGGGATCGCGAAGCTGCTTTTCGATCTCCGCCTGGCGAACGGCGAAAGAATCGGAAACGTACTTGAGGAAGATCAACCCCAGAACGGCGTGTTTGTACACGGCGGCATCAAGGCTGGATCGGAGACGATCCGCCGCGGCCCAAAGTTTACGGTCAAGTTCGTTAAGGAATTCTTGAGGGGATAGGTCGGTCACTATGATAGCTCCTGCATGTTGCGATTCATGGGGTATGCGATCCCGCGACTGCTGGCACCAGACCTACGGGCATCGCCACCGGCACGGATATCGCGATAAAGCCTACGCTGATCGGCGGCATGACGAGAAATTCACCGAAAAACAAGGCATGTGTTTACGGCCAGCATTATAGTGCAAACCGGATCGTGTGAATACCATTCCGCTTATTCAAAACCAGCACCAGTAGCCTTCCCCACGAAAAGCCACCGGCGCGGCGTGCTGCGGGCCCTGATGCGAATCCATGGTGGTATTATCCAAAGGGAACTGACAACCCAGTGTCAGCGGCTGCGCCGTTTGTTATGTGGAAAGGTTGATTGATCAGAATCCCCGGCAAGTTCTGCGCCGCAGGTACTGTACGCCGATCTGTTCGGCCTCATGACAGGCTTGCTCGGCCGGGTCAAGAAGTCCGTCGCTCCATATGCGTTTGAAATGCCGTGCCAAATTGCTGGCGGACAGCGTGCGGTGATTAAGCCGGGCGTGGCGATACTCCCGGATCGCGCTAGCCAAGCAACGCCGCCAGCGTTGCCATTCTGGCAGAGACACGTTCAGCATGGTGAGATCCCCGTGATGCGTATGTTTGTTGCGTTCATCCATGAAACACCTTTTACGCTATCATCGTCATGCCAGTGACAACAGCCCGTCACCGCCGATCGAGACATCTTACCAAAACCCTAACTTTTGTCTCCTTTTTTATCGTTGCCGGGACATGATTTTCTTGATTATTCGCAGGTTACGAAGCCTTTTTGGATGGAGGTGCCGCCGCATCGCCATACAGCGTGGCCGTCTGAGTGGCCATTTCTCGCACAAGCTGTCCAAGTTCGGGCGGATTTTTCACCACGGCGTGCGGGCCCATTGAGAGCACCCACCACAAGATTTCATCAAGACCATCAACTTTGCAACGGAACGTGGCTGAGCCGTCGTCGTGCTCTTCAATATCCTGCGTCTTGTGCCAGGTGGTATCACCAATGGTCTGCGCGAAAGATGCATCAAACCAGATCTCGACGCTGTATGTCGATTTACCGCGGATCATGCGCCAAGCGTTGCCCAGATGTTTTTCCAGTGAGAAGGATGAGGGAATCTCGTACGGCGAATCGGTGAGTTGAAGCTGCGAGAAACGGTTCAGCTTGAAGGTGCGGATTTCATCTTTGGTGCAATGCAACCCCACCACGTACCACGCGCGCTGCGAGAAAAACAGCAGATGCGGCTTGAGCAGGAATGATTCGTTGGCGCGGCCGCTGCCGGACGTGCTTTCGTAGCGGCATTTGAGTGCCAGGCGCTTACTGATGGATTCCTGCACACGGTCGTAGACATCCTTGCAGCCATCATGTGGTCCTGCCTTGGCTAGCACCACGGCCATATGCTGGTCCAGATCGTCCAGCGCCTTTTGAATTTTGAGCGGAAGCTGATTGCGAACCTTGGCCATCGCCTGCACTGCCGGCTTCGTGAAGGGAACCTGCTCGTCCTGGCCGATGTACTTGGCCAGCGCGAGCAGTGCCAGCGATTCATCTAACGTGAGTTCCAGGGACTTCATGAAAAAGTCACGTTGAATGCTGTAGGCCTTGGTCTCTTCATCAAAATGAATCGGAATCCCGGCCGCGATAAGCATCTTGATATCGCGATAGACGGTGCGTTCAGACTTACCACATTCCAGCGCCAGACGGGTGACCGTCCAGGATGGATCACCCTGCACCAGCGTCATGATCTTGAGCAGACGATGAATACGGCTGTAATCCGCGGCCATGCTGGTACCTCATGAATCTCAGGAATAAGGGTATCGTCTTCGAGATGTCGGCCGATTTCAAGCGCTTTGGGCAATACTTCATGCGGTGCTGACATAGGGTTGTCAGTATGAGGAACGTGGCCAGTGAGATAGGTTCCTAAACAATCTGCTAATGGTGACGATGCACCAATAACGGAGATCTTTGTTTCACCCATTCTTCAAGATTACCAAATTGCATGCCGGCGTCCAGGAACTGACATATGCCTGTCAGTCCAGTCTCCTACAATCCTCACTTCAATGTATGTCACGACAATAATGGGTCAGAAAATCCGTGCATGAGGATTTGTCTCAATGAGATTGCGATATATTGACTGATTTCTTCTTATTTAAACAGATTTTTATGCTTGCAAACCATAGTTGGTACTCAGATAATTCGAATTAATTCTCATTTGCGTTGCATTTAAGTGTTAACGTCTAGTTGGTGCATATTGGGGAGTCCACGCGAATGTCATCCTTGATCATCCATATCCAAGACCATAATGGCCATAAGGCGGCCCGCAAATTCAACGAGCAGAAAATTCTGATCGGTTCCGGCGCGGAGTGTAACCTGCGGGTTCCATTTTCTTGGTTTGGCCCCAAGCCCATCGAAATCCAGAATCAAGCAGGTATTCTTCGCATCAGATCATTGTCAGACACTCTGACTGTGGAAGCGCGGGGACAATCCATTACAGGTGAATGGACGCTATTGGCCGAAAAAAGCGACATTTTGATCAAAAGCGGCCAAAATAAAGTGACCATCTCGCTTCACTCCATTCAATCTTCAGGGGCGGTTGTACTGTCGGAAAACAGGGCATCGCCAAACCCGGACGCGGTGTTGTACTCGGGAGCTACGGTTTTTGATGTCAGCGGCAATAAGGTTGAAGAGAAACCTCTTTCCATACCCGCGCCCACTGAAATAAAGGCACATCCCGCCCCAAAGTCCCACGCCGCCTGGTATACGGCCATCGCCGTCGTTTTGGTTGTAGTGACATTGATTTCATTTTTTCTATTAGGTGCGGACGTCTTCAAACGGGACAGGCAACGCGATCAGAAAATGGCGGAATACAAGCAATTTCGTGAATTGATCACGACAACGGAACGACTGTCGAACGAAGGCAAATATAAGGAAGCCAAGTTAACCCTGCTCGATGCAGAAAAAATGGCCCAATCGCATGCGTGGCAGGATGAAATAAATGAAGTTCGTACCCTAATGGCGAGCCCTGAAATTCAGTTTGGCGGCAATGGTTACGAAGTCGTTCATGGCAAATGGGTTGAACCGGCGGTTGCCGCCGCATGGAGAGAAGCTGAATCGCAATATGATCCCAAGATCGATCAGTTGCTGATCAAGGCAAAATCGACATTCGAAGCCAGCGATTACGCGGGAGCGCGTGTCAGTTGCGCCGAAGCAATGGAATGCATGGCTAAATTTCCCGATGCAGCCAAACCGCATCGGCGTATGAGTGAAATCCAGCAAATCGACAAAGTGGCTGAGAATCAGATTGTTGCCAAGGACATGCTTGCCAAGGGCATGGTGTTATACAAGGATCGCTGGATGACGCCGGCCGAGGAGTTCAGGGCCCAGCAATTGGCTAAGGGGCTGGCGGAGTACAAAGGACAATGGTTGTCTAAAGATGCGGCGTTTGCAGCGGAACAAACAGATAAAGGATTGGTGTTATTCAATGGGAAGTGGATGACGCCTGACGAAAAAAAAGAAGCTGAAGGACTTGTAAAATTTGAAGGCAAATGGATTACCACTGCGGAACGAGGTGCCATTGTCGGACAGCGAGAGAAAGAACGGCAGGCCAAGGCTGCGGAGGATGAGCGAAAGCGGCAAGAAGCCATCCAACTCGCGGAAGCACGTAAAAAACAAGAAGCGGAAATTAACAAAAGAAAACCAGACGCGTATGTCATGAGCCAAAAATTCATTAAAGACAGTCTGAAACATCCGCTTTCTGCGGAATTTCGTCCGTACACTGATGATGATGTTATCGTTGTCTACAAAGATGGATGGTACTTGGTTAAGGCACCTGTGCGAGCAGAAAATGGCCTTGGTACTTTGATCAGCCGTTTTTACATATGCAAGCTTCGCCTCAAAACTGGTGATACGTGGGAATCAGAACTTACCTCCATCGTCGATGAATAACAGAACAGGTCAGCAAAAGGTTGTAATGATATGTCGGAGAGTATGCACGCAGGACCAGATGCTCAGTGGAAGATGCGTGATGGTGATCAGGAATCTGGTCCGTACACGGCAGAAGAAATTCGCCAGTGGATAGCCAAGGGAATGATCAATCAAAATGTTCTGGTTTCAAATGGTTCTCGATGGATGGATCTGATTGAATTTCAGATGATGCCAGATGAAATAATGCCGGCAAATGATGATCAAACTATCTCGCCCTCACAACCCGCCATACAACCGGCAGTTCAAGCGACTGGGGCCTCACATGAAAATGAAACTCATACTCCAGTTCGTGATCGGATTGTCATTTTGGGCCGATCACGTTCAGGAAAGTCTGTTTATCTTGCCACTTTATATGAAATGCTCTGGAAACGAACATCCGGTTTGACCGCCAAGGCGCTGACGGGCCAAGCCCATAAAGAGCTTATGAGTGTGGTTGCCGAGTTAAAAAAAGGGAAATGGCCGTCCGCAACGCTTGGCAGCACGCAAATCGAGTTTGAAATTGAACATGAGGGTCGCAAGAGACTTCTCGTCACGCTGGATTTCGCGGGCGAATTATTTGCGAAAGCCTTTGTTCATGACCAGCAGCATCTCGATGAAGTCAAACCCTTGCTAAAAACCATTGATAATGCGGCGGCCGTCCTTCTGATTGTCGATCCCGCTGTTGTGGCAGGCCAGGATCATGACGCGGCTATAGAGGATGATTTTGGACTGGTTCAAGCCGTGCAGCGCATTTATAACTGGCCGGGTGGCAAGGATGTTCCCATTGTCTTTGTGCTCACCAAGGCAGACGTGCATCAGCAGCTACTTGATGAACACAGGGGACCAGTGGGTTTTGTTAAGAATTATTTCCCCGCGCTGGCCCGTACTATGCAGCAGATTCCGATTTTCCAGGTATCGGCAGTGCAGTGTATGCGAGGGAAGAACGGAACGCTTGTCCCAAAGGCTGATTCTGTTAAACACAATATTGATAAGCCCCTTCTTTATTGCCTAAACAAAATGCTGCACGCCGAAAAACTTGAGGAATATCAGCGACAAGAGGAAGAAAACAAACTTGCAGAATTCAGAATTCAGCGTGAATATGAGCGGCAGGAAAAACGCAGAACGACGCGATTGACCCTGTTATTTATCCTCGTTTGTTTATTAGCAACTGCGCTACTTGGTTTTGTCATATACATCACTACCCGGAATTGATGCTAAAAGGATGCGGTTGTGCATATTGAACGGCATGTATTTGGATCGTATAAAGGTTATACAACACTCGCCAGATCGCAAGGCGTGACTCTGGATGATTGTCGTATCGTGGAGCGTTGCGCGCATAGCTTCGGACAGACCTATGAATCACGTTATTTCAAATCCTTATCCAAACAGCCGGCTTATTTTACTACGCAGTTCGGAACCACACGAAGAGGACTGACACGCGTTATTGACGGGCCAGTTGATGATCAAGGCCGGCCTACATTGCAGTTCATCACGGTTATTCTGTCTCGTGCCGATTGGGATACCAAGCTCATTGGGGATATTGAATCACTGGCAGCAGAGCGCTGTCTTTGGGAATGGGATGGTTCAGGCAATATATCCGCCATTGATGTTTCAATCAGTGGTTCAGCTAAAATTCCAAGTAAGGTGACACCTGTAGCATTACAGGTTATATCACAGCTGGAACGTACTTTTCTTACAAGAAAAGCTGTCGTCAGTAGTGAATCAACGCTTGATTTTCAGATCATCCGTGCCATTGAAATATTGTTGCCACCGGCCAGTCGCGGTGGGATCACCACTGCATATAGAATTTTGTCGCCACAATTTCCGGTCCGGCTGATTTCTTTGGCCTCCGATGCGGCCGGTGCCGCAACTTACAGACCCGAGGAAGGACAACCCCTCTCACCATACGCACAGCATATCAAGCTGAGTGGAATTGATAGCGGCACGATTCCTGTTGATCGGCTCGCTTCATATCGTGGTTTTGGTGAGCCACCTTCTAGGTCGGGAGCATCCTCAACATCTTCGTCACCCACGACACTAGTGACGACTGTTGAGAAAACCGAGATTAAAACACGATGGAGCATTGCCATTCTGGCCGCCGTGGCTTCGTTGCTATTGGGGATTACCTCTGGAATACTGCTCGGGAAAAGCCGCTTTATAAACAAATCGGAGATTGCCAGTTCTCAGCCTCATACACAGCCCGTTTTGGCTCAAGCGCAGGATATAGTGGATTTTGAGCAAATTTTGAAGAAAAATGGATTTGAGAAATACAAGGATGGATGGGTAAAAGCCAATGATCTCGATGAACTGAAAAAGAAAGATTCAGTAAGAGATGAGTGGATGGATAATGCGAAGGCGTCAATGGTGTACTGGCAAGACAAACAATGGCATACGTTAGACGATGCGTATGCATTGAAAAAAGAGAGAGATGGCTTTGTTAAATATAAAAATCAGTGGATTACCAAGGAAGAAGCAGACAGTTATAAAAAAAAAGAAGAGAAAATCCTAAAGGAACCAGTCACTAAGGGAGCATCAACAAGTAACTCCGAAGTCGGAAAAGGTGCAGCCACGCAGCCGGCGGCTGCCAATCCTGACTCGGGCATTACGAAGCCACAAGGGAATCAGCCGTGAGTGAACTTGCAAAGACTTATTTGATTCAAGCAAAAAGCTTCATGGCCGCCGGAGATACGGCCAAAGCCGTCGAATTGCTGGAACGAGCCGCGGTACTGGTTCGTGGTGATGCCAAATTGGATCGTCAAATCACCGAAAATCTTGCCAGCGGATATGAAGATATTGGCCGTGCAGCGGATGCTCAGCGCCTTCGTACCAAGCTTGAACATATGCCTGTTTATGGGGCGGCTAAAGATGACTCTCTGCCCATATATCGTAGTCCAACTATTTCATACCCGCCGGTTGCACATCAATCGTATCCACAAAAATGGACAATTGGCATATTGGTCGCCATTGTTTTGTTGATTGGTGCAGGAGCATGGGGTTGGCATCTCTGGCAACAACAAAGCACACAGAAATATCCAATGGCGGCAACAAACAATTTGGACGCCCCAACTCAAAATTCCAGTCCACCCGGCCAACCCGTTGCAATCAATACTTCAATACCCAGCCCAGCAACGATGCCCGCAGTCACGACGACGATGCCACTTAGCCCGCGTGAAGAATTACTCGCGAAGGATGTTGCACTGGTTGTCGTTGCCCTGAGCTACGCGGATGCGAAGGAACAATGGCGTATTCCGGTGGCCACTGGAACGGCGTTTTCAATTTCCAGGGACGGAATCATGCTCACGAACCGCCATGTGATTGATCCTCCTGGCCAGATCAATTATCCGGCTTCGCTGGATGAGATCGGCAAACCACTGGTTACACTTCGCGGTACTTCTGTGATGGTCTGTTTTTCCAAAACGGATGCAGTTGAAGCACGTGTGATATATAAGAGCGATCAGTACGACATTGCCCTGTTAAAAATAGAGAGAACGTTTCCGCGTCCGTTAATGCTCAACCACGGCCAGCAACACCAAGGTGATGATATTTTTGTATGCGGTTTTCCGGGCGTTGTTCAGGATGCAATGAGTAAATCCGAACTCACAAAAGAGAAAATCAATCGCCGTATCGAACAGTATCTGGCAACAGGCAAGATGGATTTGCTTGACTGGTTAAGCACAGAAGCCTTTAGGTCAACGCTGACGAAGGGGATTGTGAGCCAACCGGAACGTAATATTGGAGGCGTGTCCTATCTTCAAATAGATGCTTCTGTCAGTCCCGGAAATAGCGGTGGCCCGCTGCTGAACAGTAAGGATGAAGTCATTGGCATTGTGACGAGCGGTGTTTTCGGCGGAGGAGGCAATTACAATTTCGCTCTGAAACTTGAACAGCTTAAAAATGAGCTTCAATCAAATGGAGCACAGCCATGAAGAAAATAAACTTAGCGTCGCTTAGTATGGCATTGGCTATGCTCTGCGCGTGCCATCACAATAAAATGGACAAAGATAAGACTCAACCTGATATTTACTATTCACTCCCACCCGCATCTCGTCCTGCCAATACAGCCGTTCAAGTGCGGCCAAAATCTGAGGATACGAATACACCTGCAAGTCAAGTACAATCCAAAAACCAACGTATAGACCAGAACAATTCTGCGACGCGAAATCGTTCCATACAAAATTCTGTTAATCAAAATGGTCAGGGTACCCAAGGTCAGGGTACCCAAGGTCAGGGTACCCAAGGTCAGGGTACCCAAGGTCAGGGTA
>CAZSYN010000003.1:55768-404258 GCA_964610975.1 uncultured Phycisphaeraceae bacterium
GGTCAGGGTACCCAAGGTCAGGGTACCCAAGGTCAGGGTACCCAAGGTCAGGGTACCCAAGGTCAAGGTACCCAAGGTCAAGGTACCCAAGGTCAAGGTACTCAAGGTCAAGGCGCTCAAGGTCAGGGCGCTCAAGGTCAGGGCGCTCAAGGCACTCCAGGTTCGGGGCATATCGACCCGCTGGGAATTCCAAAGGGAGTTATACAAAAGCCGGAAGAGAAGCTTGAAATTCCCAAAAATCAAATACCACAGGCCCCGACAGACTCGGCAGAAAACATTATCGAAGGTGCTCCAGTGGCAGTCACCCAGCCAAAACCCAAGATTCAAGCGCATACGGATCCACAACTCTTAATTCCTCAGATGAGTTCAGAAGATATTGAACAGCTGCATCCGGCGCGCCGAACTGCTATTTTGCGTTACCTCAAAGCACTTCAGGAAAAACAGGCTGCAACCCAGCCTTCGGAGAAAAAACCATGAGCGGTATCATTGCGCCAAAAGGAAATCAACGAGAATTGGAGGCCGAACTTACAGATTTACGTACAGCCTATACTGCCACTCTAACCATGTTACATAAAGCCATTGTCGGCCAAGAAGTTGTGGTAGACGCGGTTCTTACTGCAGTACTTCTGCAAGGACACGTTCTTCTTGAAGGTGTACCCGGTTTGGGAAAGACCTATTTGATGAGCAATTTAGGCCAAGCAACGGGACTTCATGCATCGCGTGTACAATTTACGCCGGACTTGATGCCGGCGGACATCCTTGGCACGCGTATGTTGGAGCACGATGCCCAGGGCGGCATCCAGTTCACTTTTGAAAAAGGGCCTGTTTTTACACAGATTCTATTGGCCGACGAAATCAATCGCGCTACACCCAAAACACAAAGCGCTTTGCTGGAAGCTATGCAGGAACATCGGGTCACCACCGGCGGCACAACCTACGAACTTCCCAAACCATTTATGGTTATGGCGACACAAAATCCGCTTGAGCAGGAAGGAACCTATCCGCTCCCGGAAGCACAACTGGACCGTTTTTTGTTCAAACTTATTGTGCGGTTCCCGACAGAACTCGAATTAATTCAGATTGCAGAACGGACAGTACTCGGGACAACAAGCGATGATGGCATGCTCAGTGCCGTAACCAATGCGGAGAACCTTGTACGCTGGAATAAGGTTTTGAAACAACTGCACATTTCAAAAGATGTCATTCAATACGCATCGCAACTTATCCTGGCAACACACCCAAGGGAAAAAAGGATCGATCCCAAACTTGCTGGGCTTATCCGATATGGTGCCAGTCCACGAGGTTTGCAGGCTCTTTTGTCTGCTGCACGCCTTAAGGCAGTCATTGACGGACGTTCCACACCGAATCGTCATGATGTCAATGCCGTAGCATTACCATGTTTACGACATCGTGTTCTTCTCAGCTTTGAAGCTGAAAGCGAAGGCGTTAATTCTGATGACATCATCGAAAAAATCATCCAGCGACTAAATGGTTAAGCGAATATGGCATTTGAATTTTCACCAAACCAGCTTCATCGCCTGAACCAGTTGGTTTTCAGGCCACGTCATAATCCCACTGAGATCAGCAGTGGTGAGCATCGTATACGCCGAAGCGGCGATGGTTATGACTTTCTCGACTTTCGCGAGTATGTGCGTGGTGATGATGTCCGCAAAATTGATTGGGGATTGTATAGCCGGCTCCGAAAATTCTACGTTCGTATTCATGAGGCTCCGCGTCAGACTTCCATTACGTTTGTGGTTGATACCAGTCAATCTATGGAATTTGGCGCACCGCGCAGCAAACTCACTCAGGCACAGTTGATTGCCGGTGGTCTGTCGTTTATTGCACTTCGAGGAGGCGACCGAGTCTATTTCACGAGTTTTGGCGCTGCGGCATCAGCACTGCTGGGGCCTTATTCCAGTCTTCGCCAACATTCACGTTTGATCAATTTCATGCAGAATCTCGAGTGTTCTGGGCCATCCCATCTTCTGGACGCGGTTCGGATAGTGGCTTCGCGACGGTTGCACAGGGGAATGGTGGTTCTACTCTCCGATTTTCTGGGCACAGGGGACATTGAACCCATTCTCAGAATTCTCGGTTCGTCAGGCGGCCAGGTTCTTGGTATCCAAATTCTGGCCCGCGAAGATACTGGTGAATTTTTGGCTCCAGGCGTTGTTCATCTTCAGGATAGTGAAACCGGCGAGATGATTCAAGTTGCGATTGACGATTCAACGATTGCTGCATATCGTCATCATTTCAGACTACGCCGAGAGTTACTTCAGAAACAGTTCGTCCATCGAGGCCATGAGATCATCACGACCACCACAGAAGACGATTATCTGCGTGTCATCTCCAACGCACTGAGTGCAGGCTCGGTGAGAAGATGATCTGGCAAAATCCCTATGCGTTCTGGCTGCTGGCAACCGTTCCGTTGTTCATTGCATTATTTTTCTATCGGCGCCGATTGCCTGTTATCATCGTACCTTCTTTACAGACGTGGGAAGCCCTGGGCGAGCCTGTAAAAACCCAAAGTTGGCGCAACCTCCTGCGCCGTCTGCCACTGCTTCTTTTGCAGTTATTGATTGTCATGCTGGTGGTGCTGATGGGAGCCAATCCGGTTTACCGAACCCCGCCCCAGTCTTCCGTTATCATTGTTCTGGATTGTTCTGCAACCATGCTTTCGCAAACCGGTAATGGCTCAACACGATTTGACCTGGCCAGAAGTAAATGTCACGAGATCATCGCTGCAAATCAAGGACGTACGGAACTGATTCTATCGACAGACTCACCCAAGATGCTAACTGCCGCAACAGAACCCTTGGAAAGCAGCCTTGACCGACTCACTCCGATTGCCGTTGATGGTCGTATTGGAGACGCCATTCAACTTGCAAGGTCTGTTGTTGGGCAAAGGACCGATGTCGAAGTTGTCGCTATATCCGATTTCTGCGGCCAACAACCTGAGTTATTGGCGAAAGAATGGAAGAACAGCAGTTCCCTGAAACTTATACAGGTTGGCGAAGACCGCCCAGACGCAGGGTTTGTTTCAGCCGCAATTACGCAGGAGGATACGGGCCAGATCATTTTAAGAGGACAACTTGCCGCTCACGGTATGGCCGGCAAATCAGTGGCAATTGACTTGTCCAATCAAGGCCAGAGGCTCAGTGAAGCGCACGTCCAACTGATGGACGGAATTATTCCCTTTGAATTTCCTGTTAATGCTGACAGCGCAGTGGCTAAAAACTCCGTATTGGAATTGCGCATGCATAGTGATGATGCATTGGCACTAAATAATACGCTGCGTCTGCGGAACGGCGTGCGACGCAGCCGGATCGCCATCGTTTCATCCGGACCATCCGGCCTTCAACCGCTCATATCGTCAGCGGGGAATGCTGACGTAATCGTACTTTCTCCGGAACAGATTCAGCCGTCCGCAGAATATGACCTGATTGTAGCGGAACGCACGGTTCTCCCTCGATCTGCGCCAAAGGAAAATGCGAGGTACCTCTTCGTTGGATGTGTGGATTCTTTTGGCTGGCTGAAACGACGTGGCATGCTGGCCGGAGGAAATCCATCTTCATGGTCTCCATCACACCCGGTGCTTCGTGATGTCAGGCCGGAAACGCTTCCGATTCGTTCAGTTATCGATGTTTTACCTGATGTTGCAACTAGCACATCGACGATACTTGAGTCCGACGGTTTGCCATTGATCATGTATGCCTATGCCGGTCCGAGGCAAAGCAGTCAGGCGTTGTACTTGCTGTTTGACCCATTTTCATTGAAAGATTCACTGGCGGTTCCTGTCATCATACTCAACGCCGTCGATTTTTTAACGTCCGGCGATGTCCAAACTAAACCTTATCTCCTGACTGGTGACGCTCCTGTACTCGCCAAGGTGGGTACCAACATCAATGTCATAGATCCATCTGGCCAGCCGGTTCCTATGGTCGTGCGTGGTAATGATATCGTACTTTCCAGATTGCTCAATCCTGGCGATTATCGAATACACACGGATACGGAGGGATGGACCCTACCTGTTAACTATGCGTCCGCCGCTGCATCTAAACCGTTGCCCGTGCTTACAGCAACCGAAGTTCACATGGTTTCCGCCGCAGGTTATCTGGTAACGCCAGGCCAGTGTATTGCCGGCCTGACGATTGCAATCATTATTCTTGAATTCATGTTAGTTATTATCGGCAAGGCCAGGGTCTGATATGCCCCAATTTATTTTTCAATCACCGGCCATTCTGTTCGCGGCGCCAGTGGCATTGTTGCCATTGCTGTTGCTAAAATGGCCAAATTATCTTCCCCCTAAAGCGCGATATAGCCTGTCCGTACTTCGTATTCTTGCCCTGCTTTTGCTTGTGATGAGCCTCGCGAGACCTTTTTGGGTCACACAAACGGTACAAACGGTCCCCTTTGGCGTGGTCATTCTACGCGATGTATCTGACAGCATAAAGCAGGATGCAGCCGCACGCGACGCCGCAGTGATCGATATACGTCAAGCGTTATCATCCCGGGAACATGTTGATCTATTGGACTTTGCATCTGCAGCGATTGCAACGGAAAGTAAGGTTGATACTTCTCAAACCAATATCCAAGCCGCGCTGGAATCTGTCTTCAATCGCACAGCTAGTGAGCCGTCAAGTCATGTGGTTATCGTATCAGATGGCAGGGAAACCCAGGGAGATGCTACACGAATCGCTGGTTGGTTTGAAGCCCGTGGGGGCCGGGTTCATACGCTTGGGATAGGGCAAGCCGTTCTCATTCCGCCACAAATCAGGCGTATTGAGCCGAGCAATCAGAACGAAGTCGGACGTCCCGTTCGCTTTACGGCAATTATCAACTCGCCCGTTCGACAGGCCGTAAAAATCATTCTTCGGGATGATAAGGGGCGGGTTCTTGATCAGCGCAATTTTCAGATGGATGGAGATCGTGCCGCCGTGTTATCCACAACACCTGCCGATTCCGGCCTGATTGATTATCGCTTGGAATTGCAGGATGGCAAAGGTCGCAATTTGGATTCAATGTCGATCAGAACTTTTGTCAGCGGCCCGCCAACAATATTGATTGTTGATCCTTTTTTAGACGAACTTGAACCATTTAAACAGGCTATTTCACCTTTGAAATTACGTATGCAAATATGCACCCCGGACGCATTACCGTCATCATTGGAAGGCTATCCTGCTATTATATTGAGCGACCTTTCGGGGTCTGAATTTACCACTGAACAACGTCAACATCTTCGTACCGCGGTCGAGCATGGGACAGGTCTGCTTTTTGTTGGCGGCAGCAATTGCGTGCCTGCACGCTGGCTGCAGAACTCTGTCGCGGATGTATTGCCCATCGAATTTCTCCCACCAAAAAATGATAATAAAAAGAAACGTCAACTCACGGTTTGCTACGTCATTGACCGTTCGGGAAGTATGAATGGCCAATTAGATAGCACAGCCAGCAAACTCGATCTGGTCAAAGCCGCGATTCATGCCAGCCTGCGGGATTTACCGGAAGAAGCTAAAATCTGCGTGATCGTATTTGATAGTCAGGCTGATATTGTTGTTCCCTCAACACCTGTTTCAAGCCGCAACTTGATTGATCCTTTAATTGACCGTATTCAACCTGGCGGCGGTACCAATATCGCCCAGGGCATCGGGGCCGCACTAGATGTTTTAATAAACGAACCTGGTGAAAAATACATGATTGTGCTCACAGATGGAAATACGATTCCGCCGCCTGCCGGATGGGATTCGTATACTCGACAATCAAACGCACTTGGTGTGAGTTGGACTTCCATTGCGGTAGGATCTGATGCGGACCAGATGTTGATGAAGACACTGGCTACAACGGCAGGTGGACAATATTTCTATTGTGGCAGTGGGTCCAGAGTTCCCAAGGTTTTTATCAGCCAGGCTCGAAAAATCGCCGATCCTGCCAAAATGGCTCGTCTGCCGTTTGTGCCCAAAGCCGGTAAGGATTTTGATGCCCTTTCTGGCATTCGTCCTGATGACCTTCCGCAACTGACCGAGGCGATGGATACTCGTCCACGTCAAGGAACCCAGATCGTTCTTACAGGCCGGGAACGGGCTCCCGTACTGTCCCGGTGGCGGTTTGGTTTGGGCAATGTGGCAGCATTTACCAGCAGTTCCAAAAGCGACTGGGCGCCAGATTGGATCAGTTGGAAGCAGTATCCAGCATTCTGGAGCCAGATACTCCAGTGGTGTTTACAGCCTCCAAGCGATCTGATCGTTAAATCCACCACGGTTGATAAAGGGAAAGACCTGACCCTTTTACTCAATGTCATGGATAGCAACGGTAAGCCGGTTAGCGGCTTATCTTGTAATATGGAAAACCTCGCAGGAAATAATATGGGTTCTTTCCATGATTACGATTGTCGGTCCCCACGTGAAGGACTTTATGAAATAAGTTTACATCCAACGTTCCAACAGCGAACCGTTTCAATCCGATTTTCTTCAAAAAATGGAAACGAAGCCCGACATTCTATAGCCTTTCGAAGTGCGGATATAGATGAAGCACGTGTTCGCGGCGTTGATGAAACTTCCTTACGAGCAATATCCGACGCCGGTGGCGGCATCATGGCCAAAACCCCTGCTGAAATTATAGAGGCGTGTAAAGCGCCAGGGCCGAAACTACAATACCAGTGGCATCCTCTCTCGTTCTATTTCGCCGCCATTGTTGTTGCCGCATGGTTTATGGATGTCTTGGTTCGCAAGATGTGGACATAAATACCCGGTGCATCAAAATGCTGATTAATCAATTGAAAATCAAAAATATTGCCTGTGTAATTACATAAATTCTGGTAGCAGTATTGTTCCGTGATATGCCACTATTTAAAATGGATCTATCCGAGATTACAATCCCAGCCATGTTCAAAAACATCTGGTTGTTCGTGCTGATATCTGTTGCTGGCTGGATGAACCGCCAGCAACTGGATGTGATCGCTTATCTTCAGGAAGAGAACCGCATCCTGCGTGAAAAGCTTGGCCCAAAGCGGTTGATTCTCAACGTTGTTCAGAAACGCCGGCTGGCCACGGCCGCGGCCAAGCTGGGCCGAAATGTCCTTGCTGATTGTGCCACGCTTTTTACCCCTGAAACGCTTCTGCGCTGGCACCGCAAACTGGTAGCCTGCAAGTACGATGGATCAGGCAAGAGAGGCCCGGCGCCTGAGAAAGCCAATTCTGTCCGTAAATTGGTCCTGCGAATGGCTGGCGAAAATCCTGACTGGGGCTATGGCCACATTCATGGGGAACTTAAGGCCCTGGGTTTTAAGGTCTCCTGGCAGACCGTTCGTCGCATTATGCGTGAGCATGGATTGCTGGACGATCCTGACCGGCCCAAGAAGATCTCCTGGACGACATTCCTCAAATCCCACTTCCAAAGTGTTGCGGCCTGTGATTTCTTCACGGTGGAAGCATGGACACCACACGGACTTACGCGTTATCTGGTTTTCTTTGTGATTGACGTTTCAACCAGGCGTGTTCAGATTGCCGGAATTGATCACACACCGGATGAACGATGGATGCTCCAGCAGGCCAGGAATCTGACCGATGCCGATCAGGGATTCCTAAAAGGCAAACGCTTCTTGATCCATGATCGTGATCCGCTTTACACCACAGCCTTCCGCAAGACGCTCAAAGAAGGTGGCATCAGAACCCTCAAAATGCCCAAGCAAAGTCCGAATTTGAACGCATTTTCCGAGCGCTTTGTACAGACCATAAAAAATGAATGCGTAAGCAAGATGGTCTTCTTTGGTGAAAAGCATGTGCGCTACGTGATCAACCAATATGTGGAGCATTACAACACGGAGCGCCCGCACCAGGGACTCAACAATAACCGGATTACGCAGCCCAAAACGACCGACATCGTCGGGCGAATACGCTGTCGTGAACGTCTGGGCGGACTACTCAAAAGCTATTACAGGCAAGCCGCGTGAACATGTAGGCCCGCTGGGAAGCATAGGCCTGATGATGCGCCCCAGAAACATGGGTATACCGTATACCGATGATGCGATGTTCCGGGATAGAACGACGGCTGGAATGGCTGGCGTTGGCCGCGCGTTGGTTTTTGGTGTGCAAAGTTTCGGGGAAATAGGCTGATTTACGGACCTTTTGGCGTAGGAATTCGCCCTCAAGGCCGGCACTCATTCACATCCACTAATTTCAATAACTTGGGTATACAGTATACGTAATCCCTTGCAATCCAGTGCAATCCAATACAAGGTTTGCAAAGCGAATCTGCAAAAAAGCCTTATTTTTGCATGGTTTGCGTATGCAAAAATGGCCGCTCATAACCCGGAGGTCGGAGGGTGATCTTTCGGCGCTTACGTTCATAAGTCTCTCATACACAATGATTGCGAACCTGGAGATCTGGAGGCTCCCGCATCTGGTCGGCTGTACGGCGGAGGATGCTTCCGCGCTGATATCTGTCGATGCGTATGGAGTGACGTCGCTTTTTAACTTGGACCTCTACTATTGCGAAAACTTATCCACGATCAATGTGAGCGGATGCACCCGTCTTCAGTACATCTACGCCTACGGCGGCGCACTATCCCAGGCGGCGGTCGATCAACTCCTGCGTGACCTGGTGGCCAATGGCGTAACCGATGGCTATCTGACCCTTGCGGCTGGTAACAACGCGCCCCCATCCGCTGACGGCCTGGCAGCCAAAGCGATCTTGCTGAGCCGTGGGTGGACCGTTTCAACCAATTAAAGGATTCCCCATGCAGGAAATCACTTCATCCACAGTGGAGATCAAGCAGTCGGATGTGTATCCGGACCAATATGTGCTGGTTCATGACGGCCAGCAGATTATTGAGCTCCTGGAGCCGGGCGCCGGCAAAGTCGGCACCAGTGCCAGCAACACCATGGTGGTCGGCAGCAAGGAAGAAGTGGAGGCGGAGATCGCACGGCTGCAATTGAAACCCAAGCGCGCCCGGACGCCAGAGAGACATTCTGTCACCGGAGAGTCTTCATGAGCCTCGTCGTTGATGTCGCCGAGGCGGTTGTGGCGGCACTGAATACAGCGCCGGCGGAGACGTTCCAGCAACCGCTTGTCGCGGAACGCCAGTACAAGCCGGAATACGACCTGGCCCAGCTCAAAACGCTACGCGTGACGGTGGTGCCCAGGAAGATCGAGATTGCCAGTTTGGGCCGCAATGTCAATCAGCATGATGTAGCGGTGGATGTGGCGGTTCAGAAGAAGGTCGCATCAACGAGTACCCAGGAACTGGATCCGCTGATGGCGCTGGTCGAACAGATTGCTGATTACCTGCGTCTGCGCCGGCTGACGTTGGGCAAGGATGGTGCCGGCGGTTCGGCTCTCTGGGTGAAAACGGAAAACGTTCCGATCTATTCGCCTGAGCATCTGGAACAGAAGCAGGTTTTTACCAGCGTATTGACAGTCACGTTCAGGGTGGCGCGATGATTCAGGCCAAAGCCAAAATCAAGACGGATAACAACAAGGTTCGGCAAGCCGCCAAAAAGGCCAGTCTCCGCAACCTGGGGCATGCGGGTGCGGCCATTCGTTTGATCGCACGGCATTCGATCAAAAAGTCACCGCGCAAATCTCCTGCCGGCACGCCGCCCAACACACGTAAGGGTCGGATGCGCAATGCGATCAAGTATGCGGTGGTGAAAGATAAGCAGTCGGTGGTGATCGGGCCAGATCGCCAGGTGGCCGGCACTTCCGGCGCGGCGCATGAGTTTGGCGGCAAGTACAAGCGCGAGCGTTACGACCGGCGGCCCTTCATGGGGCCGGCATTGGAACAAGTCAAAGATCGTCTGCCCAGCATGTGGGCCGGATCAGTGAAAGGATAAGCCATGGGTGTGAAATTCGGCCTGGATGCGAAGCTCTACTTCTGTGCGGCGGGCATCGGCGGTACGCCGACCTGGACCGAGCTGACCAACGTGAAGAACGTCACGCTGACCTTGCAGAAAGGCGAAGCGGACGTGACCACACGCGCCAACAATGGCTGGAAGGCCACGGCTGGCACTCTCAAGGAAGGGACCATTGAGTTTGAAATGGTCTGGGATACGGCCGATGCCGGCTTTACCGCCATCAAGGATGCGTATTTTAATAACTCGATCATCGGCCTGGCCGTGATGGATGGTCCGATCACCGGCGCGGGTTCCAATGGCAATCAGGGCCTGTGGGCCGACTGCATGATCACCGACTTCAGCCGGGATGAACCGCTGGAAGATGCCATCAGTGTCAAGGTGACCGCTAAGCCGACGTATTCCACCAATCCGCCGGTGTGGAAAACCGTAGCCACTTCAAATTAATCCGGCGGTCGCGTCTTTCTTATTTCGTGCAGGAGAGTCATCCAATGAAAACCTTTATCGACAACGCCGGCCGCACGTGGACCATCCAAGTCAACGTGGATGTCATTCGGCGCGTGCGTGACCTGGTCAAGGTGAATCTGCTAGAGGTGGTGGAAGGCAAGCTGCTGGAGCACCTCATCTCCGATCCGCTATTGCTGTGCGACATCATTTATGTCATCTGTAAGCCGGAAGCGGACTCCCAGAAAATCACCGATATCGACTTCGGCCGCGCCATGGCGGGCGACGCCATTGATGGCGCCACGACAGCGCTCTTGGAGGAACTGGTCGATTTTTTCCCCGCGGGCCGGCGGCGAGTTCTCAGCAAAGCCCTGGCCAAGCTACGGAAGTTCGAGACGGCCGCGCTAACGGCGGTGGAGACGCGTCTGGAAAGTCCCGAGCTGGAAAACCAACTTCAGCGCCTGCTGCAGGAGCAGCCCGCCACGCCGAGCAGCTCATCTGGCAGTGCGCCGGAATCCTTGGCATCTACCCCGGCCGTTTCACCTTAAGAGAGCTTCTGGAGATGACTGAAGCCCGCCAGCGGGAGATGTGGAATCATACGTCAACTCTTCTGGCCATGCTGGCCAATGTCAATCGCCCCAAACGGATGCGGGCGTTCAAGCCGGATGACTTCCACCCCATGGGCAATGGCAAGTGCCATACGGACAAGCCGCTCAAAGGCGACATCCGAATGCTCAAAACGGTGTTTGTCGACAACCCCGTCAAACAGGAGAAGTAATGATGAACCGTGATGTTCTCAAACTGACGTTATTCCTATCCTTATTAATAGTGCTCATCGGCGCCTTTTATGGATGCGCCTCCCAAAACATACCCGAATCCTCCTGGTCGGATGTCGATACCCATGCCGACGACATTGGCCAGAAGGTCTCGTCGGCGGCTACGCAGGTGAGCGGTTCAGCGGCCGAGATCGCCACCGCCGCGCGCGCTGGCCATGATGCCACGCCGGAGAATGTCCGTCCTGTACTCGATCCATTCTGGTCGCGCATTATTGCGAATAGCCAAGTGCTGCTCGCGCAAGGTAATGCGCTCGCCGATGTTCGCAAGGACATTGATACCCTCAAGGCAGAAGTGCAGGCCGGCAAGAAGGAAATGCAGCAGACCGCCGCGGCGCTGGAAGCCGAGAAGAAAGGCCGGGCGGACGACAACACCGCTTGGGAAAAGAAACTCTCCGCAGCTAACAGTAAGTGGGAATCCATGTTCCGCACCATCTCCTGGCTGGCGATTGTCGCAATCGGCATCGCCGTGGCCATCGGCGTGCTCATGCATGACTTCCGAATTTCCATTGCCGGTGGCGCCGGCGGCCTGGCGGTGGTGATCGCCTGCATGATCGTCGGCCAGATTCAGCACTGGCTGCCTTGGGTGGCGGGTGGATTGATTCTCGTTGTCGGCCTGTGGGTGCTGATTGAAAGCCTTGTGCGCGGGTCGTTCTGGCAAGCAATCAAAACCAATCCGATTGAAGACGTCCAGGAACTGCTCAAAGGTAATTCGCCCCCCTCACCTGCTACTGTAGCGAGCTAAACCATGGCTGATGCCCGTTCCATCCGCGCCGGGACCGCCTACGTGGAGTTATTCGTTAATGACTCCAAGCTGGTGCGCGGTCTCCAGAGCGCCAACAAGAAGCTCAAGGCTTTTGGCGATGCCATCAGCGGCTGGGGTAAAAAGCTCGCTGCTGCTGGCTCAGCCATTACCGCGCCGCTGATTGCCTTTTCCAAGGCCTCCGCTTCCGGTTCCAAAGAGCTCCTGAGCATGAGCCAGCGGACGGGGATCTCTGTGGAGGCGCTCTCAGAACTGGGCTATGCCGCCCAGATCTCCGGTTCCGATATGGAAACTCTGGAATTGGGCATCCGCAAGATGCAAAAGACCATTGCGGCTGCCGCAATGGGATCCAAAGCCGCCACCGATGCGCTGGCGCAACTGGGCCTGACGGTGGATGACCTGCGCGGCCTGTCACCCGACCAGCAGTTCAAGTTGATTGCCGACAAACTGGCCAGCATTCAGAGTCCGGCGATTCGCGCGGCACTCGCGCTGGCGATCTTCGGCCGCAACGGCACATCCTTGCTGCCGATGCTCTCACAGGGCGCGGCTGGTATTGAAGCCATGCAGGAGCAGGCCCGGCGGCTGGGGCTTACGGCCTCGGCTGCCGGTGTTCAAATTGGCGCGGAGCTGGAGGAAACGCTCTCTACGTTGTGGAAGGTATTGAAGAAAGTGGGCAGCACGCTGGGTTCCGCCGTTGCGCCGCTGCTCACGCAGTGGGCGAATGTTCTCATTGACATCGTGGTCAAAGGAACCGCCTGGATCAAACAGAATAAGGATCTGGTCGTCAGCGTGTTCAAGGTGGCACTGGTGGTCTCGGCTGCCGGCACGGCACTCATGCTGCTGGGCAAGGCCATTGTCTTTATTGGCGGCGTGCTCGGCGTACTGGCCAGTATTGTCACGGGCGTCGGTACGGTACTCGGCGCCGTCGGATCGATTGTGGCCTGGCTGCTCACGCCGATTGGCCTGGTCACGGCGGCCGTAGTGGCGTTGGGAGCTTACCTGGTCTACGCCTCCGGCCTGGGCGGCAAGGCGCTGGAATGGCTGGGGCAGCGATTTACGGATCTATCGGAATTTGCCTCCCAGGCGTTTGCGGGGATCTCCGATGCGCTGGCGGCTGGCGATATCGCTTTGGCGGCGCAGATTCTGTGGTTGAGTCTAAAGATTGCCTGGATCAAGGGGGTTCAGGTACTCGAATCGGTATGGCTTTCGTTCCGGAACTTTTTCATCAAGATCGCCTACGACGCCTTTTATGGTGCGCTTGCCGCCTGCGAGATTGTCTGGCACGGCTTTGAAGTAGCCTGGATTGAAACCACGGCCTTTTTATCCAAAGTCTGGACCAGCTTTACAGCGGGGTTCCAGAAAGCCTGGAACACCGCCATCAACTGGACGGCCAAACGGCTGATTGAATTGCAGGGGCTATTTGATTCCAGCTTGGATGTCGACGCGGCCAAGAAGATGGCCGATGAGGATCTGGCCGCTACCAACGCCGAGATCGATCAGCAGAAACAAGCCGCCCTACAGGCGCGCGAACAGCAGCGCCAGCAACAGCGCGCGGATGAAACCCAGACCCACGAAGCCGCGCTCACCCAGATCGGCCAGGAATCCCAGGACAAAGAGCGGGAACTGGATGATGAATATGCCAAAAAGATGCAGGAATCACAGGATGAGCTGAACAAGACTCGCGATGAATGGCAAAAAGCCATTGAAGAAGCCAAGAAAAAACGGCAGCTCAAGGATGCCCAGGGGCCGGATCGTCTCCAGGAACCACCTTCCATGCCGGACTACCTGGAGGGACTTGGGCCGACGATTGCCCAGAAAACTATTGGGGTATCGGGCACCTTCAACGCCATGGAAGCCCGCGGACTGGGCGCCGGCAATGTGGCCGATCGGATTGCCAAAGCCTCTGAAGACACGGCCAAACACACCAAGAAACTCGTGGACATGGCCGAACAGGATGATGAGATGGAGTTCGATTGATGGCCGTTAGTGTTGTTGAAAAACTCATCAGCCGTGACAGCACGGATGCGGATAGTTCGCAGGTGGAGCTGCAATACGTCATTGCCGGCACGGATGATGATGTATTAGCGAAGAAATCACTGGCCGACACAGCACCCGGAGATTACAACGGCCTGATTCGCCAAACGCTGCGGATTGAGCCGGTCGGCCCCGGCCTGTGGGATGGCATGGTTCGCTACGTCACCCCCGACAATCAAAAACCCGAAACCGGTGAATCCTCCTTTTCCTTTGATACCGGCGGCGGCACGCAGCATATCACCCAGAGTCTGGGCACGGTCTCGCGTTATCCCTCCTCAGCGCCTGACATGGGCGGCGCCGTGGGTGTCACGCATGACAGTGTTGAAGGCGTGGACATCACCATCCCGGTCTACCAGTTCTCGGAGACGCATTACCTGTCGGCCTCCGTGGTGACTGACGCCTACAAGCGCCAGCTCTTTGTGCTCACCGGTAAGGTCAACAGTACCGCATTCCGGGGCTTTCAGGCTGGCGAATGCCTGTTCCTGGGCGCCTCCGGCTCCCGGCGAGGTAAGAGTGCTGATGACGACTGGGAGATCACTTTCAAGTTCGCCGGCTCACTCAATGCCACCAACCTCACCGTCGGCACTATCACCGGCATCAGTAAAAAGGGCTGGGAGTACATGTGGGTGCGCTATCAGGATGCGGAAGATTCCTCATCCAAAACGCTGATCAAAAAGCCGGTAGCGGTCTACATTGAGAAAGTCTATGACCTGGCCGACTTTGCGGGGTTGGCCATTAGCTAAAGCATGGGCGACTAAGTTATGAGTGACACCTTCAAAAAAGTGAAATCCGGCGACAAGCTGCGCATCCCTGCCGCCACGTACAATGCGTTCATTGATACCGCCCTGGACTACCAATCCCGTCAGCGGAATCTCTCAGCCACACCCCAGGCAGCGCAACGTTCCAGCGGCATCATCCTGGTCCGCAACGACACGGGGAGTGATCTCAATCGTTATTGCGTGCTGGGCGTCGGCGGGCCGATTATCACACCGGATGCCAATTTGGATTCTTTCAAAAATAAAGTGGCTGTATCCGGGGTTGTGCCACGTACCAAGACGCATCAGGGGCGATACATCATCAACCTGGAGCCGCTGAAGGCCGGCGTGATTGGCATGGCGTATGCCGCCGGGGCGTGTCCGATACAGATCACGGTACCGGATACCACCAATGATTATCCGTATGTCGAGATTGTCGATGGCGTCACCGATTACCTGGAAGCGCGTAAAGCCGGTTCCTCAGCCATCCTCTGGAAACAAGGTACCACCGGCGTGCAATGGGCGCTGATTGCCCTGGGCCGGGCGTCGGGCGTGGCCGCCGGCACATTGCGCGGGCAGGTGTTGCAAATGACTTCCGGCACGACCTATGGCTGGGATTATCCCAGGTTCTGGTGATTCGCTATGGCCTACAATCCAACATGGGAAGCAATCGACCTCACTCAGGTATCTCTGCTTGAGGCGGCCGTCTACAACATGCTGCGCGATGCCATCAAAGAGCGCGGCGCCTACATCGACAACTACTACTACGGTTACGTTTCGCCGGGTGATGGCTCTGTTGCAGAAAAATACGCCTATCTGCAGCGGGCTATTGTGGATGTCTGTGTCTATTACCTCAACAAATCCAAGCTGCCAATCGAGCAGTACACGGTCAACCAGATCTCATCCACGTCCGATGGCGTCCCATCGGTCAAGGTGCGGTATCAGAACATTGGGGAGGCTCTGACGGCCGCCGGCTACAGCCAAAGCCATTTTACGCGCAAGTACCCCCGTGAGATTGGCTATGCCAATGACACTGGCGCCGCCGGCAATGTTGCGCGTTGTTGGTATGCCTACGGTGGACTGGTGGCTGGCGCCATCTATCGTCACGATGGGGCTAAGTGGGTTCTGCATGAGGATCAGACCACGCCGCCGGATGTCATCACCGCTTATGGCTTTATCAACGCCACCACCAGCAGTGGCGGCAACATTGGCGGTGATTACATCGGCCCCTGGATCTTTGAAGAAATGCGGGCTGTACTCAAAAAGCTTAAGATCCTCTGTGCCTACACATACACCAATGAAGGAACGGTCAACTACACCCGTTACGCCTTCAGTTATGGCCGGGATATCTGGTGGAATGGATCATGGTCCTATCCTGGACCCGATGTTCAGCTCCCCACACCCCAGGCAGCTTTGGATTATGCTCTGGCGCACATCATCACCCAGCCACCGGGAAGCATTAACTATGGCACAATGACCTATACCCGGCACATGATGTACAACACCGGAACGAACGATTCGCCGGGGCCGTATGTCTGCTATGCCTGGTGTTATCGCGCGACGCTGACGTACCCATTACGCATCAACGGCTACGCTCAGGTGAATCTCCAGTACACCCAGGTACCGACGGTTGGCCATCTGCAGGCGTACGCCGGCATGCATGGCGTGACAGGTTTCGATCAGGCACCGACGTACTTTGACCAGACGGGACTTGGATTTGTGCAGGATAAGCCCCTCAAGATTTACGATCAGGATGTTAACCAGGCATTCCCGATCAACGTCACCATCGGAACGGCCACGTCAGGGACATTCCAGACCACACCGGTGAACGCATCTGGCTATGGCGAGCATTATTCGCCTGCCTATGGCTGCCAGCCGTACGATTGGCAGTTGGTGCTGTTTAGTCCGGAATTTAGTTACGGATAGTGGTTGTGCACCAACTATAGAAGCCGGAAAGCAGGATACTTTCCGGCTTCTATGCGCCGATTGCCGTCATGGTGTGGTTAAAACTTAAACACGGCGGAGAGCATCACGAATGGTGCGGGATCGGCGACGCGATCGGAGATGTCATTGCCATTGCGATCATCAAATTCGATGCGCTGATAGAGTTCCACACCGGCGGTGCCCTTGATCACGATGCTGGGTGTTGGTTTCCAGGCGAGTTCTACGCCGACGGGTAACGTCGTATCACGCATGACAGCATCAGCCAGGGGACCCGAATCGTTCAGCCGGTAGGCGCGCCCTTCATAGGATGCCAGCAGAGATACGGCCCATTGTTTATTCAGATCCTGAGTGAGTCGCACGGTATAGCCGCGGCCGGCACCGCCGGTTGTTAACGAGAGTGTATCGTTAATCTGCCATCGCACGCCAAAAGTGGGTGCCACCATGAAGTCATCTTCCAATTGGCTCATGCCGGCGAGACCAAACGTTAAGCTCAGGCGATCCGATACCTTGTACGTTGCCGCGGCAAATACGCCGTAGGTGCCGGTCTGTGAGAAGTCCGCGCTATCTTCGCCAGAGAAACTTGCCATAGCTCCGCCCGTGACTGACCATGTATCTGAGATTTTATAGGTGACTCCCGGCGCTACTGTTACCGAATACAAATCCAGTTTGAGCCGATCCACAGGCAGCATTCCAATCGTGTTACTGAAGTTGTAGTTGGAATATTCCGCTCCGATTCCCAGATTCACAGACCAGTCTGGCGTCAGTTTAAGACGTATGTCGCCAAGGGCTCCGGTACGGGCAATTTTCACAGAGGCATCTGACCTATGGATGTCCGCCTGGAATTCGTAGGATGCATAAGGATCCAACGTGATCGACCAATCGCGTTGATTGTCCTCCGGAACTGCTGCCACGCTTTCGGTTTTAGGTTCTTCTTGCGCAAGGGCGGATGTGACTCCGAGCATAAGGGTCGCCAGTACAATCTTTTTGAGCATTTTTTCTCCCATTACCTGTAAAAAAACAGATTCCCATGCCGCATACAAAATGTTGAATGGTTCATCCAACATTGTGATGCGGCGATTGGATCAAGTGACGTCAACTTAATTTTTGGGATCACCTGCTGGAGTTTTCTGGTGTAGCTGCTTGGCCAAGTCGCTTGCACCCGCTCGAATGCCGGCCTTCGATGCGTCAAGCATTCCAAAACTTGAAAACACATCAATGGCCCATGGATATTGCTTGGTTATGCAGGCGTATATCAGTTCCCCGGAGGTACTGTCGTAGAGTTCCACAACGTAGATAACATGGCCGTCGAATAAAGCTTTTTGATCCATGGCCGTGACAACGCCACTGATAATAAATCCGTAGGGTGTGATCTTGGTTACGGTGGAAATGACCGGAACGCTTTCCGTCGCTCCGGCCAGCGTAAGATGAAGTCGCAAGGTATGAGAACCCGGTTTATCCGACAATGCAATATGGTCCTTCAATTGCTTGCGAAATTCCTGATCCATGTATGCGGATAGAGTCGCCTTGTCTTTCTCTGACATCTTCCCAAATTGATGGTCATTGCCGGTATAGATCGTGACCGGATCGAGAAGAACTGCATCATACCCCTTCAATCGATCGTTACGCTCAGCATAGCGGAAAGGGATATGGTTTTTATTTTCACCGGTATTGGCCGTCATCTCTTTTGATGATTCAACACCGGAATAGCGTGTCACCTTGGTACTGCAGCCAGCAAGCAAACAGACAATTAGAAGTGCGCCGAAAAACCACACGGTACCGTAATGATGGTCAATAATTATGGACTTTGGTCGCTGACTCAACATTTGCTGCCTCATTTTGTAGGATAAAAATTTTCTAATATTCGTTGTATCAGGATAAGTGGTCTTCTATAATAAACCGAACGACAATTTTATTATATGCATTGGAACTACGAGGTCAATCTATGATAAAATGAATATTCGGCTAAAGGAGTAAATGATGCGTACCGTGAACGTTCCAGAGCATGAAAAAAAACAATCGGAGATATTGGACGCCGCCCGTCGGTGTTTCGTACGCGATGGCATTCATAATGCCAGTATTGCAAGCATCTGCGCCGAGGCCGGTGTCAGTGCTGGAAATCTTTATCATTATTTTAAATCAAAGAACGCGATCATCTCCGCCATTTTTGAAATGCGTGAAATGCGCCTCAAGTACGCGCAGAAGTATTTTTCGGACGTTGAATCCGGGGCGGACTTGACTAGAAAGCTTTATGACGGTGTGGATCTGCAATTCTCGGCGGGCTGGCAAGATGGCGTATCACTCATGTTTGATTTGATTGCCGAAGCCGGTCGCTCACCCGAAATAGCGGTATTACTTCAGAGTCACCATCAAAGCCTCCGTGTAATCATGATTGACACGATCCGTGATGCTCAAAAACGCGGCTATGTAGACAAATCGTATGAACCGGAATTGGCAGCATCGTTGATCATCAGCTTTTTTGACGGCATTCCCACGTTATTTATCCGCGATCCTCAACTGGACACAAAAAAGGTAAAAGTTCTAGCCAAAACGATGATTGGGCGATTTCTTGCTCCGCTTTCGGCCAAGCCAAAATGAATGAAGGTGGATTTGATCGTCTGCCGGCCAAAGAGACCGTGATGAGTTTGCACTCGTGATAACGCTGGCCTTATTTACGAGATGCCGAGAGAAATTGCGGGTTAATTTATTTTACGGCTGTTCGAGAACATTAACGCGTATTGCAGACATGGTGATTTTTCAAGACGACAAAAATAAGGTTGCGTCAAGTTGGCATGACAGGTGATTCAAGCGAAGCTTAGTGGTTATAACCACAATTATTATATTTGTCATGCCATTATGTTTGTAGTAAAGATTGAGCTGGAACATGCCGCAGATTCATCCCATGGCCGTGGTTGAAGCAGGTGCCGAACTAGCCGACGATGTCATCATTGGCCCTTTTGCCTATGTGGGATCGCAGGTCTGCCTGGGAATCGGATGCGTGGTCCATCATCACGCCTCAATCGAGGGACGGACGACTGCCGGCAAAGGCAACCAGTTTTTCCCGTACAGTAATGTTGGCACGGCGCCCCAGGATCTGAAATACCGTGGCGGCAATTGCAGACTGACCATCGGAGACAATAATCAATTTCGCGAATGCTCCACGGCGCATATCGGCACCGAAGATGGCGATGGCACATACATCGGCTCAGATAATCTGATCATGGTCAATGCACACATTGCCCATGACTGCCACGTCGGTAATCACTGTGTCATGGCCAACAACGTCATGGTTGCCGGCCACTGTCAGATTGGTGACTGGGTGGTGCTCTCCGGCGGCGTGGGTGTGACTCACTTTGCTACAATTGGCGAGCATGCCTTCATTGGGGGTTTGTCTGCTGTTAATCATGATCTGCCACCCTTCATGATGTGTGATGGCCACCCCGCCGCTCCGCGCGGACTAAACTGTACTGGACTGCGCCGTCGCGGATTTTCCCAAGGGCGAATTGAGATACTGAAGATTGCCTATCGGATGCTCTTTGCTGACCACTCCCCACTGGCGGTCCAGGCTGTAGAGTTGCAAAAGTGTTATCCGGACAATCCAGATATTTTGCGTTTGCTTGCCTTTCTGAATGCTTCCATACAGGGCAAGCATGGGCGGTACCGCGAAGTCTTACGCGGCAAAGCGATCCCGAAAGAAATGGAAGCGCATGCGAAATAACCACGGAAAATCGAAAAAAACTTGAATGTGTGTTGTCAGTAAAGCAAACACTATCACAGTCGCTACGCCATAGCGTAGATCATTCATGAGGTTATGTATGTTGGGCCCAACATTGCCAATACTTCGACGGCACTATTCTGTCGTTGGCAAAAACTCTTCTGATGCGCTGGCGGAGCAAATCAGAGATGTGATTCGTACCATCAATCCACATGCAAACGTTACCCATATCGTAAATCCCCATGTATTGCGGGGCCGTTTCAATCAGAAGGTCCGCCGTATGGCATAACGAACGAGATTCGCAATGTCTCTAAAAAATGCCGTGTAGCCAGTTGGAGAAACCAAAAATCGCGCAGGACGAGGTTCTCTATGCAGCGTTTCGATTTACTCATCCGGTTCGTTGTAGCGACGCTGGCATTATGCGCACCGGGTGGTTTGCTGGTGGGTTGTCATCATGAGGTGCATCCGTCGGAAGAGACTGTATCTCCGCTACGCCATTCGCGGCAGGTACTTGTGGTCATTACGCAGGACTGGAAAGCTACGGTCGGAACGTTGCAGCGATACCAATGGAATGTTTATAAGAATTCGTGGCAGCCGGTGAAAACACCTATAGCCGTCAGCGTGGGATACAACGGGTTGGCGTGGGGTCGGGGTCTGCATGACAACATGAGCCTTCAGAGCCCAACGAAGCATGAAGGAGACGGGAAATCGCCAGCGGGAATTTTCCCGCTACCAGAGGTCTTTGGCTATACCCCCAAGCCGGCCAACATCCATATGCCGTACCGGGAATTAACTGACTACGATTTGGATTGCGCTATCAATGATGTAAATTCCAAATATTACAACCGGATTGTGCGGTTGAGCCAGGTGCAGAGGGATTGGAACAGCTTTGAATTCCTGCGGCGGTCGGACCGACTCTACGAATGGGGTGTGATCGTAGCGCACAATACCCAACCGATTATTCCCAGCGCCGGTTCCTGTGTTTTTCTACATGTCTGGCGCGGGCCGGGGGTACCCACCGCCGGTTCCACGGCTATGGCCAAAGAAAATATGCAAGAGGTGGTCGCATGGCTCGATCCAACGGAAAATCCGATCCTCGTTCAACTACCCGCGGCGGAGTATGAAACTCAGATGTTACGTTGGAAACTTCCCAGACCGGCGGAACATGGGCACTAAAGGTTTCTAATTCCCTCTTAACGAATGGAATCATGATGTTGCGCTATTCTGTTTCAGAATTTTCTGTGCATCGTACCTATCATCGGGGCCCCATGGGCCGAATGCTGGCGTGCGGTGTGGTACTGATCGTGATCTTGGCTGGTTGCCGTGACAAATCAAGTACTAACGATCAACCTGCCACAGGTGGCGCGGCCAGTCCTATCGAGGTTGGCGTGCTTACTATAATGCCCCAAGAAATCACGTTGACACAAGATCTGCCGGGACGCGTCTCGGCTTTTCGTATCGCCGAAGTTCGCGCACGGGTCAGCGGTATCGTCCAGAAACGGCTTTTTACCGAAGGCAGTACCGTCAAAGAAGGACAGGTTCTCTACCAGATTGAGCCCGATTCCTATGAAGCCGCGCTTAAGGCCGCAGAAGGATCATTGGCCAGGGCCCAGGCCAATGTTGAAGCCGCGCGTAACAAGGCCAACCGCTACAAACAGTTGGTGGAAGGAAAAGCGATCAGCAAGCAGGATTATGATGACGCACTGGCGATGCAGCACTCGTACGAAGCCGATGTGCTCACCGGCCAAGCGGATGTTGATACCGCACGTATCAACCTGAGATACACCCAAATGGCAGCACCAGTCACGGGTCGTATCGGCGCATCGCAGGTAACCGAAGGCGCCTATGTGCAGGCGTCGGGGGCAACGCTGCTGGCTACGGTTCAGCAGATTGACCAGGTATACGTGGATGTCACGCAATCGACGACAGATCTATCGCGGTTGAAACGCGCCGTTGCCGGCGGTGAAATTCAGACTGATCAGACCGGCCGGGCGCGAGTCCGGCTGTTACTCGATGATGGCACGGAATACGGCCAAGAAGGCACGTTGCAATTCTCGGATGTAAGCGTGAATACGGGCACCAGTTCAGTGATTATCCGGGCGATTTTTCCCAATCCGCATCATGAACTGCTGCCGGGAATGTTTGTACGTGCGCGCCTGGTGGAAGGCCAGAAAAAAGATGCCCTCCTGGTTCCGCAACTTGCGGTGACCCGCAATCAGAAAGGCGAACCGACCCTTTTCATCGCCACAAATAAGGGGACCGCTGAACTCCGCCTGCTGGAAACGTCCCGGGCGATTGGGAATCAGTGGCTGGTGACCGCGGGACTGAATGCCGGCGACCAGGTGATTGTGGATAATCTGCAAAAGATTCGTGATGGAGTACCCATTAAGCCCGTACCTGCCAAGCTTGCCGAAGCGTATCGGCCAAAAGCAAACGTACGCTGACGAGCCGTTCGGAAGGTTGCAAACTACATCCCTTAAGCAGCCCGTATTGTAGAAAGGTTGCGCGTTTAATGTCTCGTTTTTTTATTGATCGCCCGGTATTCGCATGGGTTATCGCCATCATCATCATGGTGGCCGGAACCGTATCGATTCTGCAATTACCTGTTGAGCAGTATCCCAACGTGGCGGCACCGACCGTCACAATTCAGGCGAATTACCCCGGCGCGTCAGCCAAGACGGTAGAAGATACGGTCATTCAGGTCATTGAACAAAAGCTCAACGGGCTTGACCACCTGCGTTATATTGAATCTTCCAGCGATTCATCCGGCAGCGCCACGATTACGCTGACTTTTGATGGCGGTACTGATCCAGATATTGCCCAGGTGCAGGTGCAGAACAAGCTTCAGAGCGCATTGGCATTGCTGCCGCAGGAAGTTCAGGCCCAGGGCGTGACAGTTTCTAAAGCGACTAGAAACTTTCTGATGGTGGTGGCCATCACCTCGGATGATCCCAAAATCACCAATTATGACTTGAACGACTATGTTGTCAGCATGGTCCAGGATCCTATCAGCCGTGTAAGCGGCGTCGGCACTACCCAGGTTTTTGGCGCACAGTACTCCATGCGTATCTGGCTCGATCCAGATAAGCTGGTGCAGTACAAGATGACCTCGGCGGATGTGGGTGTGGCAATCCGCTCGCAGAACACGCAAATTTCCACCGGCTCGCTGGGTGCCCAGCCGGCTGTCAAAGGGCAACTTCTCGACGCGACCATTGTGGCCCGCGGCCGCCTGCAGACGCCCGATCAGTTCGGCAAGATTATCTTGCGTACCAATACCGACGGATCCAAAGTGTTGCTGCGCGATGTGGCAAGACTTGAACTGGGCAGCGAAAACTATTCCATGATTGCCCGCTATAACGGCAAGCCGGCGTCAGGCATAGCGATCAGCGCATCGGCCGGCGCCAATGCGCTGGATACGGTCAACGCGGTCAAGCAGAAAATGGAGGAACTCTCCAAGTTCTTCCCGAAGGATTACCACGTTGCCTATCCCTTTGATACGACGCCTTTTGTCCGATACTCCATCCAGGAAGTGATCAAAACCCTGATCGAGGCTGTTGCGCTGGTGTTCGTGGTGATGTTCCTGTTTCTGGGCAACATTCGCGCGACGCTAATCCCGACTATTGCCGTGCCCGTTGTGCTGCTGGGCACGTTTGGCGTGCTGGCGGTAGCCGGCTTTTCCATCAATACGCTGACGCTCTTTGGCCTTGTACTGGCCATTGGCCTGCTGGTTGACGACGCTATCGTCGTGGTTGAAAACGTTGAACGCGTGATGGAGGAAGAGGGGCTTTCGCCCCGTGAGGCCACACGCAAGTCGATGGGACAGATTTCCGGTGCGCTGGTGGGTATCGGCCTGGTGCTCTGCGCGGCCTTTATGCCGATGGCGCTCTTTGGCAATTCCACCGGTGTGATCTACCGTCAATTTGCCATCACAATGGCCAGTTCGGTGGCATTGTCGGTAATCGTCGCGTTAATCCTGACGCCTGCTTTATGCGCCACACTGCTCAAACAGACCAATAAGGGGCAATTACATGAGCAAAAAGGATTCTTCGGTTGGTTCAATCGCCTGTTTAACCGCACGGCTGACCGATATGCCAGTGTCGTCGGCCATACCCTGCGGCATACCTGGATGCTGCTGATCGTCTACGGCATCATCATCGTGGGCGTCATTTTCATGTTTCGGCGGCTGCCGGGCGGCTTCCTACCGGAAGAAGATAAGGGCGTGCTATTTGCGATATCACAGCTTCCGCCGGGCGCCACAACCGAACAGGCGTCCGACGTTGCCCGCGAGATTGAAGACGAATTCATGGGCAACCTGAAAGACTCCATGCAAGGCATGTTCAGCATCACGGGCTATAGCTTCAGCGGCGCTGGCCAGAACCAGGTGTTGGCCTTTGTGAGCATGAAGGATTTCAAGGAGCGTAAAGGTCACGGCCAGAGCATCAAGGAGATACAGGCCCGGGCCATGGGGAAATTCATGCAGATGAAGAATGCCATGACTTTCGTCATTGTCCCGCCGTCGGTGCAGGAACTCGGTAACGTCAGCGGATTTGATCTGCGGCTGGTGGATAATGCCGGCCTCGGTCACGACGCGCTGGTCGCCGCGCAGTATCAGATCATCGGTCTGGCCCAGCAGAGCAAAATCGTGACTGGTGTCCGTCCGGACAGCCTGGCCGATAAGCCGGAATTGAAGTTGGAAATCGATGATGAAAAAGCTGCGGCGCTCGGCGTGTCCATTACGGATATCAATGTGGAACTCTCCAACATCTTCGGTTCCAGTTACGTGAATGACTTTATCGACAAGGGGCGCGTGAAGCGAGTATTCATGCAGGGCGATGCGTCTTTTCGCATGGCGCCCGAGGACATCCAGCGCTGGTATGTCCGCAACGCCGATGGCGAGATGGTTCCGTTTTCCGCGTTCTCCAACGCGCACTGGGGTCTGGGCTCGCCGAAGCTGAGCCGCTTTAATGGTCTGCCATCACTGGCTATTGCCGGTATGGCAGCGCCGGGACACAGTTCAGGTGAGGCCATGACCGAGATGGAACGACTGGCTAAACAACTCCCGGAAGGTATTGGTTTTCAATGGGCCGGACTCTCGTATGAAGAGCGCCTGTCCGGCTCCAGTGAAGGGTCGCTGTATATCCTGGCGCTGTTGATGGTGTTCCTGTGCCTCGCCGCGCTGTACGAAAGCTGGTCGATTCCGTTCGCCGTTCTGATGGATATGCCCCTGGGCGCCATCGGGGTGCTTTTGGCGTGTAACCTGCGCGGCATGCCCAACGACATTTATTTCAAGATCGGTTTGATTACGATCGTCGGTTTATCTGCTAAAAATGCGATTCTCGTTGTGGAATTCGCCAAGGAAAGTTTTGACAACGGAGCCTCACTGATTGACGCCACGGTTCATGCCGTCCGCCAGCGCCTGCGTCCGATCATGATGACATCCATCGCATTTGGCCTTGGCGTGCTGCCGCTGGCTTTAAGTACCGGGCCAGGCGCCGGCAGCCAAAATGCCGTCGGCACGGGTGTGTTTGGCGGCGCCATCACCACCACCATTCTTGGCCTGTTCTTCGTACCGCTCTACTTTGTGACCGTGTTCCGCCTGTTCAGGGTAAAGCCCAAAAAAACGCCTCAGAACACGATTCACGCCGAATCGCGTGACCTGGCCGATTCTTCACCAGCGCTTCTGCCGGATGTGAAGGGAGCTGACCATGCTTAAGAATTCCTGCCTGCTTTGCGCAACGGCACTGTGCATCGCCAGTTGCACGATGATTCCGAAATACGAGCAACCCGCCGCGCCCGTTCCGAATCAATACGCGTCTACCGAACCAGCAACCCAGGCGGCCAGTCAGCCGGGAACGCAACCAACAACCCAATCCGCCGATGCGATCAAATGGCGGGATTTCTTTACCGATCCCCGTATGAAACGCTGCATCGCCCTCGCGCTTGATAACAACCGCGACTTGCGCGTGGCTGCGTTGACTGTAGAACGCGCCCAGGCGCAGTACCGCATCCAGCGGGCCGCCCTCTACCCCACGGTTGATGCCGGCGGGTCCTACGCCCGTAGCCGGCAGCCAGCCTCCAATTTAGGCGGCTTCCACACTGGCCCCTATACCAGCAACCAATATGATGCCAGTATCGGAATTACCTCCTACGAACTGGATTTATTCGGCCGCATTCGCAGCACGAACCGGCAGGCCATTGAATCGTTTTTTTCACAGGTTGAAACCCAGCGCGCCACGCAGATAGCGCTCGTGGCGCAGGTTGCCAACCAATACCTGCTCGTACGCGAATATGAAGAGCAACTTGCACTGGCTACGCAGACACTGCAATCGGTTCAGGGATCGTACGATCTGACCAAGCAGAAAACTGACGTTGGCGCTGCCCCCGACAGCGATTTGGCCTCCGTACGCGTGCAGGTGGAAAGCGCGCGTGTCAAGATTCATCAGTATGAACGCCTGCTGGCCCAAGCCAAAAACACTTTGGTCGAACTGATGGGTCAGTCATTGCCGGAAAATCTGCCGCCGGTTCAGTCGCTGAGCCAGCAGGGATTGCTGAGAGATATTCGTCCCGGGCTTCCGTCCGAACTCATTGCCCGCCGGCCTGACATTCTGGCTGCGGAACATACACTGCTGGCCGCCAATGCCAACATAGGCGCGGCCCGCGCGGCGTTTTTTCCAAAGATTACGCTGACCACCTCGGCAGGATTCTCCAGCACTGATCTTGCCAAGCTCTTTAGCGGCGACGCTTTCACCTGGACTTTCAATCCGCAGATCAGCGTGCCAATCTTTGATGGCGGCGTGAATCAAGCCAATCTGGATGTGTCCAAGATCAGCAAGCGAATGGAAATCGCCAATTATGAAAGGACTATCCAGACAGCCTTCCGCGAGGTTTCCGATGCTTTGGTTGCGCGTACCACGTACGTGACGGAGCTTGGTGCCCAGGAATCGCTCGTGCAGGCCCAGCGGCAGCGTTATGATTTTGCCACGGCCAGATACAACGGCGGCGTCGCCGGCTATCTCGATGTGCTGACCGCGCAGCAGGATCTCTATTCAGCCCAGGAAACTTTGCTGTCCACCCGCGCCGCGCAGCTTGAGAATCTTGTGACCCTCTATAAGGTTCTTGGCGGCGGTTGGAATTGATCCTGCTCACATCGGCAGTACTGTCATAAAGGAGCGAATCCGTTTATGTTAGAGGATATTCCTCGACCTTGTAATGAAGCCAGACCATGCCGCCATGGAGCGTTTCGGTGGCCAGGTGCCGAAGAGATCTGCCTGTGGCCGGTCGTTCATCGTTCTGGCCGATGTATTCGTAAATGCTCGATACGCCGGCTAAACCATCGATTCCAGGATAAATAAGAATACTGATTTCATCGATCAGCCCGGCCTTCAGGAAATATCCGTTGGTAATACCGCCACCTTCCAGAAGAAGTGTTTTGATACCAAAGGTATCGCCAAGCGTATTCATAGCCTTGGCCAAATCGTGGCCGCCCGGCCCGGCGAATACGTAAGAAACACCGTCTCCACGCAATTCCGCGAGATATGTATCAGTAATCTGCTCACCCAAAACAGCCACAATATGATCACCGCCCGCGTTGTCCTGGCCATAGTGAAGCTTACCGTGTGGATCAACCGATACCGCAATGTTACGATCTTTGCGATCCGCGACGTAAGTTTCGTGTAGATTGCCCGCCGTTAACTCGACGGTTCGCGGGGTTCCTTTAGTATATGGCTCCATCGACTTGCGCCCCACAATCCATCCCTCTGCATCAAACCGTGCAGCAACCTGATCGTAATATCCAAAAAGAGTTTTGCGATCGATTCCTGCGGCCGGCGCGGTCCAGCGGTTCGTCAGCAGACGGCCATCAACGGAACTTACCATATGGCAGATGATTTTGGGGCGCATGGGAATCCTTATCGTGGATTGAAAACATACTCAGTATTGTATCGTGCGATCGTCAGTCAAGCTCAGTTAGCTTTGTACTGTTTATTGCAAACTTTTTCCATCCATTTAGGGTCTTGCTATTAATCTGTTGTGCGATAACCATGCGAGCTACGCTGCTTGGCGATAGTAATGTTTGAGCATTCCGCCCAGCCATTCTTGGCAACCGATCTTGCCGGCAAGTTCCGTATCACCGTCTGATCCAAAATGGGGTCGGTTGCTCTTGTTTGGTATTGTGATATTTCCTAATCCCTGGTGTGGGCGATAGGTATTATGGTAATGAACGTACTCTGAAACGATATGATCCAAATGTCCGGTGCCCCAGCAGAAAAAGTGGTTGAGACATTCTCGTTTAAAGCTGCCTATCCATGATTCTACAAAGCAATTCGCGACTGGCGCCATGATCGGCGTCTTGACCACTCCCCCATCATCACGCTCAAAAGCTGCATCAAAAGATTCTGTGAATTTCACATCGTGATCATGAAGTAAATACTGTATGTCAATTCCTTGCTCATCTGCCCACATTCTGACATTGCGCGACTGTTGCTGCATCCATTCCGACGTTGGGTGCAGCGTGGCCGGCGTAGCAAAGACCTTCCGCGTTCCCAGATGCACAAACACCAAGACAAAGGCAAACTGCATTCCTAAAGGCGTTAGCACGCTCTTGGTAAAGAAATCACAGGCCACCATGGTATTGACATGCGCTGAAACAAAGGTCCGCCAAGGTGTTATAACACCCTTAGGTTGCAGGCGATTCGGATCCGGTATGACCTTCTCTTCAATCAGAACGCGCCGAACCGTTGAGCGGCTTGATTTGAGCGCAAGCTTTTTAAGTTCGCCAACGATTCTTCGTAAGCCCCATCCGCTGTTCTCCCTGGCCAGGCGGATAATGAGTTCCCGAACAGAATCGGACAGGCGCCGGCGTCCAACCTTTCGGGCCTGTTTCCCCTCCGCTTGGTCGCGGCACCACTGTTTGTAGGTCTTGACACTCACGATCCCAAGTACATCATGGACGTCATGTTCCAATACTGCCCCGGCTTTCAAAAGCACGGCCCGATCCTCAGGCGAAAGAATAATCCGATTGCCGGGAATCTTCTTCTTGAGCAGATCGACCTGCAGCTTCATGAACTTAATTTGGGCGCATCGGCGGGCCGAAAAGTATTCAACCAGCATCACAAACAGGAACGACACCCAGCGCGGAACCATCTTTTGAATCTCGAAAAAACAAGCCTAAAACAGGCGATTGGCAAGTGCCCGACATTTTCGACCCTCGCCTTGTGGATGCAGATTACATCAAAATCCCCCACCTTACCGCAACTGATTTTTAATAATCTTTAATCTTCAAAATTCTGCAATATTGCCCGGTATTATGCTAAGAAAATGGGTTCTCGTGTTACGAATACGGTTTGGACCACACTACGATTCGCGTCGATCAGGCACACATGGGCCGCGTCGTGCTGGATCCAATCCTGTATGCGTGGCTGAGTGAAGCCGCGCTGATCGAAGGGTATCTGCCGCAGGAAATGCGACGAGAAGCTGTGTCTTTTGATCACCAGTGGTTCTGGGACGGTCAGGAACATGTCGATCCGGCCAAGGAAGCCAATGCGCAGGCCACACGCCTGGCCAGCAATACCACCACGCTTGCCTATGAATATGCCCGCCAGGGGCGCGACTGGGAAGCCGAGCTTCGCCAGCGCGCCAAGGAAATGGCGTTGATGAAGGAATTGGGGCTGGTTGTTGCGCAAACGCCGTCGGCGGTAAGCACACCTGCGGATCAGGAGATGGATGATGAGCCAATCCCCCAAGACGAATGACAATCGCGTGAATCCGCTAGCGCTGCTGGCGAGTTTTCAGATTGATGCAGCAGCGACCACTGGCGACGTTAACGCGGCGCCTGCTCTTCCGCGCTTCCGCATGGTCGCCTATACCGGCGGACCGATGCGGATCGCCGGCTGGCGTTTCCCGGTGATTGTGGATCTGGCAGGTCTGGCGATTCCGAGTCAGAACCGGCCGATTCGATTCGGGCATGATGCCAGCGCCGCTGCGGGTGTCGGCCATACCGATGCGATCTCCGTAGAGGCCGGACAACTCATCGCGACTGGCGTGGTCTCGCGGGATACACCGGCGGCGCGAGAGATTGTCGTCAGCAGTAAGAATGGCTTCCCCTGGCAGGCCAGCATTGGTGCGTCGGTGGAAGAGTTTGAATTTATCAAGGACGGCCAGAAGGCGATTGTCAACGGCCGGACGTTTGAAGGCCCGGTGAACGTTGTCCGCAAGGCAACGCTGGGCGAGATCAGTTTTGTAGACCTGGGCGCCGACGGCAACACCTCTGCGCAGGTGGCCGCGTCGCAAGCCAATACTGTACATGAAAAGGAGACCGCCACGATGGACGGTGTAACTCAGACCAATACGTCGACTACTTCGACCACACCCACCACTACAGCGACCAGTCCCGCTGTTGCCGCTCCGCCGGTTCAGGCGGCAGCCGTACCCGCTGGCACTGACACTGCTACCGGCAGTGCCGAGCAGATTCGTGCCGAAGCCCTTGCGGAAACCAACCGCATCGCCGGCATTCGCCGGATCTGCAATGGCAAGTGTACAGATATTGAGGCACAGGCCATTCGTGACGGCTGGGATCAGACCAAGACGGAGCTGGAAGTGCTGCGCGCCAGTCGGCCCAAAGCACCGGTGGCCAGCGGCAATGTCATGGGCGCGCCGATGGGATTTAGTTTTACTTCCCCTGGCCCAACGACATCAGCCATGCTGGAAGCGGCCTGCCTGCTCTCGGCGGGTTTGGCCAAACCGGAAAACCACTGCAGCGAGCAGGATCTGGAGGCCGCCAGCAAGCGATTCCGCAATGGGATCAGCCTGCAGGATCTCATGGTCGAAGCGGCGATGGTCAATGGCTACGTCGGCCGGACGTTCCGCAGTGATCCGCATACCATCATGGCGATGGCCTTCCCGAGCAAAGAGCAGATTCAGGCGGGATTTGCCACGATTGATATCGCGCCGATTCTCTCCAATGTCGGCAACAAGTTTTTGCTCGACGGGTTCTTCTCAGTTGAACGCACTTGGCGGAACATCTGCGCGGTCCGCAGCGTGACGGACTTTAAGACTGTGACCAGTTACCGTCTGATCGGCACGGATCAGTATGAATTGATCGCGCCTGGCGGTGAGCTCAAGCATGGCACCCTCGGTAACGAGATCTACACCAACAAGGCCGACACTTACGGCCTGATGCTGACGATTGAACGGCGCGACATCATCAATGATGATCTGGGCGCCATCACCACCGTGCCGCGCAAGCTCGGCCGTGGGTCGGGTCTGAAGATCAATGATGTGTTCTGGACGATCTTCCTGAACAATGCTGCCATCTTCGCCGCCGCCAATAAGAATTATCTCTCCGGCGCCGGTACGGTGCTGGGAATTGATTCCCTGAGTAATGCAGTGCAGGCGTTTAATGATCAGGTCGATTCAGATGGCAAGCCGATCAGCGTTGACCCGAAAGTCTTGCTGGTACCGACGTCACTCTCAGCAATGGCGACGCAGCTTTATAAGTCGACTGAGATTCGCGATACGACCAGCAATACCAAAACGCCGATCTCCAACCCGCACCAGAACACCTACCGTGTGGAGGTGAGCCGCTATCTGGGTAATACCCGGTACACCGGCAACAGTCAGAAAGCGTGGTATCTGCTGGCGGATCAGAACGATCTGCCGCTGATTGAAGTGGCGTTTTTGAACGGTAACGAGTCGCCAACCATTGAAACGATTGAAGCCAATCCCAATGTGCTGGGCATCACGGTGCGCGGTTATCACGACTTTGGCGTGGCGATGCAGGATCCGCGCGCAGGTGTAAAGAGCAAGGGCGAAGCGTAAGAGTGAATTCTGAAGTCTGAATGATGAATTCTGAATAAAAAAAAGGAAACTCGCTTATGGCGACTTTTGTCAGTGATGGATTAGCGATTGATTACACGCCAGCGACGGATATTGCGCCAGGGTCGGTCGTGGTGCAGGGGGAATTGGTGGGCGTTGCCTCGCGGCCGATTCCGGCTAATACCACCGGCGGTCTGGCCGTGGATGGAGTTTTTGACTTTCCCAAGGCCAAGGGCGCTGGTACGGCCATGAGTGTAGGTGCGATCCTTTACTGGAATGCCACCACGCAGCAGGCGACAACCTCGTCTTCGGGCAATAAGGGAATTGGCAAAGTCGTTCGCGCGGCCACGGATGATGATGAAAAGGTTCGTGCGCGGCTCAGCCAGTAGTCATTTGTCGCAGGTGTGTGGAGTGTGATCGTGGCGGATCTGCTGCAAAAAGCTTCCGACTGGCTGCAATTGCAGCGCAGGAAGTTCATGTCGCGCACAGTTGTATTCCAGCGCGGTGAGCAGACGCTGGAAGTCGCTGCCACGATCGGCCAGACCGTGTTCGAAGTGGATGACGGCACCGGCGCCGCACTGCGCGTGGAGAGTCAGGATTTTCTGATCACGGCCAGCGAGTTGGTGCTGGGCGACCAGACCGTTACGCCACAACGCGGTGATCGCATCACCGAGACTGATGGCGATCATTCTTATGTGTACGAAGTCATGGCGCCGGGCGATGAACCCTGCTGGCGCTACAGCGATCCTTATCGCCGAACATTCCGGATTCACACCAAATTGGCAGAGTCAGTATGACACGCGCAGAAGAAGAACTGGATCGTTTGCATCGACAGGAACTCGCGGAGATCCACGTCAAGCTTGATCGGCTCGATGAAGCCATTCGCGGGAACGGCAAGCCGGGTATCAACGCGCGGCTGGATCGGCTTGAAGCCACCGAGCGCACACGTTCTCGTTTACTTTGGATCATTGCTGGCGCCGTCGTATCGCTGGCGGTCTCGGCACTTTGGAAGCTCGTGGTGATTGGAGGCTGACGATGGGTCTGATGCATGTGGATGTGGGCGGGCCTGTGCTGGAAGGCGCCGGCAAACCGGATCTGCTCCAGTGGTCTGTAGGCGGCGATTCGTATGCCTCAGCCAGTTCGGGCAGTGTCACGCACGAGAGCAGGCTGGTGTTTATCCGTGTCGGTTCCGGTGGCGCGCTGGTCTCCATCGGCGATGCCGCCGGCCAGGAGAAGCCGTTTTTGATTCCGCCGAACTACTGGCGGGAAATCGTCATCCCCGGCGGCATTGCCATTGGCGCACGTATCGTGGCTCGGAACTTGGTAGCGGGTGTGAATTTTACCGATCTGTTTGTGGAGATTCGCTGATGCCGGCATGGAAAGCTGAACCTCTGATCACCTATCCACCCATGGAAGAGTGGAACATGTTCGCTCTGCCATGGGATGGATCCATCCAGCGAGTTGATGGTATCAACATGCCCAAGCTGGTCAGTTTTTATGGCAACAGTCAGCCTCTCACATCCTTGCCATGGGCTGATCTCAGAAATCTGGTTTATCTTGACATTTACGGTTGCCTGTTTGAAAAATTGGAATTGTGGCAATTACCGAAACTTAGCGGTTGCTATGCCAGCGACAATAACAATCTGATTGATATTGATGCCCATGATAATACAACGCTGGACAATCTTGATGCCTATTACTGTTCATCTCTGGCACTGATCAATCTACGTGGGTGTACCAGTCTTCGGTACATTTACCTTTACGGTTGTGCATTGCCGCAGGCGATGATTGACCAGGTACTTGCAGACCTTGTGTTGAATGGCATGACAGATGGCCTTCTGGACATCAGCAACGGCGATAACGCCGCGCCATCCAATCAAACTGGCGTGGCATTGAAAAACACGCTTATCAGTCGAGGCTGGACAGTCACCACCAATTAAGGATTCCAAACATGCAGGAAATCACTTCATCCACAGTGGAGATCAAGCAGTCGGATGTGTATCCGGACAAATATGTGCTGGTTCATGACGGCAAGCAGGTCATTGAATTGCTTGCGCCAGGTCAAGGCCGGGTCGGTACGCCGGCCAGCAATACGATGTTGATCGGCACCCAAGAGGAAATCGATGCCGAAATCACCCGCCTCAATCTTGAACCCAAGCGGCCACGCCGGCCACAGAGAAATGGTGAATCGTCATGAGTCTGGTCGTATCGGTTGCTAATGCGATTGTTGATGTACTCAATACAGCGCAGGTCGAGACCTTTGCGCAGGGGTTTGCGGCGGAGCGTCAGTACAAGCCGGAATACGATCTGGCGCAGCTTAAAACGCTACGGGTGACGGTTGTTCCCAAGAAGATTGAGATTGCCAGCCTGGGCCGCAACGTCAATCAACATGATGTCTCGGTGGATGTGGCGATTCAAAAGAAGGTCGCATCGGCGAGTGTCGAAGAGCTTGATCCGCTGATGGCCTTTGCAGAACAGATTGCGGATTACCTGCGGCTCAAGCGACTGGCGCTGGGCGAGGATGGCGCCGGTGGTTCAGCTATCTGGGCCAAAACTGAAAACGTCCCGATTTATTCGCCCGAGCATCTGGAGCAAAAGCAGGTCTTCACCAGCGTGTTGACGGTGACGTTCAGGGTGGTCAGGTAAACATGATTCAGGCCAAAGCCAAGATCAAGATGGACAACAACAAGGTCCGGCAGGCGGCCAAGAAAGCGAGCATCACAAATCTTGGCCACGCGGGTGCGGCAATTCGTCTTGTTGCGCGGCATTCGATCAAGAAGAGTCCGAAGTATGCGCCCAAAGGTCAGCCGCCCAATACGCGCAAAGGGCGCATGCGCAATGCGATCAAGTACGCCGTGGTCAAAGACAAGCAGTCAGTCGTGATCGGACCGGATCGCCAGGTGGCCGGAACCTCTGGCGCGGCGCATGAGTTTGGTGGGAAGTACAAGCGCGAACGGTATGACAAACGGCCCTTCATGGGACCGGCCTTGGAACAAGTGAAAGATCGTCTGCCCGGCATGTGGGCAGGATCAGTGAAAGGATAAGCCATGGGTGTGAAATTCGGCTTGGACGCGAAACTTTACTTCTGTGCCGCCGGCATCGGCGGTACGCCGACGTGGACGGAACTCACCAACGTCAAGAACGTGACGCTGACTTTGCAGAAAGGCGAAGCGGACGTCACGACGCGCGCCAACAATGGCTGGAAGGCCACGGCCGGCACGCTTAAGGAAGGGACCATTGAGTTTGAAATGGTCTGGGACACGGCCGACGCCGGGTTTACCGCCATCAAGGATGCGTACTTCAACAACTCCATCATCGGCCTGGCGGTGATGGACGGCCTGATCACCGGCGCGGGTTCCAATGGCAACCAGGGTCTCTGGGCCGACTGCATGATCACGGACTTCAGCCGGGACGAGCCTCTGGAGGACGCCATCAGCGTCAAGGTGACGGCCAAGCCCACGTATTCGGTCAATCCGCCGATCTGGAAAACCGTCGCCACTTCAAATTAATCCGGCGGTCGCGTCTTTCTTATTTCGTGCAGGAGAGTCATCGAATGAAAACCTTTATTGATAACGCCGGCCGCACATGGACCATCCAGGTCAATGTGGATGTCATCCGCCGCGTGCGCGATCTGGTCAAGGTCAATCTGCTGGAAGTCGTGGAAGGCAAGTTGCTGGAACAGCTCATCTCGGATCCGCTGCTGCTCTGTGACATTATTTATGTGATCTGCAAGCCAGAGGCCGACGCCCAGAAGATCACGGATGTGGATTTTGGCCGCGCCATGGCGGGTGACGCCATTGATGGCGCCACGACGGCGCTGCTGGAGGAACTGGTCGATTTTTTCCCCGCGGGCCGGCGGAGAGTTCTCAGCAAAGCCCTGGCCAAGCTGCGGAAATTCGAGACGGCGGCACTGACGGCGGTCGAGACGCGTCTGGAAAGCCCCGAACTGGAAAACCAGCTTCAGCGTCTGCTGCAGGAGCAGCCCGCCACGCCGAGCAGCTCATCTGGCAATGCGCCGGCATACTCGGCATCAACCCCAGCCGGTTCACCCTGAGGCAATTACTGGAGATGACTGAAGCTCGCCAGCGGGAGATGTGGAATCACACCTCGACTCTCTTGGCGATGCTGGCCAATGTGAATCGCCCCAAACGGATGCGGGCCTTTAAACCGGATGACTTTCACCCGATGACCGGCCGGCGTAACTCCGATCGGCCACTCAAGGGTGATATCCGGATGCTCAAAACTGTTTTTGTTGACAACCTTGCCCGACAGGAGAACCCACGATGAATCGCGATGTTGCAAAACTCACCTTGCTGCTCTGTGCCATTCTGGCCGTGATCGGTGCCTTCTATGGCTGTGCGTCACAAGCAATTCCTGCGTCCAGTTGGTCCAGCGCCGATTCACACGCTGACGACATTGGCCAAAAGGTCTCGTCGGCGGCCACGCAGGTAAGCGGCTCAGCAACTGAGATCGCCAGCGCCGCGCGCGCCGGCCATGACGCCACGCCGGAAAATGTTCGTCCGGCGCTCGACCCTTTCTGGTCGCGCATCATTGCCAATGCCCAGGTGCTGCTGGCGCAAGGCAGTGCGCTGACCGATGTGCGGAAGGACATCGACACGCTCAAGTCTGAAGTGCAGGCCGGCAAGAAAGAGATGCAGCAGACCGCCGCCGCGCTGGAAGCTGAGAAGAAAGGCCGAGCCGAAGACAACACCGCATGGGAAAAGAAGCTCTCCGCAGCCAACAGCAAATGGGAGTCCATGTTCTGCACCATCTCCTGGCTGGCGATTGTCGCGATTGGCATTGCCGTGGCCGTAGGCGTTTTGATGCATGACTTCCGGATCTCGGTTGCCGGTGGCGCCGGCGGCCTGGCCGTGGTGATCGCCTGCATGATCGTGGGCCAAATTCAGCACTGGCTGCCGTGGGTCGCTGGCGGACTGATCCTGGCGGTCGGTCTGTGGGTGCTGATTGAAACCCTCATCCGTGGGTCGTTCTGGCAGGCGATCAAAACCAATCCGATTGAAGATGTGCAGGAACTGATCACCGCCCACCAGTAAACATCTTTTCGGGGATAAAGAGCTTGTGACCACTTTCCAATTGTAGTTCAACACCTTCCTTTGACCAGTTTACTGTTGATTTACTCAGGAAGGTTTTGAGGTCGCTATCCCAAGTGTGAAAGGAATAATCAATCATGTGGCCGTAACCTGGTTTTCCGGAATCACGTCCCACATAAATGATGTGATTTGTCTCTATATGAATGGGAAAGCCGCGCCAGTTTGTATCAGTCTCCACGATAGATAGGTAATAAGGTCCGCGCCCATCGTAGGGAATACTTGGATCCTGTTTCCATTGATAGACCACATCCAACGTTTGGCGATGCATAAAGCATACGAGTGCCAGAGTAAATACAGCGCTTATCACCACGCAAATGAATGACTGAAGAATAAATCGATGGGAGGTTTTAAGCATAGCAAAACTCCTGTGGTGTAGAGGTTAAGCAGATCATAACTAAAGTTATTTTGTAAGGCTATTCATGGCTGATGCCCGTTCCATACGCGCCGGGGCCGCCTACGTGGAATTGTTTGTCAACGATTCCAAGCTGGTACGCGGTCTCCAGAGCGCCAACAAGAAACTCAAAGCTTTTGGTGATGCCATCAGCGGCTGGGGTAAAAAGCTTGCCGCTGCTGGCTCGGCAATCACCGCACCGCTGATTGCCTTTGCCAAGGCCTCGGCTTCGGGCTCCAAGGAACTCCTAAGCATGAGCCAGCGGACGGGTATCTCCGTCGAGGCGCTTTCTGAGCTCGGCTATGCGGCTCAGATCTCCGGTTCCGATATGGAAACCCTGGAACTCGGTATCCGCAAGATGCAAAAGACCATCGCCGCGGCGGCGATGGGATCGAAAGCTGCCACCGATGCTTTGGCGCAGTTGGGATTGACGGTGGAGGATCTGCGCGGCCTCTCGCCCGACCAGCAGTTCAAATTGATTGCTGACAAACTTGCCAGTATCCAGAGCCCGGCGATCCGTGCAGCGATGGCGCTGGCGATTTTTGGCCACAACGGAACATCCCTGTTGCCGATGCTCTCGCAAGGCGCGGCCGGCATAGAGGCGATGCAGGAACAGGCCCGGCGGCTGGGGCTCACCGCCTCGGCCGCCGGCGTCCAGATTGGCGCCGAACTGGAAGAAACGCTCTACACTCTGTGGAAGGTGCTCAAGAAGGTTGGCAGCACCTTGGGCTCTTCCATCGCGCCACTGCTGACCCAGTGGGCCAACGTGCTGATCGATATTGTGGTCAAAGGAACCGCCTGGATCAAACAGAATAAGGATCTGGTGGTCAGCGTGTTCAAGGTGGCATTGGTGGTCTCGGCCGCCGGCACGGCGCTGATGCTGCTGGGCAAAGCGATTGTCTTCATTGGCGGCGTATTTGGTGTGCTGGCCAGCATTGTTACCGGAGTCGGTACGGTGCTGGGCGCCATTGGCTCGGCGATTGCTTGGCTGCTCACGCCGATCGGCCTGGTCACGGCGGCCGTGGTGGCGCTGGGAGCGTATCTGGTTTACGCCTCCGGCCTGGGCGGCAAGGCGCTGGAGTGGCTCGGGCAGCGGTTTGGCGAACTCTCTGAATTTGCATCCCAGGCATTTGCCGGAATCTCCGATGCGCTGGCGGCTGGCGATATCGCCCTGGCCGCGCAGATACTCTGGCTGAGTCTCAAGATCGCCTGGATAAAGGGCGTTCAGACGCTCGAATCGGTCTGGCTCTCGTTCCGCAACTTTTTTATCAAGATCGCTTATGACGCCTTCTATGGTGCATTGGCCGCTTGCGAGATTGTTTGGCACGGCTTTGAAGTGGCGTGGATCGAAACGACGGCGTTTTTGTCCAAAGTCTGGACCGATTTTACCTCCGGCTTTCAAAAGGCGTGGAACTCGGCGATCAACTGGACGGCCAAGCGATTGTTGGATCTGCAGGGGCTGTTTGATTCCAGCCTGGACGTGGATGCGGCCAAGAAGATGGCCGATGACGATCTGGCCGCCACCAATGCGGATATCGACAAACAGGCTCAAGCCGCACTGCAGGCGCGCGAACAGCAGCGCCAGCAACAGCGTGCTGATGAAACCCAAACCCACGAAGCTGCGCTCACCCAGATCGGCCAGGAATCCCAGGACAAAGAACAGGAACTAGATGATGAGTATGCCAAAAAGATGCAGGAATCGCAGGACGAATTGAATAAGACCCGGGAGGAATGGCAGAAAGCCATCGAGGAAGCCAAGAAGAAGCGGCAGCTCAAAGATGCCCAGGGACCGGATCGTTTACAGGAACCGCCCTCCATGCCGGACTACCTGGAGGGGCTCGGGCCGACGATTGCGCAGAAGACCATTGGTGTATCCGGAACTTTTAACGCTATGGAGGCCCGCGGACTGGGCGCCGGCAACGTGGCCGATCGGATTGCCAAAGCCTCTGAAGACACCGCCAAGCACACCAAGAAGCTGGTGGATATGGCGGAGCAGGATGACGACATGGAGTTTGACTGATGGCAGTCAGTGTTGTTGAAAAACTCATCAGCCGTGACAGCACGGATGCGGATAGTTCGCAGGTAGAACTGCAGTATGTTGTCTCCGGTACGGATGACGACCTGGTGGCCAAGCAGGCTTTGGCGGATACCGCGCCTGCCGACTACAACGGTTTGATCCGCCAAACCTTGCGCATTGAGCCCGTCGGCCCGAGCCTATGGGATGGCACAGTTCGGTATGTCACCCCTGACAACCAAAAGCCTGAAACCGGTGAATCCTCCTTCTCCTTTGACACCGGTGGCGGCACGCAGCATATCACCCAGAGTCTGGGCACGGTCTCGCGTTATCCCTCCTCAGCGCCTGACATGGGCGGCGCCGTGGGTGTCACGCATGACAGTGTTGAAGGCGTGGATATCACGATTCCCGTCTACCAGTTCTCTGAGACGCATTACCTCTCAGCCTCTGTGGTAACCGATGTCTACAAGCGTCAGCTCTTTGTGCTCACTGGTAAGGTCAACAGCGCCGCGTTCCGCGGGTTCCAGGCTGGCGAATGCCTGTTCCTGGGCGCCTCCGGCTCCCGGCGCGGCAAGGGTGCTGATGATGACTGGGAGATTACTTTCAAATTCGCCGGCTCACTCAATGTCACTAATCTGACCGTCGGAAGCATCACCGGCATCAACAAAAAAGGCTGGGAGTACATGTGGGTGCGCTATCAGGATGCTGAAGATTCCTCATCCAAAACCTTGATCAAAAAGCCGGTGGCTGTATACATCGAAAAAGTCTATGACCTGGCGGACTTTGCGGGGTTGGCCATTAGCTAAAGCATGGGCGACTAAGTTATGAGTGACACCTTCAAAAAAGTGAAGTCCGGCGACAAGCTACGGATCCCCGCCGCCACGTACAACGCATTCATTGATTCAGCGATAGATTACCAGTCCCGTCAGCGGAATCTCTCGTCGACACCCCAGGCAGCGCAACGCTCCAGCGGCATCATTCTGGTCCGCAATGATACAGGGATGGATCTCAACCGTTACTGTGTGTTGGGCGTCGGCGGACCGATCATTACGCCAGATGCCAATCTGGATTCCTTCAAGAACAAGGTGGCAGTGTCCGGCGTTGTGCCACGCACCAAAACGCACGTCGGTCGGTACATCATCAATCTGGAACCTCTGAAGGCTGGTGTCATCGGTATGGCCTACGCCGCCGGCGCCTGCCCGGTGCAGATCACGGTTCCGGATACCACCAATGATTATCCGTATGTGGAAATCGTCGACGGCGTGACCGATTACCTGGAAGCCCGTAAAGCGGGTTCCTCCGCCATCCTCTGGAAACAAGGCACAACAGGTGTGCAATGGGCGCTCATTGCGCTTGGCCGGGCTTCTGGTGTGGCCGCCGGCACAGCGCGCGGGCAGGTCCTGCAAATGACATCCGCCACAACCTACGCGTGGGATTATCCACGATTCTGGTGATTCATTATGGCCTACAATCCGGCATGGGAAGCAACGGATCTGACTCAAGTGTCGCTGCTGGAAGCGGCCGTTTACAACATGCTGCGCGATGCCATCAAAGAACGCGGTGCGTATATCGACAACTACTATTACGGCTACGTGTCGCCAGGTGATGGTTCTGTTGCAGAAAAATACGCCTATCTGCAGCGGGCTATCACCGAAGTCTGTGTCTATTATCTCAACGAATCCAAGCTGCCGATTGAGCAGTACACGGTTAATCAGATTGCTTCAACATCTGATGGTATTCCGGCCATCAAGGTGCGCTATCAGAACATTGGCGAAGTTCTGGCGGCCGCTGGCTTCAGCCAGAGCCACTTCACCCGAAAATATCCTCGCGAGATTGGCTATGCCAATGACACCGGCACGGCCGGCAATGTTGCACGCTGCTGGTATGGCTATGGCGGGTTGGTTGCGGGCGCGATCTATCGGCATGACGGGACCAAGTGGATCCTGCATGAAGATCAGACCACACCGCCCGATGTGATCACGGCGTATGGTGTTATCAATGCAAATTCCAGCAGTGGCGGCAATATTGGTGGTGATTACATGGGCCCGTGGATCTTTGAAGAAATGCGTGCTGTACTCAAGGCACTCAAGATTCTCTGCGCGTACACGTATACCAACGAAGGAACGATCAGCTATACCCGTTATGCATTCAGTTATGGCCGGGATATCTGGTGGAATTATACGTGGTCGTTCGGTTCAGAGATCCCATTCCCCACGCCGCAAGCGGCGCTGGATTACGCTCTGGCGCACATCATTACCCAGCCGGCAGACTACATTAATTACGCCTCAATGACCTACACGCGGCACATGATCTATAACCAAGGGACCAATGACAATCCTGGCCCGTACGTTTGCTTCGCCTGGTGCTATCGCGCCGTGCTTACTTATCCACTCAGGATCAATGGCTACGCGCAGGTGAATCTGCAAACCGATCAGTTACCGACGGCCGGCCACCTGCAGGCCTATGCCGCCATGCACAGCGTGACAGGTTTTGACCAGACGCCAACGTACTTTGATCAAACCGGGTTAGGCTTTGAACTGGACAAGCCACTCAAGATCTATGATCAGGACATCAGTCAGTCATTTCCGATCAAAGTGACCATCGGCACCGCTACGCCGGGAACGTTCCAGACCACGCCGGTGGATGCATCCGGTTATGCCAGCCACTACTCCCCCGCCTATGGCTGTCAGCCCTACGACTGGGAACTGGTGCTGTTTCATCCTCAATTTGCATACGCATAAACGGCGCGTTAATTCGCCTCACCACATAACAGAATCAACGGTTCATCATTCAGCAATTTCTTGTGCTGGATGTTTTTCACCGGGATGTGCTGGCGCCCACTGCACGCCATGATCACCAGGAAAAGGATAACGATGATCAAATGGCTCACGCTCCAAATCCGCAAACATCTCCGGCGGTATGCCTTCGGGAAAAGCGGAGCAAGATAGTTCACCCATGAACTTATGTTTACAACGCACGCATTGTGGATTCATTTCAAGCATTTTCAACCCCTCCGTATTATGATTGGATATTAAAGAATCTACATTACAATGTGTACGAAAAAAACATCATGCTTTTCCAAGCTGACACACTGTTGTCAGTAGGTTTGGATATTTACTTGATATTCAACAATTGAGGGCCAATGCCAAACGATCCGATTCAAACCCTCTCTATTCAATTCACTGATTGTCAGTATGGCTGGATACATTTCACCATCTCTGTTGGAGCCCAATCTGTTAACATTCGGGCGTCAGAAGTGTTTGATCCATTTCCATCACTCATCCGCTGGTTAAAAGCAATTCTTACAGGCGTAGATGAATGCAGATCTGAATTCAATGAAGAAGGAAACATCAAGACATTCATTGCACATCGACGGTGGGATGAAACTCTTTGGTTTAGAATTTCCGATTCCGCGCCTGAATCACACTTGCTGCTTGAAGCCGTTGTAAATCGTCACCAACTGATTGAGGCTTTGTATAGAGGCATTCAAAAATTCGCTCTATCAGATGGATATAAGCGAGACCATTGGGACTTTATCAGCGTCAGTGATAAATTGAAAACTCTCGCTCCAAATCTGACACTCGATGCTATTATTCAATCTCTTGCCAAGCTCAATCAACAGGAATTGATAGCACAATTCAATGAAGCAGATCAGCGTTATGTAGAAATTAGAGGTACTGATAGTATTGCGGACTGGCCCGTTCCTGCGGAATACAACTCTTGGCCAGCAGAACAAAGAGAAGAATTCCTTTGGCAATCCGCCAATGAACATATCAATAGTTGGGACGGAACAAATCTGCGAGAATTAAAATCAAGAACTATCGAATCCTACCTGACGCATCCAGAACTAGACGACGCCTGATGGTTGTTGATCCCTTATCTATTTTTTTCTCTTGACTGCAAATAATTGTTAGGTTATTGTTTGGTGATACAACTTTAACATGGATGTTAAAAATCACGCAGGGAAGTATTCATTTTGAATTCGGGCATTCGCCTGAATTTCTGCGTCGGGAGATCACCACGTCATGGGCAAACAATATGCACCCAAAACATTCCTGCGGTACGTTCGCGGCGGCCTGCTGAATTACTGCTTTAAGAAGCATGATATTCCGATCACCCTCCCACATGAGCATCTGTACGGGCATCAAATCGAAGATACGTTCAAAAAGATTGGTGAGCTGCCGCTGCCACAACAACGTTTGGTCGAAGGTGATTTTTCAGCGATCACTTCGCTGGCAACACCGGCGGGCACACTGGCCATGGTTCGCGAAGCTGAGCGCCGCAAGTTGGATTTCAACTGGCATTTCATGACAACTCATAATGATTATGAGCGAGCCACTTGGATTTATTACAACCACCCGGACATTTTCGACATCGCAGCGTCTTTTCATGAGATGGATCGCGTAAGTGTCGGCCGCTGGAGTCGCCGGTTTGTCGGCCGAAATATCGCGATGGATTGCAGCGAAGCCAAACGTAAAGAGCTTGCCAGATTAATGTCTGAAACCTACGCCAAAGAGGGACGCGGGCATCATTGTCATATTGATTATTATGTGCGCACCAATCCCGATCGGCATTGTTTCTTTGCGTATCCGGAAGATTATGCCTGCACTGACTTTGCATATTCCAATGAAGGTCAGCTTGAGCAAAATACGCGCCGGCGCGCCATTGAGGTCATCTATGTTTACCGCCCCGCCGATGGCGTTCTGGAAATGCTGGCGCCGGGTGGCCGCGAGCGTGTTGAAGATCTTGCGGCCGATTTCACGGCGGCAATCCTGAACCTGCCCGAACTGCCGCCACAATTGGTCCCCAATACTTATGATCTAAGCATGTTTAAGCGCGCGGATCTGAACTTTGTCACGGATCCCGAAGATGGCATCTCCCAGGTACTTGTGCGCGAGATATCATTGTATCTGCCATCATTACATCACTGGAGACAAAAGTTAGTTTTAAGTACTGATGCGCGTTCGTCCGGGCGTGCCAATCTACACCGAGCCTTGCTGGATATCGCAGCAGCCAATCATGTGGCCATTGATGATCTGAACATCTGCCTTGCCAAGTTGACATTTGTATTCGCCGGTCTTGACGGTAAGCGTGGTAAGCGTATGACCTTTGAGATCGCGTTGCCCGACCGTTGCACCCTGAAGGATGAATCACATGACCAGATCGCTCGTAAATACCTTAGCCGATGGGGACTTGTTATTGACGCTGATGCTCCGCAAGTTCTTGCACGAGTTGGACCTGGGAGCCAGCCCCATTTTCAGTTACGACGATATCCAAATGTGGCCAGCTGAGACACACCGGTATTTTGTCCGCTCAGGTTTGATGAGCGAAATTGCGCCGGCACAATCAATACTTCTGTATGAGTGTTCATCCGAAGAACCCAAAACGCCGCTATGGTCCAGCACACACGACGGCCAGCGTGTTGGTCTTGTTTATTGTACGGATGATCAGTGTTCCGGCCTTCACTGCGTTAAACCGGAACGAATGCGTCAATGGGAAGTCAGCTTCGCCGGGCTGACTTCAATTCTAGCATCCATCATGCAGTCATTACATGCAGAAGAGATTATCCCCGGCCGCCTATCGCTGATCGGATCACATACGCAGAACGATACATACAGGGAGTTCTTTCTCGCCCGTGGATTATCGTGGCCGGACGCACGCCAGATTTTGGCGCAAGCCGAGAGACTCCGCGCCTCCCCCGCTCCGGCTATCTTGATCCTCGATCAGTTGCCTACGCCCGACCTCTGGCGGGATTTTCATCCAGCTATTGTGAGCTTACCAGCAGTAATCCAGGTTGAGAAAGACGCAATCAAACTCAATCTCGAGAGTCTATTTTGCCAGTCACTTACACCGCATGCAGAGGCCCAAACATCCGAATGGCTGTCAGTATCGGAGGCCGCAGCTCTGTTGATTCATGATTTTCCGCACATGAGCCACGAGAAAGCCAAGGCACGTGTTTCAGCCAATGCAACGCGCAAACAGTTCAAAACCAACGGGCGATCACGGCAAGATCGCCGCATCGACGCCGACAGCTTCGCCGCCTGGCGGCTCAAGCAGCGCGATAGAGATCTTGACCAGTCCGACTGGGATGAATAACGCTCACAAACCATCAATTGATGCACTTTGTACAGCCAATGGGGACAGGTAACAATCACTCCGGGGTTGCTACATCCAAAATTAACTTGTTAATTCCCAAATTCGCACTTTAGAAGTTTTCCTTCTTCGTTACGCGCATGTAATCGCAGTCGGACAAAAGGGTAACCATTAATTTCCGGTGGAGGTGGTGAAGTTGTCGTCAAAATGTACTGGAAGGATGGTTTACGGCCCCGTGGGAATCGTCCTTCCAAATCGTATAGGAAACGCAGCACCGAATGATATAACTGTTCCTCACTGTCAGCCTGCCTTGGGCTATCATGTACCCAAAAGCGAGGGATATTGCCGAATCCACATACCGCCGCGGTCAGACAAGCTAAATCAAAACTGAGCACATCCGCATATTCCCGCAGTGTAGTACCTGAATTAGCCACCGCAGCGCCCGGCTCTGGGTGTAAGCCATTCCCATCTACGGTCACCTTTCCCTCAGCTCCAGCCGTGATGGTCCAACGCAATAGGATCGTATAATAATGAGATAGCTCGTTCAGATTCTTTCCAAGCAAGTCTCGGCTTGCTGCTAACCGTTCTTGGCTCTCTCGAACCCGAGTAAGGAGCGTTGGTAATTGATTTCGTTTACGAACCAATGCGGTTCGCGCCTCTTTTAATCTTCTGGCCTGAGCTCTACGATCTTTCCATATACCGATCTTAACCTGCACGCGTTTGTTCAATTGTTGCAAACCTTCTTGAGCTTTGGTTAGTTTACTTTGAGCCTTCGTAACCAGGGCATCGTGTTCCCCAACTCTTCGCATGCAATCCTGTATTTTACTGTCTATCAGCGAAATTCGTGCTCTACATGCATCAATGCAAACTGTACGCTCCGGGCTGGCCAAGGGTAATTGCAACGTTGTTTTACCGGGACAGCCTGCCGCAAACGCTGCCGTTTGCGTCGGGAAATAATCGCAATTGAAGCCGCCGGCGCCCAATGATTCCATTGCCTGATCCGCTGCATCTTTCTCGAGTCCGTCAAGAAACTTTTGCTGCGTAGTTCTGTCTGCCTGTAATTGCTTGAGTTCTTGTTCCAATACGCCGCTTTGCTTTGCCAGATCATTTGTATCTTTCTGCAAGGCCTTAATACTCGCTTGGCCGCGGGTTATTTCTCCATCAAGGAACCTCTGGAGAGACTCTTGCTTATTCTTTGCAATATCTTCCAGGGTATCGGGTAACGGTCCAGCCAATGGCAAAGCTCCCGAGTCCGGAATCTGCCGCCGCCATTGTGATTCGGCAAACAGAATCTGTGGCTCGAGGTTGTTGACCTCGTTCTGGGCGTCCGTGCTTTGCCTCAAAACTTTTCTATGTTCTGCAATCAGTCCTGTTTCATCCGGCCCCAACAGGCCCATTGCCATACGCATGACAAGATACGCATCCTCTTTAGAAAGTACGCGAGGGCCGGATTCCGCTTCTCGATAGCGCCACTCAGCGTGATGGCTGAAGTGGCAATCCTGATCGCGGCAAAGCCAACCCAAAAGATCTTTCCATTCAGCTCGTCGGCCGGCTTGAGGCAAGTCTATGTCCGCATAACATTTACTTGTTGCCACGTTTACTGCGGACAGAAAATCACCGTACGGCCGACGCTTATCAATGAAAAGCAAATCTCCCAAACGTCGCGACTGTACGCACCAGGCGTAGCGTGATCCGAACTCAAGCCCCAACGGTCGTGCTACAACCCAATCAATACCAGCAATTCTGAAGGCTGCTAAGACATACGCGTTTTCCCGCTTCAGGCTAATTTTCTTCCGCAAATGTTCTGTACAGTACTGAGTATCGCCTAAACAGTAGCGAATCAGACGAACCAATAGTGATTTCCCAACGCTGTGACCAATCGGTTTGATATCATCTGGCCGACGTGCATCTGTTGTAATGATATTAATCCCACAGCGAAAATGAACCCGACGCCAGACGGTGGCTTTGGCAGCCAATCTGTCGACGACGACCAAACGCCTAATCCAAATATTCGGCTCGTGAAAAGCCTCAAGCGGAGAAACCTCGTTATTTTCTTCGAAGAGTTTCGCTTGGAACGTCATTGTTCACCTCAATTTGATCATCCAGGAGTTTCTCTTGTCCGCGAAGGACTTTAAGCGTTTGTATGGCTTCTTTGGCTGCTGTAAAGGCCTTTTCGCCTAGATCGGGGATGGACTTCAGCATTTCCGGTGATGGAGCCTGCTCGGGATTGACGCGCACTTGGGCCACGCCATCAATTTCACCGTCTATTAGGAGTTTACCTGACTTTTGATATGCCCGCAGCAAGTTTCGCAGATTCTGTAGGCCCACCCTGTTCTGAATGTTTTCTGCAACCCTCATTTGACTAGACGAATAGGCTTTGCGTATGTCATTGTTGAGCATGAGTACCACAATACGACGTAGATTCTCAACTTCGACAGGAACACCAGCTATATAAAGTGCAGCATAGATATTGAGCATGAGTTCGCCATCTGCCTGCTGTTGTTTCCCACCTTTGAGTTGCGGTCGGGGTGGATGAATGTGAACGGGCCACTCCGTCCACTGGACCATTGGGATAAAATTGCCGGCGGCATCTATAGGTGGCCCAGGAGGTATAGACAAGCGGGACGAGTAGGCTGCACCACTGTGCATGGCCTCGGCCATCGCGTCGTACATCTCTAGGATCATGTCTTTCGTGCGGTAGGTTCCATACTTACCAATATCGTTCTTCCTAATTTTTGTAAATGTTTCCATGATATAATCAGCGTCTTGACGACTAAGAGAGTAAAGATGAAAAAAGGCAGCGTCAATTTCGCAACGAATTAGGAATCGTCGGTCGCTATTCCAAACAAAGGGCGGACCGTCATATCTGAGTGATGCAGCAAACTCGCAAAGATCCCAAGCGGTGTATGTTAGTTCAAGTACGCGTTGCTCAAGGAATTTCAACCACGTGGCTACACTCTCGGGTGATATCACTGCAATCTGTTGAGCGATGAAAAAGCTGAAGTTACGCGATCCGACTTTTAGCCTGGTTAGGTAATCAAATACAAAAGAATTTCCCACGGCGCATAGTACACAAATTGCACGAAGGTTCTGTGTCTCAATCAAAAACAGTGAATCACCCGCTCCCACTGCCGGAATAATTGTAAAGATGCTAGTACGTTCATTATTAGGATTGGCTACGCGATGATAGGAAAGAATAAAGGTAGTTGAATTCGCTGCATTGACCACATCTAGCGCAGGGACCCAATATTGCGGCATTGTCAAGAATTGAGGGTCGAGTTGTTCCTCAAATACCAGCGATCGAGGATTTCCTTTCATCAAATCAGACGGCTTAACATCGGCAAAGGTGCAGCCACGGTGATCAAACTGATTAGTAAGTTTGCCTTCATATAGTGGGACATAAAGCTCAGTACCGCGATGGAATTCATTCCCCTTCAAAACAAAATGTTCCGCTTCTAGTTGTTTACGGGATCGAAATAGCCTTGAGTCATTAGACATATGAAACATCGTGCCAAATTTCACGCCCCAGGGATTGACTTCAGATTGGCCGCTCTGAGCTTCGCGAATTAACACTGGCACTCGGCGATAGATTGCCTTAGTAATCTCAGCGTCTCGTTTGGTACGGAAGATTGGGCAAGTATGAGTATTTGGATTTAATAACGCAATTTCATCAGATGTAAGTGTAAAAACCCGATTATTATCCGTAAGTGCCTGAGTTGAATCCATCAAAAATGCATACTTTGCTTGATCGCATCTTCCACATGTCAGTAAAGAGAATCGCTGCTCACGATGAACACCTGGAAACAATCCTAACGTATTTTCAAAATCATATAAGCTAACGAGCGACTTCGTTTCAACCAAATCATGGAAGAAGAATTTCGTCGTATCGTCCGTGGCGATACCGGAGGGAACAATGACACCAACACGGCCGTAGGATGAGCAGATTTCACGCATTGTCTCAGCAAAGAGTGTATAGGTATTGACGTCACCTCGGCCGCAAAGTGGAAAACGCCCTGATTGGCGGGCCAAGGTGCTTTCACCTTCGGCCTTGCGCCGATCGTCCAAAAAAGCCTGATAGATTGCGGGATCTTCAGTCAATAATTGATCAATCAGCTCGCGACGTTGGGCAGCATTAGCGGCATTGGCAATGACGGGTAAACGCTCGGCAAACCATTCTTTTTCCTGAAGCTTGATTCTCTCCCAAGGAGGATTGCCGAGAACGATATCAAATCCTCCATCCCAACCAGTCACGGTATCTTCTAGTCTTTCTTGTTTGGTAGGCTTGAACACATCGGGGAATTCAAGATGCCAATGAAAGAATGCATGCCGACCAGCCAACCGACGTGTTTCCTGGTACTCAATCGTCACAGACGGATAATTGTGTGGCGAACGCTCGATCTCGCGGAATGTCCTTTCTGTAATGGCGTGGGGAGCAACTGAACTCTTGTCTTTTGGCCAAACAAATGCTGCGCACCAGGCATCTGCAAGAAAACAGTTGTTGATGTAATCGGCGGACTGCATGGTCTGGTTGTAGATCTGGCGGTGACGTTCGACCTCTTCGACAGAATCTTCGTCTTCCAATCCAATATTGGCCAATACTTGTGACATGTTCCCAAGTCTGACTGGGACATCAAACATATATCCTTGGCCTTTATTGATGGCCTCACGTTCTTTCTTGTTGCGTTTCTTAAGTTCGCGGCAAACAGCTTTGTCATCGCCCTCTATAGGCTCAAAGGCTTCATCTGGTATACCCCTGGCCAGGAGAGCTGGCGTGGTACCGAGTAATGAATTGCCAACCTTGATGTGGGCTTCCAGAAAGCTAAGGGGTTTGCCAGGTTCCAACGATTCCATCCAAAGTGCCACACGGCAGAGTTCCACGGCCATCGGATTGAGATCAACGCCGTAAATGCAGTGCCGAATGACATCGCGGAGAGCATGGCGGGTGGCTTCGGGAGCGGGTTCCTCATCACCGGTACGGATAGCCGCCAGGCATTTGGCCAGTCGGTGGGCAGCGGCGATCAGAAAGTGGCCACTGCCGCAGGCGGGATCACACACCTTGAGAGCCAGCAGAGCCTTTTCAGCCGGTCCATTCGTCCCCCAAGCCTTACCTTTAATGGCATCTGCAACAACAGGATCAAGAGCGGAATCGAGCAGGCAATTGACCAAACTGGTAGGCGTGTAATAGGAGCCGGACGTTTTACGTTCATTGCCCGCGGCCGTGGCAAGAGCAAAGGTAGCGGCGTCCGCATTGATATCGGGGTGAAGTTCGAGCAGGCTTTCATAAACGGAACCAAATTCCTCTGAACCAAGATTGCGGTAATCCACAGGACGCAGCGATTTGGTGGCATCATCCTGGGTGAAGGCCAGCTTGTAGATCGCTTCTAGCAGATCACGATTGGCAATATCCGCAGCATCCAGATCGGGTGCGGCTGCATCCGACCAGAGCAGCGATCCCAAGGCGGGAAGCGCCAGTTCCGGGCAGCCAGTCCGATTCAGCTTGGTAAAAACAAGTTTGAGCGCCCGGTACAAATCAGGATGCGGCGAGCCACGCATGGAACCCGCCAACAGACGCAGGCGGCGGGTAGAATAGTACTTGCGATAGGTTTCCCTAGCCGGGGCCAGTGTGTCGCCTGGGAACAGGAGGACTTCACGATCTTCGGCAACAAAGAGAAACAGTAAACGGTAAACCAAACGCAGAATCTGGCGGTAGTAATCTTGTCTATTTAGTGTGCCCTCGCGCAAGCGCGTCCGAAGGGCGGCGTTGGCAGAATGGATATTAGTGGAATGGTTATAAACTAGGAACCCACGGCCAAGGCATTCAATGGCGGCCTTTACACCATCACGAAGTTTCTCCTGCATGCGGGTGCCGCGCTGAATGGCCGTCTGCGACCACTTTTCAAGGAGGCACTGCTCCGGCCGGTCACCTTCCACACGTGATTGATGACAGACCAGCCACAGGAGTTTGAAATCGGCATAATTTTGGCCTTCAAACATCTGCTGGAGATCAAATTCAACGTATGCCTGGCGGGCCAGAGATCGGGTATCACGCAGGATACGGAAGCGGTATCCGTTGGCGACAAAGCCCCAAAGGTGGTCGGGAGAACGGTTGAGAAACTCCTGGAGCAGGGAGTGCGGGCTTGCCTTGGATGCGCCGGCGACGCCGGGAATACGGTCATCCAGCTCCACTCGGCAACCGACAAGATGGATCGGCGTTTTCTGCCAGCCGTGGCTGATCGCATAGGTTTTATCTTCAAGCGTGACCGCCGGAACGGTTGTTAGGCGGCCGTAACCCAGTTCCGCAAATAGGGGCAGCAACCATTTTTCGCGTGTAACGGTTGTGGCTGGGTCGTCGAAAGAGAGTTTTTCAAATGCAGCCTTAAAACTTGCCCAGGCCGTCAGAAGGCGGTTAAACGATCGTGTAGCGGCTTCATTGAGTCGCTCCCCTTCCAGCAAGTGATAGGCGGCCGGCGTCAGGCCGGCAAGTTCTTTAGATTCCTCTGCAATCAACTGAAGGAGATCAGGCGGCAAGATGGCGCCTTCGGTATGAACAGTGGCAAAGAGGCTGGTTTGCACAGTTGGCATTACGATAAGTTCCGTCAGCGTAATAGTTAAAGTCAGATCCGAAGCGATGCCATTTATGACATCGGGAAATAAACATACAAGCCGAGTATATCCAGCGGCAGCTTGGCCTCTATCCTGGGTGCCATTCCACGCACCTGCGCGGTACGGCGTACGCGGTTGTGAGCCTCCAACAAAGTCTCGCCACGAGTGCGAGCGCATTGTTCCAGATAGGGTCGAAGTAAAGGCTCGGCATCGCGCAATTTTTCAATTGTATCCCGGGCCAGATCGGGATTCACATTGGCGTTGGCTTCAGCCCCCAAAAGAGACTCCAATTCGTCAGTCTTGAGCCATTGGGGGTTCTGTGGTGTGCCGGTAAAGCCGACAAGGGCGGTATCTTCAGCCAACAGAGCCGAGGATTCCGATCCTTTTCCGGTAAAGATCTGATATCGAAGACGCAGGAGGATCAGCATGGTCTTATCGCTGACGCTCCTGGTACGAACGACGCCAGCGCGGCGGGCGATTCCCTGCTGTTGCGGATCAAGGGCTGTGTCCAGCGTGAACCCAGCAAGTTTTTCTACCAATGGGTGGGTGCGGGTCAAGAGAACCACGCCATCATGCACAGGCAACTCGAAACGTACATCTATTTGCTTGCCATTGATTCCCAATTGATCACGTAAGGCAGGATTCAGGCCATTGAGTTCCACATGAAGGTTGCCGCGGGCCGCATCGGTTACAGTTGCGCCATGGGCGCCCAGGGCCGTCCGGACAAAGCGAGCTACGTCAGTACCAGAACCGATAGCATCACGAACGGCCCTGAGTTCAAGAGCGACTTCATCAACCTTCATGGCATTCTGGGCGAAGATCGTCCTGGATCTGGATTCACGCTCCGCCGCAGACTGCCATTCATCATGGACTTTTTTGCGAATTGGTACAAGATCATCAATACTAAAGAGAGACAATTGAGAAGCATCGGCATCGCGATTACGAAGCAGAAGACCTTTAAAGATCGCCTCGATAACCTGATCGTTGTCGACAGGTACTGGCACAGAGATACCCAAAGAACTGCGAATGCTACGGTGCTTTTTGATCAGCACATCAAGCACGAGGCCGTCAATCTGATTATCTACGCCATAATATGTACAGACCCGGACAATGGTGGATTCTTGTCCATACCGATCAACACGACCTTCGCGCTGCTCGTGGCGCGTGGGATTCCAGCTCAAATCATAATGGAAAATCGCGTTGAAATGACTCTGAAGGTTGATGCCTTCTGATAGGCAATCTGTGCAGACCAGTACACGTTTGCTGGCTTGACCAAGTTGTTCCACGCGCGATTCACGATCTTCTGGTGGCAACAGACCGGTCACTGCATCCACCACGACATCCTTGGGCAGTTGCTTACGGAGCCATTCTGCCACATATTCCGCGGTATGAATAAAGCGACAAAAGACAATCGGCTGAAAACCGTCTGCTAATAGTTGTCCAATTAACGTCGTTGCTTTGAGTAGTTTGTTGTCAGGATGACCCGCCAAGGCATCGGCTTCTTGAGCCATTTCCCGTAGACGACGTCGATCGGACTGATCAGAAGCAGAATCATCGTCAATGTCCGCACCGGGTGTGATATCAAGATTTTCGGCAGCTTCATCATCCGTAAGATCCAATACGGATCGTTTGCCAATTTCATCAATTTGATCAGGTGTTTCAGCCTTTGCAACCGCCGCACGATTACGTAAGGTGGCAGCCGCCGCAGCGGGAGAGGACGCCATCGCGCGGAGAAGGGCCAGCATAGACCACCACCGCACCCGTTGCCCCTGTTTTTCACCGCTGGATTCTACCTGCCGACGTGCATAATTAAGCACGTGAACCAGAAACTTCTGATAGGCGGGTGATAGTTTGTAATTGTCTTCCTTCTCCTGACGATCCGGAAATGGAGTTTCAACATTAAATTGGCGGATGTCCGCACGGCGGCGCTGAACCATATGCCGGGCAAGCTGTTCGCGATAACGACGATTTTCATCCCCGCCGAGGTTCTCAGGTAAGCCTGTGAGATTTGCATCCAGAAGAGTTAACAATGAGCGGAATGCCTGCTCGTCGCCACTATGCGGAGTCGCGGTAACCAGAAGAACATGTCGTTTGGGATCAGACGACAAGCGGCGAATAAGATCATGCCGTTGTTGCCGTCCCGTTCCCAGACCACCTAAGGCGCAGGTGTGCGCTTCGTCAACGATGATCAATGCCGGGCATTGCCGAATGAATTGTTCACGACGATGGATATTTTTGATGAAGTCTGTTGAAACCACGGTATAGGGAAAAACTTCAAACAGCAACTGATCAGCACGTGTCTGGCGTTCTAGACGACTAATTGTACTTGGCAGAACCCGCTCAGCATCAATGTGAAATTTTTCTTTCAACTCACGCTGCCACTGCTCAGCTAAATGCGGCGGACACAAAACACTGAATCGTGTAATTTCACCACGATCTAGCATTTCACGGACAATCAGACAGGTTTCAATCGTTTTGCCGATACCCACATCGTCTGCGATCAAGAGCCGTACAGGATCAAGCCGTAGGGCCATCAGCAGCGGAACGAGCTGGTATGGCCGAGGTTCAACATTGATACGGGCAAATGAGCGAAATGGGCCGGCGCTGGAACGAAATCCCAGGCGCACAGCATCCCAAAGCAACCGACAGGAACGATGGTCACCTAAATGCTGCACGCTGGGCAGCTCAAATGTTGCCGACTCAACAGCCTCTAGAGCGGTGTGAATACCTGCGGTCTCCAGATCAGTACCGCCAAGGGGCCGCGCGATCAGGAGATCCTCCCCAGATTCAGGCAAAACGACCCACTCACGACCACGGGCACGAATGAGAGAACCAACCGCAAAGCTCATTGGGATTTCTCCATGCGGCCAAAGACGCTGGGATATTGGCGAAACTTTTCTTCCCAATTTTCCTGATGTCCGAATCGGATTACAAGATAGCCTTTGCTATCCAGCGTGACCTCTTGGACCTGATCTCGCGCTTGGCGCTCAGGAAAATCATGCGCCGGTCCGTCAACGTAAATTACCGCAGGAACTTGTGCATAATAGAAATCCGGACGAGTGCCGCAATTGGCAATCAAAAATTGTCCATCTGTGGGCAGACAAAGGCCGTGGGCATCAAGTGCTCGCAGCCATTGGCGTTCCAAGTCTGAACCAGCCATGGATTGGAGTTGCGCCAGATGATTGGGACGAGTAGCAGGCCCGGGTGATGCTGTGACAGTGGCTGTCGTCAAAGTAAGCAGGATCTCACGAATGCGCTGACGATCCAGCAGGTCGTGATAATATTGATTTGAATAGCTCATAAGGCAGTCATAACAAGCGGCTTCACAATCTTCCCGAGCATGCGGTGCACGCTTATGATCTTCACCAGTCTTGGGATCGAAATGGCATAGTTCCAGTGCCCGTCGAGCTACATGCCCCAAGGCATGAGGATCATCCACGATTCGCCGCAGTACACCAGCGCCACCCTCAGCAGCTTCATACAAAAGAATCAAGCGTGGATTGGCCTGCGACGGTAGTGGTTCCGTTGCCAGTTCACTGTCTTCAAGCTGATACTCTATTTGAATGGCTCGTTTGAGAGCAGCCTGGAGCGACAGCAGCGGTCGTGCTTCCATAGGCGTGGCAGGTTCAATAAGCAGGCAATTGCGCGTATCGTCCACGTATGGAATCACACGTACAACACGATCACCTAATCGCTCTTCAGTACCATCCTCTTCATTCGGATCAAGATCATTACGCGCCCAAAGACCTTTTTCCATATCAATGAAAAACCCTGGTGGATCAGTAGGCTTGCGGCGCCGCCAACCAAGATTGATCCGCCACAGATGTGCAGCCGGTCCAAATGTCAAATGAAGAAGTACTTGGCCGTTAGCTGTTTTGACCTGAGCAACACGGGACATAGGGCCACCGGTGGCATCCGGAGCAAAACGAAGCGTCGTACGTACATCGTACCCAAGTCGCATTCGCTCTTCTTCATCGCAGTTGATCTTATCGCGGCGGCGGGTCGAGACCTGCTGGAGCCTAAAAAGTGATGTCAGTGGCGCATCAAGTGGACCACCACAACGTTCGCAAGTATCTAAACCGTCATTTTCAGTTATCAAATGTGTATAACCGCAGAGCGTGCAAAGTTTAATTTTTTGGGTTGGCAACTCATTGGAATCGCCAATATCTCTCAGTGGCAGGCTAGCTTTGACTATTTGGTAGCGCGAACCTTCATGATAAATAAGCGCCCTTGGACCAAACTCTGACACTGCCAAAAAGCGCGGTCGGGAAAGGAACTCATCCCGACTCCGCTGCCCCGGAATATAGGCCGATATTGGCAATCTCGGGAAATTGTAGCCAGGCAAGAAACCTTCCGACGCAAAATAGCGATAGCTGTAAAAGTCTGACTGAATCGGACTATCTGCATCCAGGAGGAGTTTGAGTTGCATTTCTGCTTCCCGCCGCAGCACTTCTGCCTTTCGACGATCTTCCACTGAACGTTGGTGATCCACAATAATGCGATTCTGTGCAGCCTGCTGCGCCAAAGCCGTGCGGTACATGGATCGCCAGCGCTCACAAGCATCATCAAAATTTCTGGGAATTGCATTGAGTGTATAGGCAAGCCACTCTGGCGTGCACCAAGGGGCCTGTGCTAGCTCCGATTGCATGGAGGCTATAACTCGCTCGGCCAATGATTGTGCCTGCTTGCGCGGAGCCTCACGATCAATATCGTGCTGCACCGACTCTAATAACTTAAGTAATGGCGGAGATCCTGCCAAATCCAGCAGGTCCTTCAATGACCGCCTAAGATCAATTCCAGCCTGAGCAAGCCAAATCGCATGAATATGGGCCTTGACCAGATCCTCATTGGCCAGATCGATCCGCGGCGGAGCTACAACTCCAGCAACCATCTGCTCCGGCCGCTTGAAGAAATATTGGTCATGCGAGCTTCCCGTGGTGCAATAGGCAAAAACAAGAGCGGGTTGCCCGCCGCGGCCGGCGCGGCCACTGCGTTGAGCATAATTAGCTGGGGTCGGTGGCACGTTGCGTAGGCTTACGACATTCAGATCAGCTATATCAACGCCGAGTTCCATCGTCGGCGAGCAGAATAGAACAGGCAGTTGGCCAGTTCGGAACTGTTCTTCACGTTTCTCACGTTCTTCGCTATAAACTTGAGCGGTGTGCTCTCGCGCCTCCAGTCCCCGCAATTCTCGGGCGACTGTACGGTAAAAAGATACAAAAAAAGGATTCACCCGTTGGCCATTTTCCGGAGCTCGTGGTACGCGGATCGGATCACGAAATGCCTGGTTGCCATCGCCAGCGCACCAAAGCATGGCCGAAGCAGGAATCTGATAGCCAGCTACTTCCTTGTCAGGTTCCTTCTCAAGAACCCGCTGTATCAGGCCACCAGTGCGCAAGCACTCCAGCAAATCCTCAATAATTTCGTGTATTTCATTAAAGGGCGGAGGACCCGATTCTGGAAACGTACCTGGACGGCGAAGGTATTGGCCAAAGCCACTGCGCGAAGAGAGGTAGATGTTGCCGCCCCATTCGTTCGGCCGCGAAGCCCGTGGAAACAGAATTGAAGCACTTTGCAGACGCTCATTCTCATCAATCGCCCAAGGAGCCTTCAACCGTTGATAAGACAATTGCCGTAAAGTGTCCTGGAATGATGAATCGAGGCAGTCTACACGAACAGCCAGCTCACGGCGCAAGAAGTCTAGCAATACGCGTGCAACTTTGGCACGCGTGGCCGGGCTAGCCTGAGCCAATGCGGAGTGAACTGTTTTTTTCTTTCCAACAGCATCTTCACGAACTCGCCAGTCTTCTTCCGAACTACATAATTCGTCCAGCACGGGATACTGGATTTCCAGTAATCCAGTCTGTTCTAGATTGGGAGATGTAATGCGCCAGCCACGCTCCAAATCGCGGTAAATCCGATAGGCCAATACGGCCTTGAGTGCTCTTTCGTTTTCGGCTTTCTCTGCAAACTTCGCTTCTGGCCGCAAGGCGTATTCAATTGGCGGCAGAGACAATGCATCAAATACACGCTGAGCCAATACTTCGTGGCTGATTCCAGCAACTCCAGCTTTTCGTGTTGCTTCGTAAATCGCAGCGCGGATCACACTGACATCGACAAAATCATTGAAATGCCCAGCCTGCAAAGAAGCATCTTGCCGATTGTCTGTAAAGCTCAGAAGTTTACGAGCCCGTTCAGCTAATGTCTTGTCGCTACGAAGATGCCGCACCACAGTCATGGACATGATCGTCGTCGCTGTACTGCGGCCTTCCGTGCCCAGAGTGGTAAGTTTTCCGAGATCGGAACGCGAGGTTCCCGAATAGGATACACCACAACATAAACAAAAACGGAATGGGGCTTGCAGAAACACACCGTGTGTTCCTGCAGAATCAATCTTGCCTTGACCATCAACAGCCATCATTTGCGGAAGTTTTTTTCGCAGGCTTTGACGAACGAAGGTCCTGCCATCACGCTCTTCCAACCAATCATCTGGTAGCCGCGAGATAATTTCCTCTGCATCGCCAGGCCATGGCGCACGTTTGCTTATGTACAAGTATCCGCAATCCTGATCATCCTGAGCGGCCATATCGCCCAATTCACGTTGTTCATAGCGAACATTACCGGTTGTACGATCTTCAATCCGCCGTACGCAGTAATATTCTTGCCCACATTCACGGCAGAACACCAACGGAAATAATTGGTGAGATCGATCGCCAGGTACAAATTGCTGACCATGAAGCGTGATATAACGGTTATCCTCATAATCTAATGAAGCATAAACAGTATCGCCACGGCTGATGAACTGATGAAGGCGAAAGGCAAACGGCCGAAAGCCTGTAACAGGATCAGGCTCGCATCGCGTACCGGCTAGTAATGTCTCCCGTAGGGCATCGGCACATCGTGCCTCCGGTAATCCAGTATCGCTGGCCAATTCGTGTGCTGCACCATTAGGACCGATGAGACTGCGTGGCTTGGCCCGTACTAAGCGTCCAGTGGCATCGGTATGTACACCAAATGTATTTTCCACCCAGCCCGCTAGCGGATCAGCTACGAACGTGGAGAATTTCTCTGCGCAACAAGCTGCGGCATCCGCCACACGCGATTGCAGCTTGTGACGATAATCGGAATTGGTTAAATCGGCAGGGGCTGTGACCCTGCGGAGAGTTTCACCAACAACATGCTCGGGCCGGACTTCCGAACCAAATAACGTTGTAGCAACCTCCGCGACTTTTTGCTTTTGTTCTTCGAAAGTGTATTCATCGCCGCTAGCCATTGTAGCTGACGTACCGACACACTGAAGATGATCTGGTGAAAGAGTCTCCCGAGCCCGACGAACTAACAATGCCACATCCGCACCTTGGCGACCTCGATACGTATGAAGTTCGTCGAGCACTAGGAACCTCAGTTGCCGCGCAGCGCGGATCAAAGGTTGCTCCTGAGGCCGCGTGAGCATTAGCTCCAGCATGACATAATTCGTTAAAATGATATCGGGTGGTGATGCCCAAATTGCCTTTCGTTGCTCTTCATTTTCCTGCCCTGTATAGCGTTTAAATGTAACTGGCGATTGCCCTGATTGATATCCAGCAAGGAGGAATTTTTCCAGCTCACCTTCCTGGCTATTGGCCAAAGCATTCATGGGATAAACCACAATAGCACGGACACCTTTACCGCTTCCTGTCTGCAGAACGTAATCTACGATAGGAACAATATATGCAAGACTCTTGCCAGAACCCGTACCGGTGGTCAAAACATAATTGTGACCCGCATGGGCAAACCGAATAGCGTCCTCCTGATGCTGGTGGAGCCGGAGTGGCATACCAGATCCATACGATTCAGATTTATTGCGGCGGAAGATTTTCCCACACTCATTGTGCAGAATGCCTTCTTCCACGAGTTCATCGATCAACTTGCCGGGTTTGAACGCTGGATTGAGCTGAATCAAGGGATCAGGCCAAAGGTGGCCGCTAGCAAGCTCTTCTTTGACTTTGGTTTCTATTCTAGGATCACGGATCTGTATGAAACTTCCGCTGTAATTGGAATATTCATTGATTAACTTGTCGCGCAGAGCAAAGATTTCCATCTGTCCCGACCCCTAGAATGGTTTCAATGATGTTAGTGCTCAATGAGCTAACGCTAATTATCGTTCTAATCTGCTTTTATGCAACTGAGAAAGAGGCCATTCGATCCGGTAGACCATCGGATCCATCAGGCGCAATCTCAAGGTGTATCTGGATCTCGGCCGCGATAATTATTTTAACATAACGATATATAATTTATTCAGTCTTACCACATTCCAATGCCAGACGCGCGATTGTCCAAGAAGGATCCCCCTGAACCAATATGATGATCTTGAGCAAACAATGAATACGGTTGTAATCCGCGGCTATGGTGAGTCCTCTTGAACGTAAAGATGGTAGATATAGTCTTTTAGATCATGGCCGGGTTCAAGCTACTTAGACATTACTTTATGCGATACTGACATAAGGTTGTCAGTATAAGAAACATGGCCAGTGATATAGGCGAAATGTGCTGGCGTCAACTGACAACAGCATGTCAGTGATCTTGTGATAATCAAGCACAACCGCGTTGACGCCGCCGCCCAATAGCAGTGAAATGCACATTATTGTCCCAAGGGTGCTACGGCATCACGAGTTCGTCTACATTGATGCGCATAACACCGGTGGAGGCCAGTCACTATGGGCTTAAATACGCGATATCTGCCGAATATTACGCCACTGGACCCTGCTGACGATCCACCCGGCAGTATTGATCCATTGGGTTCGCTAGGACCTGCTGAGCGTATCGCGGAAGTGCTATTTCCCGGCTTCACCGCCCGCATGTGGCGCCCCCGATTCCTCACGTTTGCCGCTCTTGCAGCGGTGATCGCAGAACGAGCCAAAGCATCACAGGTTGATGGTGACGATGGCGGACTCGCGGCTCGACTGGCGTTCGAGCGTATCTTTGTGTCGGCGGTGATCCGTCAGTTTGAACAAGATAGTTCGTCATGGAAGCAAGCTGCGATCAGGCTACCGGGCAGACGCCTGGCACGACAGGCATTACTTTCGGGCGACACGCCACTTGGACGTAACAACTTTCTTAAGGGCCAAGCCATCAACGGACCCTTCGGTGTGCTCGCCCGGCTGGCGCGGAGCCTTGATATCGTCAACGAAGACGATTGTTTGGGCCGTGAAGGAGAGGAACTGCTCATAGCGTGGTCCGGTGATGAGCAGTTGCCGGGCGTGCTCGATGAGGAAGACAGCAAATCAACTGGTCGTCAGTGGGTAGATCGATTCTCCGACGCTACACTGGACCAATTGCTCAAACAGAAATGGCGGAGCAAGGATTGGTCTGGATGGTGCGAGCTGGCCCAGTGCTTGCGACCAGATAAAGTGGGAAGACGTGAACGCCAGGCCCTACGCCGACTGTTGGATGGTGATCCCATCCGTCGCAGATGTCTAGAGCTTCTATGTCATCCGGAATCTATCGCGGTTTACCGTAAAGCCTCCGAGGTTGGCCGTAGCGAACAGGACCGGAGAGTGCTTCTGGACGCCATGCTGCCCGCGTTGGCACCATCCGAGCGGGAGGAAGACAGGATCATCGAGTTGACCATCCATCTGGCCGACGCTTACGAAGAAGTCGCATGTCGTTTGGAAACGGCCTTCGCGTGCCTTTTGTGGGGCCTGACGAGACGAGGGGGACAGACGAAGCCCAGTGAGATCGAGGCCGATCCGCAATTGCAGCCCGTTTTCCAATCCCTGTGTCGACAGTTACCCAAAGCAGCAACCCGTCTGCGTGACCTGATCGAGAGGATTCCAACGGCCCCGCAGATTGCCGATCGAAATCCTCTTGAACCGCTGGACGTCATCACGTCGCAAGCGGCCACCGGTTCGGAAAGCCCGAAGCGGCTCATCGAAGTCGTCATGTCACGTCATCGCGACGTCCAGGCGTCCAAGGGAAAGGGCATGTGGATCGAGCCCGGTGAGCGGTGGGTGCTGATGCCCGGACGAGGCGATGCGAACGAACGGGCGCCACGGGCGCGGGTTCAATACCTTCATACGTTCCGCATACCCAACGCGTACAGTTTTCTTGCGGAACTCGGCCTGCCTGGCGTGGAGGTGCCCGATGAGGAAGCGTAAAGTACCCGAGGAACAACCTCTGGCCGACTTCTGGAGACCACCCGCCGACGATCAACTCCAGGGCGGGGCAGGCGCTGCCGTCTCCTGCATATCCACCACATTTGAGTTCGACGCGGGGTTTTTCGAATCAGAGCTTTTGCCTCGCTTCCTGGGCTTGAGATTCGACCACACGGAAAACGAGCGCACGTTCATCATCGAACGGGAGGAGTCGCTTGCGTCGACCCGTGTTGGCCTGTTGGTCGACGCGGCGAAATTCGATCCGCGACAGACAACCCTTCAGTGGGACCAGTTACCCATCCATGTCCCCGGCGGCTTGCAGCACTCAAAGCTTACACTGCTGGTGTGGGAACGCTTGGTACGTCTGATTGTGAGTTCCGCCAATCTAACCCGCGCCGGCTACCGCCGAAACCGCGAAGTGTTTGCCGCTATTGACTTTTTCGACGGAAAGGAGTCGGCGCCGCTTGGCATGTTGCAGGACGCACTGGGCTTCGTAAACATCCTTTGTTCTTGGTCTCGGGCATTGCCTGCTGCAACGCAGCGGGTTCGTGAAACCGTGGAGCAGACGCGGATGCGGATCCGTCGGTGGTCAGAGGCACCCGACGGCTTTAGGCCGCAGGAGCGCCCCAGGGCCCACCTTGTGTGCAGCCACCCCCGGCATCCGGCTGGTCCAGCACGTTCGGCGCTGCACCAACTGATCCAGGTCTGGCAGCCGCGCCGCGTTACTGGGCTCACCATTGTGTCGCCCTTTATCGGCCAGCAGACAACTGGAGAGGATTGCGTTCTAGACACCCTTCGAGGACTGACTTTCGCCAGAGATGCCCAGGGTTGGTTGGTCGTACCCGAAGTACCCGCGTCAGAGAACGCAAAGCGGCGCATTGTCGCGGTGCCTCGGCAGTTCGGCCAGTGCTGGAAGAAACGATTCGGAGAGAACAGCTATGTTGTGCCGGTACCGTTGTACATTCCAGACGTTGATGAACGGCCGCGGTGCCTGCATGCCAAAGCGATCCTCATTGAAGGCGATATGCACGATCTGCTGATGGTCGGATCGAGCAATTTTACGCCGCACGGCATGGGAATTGGCGTGTATAACTGCGAAGCCAATATTGCCTTCGAGGACATGGCGGAGGAGAACCGGGACGGACGGACCTTTACAGATCGGCTCGGTATTTCATGGGACGACTCGTGTAGCGTGGATGATCTTGTATGGCAAGACCCGGCAAACGGAGGCGAGGACGCCCCACCGACCCAGCCGTACCTGCCCGCCTTTTTCGCGTGGGCGAGTTACTCCCAGGCGACCGGCACGATTCGCATTGCGATTGACCGTAACGAGCCCGAGCCTCCGAGCTGGACTATCAACCTCTCGGGCCAAGCCGCCGAGCACGCTGTTATACTGTTCGCGCGGTCGGTGACTGCGATATCCGACTCGACGATTTCCTTTACGCTGGATGAAAAAGCGCGAGGCGTCCATCTCACGGCGTTGCGGGTGGCTTGGACGGACCAGGACAATGTGAACCACGAGGGATTCTTGGCCGTGGCCGTCGAGGACAGGGAGGCCGACCTGTTGCCGCCGAAAGAATTCTGCGGCCTGTCTATGGACGGGATCATTGATTGCCTTCTCAGCGGCAGAACACCTGCCGAATGGATCGAGAGGCAAGAAGCCCGCCGGCAGCGCAATACGAGCACGGACGCGGCCATTGAGTCCCTGCACGCCGTAGACACATCGAATTACGTTCTGTACCGAATACGCCGATTTGGCCGCGCTTTGGCCGCGATGGCAGACCGAATCGCACGAACGCCCCCCATCCCCGACGCCATTCGTTACCGCCTCCTTCGCGATCCCCTGGGACCGGTTCAGTTGGCGGAAAAGATGATCGGCAATTCGAACGGGCGCGCAGGCGAAGAGGCGTCGGCAACAGAAACAGCCTACCAACTCTATTCACTTGCTGAGCTGCTGCTGTCCGTAGGACATGTTGGACGACAAATGCGGCGAAGCTGCGGCCGAAACCACAAGTGGCTCGACCCTTTGTTCGCCGAAGCCCGACAGCGCATCACGACTGTGATCCAGCGGCAACGCGAGATGGGCGTTTCCTTGCCCGAGGATCTGGTGCGGTATCTCGATGCTTCATTTCTTGAAAGCGCGGGTCTATTGAAGCTAGAGGAGGAATAAGCCATGCCCGTCGAGTGGTCTATACCCCATAATATGATTGAGCTGGCCGGTGTCGGCAGAGCCTACAGCAATCCGATTGATGCCCAGGATGCCCAGCGTCAGACACAGACCGCCAGCACCATCCTCCGTCGCATGGCGGAGCAGCCAGGCGTTCTGCTGGCTGATGAGGTGGGCATGGGCAAGACATATGTGGCGATGGCCGTGGTCGCTTCGGTGATCGTTTCATCGCGGCGAACCCATTGTCCCGTGGTCGTAATGGTGCCTGCGGGCCTTCGGCAGAAATGGCAGCGGGATTGGGAGCAATTCAAGACGCACTGCGTGCGTGACCATGCCCTGGACTGGGTGCGCGACGGGTATGCCCATACGCCGACTGAGTTCTTCAAACTGCTTGATGGGCGGGTCGAGGAACGGACCCATCTCGTGTTTGTCACGACGGGGTGCTTCTCGCGAGGGCTCGACGATCCGTGGGTGAAACTGGCGATGATCCGGTTGGCCCGGAGCATGACGAGACTCACAGATACACAAAAACGCCGCGTATACCGGTGGGCCTCTAACCTTGTTCGCCAGTTCTCCAATTGTCGGCTGACCGAGGACGTGGTAGACCGCCTGATGCACTGTGACGTGCTAGAATGGAAGCGCATCCTTGTATCGGAAGGCATCCTCTCTGAAGAAGAGGACGATCCAGTTCCCGAACTCTTGTCGAAAGACGCCCAGAAGATCGATTGGACTGACCTCTGCACAGTCCTTCGCGAACTTCCCGGTTGGCGGCCAGAGAATGTGCAAACATCGCTTCGCAATAAAGTGCGCGGGAAGTTCAATGATGCATGCCGCGACGTCTACAAACAGTGGCTGAACCTCGCGCGATGGCGATCTCCGCTGTTGGTACTTGACGAGGCGCATCACGCGAAGAACGACTCGACGCGGCTCGCACAGCTGTTCCGCCCGGAAACCAAAGATGATGTCACGTTACTGCATGAAAAGTTTGACCGGATGCTCTTTCTCTCTGCCACGCCATTCCAACTCGGACACCAGGAGCTTATTCGGGTGCTGCGCAGTTTCTCCGCAGTTCGATGGTCACGCGGCGAGGCGCCGGCGGGCACGCGCGAGGATTTTGAGAGAGAAATGATCAAGTTGGAACAGGCACTGGACCACAACCGCCTGGCCGGCAGACAATTCGACCGACACTGGGGAAAGCTCCGCATCGACATGCTTGGAACCCTTGAGGCCGGGGAAGATGAAGAACAGAAAATACTCTCCTGGTGGAAGAACATCGAAGCGTCACCCACGGATCCATGGCTGCAACAGCTGATTCACGCCTACCGGTATTGCGTTACCACCCGGAAACAGGCAGAGCTACTGCTCAAACCATGGCTGATTCGACATAATCGGTTGCCTCACCTGCCAAACTCGCCTGATGTGCTGCGACGAAATATCGTGGTTGGCCGCGCTATCAGCACGAACGGTAACGATGATCCATACCATGCGGATATAGGACTACCTATCCAGGATACGGCACTGCTCCCGTTCTTGATCACGGCCAGGGCGCAGGGCCAGCTTGCGCAATCCGCCGGCACGCGCGCGTTCTTCGCCGAAGGATTGGCCAGTTCGTATGAGGCCTTCCATCACACCCGCGAGGATCGGCTTGCCGCAAAGGACATCGACGACGGGTTGGAGGCAGACGCCAAGGATTGTTCATGGATGGTCCCGACCCGTTGGTACGAGGAGCAGATAGCCCAGCTCATCCCTTCACGCGACGCGAGCAGGGAACGCCGCATGGCGCACCCCAAGGTCGCCGCCACCGTGCAGCGGGCCGTAGACCTCTGGTTCGCCGGGGAGAAAGTGCTGATATTCTGTTTCTATATTCAGACAGCGCAGGCCTTGTCCGAACACCTCCGGGAGGAAATCAACCGGAGGATCATTGATATCGCCGCGAGGAAACTCGGCCTCGACCCCGAGCGACAGGCGTCTGAGGTTCAGAACTGGCTCGCGCGCATCGTCCGCCGGCTCTCCGACGCAGACAGCCCGTTCCATCGCGAGATCGTTTCAATCCTTGATGCTGAGCTGGACAAGCCACAGTACAAGGAGGTACTGCGGCGCTATCGCGAAGAACTGCGCGGCGTTCTCATGGCTTATTTCCGGTCACCGGCATTCGTGGCCCGTTATCTTCCACTCGACGATGCGAGCGTGCGAGATGCTCTGGCGGAGCGCGAGACTCGTCGGAACATCATCAACCTGGGTATCGATGCTTTGCGCCATGCCATCCAAGAAGAGCGGGATGCGTCAAACCAAACGTACATGGGGCGGATCGTTCAGTTCTTGGACTTCGCAAGTGAACTGGCGGAACGCGCCGAACGGCGCCTGGTGCTTAAGTCTAACGAAAACTCTGACGAATCAGAAAACCCATTGCTGGAATACCTCAACGCCGTCAGCATCTACTCCAAGGCCCGGCGGCTGGAGCATGCCGACGAGGATGTCGTGGAAGATGAAAAAGACGACGGCAGTTACCGGGTCATGCCGCTCGTACGCATGGTCTACGGCAAGACCAAAACGGAAATCAGGGACCGTCTCATGTTGGCCTTCAATAGTCCACTGTTCCCCGAAATCTTAGTGAGTAGTTCAGTCATGGGCGAAGGTGTGGACCTGCACAGGTTCTGCCGCCACATTATCCACCATGACCTTTGCTGGAATCCAAGCACCCTTGAGCAACGAACGGGACGTCTTGATCGTGTTCGGTGTAAGGCCGAAGTGTGCCGCCGATCAATCGAAATTTATGAGCCGTTCTTAGCAGGCAGCGCTGACGAAAAGATGTTCCGCGTATTGCGAGATCGTGAACGTTGGTTCCAAATCGTCATGGGCCAGAAGTTCGAGTTTGATGAAGCTGCGTCCGAAGCCATCGCAAACAGGCTGATTCTTCCGGCAGAGCTGGCGAAGCACCTGACGTTCAATCTGTCATGCTGGTGTGGGACCGACCGGTCCTGAGAATCGTAGACAGTAAATTAGTTGAATTGCATCCGGAATGCACAGTATCACGTGAACATACAATTCATGAATGGAACCATCTCGGAAAGTGCCCCGTATGCCGGCAGGAAATGGTCCGTGACTAAAATTCGTGGATTTTGCGGGATTATAGAGTATCTCGTTCTGCTAACTTGATCCGGAGTTACGCTTTGCTCGCACATGCAATGTAAGGTGGTGCGAGAGCTTGGCAACCTGATCCTTTGTGAGTTTGGTCCGTTCACGGAGCAGGAAACTCATGAATGCTTTCTCATTGAAAACCCAAACATCTTTACCCGATGATCGCCCATCAACATACCATCCGGGATAGAGAATGACGGGCCGTATTGGTAGATCAGAATTCGGAATGGCCGTTGAAGCGGAGAGAATGCCCGCTAAATAGTTAGCCGCGGACTTTACTTGAGTAATCGGGTTCCGGTCCGGGCTCAGGCCATTGATTTCGATTGATTGCCCATCATAACTAACAATATTCTCGCCAACGGTACGCTTGGAATGTGTTTTTGTTTCAATCACGAAAATACCTGCCGGACCAATCAAAACGTGATCGAGATTGAATTCTTTACCAGGTATGTCATGAAAGACTTCAAATCCGAGCTGGCGGCACTTCTGGTCCAGGAACTGTCCTACCCACACCTCGCCATCCAGCCCGCGATTAATCATTCTCACTTCGCGAATGGTGCGAATGAATTTACGAATGACATAAATCGAAACACCCGCTGCTAAAAGGGCATAAAGCGAGGTGGAAAAACCGTCAGCTTTGTACTGCGTAAGCCAGTGATAGCATTCAAGGCCCACCAGGCACCATGCCATACCGAGCATAAAAGCCCATGGCGTAGCATCTTCCCATAACGACTCACGACGATCTCTGAGGGATTCACCTGCGGTTGGCAGCAAGATCAAGGGATTATCACTAATATTACCTGGCGGCATTTCTTCGAATCGTTTTGAAGAACACTTCACACCATCTAGGTTCTGTCTCATAAGGGTATAAGGCGCGCCTAAAATCAAGTTCAGAGGAGGTGCAGGATGCACCGCTATGAGCTTGAAGATGAGCATTGGGAGTTGGTCAAGGACCTGTTTGAGCGGCCGAGGACCGGCCGAGCCTGGCGGGATCACAGGACCATCGTCAACGGCATTCTCTGGATCCTGTTTAGTTGCGCGCCTTGGCGAGATTTGCCGGAACGCTATGGTCCCTGGCAGACGGCTCACCGACGCTTTGTGCTCTATCGCCGCGAGGGAACCTGGGACAGGCTTTTGGCCCGGCTTCAGCTTAAGGCCGATGCAGAAGGACTCTTGGATTACGCCCAGTGGAACATCGACTCAAGCTCCATTCGCTCGACACGTTCGGCGGCGGGAGCCAAAAAAGGGGGCCGATATACATGAGCCGACAGATCACGCTTTAGGCCTATCTAAAGGGGGTTTGGGCACTAAGCTGCATCTGGTTGTTGAGACGCACGGGCTGCCGCTGAGTTTTACGCTCAGCCCCGGGCAGGCCAATGAAAGGCTCTATGTGGCGCCCTTGCTCCTCCAGGCTCAGGCGGTAAGAAAGACTCGGGAGCTACCCACGAGATTGGCCGCAGATCGCGGTTATGTCTCCTGGCCTCTGCGGGAGTGGTTGATTGAACAAGGGATTAAACCGGTGATACCGCCGAAGAGGAATCAGCGGTCGTATCTCTGGCGGGCCAGCGATAAAAAGCATTACCGCAAACGCAACGTGATCGAACGATGTGTTGGACGGCTCAAGAACTTTAGGCGTATCGGAACTCGGTATGAAAAGCTGGCCCTGAACTTCGGCGCCATGATTACTTTGGCCATGTGCGTTCTCTACCTCAGGGCCTTATGAGACAGAACCTAGAATAATCACAAATCTCGCAGCCAATAATAGGCCAGAAAAGCGAATGGCACAACAACGCGACCGATGTAATCCTCAATCGTAGTCAGTGAATATCATGAACCATTGCGCAAACACTTACTCAACACGCTGGTCTGTTAATGAACGAAACAAGGCCTCAAGTTCGTCGTCATTATAGTCAGCATCATCGTATTCTTCCTCTGGTGCATCGATATCACGGTCTGGATCTAGCTCTTCGTGATCATCCTTTGAAACTGACCAGTCTGAAAGACGATGTCGTTCTGATTCGATATCTAGCCCCCATACAGATCCAATACTTTCAACCATTTCAAACCAAGCTTCTGCCTGAGGTATTGTATCTGCAGTCGAAAGGATGCTATCTGTTTCCTCATTGCAATAATTCCTCGCTTTATCTGCCCACTTATCCATGAACTCTGTCGTATAGGACGATATATTGTCCTGGAGAAATTTGCTCCAGGTCAACCAGTCCTCAGCTTGCATGGTCTTGTTAAGGTTAACCCCTATCATTTCTATCAAATTCGCAATCAGGCTAGTCCACTTACCACCGTCAGTTGGATACCTTTTTAATATAGCTCCGATAAACCCTAATATTTTCGTAGTAGCAACGTGCTCCGCAAGATCTCCGCTCGCGAATGCCTCCTCAACTAATTCGCAAACAAAATCGAGCCATTCCACTCCAAAAGAATCGCCCCAATTCGCGAGCATCGACAAGCGTCCACCAATATAATCCTTGCCAGGTAATCGACCGAGTTTTGTTGGCCCCGAGAACCAGGCGATTCGATGCAATTTAGGAAATTCAGATAAATAGGTTCTTCGCACAGCTCTTCGCATATCATCGGAACACTCGATCATCCCAGTAGGCGTTTGAGATTGGCCACCATTCGAATTGAGACGAACCAAAAACGCAATCTGCTCAAAAAATGATCCATACGCCAATAGATCATTTTGAATATCAACACTACCTGCAATAACCTTAACAACATAATCCCTTATCGAGGGATTATGAAAAGCAATACCAACCTCATGGTGCCCTTTCTCGGTCGATATAAAGGACCCATCCAAATGTTTTATCGATGTGCTAAATCGAGTACGAAATTCATGAGAAATTGGTTGGGAGGAATTCTGAGAGGCTATTGAATACCATGCTGCCCGCAAATCATTGTATCCGACAAAAGTCCCAAAAGAAGCCAGACAACACAACAATATGCGATCATCATCATTGATCTGATGGTCGAATACATAAGCCCACACTTTTGAAGGGTTATTAAGAGCGTCCAAAAAGGCTTCAGCAAATTTTTCAGGTGGCGTAGCGTTGGCTCCAGTATCGCTCGTCATCCATTCAATTATGCGCGGACTAAAATTCCGATGATCAACAATAGATCTATACGCAGATCCCGTTAGTAATGCATCAATATAATCTTTTGAAAGATCAGAAAAATAAAGATGATTATAAAGAATCCTCGCTCGATGACGTCGTGTATATTGCTCGACACTTATGACACATTTTCCGATTTCGAATTCTTGTTTGTTTAGCGCTTCATACACCTTTCTTGCATCATTAAGAATGTATTCACGAGTAGTAAATATCACCTTTAGATTCTTAGAGCGCCGAGCCTCTTCCAATAGTGCAAGAATACTCTTATCTTCGTTTTTACCTAGCCTATCTTCCAAACTCGATTGTCCGAGAAAATCATCATAATAGACAACCTGACGCCTCAATGGATCGATCAAAGAAAACGCTTCTCCAACATGCTCTCTCACAGAAATCAACTCAAATCCATCTTCCATCAGGCGAGTTAACAAGATTCTCGCCAACGTAGTTTTCCCAATTCCGGGTATGCCAGAAATTATGCAGTAATTATACTTTACTAATATCTGAAGAGCATCGCGAAATGCACCGGTTTGAACGTATAGCGATAAACTTTTTTCAATATCATGCGATTGGAAAGTCTTCCATACCGCACTCGCGTTGTTTAGAATTCTTTGCAGTACAGGAACGCTTGTGAGCCACAGTTTATAATGTTGTTGTTCTATATCATGATGTTTGCTGAGTAACTGGTTTAAGTCATCGCGGCCATAAATGTCAGAGAGTCCATGAATATAGGGGGACAATGTTTCCATGATTTTTTGTTTATTCGGTGGAGTCAAACCAATTGATGTCGCAAGAATATAACGGGATGGCTTTAATGTATGAACCTTTTCCTTCTCATTATTGTCTATTTCAGATTTCAGTTGTGGATATCCTGATCGCCAATAATGTTTGCATTGTGCAATTATGCCATCTTCAATTCGGTTTCCCGACAATAAATCGATTCCCAGGTCCCGACCACGCGTGAATCGCTGAAATCTTACGCCATATTCAGCGCTCAACAGGTCCGCTACCAAATCTTCGAAGTCTGCATCCGATAGGCTGTTAAAAATATAGTCGGCCATAATATGCTCCATCAATTGGGGTCTCGTCTCGGTCGATCAGGAATCGGTATATCGCAATTCAATCATTACCCTGACTCACATCATCGGTATTATCTTCAAATACTCAAGAATGTCCGGCGTGGTAGGCGCCAACGCAGCACCGATCCCTTTGGTCAGTACTTGCCAATCGGCGCGCTGAACATCTTCGACTGTATCGCCGCACGGCCCAAAAGGAAGTTGCAGCACGCTCGCGCCAAGGTTGGCAAGCAGTTTCGCCAGTACCGTATAGGGATCATTCACATTGCCAGTACTGAAGTCGTTGATAAAGCGACAATAGGCAAGCGCGTCGCCATGGAAGTGCTTTATGCTTCTATCGCGATTTTCCGATGAGAATACCGGCTCCTGGCTCATTGCTATTGCTCCCTGAACCAATGATAACTGACATGCCATCCTTCACACTATGCCGATGACAAAACCAGCGCTACAATCGCAACCATGTTCAAGAATTTTTGGTGGTTTGTGCTGATTTCTGTTGCTGGATGGATGAATCGTCACCAACAGGATGTAATCGCTTATCTTCAGGAAGAGAACCGTGTTCTGCGGGAGCGCCTTGGTCCACGCCGACTTATACTGAATGATATTCAGAGACGTCGCTTGGCCACAGCCGCCGCCAAGCTCAGCCGAAATGTCCTTATTGAATGCGCAACGCTCTTTACCCCTGAAACCCTTCTGCGCTGGCACCGTAGACTGGTGGCCTACAAGTATGATGGATCCGGCAAGCGAGGCCCGGCGCCCGAAAAAGCTAACTCAGTTCGTAAATTGGTCCTTCGAATGGCCGATGAAAACTCCGACTGGGGCTACGGCCACATCCATGGGGAGCTCAAGGCGCTGGGGTTCAAGGTATCGTGGCAAACGGTTCGTCGCATTATGCGCGAGCACGGTCTGCTGGATGATCCTGATCGGCCTAAGAAGATCTCCTGGACGACCTTCATCAAATCCCATTTCCAAAGCGTGGCTGCATGCGACTTTTTCACCATTGAAGCATGGACGCCACGCGGGCTCACACGTTACCTGGTATTCTTTGTCATTGACGTCTCAACCCGGCGCGTTCAAATTGCCGGCATTCATCATACGCCTGACGAACAATGGATGGTTCAGCAGGCCCGGAACCTGACCGATGCAGATCAGGGATTCCTGAAAGGCAAACGCTTCTTAATTCATGATCGTGATCCGCTTTACACCACGGCATTCCGCAAGACGCTCAAAGAAGGCGGCATCCGTACGCTCAAAATGCCCAAGCAAAGTCCGAATTTGAACGCATTTTCCGAGCGCTTTGTACAGACCATAAAAAATGAGTGCGTGAGCAAGATGGTCTTCTTTGGTGAAAAGCATGTGCGGTACGTGATCAGCCAATATGTGGAGCATTACAACACAGAGCGCCCGCACCAGGGACTCAACAACAATCGAATCACGCAGCCCGATACGATCAATATCGTGGGCCGAATACGATGCCGTAAACGCTTGGGCGGCCTGCTCAAAAGCTATTACAGGCAGGCTGCATGAACGTGTAGGCCCGCTGAAAGTATACGCGGTATACGCCAAAAGGCCGATTAACCGACCAGCACGTTTCCAGCTTGGTCAGGTCGGCGAACACGCAAAAACATGCGTATACGGTATACGAATCATGCCATGTTTCAGTATGTTGCCGACACGGCAAATTTGCGGCGCTTTTGGCGTTAGGATTTGACGTTCAAAGGTTTACGGCAAAGGTGCCGATCCATCTTGGCTTGGTGCAGTCTCTGGCATGAATCCATGCAAGACATGCGGCTCAATCCATCCACGTATTTCCATTCATTTGGTATACAATATACAAAATCCCTTGCAATCCAGTGTAATCCAGTACAAGATTTGCAAAGTTGATGTGCAGAAAACCCTTATTTTTCAATGGTTTGCGGTGATTCCTGGCGCCCCTCATAACCCCGAGGGCAACTTTTGCAGATATCCCCTATATGCGAATTTAATTATAAATCGTTATTTTCTAATCACTTACGTTTCATATTTAAGCCAGTAAGTATATCTTTTGACGTATACTTCACAAATACGTATTTCGATATAAAATCCTACAGTATCTATTTGCAACTACTTATAATTTCATATCTTACAACACAATAACCGGAGCGAAATGTCATATTAAACAAAATCCATGTTTCAAACAATTGCACGCCGGTGAGAACTGGCGGTCAGACATTAGCTATACTTATTCACCTATACGAAAGACGCTCGCGTTCTATCCTAATCAATTTCAGCGCAGCGACTTACAACATCGATCAAAACCGCAACATGGAAGACTAGTGGCTCGATCCTTCACCTTTCTCGCCAGCGCGGCGTATACCATAAGTACACTTTTTATTCATAATATTTTATGATTTATTGACGTTTATCCGTTATAATATGGTATATTTTAAGAATTGGCAGCCTCTTTCCTTCGAAGGGTTTCTTCATGGTTTCCGTCCCGCTTATTGCGCTTATCACCCCCGAACAGATGAGTCAGGAGCTGGCCAATCGTTTGCGTGAGCTTCGCTTGCTGGAAAACTGGTCGCGTAAAACACTAGCTCAGCGCTCAGGAGTTACCGTTGCATCATTAGAACGCTTTGAACGCACCGGTAAGATCTCTCTTGAAAGTTTATTGAAGGTGGTGCACGCACTTGGACGTCTGCAGGAATTGGAGAATCTGTTTAGTCCTCCGGCCGCAGCCAGTCTCGATGAACTTGAAAAGCAGCGGACCCAAGTGACCCGCAAGCGAGGCCGGCAATGAGGCGACTGGAAGTTCATCTATCCACGCACGAGCGCAGTCGCATTCACGTTGGCGATCTGGCCGAAGATCGTGGCCATGTGTTTTTTCAATATGACGAAGCATTCCTGGAAACTGGCCTTAATCTGTCTCCGTTTCGGCTTCCTTTCAGTCGACAACTCTATGAGCATAAAGATCAGCAGTTTGGCGCTCTGCCTGGTGTATTTGATGATTCACTGCCCGATGGCTGGGGCCTCTTGCTCATGGATCGTCATCTGGCCAGTCGGGGCATGTCCCTCCAGCAGCTCACGCCGCTGGATCGCTTGAGCTGGCTTGGTACACGTACAATGGGCGCGCTGACGTATCATCCGCCAGCCCAGTTGCAGGATCAGGATCCCATCCTTTTTGATCTGCACAACCTTGCTGAAGAATCACAGAAGATTCTCTCTGGCGAAGTGGCCGAGGTTTTGCCGGAATTGCTTCGGATGGGTGGATCGCCGGGTGGCGCACGCCCCAAGGTGTTGGTTGGCGTCAATGGTAACAAACTCATCTCTGGCGAAGATGATCTTCCCGACGGCTATGAACATTGGCTCATCAAGTTCGCCGCGCAAAATGACAAACCTGATGCTGGAACCGTTGAATATGCTTATTCTCTGATGGCCGCGGCCGCGGGATTGGATGTCGCACCGACGCGACTATTTTCGTCCGCCAAACGGAAAGATCGCTACTTTGGGGTCAAGCGTTTTGATCGCGACCATGGCCGGCGCATTCACATGCACACGTTTGGCAACCTGATTCACGCCAACTTCCGGATTCCGTCCTGTGATTATCTGCAGCTCTTGCAGGTCACCAGCTTGCTCACACGCAATCATCATGAAGTATTGCGGGCTTTCAGACAGATGGCCTTTAACATTGTGGCTCACAACCGCGACGATCACGTGAAGAACTTTGCATTCTTGCTGGATGATACGAACAAACAGTGGCGGCTTTCGCCCGCGTACGATCTATGCTGGTCGGCAGGCCCCGGCGGCGAGCATACCATGACAGTCGCCGGTGAAGGTAAATCCCCTGGTCTTGAGCACATCATGCATGTGGCCAAGGAAATAGGGATTAAGAAACGTGACGCCCAGGAAATTGTTGAGCAAGTTCGCAACGCTATCGCCAAATGGTCCACCATCGCAGATCAGGCAGGTGTGACCAGAAAACGTGCAGAACAGATTGGCGGAACATTTTTATCATGAGACAGCCGCAAGGCCCATCGCAATAGCGCCTGAAATAGAACATTTTTGCATGAGCGGTGCAAGGTCGGACGTGCGTGAAAACATGCGTATACTGTATACCCATTCAGCAATGTTTGAGCATGTAGGCGCGGTGAGATTGTTTCGTCTTTTTCAACGTTAGCTTTTGACGTTCCAAGGCTTACGGCAAACATGCCGACTCAACCGGATGTCGCAATATTTTTAGCATGGGAAGATGCGATCCATGCACCCATGTCACATTTACGCATCTCAATTTCTCAGGTATACAATATACGAAATCTCTTGCAATCCAGTGTAATCCAGTACAAAGTATACAAAATCATTTTGCATAAATGCCTTATTTTTCAATGGTTTGCGGCTTTTCCTGGTGCCCCTCATAACCCGGAGGTCGGAGGCGTCCTGTATGGTTGGGGCGGTCTGACGCTAGGCCCCTACTGCAATATCGCCGCACATACCGTTTTTGCCACCATCGGCCACGACGTGCAGATTCAGCCTCAGCCTATGGCATTGGCGCCACACAAATCCGGCCCGATTGTACTCGAAGAGGATATCTGGGTCGCTGCCAACTGCACCATCGCCGCCAATACACGCATCGCCCGCGGCTGCGTGATCGGCGCCAATTCCGTTGTTACAAAGGACACCGAGCCTTTTGGCCTCTACCTCGGCGCGCCGGCGACCCGTCGGCGAGACAGAATTATTGCACAGAAGGCGCTATAGTGTGTCAGATCACTTTGAGCAAATGACATGCTCACGCAATATTGACCACTCTGGCATTCAGTGGCGGCAGCACCAGCGCGATGTTCTGCCGATATTCGCGGCCATCCATCAGGACGCTGACGCCCGGCGGAATCTCGCGCGATTCCTGGAAGAACCAATAAATGAAACTCTATATATTTCAAAGCGGTGCGATCAAGACATATCGGCATCTGATTGTTGAATGCCATCAAAAAAACATTCCTTACGAAGTTCCCGTCCTGTTTTTTCTGATTCAACATCCGTCGGGTTATGTTTTATTTGATGCCGGGCAATCGCAAGAGGATATTCATACAAGCAAGCAACTTCAGGAGCGCCCAATTCTGGCTGATTACAAACCCGTCATATCGGATCACGAATACATTGTGAATCAGCTTGAAAAAATTCACCTGAAACCTTCCGATATCCGCCACGTTGTGCTTTCTCATCTGCATTCGGATCATGTTGGTGGGATTCGGGAGTTTCCTCATGCCACTTTTTATCTGAATCGCCACGAAATGGATCGCGACAAATCAGGGCTTGCGAATCAGTTTCGCTGGCATCTGTTGGAAGGCGGTTCGGATTATGATCTTTTTGGGGATGGCAAAATCAAGATTGTTTTTACGCCAGGACACAGCCCCGGCCACCAGTCTTTACTGATTACTCTTGATCATTCCGGGCCGATCCTGCTGGCAAGCGATGCGGTCTACACGCGGGAAATCCTGGATGGCCTGTCACTTCCCGGCGTCATGCACGATAAAGAAATGACTCTGGCCACCATTCGTGTGATCCGAAAGATGCAAAGTTGCGGCATACGCATCATCCCTGGCCACGATCCGCTGATAAGTCGGACGCTCAAATTTGCGCCCAACTATTATGACTGAACCTCAGTGCCGCACGCTGTCGCGAATGATCAACTGATAAGGCAATATGTATTGTTTTTCCACATGCGTGCCGTTGAGTTGCGATTCAATGATATTCGCTACGATATTGGCCAGAGCTTTATGATCCTGCGTGATGGTGGTCTGCGATGGCGTGGCATAGCGCGAAAACTGTTTATGCTCTGAGGCAATCACAGAAATATCCTCCGGCACGCGCTTGCTGAACAGCGAGAGCGCATAGGCCGTTACGATGCCCGCATTGCCGCCGGGACAAAAGAGCGCGTCAACGCCCTGCCGAAGTAATTTGCCGATGATCTCAACATAATTATCATCAGCCGAGAGATAAATCAGCGCGTCGTGAGCGGGCAAATGATGTTTCTGAAGCGACTGAATAATGCTGGCGCGACGCGTATCAGCATTACCGGTTCCGGGTGCGCCATGAACAATGCACCCGATCTTACGGCAGCCGCGTTCATGGAGATGGCCGATGGCCAGATCCATGCCCTGCATTTCGTCAGAGCGCACGGAATAGACGTTTCGGCAATCGGCCGGGGCATTGCGATCCACCAGAACCAGCGGCGAAGCGTACTGGTTTGGCCATGACTTAAAGTCATCCGGCTCTGCGCCAATGGCCACGGCGCCGCAGAATTGAATGCTATCAAGTCTGTCCAGATTGTCCTGCGGAAGAACTTCAATGCGCAATCCGCGATGAGGCAGTTCGGCCGTCAGCGCCAGCATGACCATCTCCAGGCAATTCTGGATGGGATAAATCTGATCGCTGGGCAAAATGAGAACGACATTGCGTTGTTTGGCCGAGAGGCGGGGATGATAGCCATTTGATTTGGCCACGGCCAGCACGCGATCCCGAACTTCATCCCGAATATTGGGGTGATGACTAAACACACGGGAAACCGTGGCCGGTGAAACATCGGCGAGCTTTGCGATATCCTGAATCTTCATAATGAAATTTTAACATTATAATTGATTCATTTTCAAGATTTACGTCTTATTTCTGAATTTAATATCAAATTTCACATCTAATTTCATTTATAACTCTTGAATCAACAATATTTTAAGGTATCATATCATCATCTTCTGAAAACATTTCAAGGAATGATCAAATGACAGGGCATGTTGTTATTTTTGAATCCAAAGGATTTGCGGATCTTCAGCCATTCGAGGTTCCGCAACCTCAGGCGGATGAAGTTCTGTTGGAAAATGACTACTCCGTCATAAGCGCGGGAACGGAGCGCGCCAACCTGGTGCAGCTTCCGAATACCGTCACCAGCGAACAGGGATTTCCCCATCATCCCGGCTACAGCGCGGCTGGGCGCGTGATTGCGACGGGCAACCAGGTTGAGGGAATCAATATCGGTGACCGCGCCATTATTCAATGGGGAGGACATCGGTCGCACACGATCAAAAAAGCATGTGATGTTTGTAAAATTGAAGATAACTCGATTGATATGCTTGATGCGGCCTTTGCCCACATCGCATCATTTCCGCTTCTTGGCGTGCGTAAACTCAAAATTGAACTGGGCGAATCAGTCATGATTGCCGGAATGGGGATTCTTGGCGCTTTTGCGGTACAGATTGCGGCGCTGTCAGGCGCTATTCCGGTGATCGTATCGGATAAAGATCCGATTCGCCGTGCGCTGGCCATAAAACTTGGCGCAACACATGCATTTTCTCCGGATGAACCGGATTTTATAGCAAAGGTCAAACAGGCCACTGGCGGAAAAGGCCCGAACGCCGTGGTTGAAGTCACCGGATCGGCCGCGGCTTTGCAGCAGGCGCTTGAATATATCGCGTGGGAAGGCAGAATTTCGCTTCTCGGATGCACGCGCATTTCAGATGTTCCGATTGATTTCTATAAGTACGTTCATCGCCGCGGCATATCACTTATCGGCGCACATACATCGACGCGCCCGCTGCGGGAATCAAAGCCCGGGCAGTGGACGGAACATGATGATTACCGCACATTTCTTAAGTTTATAGCGGCAGGCAAAATGCAGACGCGGCCGTTGATTTCAGAAATTGTCTCTCCTGAAAAAGCGCACGACGTCTATGCGCGCCTGGCGGAGAATAACAATCCGCCGCTGGGAATCGTATTTGATTGGAACAAAATACGCTGAAAAATAGGAAAATATATCATGAGTCATTCAAATGGGAAAAAAGTGCTGGTTCTCGGAGGCACCGGCGCAATGGGATCATATCTGGTGCCCAAGCTTGCAGAGTTGGGATATGAAGTCTGCGCAGTATCTTTGGATCATGTCGTATCAGATCATCCGCGCATTCAATATCTCAACGCCAATGCCAGCGACGATGAATGTCTGAAGAAACTTCTGAAGGAAAAATTTGATGCCGTCGTGGATTATCTGATTTATTCAACAGATAGTTTTAAGAAGCGATACGATATTCTCCTTCAGAACACCAGGCACTATATCTTTTTGTCCTCCTATCGTGTTTATGATGGCCAATATCCTGTTACAGAAAACACGCCACGGTTACTGGATGTTTCTACCGACAAGGATTTTCTGGCAACCGAGGATTACGCCCTCTACAAGGCGCGCCAGGAGGATGTTCTTGCAAGTTCAAAGTATGACAACTGGACGATTGTCAGGCCCGCGATTACCTACTCCCGGCGCCGTTTTCAACTGGTGACTCTTGAGGCTCCTGTTGTTGTGGCAAGAGCGCTCAAAGGTTTGCCGGTTGTGATTCCCAAAGAAGCGCTGTCGGTACAGGCGACCATGAGCTGGGCCGGAGATGCGGCCAACATGTTTTCCGGATTGATTCTTAATCCGGCGGCGTATCGTGAGCGTTTTACGTTCTCTACGGCCGAGCATCACACGTGGGGAGAAATCGCCGAATACTATAAGGAAATCATCGGCCTGAATTACATTGCCGCTGATGCCGAAGATTATATTACCATACTCGGCGGATCTCCCTGGGCGCGATATCAGCTTCAGTATGACAGGCTGTTTAACCGCGTGATTGATAACTCCAAAGTTCTGCGGGTCGCCGGCTTAAAACAGGAAAACTTCATGCCGCTCCGGCGCGGCCTTGAAAAAGAATTATCCGCTTTGCCCAAGGAAACCGCTTGGCCGGATGCCGGCGGCATCTGGCAAAGAATGGATGAGTACGTCAGAACACATTGATATCACCCTGTTCTCGGGATTGAATAACAATGGAAAAAATTAAAATTGGCCAGATCGGTATTTGTCACGAACACGCACAGGGAAAGATGGATACGCTGCGCCGCCATCTGTCGGATGTGTATGAGATTGTCGGCGTTGTGGATGACCGAAGTTCCCATACGGCGCGCGTCCCCATTGGCGAGAGCCATCTGAAATCCTACGAGGGTTTGAAATGGATGACGGAAGATGAGTTGCTATCGTATCCGGGGCTTCAGGGAGTGATGGTGGAAACGACCAACGGCGACCTGGTGCCGACAGCGCTGCGGTGTATGAAACGCGGCCTGCCTATGCACATGGATAAGCCAGGCGGCGAAGATATGAATTTATTCCGGCAGTTGCTGGCCGGATGTAAAGAGCGCAATCTGCCGTTGCAGATGGGTTATATGTTCCGTGTCAATCCGGCCATGCAATGGAGCAGGAAGGCAATCCGCAACGGCTGGCTCGGCGACATTTTTGAAATTCAGGCCAGCATGAGCCATGACTACGGCGGCGAAGAGTATCAGAAATACATCGGAAGCTTCAAGGGCGGCATCATGTTCAACCTGGGATGCCACTTGATTGACGCGATCATTCCGATGATGGGCCGGCCGGAAAAAGTCACGTCGTTTCTGAAATCCGCGCCGGGATATGATCCGGCCATCAAAAATAACTGCGTGGCTATTCTGGAATATCCGCACGCCACCGTGACTCTGCGTGCTTGCAGCAAGGAAGTAAACGGCTCGCCTCGGCGGAATCTGAAAATATGCGGGACCAGGGGTACCCTTGAACTCTGTCCGCAGGAGCGTTTTGACGGCCAATCGCTGGAAATGAGATTGACGCTGGCGGAAGGTAATGAAGCTTATCCGGCCGGTACGCACACGCTGGGTTTTGGCGTGGTACGAGACCGCTATGAAGAGCAGTTGCGGGAGTTGGCGCAGATCATTCGCGGCGAAATTAAAAATCCGTACACGTATGAACATGATGAACTGGTGCAGGAAGTGCTTCTGGCGGCTTCCGGCTATACGCCATGGAAGCCATGAAGGTTGAGCTTCGTCAACTCGTCCAAAACTGCTGCTGGGCAACATGCGGGACTTGTATCGCATCCTCCCCTGGCGCATTGAAGATTACCCGGAGTAAACAGACATGCACGTTATTTCCATTGCCGAAGACCACAGTTTATGCTGGGTCGAAGTGCCGGATCCTGTCGCCAAACCTCATGAAGTCATCATTGATATACACGCTGCGGCCCTGAATCGTGCGGATTTGATGCAGCGCGCGGGCGAGTATCCTTCGCCGCCCGGCTGGCCTGAATGGATGGGACTTGAGGTGGCCGGCGTGATCTCGCATGCCCCAGCCGGTGGCCGTTGGCATATTGGCGATAAGGTTTGTGCGTTACTCGGCGGCGGCGGTTACGCACAAAAAGTCGCCGTACCCGCTGACATGGTTTTGCCGGTTCCCGAAGGATTATCCTTCGTAGAGGCCGCGGCCATTCCGGAAGCGTTCACCACTTCCTACCTGAATCTCTGCATTGAAGGACAGATGAAAAAGGGCGAAACCATTTTTATTCAGGCCGGCGCCAGCGGCCTGGGCATGGCGGCGATTCAACTTGCCAAAACACTCGGCGCCAAAGTCGTGACGACAGTTGGCTCTGAAGATAAAGCGGAATTTGTCAGGCATTTGGGGGCCGACGTCATCATCAACTACAAAAAAGAAAATATCGTTGACGTTTTAAAGCAACACCCTGTGAATCTCGCGATGGATTGCGTGGCCGGCCCTGATCTCGGCCGCTATCTTGAAACAACGGCGCACGGTTGCCGCTGGATCGTCATCGCCACGCTCGGCGGTAAAGAAACCCAAATGAATATGAATGATTTTTTCCGGCGCGGCGTCAAGCTCATCGGCAGCACATTGCGCAGCAGAACGTCCGAAACGAAGGCCGAAATTCTTGCGGGTCTTGAAAAACAATTCTGGCTGGCGTTTTCGTCAGGCCGAATAAAATCAATCATTCATAAAACCATGCCAATCGCACAAGTTGAGCAGGCCCACCAAATTCTTCAACGCAACGAAAATCTCGGCAAAGTAGTACTAAGTGGTCTAAAATGAGTTCTGACGTGGTCCATTCGCGAAGGTCTAAAATGCCCGGCCCCTGCTTTTTCATGCGTTTTTCCCCTCCGCTTGGTCGTGGCCCCATTGCTTGTATGTCTTGACACTGACAATCCCAAGTACATCATGGACGTCATGACCCAATGCCGCGCCAGCTTTCAAAAGCACAGCCCGATCCTCAGGCGAAAGAATAATCCGGTTTCCGGGAATCTTCTTATTGAGCAGATCGACCTGCAGCTTCATGAACTTGATCTGGGCGCATCGGCGGGCCGAAAAGTATTCAACAAGCATCACAAACAGAAACGAAACCCAGCGCGGAACCATCTTTTCAATCTCGAAAAAACAAGCGTAAAACAGGCAATTGGCAAGTGCCCGACATTTTGGACCCTCGCCTTGTGGATACACAATACATCAAAATTACCCACCTTGCCGGAATTGCTTCTTCAAAGCTAAAAAGTCTCTGAAAAATCCGAATTTTTCCGGGATTGTGCTAAGAAAATGGGTTCTTGTGTTACGAATACGGTTTGGACCACACTAGAAGATCCGCATCCATTAACCACTATTGACGGCTGCGGACGCAGTAAACCTCAGCATCAGTAATTATCAAACTTGGTGTAATCCCAATCCGGATTGCCAAAATACTTCATCAGCGGGATGCTGGCTGCGTGACTGTCGATCATCAACATGTTGCTGTAGCCATTGTGAATACCCTCGCTGTAAAAACCAATGTCGTCTATCATCATCATCTTTCCGGGTATTCCCTGCGAAAGTTTGATGTTGCTGCGCTTGCCATTCGTTAAGACCGGCCCGTTAGCGTCCGTAGTGGCAAATATGCCGCGATAGTTGTAATCAACTGCGTTATCGGATCGTGATGTATCTCCGGCATTCATCGGTTTTGGCTTGGGACGCGCCGGGCAAATGGTCAGCACTGGCCGGCCCCCCATATATCCCGCCGGCACGGCGTCGGCCGTCAGGCGAGTGAGATGCCCGCTATCCACCATCAACGCCACGCCGGTGACCGTCCCACCGCTGTACCAACTGAACGTTACGTTACTGCGATATCCCTGGTCGCTGCCGTCATCGCCCATCGGATATGGCGGCGCAAAGTCATTGTTCTCGGCCGCATAAGAATAAACGGCAATGCCGATCTGCTTTAGCTGACTCAGGCATTTTGCGCGCAAAGCATTCTGGCGAGCCTGTGATAGTGACGGCAATAATATTGCAATAAGAATGACGATAATGGCCACAACCACAAGCAATTCAATCAATGTAAAACCTCGCTTGCCGGTATGCATCATAGAACTCCTCTTTTAACGTATGCGCGAAATGAACGTATATTTATAAACGCCTCACGCTATTGCGTGTTATCGGCGGACCATTCCTAAAAAACGCGTCTGCACCGGATTCATCATAAACGCCCCGCTGACTTCCAGGCCCGTTATCATGTCTACAATACGATATTGGGCATCGGCCTGAACGGTCACCTCTCTAGGTGTTCTGCCAATATTCAGCAGGTTGATTGTCGTATGATTTTGGCCCGGTACAGTTCGCCATACGATGCCGCGCGTATCATCTTCTGTGGGTGCCATGATTTTCACGGCCAGCGGTTCTACACGGTCAAGGATTTTGCGAAGATTCCGCACCATCGTCTGGTCGTCTGTTTCCGACAACTTCGCAAGCGGAATATCTTTTATATCAATCGGCCGGCCATGTTGATCGCCCACAAAACATGAGCCATACGTATAAATCAGACCGCCTTTATGAACAAACTCACGCAATCCTTTCAGGATGTCGCGGTCTACATATTCGGCCGCAGGAATCATGAGTACACGATATTCTCCGAATGACTCCGCTTTAATCTGCGAGTCGCTCAAAAATCCGATTTTGTGTCCTGTAAAACTAAGATTCTCATAAAGCTTATGCATAGCGTCAGCGTACACGGACTTGCCCGTCACATAAGATGCCGGCGAATAGAGAATCGCCACGCGTGGCCGGTACTGCACATACTCCATGATCTGCGGCACAAGCCGGGAAGCATCAAGCGCCGCCATTCCCTGGGCAACGATATCCGCGGGGCGATGGTAAATATTTCCACCAAAATCGCCATGCTCAGATCCGTCATACTCCAGCGGAACCCATACCCATGTGGCCATGGTTCCGACGCCCTGAAGCAACTGCTGAAAAGTTGCCGAGTATAAATGATCATACGGTATCGCGCGTTTTTCCTTGTCATTGATGACATGATTTTCAGCATTGACGATGGAGACCGGCTTGAGCGAATACTGAAGGTCATGCCCCATGGCCGTCACCTGCCAATCCACGCCCCACTTGCCGGGGTTGTCAAAAGTAAAATAGTTATCATTTCCGTTGAGCGTGCTGATTTGCCCGAACAATTCCGGATCAATGCCCTGCGCCGGATGATACTGTAATGCGGGAGCCATCATGATTTTGACATGTACCGGGATTTCCGGCCAGTATTCATGAACAATGCCCGCCATCCACGCATGCCAGCCGGCAAAGGCCTCGCGCTTATAGATATTAAAATCATAGCGATTCGGCAGGCTATCTTCTCCAGCGTTGGCCACGGCGACAAAATCAGCAAAGCTGGTTCCGCAGGCCGCATTAAACGCATCAATTGTTTTGTATCGCGTTTTCAGCCAGCGGGCATATTCGCCGCGTGTAAATTCCTTCTCAAGTGTCGCGCCGATATAAACGGGCTCGTTGGCAAGCGTAATGCTCTGTATGACATCCCGCCGGGGACTTTTGGCCAATATGGGCATGAATACACGAAGATAAGCCTCTACCATCTGGCGCGCTTTGGGATGGTTGACCTCATATCGCAAGAAGCCGCTTTCTGAGGCAACTTCCGGGTATTTTTCAAGCCACCATTTCGGATGGTAATGCGGCGAAATCAGCAGACATATTTTGCTGTTGTTATCCCATGCGCGCTGCATGGCCGGCGCGATAAAACGCTCATATTCCGCCAGTGACGGCTCTGAAAAATCGCTATCTTTGCCGGCATGCGGGAAAAAACTATCCGGACCAATTTCTATCTGAATAATATTACTGGCGATCTTTTGAAAATAAGGCAGGTCTTTGACCGCCGGAGAAAAATGTCCATAACCGATGAAAAAGAGATTTTGCTCTCTGGTGTGTCCCTGTTCGTCGGCCACGCGCGATTTAAACCACCCATTCTCAAGTTGCGATGGGCCAGAAACATATTCCCAGGTGGCCGGCAAACTACCGCCCCGCAGCACAATCGCCATCCGTTCCCGAAGCATGCCCGCGATCTGCTCAAGTTCCGCAGCGATTATTTTGCCTCGCTCAAGATACTCCGCTTCCGCCAGAGGCACATTATCTTTCGTCAGGGTTTGGCGGTGCTCTTCTGACTGGCGTGACAACACAGCCAGCAACAATTCAAAATATCGTGATTGCCCACGCACTCCGCAATGGGATAATTCTTCGCGCGTATCGGCCACCAACTTATCCATTCGATCAAGAACGGCAAGCTGCGTTTTAAGCAGATCCTGCTTATAAAACGGACGGGTCATGACAGTTCTGCCTTCGGCATCCGCCATGCTCAGGCTGATCTGGCCGTCGGCCAGCGTCTCCAGAGACGTGCGATTAACCGCAGAAAGCGCGATCTGCTTTTCGTTGATGCTCTCAAACGGGCCGGCCGAGATTTTTAATGCCTGGCCGCGGCTGTCTGTAAGCGTCATCGGTATATCCCATGTACGCACAGACTGCATATGTGTCGCCACCACATAACCCGACAGTTGGCGATTGAGCTGCGCCTGATCCGGAAAGAAATGAATCTGCTTCGCGCCGGTGTCAAAAAGAATCAGAGTGTTGTCGCGGTTGCTCTTAAATTGATGAATGCCGGACGCAAGGAACGCAACCCGGCGCTCTTTGCTTTCTGCGTCCACATCATTGACGATCACATTAAAACTGAACGGCTTTTTATTTGTAAAACCAATCCGGTTCAGATAACTCCATGTCAATTGGCCCGCAACCACATAGCCGCCCTGCCGCCGGCTGGTCACGATCTTCGCCTCATCCTTGTTGAGCGCACGGTTCAGCGGCCAACTCCAATTATTCGGCCCATTTTGAACCGGCGCCAGGGTGATCTCAACATCATCCTGCGTGGCATCTCCGCGCAGGCCAGATTGTTCAATCCGCAACTGCACACTATCAGCCAGCCACAATTCATTGGGCGCACCAGTGACAATACTCTGATCATTCACTTCCGCAATGATCGTCAACCCCTCAGCACTCCATCCCATCGCCACACGGGCATGCAGATCAGAATACGCAGGCATTTTGCCGTTACTGACATATTCTGCGCCGGCCGGAAGACTCATCACCGGCATTCCGTATGGGATTTCGCTTATTGCCGAAATTTTCTGAGTGATCCGCGGCGCCAGGTAAAGATGCTTCTTCTGAAAATTCTCCGGACTGATGACCTGTGCGCCTGCCGACTCAAGCGTCACATCGTCAAGATAAATGCCCGCGGCCGTTTTTTCACTGATTAACCGAACAGGGAAAAAACCGGCCGGGTCAAAATCCGCAGCTTCAGGCGTAAACGTCAGAGTATGACGCGCCCACTCACCGGTCAGGTTGGTGACTTCGTAACGTATATTCCACCGTTGCGAAAGCACCGCCAGCAAACCGTCGCCAGAACCCTTGACCTTAAAACTAAGCTGGTACGGAAACCCCGGCTTTAGTTTAACATTCTGTCTCAAGGCGCAAAATACGTTCGGCTTTTGGCCTGATTGATTGACGATCAACATCGCACGTTTGCCATCCGCACTTTGCCCCTCCGTCACGCGAAGCGTCACCTGAGCATTGCCGGAATTATCAATTCCCCACCCTTTGGGCGTTTGATCGGCAGGCCCTTCTTCAAAAGAACCATTGGTCAGTTCATTGCCTGCTGCCGCGGACGTTAAAGCAAACGCGGCCAGAAGCGTAACCATATGGCTCACGGTATTTTTTGGCCAATGCCGTAAACCATTCAGAATTGCACGGTAAAAATTCATACTGCCTCAAAAAAATCGTTTACTTGCGATATATCGGCCCGGCGCTTGGGAAATCAAACTTACCCGCAATGGGAAGTTTTCCGATTCTTCGCCACAGACCGAAAATTTGCCTCTTACAACACAATAATGCGTTACGCAACGATGACAATTAAGATATGTATCATCCGGCCTTGCCGGTTACCAATTCATCAGCTCAAACTTTATGATCTTATTTATCTTGCTGACGGGCCGGACCGGTTGACTTGCGCAGGATTAGCCGCGGCTGAATCAGTTTGGCGTGCTGCGGCCCCTTGCGATTTTCAATTTTGGCAACCAGAGTCTCAACCGTATGCTGAACCATTTCTTCAAGCGGCAACTGAATGGATGTCATCTGCGGAAATACCGCCGTTGCCAGCGGGCTGTTATCAAGTCCGATGACGGACAGATCATCAGGTATCCGCACGTTGTTGGCATACGCCCATTGATAGACGCCTACCGCCATCTGGTCGTTTCCGGCAAAACAAGCGGTTGCGCCCGCGCGAACAAATTGTTCGGCAGCCATATATCCACTGCCGATATCCACGCTGCCCTTAAATACCAGTTGCGGATCAACCGGCAAACCTTTGTTTTCCAGAAAGCGGCTATAGGCCTTAAAACTGGGATCTTCCGGCGCATCAACACCTTTGGTTTCGTCTACAATAAATCCGATTTTGCGATGCCCCAGACTCCAGAAATAATCCATCATGTTAAAGGTCATGCCTTCGTCATCCACAAGGATCGGCGCATCCTCCTGCCGCTGATAGGTCACCACCGGCATGGGATCGCAAAGCCTTGCCGCTTCGCGCGAAGATACCTGCGGCAACATGTTAATGATTCCGTCCAGATTCATCGCGGCAAACCGCGTTAAAATCGCAATGCCTTTTTTTACCGTATTCCCGGCAATTCCGATCGCCTGTTCATAGCCGTGGCGCGCCAATTCAGCCTGCATGATTTCGTTAACGACAGTTGATCCCAGATTTGAACATTGCGTCGCCACTACACCGATCATACCAGTGCGCTGCTCAGCCAAAGCCTGAACCGCGCGACTGGGCCGGTAATCAAGATGAGAGATTGCCGCCTGAACTTTGGCGGCAACCTCATCACTGATCTTTCGCTTACCTGTCAGTACGTGCGAAACCGTGCTCGGCGATACGCCAGAGTATTCTGCCACATCCGCTATTGTTGTTCGTCTTGCCATACAGATACAGATTCTTCAAATGATGCGTTTAGTATAACCGAGATTCGCTTCCCTGTCAGACATCATAAAAACGCACTACAGAAAGCTTTATCTGCGTCTGCGGAACAAAGTTGCCGCTCCCGCAAAGGCAGCCAGTCCCAGGCAAGCAGGTTCCGGCACAGACTCAACCTGCAACGCAACATTATCAAAACTAAGGTTTTTCCATCCGCCGGAGCTCTGGTAAAACACGATGGTGACGGATGTCGCGCTACCGCTATTAAAATCAAGGTTCAAAGTCTGCGTGTCAGAATTGACCGAAAGATCGGGGAGATTCATGGATACCAGCGGCGTTTCAGAAAGCGCCTTGACGCTGCTCTCCGAAAGTTCGCCCGCATAAACGGCGGCCACACCGGTGTTTGTGTTGCTTGGCGACACGATATCAAAAACCAGGCGGTAATTCGTATTGGCAAGTATGCCCGAAGAGATGGTTTGGTAACAGAATGTATCGCCAGTATCAGGAACAACAAACAATGTGGCAAAAGGATTGCCGGCGTTAATTCCCTGGTCAATGATGGTATTCCATCCGCCGCCGTTAGTCGGATTGCCCCAGTAGTTTAAATTTGCGCCAGAAAAATCGCCATTTTGCACCAGCGTGGTACTGATGTAGCTTGCCTGAAGATCTGAAACTCCGAACAGAACCCCCGCCGCTAGAGCCCCAGCGAGCATATGGCTCATCCTCATACCCTTCTCCTTATAAACCTGCACCATTAAATTATCGCACTTGCGGTAATTTTTATCCCTTAGGAAAGAATTGAGCTGAGTGTCAGCTAGATTCAAAGATACAGCCAAAAACAAAAGTGTCAAATTTTTGACAAATATTTTATTCAATAACAACTCAAAGAAAAATCTATTTCAGCATAAAACAAGCAGTACATTCGGCATTCCTCCTCTATTTGCACCACAGAAGCCAAGATTAACCACTTAAATAATAATCAAATTATTATCAAATATTTGACTATTATGCATTATCGAGCATAATGCGTATGCAATCCTTTCGACCCATCAAATGAAAGTGTGAAGTATGTTCCAGGATGAATTTTCCACGCACATCAGCAGACCAATACCGGCCGGCATCAGGAAAAATACGCAGGTCACTTATGACATTCAGTCAGATGAGAATGCAGGGAATCCTCATTTTCGCCGGAAGATACGCCGCCGCTCATCACAGGGCATGGTTGCGATTGTCATTCAGCAGCGTTCAAGCATGACGGACATTGACATACAAGATTCTTTACACTCTTTATTAACGGCCAGCGGTTACGAATGCATTCATCTGGTCACAGGATGCACACAGAACCAGTGCCGAAGAATTTTTAGACAGCTCGCCATGCTGGAGCTCAATGGCATCATCCACATGCTGGAGGATGCCGGCGGCGTTGATATAGAAGAGCTTTGCTCCCCCACGCCTGTAGTAAGTCTACAGAATATGGAGGATCACTATCTTCATGTAGATCACACGGCCGCGACATTCGCCGCGCTTGAACATCTGTGGAGGCTGGGACATCGAAACATCAGCCTGCTGACAGATGGTTACGGAGCATCCGAAAATCTGATTGAGGATTATCTGCTTTTTCTGCGGCAAAAAGGCCAGGCGCTTAATCCGCATTATCTTCGCTCAGGAAGTGGGGATTTGAGCGGAGGATTTTTTGCGGCCAAGCAACTGGCTCTCTCCGGAGCAACCGCATGCCTGGCCTGTAATCCCCTGATGGCGGCGGGAATATACCAGTGGGCATACACCAATAAGCTGCGGATACCCGACGATCTTTCAGTCATCGGTTATGGCCAAAGTTCACTGACTTCAGCGGTAAGTCCGCAGATGACATCCATCGAGCAGCCGTCGGATGAAATTGCCATGTTCGTTGTTGAGCGGCTTCTGGCGATGATCAATCAAAAGACACAACATCCTGTTTCCTGCAAAGTCACACCTCAGTTGATACTCCGCCAATCCACGGGATCAGCGCCGCAATCCTGATGCCTCACGCTTTGCCCGCATACAAGACAAGATAAGAGTTCTCTCAAGAGGTTTACATGCACGGTATAGACTGGCTGATCGCATCTTTGCCTGTAATTGTATGTGCAATTATTGCATTATACACACGAAGGTATGTGCGTAGCGTTGCTGATTTTATGGCAGGCGGAAGACATGCCGGGCGCTTTTTGGTCTGTACGGCCAAGAGCGAAATGGGAGCCGGCGCGGTCATGTTCGTGTATGTTTTTGAATTGCTGAGCCAAAGTGGATTTACCGTAGGCTGGTGGCTGAACCTATCCATTCCGTTCGGACTTCTGGTAGCCATCAGTGGGTTTGTGATTTACCGTTACCGCCAGACCCGCGCCATGACGCTGGCGCAGTTTTTTGAAATGCGCTACAGCCGCAAGTTTCGCCTGTTTACCGGGGTGCTGGCACTGATCGCCGGCCTGGTCAATTTCGGCGTCATACCGGTGGTTGGCGCGCGATTTATGGTTTATTTTTTGAATTTACCTTATGACGTCACCGTCTTGGGGCTGCGCATACCGACTCATCTCCTGTTGATGAGTTTGTTTTTAACCCTCTGTACGTTCATGATCACCATGGGCGGACAAATCACCGTCTTAATTACAGACTGTGTCAGCGGAATGTTCAGTCAGATTTTTTACGTTGTAGTGGGCGTAAGCCTGCTGCTGACTTTTTTTCATTGGCAGGAAGTTCGCGGCGTGCTGCTGGATCGCCCACCAGGACAATCGCTGGTCAATCCTTTTGACTCCTTCAGCGCGCATGACTTCAATCTTTGGTTCGTGCTCATCGGCATATTCCTGAGCACGTATACGACGATGGCGTGGCAGAACAATCATGCGTTTAACTCTTCGGCGGCGACACCGCATGAATCACGAATGGGATATATCCTGGGCAATTGGCGTGGATTTGCCTGGGGCGTGATGGTCACCATGCTTGCGCTGTGTGCCTTTACGTACCTGGCGCGTGCGCAGGGAGCCCAAAATGTACAGAACGTACTCAACACAATTCCCGATCAGCATACACGCGAGCAGATGCGTGTTCCGGTGGCCCTTTCTCAACTCATGCCCCTGGGAATCAAGGGGTTACTCTGCTCAATCGTGCTTATGGGGATTCTTTCGGGTGATGGGATTCATCTACATTCATGGAGCAGCATTTTTATCCAGGATGTAGTCATGCCTCTGCGTAAAAAGCCGCTATCAACCCGGCAACATCTGCTTATTTTGCGGCTGGCCGTAGTCGGCGTGGCGGCATGGGCCTTCTGTTTTGGCGCTCTTTTCCCACAGACGGAATACATGGCCATGTGGTTCGGCGTCACAGAAGCCATTTATACCGGAGGCGCCGGCGCGGCGATCATCGGCGGCCTGTACTGGAGTCGCGGCACGGCCGCCGGCGCATGGGCAGGGCTTCTGACCGGCTCAATACTGTCTGTCAGCGGCATTGTGATCAGGCAGATATATCCGAATTTCCCGCTTAATGGACGAGAGATATCACTGGCGGCCAGTCTGATGGCGATTGGCATCTACATAGTGATTTCACTTCTGACATGCAAAGTGCCGCACAATATGGATAAACTTTTGCACCGCGGCACGTTTGCAATAAAGGATGATCAGGAACAGGAACAAAAGGACGCAGGCAATCGCATATCGTGGATACAGCGGATAGTGGGAATCAATGCGGAATTTACGCGCTCTGACCGGTGGATTACGCTGGGAATATTCGGATGGAGTTTATTCTGGTTTCTGGTATTTGCCGTCGGTTCCGCATGGTATCTGATTCACCCATGGTCCAATGAAATATGGGCGGATTACTGGCTGATCACTTCGTTAGGATTGCCCTTCCTGATTGCCATCGCAACTACCATTTGGTTTACTATAGGCTGCTGGAAGGATATCCGATTATTTTTCCGACGGTTGAAAACAGAACCGATTGACACAAAGGATGATGGCTCTGTTCTATAACGCTGAAGCAACGTGACAGGGATAATGATTGATGCCTATTACCACAAACCGCTCTCTACACCCTATGATTTTGCAATGTCCAGACCAAAAGCGGAGTGCATGTGACATTCGTTTAAGCATAAACAATCACAACATGTAAAGCCGCAACGTTTGACGATCTGTTCAATGCTCAGGTGGCTTTCTCGCAGCATCTTTCGCGCCAGTTGAATGCGGTGCGCCTGAATGTACTCCGTGAGGGTCATGCCGCGGTGACGCATGAAGGAGCGCCCGAGGTAATCCCGATTGCAGTCCAGCGCATCGGCGATGTCGGCGGCGTGTATCGGCTCATGGAAATGACTGGCGATATAGGCCACGGCGCGGGCGCTCAGTGCGGCGGAGGCGGATTCCTGTCCGGCGGCGACGGCGGGCTGCACGGTTTCGCAGAGCATCAGGAGCATGGTCAGGTCGCCGCGGAGCGGGTTGGGGTATCTTCCTCCTGGTCGTGCAAAAAACGATGAAACAATTCAGAGAGGCGTTCGGTGCGGGCGGGGGGTCGCCAACTGGGGTACTCGCAAAATGGGTTGAGCCGCAGGGGCTGTTGGGAGATCCTGAACGCGGAAATGGACCCAGTAAAATTCGAGGTCGGGCGGGTAGTCGGCGCCGCCGCCGTGGCGGCGACCCGGCCAGAGGATGAGGGCCTGGCCCGCCGAGAGGGTGAACTGGCGGCCTTCCTCCCACATGGCCAGCGTACCCTGGCGGACAAACATCAGTTCGTGGGAATCAATCACGTTTAAAGCTACCGATCCACGATTCAACAAAGCAATTGGCGACCGGCGCCATGATCAGCGTCTTGACCACTCCCCCATCATCACGCTCAAAAGCTGCATCAAAAGATTCTGTGAATTTTACATCGTGGTCGTGAAGTAGATATTGAATCTCAATTCCCTGCTCTTGAGTCCACATTTTCACATTACGTGACTGCTGCTGCATCCATTCTGAGGTGGGATGCAATGTCGCTGGCGTGGCAAAGACCGTTCGCGTACCAAGATGCACAAATACCAGAACATAAGCGAACTGCATCCCTAATGGCGTCAGCACGCTTTTAGTGAAAAAATCACAGGCCACCATTGTATTCAGATGTGCTGAAACAAAGGTCCGCCAAGGCGTTACAAACCACTTGGGTTGCTGGCGGTTGGGATCAGGTAGGCTATCAGAGCCCCGAAGCGTTCGAGGCCGGCCTTACTTAACCCCGCACGAGTGTCCACAGGTACTTGGGAAGACCATGGTAGCTCAGTATTTCTATGTATTACTTTTGTTGGCACAAGCGCGTTGCAGTTAAATTTCCGGATTTCTATCAACAGGTGTCAACTTTCCATTCGCACTCAACGTCATCCATTGATAAGACGGCAGAATGGTTCCGTTGTGAGATGATTTCCCGCATTGCAATTCAAGTTGATCTGCGCCGATTTGATAAACATAAAGTATAAGATCTTTTTTCACCGCCGTGAATGATACGGGCGCAGAAGACCGAAAACTTAAATCAAATGGGCCCGCATTCAGTCTCGTTGCACCCCACAAAGTCAAAGTACACATCGACTTGGCCGCAGATTGACGGTAAATCAATCCGCTTGCCGTAGAATGCAGAGGATCAGGTAATCCATCAACTGAAAGTTCACGCGCATTCTGATCCGTGGCCAGCCTGATGATAATATTTTCATCAGGTAGACTCACATTATATCCTAACAATTGTGACGAGTTTAATTTGACAGGACTGGCCTGTATCGCAAGCATCGCGCTTTTATGCGGCGCAAGAAACGTGGCGAATCGCGCAGGCGCAGATTGCTGCTTTCTAAAACGTACCGTTGGTATCGGCCGATGTCCCTTATCGGTACCGCCAGGATCCCAGCCTAAAAGCGGTTCTTTCTGCCCCTGTATGATGTCGGTTTTCAGCGTATCTGTTTCAAACGGATACAACGTAAGCTGCATGCCGTCGGAATTCTGACTCGTGACGCTTTGGCTCTTGTCATCAAGGATCGCTGCCGGTGCATTCATGTGAAACAAGGCATCAAAAACGTGCGTGCCGCGGCCGTCAAGAAAATCAAGCACCAGAACATATTGCGGTTTTATAAACAGGACATGGCGCGTATGACGAACGGATTTATCCACATCGCCAATCCATTTCTGCGGATAATACTGCTGTTTATCATCATATTCATTAAGCTGATAGCCTTTGTCATACGTGGCAGAAACATAATCCGCCAGCGGTGTGGTGATCCAGGGATTGTGTACCGGTTCGGTGATTGGCAAGTTGCTTCGGCCGCGATGCTGCCACTTACCATCCACCATCACGGTGTTGTGCGATACGCTGTTGAGCGCATAGCGCCGCCAGTCAGAATGATCGTATGTGTAATTACCGGGATCAAACAGCAATGTTTTTCCACCGGCGGCCAGAATGATCTGCAACATATCCTCATGGTAATGGGCTATTCCCGTGGGGCCGGCCCTGAAGAACAAATACGTATCGTCAGGATGCCATCCGCTTCTCATCACATAAAAGCCGGCATAAGGCAACACGACTGAAGCCGGCGGCTGTTTTCCAGATTGACCGCCTGTGGCCGCCCACAACAATAAGGGATCGTTCCCCAGAAGTTCAACGCCGCGTTTGGCTTCGGCTACAGCATCCACATTATGCGAATCATTAATAGCCGGCATCCGGCCTTTTTGATCCATAATCAGAATGTTCGCCTGGTACATCGCCAATAATTTTTCAGAAAAAGACTCGGGCAACGTAAGCCCATTCTTTCGAGCGATTTGCATCGGCTGCATAAAACCATATAGCGTTGCGATATGGTAACCGGGCGAAAGTTCCGCCTCAAAACCGTCGGGAGGAACAATGCGCTCTGCCTCCAGTTGCAGGCGATCTATGGCCATTTTTCGCCAATTCGGGGCATCCTTCAATTCAGGGAAAAGCACACCAAGCGTATATAGAGCCGAACATTCAGTGGTGACCCAGTTGCCGGTGCGCGTTGGTGTCAGACCGTTACTCAAAAGCCGGCCATGATCGTTCATCAGTCGCAGATACATCCATTGCGCATCAGGCGTGAATGCGGAACTGTACATACAGCGAAAATAAGAAGGCGACCACGTATCCCGAATACGAAGGGCCGCATCAAGCGTGCGCCACAGGCTGGCCTCGCCTGGTGCAATTTTTTCATTTGCCGGATTTTTGGCGGCAAAATCAAAAAGTTGCGTGACCCATTCCTGTGCATATTTTTCATTACCGGTTTTACTGTAGCCTTCCGTCAGATTATTCCAGAAGTGCGTGCGGCTGACGGCGCACCATGTCCACTCAAGCGTATAGGATGATGAATTTTTTGGAATAGGATTGTATTTCCAGTTAAAATCACGGCCCATGTCCGCCGAGCGCGGCTGAAGTCCTTTGTATTTATTGCGAATATGATGACGGCAGATTTCTTCCGCAATTTCATCAGTATCATTGCCTGCGGCCGGATGAAGCACAACATCATTCGCCATGTGCGCGGTGGATTTTGTCCGGCGAAAATCAAGATAAGCTTTTTTAACTTCAGCCATATCGCCGCTGGCAGCCGCGATTTTCACAGACTCCATACCCGGATAGTCAAGATTCAAAAGAGCTAGAGCCTCTGCTTCCGTTGTCACCGGCCCAAGCTCAGCGCAAGCGTCTGATATCGGCAACGCACACAACATAACCACCATACAAAAAAGGGATACTGATTTATTGTACGACCTGCGCATTCTCTTGAGTCCTCACAATTTCAGGAAATATCTTACACGGTTCATGATCACCGGCGACGTTTCATCAACAGGGCCGCACCACCCACGCCGGCAATCGCCAGTGTGGCAGGTTCGGGCACGGTTGTAAAGGCGATGTCATCAAGCCCCATCGCGGTATTCGCGCCAGTTGTACTAGAGATAGTAATCACAGTTGATGCGATGCTATGGCTTCCGTCGGCGGTGGCGTAACCAAAGTAAATATCCTTGCCGCTCGTAGTTCCAGTTGTGCCATCAGGGCTGACATCCACGCCGCCAGAGGAGATTTGCGTGCAAAGCACATTACCTGCCCCATCCAGATAATCGACCGTCACGGTAATGCCGGTTCTGACATTACCGAGCGTAAAGCCATTGGCGGCCACAAAGTTCACGCCCGAGGTAAACACGCCCGACGATTCATCATAACTTCCGAACGTCAGCGTCAGGTTATAGCTGTACGCCGATGCCGGACCAGAAAGACCAATGCTGGAAGTTCCCGATGTGCAGCGGCTGCTCAATCCCAGCTCAGATCCGCTCGTAGCCGAAGTGGTCCCCGTCATGCTTAATTGAATATCCGGCAAACTCGCATCGGTCAGGCTGATCACTTCCGTATTGGCCGTGCCTCCTATGCCGCCGCTGTAAAGACCGCTACCGCTTGAACCGGAAGTAAAAGTTTGAACGACCTTCAGATCGTTTCTGGCGCACAATGTCTCCTTTGGCGTTAGAATGTTGCCGCCAGATACAGATGCTATCGTATCAACGGTCTGCGAACCGGCCGGATCAATCGCATCTGTTCCGCTTGAAAGAACCGGATCTTTGATCACCGCCACGACACTTGCCTGAGCCGATCCCAGTGATGACAGAGCCGCAACCAGAAGCGCATGAACCGCCAACGATTTTGAACTCATCATGATAAAGTCCCTTCCTTGATAGAAATAAGTGATATTTATAGTTTATTAATTTTGTTTTATATGAATAAGACGAACTTCACATGTGCCACACACGGCCATATCAGCCGTATTCCGCATCAGAATAATGATTCGCCGTTTATTCGGCGTTATTTCAGTTCTGTTGATCCAGCCGCCATATGATACGGGAATATTTATTCCATTCCGTCAGATCATCATCCTGTAAAGCGCCGGACGACAATAGTTTGCTCAGGACAAATTCCGCATGTCCGTCAGCAAACAGAATATTGGTCCCCGACCATGAATTATGACGAACATTGATAAAGTCCATGACGGTATTTGTCGTATTGAGGCACCCGCCGTCAAAGAGCATTCCCATATCCGTCGGCCGGGTGATCTGATTGAATTTGGAAAGCGAGTAAGGATCGCCTCGCGAATCAACATTCATCTCACCCGTGGCATAAACAAGGTAATTATAACGGAGGGGAAAATGTTCACGCCGGGTGGCATAACTGCTGCTGGAGCAAAGCCCGGCATACCAGGTGTCATAGTAGCCCACGTTCGCCGCCTGCGTGCGATATCCGCGCCGGCTGTATCCCAGGCCGCGCGGATCCATTTTACTCGTCGGCAATGCGGAACTGTACTGAAGAGGTGTTTGTTCATTGGCCCCCGACGGACACCGGAATACTGAATGCCCTATGCTGGCCACGGTAGTTTCGTCCGGCTGCGATGGTGCGGTGAGGCAGCCGGTCACAACCAGCGTCGCCGCATAATGAGACCGTAACGCAGAGCCCGTGCTGGCTTTGTTTGACATCGTGTAATACGGCACAATGAAGTTATCATATTCTGAGGCATATATCCTGATTCCTATGCCGATCTGCCGCATATTGGATGCACATACCGTTGTTTTGGATTGTTCGCGCGCACGGCTCAATGCCGGCATCATTAAGGCCATGAGAACAACAATGATCGCAACAACCACAAGTAATTCTATTAACGTGAAGGCACGTAGAGATTCTTTACAACCGCGCTGTCGTTGCATGGTTTATTCTCCGTTAATGCGAAACCATTCCTGCACAAAGGCCTGATGGCCCTGCCCTAAATTCAGATATGAACCAACTGCCGCCGGCCATAACACATCACAACAGAACCACAAACCACGTTGACACGCCGTCAGACAATCCCCAAATTACCGACGTAATAAGGTCGATCTACGCACCAGCAATTTTGGCTTTGCGATAAAAGACAAAGCCTCCTGATTCTCCACCTGGCCACTCACCGACTCCGAGGAAAGGCATGTAATCAAATGCGAGCCGGCCCAATACCCCATGTCAACCAAGGGCTGGTCAATGGATGTCAGCGGAGGCGCAAGCTTTGAACACAAATCAGAATTATCAATCCCCATCACGCTGACCTGGCCGGGAATGTTTATCGCCATCTCATGGAGTCGTTGAATCACTCCGGCCGCAATCTCATCATTAAAACTGATAATGCCCGTCGGCGATTCACTTTCACCAGCACTAAAAAGGTTATCCACACATTGCCTGCCAGCACGCGTATAATGCCCATAATCCCCGTAAAACTCAGACTGGGTATCTACATCCGCAGATTTCATCTTCTGATCAAAAACCCATCGTTCAGGCACGTCCAGATTTCGCTTTTGCATACACTCCAGGAAAAGCTTGCGACGCTCAAGTGCCGTCACACTGTCGGTATGCAAGCACGCGCCGGCATACGCAATGCGGGTATGGCCAAGTTCAGTCATATGCTCAATCGCCACATCCATACATGCCGCATTATCAAAACCGACATACGAAATGTTATCTCTCTGTGGCCGCGAACCTACCACCACCACCTGCCCCACATGATCCAGCAAAGACAATGCCCACGGCCCCCACTCGCCAAATTGAACCATAACCAATCCATCAATGCGTTGTTCCTGCATCTGATAGATACATTGTTCCGGAGACTCCTGGCCGGATAAATTCAGAATCAACAAAGAAAATCGCTGTTGCCGGCACGCTGCTTCAACACCACGAAGCAGACCATTTTCATATGCATGAGAAATGCTTGTCGGCACACGCCACGGCATCACGTAAAAACCAATTGTACGCGTCGTCCGTTGCCGCAGAGATCTTCCTGCAAAATTGGGACGATAATTTAAATTCTGGGCCGTACTTAAGATACGCTCACGTAATTGAGCTGATACACGCGTATTGCCCTTGGCTTTATTGAGTACGGACGAAACCACACTCGGACTGCACCCGGCTACCTCCGCTATCTGTTGTAAAGTTGCCTGAGCCATGTCATCCTTATAACCGAAATGCTTGTTTCATGCATTTACCAACATGATGAAACGTTAGGTCACTAGAATAAATTACCACAAATTTTCTTGTTGTCAAAAAAAAGACAACAAACCAGAAACCATCATCTCTGATGAAATTATTTACTATTACGTAAGTTCTATCACACCACAGCTCGGAATTTGATAAGAAAGAGAAGCGCCATTCGGAAGGTCAATTCTAATTATTTGTGTTGTAGATGCAGTATTAATAATCCTGATTGGGGTCGGCCCATGTGTTATCAAACGGCAAGCGCCTGTTAATTTGGCAATCATTTGATCATTGATATGCAGTGTTGCGACGGCATAAGCTTGCTGTATATGCAAAGAAGTGCCTGAAGCGGTTATATAAAAATCAGTCTGCAAGTCATTTTGAGGAGTGCTGGCCCATTCAAACACATCAGGCGAATCCACAGCCCGCACACCATACAGACGTGAAACAAAGTCAATACAGACGAGCATAGACGGTGAATAACGGCCTGTTCCGCATCGCGTAAATTCGCCTGTAAAGGGATTGAGTTGCTGATAAAAGCCATCAACCTGGCGGAAAGCCGCCAGCCATTGCTTCATTAAATGGCATAATGGCGCATATTGGCCGTAATATTCAAACCAACGCGGAGCGCGTAGAGCAGTCAACGCCTGAGCGGCACCTCCCCATGAATTATGCGGAAAATCCGACACCAAAACTTTTTCATCAACAGCAATGGACGGAAGCGGGTATGTTGTCCAGAAACGTTTAGGATTCAATATATGCATTGCAAAAATCTGCTGAGCCAATGCATGATCGACAACATGCTCAGAAAGTACGCGCGTCAGCGCATCACCGCAAATTCGTATAAATTGTCCATCGCGATCACGATCGTAAAAACAAAATGTTTCTGGATCAAAACAATAGGCCATGATGGATTGACGAGTAAGTTCTGCAAGGCTTTGCCACTGACGGACTTCAGAATCAGGCCGATTCAATATCTTGGCCATTTGCGCAAGAGCTATTCGGCCTCCGTAGAGCGTGGCCGAAAGGTCTGGCGCCAAATAAGGCAATGTTCCGACTCGTGGACACATCGCTGCATCTTGATTCGGGCATTCTTTCGGAAGTCCCCGGAAACGAGGCGAATGGTCATGGCCGGTGTCATATTCACAAAACAATTCACACAGCCCTAGTTTTTGTGAATCACGATGGCGCGCCAACCAATGATCCCAATGCACACAAGCCACGTAAGCCTGCTCAAGAAAAGCATCATTCATCAATCGTCGATACAACTCAAGCGCCGTAGCGGCCAAAGGGACTACCTGTTGAATCTGGGCTGTTCCCACTGCTGAGCGCCTGATCCAGCACGGGATATATCCATCAGCACGCTGGCAATTCATAAAAATATGATGGTTATGATAAGCAATGTCTGAGTTGATACTGCTGTATATCAAACCTGAAAGAGGTCCGCTCTCAAGCCAGATGCCCTGATATTCGGCGCCTTCAATCAAAACGGGATATTCATACTGTTGCACGCATTGGATATTCTCTTTTAGGCTCGCAAGAGCGCGATTGAAAATTCGTTCAAGAGCTAAATCTGATGACTTTAGGCAAATAGTGTCCATCTATTACTCAATATATAAAAACACACATAGATTGTGCTGAGATATGTATAAAAAACATTATATTCCGCCCCAACTATGACACTTCTGAAAATAGTTAAGCAAATATTTTAATAACATATCCCTAATGATGAAACGTTAGGTCTTCTCTGTAAATTACCACAACTTTTATTATTGTCAAAAAAAAACGGGATATCTCCACCGTTATCCATCTTGCCAAGCAGATCTGACGTGGTTCCCAAGTGTGTATCCAAAAATTCCGGCTTTTATTTCTTCATGCCGCCTTGCGATAATAATGCGTGAGCATTCCGCCCAGCCATTCCTGGCAGCCATCTTACCAACAATTTCAGCGTCACCTTCTGGCGGCGATTGGTTGTCTTTGCTCGGTATCGTGATATTTCCCAATCCTTGGTGCGGCCGGTACTGGTTATGGTATTGAACGTACTCTGAAACGATATGATCCAAATGCCCGGTGCCCCAGCAGAAAAAGTGATTGAGACATTCTCGCTTGAACATGCCGAATGATCGGCTTGATTTGAGCGCCAAGCTTTTTAAGTTCACCAACGATTCTTCGCAATCCCCATCCGCTATTCTCTTTAGAGCAGTTCTGTAAAATAGAGTCGCATGTCAAGCGCAGGCGGAGCGAACTATGGCCGGGTCATCCAAAAAGCTTCGGATGGCCTGATCCACCCGCACGGAGAGTTCCTCGTGGGTATTGCAGTGATGGTTGTTAAACCATCTTTGCTTGAGCACCAGCCACAGATGTTCAATGGGATTGAGGTCTGGCGAATACGCCGGCAGGAATTTCAGTTCGATATGCTCCGTCGGTAACGTTTTAACCTTGTGCCAAATAGACTATTCTGAGAACTACTACATGAAGTTTGTAATTCACATCAGTCAGATCGACATTTCATTTAACGTGCCGATATCCTGTAGACACCAACACCATAGGCCGGGAGATTCAGCGTCCACTTGCCAGTACCAACCGGAGTCAATGGTGCGGCATCAAAGAGTGCATCGCCTTTTTCCGGCCAGTTCGTGATAACAATCCCCTTCTGCTCATTTGCAGTTGGATTTACAATGATCATGCAGCTTTTCCCCTTACACTGCATCACTCGCGATACCACCATTGCAGACGCATTGACAATCACTTTTTCCTGAGTCTGTCCAACCAGAATAAAATCCTGTAATTCCTTCAATTCACCGTTGAGTTGGCCAACCTGATTCCAGAGTGGACTTTCTGGTAAAAACCACTGTTTCCGGCGGGAGTTCATCGGCATACCTGCGGTCAATGGTTCTGTCGTATAAAGAGAATAATACATGAATCCTTTGGCACCGCCGGTAATAGAGCTATAGGTCAGCGCACGCACCTGTTCATACTGAGGCTGAAAACCAGTGAAGAAAAACATGTTCATCGTATATAGCTGTGGCACAACAATCGTGCAGGCTGAAGAAACATCCATGTTCAAATTCTTTCGGGATTCTTCCAGAAACCGCTTCATATTTACACGAGAATCAGCCGCACGAATGGGATAATCATCCACTGCGGCAATATCCAAGAAATGTTGCCCGCGCATCGCCAGTGATGACTCAGTGACAACCGCCGTCATAACCGGATGATAGGGATCAATGATACGGTACTGATTATAAAGTTCCTGGCTCTTCGCAAGGGTTTCAATAGTCGGCTCGTCGATGCCGTACCAGCACAGTATCGCCGGATGATCCATAATTGGCTGGATGGTATGAATGCGTTCACGAGTCTCGGCAACTACTTTAAGGCCCTGCTCTTGAGCGTCATCAAGATATTCCTTCCTGGGCGCTCCCCATGAAGCAAACACAGTGTTGAATCCGCGCTCCTTGAGATCCATAAAGAGAGTTTTACGATTCATCTCAAAATCCGCGGCGCCCTGACGATTTTCCTCATTGACACGTTTAATAATCGGATCGCCGGTGTGATACAGGCCGAGAATCATGAAAGGTTTACCATTGATATAGGGCACGCCATCGCGAATGATGACTGCATCAGACTTAATAGGAGCTTTGCGAACTAACCATTTACCAATCGGCTTATCCGAATTGAGCTTGGTTGCTTCTACCCGGTATATGCCATCTGGCAATGATTTGATGTTGTGCTCAAATAGTCCAGATTCGGCAATTTTGAGAATCTGCTCATTAATCAGTTTTCCACCGGACTCATGATCGTATACCCGAAATGCATACTCAGCCGGCTCGGGCGTTACGACTTTGACGCGGAGAGTCTGATCTGTCTCGTCTTCAAAAAAAGTCATGTTGCCGGGGTTTTGAAGCGTAGCGACCGCTGGACGCATTGCCGCCTCAACACGTATATCATCGAATTGAATATACGAGTTACTTTCATAAACATTTGTTATGTCAAAAATGAATTCAAAGCAGACTTGTTCAAATTTGAGTCCGGCAATGTCATAAAGATACTCTGCCTGATGCCACTGTTCATCGGTGTAGGTGGTCATGTCCCGCCGGATAAACGGCAGTTTACTGATGTGGCCGCCTGTAATGCTCGCCAATACCGGGACTTTTTTGTTTGATTTATAACGGAGTGTAACTTTAATCGGGCCATTGTAACCGTTAAGTGCCAGGATCGTGTGGAGTGAGTAAATTGTCTGCCCGCCGGTTGGAATATCCACACGCGCACAGGGATTGCCGCTATCCAGATAGCGTGACAGACGGAACCCTCGAACACCGCGAGCATAGTCAAGATGCCACCGCGCCGCTAACGATTGCGGCCCAGCGCCGGAGGCATCAAATGTTTCATTGAGAAAAACCCGTGGCGGTGCTGCGTACGCCAGAGGTAGACTCAGCATAACCCACAAAAGCAACACTATATGGCGAATCAACATCACGCTATATCCTTCTTATCCGAACGATTGCCAAAAAAGAAATGACGGCAGACAAATGAACAATGCCGCCCCGCAATAGCGTGGCGACATGTCACACGCTAAATCATTTTGGCACATACGCTATAAGCAGATTTTCGACAGCCATGAGATCCACTCGTTACAACGGAACCGGACCCCACAAAAACAGTTAGTTCAGAACTTGTATTTCACCCGATCCAGATATGGCTCGCACAGACGTGGTTGGAGGCATTGTGGACAAAATGTATCGCAGGTACTGATTGCTGCCGACGGCTTCAACATGTCCATCGGCAAACCAGTTGTTTCCCTGGTTGCCGTTATGGCGCATATAAAAATACCCCTGGTTATTCACTATGACTGAAAGTTCATAAAACTGGTCTTGTGTCGCCAACCTGAAGCAATCGCCAAGATGTACATAAGTCGCTGGATTGGGAATGGATGTCAGACGCAGAAAAGCCGCATTATAGATACTAACGCCCGATATCCCTCTTGCGTAACCATCAGGCATGCTGGTGTAGCGCACACGGCAACCGTATGTACGAAGGCGCCAGTTGTTATATGCATCCCATGTCGGATCTGAATTAGAACGCGCACGGTTTAGCACATACGGATATTTCGGCGGTATTGAAGGACAAGTCAACACCTTGCCCGGATTCTTCAGATAAGGAGAGGGGTCTCTCCACTCCCCGCGGCCATAGTAAAAACCGCGATGTAATGGCTCGTGCCAGTATGTATCCTGCCATTGAGTACCAGCATCCGGATCAGTACCTGAAGGATTGTAATACGTCAGCATGACGTACCCATTGCTGTCTTCCGCGTACATCATCGACGCAATTCCAATCTGCCGAAGATTGCTTCCGCAAGCCACAGCTTTGGCGCTTTCGCGTGCACGGCCGAGCGACGGCAACAGAATAGCCATAAGAATCGCAATGATGGCGACTACGACCAGAAGCTCTATGAGCGTAAATCCTGACCGTTTTGAACTTGTCTTCGGCATATTCGCTATCCAGATATACTCTACAATGAACATTCCGGATGCCTCCTATTTGAATCGTGACGACCATACTGGCCGCATATCACTGCTATCATGGTATTCCGTTTGACCACCCTGAAATTTACACCGTTAGGGTAGGGTAGTTCGTTTATATTCAAATGCGTTGGCGGCTCACCATACACCAACAATACAATATCAATGAATTTATCTCGATGAATACCTGAGAGAACCTCAAGTTGCAATACCAGATGCCAATCGTATCGCAACCCGATTGACTCCACTTGACAATATTAATATATCACACATTTCGCCTTAGTCAACACGTGTCTACTTGTTTTTTAACCAATATGATATCAACATGAATAACACCCGGGAACAGGTGTTATGTTGATCCGCGAACAACCAATTGCGGCTCAATAACCAAATTATCAGACTTGCCGGCAATCAGATCAAAAAGAGTATCAACAAGTAAAGACGCCAACCTCTCTGGTTGGGGATTCAGCGTAGTCAACTGCGGGCGGCAGGCCAACGAAATATCAATGTTGTCATACCCGACTATCCGTACATCCTCAGGTACACGATAGCCCCTATCCATCACCGCATACATGATTTCGACCGCCCAAAGGTCATTGCTGGCAATGATGGCGTCGGCCTTTTGCTTAACCACAAGACGCTCAATCAACTGCCCAACGACCTTGGCGTCCACTTGCACAGGAAGCGGATCATCGAAAATCAATGCCGGGTCGATCGGCCTGCCGGCTTCTTTGAGGGCCCGGCAGTATCCGTCTTTCCGGCGGCGGTTACAGCTCGCCAAAAGCGAGTCAGTTATGATAGCCACCCTACGCGCGCCCCGGGCCATGACGTGCTTGACGGCCGCGGCGATACCTGCGCGAAAATCCTGCTGAATAAATGCGGCATTGGGCAGATTCGCCGGCTTGTCGAGATAGACGACATGCTTGACCAGCGCAAGCGACTTGGGCACCTGTTCCCAGTCGGTCAGCGGCGCTTCGTGCTGTAAACAAATGACGGCGTTGACACCCCGGCTGATAAAATCGCTGACATACTCGCGCGCCAGATGAGAATCGCGATGTAACTGGCCGATCAACAGCCGATAGCCGCGCTCACTCACGAGCCGTTCAATCATAGAAAGGCAACGGTAGTTCACCTGGGCGTCCAAAGCGCCAATCAAAATGCCGATAATGGAGCTTTTTTCGCCACGAAGCTGTCGGGCAATTTCACTGGGACGGTAATTGAGTTCCTGCGCAACGGCAAAGACTCTCTGGCGTGTCGCCTCGCTGAATCGATTAGCGCTGGCGTGCCGCGAAAGGATCAGGGCCGCGGTTGCGCGGGCGACTCCTGCGCGATCGGCGACCATCTGCTGCGTAACTGGTGTGGACATAGCGAGAGTACCCTCATTGTTTCAATGCACTCAACTATACCCATTGACAGACACCATCTCAACACGTGTTTACTCAATATGCGCCTATGAAGCGTAAATGCAACTTCCGCTATGGATTGCGTATATCAACCAGACGCATTTTGACATAGCATTCAGTCTGATGAAAATCGACTTTCGTCAATTGCGGCAGTGAGGAATACTCAAGGTCTGGCAGATAGGCCGAGTAATTGTATCGGCCAATCAGGATTCGCCAGGACAGCGGCCTATCGTGCGAAACATTGGGGCTATGAATCAAGGCCCAGGGCACGGCCATTTCGGCGCTCCAGCCGCGGTCTTTGTCGTGATAGTTATTGAGTGTTCCTGCAACTTGTGCCGCAACGGTCAACATACTTTTTGAAGACATGGCGCTGGGCAGCCGCCGGCCGTGGCTGGGCCAGAAAAAAGTGGCCTGCTGTGCACGCGGCGATACATGAAATTCCCAATACCATGGCTGAGAGTCCGGCTTGATAAACAATTCGCAAACATCGCCATATTGATAGAGATGCTGGCCCTCCAACATGGCCTCGGCAACCACATCGGAATCATCGCACTCAAATGCCACATAAAGATATTGATCGTCCCAAGCCAAATGTACACGCCCCGATTCTCGCAATTCAGGCGGTTCGCGTGAGCCATTACGGATCACAGGTGCCAACAGATAACTTGGCGCTTTTTTCCATATGGCATCGTCAAGTTTGCCATCAATCACCACGGCCACAGGCGTTCGCAACGCCAGGATCTCACTGTGGTCTGACGGCGTCATGTATGTATGTTTTAGTTTAACCGATGTAGAGCTGCGGCAACCATTAAGGGCAAATGCAAGAATGGTGATGAGCGGTATTGCCGGCATTCGCCAATAAATGAAAAGATCAGTAATAAATTTCTGTAACATGCGGACCTTTAAACTCTCACTTCGTAGAAGCCACAGATTCTTTTTCAACAGCGGGTTCGGCCGAATCATCCGCAGAGGCAATCGTTTTTAATTGCCGCGTCACAATACCGTTATCGCTATCTCCTGCGGTTTTATGCAGAGTATTCAGATCACGGAACATGCGATAACCATCGCGTAATCCGCCCCAAACCATCCACATACTCAGGCCGATCCCCAGGAAACCGCACAGCCAGATTTTGAACCACCAGAAAGTTGACCATCCGGCATCCGTAGTCCCCACGACCGCCTGAATCAGGCAGCCAACAAGAAAGATGCCCCACCATCCCATACTCCAACCGAGAGTGCACCAGAACAGAACACGCTCAATGCGTTTGAACTCTGGCGTCATTCCGAGTAGCTGCGTCCAGGATTGTTTTATTTTTACTGTGGAAGAAGACGACTCTCCCGGCGGAGCATAATGCCCACGATGCAGAAGTTCGTCGAGATTGTATACCTGCCGCGGCCCGAGTAACGAAACCAGGATGTACAGCACAGAAGCTGTCATCATGGCAATAAAGTAGATGAGCTGACCATTGAGCGGAAAACGTTCAGCGTGGGCCATCAACCAGGAGTTCTGCGGCAGCCAAGCGTTGAGCAACGGCCAGAAAAACTCTTTCCAGCGATGTTCAACAATAATACCGCCAAAAGCGAGTGCGGATCCGGAAATCAGTGCGGTCCAGGCTGCGGGCGTTGTGCCGCGTTTCCAGTAGAGTCCGCCAATAATGACCGCGCCGGCGCCACCAAGATAAATGGCGCCCGTCAAAGCAAAGAACATCAATACATATTGCTTGAGAGGAAAGAGCATGCTGAACGTAAAACCAAACGCCGCCACGCCCAGAATCGAGAGCCGCAGCCACAGCAGATGCGTCTTTTGTGACAAAGGCTTTTTACGTAGCGGCAGCACCACATCCTGAATGAAAATAGTGCCCCATGAATGCATGTAAGTATTGTCGCAACTGATTGCGGCGGACAGCATAATGGCGCCGAAAAGCCCCAGTAGCCCGGCCGGAAGAATATGCGTCAGGAAAATCGGCACAGTCATCTGATTGCGAATGGTTTCGTCCTGAATGGCGGCGATCTGGCTTTGTATCGGAGCGGCCAACGTCGCAAATTCAGGATGATGCAAAATGGCATAGGCCGCCAGTGGGATCAGCAGGAGACAAATGGATTGAGCAAATGACCGCCATGCACCGACGATACCTGCCATTTTAGCTTCATGCGGACTTTTGGCGGCTGCGTTATAACCTGATGTCCCCTGCCATGATCGTGCGTTATACACTTGGCCAAATATCGCAATCACAAAATACCAGATATTAAAATCGCGGGCACGATCGGCCTTAAATGGATTAAGCAGCGACTCACCCGCCGGTGCAACTTGCAGGCCCGCGACGATATCACCCCATGAAAATCGATAAAAAAGGAACAAAAGCAGGCCGACAAATATCAGCAGCGTCAGCATACCTTGAAAAAAATCAGTGATCATAATTGAGATCTGACCGCCACTGATGGCCGTAAATGCTGCAAAGGAAAGATAAGCAAACATGAGAAGCGGAAATGTTCCGATGGTAAAAGTACCCACATGAACGTCGGCCGGGAGCCCGAAAAAATAGATGAAAAAACGAGTAGTCACAGCGGGGAAAATGCCATAATTCAAAATGCCCGCCAGCCAGCTCAGCAAGCCGGCAAAAAGGCGAAAACGACGGCTGTATCGCATTTCAAAAAACTGCGCCAGGGTTAACGCGCGCGTCTGTCGAAAACGGTAGGCGATAAACCCTGTCAGACTCAGCAACATTCCCACGGGTATACCCATCATGGCCCACCACTGAGTGGGAAGACCGCCGGCGTATATCATTTCCCATGCGGCGATGATGGCAATTGCGCCGCTTAATCCCTGTGATACGGTTAACAAGTACCGGCCCGCAATGCGCCCCGCCGCCAAAAAATCAGCCACCGTGCGCACATACCGCTGACAGAAAAGCGTGAGCCCCAGCATAGACGCCAAAAATAGAACAATGATCATCCAGTCAATTGCATAGAGATTCATACGCATTCACATCCGATTTAAATACTGCCATCGTGCAAAAAAAATAATCCGATGAACGGCCATGTGAGATATTTGCACTATACATCCTAAAACATCAATGTCAACACGTGTTTACTTTTGCTTTGCGAAATCCTATACTCATTATTGTGTAATAGTTTTACATATGGCAGGCCACGCTATGAAGATGCAATTTGTCGTGAATGAACATGACGTACGTCCTTTATGTGTACCACCGCATAGCCGGCAATGGATTGCGCTGCCTGTCAGCGCCGATCATCAGCAGATTCTTCGTATACGAGCGGAAGTTTCGTTATGCGATGTTCAAGGATTCTGGCATTCGCTTCTCTACCGGCCACGAATGCAACTGGATTGGGATATTCAGTTTCAATCCGCAGCCAACCACGGTTTCCCATGGATCACATTCTTCAATACGAGCCATCATAACCGCTGCTCGCTGGGGTTATCTGATCTTGTCACGGACGTTGAAGTATCCTGCCATCTTGATCAGACAAACCATGCGTACCAGGTTGAATTTTCATTTCGGGCTACGCCCAATTTAAAACTTTGGGTTGATACTACAGATCAACCATGGCCGGCGAGCCTGGCAGGCTATCGCGAATCCCTGACGGATTCCAGATCCCGCTCATATCCTGACGCAAGCTGGTATCCGGTCTATTGCACATGGTACGCCCGACATCGTGATTTTGACGCCAAGTGGCTTGAGGCGGCCGCACCAATCATTCATCAACTCGGATTCAGAACGGTTGTGCTGGATGATGGATGGTCATGCAGCGACCGATCAACCGTCACACCTCAGACGCTCGGTAACTGGTATGCGCCCATTGGCGACTGGCGCCCGGATAAAAGCAAATTTTCAGATTTCGCGGGACACGTCCAGAAAATTCGCGCAATGGGACTTCGTTACATGGTATGGGTGGCGCCTTTGATGCTCGGCACTGAGAGCGTTTTCGGACGCAGCCGCCTTAAGAATCAGACGCCCAAAACCGGTTTCTTTAATGCCGATCCCACAGACCATGCGGACGTAGAACAGATTTTGGCCAATATGAGCAATCTCATGGCACAAACTCATCTTGATGGGCTCAAGGTTGATTTCCTTGATGATCTTAAACCGTCGCTCGCCCATCCGGTGGGACAATCCATGAACCAACTGATGTCGCGTCTGTCGGCATCCATTCGCGCCTCAAATCCTCACGCCATGATTGAGTATCGCCAGCATTACACAGGCATCGGTTCGCTTGGGTTGGCCACAAACTTTCGCTGCAACGATGTGCCTTATGATTTTGTAGAAAACCTGCATCGCCTGGCCCAGCTCCGAATCACTCTCGGCGACGGTGTTCCCATTCATGCCGATCCGGTTTTTTGGCATCCGAGTGAATCAGATCTCGGCATTTCGCGGCATCTGATCGCCGCTCTTGCCGGCGTCCCCATGCTCTCAATGGATCCGATCACATTGCCTGAAAGAAGCCTGCAACTGATTGATCACTGGATTCATGTATATCACCGCCATCTGCCAACATTTAGAAACGGGCGGTGGAGTATTAAGTATCGATTTGATCAAGTCACCGCCATTTGCGCGGAAACAGACGAAGAATGCATTGCGATGATTTACGATCAATCCGCCTGGCCTGAAATCGCAGAACGCTATGAGACTAAGCCCTATTGCGTCATCAATGGATCAGGCGAACCACTTTTGTTTTCGCAAAAACAAACCGTCCGTGATATGTACAATAAAATAAAAGCGAGCCAGGTATTACCGCCGGGATCGCATACAGAGTCAGAAACATATCCTGCCGATGAGGCAACTTCAAAGTCAATCCAGATATGTTCTCTCAAAATGATAAATGCCAAACCTTAATTAGTTTTCCGTTAGTGTCAAATAGGTACTTGTTACGCACGTCATATTTTATGTTGCCTAACAAAGACGCTGCGTTGCCTTAGCTTTTGAAAACTGATCTCATGTTTTTTGAGCAATAGAGGATCGGCCTTACCTATATACCGTGTATTTCTTCCTATCATTGATGTGCCAAGCAACAACAGTTTTATTAGCCTACCAACATAGTACCGTAATATTAAAAAAATAAGTAGACACGTGTTGACTAAGGCGATTTATGTGATACATTGATATTGTAATCTCGCTAAAAAAGGCTCTCTTAACGTTAGAAATGCATTTTTGTAACGCAGATTGATAAGTAGCCGTATGAAAAAGTTCAATGCATAGAGCTTTGTGGGATATGGCGAAGACCAAACAGATAAAAAGTTGTTCAAACCGGGGAGAAATAGCATGGTTGCAAACAGCAACCTGAGCTAGTGAAGAACTGAAATCAAGCACTCATTTGGAGCAATGTATGAATTTGAAAAAACAGATGTACCTGGCGGCGGGATTGTTCACAACTGTGGTTATAGCTTCTGCACGTGCGGACCTTATCTTGCATTATACGTTCGACAACGCGGCGGCACCAACCGCAGACACCGGCACCACCCCTGCGGCCAACGGTAATCTTTATGGCGGAGCAACCATTGTCACAACAACTCCCAGCGGCACAGGTGGCGCATTAAGCACAGGCACCGGCAATAACGCCTATTTGTCAACAGGCACTGGCGACACCGGTGATACGCAGAAGCTTGACAGTCTCAGCCAGATAACGATTACCGGATGGCTGAATCTACAGGCAGATCCTCTTGCGAGCACCACAGTAGATCGTTTGGTGAGCAAATGGGACAAAGTTGGCAAAGGTTTTGAATTGCTCGTTTGCGCGCCGTTGACCGGCACATCATCCGCATCGAACTTCAGGTTACAGTTTGTTGTTGATAATCAGGTGGCCCAATCAACAATCGCCACCAGCGCGGATCATACCTGGCTCTTCTATGCAGTAACCTATAATTCGGTAACTGGAACAGTCACATTCTATACTGGCACGGATGCGGCATCGGTTACGCAATTCGGCAGCAGCATTACATTATCAGGAGTCGGCGTGCCGGATGATACCACTCTGCCACTTGAGGTAGGCGGAAGCCCAACAACTGATGCGGATCGTTCGCCTTCCGCATATTTTGATGATATCCGTATTTATAACACGGTATTGACAAAATCGGATCTGGAAACTGTTCGTGCATCGAACGTACCAGAACCTGCAACAGCAACTTTAGTAGGAGGCGGTATACTTACTTGTCTGTGCCTGCTACGCAAGAAATAATACAAGTAGGTTGGTATTACATTAGAATAGACTTGTAAATAAATTGTTCACATGGGCCATGGCATGCCGAGTCTCAACATCGAACGTTGAGATTGATCCCATACAAAACTTGAGGCGGCCATGGCCCACTCCATTTATAGGTACAATGACTTTTGATTATAATTATTCGATTATGCTGACTATTTGACATTGAATCCGATTAAAGTCATTTTGACAAAGCCACGCCCACATATGCGGCGTGGCTGTTCATATATAGTAAATTTTTGGCACATATTTCTTGTTCATCATACAGGTGGCCCATGCAGTTGGCAGTGAACAACGGAAAACTAAAACTTGACGATGTTTCTGGTGGAATTGTTTCATTTACCTCACACGGACATGAAATGATCGCCCCGGTGGCCGACAATCGACCGCTTTTCGAGCTTCGCTTCCGAGATCCTGCGGGTAAACCACGAATCATCAGTAGTCTGCAAGGAAAGTTAACCGCAGAAAAAACTGAAGAACTGATTACACTGCATTACTCATTTTCGTTTGAATCCACATTGATTGTTACAGTACAGATTCGTTCAAGTGATGAAGCATTCGTGTTATCGATGCAGTTACATCATCAATTTCAAGGATATCTTGAATACATCGAACTGCCAATCGTGATAGTTCCGTCTGATTTTATTGCGAATGGCGGCCATGGCACGCTCTTCTGGCCGGCAATGGAAGGCATACTCATTGAGAACCCTCACCAACGCGAAGAAATGGGCTTTAATTACCGACCCATTGAATATCCCAATGCCGGCTGGTGCGGCTACTACCCTGGTTGTGCGCAAATGCAATTCATGGCATACATGCATTCTGGCGCAGGTATTTACCTGGCCAGCCATGATGATGCTTGTACCACCAAAGAAATTGAGTACTGCGGCCAGAACGACGGCGTTCGCATGATCATTCGTGCGTATCCCGGTGCCATCCCCGCAGGCGATTACACATTACCATACCCGATGGTACTCAAACCATTTGCAGGTGACTGGCATATCGCAGCTGATATTTACCGCGCTTGGGTTGAATCCAGCAAATTACCATTACCGCCAAAACTCATAGATCGAATGGACCGCGAAGCATGGCTCGAAGCATCGCCAATTGTGGTTACATATCCAGTCACCGGGATCGGTCATCATGCAGGCCCAACACAACCAAATGAATTTTATCCATTCACAAATGCCTTGCCGGCTATTCGTAATGCGGCAGCTAAAACAGATAGCACCATTCTCGCCTTGCCCATGCACTGGGAAGGCACTGCCCCGTGGGCGCCGCCTTATGTTTGGCCACCACGAGGCGGTGAAGAAAATATGCGTCAATTTGCAAAGTCTCTGCACGCAAGTGGACACAAGCTCGGTCTTTACTGTTCCGGTCTTGCATGGACCAACACGGCAAATACCGGTGACGGCGGCTATAACCGTACAGAAGAATTCGAAAAACGACACCTGATTACCGAAATGTGCCAGGGTCCGGAGGGCGAATACAAATGCATCATCTGCAATTGTGATGATCTCCGTTATGGTTATGATTTCTGTGTTATGAGCAAGTCAGCGCAGACGATTCTCGCCGATGAAGCATGTAAGATGGCTGCCGCAGGCGTGGACTACATTCAGCTTTTTGATCAGAACCTCGGCGCCGCATCCTATCAGTGTCACGACACCCGTCATGGCCATGCTGCTGCGCCTGGTCCGTGGCAATCTAAAGCTATGCGAAATCTACTGGCGAACATTCGTAACCAGCTTGCCCATAACGGGCATCCGCAAACACGACTCGGTTGCGAAGCCGCTGCGGCAGAACCTTATATTGAGTACCTCCCACTTAATGATTTGCGTTACTTCATTGGCTTTAATTATGGCCGGCCCGTCAGTGCACTGGCGTATGTATATCATGAATACACAACCAACTTTATGGGCAATCAGTGCGAAGTTATGAGCTGGATTGACGGTAATAAATCGCCGCATAATCTTGCTTTACGCTATGCGTACAGTTTTATTTCCGGTGACCTTTTAACCATCATCATCAAAGATGGCGGTCAGATGCACTGGGCTTGGTGCTGCAAATGGGATGTCACGCCGCCCGAACAGGATAAACACTGGTCCTTTGTACGTAACCTCAACGCATGGCGGCGTGGTATTGGAAAACCATTCCTTTATTTTGGTCGCATGCTCACTCCCCGCGTACTAGATGGGACCCAAATCGTACCACTCCACCTGCGCACGGGTCTGAAGATAGATTACTCTGCTGTTCTGACTTCACGTTGGATTTCGCCAGATAATAAGATCGCACAATTTCTGGTGAATTATACTGACCAATCACAGACGTTAACCATTCCAGGTTGCAGCGGTGCTCTATACGAAAGACCGGATTCATCGCCACGACTATTTACTGAGCATGAAACAATCACCATTGAACCACTAACTGCTGTCATGATCGCTGAATTACCATAGTCTCTAAAAAAGTTAACATAACGATGGCTGTGAGCGTTAAGTAAACTGCATTTTTTTCATACATGGACGTATGCCTGACTGGGGTGTGATGGCCGTAACATCACAAACAGGAACGGAACGCAACGTGGAGCATCTTTTGAATCTCGAAAAAACAAGCCTAAAACAGCCAATTGGCAAGTGCCCGACATTTTGGACCCTCGCCTTGTGAATACACAATAAGCCACTGTTGCCCATCTTGCCAAGCAGATTGTTTTAAAATCGGGAGTTTTCGAAATTCTGCAATATTGCCTGGGATTATGCTAAGAAAATGGGTTCTCGTGTTACAAATACGGTTTGGACCACACTATGGATGTTCAACATCATCTCCATAATTCCGGGTCTTGCCATCAAGCCTTATTTTTCGCCGATCAGTACAAAATAAGGCACTTTTGAAAACAGCGTATATGGCAATTTGCCACGGCCTTCAAACAGGGAACCAGTCTTAAAATGCAAATCCAGGAAACGCAACATATCCGGCGAAAAGAAAATGTTCCCGCCATCAAACCAGAAGGGAAAATAAAAGCGTGTAAATCGGGAGTGGCGAGTGCAGCCAACAATTGGGAATTTTCGGCTGACATAAAAATCAACCACGCCAATGCGACCGCCTGGCCTGAGCATCTCTCGCGCATGCCAAAGGGCGCCCATCCAGTCATGCATCATGGTCAGCGAATAGGAAAATGTCACGAGATCGGCCGGGCCTTCAGTTGGCATGAAGGTCATGCCATCAGCCAAAACAGGTTCAACATTTTTCCAGCCCATGCGCGCGATGCGCTCGTGTGCGATAGCCAGCAGCGAGGGCGACGAGTCGACCAGATAAATATGATCAAATTGCGGAACCTTTTCGGCGATGCGTTCAAAACACCATCCCGTGCCTGCTCCGATATCAACCCAAATACCATGCCATCCCTCGGCAACTTGACGGTACAGATCTTCTCTGCCATGCAATATTTTGTGGCGAAATTGATCGTATACGGCCGCCTGCTTCGCATAAAAACCTTCGGTTTGCTCAGCCAGGGTGCCGCGGTGCAAAGGTTTTAGCACCATATGGTAGAGCGAGATAATATCAGCCTTGATTGATATGGTGACACCTCATGCAGATACTGTCAGGTCGGTTATCTGATCTGAAATACACACGGGAACTAACCGGCCGTTGCGAACCGTAGCATCAGGGCACTCATTGCAATGAATAATATGACCATCCGCACGAAGTTCAGCAGGAGCCTGAATCAATAATCGTTTGGCATGCAGAAATTTCCCTTTGCCAAATGACTGTAAAAACAATCGAAAATTCGCCAGCATTCGTCCGCCAGTCAGCGCATTCAAAATCAACTGCATACGCAATTTATTTGGCGCCTGCCTCATGTAAAAAGGATAGCGACCTTTAAGCTTGCGAAAAATTTTGAGAAACAATCGTTCAATGGCCGTGGCACGCATCGCAGACCAGCGACTCTTGCCATTATGGTCCGTAACCGAAGCAATCATATAAGAGAGCCAACGAGGATCGTCCGCATCTACATTGGAGCCAATATAAGCAAAAGGTGACAAGCCCATGTGATCATGGAGCAGGTGCAATACATCCGTATTGGTCAATTCCGGTGTAGACGCGGCCGAATGTGCCGTTTGTCTTTGCATGCCGCTCACAAGCTCACCATGCAGTGCGCCCATTTTTTGTACATCGCGGCAGAGCGTGACCAAAAGATACTCATAGTGCGGTGATTCAAGGACAAACCTGGCCGCATCCGAGATATCGTTTACCGAATCTCGATACGCAGTAATCGCAAGGCCCGCCTCTATACCGGCCGCAGCAACAGCTTGTGCTTTTCCTTTTCTGAGCGTAATGAGAGATTCCGCGGAGTTATTGACGAGATCCGGTCGTCGCTGATGCGGGTCAATGTGAAGAAAGATTAAATCAGTTCCGGCATTTTTCAGATCAGCAAGCCGTGATGGTGTCAGATTAAGACCATTGGTAAAGAGCTCGACGCTCAGACCTTTGCTTTTGATCATCCTGATGATCGACAACAGATCAGGATGCAGCGTAGGTTCGCCACCCACAATGGAAACAGAATCCAAATTGCGGCAGGAACGAACGTAATTCAGTTCCTGCTCAATCTGCGAAACAGGTTTGATGCGCGGTGCGGCACTGTTGTAACAGGCTCGGCAAGTAATGTCGCAGCCACGCAGAATATCCACCAGGCAATGCGGCACATCTCGGCCGTGCCAGGGTAATTGCCACGCGTTGATCGTCATGATGAACTCCTGCATAAGGCCGGTAAACGCAGGATATTTTCCGCACGTGAAAAGACCTGCTCCGGCACGCCCATTTTCCGCATCAATTGATAAGGTTGTTCAATTCGGTTTTTAATGGCCGCCAGTCGGCTAACGTTTTTCAAACCAATATGAAAAGCGAAAGTATGTACCAGTGGGAATGCCGGAAAATCCGAGCCGTATAAAATCTTTGCGGTTAATTCGGATGATGCTAGTAATTTTTTGAGATGTCCGATTCGTGTCGGTAAACCAAATGCGCTGATGTCTCCGTAAAAATGTTCGTACTCGCGGGCCATGCGGCAGAACGTTTTGAAGTAACATTTATCATGAAGAAACAGCCGTGCGCCGCAGTGGGCGGCTATCACTTTTACGCCCATCTTGAGAGGCAGTGTAAGCAGCGCCGGATCATTCCAGCTATTACGCCAGAATGAACAGGTATGTTCAACACCGGTATGAACCAGCAAAGGCGTGCCCGTGGCGGCCAGCATTTCGTAAAACGGCCGACAGATATCGTCATCCACACGGATACGCTGCGAGGATGGTATCCATTTGACCAGACATGCGCCGGCGTGGATCACTCGTTCAAGTTCACAGAGCGCATCTTTGCGATACGGATGAATACTGGCACCCAACAGCAAAGCAGGATCTGAACGAATAAAATCCATCACGTCGTCATTATCAACAATAATGGAGGCAAGCTCCGGCCGCGGCGCGCCATCATGATCATAAACGCCATCCAGGGCCAGCATGACAAAGCGATCAACACTGCTGGCACGAAACCACTCCAGTAAACGCAAGCGAACATGATCATCAATATCCGGCGCGTTCATGGCGGCCTTATCATATCCAAGACGACGCAGCATCACGGATATTGCAGGGCTTCGTTGCGGATGCAATTGAGACTGCGTTCCCGGCTTTTGAGCAAAGCGAGCGAAATGAACATGCATATCAAAAATCATGCTGAAGTTCCGGAAGTAGTCACATCATTTTCAGTTACATCATCCTGAGGCTTAACGCGCTTGCCCTCATCAATTTTGCAAAATGGAGGAAGAATCGTAAATGCACGTGTAGCGTGATCCGCGGCAATTATATTTCCCGCCACCAGCAGCGAATACCCACCGATGCTCACGCGATCGCCAATTTCTATCGGCGCCAGATAAAGCATGATCTGACCATTCTCATCCGGCGCCATCACATGTGGATTCAGTTTTACGCCTGCGCCAAAGGTGACATTGTCACCAACACGCAGAAATTGTCGATCAAGGACCTGCAATCCGGCGGCCCAGTATGTCAGCTTGCCAATTCGCGATCCCCATAACCGCAGCCACATACTGTAAAGACTGGGGAATACCCGCAGTATTTCTTCCATCGCGGGAAACCGGCAATAAAGCACCTGGCAATTCAAACCAAACCACCAGATGAAAAACTCACGTGAACCAATGGGAATTTTGTTTTGTCGGATAGGCGAAATCATCATGAGCAATCTGCACACTATCGGCGGAGCAAGGTAGAGAATCGCAACAACGGCCACGACACAGTAATACCAGTAAGAATGCAGCAAACCAATCGCCGCGGCACATAGACAAACCTGCATCAACGGTATCATATTACATAACAGTAACAAAATTTTGTGCGTTGGCGATAATGAGGCCATTGTTTGAGACGGTGCAAGTTTGGTGGCCAATCGTGTATTCAATGCCATAGTGCATCAACCTGCTCAAGATGAAGACAAGATATAAGAGTCGTAATGCAAAATTGCCGTATGATCAAGTATACTGTTGGTATCGGTCTTTGATGATATGATAACAGAAATATCAATTTGCGGCTCCTGATGACTATAACGCGTTATCGATGGGGTAAAGCCACAGTCCATTTGGATCATACAACATGAAGATCACGCTGATACAACCTGGCGTCGGCCGAAAACCGGGCGAAAGTTACACACGATCATGGATGATGGAGCCGCTTTCGCTGGCCGTTCTGGCATCTCTCACTCCGCAGGATATTGAAATTCACTTTATTGACGACCGTTTTGAATATATTGATTACGATGCGCCTACCGATGCCGTTGCCATCACGATAGAAACCTATACGGCCAGACGAGCCTATGCAATTGCCGGCCAATTCAGACAACGTGGCGTACCGGTCATCATGGGCGGCTACCACGCCACGCTGATCCCTGAGGAAGTAGTTTGCTATGCCGATGCTGTGGTCATCGGACAGGCTGAAACTGTGTGGTCTCATGTTATGGCCGATTTAAAATCGGGCCAACTGCAAACACGATATCACGCTCCGGCACAAAGGGATCTTTTCGGAATTTTCCCACGTCGTGATATTTTCCGTGATAAAAAATACATGCCCATATCGCTCATTGAAACTGGCCGCGGATGCCGCTTTGAATGCGACTTCTGTTCTGTTACGCAGTTCTATCGTCATTGCGCCGTGCACCGTCCGATTGAGGATGTTGTTCGCGAGATTACTGAGATCGGCCAACGCAACATATTTTTTGTCGATGACAATATTGTCACGAATCTGGAGCATGCCAAAAAGCTTTTTGAAGCTATACGGCCGCTCAATATCCGCTGGTTCAGCCAGGGCAGCATCACTATGGCGGATGATCCGGAGTTGCTTTCCATCATGCGGCAAAGCGGCTGCTGTGGCGTATTGATTGGCTTTGAATCGCTTTCACCCCAATCGCTGACAGCCATGGGAAAGAGCTGGAATAAGGCTATTCGGGATTACTCTGAATCCGTCGCTCGTATCCGCGATGCCGGTATCCCCATTTATGCCACATTTGTTTTCGGCTATGACACGGATGATGCGGATATTTTTGAGCGTACCGTTGAATTTGCCATCAAGCAGCGTTTTTTTCTGGCGGCATTTAACCATCTGGTGCCGTTTCCAGGTACGCCGCTGTATCGGCGCCTGAAAGACGCTGGTCGTATAAAGTGCGACCCGTGGTGGCTCAGCAATCAGTATCATTTTGGAGATGTGGCGTTTGAGCCGGCCACCATGTCTGCGGAAGAATTGGCACAAAAATGCTACGAAGCTCGACAAACGTTTTATAAGTTTGGCTCGATTATGCATCGCGCCTGTGATCTCCGCGCTAATTGTAGCGACATGCTCACGGCCGCACGTTATTTCTGGCTGAACATGTTCTCAGGCCGCGAAATGCGAAAACGTCAGAATCTACCATTGGGCGAAGGCTTTAACGATGCGGCTATCTTTTCAGAAGAATTAGCCAGGCAAGAGATCGGAGCAGTTTTATGAAAGTACTGCTGATTATGCCCGACGCCAGCATGCACAAATTCTGGTTTTTCGGCCGGCTTAAATCCGCACGCGAAGCGCCGCTGACACTTACCACGCTGGCGGCCATCGGACAATCTGTCCCCGATATTGAATTTCATTTGATTGACGAAAGTGTGGATTCAGTTCCGCTTGATTTTCCGGCCGATCTTGTGGCCATCAGCGTGCTGACCGGAACGGCCAGACGCGCTTACGCGCTGGCCAATCATTTTCGCAGCCGCAATATTCCTGTCGTTCTTGGCGGCATTCATGTCACGCTTTTGCCGGACGAAGCATCGCAATTTGCGGATAGCATTGTCATTGGCATGGCCGAGAAAAGCTGGCCGCAGCTTTTGACGGATTTTCAGGCCGGTAAACTCCAGAAAACATACCATGAAGAACCGGACGATACTCGCTACGCATCTGGTATTCCGATGCCTCGCTATGATCTACAGCGCAACAGCGGGTATATGATGCCCTACACAGTGCAGTTGACGCGTGGGTGCATACACAGTTGCGATTTTTGTACAATCCCAGCCATCTATAAACATTTCCTCCGCCGGCCTATTCCAGAAATCATTGAGAATATCAAGGCTATTCCCTCCCGACGTTTTGCCATTAATGATGTCAGTCCGTTTGATGATGTTGAATACGCCAAAGAACTTCTGCGCGCTATGATTCCGCTCAAGAAGAAATGGGGTGCGCTGGCAACAACACGCATCACCGATGACCCGGAATTGCTGAACCTGCTTACGCGTGCGGGTTGCCAATATTTGCTGCTCGGATTTGAATCGCTCAGTCAACGCGCCCTCAATGGCATCTATAAAGGATTTAACAAATCCACAGACTATGCGGAGGTCATGTATAAGCTGCACCAGGCTAAAATTGTTGTGCAGGGATGCTTTGTCTTTGGTTTTGATGAAGATGACAAAACCGTCTTTGCCAAAACGGTAGAGGAAGTTCGCCGGCTCAAGATTGATATCCCCCGTTACTCCATTTATACGCCGTATCCCAATACACGCCTGTTCAAGCGCCTTGAGGCCGAGAACAGAATTCTCAGTTACGACTGGGGTGATTATGACACCATGCATGTGGTGATTGAACCCAAACAAATGACGCCAGTTGAACTCTACGAAGGCTTTCGCTGGGCGTACCGGGAAACCTTCCGATGGGGAAGCACATTTTGCCGCGCGCTTTCAGGCGGCATGCGCGCGCCGATCATTCTGGCCGGCGGAGTCACGTATCATAAATTCTGGAAACGCATCTGTAGCATCAAAGGATTTGAACAGCCACTGAATTCTACGATGCGGCCCCGTCAACAGGTGCGGATTATACGCAGTGAGAATCAAATACCGCTGGCCAGCCATCCCACTTATCCATCATCACGGGTTTGATATTGCCCAGTCGGATGCCGCGTTGCAAACACGCCTGCTCGTAAAGCTGGTATCCGTGAATCGCATTGGGTTTGAAAATACAGACGGCCAGCGGCGCTAATTGTCCGAGTGATAGCGCCTGCGCGTAATATGGATTTTTTTTCAAACCTGAATCCACCGATTGCCTGATTTGCTCAACAAGTGCAGAGTTCTTTATTAGGCTATCATCTTGCAGATACAGAGAATAATGTCTGGGAACATCAAATGCCGGCACCATCATGATAAACGCCGGGTGAAGCTGATGTTGCGCCAGAACATGCTCTATCACCTCACGGCAGTGTATTTCAGCAAGTTTTTCGCCGACCATATCGCTGATGCCATCGGCTTTGCCTACAAACCGGATCAGTGGACATTGCCGGTAATGCCCACACACTTCAATTTCGTCGCGTAATTGATAGCGATAAAGACCGCCGCTGGTTGTGATGATAACGTAGTAATGTTTTCCGACCTGTAATTGGTGTGCAAGATAAACGGCCTGAGAATTAACTTCCTGAAATTCAAAAAAATGAGAACGCACGGCAAGCGCCGCGCCATTGTGATCAAGCAGTGGAAATGACACACAACATTCCGTCGCCAGTAAGCCTTTCGGTTGAATCTCTACGTGAGGAAAATAGTCCCTGAGTTCCGGAATGTATCGTGCTGCCGTTGCATCCGCCCAGCAACTGATCAGGCCCAGACGTGGCCAAAGCTTATGCAGTTTTTCAGACCAGGATGCGTGGCTGCGTAGAACCTGCTTCGTTTGGATATTCCGCCGACGCGAAATTTGCGGATGATCAGTCAGTAGCAGTTCTTCACGCGACTGTATTGTGTGCACAAGTTCAATTAAGAATGTCGGACTCCAGACGGATATTAATGTAAGATCTTCCGCGGCCAGCAGGTGCCGCAAAGTGGTCAACCGAAAATTCTGTAGATCCTGTATTCGGCTTACCGCGGACGGCACGGCCAGCAGATGACGCAACATCTGCTCCTGAGGCCAGTTTAAATATTCCGCATCATCATTAAATCCAATACGAATTCCACCTGTAGTAACGCGATTTTGAACCATCGCCGGCGACACAGACCAATACGACCGGCCATGGCGCAACCCCGGACGATTCTTAAGAAGATCATATAACCATGGTGAGATAGCACGCTGAAAATCACGTCGCAACTGAAGTGTGACCGGGATCAGTTTTTCACCACCCGTGCTTCCACTGGTGGGCTCAAGCAGATCAACTGGCTCCTGAGTCAATACGCCGGATTGACCTCCCGATATCCGGTTTATATCGTCTTGATAATCCTGATACTGCGATAAGGGAATTTTTTCCTGAAATTGTTCAACGCTTTGAATGCCCGCAAGCGCATGACGGCGGCCAAATACTGTTTGGCTATTTTGCTTAAGTATCCTGAAAAGAAGATCACTTTGCGTATCCGCCACGCAATGCGTCGCAGCATCAAAACGCATCGCCTCTGAGCGACACGCCAGCATCCAGGCAGAATGAAACATCCATGTCAGCATGAAGTTTCCTGATGCCGTTGTTTGGCGTGAATCACACGGTATGCCGCCGGCGTAAAATTTTCCCTCGTCAGAGGCGCCACACAGCATAGTTCGTCACCACGCGCATAGCCCGGATTACGCTTGAGAAAATATCGCACATGAGGATCATGCAGACGTTCCGGTGTGATCTCAGCAATACCGGAACGAAGACAATCTTTCTTGTCGTCGGCGACAATGATCCCTTGATCGGCTCTAAAGGCCACAGCATATTTTTCTTTTGCCAGACACTCAATCACATCCCGGATATGGACCGGAGTTGGCACATCGTAGCGCGGATAAAAGATATGAAAAAACAAAGGTAGAAAACGATACGTCTTGTATCCTTTGGAAATTAAAAACCAGTATAGCTCCCCGTCACCGGCGTATTGATCAATTAGTGCCAGCGCAAGATTTCCCCATACGTGCGATAGCGCGACATCTCCCCAATATTCCGGCGCGATGATCGTATCACCCGAAAACAACGCATGAATTGGTTTACCCTGGCATTCCGTATGCATCACCATCTGCGTCGAAAAACCGCACAACCGGCCACTTTGAGGATCACTCAACGTGATGACCCACTGTTTTTCTTTTAAATCATGGGCAAACTGCATCACGGTAATGTTGGCATAATAGCGATCCATCAATGCCAGCATATCCGCACGTTGCTGAGATGTAAGATCAGAAATGGATTCAAGTCGTCCCGTCAGCTTCATGCAACAACCTGTCAGCTAAATACACCATATCATCCATGCCTATTAAAGTGAGCCGAGTTCAACATAAATCGGCCGGTTATCGAGCGTTTGTAACATGGACACTCCATCCGTCCAGCATACAAAGTATAAGTGCGTCAGATAAGATACTCCGCGAATCTTTTTCAGCACGCGCAGCAAGGGCGAACTCTCATGACATGCCACCATCAGGTAATCTTGCTTCCGTAAATCTATCTGCTGGATGGCAGTATGCAATAATGCTTCAAAAATTTTTGCATCATCGGCCTCCACCATCGGCACCGCCGCAGTTAAAAGTTTAAGCTGACTTCCCTTCGGCGGCAGCGGTGTTCGGTTAACAATCCTGGCATAACCATTATAAATGGGCCGCAACCATCGCATGACGCCGCCATAACCGTTGATAACATACTGCTTAAGGCGGCTTTGGTCCCAAAGACCCAGCGTTCCTACCAACTGTTCATTTCGGAACGCCAGCAGAATATCCTCGACATCAAGGGCCGAGAGCAAACCGCCGGGCAATCCCAAATCTGATTTTTGATGGTACGGAAAAAATTGATAGCGTGCGCCTTCCCGCTGCCAGAAATCCATGACTGCCGGTAGATCTTCTCGGCGTCCCTTGCGAATATGGATAGCGCGATCTGGTAAATCATAAGAATTGCTCTTGGCGTTGACGCGAGAATATACAAAAGTATGGACTAGCCCCGCAGGCTGATACAAAGGCATTTGGGCTCGCCGGCCCGTTAACGTTTTAAAAGCCACAGGGTTGCCATGCGCAATGGTCGTCAAATAGAGCTTGGTGCGGCCATCCTGATGCAAATCATGCAAAAAACGATATCCGCGCCCTACCAATAATCGATTGCGATCCGCTTGATGCACACGGAGATTGCTCAAATATCCCACCGGCTGAACTTGTCCGTTCACATAACACGGTTTGATGCTCCGTGTTCCCATGCCGGACAGACGCTCTTGATCCTTTTCCCGAACAGCAAGCACTTGCGAAAAGCAACCTTCAACCGGTAATGCATCAAAATAACTAGGTTCACGTTGAAAACTAATTGAGATCGCGCCCGCCATTGGCGTTTGAACCAACAGTTTTCGTAGTTCGGCATCGTGCTGCGGACCGGCAAGAAAATACTGGTATTGACTGGTCATGCGCATAACCAACCGACGAGTAGGAACAAAGTCCCACATGTATAACGGATAATCATACATGGAACGATGAAATCAAGGTGCGGCCGGTCTACGTTTACGTAATACGATAACCAGAATAGCACCAACAAACAGACCAACAACGCCGCCAACACCGACCGAGATCAATCGGGTATATTTCACAATCTCGGCGACAAATGGATTTGATATGGGGTACATGGATGCATGGATTCGGTACACCTTCCACTCACCATTCGTCTTGCGACATACCGCAGTCCACAAACCTTTAAACTGATATGTCTTCCCATCTTTAGTGGCCATTTCCTGGGTTGTGCCATGTGCAATGGCAATATCGCCTGATATGGTTGCTGGCCCCGCCAATTCGGCTTTCACCTGATACTGGCCGCTCTGGCCAAGATACTGCTGGATGTTATTCCAGAATTCATTAAGAGAATTACCCTGGCTGGCGACTTCGTCGCCAGTCACCATTACGCCGGTAAATTCCGGATCAAGATAAGGCTTAAGCAAATCAGGTTGCCCTTTACTCGAAGCATCCTCATAGACCTGCAACATTTTTTTCAAAGCCTCATGGTCGCTCATCATCTGGGTAGCAGGTGCAGTGCTTTGAGCATAACAGGACAAACCCAAAAATAACGCAACGAAAAAGCTACAAACGTAAACCAGACGAGTTCTAAGGTCAGTGCGGTATTGAATCACAGGTGGCTCCTAAATTGATGAATTGAGATTCTCTATATAATATCGCGTCAAATATAAAGCATAAATGCACAGCCTAAATTGTGGTTTGCTTTTTGAATAGCGGTCTTTAATAGTACGAATTAGCAATAGGCAAATGACATATACAACAACTCATCTGTTAGTATTTTAATTGAAATGTCTCGCATAAAACAAATCGAACGGTTGAATTAAGTTTATAGTTTAGTGTTCGTATTAAGTTAGGTATAATACCCCTAAAATAATATATAGGGTTACAGCCATCGACTCAGCAATCGGAGGGAGGTACACATCATGCTAATTGTTTCTGGCACATCCCGAGAAGAAAACCGCAAGGATTTGGCTCGCCAACTATGCCAATTGCGGGTTCCTGTTCGCCTTGTCATTGGGCGGTCACGATTGACGCTTGAGTCGGTTCTTTGGCGGGAATATTGGGAGCCGGCTCGGGAATTCTTTGAAGTCGATCTCTGCCTGAGGCAGCGACTTAATCGTCTGAAGAAAGCGTGGCGGAACCTGCTCCAAGACCCGACCGACCGCCTCGGACAAATGATCTATTGCTGGCGCTACTTCGGGCTTCTTCATCATTCGCTGCGAATCGCCAGAGAAGAACCTTCGCGACCAAACCCATTGATTGCCATTCGTCGAATCATTGGTTTTGAAACATTCCGCATGGAAGCGTTAGGCGAGCGGGGCATAGCCGCTTGCGCGGTCACATCTCGAAATCCGGTCTTTTTGCTCGGGCAGTTGGCGGTCGATCCAGCCGTTTCGACGCCACGCCACGTGCCCTTGATGTTGCCATTGGATTCGGAAGATGCTTTTTACTGCTATCGTCAACTTCAGATCTCCGGCATGCCAGCACAGCGACTCCTTGTAAGTCCGGCTATTGATCTTCCTCACAGGGCCGCGAGTTTTATTCCGATCGACCGGTTGAGCCGACTTGTCAGTGACAAAGCGGACCCCTACCGCGCTCTTGCCGATGACGACCAATGGCTTAGTAAATACGGCCCGTTCGACTGGGTCTTTGCATGCCGGATTCTCGACAACGCCAGCAATTTTATGATCGAGCCGGCCGACGAGAACGAGATGCCGCCAAACTGGCCTGATTCACTTCCCCATCGGTGTCTTGCGCCGCATGCGCAACCCGAGGGGATTCGTCGGCTGCAGGTTTCCACAACCCGCCGGCGGGCACGCGGCGGCAGCATGCACCCGCAATTTTCTCTTCATGACTATTTCGATGGCCTTTTGAGTATCCAGACAAATAGCTTGCATCGAGGCCAAGAAGACCATTGCTATCTGCCTGTGCGTCGTTTTAATCCGGCCGCATTGCTCACACCGAGCGGTCGCAGTCTTATTTCACAGCTTTTAAAAGTCTCTCGTGCGATTATCATTGAGGATATTGACGTTGAGCCGGAACATCTCATGCAGCATAGGGATCAGTTTGGGTTGCCTGGGACGGCCGCAGTGTTCTGCACGCACGACGGATTCAACACCGAGGCCCGTCATTACGTGATAACTTCGCCCGAGTGGGCGCAATATATCGCAGGAGACCGGCTATGGTAGTCATCGAAAGACAACAGAGACGCGGTCCGATACTCACGCCGTCATCGCTGCCCTGCCTGGGCAACATGCCAACGATCAACATGACCGCAGGTTGCTCTCACGGCTGCGCCTAATGTTACACGCAGGGCTACTCAGGATATCCCGGTGATGAACGCGTCATTCTCTTCGAGAACATCGCAAGCCTGATCAGGAAGGAACTGCCGCGCAAACGCAAGCCGCCGCAACGAGTCTACTTTAGTCCATCCAGTGACGCTTTCCAGCCGATCCCGGAAGTACAGCAGGCGACATATGAGGCGATGGCTACATTGCTCTCGGCCGGCATTGAAGTTGCGTTTTTGACTAAAGGTGTCATTGAGGAGCGGTTCCTTCAATTGTTCGCGAAATCACCATCCAAAATATTCGCCCAGATCGGCATCACCACACTGGATGAAGGTTTGTGCCGGGCACTGGAATCAGGGGCCGCCACACCGGCCCAACGGCTGGGTAATATCGAGGCCCTTATTCGGATTGGCGTGCAAACCAAAGCCCGGCTCGATCCGCTGATACCGGATGTGACCGACACAGAAGCCAATCTTAGGCCGCTGCTTGCAGCCCTGCATGAACATGGGATTCGGAACATCGCCGCCAGTTATCTATTCCTTCGCCCTGCTTTTGCCCGGAAACTATGCGCTCGGCTGCGCTCATTGGAAGATTCCGCATTTTCGGAATCCTCGTGGAAGTGGCGGACCTTTGCCGATGGCATTGGTGGCGGGCAGACTCCGTCGATCGAGCAGCGGGAGAATGGCTTCAGGCGGCTCCGCGCATTGGCGGCCGAAGTTGGGATTGAAGTTCATGTCTGCGCATGTAAAAACCCGGACCTGGCCAGCGCGGCCAACTGCCAGATTGCAGGGCCTACTCCAACACCGGCTCCCTCGTTATTTAGTACAGAAACAGATGTCGTTCGGTAGAGACCAGAGCATTTTTCAGTCAGGTATAACGCAATTAATGAGAATGTGGAAAGTTCATTGACCGAAGAGGGTATTGATAGAAGGTACCCTCGCTACTTCTTGATACTAAAGGCATATGACTAAAACGAATAACATACACCCATCAAACACCCATTATTTTCCCTTGTTTTATGTAGTTTTTCTTGTTTTCGCTCAATATTATATTATTAAACATATTTATATACACTTATCATAACCAGAAGGTTGGAGAGGTGCGAAAGCAGGAATGAAATGAGCTATGAATAACGCATGACGATAAGGGCGAAGTTTCCACATCCTGCTGGCGTCACAAACGGGGACCTGGCTGATCCTCATGAGCCAGGTTGCGAACACTGGCCCCTTCCTGAATTTCAGAATGAACCAGAATGGAAGCGCGCTGGGCATCCGGATTTTCCATCCGCTCGCGCAGCAGCTTGATCCCGCTGGTGACAATGTGCCCGATATTATCGTCCAGAAAAGTCAGCGGGATATTGAAATCACAGTCAAAATCCTCCGCTCCAAAGCAGAGAAAACTCATGTCGCGTGGAACGGCAAGGCCACGGCTGACGAGTTCGCAGATGAGCGATTTGGCGCGCGAAGCGTTGTGCATGATGACGGCGGTAGGCCGCCAGCGCAGCAGTTCTTCGGCCAGCGCACGGATTTCCGGCACACCAAAAGATTCCGCTTCGTGATAGAGAAGATTATCGGTCTGAAGCGGCAGCGATTCGGGCGCGGCAAGGAAGCTCTTTTTTGCCGAGGCAAAGACGTGAAAGCCGGACACGGCCGGGCCATTGACCAGTGCTATGCGTTTGTGGCCATGCTGAACAAGATATTCCAGCATATCGCGCATTTCGGCACTAACATCGTGGTACACAGAAAAGCCGCCAGGTTCCAGCAACCGCACAAAAGGCAGGGAAAGCTCCCGCTGAAGTCGCGCGTTCGTTCGCTTGCTGCCGTAGCCCCAAATCAAAAGGCCGTCCACCAGGCCGTTGGTGAACATATCCGGCAGTTGATCCGGATGGGCCAGGTAATCAAACCATTCGATCTGCGGGCGAACACCAAAGCTCCGGCAGGCCTCGGAAAACTGGATTGTTATGCCAGCCAATGATGTATTGGCGCGAACAAGTTCGGCAGTCTCCATGATAACCAAGCCCATACCGCCGCTTTTTTTGCGCCTTAAAATCTGCGCCGCGGCATTGGTGCGGTATCCCATTTCGTCGGCGATGCGGCGGATATATTCAGCCTTTCGTGTGCTGATTCGGCCCCGGCCGGTAAGCGCGGCCGAGACGGCCATTGCGGAAACATCGGCCTTCAAGGCCACATCTTTTAACCGAATCCTGCTCACATGGGTTCTCCGTGATGAGTCGCCGGTATTATACCCGCGAAAGTCCCGCTAAAAACAATCCGCGGTCGGCGTTGTCAATCCTTTGCGGTATATTTGGGATCAAAGATCTGGTCGCGCGTACCGGGTTCCACATGGTTATCCACCCATAGGATATTCGTCAATCCATGGTGGCGGCGGCTGACGCCCCAGCAGACATACGTGTACTTATCCATATATCGAATGAGAGATTCATCCGCCGAGAGATAACCCTGGTATACATCGACCAACAGAACTTTTCCGCTTGGATTCGTTACCTGCTCGCTTTTGTTCTTTGTTAATGCCATGTTGATGCCATACGAATTTCTGTTGATGGCTTCATCGCGCCAATAGGCGGAGGTCAGATTAAAATCCTGGTCTTCAGCGACAATTGGACAATGAAAGGACCGTTTGAAAGTGGCCCCGGACTCGTTGATATAACGGCCGATCGTAATGCGCCAACCTACTGGGGCATACGTGCCCGGATTGGTAGGCCCCAGCGGCGGGATAAATCCGTTATAGTCGCTGGCATAGAACATGAAGTTGGCGCCTAACTGTCGTAGATTGTTCATACAGACGGTGCTCTTGGCCTGCTGGCGCGCGTTAGACAGTGAGGGAATCAGAATCGCGACCAGGATGGCTATGATGGCCACGACGACCAGCAGCTCGATCAACGTAAAGGCGCGGCGGTGTGAGCGCATGAACACACTCCTTTATTTGGACACAATACGATAAATCTTCAGTTCATTAAACCGGAAACGTGCCGGCACACCCGATGTCGCCAGATCTTGGGACGTAAACGTTCCCAGCAAACGGTTCGCATCCATCAGGTCAAACACATCATATTGTCCGTCCGGCAATCCGAAAGTCACCACGCGGCGCTCGAAAGGCTCTGATTCCTCCAGCTTCCCTGGCGTGAAGTGCGGGTCCGGCGCATTATTGGAGTGTTGCATCATCAAAATGCGCGAGCCATCCGACGTTTTAAGAGCGTAACCCAGCATCGAGCGAAAAGGCGGTTCATTATTGTCCGCACTGCGGCGAAACGCCAGGATTTTTTTCACCTGAAGTCCCGCCAGCAAACCATCGTACAGATCCGCAGAGGCGACCCGCGGATACTGCGCCAGCAGAATCACTTTTCCTTCGCCGATCGTGAACATCAATGCAGCAGGTTGGCCGGCAATTTCAGACGGTGAAGTGAAGCTCGCCAGTACTTGGGCCTGCGGATAAGCATCTTTTGGGAATACATAGGTGCTGTAGCCGTCTCTGAATTGCAATTCCCGGGTTGCCGGAAACAACACGTCAGAGCAGGTCTGCGCCCGAAATTGCCCATTGATTTTCGTACCCCATGAGCCGCTTTGAGGCAGAGGAATGCCCAGTTCACGCAGAAGATAATGGTCATTCTGTAGAACCGGGTTATCCATTGGCACTGGCACGCCAAGCGCCTCGGTCTGCCAGGCGGCAGTGGCCGGCGTCATGACCAGCGTGCCGCCATTTTTTACCCATTGCACGATGGATTGCGCGGCGGCTTGCGGCAGGATATTCGCGCCGGAATCCATGAATAGCACGCGATAATGCTTTTCCAGACGCGAGAGAAAACGGTCATTGAGCGGTTCAGCCAGATAACGCGAATAGAACAGATCATTACCTGGTACGGTAAGGGTGCGCAGACTATCGTAATAGTCGTAAAAAACCGCGACTTTCGGCTCCAGCGGCTCGGAAGTTCCCAGCAGCGCCAGCGCGTGCGCGTTAAGCCGCGAGAAAAAATCTTCAATCTCCGGCGTTTTGTATTTGGCTCCCGGCCGGCTATAGCCGTGCGCATTGCGGTAGTTGAAGAAGTGAGCGCCCAATTTGCCGATGCGCGCTCCATTGAAAACGTTGTTTTCCCAATCCTTGACCGTATCACCGTAAACGTTCACGTCCTCCGACATGGTCGGCGTGTTCTCGTAAGCTCGGAAATGCATGTACTGCTTATTCCAGACGCCGACGATTTCATTGCCGCCGTTGCGCTGAATGAGGCCGGGATTGCGCAGGAAAAATTCCGGCGTCGAGCGCAGATAATCCGTTTCCGCATCGCAGTAGTAATACAGCGCAAGCGGGCGCACCGGATCAATTTTCCGAAACTCGTGTACCAGAAATTCCTCAAACCAGTCACGCTGAAATTGATCCTTCATCTCCTTGAAATCTTCATATGGCAGTGAAAAAGCCGGGCGCGGGTTACGCAGCGGCGTTATTGTTTCCTGCCCCACCGGCGGAGGCGGCGGCGGAATCTCTGACCAGTCGGCGTATAGTGTTCCATATGCCGCATTCAGAGTGTCGAGTGTTTTATACTTCTGCCGGATGAAGTCACGGTAGAGCCCGATGCCGGCCTGGTCATAGCCCATTTTGCCGCCGCCATAACGCCAACTCATGATCCAGTCAGAGAAAAAACCTTCTCCGAAATATCCCCAGAACATCCAGAATCCGACAGTCGGCTCCTGGGCATAACGCTGGCCCACGCGGCGAACCAGTTCCCTGACATGCTCTCCCGGATACTGCGCAAACGGACTGGTTCCGGTAAAGCGGCCGTCATGAACCTTCGACGGCTTATTCTCAAAAAGACTCCATACGGGTAATTCAGGCTGAATGGATGTCGTGTGCATGATCGCCTTGAAGCCATGACGGTGCAGCGCCTCCAGGAAACGATCAACGTAACCGAAGGTATAAAAACCCGGCAACGGTTCAAGCGCGGCGCTCCACATGCAACTGACATCAACATATTCAACGTTGCCTTCTTCCTTCAGCCGAGTCAGGAGTAACTCGCGATCCTGATCCAGCATGTTAATCAGCGGATGCGGGCCGGGATGCGCACCTTCACCCATGATCGGCTTGGAGAGCACTTCCTGCCATGTTTTGATTTTGCCAGGAAACGGAGTGTAATTATTGTTCTTGCCGCGAGCGCCGATCACATAAGATGCGCGATCCAGCGTTTTACCGCCGATCATCAGATCGAGCTTGAGTGTAAAAGCGGTATTGGCCGGCGCCAGTTCATCAGAAATCGGCAACGCGATATCCAGCGCCGCGCCGCCGCGTCCGGCCGGAATAACCGATTGCGCATATATCTTTTCCGGCATCGGGAAAAACGATGTCGTGTTGGGATAAAACTCCGTCAGGCGGTAACGAACCACGAGTTTGTCATTTTCTTTGATCCATGATTTGCCGCTGAGATCAGCCACTTGGATTTTGCCGGCCGCAACGCCGCCGGCATCAAAGATAAAATTCTCTTTGGCCGGAACAAATGACAGATATTGGCTGATCGCGGGTTTCTGATCCGCAAAATTGGGCAATGATCGCACCGGCGAAGCAAATACCTGATAAGCAAAGGATTCCTGCTGCGCCAGCGCGCCGTTAGCATCGCGGAACTTCAGCGTGCACCAGTAGACGCCTTGCGGCATGGCCGGAAGTTCAAAACCCTCCAGCGCCTTGACTGGGTTAAAATCCGGGCCGCTGGCGGGACCAAAATCAAAGGAACGTGACGTTTCATAGATCGGCGCTTTCTGATACCCATTCTGAATCGTCAGGCCGCATTCATACGCGCCTGAGCGAAAAAGAAACGGCCGGATCGGCACCATTTCACCGTACCAGGTATTGCGTGAACTGCCGCCGTCGGAAACCAGCGCCGGATTCAAAATATCGCCGCCGTATAATTTCGGAGTGGCAAAATAGAAGCACTCCATATTATCGTCAGTCGTGAAGATCAGCGTCGCGGCCATCATTCCCTTGCGGCGGGATTCATGAAATCGCAGCAAGGTCCATTCGGAAATCAGATTTTGCCAGCCACGCTTGACCTCATAATCGCGCCGATACGTGAACGTGCTGGTACTGAGGCCTTTTTCCCCCAACCCGGACGGCGTTACGAGCGTAACGCCGTACCCGGTTGTGTATTGGCTCGCCACGGGATAATACGGTATGGAAAACCAGGCTGAATCATCGCGTATTTTGACAGGTTCTTTGAGTTCAAGCCGAACTGATTTCAGCCCTTTTTTCGGTGTGACTTTCAGAAGGCCGGACTGAATTTTTTCGACGGTAAAATCCCCCGGCTTGAGGTTTTCCGGCTCCATGAACTGATCAAGCGGCGTGATCGTAAAAGCATCGGCGCCAAAAGCAGGCGCAGCGCCGGCCATCATGCCGAAGAACAATAACAGACATGCTAAAATTTGCTTACACATAGATTTATCCAATTATAATATGTGCCAAAATGTTTTAGCGCATGACCTGCCGCCACGCTATCGCGGGGCGGCTTTGTAAATCTGTCAGCCGTTAATTCTTTTTGGCATCCGCTTGCTTTGTTGAAAAGGTTCAACAAGCCCCATCCTTTTAGAGGATGGGGCACAAACAACTATACAGAAACGATTGCATCCTTTGAGTGTTACTCGTTTTCTTTCACAATTTGTGCCCCGTGCCGTGAAGGCGACGGGGCTTGGTTTGGGATCTTTTCAACAAAGCAGCATCCGCTCTAATAGAGACGATGAGACATTCAGCTTCATCGTCGCGTCAAGCCATGATTTTTTATCGCTGCAAACTTTTCCGGCATTTTACCCCGCACCGCAGGCCGCAAGGCGAGTGAATCACCAGATCTGGAGCTCAGATTTTGTAACATCACAGTGTTGATCATTTGCTGCAAATCGGCCGGCGCGCCAGAAGTGTGGCGCCTGCAAATGCTCCCAACACGGCCGCAGAGGCGGCTTCGGGAACAGCTTGCGGCGTTACGTCACCCCATGCAGTACCAATGCGGACTTCGTCAAAAGTACCAACGGTAGTCGTCTGCACTCCATTGCTATAACCTGCGATAAGGTCGATCTTATTGATCGCAGCGATGGCATCGCCGGTATACTCCGCGCTGGCGGTTACCGGCTCGGCGGCGCCTGGCGTCGGATTGACATACAATCGAATGCGCTCGTTGTAGCCCGTCACGTTGAAGTCCACACGTAATACCAGCAAGGTGGGCACATCGCTGACTGTAGAGATCGTTGAGGATCTGACGGTGTTACCAAAGAGCCACATCGACCATGTTCCTACGCCGTTGGGCATGCCAATACTGGCAACTTCCGTACTGTTATTGAACAGCCGCATACCCAAAACCCGCGTTCCGCCATTGGTATTATCCACCAGTACGCTGAAATAAACCGTGCCGGAATTGATCGTTGCAAAGGAACGGCTGGAGGACGTAAGTCCGGAAGCGGGCGTAACCGTCACACCATTCCCCGTAGTATTCAAACCAGAATATGTTGAGCCGGGCGAGGTTACGCTGATTGCACCCCCGGCAACCGATCCCCACGCGCCGCTCCAGCCGGTACCGCCAGCGAGCCCGGCTACCGATTGAGAAGCGGTATAATCAAATCCGTCATAAGCAATCAATGTCGCCTGGGCTGAACTGCACCACGCAAGCATTGCACCAACGGCCACAATACCAAGACAACGATACCCGGTCATACATCAACCCCCTTCTTCATTAAAATAACTCAAAATAACGATAAAGCATTTTTAGAAATTCATACACGAATTGGTCAGCATTAATTGTAAAATTAATGCTTTAACGATACATCATATTGGTGTACTATACACTGCAAATGGAGGTGAAGCAAATTCGTAATTGCGTTTTATTATGATTTATTTTGCTCTTTCGGGCATGCTGATGCCGCCATGTGGCGGAAAGGCCAATCGCGCCATTGGCATGATTCAGCAGTTGATCCGCAGCCAGAACGTCATAGAACGGCAATTCTGGGTATATCCGTCTCTGGCCATCCGCCATACATCTGGCCCGGTACCACATTAAACCCCTGTGGCATAGCCGTAACATGTCAATTGATCGAGTTGAGTTGGGTTTACACCCGGAGTTTGTGACTTCGGCGGGACTTTTTTTATAGGTACATTTCGTCATGAAAAAAAACTTTATCGCGGCAACAGTTGTTAGCACGTATCTACTTTCGGCCATGGTCGGCTATGCCGCCGAAACAACGACCGCACCGGTGTCATTGTCCATTCCGATTCCCTCATCTCTCCCCGCTATATGGAATTTTGAAGCGCTGAGCGCACCGCCCAAGGTGTATGAACCGACTGGTGAGCTCAAGAATTTGGCAGAAAAAGAGGGTCTGCGCGCCCTGTTTTACGAAACAGCCCCCTACCAGGGCAAACCGACGCGAACGTTTGCGTGGTATGGCGCTCCCAAAGGTATTGAGCCTGGGAAAAAAGTTCCGGCAATCGTACTGGTGCATGGCGGCGGCGGAACGGCCTTTGCCGAATGGGTGAAATTATGGAACGGCCGGGGATTCGCGGCCATCGCCATGGATAACTGCGGGCAGTTACCGATTTGCGCGGATATAAACAATCCGAAAAAAGGCTGGCGGCGCAATCCTGACGGCGGACCGAGGGGCTGGGGCGGCATGGATCAAATCCATCTGCCAATTCAAGAACAATGGACCTATCACGCGGTGACGGATGTAATCCTGGCACACTCGCTGATTCGCAGCTTTCCGGAAGTGGATGCCGAGCGCACGGGCATCACGGGCATTTCCTGGGGCGGTTACCTGACGTGTATTGCGGCGGGCGTGGATTCACGGTTCAAGTTTGCGGCACCGGTGTACGGGTGCGGATTCCTGGGCGAAAACTCCACATGGAAGCCGCAACTGACGTCAATGGGCCAGGAGAAAGGACAGATGTGGCTCAAGCTATGGGATCCGAGTCAGTATTTACCTTTTGCCAAAATGCCTATGCTGTGGGTTACGGGAACCAATGATTTTGCTTATCCGATGGATTCGCTCCAGAAATCGTACCGTCTCCCGACGGGCGAACGAAAAATTGTGCTGCGTATCCGGATGCCGCATGGCCACGGCGGTGCGGGCGAAAATCCGAAGGAGATTCTTGCATTTGCCGACAGCGTGGTGAATAAGGGAACTCCATTGGCAAAATTGGACGCACAGGAGATTTTGCCGCCATCGAAGCAGGATACCGATTTACGCCCTGTAGCTCGGGTGAAATTCTGGTCGCAGACGCCGATAAAGGATGCGGTACTGGCGTATACGGCCGACGACGGCGTATGGAAAGATCGGAAGTGGGAATCGGTGAATGCAACCCTGAATCAGGAAAAGGGATATGCGGAGGCACGCCTGCCGGCCGAAACGAAAGTGTGGTATTTCATGCTGACGGATGAGCGCGGACTGCTGGTGAGTTCGGAACATTCGGAAGTAGCGAAATAACGCGACCGGCATATCATGTGTGATTTATTTTTGACACATACTATATATAAATATCTCTCGAAAGTTTTCCGCAGCATGTACCATCAAAATGGCCGAGATAGACTATTTTAATACGGACTCGCGACGGTTTATCTGCAAAGACGTTTGAGAACCGCTATAATATGCACAAAAAAAATAGACAGATCCGACATCCTAAATCACCCTTATCTCCTATCTTTATAACGCAGGCCGACTATTGCATGATCCGCGGGCATATCATGATATGCATGCAATCTGCCGCCGACGAATCATGTTGTGATGTTCGCTAGGTACGCAAGCATCACCAGAAGGTATGACTTCGGCATCAGGATGTAATTGTGACATAACAGACGAAGCCTGATGCAGTACCGCCCAGGCATGGCGTGCGAGATGCCCGCGCAGGTCATGGCAATATGATTCAAGAATCTTTTTGCCCGCGCCCTGATGGTCACCACACAAATACAGCGCGCGCGCGAGATACAGTTCACGCAGCGACAGATTCCGCGGCGCAGTCTCAATTCCGTCATTGTTCGTTTGGCTTAAAACGCGGCGCGTATCAGTCTGCGCGTGGCCGGCCATACCAGGCAATGTCAACAATTGATAAAGAGGCAGAGCAAGTTGAGCATCAGCAAGCGTCAATGACGCAATCGCCACGGCACGGCAATGCGAGAAGAAAGAATCAGCATTCAGTTGTTTGATTTTTTCAATCAACGGCACAAGAGCCTCTGTGCTGCGCGTTTTGCCAAGCGCAATCACCAGCGCATCAACGGGAGAAAGACTCATGCCAAACTGGCCCATGCCGCGATAATTCCACCCGTCATCCCACGCACGTTGAGAAATGACCTGAACCAGCATCGGCGCGGCCTCAACGCGGCCCATCAGGCCCAGCAAAAGCGCTGCGCGCTCTTTTTGCCCGCTATCAGCATCCGAAGAAAAAATCTTCAGCAATTCAGGAATGCTCTCGTCAACGTGAGCAAAAATCACGGCTGTGTTAAACAGATCCGCCGGGCCATTCAGTGCCGTTTTTAGCACGCTCTTTGACAGCGGAAACGAATCCTGATGCGTAAGCACTTCCGGCACAAGAATGCCCGCATCAACAAGCGCCCGCTGAATGGCGCGCAAATCAAGCTGACGCATGTTCATGCCGCTTTGCGCGCTGCGCGCGGCAGCAAGGCCGGCCGCAAATCCCTGATTCTGCACGTCCGCCTGCATGCGGATCACCGGCAACGCATCGCGATGCGCGCTCATGCCAAGCCCGGTCACCAGCACGTTATCAACTCCCAGCGGCAACATGCATCTGAACGGCACATGCGCCATCAGCGGATCATGCCCCGGCGGCACAACCATAAATACCGGATGAACCGTAAATCCGTGCGTGTCAAAATTGCTGCGCGCCGTGCAGATAGTGTCAGGGAATGTGCGATGGGCAAGGAAATCAAGCGGAGAAAGCTCAATTTCTCCATGAATCTGGCGGCGCTCGCGCGAACCGACCAGCGGCGCGATATCAAAATGACTCTTGAATTTTTCGCGCGTCGTGATAAACGCATGCGTAATACCGGCCACATCATTGTCATCAATAAATGTGTGATCCGAATTATAACTGCCCACGCCCGGATTACGCGGCGAGAGTCCCGTACCCTGAACCGCCACATGATACTGATCAATCGTGCGGCAAGGCGCGCCGGCCGCGGCCGCAATATCAGCATTGCCGGTGGCATCCACAACAGACTTCGCTTTAAGCAAACCGCAACCATACGGCGTTGACACCAGCAATCCGCAAACGTGGCCGCCCCGCTTTTGCACGCCGAAAGCAAAGCTGCCGAGCCATGCGCGGCCGCCGGCCTCAGCCAGCATTTTTTGCAGACAAATATCCTTGACGTTCGTATTCCACCGAGATTTATTTTCCGCATGCGGATCGCCCATCATCTCGTGTACGCGGTTGTCAATTTCATTTGAGAACCCCACGCGATTGCCGAACCAGTATGAACCGATCATGCCAAGAGTGCCCACGCCGCCAAGAGCATGCTGAACTTCAAGCACAATGGTTTTGGCCTGTGCGCGCGCTGCGGATATGCCCGCGGCCGCGCCGCCGGTTCCGCCGCCGGCCACGACGACATCACAATCGCCAATCTGCGGCCAGGCCGCGGCAGGGATCACCAGATCATCGCCATTTTCGTGACGCGTAAATGACGGAGCAAATCCGTAAGTTTCCTTGCTCTCTTGTGTACTTCCCGTAGCAAGATGTAGAACGGATGACGAAACATTCTGAATATTTTCCCGCGCGTTTGCGGCCGCCAACGCGCCGAGACGCTCCCCAAGTTTGATTTGTACGCCGACACGTTCAAGTTGCGCCACACCTGAGGAAGTCAGCGGCAATGCGCCATTCATCAGCAGCAGGCCGGGCATCTGTTCAAAAACCGCATCCGGCAAACTCAGCGGATCATTCTGCAATCCGCACGCCGCAGTGACATATTCGCTTGGCGCATCCACAATAATCTCCGCTGCACCCCATAATTGCGGGTGATTGAGCATATTACGAAGTTGGTGTTCAGCGGCCGCGCGTTCTGCAATGCTTGCGCCATATTGTGTTCCGTATTTTGGGCGAGGCAACGTCAAAGTGTGACGCGCAATATCAATCATTCCGCGTTTGTCAAAAGATGCGCGAAACGGCTGACTTAAAGTTTGCGCAGCAAATAACTCAGAAGCGGGCGCATCCGGCGCAAGCACAACCCAATTAAGATTATCTGATAATTCGCGCTGTGCGTTTAATTTTACTCCCGCCAATTTGGCCACCAGCCCCTGGCGCGTGGCGTCAACCACGCATTTACACATCACGGCATAAAGCGATGTCCGCGCCGCAAATAGAACGCCGCGCACATGCTGCTTCTGATCCTGTATCACCGCCACCGGGCGCACGCCATATAAAACGTGCACGCCGAAATTGATCAGGGCAAGTTCAAGTTGATGCTTAACCTGACCGGGAGTGGGCAAGTCCTGAGCGCCGGTTAAATTCAAAAAGTCTGCCGCACTGGTATCCGTCAAATAATCATCAGGCAGAAAAGTTCCCGCGGATTCATCGCCAAAATATGTCAGATCGCTGGCTGCCATAACGCGCAAGCCTCGGCGCACGGCCGCCAATGCCCCGGCCGCCACGCCGCTGCCGGCGCCGATGAATAGGATATCTACGTCATTCAGGACGGGAATGTGCAAGTTTTCGCACGATGATGAGCTATTGTTTTTCATGTTGTTTATTATTTCATAATGACATAATAGTGCAATTATTCTGCATTTCCTCAGCCGCGCGATTTATGGTATATTTTCCGCATGGTTACCGCGACTCATCATCCGTCGGTATGGTTGCCGGGCATGCTCAAGCACATGATTGTGGAGTTGAGATTTGCCTATCATGCGCAGGTCAGCCCGAATTGTCTTTCGCTCAAGACCAATCATCCCTACTTTAGCTGGTGGTGGTGTGATCGCGGCCGCGTGCGCGTTGATATACAGGGCGCGAAATATGTCATCATGCCGGGCCAATGGGCGTTGCTGCCGATCCGCCGTGAGCGTCAACATGAAATTGAGCCGGGCACAGTTCTGATTTCAGTCGCTTTTCAGGCCATGTGGGCCACCGGCATGCCGCTGCTCAAAACTCCCGGTCCGATCATCACATCAGGCAGCCATGATGCCGATCTTCGCCATTGCGCATTGCAGATTTGCCAGGCGTCACATGTCATCAGTACTCAGCCGGCTGACAGTTCCGCGCTGCAAACGACACCGCTTTACGCCATGCAGGGAAATTTGTTTTTGTTTATATCAACGCTTTTTTCGCGGGCAACGCAACTTGGTTGCGCCCTTAATCCGCCGGGCAGCGGCGATGAGCGACTTGACATGATACTTGCCGAAATGAATCGCGACTTAAGCGCCGGCCCGCTTCCGCTTGACCAGTGGGCGCACATGGCAGGGTTAAGCCGATCTCAGCTTGATCGCCTTTGCCAGAAACTTCTCGGCCAATCGCTTCGTCAGCATCGTGACCGGCTTTTGCTTGAAGAAATCCGCCAGCGTCTGCTTGTCGGCAGCGAATCAGTCAAGCAGATTTCCGCGGCGTTTGGCTTTGTCGATTCCGCACATTTTTGCAGGTGGGTGCGCCAGCAGTCAGGCCAAACTCCTATTGAATTGAGGCATACGCCGTCCGCATAATTTTTTCAGCGCTGAGCCGCGGTTTTTTCAACAACCTGAACTTCAGCGCCTTCTCTCATGCGCGTATCAGGCGTGGCCACAACAAGATCATCCGCCTCAAGACCCTGCGAAATTTCAAGTTCAGTTCCCAGGTCTCGGCCTACCGTCACATTTTTCAGATGAATTTTTCCGTCCCGCACGATGGCGATTTGAGAACCGGAAGTCTTAAAAATCATGGCTGTTACGGGCACCAGCAACACAGGCTCCTGAGACGCAATGTTCATTTTAATTTGCGCGTACATACCGGGGAGCAGCGCGCCGTCAGGATTATTAAATCGCGCAACGCAAAGCATCGTTCGGGTATCCGCATCAACGGAATTGGCGGCAAGGAAAATGGTTCCCGTGAATTTGCGCCGTGGATAATTTCTGACATTCAGCTCAACATTCTGCCCCAGGGAAATTTGTGATGCATAAACCTGCGGCACGTTGACCCGCACACGCACCGGATGACTTGCGGTAATCCTGAAGAGCGTATTGCCGCTGCTTGGTGAACTTGCCACCACAAGCGCGCCGACATCAAAATTGCGTTCGGTCACAATGCCGTCAAAAGGAGCTGTGATTTTTTCAAAATTTTGCAGAACCTCAAGCCGTTTGACGTTAGCTTCTTCGGCCGTAACGCTGGCGCGCGCCTGCGCCAAAGCAGCAAGCGCCTGATCATATGTGGCTTGCCGCTGCTCCATTTCTATCGCGGACACCACGCCTGCCCCGCCGCTGCGTTCCGTCTGTTGATAACGATTAAGCGTAATCTGCGCAAGACGCAAATCAGATTGCGCGCGATTGACGTTTGCCATTGCGGCCTCAAGCGTCGCGCGGCTCTGCGCCAATTGCGCGTCCACTTCCGGCGTATCAATTTCCGCCAGCAATTGGCCTGCCTTTACCTTATCGCCGATATCAACATGCAGTTTTTTCAGGTATCCGGTCGTCCGCGGAAAAATACTCGCTTCCTGATCCGGGCGGATATCGCACGGCAGCATGATATCCCCCGCCTGATTGCTGCTGCGCGGCCGAACCACCGTCACCTGCATGGTGTCGCTCGTGCGCTGATGCATATCACTGAGAGCTTCCGCATGTTGCGCCTGGCGTGAGTGCCATCCTAAAACATATATTCCCGCCAGCAGAGCAACAAGCAGCAGCACCGCGCCGGTGACCTGTGCGCGCGTCATGTGCGGAAGGCTTGCGGGAGAAATCATCGTTTCGTCATGAACAGGATTCTGTTCATAACCAGGCTTTGGCTGTTTTTCAGATTCGTCAGAACTCATTGAATTAACTCCGGGTCTTTAATAGCTTCCGGCGCCTTACGGCGCAGAAGACTATATACAACTGGCACAAAAAAGAGCGTGGCAAAAGTTGCCACGGATAATCCGCCTATCACGGCCCTGCCGAGCGGCGCATTTTGCTCGCCGCCCTCACCAATACCAAGAGCCATCGGCAACATGCCGATAATCATCGCCAACGCGGTCATCATGACCGGACGCAGGCGCGTAAGCCCTGCCGCAAGCGCCGCATCAAAAGCCTGCGCTCCGGTTTTTCGCTGATCATTGGCAAACGTAATAAGCAAAATAGAATTGGCCGTCGCCACGCCGATGCTCATGATCGCGCCCATAAGTGCCGGCACGCTGATCGTCGTATGCGTGGCCCATAACATCCACAAAATGCCGCACATCGCGCCCGGCAGCGCCATAAGAATAATCAGCGGATCAACCCAGCTCTGAAAATTCATCACCATCAGCAGGTACACCAGCACCACGGCAAAGATCAACCCAAAACCAAGCCCGGCAAAAGAGCTGTTCATGCTCTCAATTTGCCCGCGCAGCGTAATGGTTGATCCGCGCGGCAATTGAGCGCGGTATTGATCCACAATTTTGTCGATATCGCGCGCGGTTGATCCCAGATCGCGCCCCTGAACGCTCAAAAGCACATCGCTGGTGGGCGTAATGTTATAGTGTGTAATATTGGTGGCCGATGCTCCGCGCTCCGTTTTGGCGAGATTCATCAGCAACTGTGTATTTTCCGGACTTGCCGCCGCATTATTCGGAACAATCGGCGTATTTTCAAGCGCGTTGATCGTGTTCATCCAGTATTGCGGCGTCTGCACCAAAATGTTGTAACTCACGCCCGATGACGGATCAAGCCAGTAATTCGGCGCGGTCTGATTGCTTGAACTCAGTGATATCAACAGATCGCTGGCCACATCGCGCTGCTGTAAACCGATCTTGCTTGCCAATGTGCGGTCAACATTTACACGAATATCAGGCGTCTGCGACACCTGCTGCATGCGCACATCAACCACGCCGGGGATACGATTGACGTCATGGGCGATTTGCTGAGCTATTTTTTCATTTTCCCTGGCGTTGCGTCTGGGCCCGTTTACCTGAATGTCAATCGGCGCCTGCGAACCAAAATTCAGCACCTGCGTGACGATATCGGCCGGCGCAAAATAAAATTTCAAATGCGGAAATTTCTCCGGCAATTTCGCGCGCAGTTCGCGCATGTAAAATTCCGTCGGTTTGTGACCCTCGTTGAGGGAAACAAGGATTTCCCCATCGGCCGCTGACATCAGTGATCCGTCGCTGAGCGACAAATTAATAGAGCTATTGGGAATGCCAATATTATCAAGTACCGTGCCAATATCACGATCGGGAATAATCTCCCGAATCGCATCCTGAACCTGGGCAAAATAATCTTCGCTCTGCTCAATACGCGTCCCCGGAGGGCAGCGCACATGCAGTCGCAACTGGCCGACATCCACTGACGGAAAGAAATCCTGGCCGACCCACAAAACCATCGGCGCAGTGACCACCACCATCATGACAAAACCGGCCACTACCGTGCCGCGATGCTTGAGCGCCCATAAAAGCATGCCGCCATATACGCGCTGATAAATAACGAAAGCGTTATTAAATCGCCGATGTACGCGGCCGATTAATCCGCCGCGCGCCAGCAACCATGCCAGCACGCCGCCGGCCAAAAGCCCCAGTAGCAACTGCACAGCCAAAGTGCGATGCCCAGTCAACCACTGCCACACATGCTCAAAAACACCGCGAACCGCAGGGATATGATCTCCCAGCGGCGTTTTGAATATCGCAAAGATAAATCCCGTGATCAGTGCGGCGCACATAATCAGCACGATGCGTACCGATTTGTAATTCAGCCATCGTAAAATACGATCAAGTGTTGATTCGTCTTCCGGACTCACCGGCAATCCGCATGCGCGTGCATGCCGCGCATGTGCGGCATGCACCTCAATCGGGTCATTGGCGTCATGCGCGCCGCCGTACATATCTACTTCCGCGGCCAGCAGATAATGCACCATGGTGGGCACCAGGGTACGGCTGATGAGGTAACTGGTGAACATGGCAAAGACCACGGCCATTGCCAGCGGAGTAAACAGATATTTTGCCGCACCTGAAATAAACACCACCGGCACAAACACAATACAGATGCACAAAGTTGATACAAAAGCAGGCACGGCAATCTGTTCAGAACCATCAAGAATGGCCCGGACCAGCGTTTTTCGCTGATGTAAATTACGGTGTATATTCTCAATGGCCACCGTGGCATCATCAACCAGAATGCCCACCGCCAACGCCATGCCGCCAAGCGTCATGACGTTAAGTGTTTCGCCCAGCATATAAAGGACAATGATTGACACTAAAATTGACAGCGGAATTGAGATCATCACGATAATGGTGCTGCGCCAGCTTCCCAAAAACAGCAGAATCATCAGCGCGGTAAGTCCTGCGGCAATCGCAGCTTCCTTGACCACGCCTTCTACTGATGCGCGAACAAAAACAGACTGGTCAAACAGCGGCGTGATCGCAATCTCTGGCGGCATTGTCGTGCGGATATGCGGCAGAGCTTTATTCACGCGATCAACAACATCAAGCGTGGATGCGCCGCCCGATTTTAATATTGACAGTAAAATGCCGCGGCGCCCATTTGAGTGCACCACGTTTGTCTGAACCTGAAAACCATCACGGACATTGGCAATATCGCTGATATAAACCGTGGTGCCATTTACGGTTTTTATCGGCATCTGATTTAATTCGCTGACAACTTTAGGGCTGCTGTTGAGCCGTACCTGGTATTCCTGCATACCAATTTTGGTGCTGCCGGCCGGCAAAATCAGATTCTGCGCGTTCAGCGCGCCTGACACATCCGCCGGCGATACGCCGTAAGCCTGCATTTTCTCTGGCGCAAGGTCCACGACAATTTGTCTTTGTCTGCCGCCATAAGGATACGGAATCTGCACGCCCGAAAGCGTAACCAATTGCGGCCGCAACACGTTAACGGCCTTATCAAAAACATCCTGTTCCGAAAGCGTATCGCTTGTGAGCAGCAACTGAATGATCGGCACATCCGATGCACTATACTGAAGAATCAGCGGCGGCTGCGTCCCCGGCGGCATATTGCGGATCGCTGTTTGCGCAATGGCCGTCACCTGAGCGGTGGCTTTTTCAATATTAACGTTTTTTTGAAAATAAACCTTGATAATGCCGATGCCCGTGAGCGATTGACTCTCAAGATGCTCAATATCATTGACGGTTGTCGTCAACGATCGCTCAAAATTGGAGATAATACGCTGCTCAAGATCCTCCGGCGGCATGCCGGTATAACTAAACGCAACCGAAATAACGGGAATCTTAATATCCGGGAAAATATCCGTCGGCATGGTCACAATTGCCAGAATACCGACAATCGCGACAAGCAATGCGGCAACAACGAAGGTATAAGGCCGACGCAACGCCAGCCTGACGATCCACATAAAATATTCCGTCCTGCAAACCAGATCATGCGGCCTGATGTTTTACACAAAAACATCCTGGCGCATGACAGCCAAGTAGTATAGGCGATATTTACACAAATTGCGGCAATTATATCCCATTGTTTACAAATGGGCGTCTATTTACCCCACAGGCACGTAACCTCTTGTGATACGTGCAATTCAGCAAGAAGTGCGAATCAAAAAAACAAAAAAAACTCTCATGCACCATGTGCAAGAGAGTTTTTTGTATTCAGGTCATCTCATCAATAAGGTTTATGCGGAGAGATCAAGTTTTGGCGGCTCAGGCCGGCGCAGAACTTCCCGCGGTTTTGCCGGCGCCGCAACATCAACACCCTCCGGCACGGTATCCTCAAGGCTCTGCAATTCTACTTTTTCTTCAAGCAACTCGCGGAACTGCTGTTGCTTTTTTTTCTGCTGCTGGCTGGCGTCATCACCTTTGTCATCAATACTTGTGACGCCAAACTCCGTTGAGTCCTCAACCTGCTCTGCATGTTCAACCTGACGACGACGTATCACACGCTGAGCGCGCAGCGAATCTTCATGCTGACGATCAACGGCATTCGTCAGGATGTTCTGTATCGTATTGAGCGGTATGTTACTCACGACTGCACGCTCCTCCCTTCCGGGAGCCACAATCGCTCGGTCCTTCGAGCTAAAACGAGCCACAATTTCCGTTTATATTTATCGTCCTTGATACATTGCACACTTCAATTCAAATCAGTAAATACACAATATTTTTGAATCGCAAAAATGAAGATACCCCATATATGGGGGTTTATGTAATTTACGGTTCATCACTACACGCGCCGGATTAATCCGTATAAAATCACAACGCTATGCATGAATCAGATGACAATCGTTCGTTGTTGCGACAGGAAATTTTCAACACGCTCACGCGTTTATTGCCGCCGACGCTACCGGACTGGCCGACATCTTGCGCTGAGCGCACAATGGCGCTTGCGCAAGGTCTGCTGCGGCCAGAGGATGCGCCAGCAGCACTCACGACGCTCATGCCGGCCGTTACGCTCAGCATGCCACTAACGGATGCCGCGGATCAGGCCCGGCCCATTTATTATCCTTTTACGCTGGTGTGCGCTCTGCATCTGGCCAAAATTACCGGACAACCTGACGCACTTACGCACATTACCACGCAACTTGCAGGCATATTGCCCAGTGCGTATCCGGCGCTGAATTTATGGGAAGCTTATGCGTTGGCATTGGCCGGGGAAAATGACGCAGTGCTTGATCGCTGGTTCATGGTTTTTGATAAGCAGAAACCGGCCGGCCATCTGCATGAGTTGACGGCAGAAACTTCGCTTGATGCTTTTACGTATGACGAACTGATTTCGCTACAGGCCGCGGCCGCGATTGCGTTCATGAAAAAAGATGACGCCATGATCGCGCAAGTTGCCAAACAGGCCGCGTATCATTACGACAACACGCAACCGGACAACACCACACAACATCCCTGGGCGCTGGCCGCATTTGCGAGATTTCCGCAAACCTTTCCGCTGGCTCAGCAGCAACTGCATGACGTTCAAACATTGCTGACGCATCGTGCCAAAGACCCCAAAAATCAGGGCATCGCGCTAGGCCTGCTGGCCTGCGCAGCAATTGAACTGTGTTAAAAAAACGCTGAACGGTAAACGGTAAACGCTGAAGAAAAAAAGGCTAAAGGGTAAAGGCTGAAGGATGAACTAAGGAAACGCTGAACGTTGAACGGGAAATGCTGAAGAAAAAAACGATCAACGATCAACCACCAACGATAAACGATCAACGCCCCCCAGCTCGCCATTCCCACTTGGCGCGGAATCGCGTATCTTATACGGAATGCTGGTATCCGAACTTGATTACGTATTACCGCCGGAGCGGATTGCGACGACTCCGGCCGAGCCGCGTGATGCGGCCAAACTGCTGGTGTATCGCCGCGGCGAGGATCGCATTGAGCATTGTCATTTTTATGACTTGCCGGATTTGCTTGCGCCGCGCGATTTGCTGGTGCTCAACAATACCAAAGTGCTGCCGGCCAAATTGATGCTGCGCAAGCAGACAGGCGCGGCCATACCGGGATTGTTTTTAAGTTCGCAGGTGCCCGGCCAGTGGCGGGTGATGCTGCGCTCCCGCGGGAAATTGAACGAAGGCGCCACGCTGCTGACAGATCCGGAATCCCCCTACCAGATCAGGCTGATTGAAAAACTATCTGATAAAGGCCAATGGCTTGTTGATGTGACACCGGCCGACGAGACGGGGAAAATCCTTACGGATATCGGCCACGTTCCGCTGCCGCCGTATATTGAAAAATCGCGAGGCGGCACAACAACCGAAGAAGAAAAGAAAGATCGCCAACGTTACCAGACTATTTACGCGCGCGAGCGCAAAGCGGAAGAAGGATCGTTGGCCGCACCCACGGCCGGTCTGCATTTTACGCCGGCCGTTTTTGAGCGCCTTATCGCCAGGCAAATTGAACGAACGGAAGTGACACTTCAGGTGGGCCTGGGCACGTTTTTGCCCGTTGAGACAGAGTTCCTTGAGGATCATCCGATGCATGAGGAACATTATTTTGTCTCGGCCGGGGCTATTGAGCGGTTGCGCCGGCAGCGCGCGCAAAAAAATCGTATTGTGGTGGTGGGCACAACGGCCACGCGCACGCTTGAGGCGGCCGCGGAAAGGATACTCGGCAGCAATCCGCCGGCCGACATCTCGGCCAGTACGCGCCTGCTGATCTCACCGGGATATCAACTGAAATTGACCGACGTATTGATCACGAATTTCCATCTGCCGCGCTCAACGCTCATCGCACTGGTGGCCGCGCTCATACCGCTGCCGCGCCTGAAAGAAATTTACGCACAGGCCATCAGCAACGAATACCGATTTTATTCCTATGGCGACGCAATGATCGTATTGCCGTGAGATACAAAAAAAATGGCAAAATTCAAATGGCAAATGTCAAAACAAAAATAGTTGGTCATTGAACGTTGCGATTTGTTTTGTCATTTGCCATTTGTGCTTTGTCCTTTTACTCCGCAACATCAAGCCGATGTGCGCAGATCATGGTGTCGGCCGGGCGCGGGCCTATCATGTGAACGTTGATGATATCGGTAAGGCCGGCGGCGCGATAGAGGCGCGCGATGTGGCCGCCCCATTTAAGCTGGCGGGTGATGTTGTCCTCAATGGCCGAATGCTGATGCGCGGTCAACAGTTTTTGATGCGTATAGTCCCAGCGCGGATCAAGCCGAATCAGGATATTAAACTCAGACCAGTCCATGTCATATCCCTGTAGTTTGCCGGAACGGGAATGCGGCGTGTGAAACCAATAGCAAAGGTAGCGGTCTTTTACCAGAATGCCGCTGCCGGCCTGTCCGCCACGGAACATCTGCGCGTGCTCAAGCGTGATTGACGGATGATCCGGCTGATTGCGCGCGGCAAAAGCCTCGCGCGTGGTGACGTTATAAACGCCCACATGCGCGTAACCAAAAGGCAGGCGCGGCTCAATCAGGGATGAATCAAGATCAAGGAATTTACGCGGCATGGTCACCCGGCATTACTCATGGTCATACTTCAGTATTGAATGCAATTTGTATTTCTCAAAATGCTGGCGGCCATTGAGGAAGCTCAGCTCAATGAGCACGGCGATGCCGACAATGTCGCCGCCGAGGGATTCTACCATTTTGCAGCAAGCCTGCATCGTGCCGCCGGTGGCCAGCAGATCATCCACCATCAGGCATTTTTGTCCCGGGCGCACGGCGTCGCGATGAATCTCAAGCGTATCCTGGCCATATTCAAGATCGTATGTCAGGGCGAGTTTTGCGGCCGGGAGTTTGCCGGGTTTGCGAACGGGAATAAATCCGCACGAAAGAGCCTGCGCCAGCGCCGTGCCGAAAATAAAGCCGCGCGACTCAGCGCCGATGACGGCCTCAATCTGCTGGCCACGGAACGGATTTGCCAACAGTTCAACGGCCAGCGCCAAACCTGCGGGACTTTGCAGCAGCGGCGTGATGTCCTTAAAAACAATGCCCGGCTTGGGAAAATTCGGCACATCACGAATAAGCTGGCGAAGTTCTGTCACAGGTCATCCTTTATGAAATAAGAACCGCGCCATTATAAACGGAATGACCCCAAAATAACATGCATGGCGCAAGCAACATCATCAGCATCATGATGTTACAGGCGAAAGGATAACTAAAAAGAGGAGCCTTTGCGCGGGCCGCTAAACCCATAACTTCATGCGCAGCCAGTTGATGAGGGAGTGCGTCCAGATCCAGGCAAAACTGCGCCGGTCAATATCCACTTTGGCGACGCCGTTCATTCCCGGCTTCATCCACGCGGCAATGTCGGTATCGTTGAGTTTAACGCGCACCTTAAAGGTGTTCTGATTGCGCGTCATCTCGGCCATTGGCGTGATGCGCTCAACGGTAAAGCGGATATGTTTGGTCGGGAAGCTCGCGGCGGCAAGTTCACCAATTTGCCCGACTTTCAGATCAAGAATGTCTTCTTCGGCAACGGAAAGTTCGCCGCGAATGGCATCAAGGCGGCCGACTTCAAAGAGCGGCGTGCCAATTTCAAATTTAGCGCCGACGCGCTGTTCAAGATCACCCTTAAACACGACGCCCGTCAGCGGCGCACGAATGGCGGCGCTGCGGATCTGATATTCAAGAAGTTCAATTTCATGTTGAAGTTTTTGCGCCTGGTATTCGGCAACCTGTGCCTCGGCGGCCTTGCGGTCGCGCCGGGCGATATCGGCCTGACGCACATAACCAAGACGCTCGGCCTGCGAACTGGCAAGCCGGCTGCGCAATTCGGAAGTATCAAACTCAGCCAGAATGGTTGAGTCCGCGTCGTGTTGCGTAATAGGATCGCCAACTTTGACGTTCACACTTCTCAGAAAACCGTTAAATGGCGCGGCAAGAACGACTTTTTCCGTTGCTTCAAAAGTAAACGGAGCTTTAACGCGATATTCGCCCTTGACCACCAGAGAAAAAATCAGAAACGCCGCAACGCCAATAGCAATGAGCTTGGCCCACGTATACTTTGGGCCGACAACAACAGAGCCCAGCTCGCGCGTTGAGCGCGCCCAGCGCGCGCCGAACCATCGGTCATAACGGTAAAGATCATCAAGACGCGCAGTCGTTAATTCGCAGATGACGCGAAGAGCCTCAAGCTCAACGGGAGAAAAATGCTTTTGTAATTCGCGCTCAACGATGAGAACCGCCACGATGTCGCCATTGCGCCGCATCGGCAGCGCGGCCAGCGCAACATCACCCAGCAAAGCCAGGCTGCGCGTAACCTGCGTTGCGCCGGGCGGAGCAGGCAAAAGAATCTCAAGATCCTGATCAAGGCATTCTTCCATTCCCGCCTCAAGATCCTGAACAATCTTCATGTGGCGGGTGAATTTTTCCGTATGCGACAGCGCCAGCAGCCGCACGCCATGATGCGAAGCAAAACCAAGCGAAACGCGCTGCGCGCCAAAACGCGCTGCGATTTGATTACAAAGAGCCATGGCGCAGGCCATGAGTTTTTGCGGCTCGTTCATGGTGGCCACAAGCTCAAGAACCATGCGCAACTGCTCAAGATTGGCGATACGCTTTTGCAGTTCCGCCTGTAATTGAGCAAGCTGCGCCGGATCCATCATGATCTGCGGAGAGCGTGAACCCGGAGTTGTCAGAATGTTAAACGTCATGGCAAAGCCTTGTCATTTGCTGCGGATTGAAGCGGAAACTGAACGGAAACCTGTTCGCCGGCGAGCCTGTGGCGCGGATTGGGAACCGTCAGGCGCACCATGACGGTTTCGGAAGCGGCATCGGCCACGGCGCCGACAAAAAGCACTTTAGCCTGCGTGGGCTGCTGATCTTCCGAAAAGAGTATTTCCGCGGTCTGCCCGGTCTTAACACGCCGGCCGAGAGAAATCGGCACCCAAGCCTCAACCCAAAGCGGGTCAATATTTACAACGCGAATAACTTTGGTGCTGGCATTGCTGTCAACGCCCTCGCCGGTCTTGATGAAAATTTCTTCCACAAGGCCATCAAAAGGCGCAAGCAGCGAGCATTTTTCCAGAACGGCACGGGTCTGTTCGTATTTCAGAACGTCCTGTTCATGCGTCATAATGGTGATGGCAAGGCGTGCTTCTTCAACCACGGAATCAACACGCGCGGCATCAACTTCAAACGGAGATGCGCCGCCGCGCTCGGCGGCCCAGAGCATTTTTTTATAATTGATCTGCTTCTGGTCGCGCACAGCTTCCTGCGCTTTAATGGCCGTGGTGTCTTTGGCTTTTGACTCGTCAATGGCGACCTGCGCGCGCTCTTCGCGATCATCAAGCTGAACCAGAAGTTGCCCGGCCTTTACGGTATCACCTTCTTTAACAACAATTTTGGCCACGCGCCCGGGCCGGCCGAAAGTCATGACGGCATCCAGACTGGGCTTACTGATGCCCTGAGTTGCCTGCGGAACCTGCCCAAAAGCAATTGCGCTTAGTGATAATGCGAGCAAACCTATACAGCGGAGTTTTATCATCGTGAGACTTGCCCAAAAAGGAAAACGACATCATGATCGGACATACTACAGTAAGGACTCACAGACTCAATAAGTATCGCATGAAGTACATATAAAAGCCACACTCAGTTTTATTTTAGTAAGCAGGATAAAAAAAGCATACCGCCACTACTTGCGCCGCGCCATTTCAGGTACCATAAGGAACTTGGGAGATCAACAACATGGCATCCGTGAGACCTACATTTCATGAATCATGGTACCGCGTGGCGGGCATACATCCACGGCTGCGGCCGCAGGTGCAAACGTCGCGGCAGATTTACCGCGGCCAGCAGTGGTACGTGGTTCAGGATCACACGAATAATGCGTTTTTCCGAATCTCCCTGCCGGCCTACCGATTTCTGGCTATTCTTGACGGCCAGCGCACAGTGGATGAGGCATGGCAGGCCTGCAACGAAACCATGGGCGATGACGCGCTGACGCAGGGCGAAGTCATTCAGCTTCTGGGCCAGCTTTATACCTCGAATTTGCTGCAAGCGGATGTGCCGCCTGATGCTCACCTGCTCTTTGCGCGCTATCAGCAGCGCCGCCAGCGCGAGGTTCAAAATTACCTCATGAGCATTCTTTTTGCCCGCATACCATTGTGGGATCCGGATGCGCTGCTCAACCGATGGCTGCCGGTTCTCGGGTGGATTTTTTCGCGATGGGGTATTGCGATCTGGGCCGCGCTGTTCGGATACGCCATTTACGAAATCACAGCTCTGCCGGGCTTTGCGGAAAAATTAGCCGCCGGCCCCAGCACGGTATTTAATCCCAGCAACATACCTCTGCTGTACACGTGTTTTGCATTGATCAAGTTCTGCCACGAAATGGGCCACGCGATCAGTTGTAAAAAATTTGGTGTTGAACAAGGCACCGGCGGCGAAGTTCACGTCATGGGCATCATGCTCTTTTTCTTTTCGCCTATTCCTTATGTTGATGCATCAAGTTCATGGTCGCTGAAAAGCAAATGGAAAAGAATTGTGGTCGGCGCCGGCGGCATGTGGGTTGAGCTGGCCATCGCGGCCGTGGCCGCGATCGTCTGGGCGCGCACGGGCGAAAGTACGCTGCATCAGGTCTGCTATAACGTGATGTTTATCGCGTCAGTATCAACGATTATCTTCAACGCAAACCCGCTGTTGCGATATGACGGATACTACATGCTTTCGGATCTTCTTGAGATTCCGAACTTAATGCAGCGCAGCCGCGATGCGTTTTTTTACATTATCACGCACGGGATCTGGAAAGTTGAGAACAAGCTGAATCCTTTTCAGCGGACGTCTGATATATGGGTATTGCCCACATATGCCATTGGCGCGTTTATCATGCGCTGCGTCGTATCGCTGAGTATTCTGAATTACCTGGCCAATACGCTGGCAGGACCGTTGCTGATCCTGGCGGCCATCATGGCGCTGATGGGCGTTGTCACGTGGGTGATTGTGCCGTGCGCAAGGTTTGTGCGTTACCTTGCGACATCTCCGGAACTCTCACGCACACGCACATTGGCAATCACGACGACATGCTTGAGCCTCATGGTATTAACCGTGCTCATCGGACTGATACCAGTGCCGCATCATGAACGAGCACAGGGCGTTGTTGAATCGCGCGATATGCCGGAAGTTACGGCCGGCGCCGATGGTTTTCTGGCTTATCTTCCTGTTGAGCAAAACACCAACGAAGCCATTGAGAATGTCACCAAAAATCTGACGGTGATCATACGCCAGGAAAACAGAGAACTTTTGGCGCAGCGCGCATCACTTGAATCCGAAAAACAAAAGGCCATTCTGCAACGCAATATGTCACTGCTACAGGATGCGGCCCGTGCGCGCATTTACGATGACCAGATTAAGGGACTCAATGAGGCCATCGCAATCTGCGATCAACAGATCAGCCAACTTTCCCTTGTAGCGCCGGCCACCGGGTACCTGGTTGCGCCGCAGATTGAATCGCGGCGCGGAAGTTATATTAAACGCGGTGAAAAAATAGGGTATGTGATTGATCAAAACAAACTGATTGTCCGCGCGCTGGCCATGAACGACCTGGCAGGCGAAATTGATTCAGAAGCCAAAAATCAGGTTGAGATCCGGATTCAGGGTCGGCCGGATATCCTGCTCAAGGGACATATTGCCACGCATCACCCGGCCGGACAGGACCAGCTTCGCTGGCAGTCACTTGGTTTTGCCGCAGGCGGCGAAGTTGCCACGGACTCTCAGGATCAGCACGGGCAACGAGCCATTGAAGATTTTTTTGAGTTTACCATTGATGACATTAAACCCGCAGACGCCGGAGCTCATTATCCGCCGTTACTGGCCGGGCAGCGCGTTATCGTGCGATTTGAACTCAAGCGTAAACCGATTGCCGTTCAGGTGTGGACCATGCTTTTACGCGTCATTCAAAAACGGTTTCAGGCGTGAATGCACCATCCGCGACATCTTCTGTTGAATCACGCTCGCTTCAGTGGCGTTACCTGGCGAATCGCCAACCGCTTGATGAGCAGCCGAAAAATCTTGATGCACTATGGCATAAAGCCACAGGCTTATTTTACAAATATCGCAGGCATACCAGCTATTACCTTGCGCTTGCCGAAAAAGTGATTGCCCAGGATGCGTCCGTCAGCGCGCTTACCGAAGCGAAGCTGCGCGGAGAAATTGATGATTTGCGGAATATTTTCCATTGCGGCCGACAAACGCAGGAACAAACAATCCGAGCCGCGGCATTAATTCGCGAAGCATCATCCCGCATTCGCGGACAAAAACATTATCCGGTTCAGATTACCGCGGCCCTTGCGCTGCTTGACGGATATATCGCAGAAATGGCCACCGGCGAAGGTAAATCGCTGATGGCTACCATTCCGGCCATTCTTTTTGGCTGGCGCGGACAAGGCTGCCACGTCATGACGGTTAATGATTACCTGGCCGCGCGCGATGCGGAAGAAATGCAAAAGCTATACGCATTCTGCGGTCTCTCGTGCGCCTCCGTGACCGGTGAACTTAAGCCGGATGCCCGCCGCAGTGCCTATCAGGCTGATATTACCTACAGCACTAATAAAGAAACCTGTGCGGATTTTCTGCGGGATCGCCTTGCGCTGGGCCACAATCCGGGACTGGCCCCGAGCCTGTTGCGGCAAATCGCCGGCAATCGCCAGCCATCACAGATTGTCATGCGCGGACTGCATTACGCCATCATTGACGAAGCCGATTCCGTATTGATTGACGAGGCTGTCACGCCGCTGATCATCTCTGGTGACGGCAATAACCCTGTACAGAAAGAAGTCTTTGAAAAGGCGGCCGAAATCGCCCGCGAAATGGAAATTGACCGCGATTTTAAGCTGAATCTGCAATACCGCGAGATTGTGCTGACCCCTGCCGGCGAAGATCGCATTGACGAACTGTGCAAAAACCTCGGCGGCGTATGGCACGGACAACGCCGGCGCCGTGAATTTATTCAGCAGGCGCTTACCGCACGCACGCTGTTCCTTAAAGACAAGCATTATGTGGTGATCCCACACGGAGAAAAACAGGAAATCAAGGTCGTGATTGTGGATGAATTTACCGGCCGGCTCATGCCGGACCGCACTTGGCGCGACGGACTGCATCAGGCGATTGAGGCGAAGGAACGCATCACCGTTAATCCGCCAAAAGACACCTTTGCGCGGCTGTCATTTCAAAGATTTTTCCGTCATTACCATCACCTCTGCGGCATGACGGGTACCGCCGCGGAAGCATCAGGGGAATTTTGGAATATTTACCGCGCGCCGACGCTGAAGATTCCGACGCACCGCCCCTGCATCCGCCGGCAACTGCCGGAGAAAATTTTCCTGACTGATGAAGAAAAATGGCAAGCAGTGCTGACCACCATACAACAATTACATGCCACAGGCCGACCCGTGCTTATCGGCACGCGCAGCGTGGGCCAGTCCCAGATCATCAGCGGCATGCTCAAGGATATCAACCTGCCCCACCAGGTTCTTAACGCCGTATATCACGCGCAGGAAGCGCAAATCGTCGCGCAGGCCGGGCAGCCCGGACAAATCACGGTGGCAACCAATATGGCCGGGCGCGGTACGGATATCAAACTTGGCCGGGGTGTTTCGGAACTCGGCGGACTGCATGTTATTGCCGTTGAGCGAAATGAACTTAAACGCGTTGATCGCCAGCTTTTCGGACGCGCCGGAAGACAGGGCGACCCCGGTAGCGCGGAAGTCTTTACCTCGCTTAAGGACGAAATACTCAACCGCTATATCCCGCGAATTTTCGTCCGAATTGCGCGTTTGACCGTCAGCAACAGAATGCCGTTTGCGCCGCGTATTGTGCGAATGTTGTGCTCTGTGGCACAATTCCGGGCTAAATCAATGGCTCAGCGCCAGCGCGCCGATGTTGCGCGTTCTGACGAATGGCTTGATCAATCACTGAGCTTCTCCGGCCCCAGCGCGGGATAACCCGCATTGCCTCCCCAGCCATTTTGCGCTCCGCCATCAAGCAAAACCTGATTTATCGCAAAAAAAGAAAGAACCCCGCACTCACCTGTGCGGGGTTCTGATTGATGACTTTGTCAATATGCCGATCAGGCCAGCAGAAGTTCGCTGCCATCGCCCTTAGCATTAACCTTATTGAGAAGGCTTGTGCCAAGCACGGTCTTGACGTTATTACCCGCGGTGGCAAAGTCACCGTCAGGGCCGGCCGAGTAACCGGCCGAAATCGTGCTGCCGTTGATCAAGCCGTTATTACGGTTACCGTTAACCGTGATCGTATTGATGCTGCCGTAGAAAAGCGTGCCATTGCTGCGAAGCGCATTGATCTCCGCCGGAGTGGCAAGCGGAGTCAGGTCAGAAACCACAGTCTGAGTATCAGCAAAGGCAAGGGCAAGGCCGCTTGATATGGAGCTGTTATCCATCACACCGCTAATACTCGCCGATGTGATATTGCCGCTTGCCGCAATCACGGAATCAGCCACAAGGCCACGAACATTCAGCGTCGCCAGATTTGCCAACGCCTGAGAACCCGTCCCGCTGACACCAACCTGAATCAGCGAATTGCGAACATCCCCATTGACCGTCATTGTGGAAACATTTCCACCGGCAAGGATCACGCCGCCGGTCATGCTCTTGGCGCTGAAATTGGTAATATTGCCATTGGTACTCAGCGAACCATCAAAGGCCTTGCTGAATGTACCTGACGTGAGCGTACCGATCATAAAGATTACCGAGCCGGCGGCAACATTACCGGCTACAGTCAATGAGGCGTTGCCCGCCAAGCTTATCGTTGAATTATTACCAATGCTGCCGAAGTCTTTGCTGATGTTAACGGTAGTGAGCGTACCAGTTCTTCCGGCTACAAGATCGCCATCCATATTACCTGATATGGTGATCTTATTAAGATCATTGGTCTGAATTTCAGCGGTATCGGCCACATTACCAGTGATGGTAATGGTGGTTGTTTTTCCTGTATTACGAATAAGAGCACCAGCCAGCACGTTGCCGCGAATAGTCATGGTACCAACATTACCACCGACAGTGATGTCTGAATCGCCCAGGTTCTTCGCAATCGTCAGCGTAGTAAGATCGCCGGTCACTCCGAGCGTCGTGCCATCATTAACGCCGCCGTTGATGTTGATCGTACCGGCATTACCGCCGACGATGATAGCATCGTTCTGGCCGAGACCCGTTGTGCCGGAAACCGTCAGCGATGTCAGAGCACCGGCGATATCAAGCGTCACGTCATCCGCAATATTGCCGACAACGCGAATCGTTCCCGCATTACCATCAACATTGATCACTGAGCCTTGTCCGATACCCGCAGCGCCGGAAACAGTCAGCGTGGTGAGATTGCCGGTCACATCAAGAACGGAATCATTTGCCATAACGCCAGCGATATTGATTGTGCTGGCGTTGCCGCCAATGGCGATACGCGAATTTGTTCCCAGACCAGCCGCCCCGAGCAGGTTCAGCGATGCAGTCAGGTTACCCACGATGGCGATTCTTGAACCAGTGACCATTGCGCCCGTGATACTAATTGTGCCGGCGTTACCGCCAACACTGATCACATCATCCTGGCCGATGCCCGCCGCACCCGAGACCGTCAAGGTATTCAGGTTGCCCGTTACGCCAATGGACGAATCACTATCAATCGCGCCGCTGATGCTGATCGTTCCGGCATTGCCCGCAACGCTGATGATATCCTGCTGGCCAAGACCCGTGCGGCCAGAGATCGTCAGTGATGTCAGGTCATTGCCGAATATGAATCGCACGTCATTTGCCACATTACCCGATACGCGCACGTTGCCGGCCTTGCCGTCCACATTCACGCGTGTACCCTGGCCGATGCCCGTTGATCCGGACACCGTTAGCGATGTCAGCGCGCCGGAAATATCCAGCAATGCGTTCGTACCAATGTTACCTGTGATGTTGATCGTTCCGGCGTTACCGCCGACGCTGATCGTGTCATCACCTACACCGGCCGCGCCAAGTATGCTCAGCGTCGTCAGGTTGCCGGTCACATCAATCGTCGAGTTATCCGCCATCGCGCCGCTGATGCTGATCGTTCCGGCGTTGCCCGCAACACTGATGATATCCTGCTGGCCAAGACCTGTGCGGCCGGAGATCGTCAGCGATGTCAGGTCATTGCCGAATATGAATCGCACATCATTGGCCACATTACCCGATACGCGCACGTTGCCGGCCTTGCCGTCCACATTCACGCGTGTACCCTGGCCGATGCCCGTTGATCCGGACACCGTTAGCGATGTCAGCGCGCCGGAAATATCCAGCAATGCGTTCGTACCAATGTTACCTGTGATGTTGATCGTTCCGGCGTTACCGCCGACGCTGATCGTGTCATCACCTACACCGGCCGCGCCAAGTATGCTCAGCGTCGTCAGGTTGCCGGTCACATCAATCGTCGAGTTATCCGCCATCGCGCCGCTGATGCTGATCGTTCCGGCGTTGCCCGCAACACTGATGATATCCTGCTGGCCAAGACCTGTGCGGCCGGAGATCGTCAGCGATGTCAGGTCATTGCCGAATATGAATCGCACATCATTGGCCACATTACCCGATACGCGCACGTTGCCGGCCTTGCCGTCCACATTCACGCGTGTACCCTGGCCGATGCCCGTTGATCCGGACACCGTTAGCGATGTCAGCGCGCCGGAAATATCCAGCAATGCGTTCGTACCAATGTTACCCGTGATGTTGATCGTTCCGGCGTTACCCGCAACGCTGATGATCTCATTCTGGCCAAGACCGTTGCGGCCAGAGATCGTCAACGAAGTCAAGTCACCACCGAAGTTGAATGCAACATTATCATCAACATCACCCGCTACGCGGACAGTGCCGACATTGCCGGTCACTGCCAGGTTCGTATAGGTTCCGACATCACCGTTGATAGTCAATGTGCCAAGTGTGCCGGAGATCGTGGTAACAAAATAATTGACAAGTGTACCGTCAAGGATGCTTCCGCCGACGGTCATATTCGTGAGGTTCTTCGCGCTGATGCTGCCGCTGGCACCCAGGTTACCCGCATTGGTGCGCGAACCTTTTGTAACATTGATGTTGGTAATGGTGCCTTGAAGCGCGCTGATATCGCCGTTCATGTAGCCGTTGTTCACAATGATGCCGGCGATATTACCGTTCGTGCTTGTAATAGAACCGGTCAGGTCGCCATTGGTGATGGTGATCGTTCCGATATTCTGAGCAGCCGCAAGCGTACCGGAGAAGTTATTGCCGCCAGGTGTTGTGCCGCTGAGAGTCAGCGTGCCAAGCGAGCCGCCAACAACAATATCGCCGCTCATCGCGGCCGTGGCGCCGTTGATGGTAAAGGTTGTCAGGTTGCCGGTAACCGTCACATCGCCCGAAACCGGGCCGTTGATCGTGGCTGTTTTCAGATTGCCATCAACAGTCAATGTACCGAGCAAACCGTTTTTATTGATGACCAGAGAGCCGACATTGCCGTGAACTTCAAGGGTGCTTGCCGCGCCGATACCCTGGGCAATTGTAAATGCGCCATTGATATCGCCGTCAATTTCAAAGCTGGCCGCGGCATTCAACGCGCCATAAATGGTGATGCTGCCGGCGGCCACAGAACCGAGCAATTCAACTGTACCGGTCACATTGCCTGTAAAATTAGGCAGATTCTGTCCAAAAGTCAGGCTGTTGACAAGCCCCTGGGAAATCAAGGTACCAGCAAAGCTTCCCGTGACATTAAAGGTGCCGATGTCGCCGCTGTTACCCTTTGCCCAGAAGAGCGAGGTAGCATCAACATTTCCCTTGATCAGAACCGAGTTGAGGCGACCGGCGACCTCAATGTCCACGCCTGTCGTATTGCCATTGACAGTCAGGCCCGCCAGCGTACCAGTGATAAGTTTCAGAGCGCTAAGGCTGCTGCCGCTGGTAATTGTGCCGACAGAGTTAACAAAGTTGAATGTCGTATTGCTGATGCCGTATGCGGAAATATTGCCGCAATCAAGACCACCGAACTCAGATTCAGTGATCATGCCGGAGGTCGCCAAGTGGTAAGAGTTCACGTAAGAAGTGAGTTCAGCAACTACTCTTGCCGAATAATTGGCAGGGTTCAGAGCTTTGCCATTGTTGGTCGTCGTCAGCGAACCGACTTTCATGCCGCTGAAGTCCACACCGCAAATGCCATAGCCTCCGGCGGAAACGCTCTTGAGAACGCCGTCAGCCAGACTACCGATAGAAACTCCAATAATACCAAATCCGTCAGCCGACACAGTGATCGTGCCAATATCCGCGCCGGCAATCCACGAACCGATGATGCCGCCCTTGCCGGTAATATTGATACTCTCAATTTCATAATCAACGTTTGCGACACCTATGCCATCAGCGTCCGGCAGAGTGATTTGGGACGCATCATAACGCGACATGGCAAAATCAGAGAGAACCGCCACGGTGGCATCCACAATTGAGCCACCATTGGTCAGCGTGATATTCTTGATTTTGTTCTTTGAGACCACCACACCACGGATATCCGCGTTGTTACCTGTGATGTTGTAGATGGTGCCGCCCACAAACAGGCCGCACTGGGCATAAACGCCATCGCCGGCCGAAGCGATACCCTCGCCAATGTTGATTGAGTAAAGACCGCCGGTAATCATGATCGGCGCGTCAAGACCTTCAAAGACAAGCGGATTGTCTTTGTTATCCGGATTGAGCGAAATAGTACCGACTGATCCGGTCGCAATGATGGCGCCGCAGGTCTTGGCAACAGAAAGCGTCCCGATGCTGCCTGCCAGCACACCATTATGCTGCTTATAGAACGGATAGCTATTTGAAATTACATCGCCCTGATCAAGACTGACGCCCGTGAATGTGCCATAGGCAACACCCAAGTTGCCGCTGGTGGTCAGAGCGCCAATATCTTTGGCGTTGATGTTGACGATATCGCCGCCGGTCGTATTGCTAATGGTATTGATGACGCTGCCGGTTCCGGTGATTTTGAAGACATCCGTGCGGAAGCTGCCGCCGATTGTAATGGAATTGTAAGTATTGGTGGTAACAGTGCCGTCAGTATTACGAACGCGTGAAGGCGGATTGTAATTAAAGCCATTGGCATCAGCCTGAAGCGCAGCGCCAGAGCTGGTCATAATGATTTCGCCGATTTCGGCAGTCTGTCCGACGTTGTTATTGCCGGAAGTTGACGTCACATTCAGGCCAATAGCATTGGTTTCCACGCGAATAATGGCCGAGCCACCCGCGCCGTAGATGCCGTATGTCCAGATGCTCAAGGTTGCGCCGGCAAGGGGATCGGCAACCACTGTTGAGAAGGTGATTTTAGCACCGGAATCATCATTGATAGCCGGAATTTTGTCCGTGCCCACGACATAGGTGATGCCGCCAAGATTTGAAGTCTGGCCTCGGTTAAACGCAACATCCTGATAGACCCAGCTTGTGGTATTCAGGTGTATATAGCGGACATTACCGCCTGTGTTGGTGGTAATACGCGGGCCGCCGCCGTTGAGGGTACCAAAGTCACCGGTCACTTCAATCAGATCAATGATGCCGTCGCGTCCGATATTGTCCGTATTGACAGAGAACTGCGTATCAGCAGTGCCCATCGTCATCTGGCCGGCGCGGATAATGCCAATGGAGGTGGTGGTGAAATAACGTCCACCCATTTCGCCGCCGCTGGCAAGAGTCTCAATGTTGCCGCCAGCACGGATATAGGCGCCCATGAAGCTGCCGGTCGCCTGAACCAGGCCAACCTTGCCGCTGACATCCATCACTGGACCATATTCAATAGCTCTGATATCGCCATTCACATACAACCGACCGATGGTGCCGCCGACCACCGCGCCAAGATCACCGGCGGTGACCTTAATGGCAACACCATTAAGTTTTACGACATTGCGCTGAGTGATATCCAGGTATTGGCTGCCATAGTAATAGGTATCATAGTTATACGCACCAAGGTAGGTGTAGCTGATACTAAGAATGGCGCCGCCGGCCACAATTGCACCGACATTACCGGTGGTAAACACAAAACCGCCGGACTGTTCATCAACAGTGCCGGTATCCGCCGCCAGATCTTCCGTATCGCCGTCATTGTTCAGATCAACGGCTTCGCTTTGAATGGCAATATCGCCGCCGACGCGGATACCACCGATTGCCTGATCACCCAAGCCGCTGACAGTCAAGGTATATGTTGTATATCCCTGCTGGGTCGCATTGGTGCCGTCAAGCGTGTAGTCGCCGCTTGTAGCCAAAATGATGTAGTAAAGGCCGGGATTGGTTGCGGTATAGGTGATATCCGAACCATTGCGGCTGATGGCGACTACGCGGCGTTCAGAATCCATAATGCCGTAGTAACCATAATATCCGCCGCCGGCACTGACTGTAATCGTCTGGTTATTGGTCAAAGATACAGCATACACATCGCGATTATTGCCGGGACCATTACTTGCATTACTGATATTGCCTGAAATCGTCACGCTGCCGCTGGCAGAGCCGCCCAGGTAATAGGCGCTGTCAATTGAGTTATTGGCAAAGATATCTGTTGAGGTATAAGGCAGATAACCGGTCCTGAACAAATTCAACGCGTTGATATTGGGAGTTGCGGTTGCTCCGGCAGCATAGCCATTGGGATCTTCAAAAGCCCAACTGGTGTTGGCCAAAGAAGGCGCCGCGGCATCGTGATCAACCGTCAACGACGCGGCCATCATGCCACCGACTTCAATGTTGCCGATCGTGCCACCAACATGAATATCCGTCGCGGTGTTATAGTAAAACGCATTTGAACTATCTGGCGGATAAGTAGTGAGATTCGTACCAATGCTGGTTTTGACCAGCAGGCTGCCAAGATCGCCGGTAACTGAAAAATTATCGGTCTGAGTTGAGCCAAAACCGCGCACATCACCCGTAATCAGCCAGCCGCAATAGAACATGCCGATTGAACCGGCAATATTCACCTGGCCAGTGACGGTGCCATCCACCATGATTTTGCCGATGGCTGTGCTATCATCCACTGTATCTGAAGTGACGTAAATACCAGCCTGAAAACCACCTGCGTAATTGGTGTTAATCCATGTGGCAGTGCCGTTGGTATCATCAAGCCCACTTGTATCCGTGATCAGCGTGTTGCGCGGAACAATATTCGTAGCATCACTCAGATAGCCAATGTAAACACTACCGGCTGCTGCGGGAGTTGCTGTTTTGAGGTCATTATCTTTGGTGTATAGTTCATAACCAGTGCCATAAAGACTTGTACCGGAAATGGTCACGATGCAATTTTCAGTCGCATTCTTGATCACTATGGCATATAAATTTGATTTGGCATCCTGGAAGACATAGTCAACATTATCAATCTTAATTGTAGCTGTCCGTTTGGTCGGATCGCCGGCCGCAACAACATCAACGGCATCATTAAGATCAATCAGTTGCGTTCCGCCGGAATTGGCGAAAACAAGATCCCATTCAAGATTGGTATTACCCGAATCCGTAACAGATACGGTAACGCCGTGGCCAGCGAGGTCGGTAAAGCGCACGAGACCATCGCCCTGATAGGCCGACATCATCAGGCGAGGCTCCATCTCCTCAATGTATGCCTGATGCAAACGTGTATGCGTGTTTCGGTTAAGCAACTTGGCTGACAAAGCCTGGTTCGGAGCACAATAGCTATAACCCTTAAGGCAACGCCACAAACGATTCAAGATGTTCACATGAGTCTCCGCACTACGACGTTCACTAATCTCAGAAGAACTTAAATAAGCACAGAAAAATGAGAGCAAGATCGCCCGACAAGGCTATCTTGATGTGTTGAACTTAAGTAGTTTCGACAACGTCCAGATAATTGTCAAGAAAACCGGAATATTTTCCTGAAAGCATTTATTGAGATCTTAATACTTGACATTCAACCGCCCACGACGGGCATAGTCATACGTGTAAACAACTACCTTATTAACAGTATTTGTTGCTCAACATAACACCCTCAATAATAAATAAATCCCTCACCATTCATACAACATTGATACGAAATCATCATCAAGCACTTGCAGGAACAGGGATTAAGCCTGACGATAAGGGGATGAGCGAATCATTATATATTCTTGATGGCCACGCCCAGATTTACCGTGCGTATTATGCGGTCATGGGCCTGACGAGTCCTTCCGGAGAGCCGACCAATGCCACTTTTGGCTTTGCCAATATGCTCCTGAAGCTCTTTTCGCAATGCAAACCGGACTATGTGGTGATGGCGCTTGACGCCGGGGCGGAAAAACGTGTCGCAATGGACGCCAACTACAAGGCCCAGCGAAAACCGATGCCCGAAGATATGCCGGCGCAGATTGAACGCATCACACAACTGGTAGAAATGGCTGGCATTCCTGTACTTAAGTGCGATGGCGAAGAAGCGGATGACGTCATTGCGACTATCGTAAAAAAAACGCGGGCCGATGCGGCACATCAGGATGTGGCTATTTATATGTGCAGCAAGGACAAGGATCTTGATCAACTCATTGATGACAAAACGTTTCTGTATGACATCCAGAACGGTGAGAAAATGGATGCGGCCGGGCTGATGGCCAAAAAAGGATATCGGCCGGAGCAGGCGCGCGATGTGCTCTCGCTGACCGGCGATACAGTGGATAATATCCCGGGGATTCCGGGCGTGGGCCCGAAGACGGCCGCCAAATGGGTACAGGAATACGGCAATCTTGATAACCTGATTGCCAATGCGGACAAGATCAAGGGGAAAACCGGCGAAACATTCCGCGCCAATCTGCATGTGCTTGCCCAATCGCGCAAGCTCGTTGAGCTGATGTTTGATCTGCCATGCGAAATGGACTGGCAGGCCGCCAAAGCCAAGCCGGAACTGCTGGCCACGCTTGCGCCGATCTGCCGCGAGCTGGGATTTAATCGCATGCTGCCGCAGCTTGAGCAGTTTGCCAAAACGCATCCGCTTTCGCCGGATCAACAGGCGGCCATTGCGCCGCCGGCGGCGGAATTGTTCAGCACGCCCAAGAGCGCAAGCTCATCTCAAGAGCCAAAAGCGGAACTTGATACCCCCGGCGGATTGTTTGGCCAGTCTACGGAAAATGACGCGCCGGCAAATCCTAAAGAAAATGCGGCAGCCAAAGCAATTCAGGAAGCGCCGGCCGAGGCGCATGCGCAGATGCCTGCCGCGGAAAGTGAACTTCAGCCTGTCGTGGGCCAATATCAGCTTGTCAATACGCCGGAGACGCTGGCCGCGATGATCGCGGAACTCAAGGAAGATCTGGCAAAGCCGGATGCGTGGCTGTCGGTTGATACGGAAACGGACGGCCTGGGGGCGATGAGCACGAATCTCTGCGGCATCAGTTTGTGCGCACGCGAGGGCCGGGCGTTTTATGTGGCGGTCAAAGGCGCGGGAGAATGCGTTGATATCGGCGCAGTGCGAGCGCAACTTGGGCCGATGCTGGCCGATGACACAATCAGGAAAATCGGACAGAACTTAAAGTATGACATCAATTCGCTGCGCGTAGCGGGCTTTGCGCTGGGCGGAGTTTATCTTGATACGATGGTGGCAAGTTATGTGCTCAATGCCGAACGCGCGAGTCATTCAATGGACGCGCTCGCGGCCGAGCTGCTGGGACTCAAGCCGATCCCGATCAGCGATCTCATCGGCAAAGGCGCCAAGCAGATTTCGTTTGCGGATGTTCCGCTTGAGCGCGCCAGCGCGTACTCGGCGGAAGATGCGGACGTGACGTATCGCCTGGGCCGGGTGCTGATGGAGCAAATGAGCAGGGCCACGCCGGAGATGCGCGAACTGCTGTTTAATCTTGAGATGCCGCTGGTGCAGGTTCTGGCGGATATGGAGTTTGCGGGCGTATCGGTTGATGCGGAATTGCTCAAAACGATGAGCGCGGAAATGGCCAAAAAGCTCGTGACGCTGCGCGACCAGATATTGGCGGCGGCCGGTGATCCGCCGTTTAATATTGAGTCACCCAAGCAGCTTGCGGAAGTGCTTTTTAACAGGCTCAAACTGCCGATCATCAAAAAGACAAAAACCGGAGCAAGCACGGATATTGAGGTTCTTGAAGAACTGGCGGATCAACATGCGGTTCCGGCATTGATTGTTGAGTATCGCCAGCTTACCAAGCTGAAAAATACATATCTTGATGCATTACAGGAGTATGTCAATCCGCGGACGCATCGCATACATGCCAGTTTTAATCAGACTGTGGCGGCGACCGGGCGGTTATCCTCAAGCGATCCCAACTTGCAGAACATTCCGATGCGCACCGAGGCCGGCCGGGAAATCCGCCGCGCGTTTGTGCCGGCATCGGCCGATCAAGTACTGATCACGGCGGATTATTCGCAGATTGAACTGCGCGTGCTGGCGCACTATTGCCAGGATGATGCGCTGCTGGCGGCATTCCGCGAAGATAAAGACGTGCATCGCGTGGTGGCGGCGGAGATTTTTAACGTCGCAGAAAAAGATGTGACATCTCAGCAGCGCGGCATCGCCAAAACGGTCAACTTCGGCATCATTTACGGACAAACGGGTTTTGGCCTCAGCCGCGTGCTGAAGATCCCGCAGAAACAGGCCAATGAATTTATCGCCGCGTATAAAAATCGCTTTGCCAAGATTGAAAAATTCAGTCAGCAATGCATTCGCGAAGCGGCGACAAAAGGCTACGTGACGACAATCCTCGGCCGGCGCAGAGCCATTCCGGATATCAACTCAAGCAATCCGGCGCGGCGGCAATTCGGCCAGCGCGCGGCCATGAACAGCGTAATTCAGGGCTCCGCGGCCGACCTGATCAAGCGCGCAATGGTCAATCTGCATGCGGCGCTGGCACAACAACCGGCTCTGTATGCTCAATTGCTCATGCAAATTCATGACGAACTTGTTGTTGAGTGCCCGCAGGAGCATGCGGAAACGGCCGCAGCCATCGTCCGCGATAAAATGGTGCACGCGATGACACTGCTTGTGCCATTAAAAGTTGGCCTGGCGTGGGGCAAAAATTGGCTTGAGGCGAAGTAAAAAAAGGGGGAAGATCACGCGGAGACGCTGAGACGCGGAGAGGTAAAATCAATAAAAAACAACGTCATTGCGTTTTCTCAAAGATTGATATTGCTCATGACCGGAACAAATCAGTCACACATGATTGATATTATTTTTCTCCGCGCCTTCGCGGCTCTGCGTGATATCTTTCTCACGCGGAGACGCAGAGACGCGGAGAGGTAAAATCAATAAAAAACAACGTTATTGCTTTTTCTCAAAGATTGATATTGCTCATGATCGGAACAAATCGGCCAAACATGATTAATATTATTTTTCTCCGCGCCTCCGCGGCTCTGCGTGATATCTTTCTCACGCGGAGGCGCGGAGACGCAGAGAGATAAAATCAATAAAAAACAACGTTATTGCTTTTTCTCAAAGATTGATATTGCTCATGACCGGAACAAATCAGTCACACATGATTGATATTATTTTTCTCCGCGCCTTCGCGGCTCTGCGTGATATCTTTCTCACGCGGAGACGCAGAGACGCGGAGAGGTAAAATCAATAAAAAACAACGTTATTGCTTTTTCTCAAAGATTGATATTGCTCATGATCGGAACAAATCGGCCAAACATGATTAATATTATTTTTCTCCGCGCCTCCGCGGCTCTGCGTGATATCTTTCTCACGCGGAGGCGCGGAGACGCAGAAAGGTAAAATCAATAAAAAAACAACGTTATTGCTTTTTCTCAAAGATTGATTCCGCGCGCCAATTATCTTGTTGCCGGAACTGGTTTTGGCGGCGTGACGGTTGATGCCAACGTAAAAATCTGCATGCCCCCCGCCAATGGCGGTGATTTACTGACAAGCCGATAACCGGCCGTGTCAAAATGATGCTGCCATTGATCAACCTTCAGCGGGGCAAGGCCGCTCATACGCGTCAGCAGACTGATTTCCGGATCGCAAAACGCATTGCGCGGTGCATCCGCGGCCGGCTCAACCAGAATCAATGTTGATTTATAAAAGAATTTGGCAAGGCCCGTCAGCGCCTGGGCCACGCGTTCTTCATCTTCCGCAGCCAATTCAGAAAACGCATCAATCATCACAATGGCGTCAAAACGTTCCCATAGTTGCTGCGAAATACCGATGCGCTCAAGATGCCGGCGCGGCGAATTACAGACTTCCGCCACATTGGCGGCCACGGCCAGGAATCGGCGGTCATAACCTGCCGCGTTGATACGCTCATTGGCCTGGCGCACCAGCATGCCGTCACTGCCGATGCCCACGCCGACAATGCTGCGCTCCGCATGCGCGGCGTGAAGAATAAAATCGCCGGCGCCGCAGTTAAGGTCAAGCAGATGCGTGACGTGGTTTTCTTTGAGGATAGCCATGATGGCCGGGTAAAGTTCTTCGCCAAAACGCATGGCGTGCGATGCGGCCAGCACATCGCGGCGCACCGATACGCCCGAACCGGGCTTTTTTAAGTTGGCAAGCAGATGCTCAAGCGAAACGGTAATCGGCTGATACGCACGCACAAATTCAAGATTGCCAAATTCGTAATCAAGCAGCGCCTGGCCCTCGGCCGTCAGCGAATAACCTTCTTTTGACCGCGAGAGAAATCCGCGCTGACGCAGATAGTCAAGCAGCGCCGTAAGCACCTCAACGGAAAGTTTTGTCTGTAAAGCAAAGGTCAGCGGCATGACCGGCTTTTGACGCATGGCGTCAAAAACTTTGGCATGCGCCAATGACCAGACCGCCTGTAGCGTCAGGTATCCGCTGATCATATGCTCAGCGGCGTGAGCGGCCTGTTTGCGTTTGGCGGACCCGAAAAGGCTCATATCTGGCGAATACCTCGTGACCTGAATGAATGTTGACGTCACGTATCTTACAAAGAAGAGAGCAAATGCGGAACAGTTATTTTGCTGGAGCGATCGGCATTAATTGCCCGTCGCGTATGTCATATGCGTAAAAATGATCATCGCCGCAAAACGTCATCACGTCAGGTATCGGCGATTTGTCTCCGCTAGCCAGGATAATGGCCGAGGCGGAATCCGGTTTTAGTAAAGACTTCGGCCAACTTTGCGGAAATGCATCAGGAATCAGAAGCAGATCCGCCCCGTTCAGGTGAATATTACAGATCAACGCGCCCTGCGCCGGGGTCATGACGGGAACATCCCGCCGCGGCGGCCATATCACATTAGCCTGTAGCAGAGGCGTAGTCAGCGCATCACCCGCGGCCAGCGGAACCGGCGTTACGCCAAGATGCTCAAGTTGCTCAAGCCATACGCCAATCTGCCATTTATGATGTCGGGAAAGTTCCGCCTGCTGGCTCAGGTATACATACGGAATGCGGTATCGCCGCGCCAGATAGGCCGCGCCGCCGGCATGCCGATCATCAGCATGACTCAGCAACAGCGAATCAATATGACGAATACCCTTGCGCCGCAGGAATTGATCAACATGATGCAGAGCAAATCGTTCCGATCCGGGATTGATCACAACAGTTTGCTGATCATCATGCATGATAACGGAGCGCCCCAGCACCCAGAGTTTTGTCCCTGTTGGTGCAGTCAACATATACCAGGTCATCACGCCAGCCATTGCGGCAAGGATCATCAGCAATGCCGAAGCGCGAGAAAATCGCAATTGCCTGCGTAACATCACCAGGATGATCACCACAAAAAATACCACCACAAGCCACAACGGCAGCGGTCTGATCGCCACAGCCGATCCTGGTATGCGCGAAAGCCAAATGATCAGGTCATTCATCATCTGCGCGCACCACGCGGCCGGCGCAGCCAGAAAACTCATGCCCATCGCGCTGACAATCAGATGGCACAATCCCACAATCAGGCACGCCGAAACAACCGGCATGGCCACCAATCCTGATACGACAGCAAGCGGATTAACCTGGGCAAAATGATACGCCACCAGCGGCGCGGAAATCAGCGCGCCGGTGATATTGGTGAGCTCTGCCAGCAGAACCGAAAAACGCACGCGCAGCCACCAGAACGCCGGCCGGGTACCGATAGCGCGTGTAATCATCGCATTGCGCTCATACCACCCTAAAAGCAAAGCATCATGCAGTCGCGGAGCGATCAAAATCAGCCCGGCAGTCGTAGCAAAAGAAAGCTGTAATCCCGCATCACCAATATCCGCAGGCCGCAACCACAGGCAGATTATCAGCGCACCAGCAAGAATATTCAGCGCCTGCATCGGGCGCGTAGCGAGAGACGCAAGAGCAAAAAACGTCAGAGCGATGGCCGCGCGAAGAATCGGCGGGCCTGCCGGCGTGGCCGCCACATAAAGCCACACCACCAGCAGCATCAACAACACGCGGATTTTGGGCCGCTGCGTCACCGGATGCAGTAGCAGCCAGACAAATCCCGCCACCAGTACGATATGCGAGCCGGAAATGGCCAGCAGATGTGCCACGCCCGCATCCGTAAACGCCTGCGCGATTGACTGCATCGCCGGTGAGCGATAACCAAGCACCAACGCCTGAAGTGCGTCGCCAGCCTGCGCATCAATCGGAGCAACATCCGCCTGAATTTTGTTTCGCGCAAACTGCCGGAAGCGCTCAAGCAGATCCGTCATGCGGGGAAGATATTCCTGCTGTGGCAATTTGCGAACCTGAATCGGATAACGCGCCCACACGGAACCGTAAATGCGTGAGGATGCCAGGTACTGGCGATAATCAAAAGATCCCGGATATTCCGCTTTTTTTGGCCGCCGCGCATAGCCGATGATTTCCGCACGGTCTCCCAGATTCAGATCAACCTTTGCCGGCACGCGCAATGTCACAATTCCGCTGGCCGCAACCCATTGATCGCCAAGCTGAATCTGCTCGACTTCCGCCAGACAAAATTGCTGATCCGGAAGGCGGATCGGGCCCGCAAATTCGACTTTTTGCGGCATGCTTGTTACGCGTAGACGTACCTGCCGCCACGCCGGTTCCTCCGGCAGCCAGTGCGCAACATGCTGAGGCTCAACATAATGAGAATAAAGGGTATAAGTTCCGCCGCCAAAGCTGATAATGGCCAGAGCAAGCAGAATTTGAGCGACATAATGAAAAAAAACGGTATCGCGACAGAATTTCCGTCACGCCATAGGCCAGCAGAAAGCCGCATGTCATCCGGATATAAAAAAGGATATCCCATTGTGCGACATGGCCGGTAATCAGACCAATAACCCATAAAATCGCGGCCGGCACCAGCGGATTAAGCGCCAGTAATTCCCGGAATCTCAGCGGTATTGTTTCGTCATCAGATGCCAGCATGATAGCGCATGAGCATCCTGTGGCCGGGGAGGATTGTCAACGATAGAGCCTATCCGAATAACCCAGCGGCGGTCTGCTGGTCTGCCGGCTCATCTGCGGCGTCCTCAGACCTCGGTATATTGTAGAATATGCCTCGGTCCTGCGTCCTTGCAGATAAACCGGCATCCTGCGCATCCCTTACCACAGGGTTATTCGGATAGGCTCTTATTCCGCGGGGTCGCGAATCATGCCGTCTGTTGCTACAATTTATATGATTCGTGACCTTGTTTCCGGGCACTTGTTGGCCCCAGGAGAAAACCGTGCCGCAGTCAGCCATTCCGTCACTTGATTCCTTTATCTCGCTGGCCGAAACCGGCGCAGCGATTCCCGTTTACCGCACACTGCTGGCGGATCATCTCACACCCGTCAGCGCTTATGAGCGCGTCGCGGCCGGCAGCACTCATTCTTTTCTGCTTGAGTCAGTCGTCGGCGGCGAACGTATCGGCCGATACTCCATCATCGGCACGCATCCGCGCACCGTTATTCATGCGCGCGGCAACACCGTCACACTGCATTCGGCCGGCGCATCCGCCAAAACGTATCAGTCCGCAGACCCGCTTAAGGATCTTGAGTCGCTGATGCAAAACAGCAAGGGTGTGCGCGTTCCCGGACTGCCATCTCTCTTTGGCGGCGCGGTGGGTTACGCCGGTTACGACACGGTGCGCTATCTTGAGCCTGAAAAACTCAACAAATCGCCTCATGACGATCGCGGCCTGCCTGATATGATTTTTGGCCTCTATGACGATCTGGTTATTTTTGATCACGTGCAAAAAACCATTCTGGTCGTCGCCACAATGCATGTCACGGCTGATTCCGGCGATAACCGCAAGCTCTATGACGCGGCGCTGAATCGCATTGACGCCACGGTCAAAAAACTACAGTCGCCATTGCCGACAAGCCTCAGCGCGATTGACCTCACCAGCGAGGCTCGGCCCAAATATGACTCAAACTTCACAAAAGCTGATTTTGAAAAAGCCGTTCTCTCCGCCAAAGAATACATTAAAGCCGGCGACATTTTTCAGCTTGTGCTCTCGCAGCGCCTGCGCACACGCACGGCCGCGCATCCGCTTGATGTATATCGCCGGCTGCGCGTGGTTAATCCGTCGCCATACATGTTTTTTATGGTCGCTCCGGAATGCACGCTTGTTGGCAGTTCGCCGGAAATCATGTGTCGCGTGGAAAACGGCATCATCACCAACCGTCCGCTTGCCGGTACGCGCCGCCGCGGCGTAACGCCCGAAGAAGACAAGGCGCTTGAGCAGGAACTGCTGGCCGATCCGAAAGAACGCGCCGAGCATATCATGCTCGTCGATCTTGGCCGCAATGATGTCGGCCGAGTCGCCGAAATCGGCAGCGTCAAGATCAGTGACGTCATGACCGTTGAGCGCTACAGTCACGTCATGCACATCGTCTCAAATGTCACCGGCAAACTTGAGCATGGCCGTTCCGCTTTTGACGCCCTGCGCATGGCGTTGCCCGTCGGCACGGTTTCCGGCGCGCCCAAAATCCGCGCCATGCAGATTATTGATGAACTTGAGCCAACTCGCCGCGGCCCTTACGCCGGCGCGGTCGGTTACGTCGACTATAACGGTAACATGGACACAGCCATCGCTCTGCGCACCATGGTCATTGTGCCCGATGGCAATGAGTGGGTTGTGTATGTTCAGGCCGGCGCCGGGCTCGTTGCCGATTCCGTGCCCGAAAACGAATATCAGGAAACGCTCAACAAAGCTGCGGGCCTGCTTAAGGCTGTGGCGCTTGCGGATCAGGCCCGCAACGTCTGAGAGCCTCTTTGAGAAGTATCCGGGGCCATCTGCTGGTCTGCCTTTGGGCCTGCGGCGTCCTCGGACACTCGCTGATATTAGCTAATATCACTCGGTCCTGCGTCCTTGCAGGCCCAAAGGCATCCTGCGCATCTGCCCGCCGCCTACTTCTCAAACTGGCTCTGATATTTTTAGCGTTATTCGCTCAGCATAACTTGACGATTAGCCATTCCTTGTGCACATTGTGCGCGAGGAATTTTTGTTATGAAAAAACTGACCGCCATGTGTCTTGTCTTCGCGTTATGCCTGCCTGCCCTGGCGCAGACAAACGTCAAGTCATCCGTCACGCGCCAACTCTCCGGCGCAACCGAAGCTCAGCGCAAAGGCAAAATTGCCGAAAACTGGCGCGAATTTCCCGCCGAAGACGGTACCCAGGTTCGCCTTTATGTGGCGCATCCTGATTTAAAATACGCCGGCGAAGTTCCCAATATGCCAGCCCTGCTCATCATTCAGGAATGGTGGGGAGTTAACGAAGATATTCAGGCCCGCACGCGCGATTTTGCACAGCGCGGCTATTATTCCGTAGCCGTTGATCTCTACGACGGCAAAGCCACCGCCGACCCCAAAGAAGCGGCCGCGCTCAAATCCGCACTGACTGACTCGGCCGCATTATTGCGCCTAAAAACCGGCGTCGATTTTATTCATACGCAAGTTGATCGCGGTATTGTCAACGGCGACAAACTTGCCGCTATCGGCTGGTGTATGGGCGGCACGCAGGCGCTGAACCTTGCCATTGCCGATCCGCGTATTCATGCTCTCGTTATTTTTTACGGCGGTGATATCGTCACGGATACTGACAAACTCAAAGACATCCGCGGCCCGGTGCTCGGCGTTTTTGGCAATGACGACAAAAATCCGTCGCCAGATCGTGTGAATATATGGGAAAAAGCGCTCAAGGATTCCGGCAAAGACGTCACCATTCTGCGCTACGACGGCGCAGGCCACGCCTTTGCCAGCGATGCGGCAAAGCCGCTCGGCATGTATCGCCCCACACAAGCCGCCGACGCTTGGGCCAAAACATGGTCATGGCTTGAAAAAACGATGAAGTAATAGGTAAAGCAGAAAACCCGCTATCCCGCACAAATAGCCTCAAGTCCGCGCGCAATCAATTCAGAGCGGCTAACTTTTAATCGTTTTGCCTCAAGGTCGGCGCGTGCCAGCAATCCGCGTTCAATTGATACGCGAATTTTTTCCGCTCCTTGCCCAATTTTGGGCCGACCCGGCTTGCGTGCCGCGCCAAGCACAGTTTTATCGTGTTGCGTAAGAGTACGCGCTTTCTGAAAAACCATCGGTTCATCAAATTCTTTTGTGGCGTCGCGAAGTTCCTTTGCCGTCATATGCGACCATTTTTTTTTCATAGAGCACCTATCTTTTTCGCCTGAATGCTCGCTTTTCTGTGCCACTTAGCGGCCGGGCGTGTATGACAAACAGTTTGTTACGGTCATCTTCATCAATAATAAAAATAACCTGTATATATTCGCCGGACGCACATCGGCCAACAGCCATGAACTTACCATCTCCTATTTTTCTGATACGAGTATGGTTAACAACATATTCAGCTTCCGTAGGAACAATACCATGCTCACCAATGTGTTCAATATTCCATTCATTCCAGCGAAAATAATACATCTTTTCTATCTCTGACTAATTAAGTGTACACTTAATTAGTGACGAGTCAAACAAATAATGACGGACAATCAGGAATACTCAGCAACCGCATTTTTATGCCGGCTCAAGATCAAGATCGCAGTTCAGTTTTTCGCATTGCTGCTCAAGTTCCTGACGCAGTTTTTTAACGCTTGTCCCGGCCGGCACCGTCAACTGCATCTCCATGACAAACAAAGGTGATCCGGAAAACGCCGCCGATTCCTGGCGTGCCTCAAGATCCTCAATGTTAATGCCGTTTGCGCGCAGAACATCCGTCACCGTATGCACGATACCTGGTTGATCAAGCGAATAAGTCTTAAGCCTGTACGGCAATCCCTGAATTTTCTGCGCCGCGGCCGCGTGCTCAGTCGTGCTCACGTGCAGTCCCATGCGTTCGCCGGCCTCAACCAGCGAAACGCGCATTTTGCGCACCGCGCTATCAGCGCCCTCAACCAGCAATATCACCGCAAATTGCCCGCGCAAATTCACCATGCGCGACTCAACAATATTGCCGCCGCCTTCGGATACATGTCCTGATAACTGCCCCACCAGGCCTGGTTGATCAGGCCCTACCGCCGTGATAATAAGTTGTGCCATGACGACCTCCGCATGTTGATGTGTCAGGTATAGTTTACCGGAGAGCCCGCCGGCAGACCAGAGCGGATTTTACCCTCATCAGGAGACCGCTTGCTCCTTTTGGGCAATACCTGTGCTACAATATCGGCATGAATGACATAACCGTACGCCCCGCCACCGTCCGTGACGTGCCTGCGATGGCCCGCCTCATCAGCACTTTTGCAGAGCGTGGCCGCATGCTTTTTCGCTCACATGCTGAACTTTACGAAACGCTTCGTGATTTTGTCGTCGCCATCTCGGCTGACGGCAATGTTGTGGGCGTGTGCGCGCTTGAGATCGTCTGGGCCGATCTGGCGGAAGTAAAATCTCTGGCGGTTGCCGCCGATTATCAGGGCCGGGGCGTGGGCCGCAAGCTTGTTGATGCCGTCGTTGAAGAAGCCCGCAAGCTTGAAATTCAGAAAGTTTTTGCGCTCACCTACGAGCAGAAATTCTTTGAGCATCTGCAATTTGCCGTTGTTAACCGCAACGCGCTGCCGCTCAAGGTATGGTCTGATTGTGTTAAGTGCCCCAAGCGTGATGGCTGTGACGAAATCGCCGTCGTGCGGCAACTTTTTGACGCGCCGATTCTTTCTGAGCAAAATCCCGACGATATCGGTTATCGTTACGAAGTCCCCACGCCGATCGTTCAATTGCGAATACAAAAAAACGGCTAGCGGTATTCAGTTTTCTGATTTTTATTTTCTGGCTGCTGAATCATGATCTCATCTTCGCGCATCACGATTCTCTCCGATCATCCGCCGCAGCCCGGCGCGCAGTTTGTTCTTTACTGGATGCAGTCATCGCAGCGCACGCTCAGCAATCACGCGCTTGAGTATGCCATTGCGCACGCCAATGAACTTCAGCTTCCGCTGGTTGTCTGTTTTGGTTTAATGGATGATTACCCGGAAGCCAATTTACGCCACTACGTGTTTATGCTTCAGGGGCTGCGTGATGTTCAAATCGCTCTGCAAAAGCGCGGCATTCTTTTTGTCATTCGCCGTGGCCAGCCCTGGCAGATTGCTCTTGAGTTATGCCGTTGCGCCGCATTATGCGTGACAGATCGCGGTTATTTGCGCCATCAGATCCTGTGGCGCAAATCATTGGCTAATGCCGCGCCGTGCCCGGTTATTCAGGTTGAGAGCGATGCCGTTGTTCCCGTTGAGATCGCCTCGCATAAGCAGGAATTTGCCGCACGCACGCTGCGGCCCAAATTAAATCGCCTTCTGCCGGAGTATCTTCGGCCGCTACCTGCGGGCAAGCCGCGCCATTCTTCGCTTGATCTTCCGATCCGCAGTACGATCAATCTCGCATTACCGGAGCAGGCCGCCGCGACACTCAAACTTGATCACTCGGTTTTGCCCGTCACGCAATTTATCGGTGGCCAGGTTGAGGCTCAGCGACGCCTCAAATCATTTATCGCCCATCATCTTTCGCATTACCTCACCGGCCGGCGCGAACCCGCCGGCAACGGCTGCTCGTATCTTTCGCCCTATCTGCATTTCGGCCAGATTTCTCCGCTTGATATCGCCCTTGCCGCGCACACTGCCGACGCCCCGGCCGCGGATCGCGACGCATTCCTTGAAGAACTCATCATTCGCCGCGAACTGGCCCTTAATTTTGTCACATACTCCGGCGATTACGACACATATCGCGGCCTGCCCGCATGGTCGCGCGCCACGCTCAAAGCGCACGCGGCCGATCCGCGCGAGTATGTTTATAGCCTTACTCAGCTTGAGTCCGCGCGCACACATGATGAATTCTGGAATGCCGCTCAGCGACAGATGCTTGCCACCGGCTATATGCACAACAGTATGCGCATGTATTGGGGCAAAAAAATCATTGAGTGGTCGCCGACGCCCGAAGATGCTTACGTTCGCATTCTCACGCTTAACAACAAATATTTTCTTGATGGCCGCGACCCGTGCTCATTTACAAATGTCGCGTGGATTTTCGGTCTGCATGACCGCCCCTGGGGCCCGCAGCGCCCCATCTTCGGCCTCGTTCGTTACATGAACGCCGCCGGCCTCAAACGCAAATTTGATATGAACGCTTACGTGGCCATGTGGTAATCGGAAAAAAACAGCATTATTTCAATTTTTACATGATATATTTCCACATTATCACATTACCTCACATGCTGGTGCGTCATGATATGATCCTGGCAATACCCCTTGCCGCCGCACTGCGGACAGTAGCGAAACTCAAGTTCCGGATTTGTCTTATCCGTTCTGCCGCAAACGGTACAGCGATGAAAAGATTCTTCAGGATCAGGCGCATTTTGCATTTGTTTGAATTTATTCTGCGCGCGCTTGCCGCGATTGCGGATCATCCGCACCATATCCGCGCCAAAGAAGACAAAGAAATTCAGTACGGCCGCGGCAATCGCCGCACGATCCATTGCGTCTCCCTCAACAAACTGAAATCCGTAAAGAATCCACGTCAGCAGCGCCAGCCATTTTATTTTGACTGGGAAAATGAACATCAGCAGCAGCGTAAAATCCGGATATAAAAACGCAAACGCAAGAAAAATGGACGACATCACATATTCATTGCTCATCGGCGCGCCATGCATTCCCGCCGACCACGCCGCAAAGCTCGCCCCGAGCGTTGCCACCCACGCAATAAAAAGATACACGTTCAGGCGAAACGTACCCCACGTTTGCTCAAGCGCATTGGCCATCAAATACAAAAGATAAAGCACAAAAATCAGAAAGATCAGCCACGTATCCGGCGGAATAAACATAAACGTGAATGCGCGCCACCATTCCCCGGCCACAATCTTCGCCGGATCAAGCGTCAGCATCCGCACCAACTCCGGCCGCGCCTGGGAAATCACAAACGCCACGCCCTGAACCACCGCCAGGATCAACCCCAGATTTGGTATCGCCAGCCAGCCAATGCGCCGCTCAAGAAACGTCAACAATCGCATAGGGTACTCAATTCACCGTAAATCAATCATTCGCAGACCATTACGACACGTGTACACAACGCCCGCATGCCGGAAAATCCTGAGCGTAACAGCAATCATCCGCCGAGCCAAGTCTTAAATCAGCCAAACTTCACATTATCGGAAGTTGCCCCTCAAGTTTCCCCGCAATTTCTGCCGATATCCCGAAGTGAGACTATTCTGAAGGACCGGAATAGTATTCTTCGCAGGAAGCGTTTGTTATGGCCGACGTACTTGATCAATCTGAAGTTGACGCGCTATTGGCCGCCGTTGACCAGGGAGCCGTTAAAGAAGAAGCGGCGCCCAAAGTCTTCTCGCGCACCAATCGTCTTCAGGAAGTTGAAGTTCGCGCTTATGACTTCAAGCGGCCTGAGCGCGTCTCAAAAGACCAGATGCGTGCCCTTGAGGCACTGCATGAGGGCTTTGCGCGTAACTTTGGCGCGGCGCTCTCCGGTTACCTGCGCACCATCGTTGAAGTTTCCGTCGCCAATATTGAGCAGCTCACCTTTTCAGAATTTATTCACGCGTTGCCAAACCCCACCTGCTTTAACTTGCTGTCCGCCAAACCGCTTGACGGGCAGATGTGTCTTGAAATTTCGCCGCTGATCATTTACCCGATCATTGACCGCCTGCTGGGCGGCTCAAATGCGGATCTGTTTATTCCCCAGCGGCCGCTGACGCAAATTGAATGGCGACTGGTCAAGCGCCTGACGGATCGCGCGCTTGCCAACCTCGGCGAGGCCTGGTCAAACATTACCGACGTGGCCTTTGAACTCACCGAAACCGAATCAAATCCGCAGCTCGTTCAGATCGTTCCGCCGAACGAAGTTGTCGTTGTGATCGGTTTTGAAATCAAGATGGGCAATCGCGCCGGCACCATGTCGCTCTGCATTCCCTATAACGTCATTGAGCCGGTGATGAGCAAGCTCAGCCAGCAGAATTGGTTCACATACACCAAAAAGGCCGCCAACGACGACCATCTCAAGGCGATGCAGCGAAATCTCTCCGGCGCGCCGGTGCTGGTCAAAGTCATGCTCGGATACACCAACATCAAGGTCGATGAGCTTCTCAATCTCGTCCCCGGCGACATCATTCCGCTTGATAAACCGGCCGGCGGCGACATGATCGTGCAGGTTGAGGGCAAAAATAAATACGCCGGCACCATCGGCCAATTTAAGGGTAAAAAAGCCATCCGCATCCGCAAATCTCTCGCCCCTGGCGAAAGAGTGATGTAATTCAGCAATGTCGTAATTGATCATATGGCAATCAAAAACCCTCGGGCGTTGCCCGAGGGTTTTTCTGTATCAGCAGTCATTTCAGAGGGCGCCTACAGATGATAATCGCCCGCTGCTTCCGGCTGATACAAGATATCCTCAACCATAATCCTGCGAATACCTACCGTTATCACTTCGCCGACGCTCGCTCCCAGCAACTGGCTGCCGAGATACGAAAGCACCGAGAGTTTATCCTGGTCAATATTGGCATCTTTTGGATATACCAGCGTATAAATATCAAGATCATTGTCATCCATATCGCGCAGGCTCACGGTTGAATTCATCGTCACCACGCGCGGCGATATCCGTTTCTGGGAAACAATTTCGCTGCGGTTGAGATTCAATTCAAGATTGATCGCCACGGCGCCGTGACCCATCCGGCACAGTTGCGATTGCAGAATCTCGCTGAGGCGATTGAAATCAGCCCGAGTGACCGTCGGCCGGATTGTCGTTGACTGTGTTGTCATGATTATTCTCCTCTTGCACATGAGGTTGCTACAAAAAACGGGCCGTATCTGTTGATTTACGCCATCATCTGGCGCATGGGCCGCTTGATATAATCTCTCCGCAGTGTGCGCCTCCGAATCACGTGCCGCCAGAGGTTCTCTTTGGCCTTGCCGGCCGCTTCCGTCACGGCCATATACAGATCCTGATTGACGACTTCAACGGAAAACGGCGGCAGATACGCGTGATGCACGGTGATGCGGCACTGCTTGTCAAGGCCGCCCCGCGAACCGTTGATGTCATCAAGGCGCACGACAACCTGGTTGATCTGGCTTGAGGCCGTCTCAAGCGCCATGCTCACGCGCGTTTCAATGTGCTGAACCATCGCGGGAGAAAGACCAAAACCCGGGCTGTAGATATTGATTCTCATAAGAACCTCCTTTCATGCGAGCACTATAGCCGTGCATTTTTAATTCGACTATAACGAAGTATCTTGCTATCCTATAGGTTTAAGTTATATGTCAGGTAACACGTATGGGATGGCTGAACTACAATCATCTTTACTATTTCTGGATGGTCGCGCGCGAAGGCAGCGTGGTCCGCGCCAGTGAGGAATTGCTGGTTTCGCAGCCGACGATCAGCGCGCAGATCAAGGAACTTGAGTCCGCGCTCAACCACCGGCTTTTTGACCGCGTAGGCCGCGGACTGGCGCTGACGGAAGCCGGCCGGGTCACATTCAATTACGCCAACGAAATTTTTTCCCTCGGCCAGGAACTGGTCAACGCGCTTGAGCATCAGCCCCGTGGCCGGCCGCTGCGGCTTTCCGTCGGCATTGTGGACGTCATACCCAAAGCCGTCGCGCGCGAACTTCTTAAGCCCGCCATGCATCTTGGCCAGGCGCTCCGCTTAACCTGCCGCGAGGACAAGGCCGACCGCCTGCTGACGGATCTTGCCGCGCGCCGGCTTGATGTCGTCCTCAGCGATGGGCCGATCGGCTCAGCGCCAGGCTTTGAGGGTTTTAATCATCTGCTGGTTGATTGCGGCATTTCGTTTTTTGCTTCATCATCACTTGCGGCAACTTATCGCAAGGGTTTTCCCAAATCTCTCAGCGGCGCGCCGATGCTGCTGCCGGCCAGTCATTCATCCGTTCGCCGTTCACTCAATATTTGGTTTGATTCGCTGCGCATTCATCCCGTGATCGTCGGTGAGTTTGATGACGCGGCGCTTATGTTTTCCTTTGGCCAGGATGGCGAAGGCATCTTCCCCGTCCCATCCGTGATTGATGCCCACATGCGCAAAGTTGTCGGCGTTAAACTGGTGGGCCAAACGCAGGAAGTTAAAGAACGTTTTTACGCCATCTCATCCGAAGAGCACCCCAAACACCCGGCCATCGTGGCTATCTGCGAAAAAATGCGGCCAAAATAAAAATTACAATTGAATGGATATCAGATCTAAATATAGATCCTTTTCATTCACGGAAGAAAATAGGATGCACAGCTTCATACATATTACGAGTATCTGTCTCATTATGCTTTAATTCTTCGTGATTCCACAGAGTATTCGTTCTTTCTGAACACTCTTTTGCTAGTGCATTTCCTATATTTTCATAGCTTAATCGTAACTCTCTTTTTAATACCTCAGGATTATTTTTAGCACCAACAACAAAAGTCCTAGAACGCAAAGACGACGGAGTTTCTCGTAAAAATTGTTCACGGCGTAAAGGATACTGATCATCATAATCAATTAACATAACAACATAACACATTTCATTTGATTCTAGTTCTTTTATATAAACATCTTTAAATTTACTCAGAACATGAATCCATCCACCAACTGCTGGCAATACCTGAATTTGACAGCTATTCACTGAAGAATGTAATAAAAATCCATTCGCTAGCTGACGATCACGATCATCCTCTGGAATGATGTAAACGTAAGGCTTATATTTATTTAACGCCATATATTAAATCCTCACGTATTAAGGAATCAATAAGATCACCGTTATATTTAATGTCTTTAAGCTGCTTGATAGATGTAGAAGCGAAATGATTACTTCGTATTAATACATAAGTATTATCCTCAGAAAAACGCCGAATTGTTTCAGGATGGTGTGTTGTAGCTATAAATTGTCCATAATTTGCCATTTCTTTTCTTAGTGCCAATACAAATTGCCCCACTTCTGATAATGACAAATGATTATCGGGTTCATCCCATATGCATACAACAGGTGAATCATCGGTATTACATGCAACAAGATACGCACTCAGAAAGAAACATTTTTCACCATCGGATAATGAACGAAAATCAATAGATTTGGATTTTTCCGCACCATCTTGTTGAAACATAACAACTAATTGCGTTCCATTTTCGCCTCTCTCGGTATGCACGATTGACGAAAAATCAGGAAATATATTTTTTATATAAGAACTAAATTTGGCATAAGCAGCAGGCTTCTTTCCCAATAACCCCCTTAAACATGAAGCATAATTTGATGCATCGTAATTTAATTCGAGTGATACTTCTTCAGAAAATCCCGTCATATTTGCAGGTATTGGTGAAATAATTATCATTGAAGCTAAATAAGATTTGAAATCTTGAATCACATGTTGACCAAATCGTTCATTAATAACAGGTAAAGCAAATACATGCCAATCAAGACCAAATGATTCATTCTTTTCGTATGTAACCTGAGCAAGTTGGCGACTAATAATATTCTGACCGTCAACTTTCAAGCATTCCTCAACAATACGCGCTTCTCGAAAATCAACGGGCCATTCAAACCCTATATAATAGTTAAAGTTCTTGCCATTCAACTTTGCTTCTATTTCAATATAAAGAGGGCGATTGATATCTACAAAATCACTTTTAACAATTAGTTTGCCCGTACGCCCCGCATTACGACAAATATTTTGCAAAATTCTAAAACAACGTAAAACAGTGGTTTTTCCTACGCCATTCTTACCAATCAACAATGCGCTAGTGTTGCCAGAAAGACTGAGATCAAATCCATCCAAACAACGATAGTTTTTAACCGTTAGCCTATTTATCATATAGACCTCTATATGTTTCTAACCCTATGATACGATACTCAGCCCATTTTATCATGAGTAAGGCTTAATCGATACAATAATGCTTAATTATTCTATCACAGAGCTTTTTCCATTGCGCGCAGGACGTGTTCGCGTGCTTCAGCAATCGGGCAATCAAGTTTGAGTCCCGCGGCTTTGGCGTGGCCGCCGCCGCCGAATTGATTGGCAATTTTGTTCACATCAACGTGGCCCTTTGAGCGTAAACTTCCGCGGATTCTGCCATCGGGCATCTCCGTCAGCAGCACGCTAAGCTGAACCGTCGCCACATCAAGCGGAATATTCACCAGACCTTCCGTATGACTCGGCAGCGCCTGGGCATCGGCAAAATCCTTCTGTGTCACAGTCATCGCGGCGATACGGAAATCAGCACGGTAAACAATGCTTGCCAGCGCGCGCTGCATCAACGCCAGTTTGGCCGGTTGTTCTGTTTGAACAAGCAGCTCATACAATTCCGCCGGCTTTGCGCCAAACGAAATCAACTCGCCCGCGATGCGATGCGTCCTGGGCGTGACGGAATCAAAACGAAACCATCCGCAATCCCCCACCAATCCGCACATCAGCACTTTGGCCATCGCCGGCGTCAGCGGCATATTCACTGCATGGGCAAACTCCACCACAATTTCCGCACACGCCGCGGCCGTGGTATCCGTATACATCACTGCGGCCATATCATCGTGCGACAGGTGATGATCAATGACCACCACATCCTCTTTGCGCGCCAGCAAGGCGCTCCTGGCCGACTCAAGCTGACTGTAAACGCTGGTATCAACCACCAGCAGCGTATCATCCTGCGCAAGGTCGCGCTTGCCGATGATTCCGATCTGCGCGCCGCTGAGATCTTCGTGCATAAACGCCAGCGTCGGCGGCGGAGCCTCATCCTGCATGATGCATACATTTTTGCCCATCTGTTTGAGCAGCATCGCCATGCCAAGCTGACAGCCGATGGCATCGGCATCCGGCCGCTGATGGGTCAAAATCGCCACATTCCGGGCGGTGCTGAGCTTGCTGATAATCGCGCTAAAAGATTCGGCCATGATACGTCCTTCTGATTCTTTTGTGTTAAGCCAATGACGCCAGAATGCGGCAACAAGCAGACGCAAAGAGCCAATCGTTACTGATTCTCCGCGTCCCGCGTCTCAGTGTCACCGCGTCTCTATTATTTTTCTGGTATTTTGCACATCTTTTTTAAGTTGCGCCACCAGTTGATCAACGCCGCCGAATGTCACCTGATCGCGCAGCCAGCGACCAAATTCAATATTGAGCACCTGATCATAAAGATCGCCGTCATAATCAAGCAGGTAGGCTTCTACTGTTAATTTTTCGCCAGCAAAAGTCGGATTTGTTCCCACGGATATCGCCGCGGCATGACGTGCGCCACTTGGCAGAACCGCAACGCCCGCGTAAACCGCCGGCGCGGGAAGTATCTGCGCCGTAGCCACGTTTGCCGTCGGAAAACCAATTTTGCGGCCACGCTGATAACCGTGCACAACTTCGCCGCGCAGCGTAAATGGCCGGCCCAGACATTCGGCCGCGTCATTCATGCGCCCATGCGATACCAGAAAACGAATCATCGTGCTGCTGACGCCCGCCACCGTTTTGTCGGCCAGCGTCCGCTCAACCGTCGGCACAATCGTCACGCCATAACCATAAACCGGCGCGCGCAACTTTAACAGCTCAACTGTGCCAAGCGCTTTATAGCCAAACGTAAAAGAGGTGCCTTCTACCACGTGCCGCGCGGCAAGAGTTTGCTTGAGAATATCATCCAGAAAACTCTCCGCCGGCATTTTCAGATACGCCTGCGACACATGCTGAACGATCACGGCATCAGCGCCGGCCGATTTGAGCAACTCAATACGCTGCTCAAGGGAAGTCAGCATAGGCCGGGGCACATCCGGAAAAATCAGCGTTGAGGGATGCGGATCAAAAGTCATCGCCACCACCGGCGCACCGGCCGGCTGGGCAATCTCGCGCGCGGTCGCCAGCATTCTGGCATGCCCCACATGCACGCCGTCAAAATTACCCACGCACACCACGCAGCCGCGCATCGCGGCCGGAAAATTCTGCAATTCACGAATGATCATTTCCTCAGTATATACGAAGTGGGAATCCCGGGTAAAAAATGCCAAATGAGTTTGCCGTCCGTTCCTTTTGTTTCGCATTTCGCGTTTGACGTTCCGTGTTTTTGACTTGTCTTTGGTTTCGCGTTTCGCGCTTCGGCTTTCGCGTTTGACGTTCCGCGTTTTGTCTTTTGCGTTTCCCCGTGCCTGCGGATACATTCGCTGCCATGACGCAGGAACAAGACAATAACCAGTCGTTGCCGGAACAGACGCCGGCCCCGGAAACGCCGGCCGAGCAGGCTGCGAATCACACTTCGGAAATCTCCGCACAAGCGGAACAGGCCCCTGCCGTTCAGGCAGAGCAGAGCGCGCCTATTGAATCAGCGCCAGAAGCTCCCGCAGAAACCGCGCCGGAAACGCCAGCAACAGAAGAAACACAAGTTGTTGCCGCGCAAGAAGAAACATCAACTCCGGCTACGGACGCCGCTACAGATGCCACCGCCGCTGACGGCGCAGCGCCGCCCTCGGCCGCACTGACCACCGCTGACGCCATGCCGCTGACGCAGGTGCTTGAGGCACTGCTTTTCTCCACCGATATGCCCCTGAACGCCAGCAAACTTGCCGAAACCTGCGGTCTTGATTCAACCAAAGCCGTCAAAGACACAATTGCTGAGCTGAACAAAGGTTACGAAGAACGCCAGGCTGCGTATCGCATTGAAGAACGCGCCGGCGGCTATCAGTTGCTCACCCTTCCGCAATACGCCGACTACATCACGCGCCTGGTCCGCAAAAAGGACGAAGGCCGCCTGACTCCGGCCATGCTTGAGACAATGGCCATCATCGCCTACAAACAACCGATCATCCGCGCGGATGTTGAGGCAATTCGCGGCGTGGGCGCGGGCGAAGTCCTGCGCTCATTGATGGAGCATAACCTGGTTAAGATCGTTGGCCGCGCCGAGGAAATCGGCCGGCCGATGCTTTACGGCACTACCCGCTATTTTCTAGAAGTCTTTGGCCTTGCGAGCCTTAAGGATCTTCCTAAATCCGAACAACTTCAGGAACCCAAAAGTAAATAATCAGGCCAATTCATTGCCACGCCAACAATAACAGAACGCCGAGCAAGACCATTTGGCTTGAGCGTTCTGCATTTTACGCACCGCGTTATCTGCCAACTGATTCCCATAACTCGCGATATTTTTCATTTTAAGTCATAATATGTGACGATGAGGTCTGACTACGGACCGCAAATAAACAATTTTCGCTTTCTGACAAGGAAGGTAATACATGAATTCGCGTCTGTTCGCACTTGCTGCTTTGGGCCTGGGACTGGCCCTGTTCTCAGGTTGCAGCTCACAAAAAGTGACCATCGTTCAGCCTTTTGATGACGTCACCACGCAACTCCCGCCGGGCGAGTTTGGCCTTGAAAAACTTGATCCCAAAGATTACCCGGACATGCGTAAGGCATGGCTTGATCGCGCCAATCTTGAAAAAGCGGTCCTCAAGTCTCTGCAATACACGCAGACAGCCTCAAGCAAGCGTTTTTATCCTTCAGGCCCCAAAGATCCCATCACGCATGACCAGGTTCAGGCGTCACTGTATGACTTTCTTGACATGTTGAGTAACCCGTCCGTCACGCCGGATGTCTTTCAGCAGAACATTTACAGCCGCTACGAAGTGTGGGTCTCAAAGGGCTGGCTGAACTCCAAAAAAGAACCGACACACAAGGTTTGGTTCACTGGTTACTATACGCCGATTTTCCGCGGCAGCCTGACGCCGACGGCCGAGTATCAGTATCCGGTTTATCAGAAGCCCAAAGACCTCAAGATTGACCCGATCACCGGCCAGGTCTTCGGCCGCGAAATCGCCCTGGGCCAGTATCAACCCTACCCGACACGCAGCCAGTTGCTGGCTTCCGGCGAGCTTAAAGGTCTTGAGCTGGTTTATTTCAAGACTCCGCTTGAGGCTTATATCATTCAGGTTCAGGGTTCCGCCAAAGTCATTCTGCCTGACGGCAAGGAAATGATGATCGGCTACGCCGGCAAGAACGGCCGCGACTATAACGGCATCGGCTCGCAGCTTGTGGCCGATGGCAAAATCAGCAAGCGCAAGCTTTCGCTCCCGGCCATCCTTGATTATGACAAAACTCACCCGGGCGAAATCGCACAATATATCGCCAAAAATGATTCCTTCGTCTTCCTGACCAAGTATGACACCGCCGAGTGGCCGCAGGGCTCAATGGGCGTTCAGGTCACGCAGGATCGCTCTTTGGCCACAGACAAAACAATCTTCCCGCGCGCATCAGTCACGTTTGTCACCACGGATAAACCGACCGGCACCAGCGACGAAATTCTGCCATACGAAGGATTTATTCTCGATCAGGATACCGGCGGCGCAATCCGCGCCGCAGGCCGCGCCGATATTTATATGGGCATCGGTGATCTCGCCGGCGCCAAAGCCGGCCACCAGCTTGCCGAAGGCAAACTTTATTACGTCTTTATCAAGCCGGAACTCGTCGGCAACATTTTGACCGCTCACCCGGCCGCAGCCAAACCGGCCGCCAAGCCTGTCGCAAAACCCACGGCCAAACCGGCGCACAAGCCTTCGCATACTACTCCGGCTAAGCCGATCACGCCGACATCCTCCGGCAATAGCGAAGACATCTTCCCCGGCGGCAAAAAGCCGAACTGATCTTTCGCAACTTCATCAAAAACAAAAAAGCCTCCGGGATAATCCCGGAGGCTTTTTTTTAAGATTAACAAGCCCCATTTCCCTTTATGGGATGGGGCACAAACCCATCATCATAAGCAATTGCTCATGATCGCAACGAATCGTTCACACAGGATTGAGTGCTCAATGGATAATTGATCGCTCGCACATCCATTGTGCCCCGCCCCATCAAGAAGCGGGGTTTAAAATCGGCTTACTTTGCCGCGGCAAAATTTTCGCCAACCTTCGCCCAGTTCACCACATCCCAGATCGCCGAAAGATAATCAGGCCGGCGGTTCTGATACTTCAGATAGTACGCATGTTCCCATACGTCAACACCAAATATCGGCTTGCCGGCCACAGCGCCCGTCGGCGCAAGCACGGCTTCCGGCATAATCGGATTATCCTGATTGGCCGTTGACGTGACGGCAAGCTTGCCATCCTTGACAATCAGCCACGCCCAGCCGGAACCAAAACGCTTGGCGCCCGCATCCTGAATCTTCGTTTTAAGATCCGCCAGTGAACCAAACGACGCATTGATGGCATCCGCCAGCGCGCCGGTCGGCTCGCCACCTTTGCCCTTTGGCGCCAGAACCTGCCAGAACAGGCTGTGATTCGCATGGCCGCCGCCGTTATTACGCACGGCCGGGCGAATATCTTCCGGCACGCTCGTGAGATTCTTGATGATCTCCTCAACGGACTTGCTCTCAAAATCCGCCTTGCCGGCGATGGCATTGTTGAGATTCGTCACATAAGCCTGATGATGCTTGCCATGATGAATCTGCATGGTCGTCGTATCAATTACCGGCTCAAGAGCGGCAAAATCATACGGTAAAGCAGGCAATGTAAAAGCCATAACTCGTATCCTTTCCCACAAAAAGCAGCAGATATTTTGCCGCGCGGCAAAACTCGCTGACTCACGCATGTTTCCTATTTGATAGGCGGATATTTCCGCTGCGTCAAGCAACCAAATAGTCCTTTTTTAAGGATTCTCAATGATTGCCGATCATCTCCTTTCTCCGCATCTCTGTTATACTCATCGCATGGAAATTATCAGCACTTCAGTTGAGCAAACCTATGACCTGGGCGAGCGCATCGGCCGCGTCGTCCCGGCCGGCGTCACCATCACGCTCTCCGGCACGCTTGGCGCAGGCAAAACGCACTTCGTCCGCGGACTGGCCCGCGGCGCACAAGTCGCCGATGTCAATCTTGTCTCAAGCCCCACGTATGTTTTCCTCAATATTTATCAGTCCGCTCCGCAGAACCTGCATAGCAAAACCGTTTATCACCTTGATGCTTACCGCGCATCCTCTTCCGAAGATTTTTCGGCCGTCGGTTTTGAGGAACTCCTTCAGGATCAGGCCATCACCGTTGTTGAGTGGCCAGAACGCATTGCCGATATTCTCCCGCCGGACCGCATCGCCATCACCATTGAGCAACTTGACGAAACCGAACGCAAATTTGTCATAGAGGCCACCGGCCCGCAATCCCGCGACATCCTCGCGCAACTTTCCGCCTGATAATAAAAATTGTTGATCCTCAAGCCCCGCTCCTTCATGGGGCGGGGCACAATGGGTATGTGAACGATCAATATCTCTTGAGTACTCAATGATGCGCGAACGATTTGCTACCATGATGAGCAATTGTCTATGATCATTGGTTTGTGCCCCATCCCACAAGGGGAATGGGGCTTGTTTATCCCGGACCCAAATTAATATTCACTCAAAATCATCACCGCGGACCGCCTGCCACATCATCAGCAGCGTACTTTCCTGCTCTTCCCGTGGCGCGCGAATAATGCCGTAACATTCTTCCTGCGCCTTGTGATTAAACGCCACCCACCGGCACTCGGCCGTCAGCGGATGCCCGGCAATTTCCGCCTCCTGAAAAACATAAACCGTCCGCAGCGGCGTGGTAATGACGCCCACGGCGCCGCGCGCATTAAGTGCCAGCATCGCAAAGGCCATTTGCGTGACTTTTTGCGGTTGTTCTTCGCGAATCAGCCCGCCTTCGTCGGCCGCCAGCATAAACTGCAAAATCTCTTCATCACTGCGCGCCAGCCACGTTTCTTTTGCTTCGCGCACCACATTCTGCGGTTGATTATCCACAAAACCCGCGCGTCTCAGCGCGCCGATCAGCAATGCCTGATCCGCTTTTTTGACCCACTGATGCGTCACCGGCTCATCATCCATAAACCGATATATTTGAACATCACCACATTGCAGCAGAACCGCATCACGATGTTCCGCATATTTCAGCACGCCCTGGCCATTGCGCCAAAGGATTTTTTTCTCAAACTTCGGCCGATTCTTATCGCTCCCGGCCGGCGGAACAAAATCAACCAGCGTCGCCGCCACACGCATCGGCGCACCGGCACTTGCCAGTTCCCGCGCCACGCGCCGCCCCAGCGTCTCAGGCCGGCGGTGCTGGTTCACCAGCGACACCCCCACCAGCCCCGCCACCGCCACGCCGATCACAATAACCCAAAATTTTCTCATATCCGTATTGTCGCCATCCTGACTGTTTTGTCATTTCGCAGCTCCCCGGCGCATTGTGTTCAAAACATCCCTCTTCCTGTATACTGATGGGGATAATTAAGGAACCATTATGGCGAGTGCACAAATTCAGCATCCCGAGCCGCAACTCTTTATCGCCGCGCGCATTGCCCGCCTGCGTGCCGCGCTGGCGGAACATAAACTCCCGGCCCTGCTTGTGACTAATTTTGCCGATGTCAGCTACCTGACCGGCTTTGAAGGTGACGATTCTTTCGCAATCATCACAAATGACCGCGTCATTCTCATTTCTGATACTCGTTATGAAGAACAAATTCAGCGCGAATGCCCCTGGGTTGAAGTCATCATGCGCCCCAAGCTGATGCTTGATGAGGTCGCCAAACAGATTAAAAAATTGAATATTGCGAAAATTGGCGTTCAGGGTGAGTCTCTCACGATGCGCCAAAACGCCGGCCTGACGGATCGTCTTAAAGCTAAAGGCAAGTCGCGCATTAACTTAGCACTCACGGATGACATGGTTGTCACGCTGCGTCACATCAAGGACGCCGAGGAAATCGCCATTACTGAGCGCGCCATTGTCATCGCTCAGGACGGCCTGATCGCCATTCGTCCGCTGCTTAAGCCCGGCGTGAGCGAAAACGAAATCGCCAGCGTTCTGGTTCACCAGATGCGTAAGCGCGGCGCGACCAACTCCAGTTTTGACACCATCGTGGGCGTGGCCGCAAACGGCAGCCTGCCCCATTATCGCCCCGGCGCAGTGCCCATTACGCCCAATACTCCCGTGCTCATTGACTGGGGCGCACGCTATTGCGGATATTGCAGTGATTTGACCCGCGTGCTATTCGTGGGTAACATCCCGCCGCAAATTCGTGAGATTTACAAAATCGTGCTTGATGCCCAGATGGCCGCGATTGAGGCCATTAAGCCGGGAATGTCCGGCAAGCAGGTGGATAAAATCGCCCGCGACATCATTACGAAGGCCGGTTACGGCGATAAGTTTGGCCACGGACTTGGCCACGGCATCGGCCGGGATATTCACGAACCGATCTCCCTGAGTCGCCTGAGCACGACAAAGCTCAAGCCGGGAATGATCGTGACCGTTGAGCCGGGCATTTATCTGCCGGGCATCGGCGGCGTAAGAATTGAGGACGACATCCTGGTGACCGAAACCGGCCACCGGGTGCTGAGCACACTGCCCAAAAGTCTTGCGTGGGCGCAGCAATAGAAAAGAAGCCCGAAGTCAGAAGCCAGAAGTCGGAAGCTCGCACGCGCGATCTTTCTTCTCCTTCTAGTTTCCAGCTTCTGGCTGCTGACTTCTGATTTTTCTTGTAGAGGGTAAAAATGGCCAAACAGCAAGCGGTCGGGTTTACGGATACCAAGCGCGTCAAGGATTTGGTTCAGCTCATGGCTGAAAATGACTTGACTGAAATTGAACTGGTCGAAGACAAGGCGAAGATCACGCTGCGTCGCGCCAGCACCACTATTCCGGTGATGGCCGCGCCTGTGGCCGCTCCCGCTTATGCCGCGGCTCCCGTGGCCGCTCCTGTTTCGGCCCCCAGCGCACCGGCGGCTCCCGCAGCCCCGGCCGCCAATCCTGACGCAGGCCTCGTCCCCATCAAGTCGCCGATGGTCGGCACTTTCTACGCGTCAGCCAATCCGGAATCCGAAGCCTTTGTTCAGGTCGGCAGCAATGTCACCGCCAACACGGTTGTGTGCATCATTGAGGCCATGAAGGTTTTTAACGAAATCAAGGCCGAAGCCAGCGGCACCATCGCCAAAGTCCTGGTTCAAAACGGCAAACCCGTTGAGTACGGACAGCCGCTGTTTTTGATTAAGCCCGCATAACAAACAACCACGAACGTGTAGAAAAAGGTCGCGAAAAAGGCTGAAGGGTCAAGGCTGAAGGCTAAAGAAGCTCTTGCGCCATCTGACATTTTTTATTTCAGCCTTTATCATTCAGACTTCAGCCTTTTCTGAGGTATTCATGTTTTCAAGAATATTGATTGCCAACCGCGGCGAGATCGCGCTGCGTATTATCCGCGCCTGCAAAGAGCTTGGCGTTGAGTCCGTTGTGGTTTATTCCGAGGCCGACAAGGACGCCGATTACCTGCGCCTTGCCGACGAGGCCATCTGCATCGGCCCGGGCCCGGCCGCACACAGCTACCTCAACATCCCGGCCATCATCTCCGCGGCGGAAGTCGCCGACGTTCAGGCTATTCATCCGGGCTTTGGCTTCCTTTCCGAAAACGCCCACTTTGCCGAAGTCTGCCGGAGCTGCAAAATTGAGTTCATCGGCCCCTCGCCTGAATCCATGAAGTCGCTGGGCTCAAAGATCGCCAGCAAGACCATCGCCAGGAAATGCAAAGTACCGCTGACTCCCGGTTCTGACGGCCCGATCACCAACGAAGACGAAGCCATTGAAGTTGCCCGCAAAATCGGCTTCCCGGTGATCATCAAGGCATCGGCCGGCGGCGGCGGCCGCGGCATGCGCGTGGCGCATAACGAAATTTCCCTGCGCTCAAGCATCAAGGCCGCGCAGTCTGAAGCGGAAGCCGCGTTCAAAGACGGCACAATCTTCATCGAAAAATACATTGAAGAACCGCGTCACGTTGAAGTTCAGTTGCTCGGCGACAAGTTCGGCAACATGGTGCATCTGTACGAGCGCGATTGCTCGCTTCAGCGCCGTCATCAAAAACTTGTTGAAGAATCGCCCTGCCCGATCATTGATCAGGAAACGCGCGAATCCATTTGTGCCTCGGCCGTTCGCCTGGCCAAAGAAGCCAACTATTACTCGGCCGGCACGTGCGAATTTATCATGGATAAAGAACACAAGTTCTACTTCATGGAAGTTAACACGCGTATTCAGGTTGAGCACCCAGTCACGGAGCTTGTCACCGGCGTTGACCTCATCAAGTGGCAGCTCAAGATTGCCGCCGGCGAAAAGCTGACACTCACTCAAAACGATATCAAGCAGACCGGCCACGCCATTGAGGTCCGCATCAATGCCGAAGACCCGGCCCGCAACTTTGCCCCGTGCCCCGGCACCATCGAGACATTACGCCTGCCCGGCGGCCCCGGCGTTCGCCTTGAGACGCACGTATACCAGGGTTATCGCATTCCGCCCAATTACGATTCAATGATCGGCAAGCTGCTGGTGCACGGCAAAGACCGTGACGACGCAATTTGCCTCATGGGCCGCGCGCTTCAGGAATTTCAGTCTGATCCGATCAAGACCACCGTCCCGCTGCTCAAGGACATCATGCGTAATCAGCAGTTCCGCCACAGCAAAGTCGATACGGGATGGATTGAGAGAACCTATAAACCAAAGAATTGACGCAATGTGGTCATGTAGAAATTTATAATGCGGTAATTGAAAAGAAAAAGGGGCGCTGCGATATCAACCGCAGCGCCCCTTTAATTTTCACATCACCACATTGTCGATTACCACATTAATTGGTTCTCTCGGCCATATAGCGGCTCAGTTCGCGGAGCATATCCGCGCCGGCGCCCAGTTGATTCGCCACATCGTCGGTTACTTTGACCTGCTGCGCCAGGTATTCGCGGCTCTTGGCAAGGCCGACGAGTCCCGGGTATGTCAGCTTGCCGATGCCGGCATCTTTTTGTGTTTTTTTGCCCATTTTTTCGGTGGTGCTGGTGACATCAAGAATGTCATCCATAATCTGGAATGCCAAACCCACGGCCGTGCCGTAATCATCAATCAACTTCATCTGCTGAACGCTGGCGCCCGCAGCCAGTGCGCCCATGCGGCACGCGCCTTTAATCAACGCTCCGGTCTTCATGCGATGTATGCGTTGTAAATCAGTCAGCGTGCTTTGCTGTCCGTTTTTGGCTTCGTCCGGATGACAAGTATCAAGCACTTGACCGCCGATCATCCCCTCCGGGCCGGTGGCAAGAGCAAGTTCCTTGATCAGCACGACGGCCAATTTGGGATCGGCCACATTTTTAGCCAGCAACTCAAACGCCATTGTATTAAGCGCATCGCCGCCCAGAATTGCCATCGCTTCGCCGTACACTTTATGATTGGTAGGCCGGCCGCGACGCAGATCGTCATTATCCATTGACGGCATGTCATCATGAATCAGCGAAAAGCAATGAATCATTTCTACGGCCGCGGCGCATGGCAAAGCCTGCTCAACCGTACCGCCGACAGCGCGCGAGGCAAATATGGCCAAAGCTGGACGCACACGCTTGCCAGAGGCAAAAAGCGAATACTCAACGCACTCAATCAGCTTTGCGGGGGAATCCGCCAGCGACCGGGTATACGTCCTCATGTAGTTTTCGGTCTGTTCTGCCACGGCCTTAAAAGCCGCCATCAGTTCCGTCGCCGCCATATTGATCCTCATATGCATGCCGAAGCCAAGCGATTATAACGGCACAAAAATTGGCAACAAGCAGGCGAGGCCTCTTGCGAAAGATATTTATATCCGCGGCGTTCACATATTGACCGCCACATCATCGCCCCAACTCATCCCATGCTACGGCATTTTGCCTTCCGGTGCCTCATCCGCTGCAATTTTGAGCTTCCCAAACCCGGCTCTTCCGCTGGCGATTCAACGCCGTTATCCTACCAGTATCAGTATATTCATACAGGCTGATTTCAGTACTGATCATGCTAAATAGCGGGGACACATGAAAATTGCCATACTTGGTTCATCCGGACAGCTTGGTTATGACCTTGTTGAGTATCTTAAAATCCGCCCGGAGCACATCGCGTTGCCATTCTCAGGCCGGGCTCAACTGGATATCACCGATCATTCTTCCTTTATGCGTATGATAGAGACTTCCGCACCTGATGTCGTCATCAACACGGCAGCGTATCACAACGTTGATCTTTGCGAAAAAGAAACCGATGCTGCATACCGCACCAATGTAGTCGCAGTTCGAGATATGGCACGCACATGCGAAGCCAAAAAAATTCGCTTTATGCAAATCGGCACTGATTACGTGGCCGAGGCCGCGCCGGATGGCAACCTTGCCGCAGCCAGACCCGTTCCGGAATCCGCGCCCGTGCATCCGAAATCCATTTACGCCCTGACACGTTACGGCGGCGACTGCATGACGCTGGCCCATGCGCCTCATTATGGCTACGTGGTTCGCAGTTGCGGCCTGTTTGGCATTGCCGGATGCAAACTTAAAGGCGGGCTGAATTTTGTTGATACGATGATCAAGGTTGCCCGCGATGGCAAACCGCTGCGCGTGGTGAACGATCAAATTGTGGCGCCGACACCCACGGCCGATCTGGCAAAGCAACTGATCCTGATTCTTGAGCGCAACGCGCCGGCCGGTTTATATCATGCGGTCAGTCACGGCCAATGTAGCTGGTATGAGTTTGCCAAAACCGCCCTTGAACTTTCCGGCGTGCCGCACAGCATTGAGCCGGTGCCGTCAACGGTATACGCCGCGCCGGCAATCAGGCCGAATTATTCGGTTCTCGATAACGCCCGCCTGCGCGAACTTGGCCTTGATATCATGCGCGATTGGCAAGTAAGCCTGCGCGAATATGTGGAGAAAAAATATCCAAAAACCATTCAGGGTTAAGCAAGTCAAAAAGAAAACGAGTTAAGCAAGGGAAAATATCCTCTCGCTTAACTCGTTTAACTTGCTCAACTTGATTTCTACTTAACTATTGCCTGCCGCCACCGGATTATACCGGCTATTCGGAACGGCAACGCGCTGGTTGATTTTGCGCTTGGGCCGGCGCGCCAGAACCACCAGTGCGCCGATGAAGAAGACCACATTGGCGATCACAAGCGCCAGCGGCATCGCGGGCGTGCTGAGTTTGTGCATCTGATTCAGGAAGACCACCACAACCGAGATCAAAAATGCGCCCAGCGAAAGCGGAATCATGCCGCGCCATGCCAGGTCCATAAGCTGGTCAAAACGGAAGCGAGGCAGTGTCCACCGAATCCACATGTAGAAGAACAGGAACGCCACAACTTTGGCCCAGTAAACGCAGAACTTCAGGATCACCGCGCCCCATCCGCCGACGACCGGTTGCGCGCCGCCGTAAATCAGATAGTCAAGCCACGGCAGATGCCAGCCGCCGAAGAACAGGCCCACGGCCACAGCCGAACCGGTGACCATGCTGCCGTATTCCGCAAGGAAAAACAGCGCGAATTTCATGGATGAATATTCAGTATGATAGCCGCCGACGAGTTCCGTTTCGCATTCCGCAAGATCAAACGGAACGCGGTTGGCTTCCGCAAAGATGCAGGTGATAAAGATCAGCGCGGCCACCGGATGAACAAAAATATTCCACGCGGGAATCACACCAAGCCAATAACCCGCCTGGCCATTGACAAGTTCCGTCAGCGAAAGGCTGCCGAGTATCACGGCCACGGCCATGATAGAAAGCGCCATCGGCACTTCGTAGGAAAGCATTTGCGCGGTAGCGCGCAGGCCGCCGAGGAACGAATATTTTGAGCCTGACGAGTAACCGCCAAGAACCACGCCATAAACGGCAAGTCCCGCGGCCGCGATCACCAGCAACACACCAATGTTGAGATCCGCAACCATCACCGGCCAATTTTGCGTAAAGAACTTATGGCCAAAAAGAGTGGCGCTGGCATCAAGCATGCCGCCAAAGGGAATAATCGCCCAGCCGACCATGGCCGGCGTCATGATGGCAATCGGCGCAAGGAAATACAGAAACTTGTCCGCATGAGCCGGGACAAATTCTTCCTTCAGGATAAACTTCACGCCATCGGCGATCGGCTGAAGCAGACCTTTCGGACCCACGCGGTTCGGGCCGATGCGATCCTGAATCCACGACGCGGTTTTACGTTCAAGCAGAATCAGATAAGCAATCAACCCCAGCGTCATGTGAAAAACGACCAGGGCGAAAATAACCTGCGCGATAAAAGGCACCCATTCTTGCATGGCAACTCCCCAAGAACTTGTTGGCCGCTAGTGTAGCCGAGCTTGAGTCTGCTGAAAAGTATGTTAAACGAGTTTATAGTATGTGCCAAAATGTTTTAGCGCATGACCTGCCGCCACGCTATCGCGGGGCGGCTTTTTAAATTAAAAAAATCTGTCAGCCGTTATTTCTTTTTAGCAATCCCTATAGCCCACTAAAAAATTAAGCGAGAAAGAAGACTAATGCGTCCGCTTAACTCGCTTACTTGCTTCACTTCATACTGGCTTCGCGCGGTTACGTCAGCCGCACGCATACACCGCGCTCATGCAGATATTGCTTGACCTGCTGAACGGTATACTCGCGAAAATGGAAAATGCTCGCGGCCAGCGCCGCATCGGCCTTGCCGCCGCCAGGGCCATCCAGCAAAACCTTAAGCATATGCTCAGGACTGCCCGCCCCGCCGCTGGCCACCACCGGCACGCGCACCGCCTCAGAAACCGCACGGGTCATCTGGCAATCGTAACCATCTTTGGTGCCGTCAGCGTTCATCACGTTCAGGACGATCTCGCCGGCGCCCAGTTTTTCGGCCTGCTGCGCCCACTTCATCACATCAATGCCGGTATCCACACGCCCGCCATTGATAAAAACATGCCAAACCTCGGTGCCGTCGGCATTTTTGATGCGATTTGCATCCATTCCGAGCACGGTGGCGCAGGTTCCGAATTTTTCAGAAATTTCCGCTATAAGTTCCGGCCGCTTGACCGCCGCAGAGTTAATGCTGACCTTCTCCGCGCCGGCCTGAATCAGCCGCGTGGCATCCTCAAGCGTGCGGATGCCGCCGCCGACGGTAATCGGCATAAAAACGCTCTCGGCCACCTGGCGCACCACATCCGCCATGATGCCACGACCCTCATGACTGGCCGTAATGTCGTAAAACACCAGCTCATCTGCGCCGGCGGCATCATAAAACTTGGCCTGCTCAAGCGGATCGCCCGCATCAACATGATCAAAGAACTTCACGCCCTTCACCACGCGGCCACGATCACAGTCAAGACACGGAATAATTCGCTTTGCTAACATAACCAGGATTATAGCAGATCATCCCATATTCGTCTGCCATGCCATTTGCCAAGCCCAGAAAAGAGCAAAAAACGGGGACGCAGCTAGTTTTGACTCTGTCTTTTGTTCATGATATCTTTCGATTATGGCAAGACACGCGCGCATAGCACCGGGCGGATGGGTTTACCACGTTGTGAACCGATCCGCGGGACGTTTCAAAATGCTTCAAAGCCAGAAAGATTTTCTGGCCTTTGAGCAGATCATGGCCCAGGCGCAGGAACGTTTTCCTTTGCGAATTTTGTCTTATTGCCTGATGGGTAACCATTGGCATTTTGTGGTTTGGCCGGAAAAAGACGGCGATCTGACTTCCTATTTTCGCTGGCTCACACATACCCACGCCATGCGCTGGCGCGTGGCGCATAATACAGTGGGATACGGACATCTTTATCAGGGACGTTTTAAGAGTTTCCCGGTTCAGGGTGGCGCATCATTTCTCAAGGTATGCCGCTATGTTGAACGCAACGCGCTTTCGGCCGAACTGGTCAAAAATGCAGAAGACTGGCGCTGGAGCAGCCTGTGGGTTCGCAACAACGGCACGCCTGAACAAAAAGCTCTGCTGACGCCCTGGCCGATAGAACAACCCAGAGACTGGCTAGTGCGTGTCAATGAGATGATGACCGCCAAAGAAATTACTCGCTGGCGCCAGAGTTTATTGCGAGGGAGTCCATTTGGGGACGACGAATGGACGCGCCAGAGTTCAATTGAATTAGGCCTCGAGTACACTCTGCGCGATGAGGGCCGCCCCAGATCGATTAAAACGGGGACGCAGCTAGTTAAAAACTAGCTGCGTCCCCGTTTCTTTACCCCCGTTTCTTTACCCTGGTACTGGTACAACTGCTGATCCATACGTTTTTACATTGCCACAGACAGGATCGTTGCGAATCTGGACGTTGGATGGTGATAAGAGCCGGGATTCTCGGAGCTTGCAATCCAGCGATGAAGGGAATTTCATTGCCGGCGATGGGTGGATAGATGCATCCAAACTCTTTAAGGATGGCAAACGCACCATCACGCTGTATGTGGAGGCGGTGAAGTCTGATGCCGGCGCCAAAGAGACCAAAGTGTCGATGAAAACAACCGGCGCTGCTGATGCGGATGCCACATCCGATACAGTCAAACTGACTGTGCAGAAGTTTACTTATACGGCGGATGAGATCGAAAAAGCGTTGGCGGCCGATCCTGGCTATGGAAAGAAAGTAGGATTTTTAATTCAAACACCTAAAGATTGGGGTACATTAATTATTAAAATTGATACAGGACGTGGAACACTGAATGTAAATTTATTTAAGGGTGTTACAATTGGTGACGCCGCCATAAGCCTTGAACAAGCCAAGCAATGTGCGATCGATGCACTTCGAGCGTGGGCATCAAAATCTTTGAGTTTCTTTCCAGGTGCGAATTATACATTCCTTGGAATCGCTCGCGAGTGGGCAAGCAATGGAATGGATTACGGCGCGACAGTAAAGAACGGTGAGGATGCCGCACAGTCCTTAGGTTCGACTCTTGATTTCCTGTATTTTTTCTCGGATCAAAATGGTACAGAATCTGTTGGGTACAAGTCGAACGATGTTCCTTATTTGCTTTGTTGGATTTATACAGGTATTGGGAATATTACAAAAAATCAAATTTTACAAAAATCGGTCTTGCTACTTCATTTAAAGAAGGGACTGTTCCAATTGCGGCGAAGCTAGGAATGAATGAAGTATATTGGGAATCCCGTGTGGTTGGAGGAAAAGCTGGGCGTTATCCTGCAGAGGATCAAACGCATCACTTTGCAGCTTATTTTCAAATTGGTAGTTTCTTTGGTAATGACGACAATACATTGAGAGATGCTCTGGTCCGCACGAACGATCTTGGAACAGATAAGAGCAAGCCCGAGTTATATTTCTGGAGAAGTAATCCAGGTGATTATTTTCTCGGTCTTCTTGCTGCTGACCTAGGACATATGTGGAATTCGCATCCAGGATATATTGGGGCAACTGTCACATCACTCTTAAAAGCCTCAAGACAGACAGGATGGTCCTATACTGGACGTACCGATTTTGTATATCCCGTAGATTATTGGAAATGACAGCGCTTTATAAATTGCTAGTCGTGTATATAGACAATTTACTTTAGTGCGCTATTGACTTGGTAATATTTTAATATGTGCAGAGATAATTCATACAGATTCTATCGCAGTATAGTGCAGGGTGCTTGCTGACAACATTGATCTTATAGGAGCGGTTTGTGCAGAGTATAGAGTATAGAAGGCCTAAGCGTATTCGAGTTACTAACAACAATCTGTTAATAGCTGCTGGAGCAACAAGTGCTATCGCCGTATTAATTAATTGCGTACCACAAAACTATCTGTTGGTGGATATAATTTTTGGCAAGTTCGATTTGTACTCTTTGTACATATTCTATGCTTGTGTTCGACTGATACCTCCGTTTTTCGCAGTAATCTTAAGTCTTGCTTCTCTTTTTTGGCATGTCGGAACTAATCCGGATGCTAAGCACAAACGAAGACTCGGGTTGTTGTATCTTTTTTTGTCTTTGTTAGCGTATGTTATTCGTTGGAATGAATTGCCTCGTCTACTGCATATCTTGTATGTCACAATATCCTGGATGATACGATAGTCCAGATCTTGACCAGACGCATCATTTTGCTGGTTATTTTCAATTTGGAGCGAATCACGGAAATAGTAATATTGCATTGAAAGTCGCTTTAAAGAAAACAAATGATTATCCTTCGTTAAATAATTTAGGAGACTATTGTTTGGGAATTTTGGCCGCTGATCTTGGTGCTATGTATAAAACTCATCCAGGATATTACGGAGCAGAGATCGCGAGACTATTGAAGTTATCGTATTCTGATGCTTGTAAAGTAACTGGAAGAACTATTAATCCTTAATGGGTATAATAAGTGTCTATGCTTGAATATCACAATATAAAGAGTGTGCAACTTACGACAAGTAAATGGTTGATGATCGCATCTCTAACAAGTGTAACGGCATTTGCAACTAGTTGCTTGCCGGGAGATGTTTTAATGATCTATTGCTTTGGCTTTTTTAATCTTGGGATCATACTCACTCTATGGGTTTGTTCAAGATTATTTATGCCACCAATTGCACTCTTGTTAACTCTCATTGCCTATATAAGAATACGTCGTTTTAAAGATGAAAAACACAAAAAAATGTTAGCTCTTACTTTCATTATTTTTTCTATAATGGCCTGTTTATTTTCATTGAGAGAGATACCAGATGCCGTAAGATCTGCAGGTGGGTTATTTCATGATTTAATTAATGGCAATTTTTGGCGCTAAATCGTCCTATACAAAAACTCTTGCCCAGGGAAAATGGCCGTGCAGATTGAAGGAAAACAGGATAGCATAGCCGAAATGATGTCATCAAAATACGACTTGTCTGATTGAGATAATACCATAGAGGAGACATCGGGCAAGATCATTCAGGCCAACGATAACGACCGCGATGGCAATAAGATTCTGGATTACGCACAGGGGTATAAAAAGACGGTCGACGAGACGGGAGCCTTTACGAACGTGGCCAGCGGTGTAACCTTCACGCCCATCACGATCACGATACCAGAGGGTGTGGATATCAGCACGGCCAAGATATCGTTGACCTATGACGCATCCGATCCGTCGGCACTGATACGCAGCGGAGATGGTACGGCCGAGAATCCGTATATCACGCAGTTGCCGTCAGGATCGCTGCGGATATGGACCAAGGATGGAATGTCCTTCGAGATGCCCGCAGCGTAGCCGACAATGGCAATTATATCGGCAGTGATGTATGGATTGACGCCAGCAAACTCTTCAGCGGCGATAGCCGAAGCGTGACATTGTATGTCGAGGCGGTGGCCAAAGGAACCGGAAATCAGACGATCAAGGTGACCCTGGATCCCACCGGGGCCGGTGGAAATGACTTGCCGAGTGATACGGTCAAAGTGACGGCTGTTTCGGTGAGAGCTGGAGTGGATATCAACCGGGATCGTGATGTAGATTTGATAAATGTGTCCGATGCGACTAGTAGTGCTACTCCATATGAATTTTGGTTGAATAATGATATAGATTATTGGGAAGATGTAAAAGTTGGTGGCGGTGAGGAAGCTCTCCAGGATTTGGATCCGAATTATATTTATAGTTTAACAGGACGTACTTTCATTGGGCGTGATAATATAGATTATATAATTAGATCCATAAGAGATCTTGAAGATTTGACGCGGTTGCAGGTGCAATTGGATTCAAATTTTATATACAGTCGAGTTGTATTTGAGTGGTGTGATATTTCCTCAGGAAGCAATCCTTCTATTAGATTATTTGATGCAGTGAAATCAGATGACAGTTATCTTATCAATGATACAGATGCTTATAATCAACAATCTTATGGAACTGCCGTTGGTCGCATTGATGCTGGTTACCAAACTGATTTTACGATGGAGGAGTTTCAAAATTACGTCGACGATAACGGGTTAGCTGCTTTTCTTTTTGAAGGAGTGATGGCCGGTTCAGGTCGCCTTCATATATCGTTTATCAATGATAGGGGGACTATTCTCGCTGATACAAACGTGCACATGCGTTTAATGGATATTAAAGACATGTATGATCATTATACTGTGGCAGATCCATCTCAGCATAATAATTATACACCTGCTAATATGGTTCCTCAGAATTATACGCAAATAGGCAGTGATAAACGTGCGGAATCAGAATTAACCAATGATTACATATTATTTGTTCATGGATGGCGTCTACAGCCTTGGGAGCGTGCTTCATTGGCTGAGACATCACTTAAACGTCTCTGGTGGGCCGGATACAAAGGACACTTTGGATTGTTTAGTTGGCCCACAGATTGGACGGACAATGATCTGCAAAAAGCTAGTAATTATCAACGAAGTGAAGAAACCGCTTATGCTTCGGCCATGGGATTGTGGCGATTATTGCATACTTTATATAATGAACATCAGACAACATCAGGTGTAAGCACTGTAAATGTGTTCGCACACTCCATGGGAAATATAGTGGTCAGTGAGGCACTCCGAATTGAAGTAACACCGACCGAATATAAGCAGGCAGCACATGAACCGATGAAATTGATTAAAAATTATATACCCACTCAAGCGGCAAGCGTAGCCACAGCTTATGGCGATAATTCTAATGCTTTACTAAACAATGGAACATTACCTGATATCTATGGTAATTATGATAACGCAGGTACTGGTTATTTTGAAAAAATCCATGCCGCGATTTCCGGATATATTGTGAATTTTTATAACCCTGAGGATTTTGCGTTAGGCGATAATGTTTGGGTAAAAAATCAACAAGTTTTTAAGCCTAAAGCGAACAGTCACTATGATAGTAGGCTTAAAATGTGGTATATAAGTGAAAATGTTTATTATGGGCAAAGTGGCCCTCTTGAAATCAGTCGCCAATATTTTTCACCAGCAAATATAAAGCATCGTTGGTTTATTTTCGCTTATATTGCGCCTGCCCATTCGTTGGCATTGGGACGTGTATCATTTATGGGTATTGCGGGTAGTATCATTGACGACAATGTCAATTTAAATGGAGATGATTTCCACTTTGGTGGTGGTGGAACAAATCCTCTAGAGATATGGGGCGGCAGCTCTCACAGTGCTCAATTTTTGGCAACTAATATGTGGAGGCATAAATATTGGGAACAAATGCTTAACTCATTTGAATTGGATCCGATAATGTACTAAGCGGTCTTGTGTAAATAAGTAGTATAAAGCCCCGATCTTCGGATCAGAGGATGCGAAGATGAGTGAAAAGAGAAGATTCAAGTCTTGCGAATTTTGGTGCTTCTCTTACGTTATTACGTCCCGGAACTCAAGTTTCGGGGTGCTGAACGATACAAACTTATTCAAGACAGCTTAGAAGTCTATTTGAAATTATCTTATTGTGGAAAAAGCCTTTTCTGATTTGATATAGTTGGAAAAACGTTTTGATAAATAGAGCTTGTTAATGGGCAATAAAATGAAGCGACAATATATGATTCTGGTCTGTACTTGTATTGCTATCCTGATGTTTTTGGCGATAGTGCCTTTCTCTACTTCGTTAATGTATACGGCTAGTCATATTCCCGACAACATCAAACGTAATATTCCTTTGGATTTTACAGGTCAGATTCTGGATCAGAACAACAAGCCAATTGAAGGTGTTGACGTTTTATTTGATTATGAAGCAACCAGTTGGACTGGCAATGTAAGACGATATCCAATTCAAAGCCGGTCAGATAAAGATGGCCTATTTAAAATTCGTGGTTATCGTGGTATCCAGATCGGTTATCGGAAAATGGAAAAAGACGGGTACTACTTCCGCAAATGGCAAGATGATGGTCATGTGTATGTTTATTCGCCATCAAATGGCCCGAAGTACGTGCCTGATTCTGTTAAACCTGAGATATTCCGTGGATGGTGTAAGTCTGGCAGCCAAGAAAGACTTCTACAAATAAAAGGTTATACGGGAAAGGTTCCAGACAATGGTAGCGTGGTTAGTGTATACATTTCTAAGGGAACTATTCGATGGGTTCAATCACAAAAAAATGATGCGGATATTTGGATTACTCTGAAAACGACACCGGCTGCATCAGAATCTGATAGAACATGGTCGTGTACGTTTGAGTGCCCCTCTGGCGGTTTAAGAAAAGTTGTAGATGATTATGGTTATTTGGCACCAGAGGAAGATTATCAGCAAGTATTGACTTTTAACTATAATCGCCCCAAAGAAAATAAAGTTGATCATTCCGAAAAATTTTACGTCCACTTACAAGCCAAAAAGATATTTGCCGTTATTAATGTGGAAATCTATCCTAATTTTCATCGAAGAGATTATCAGGAAGATGCGATATTTGGTATTTCTGGCTATGTTAATCCTAATGGTTCCCGCAATCTTGAACCGGGTAAGGATATTCTGAATCCATAGTCCGTCCTATACAAAAACTCTTGTTCAGGAAAAATGGCCGTGCAGATTGAAGGAAAACAGGATAGCATAGCCGAGACGACGTCATCAAAATACAACATGTTGGCTTGAGATAACGCCATAGAGGAGACATCGGGCAAGATCATTCAGGCCAATGACAACGACCGCGATGGCAATAAGATTCTGGATTACGCACAGGGGTATAAAAAGACGGCCGACGAGACGGGAGCCTTTAACGGTAAAGAAACGGGAACGCAGCTGCTCTGTCCCGACCCTACGCAAAGGAAGCATGAGTTGCTCTCTGGCTTCGCCAGAGACTGCTTTAAGGAAGAGAAACTAATAATATATCAGGCTTATGATCCGGGGGTACCGCATTCGCGGCTACTCCCGGCTACTTTATTTCAGGCTTACAGCCTGAAGATACAAGAACGGAATCCGAGGGTCGGGACAGAGCTGCTGCGTCCCCGTTTTCTGCTACGTTTTCTGCCGCCGCCGGCATCTTCCGTCGCACTCTTTGATCATTGGCTCAAAATGCGTTATCCTCCTTAATCTTCGTATATTGTGTTATCTGGAAACGAGGCGAATAGCACGTGACAAAAGTACTCCGCAAACACGGAAAATGGATTCTTGCCGGCGCCGGCATTCTGCTCATGCTCGCATGGGTTGTCCCCACCGGATCAAAAAGCGGCAACGAACATGCCGGATCAGTCGTGCGCGGCACGCTGGCAGGTAAAAAAGTTCTCAATCAGGATTTTTATCGCGCCGGTAACACCATCACGCTTCTGCGCACTCTCGGCGGACAGGCCGGGCAATATAATCCCACCGGCATGGCCATCGGCCAGTTGCTGGGTATGCTTGATCCTCGCGATCCGAACATGCACCTGTATCTGCTGTTGACCGAAGCTCACAAATACGGCATCGCCGCAACCAAAGATGAAGTGGCCGCGCAAATCGCCAATCTCTCCATGAGCGAGGCCGACCTGCGCGCGTTTCTCAGCCAGCATCAGGCCCGTCCGCGCATGCTTGAAGCGGCGATGGCCGACATGATCATCGTGCAGAAACTCACCAATTTCGCCATCGGCAGCCTGCTGCCCAGCGAGCCGGAACTGTACTACACCGCGCAACAGTCGATGGCGCGCGTTAAAGTGGATTACGCCGTTTTTGACGCCAATAAACCTTCTGACAAAATCGGCGAGCCTTCGGCCGAGCAGATTCAGAAACATTTTGACGCATACAAAAACGTTCTGGCAGGCCAATCGCCGGATCATTTCCCGTTTGGCTACAAATATCCGGATCGCGTTAAAATTGAGTACCTGACTTTTACCCGCCGCACGGTGCGCGCAAGCCTTAAGCCCACGCGTGAGGATGTGATTGCCGCATCGGAATTTTATCGCGCCAATCTTGATCGCTTTACCGAAGAACCGCCGGCCGCAACGCAATCCGCCACCAGCAAGCCGGCCGATACTCAGGCCAGCACGCAGCCGCGCGTCAAAACTTTTGAAGAAGTACGCACGGAACTGATTGAGGCACAAATGTCCCGCCGCGTGGATGACCTGCTGCGCAAGCTCACCCGCGAAGCCACAACGCTGGCCGCGGAAGCCTATCGCAGTGCGGATGGTTCCGGCGGCAACACAACGCTTCCGGCCGACAAGCTCGTCAAATATGAACGCATCACCGACGAACTTCAGAAGCGCTATAACGTGCGCGTGACGTATTACGCTCCCGGCCCGTGGCTCAGCCGCGAAGACCTGGCCAAGTATCCGGGTGTCGGCGATTCATGGGTGCTGGTGCAGAATCAGCCGGTGGCCAATTTTGCCACCGCGGCCACCAGCGTATCAGAACTCAGCCCGGCCTCGCCGCCGCAGATTCTTAAAAACACGCATATCGGCAATGAATTGCCGACGCTGATGGACCCGGAAGGCAATATGTACGTGGCGCGCGTGGTTACGGCAGATAAAACGCACGTTCCGCCAAGCGTTGATGAAATTAAGGATCAGGTCGTTCAGGATCTTAAGAAGCTCATGACGTATGAGCGCTATCTGAAAGACGCGCAGAAGATCGCTACCGATGCTCAAAGCAAAGGTCTTGAGGCCATTGCCGGCAAGCAGAAGGTTGTCACCTCGCCGCTCTTTTCACGCGAAACGCCGGTGATCCGGCAGACCTATATGGGTCCGCAGGAAACTGGTCAATTTGAGATGACCAATCTGCCCGGCATCGGCCGAGTTCCGGAATTTATGGACGCGGCGTTTTCGCTGCTTCAGTTGCCGGATACGCTCAAATACAAAACGGCCGCCACCGGAAGCCCCGAAAAATTGTCCGCCTATGTGCTTGAGTTGCGCGATAGCCAGCCGGTCACGGCGGATATGGTTCAGAATCAGCAGATTCGCATGCGCCTGGCCAGTGACGCACGCATGGCAAGCATCCGCAAGTTCGTCACCCAGTGGCGCGGACTTGAGGCCGCCGCGCAACGTGTGAATTTCGTCCCGACGGGCGGTTTCCGCGAAACCAGTGACGAATAAACCTTGATGATTCATTCATCAAAATGTGACTCTTAAGGGTGATGGCAACATCACCCTTTTTTATTTCAGCGGATGAATTACTCGGAATTTTCGCATTTCTTGATTTTGCCGAATTGAATAGTATGCTTCAGACAGATACGGAATAGCGAACCCTATCCGTATTGCTGATTTGGCAGCCTGCCATTGCGGCTGCCGCATGACAAAATTATAAAGCTTCCGATTCTTCATCATAGTGAAGTTTGTTTTGTCGCGTTGAGTGTCACAATGACATCGTATTTGGGGCAAATTCGCACATCGTCCTATAATATTTATCAAAAAATCAAAATAATAAAAGATTTTTTACTCGTTTTAACAAATTTTGCATTTTCGCTGAAACGGTATCGCGTTTGTATCGTATAGAAGACAGACAATACAGTCTTCGGATTGCGGAAGGAGCTCATCATGACAATTGAGACAGCCAATTTCGTTCCGGTCGTTCCGGAAACCCCGGCCACCAGCGTTAAACCGACGTCTGCGGTCAAGGGACTCTCAGCTTCCGAGCGTGAAGTTCTTGAAGAAGCCCTCGGCGCCAATTTGAACTACGTCAAGAATGACCTGTTCAAGAAGCCCTCGGCCGAAAAGGAACTTTTCGCTCCCGGCAAAGCCATCACGTCCGTGTCAACAAGCTGGTATCGCCCAATGCTTGACGATGACCTGCTGGGCAGCAACGTGCCCAACTCAAGCTTGCTTGATACGGATCAGGAGAAGCTGGCTTTTCTGCGCTATAACTACGCGCGCAAACGCGCCCAGGAAGCTGTGGCGAAATTTAACAAACAACCCGCTCGTGAGTCAGCTCGCCAAGTTGTGCGCTGGTATTCGCGCGTGCGCGAAACTCGTGACGTGATCACGCAGACCAATCTGGCGCTGGTGTTGGCGATGGCCAAACGCACCCGCATGAACGAAGTTGATTTTGGCGAGCTTGTCAGCGAAGGCAACATGGCGCTGCTGCGGGCCATTGAGAAATTTGATATCGCCCGCGGATTTAAATTCTCAACCTATGCCTGCCGCGCAATCCTTAAAGGATTCAGCCGCATCGCGGTCAAAACAAGCCGCTATCGTCAGGCATTCCCGGCCGAGTATGATCCGGCACTTGAGAAGAGCGATTTTCTGGAAACTCGCCGCGCCGAATCAGAAAAAGATGCCGTTGAGGAACTTCAGCGGATCATGGGCGAAAACCGCGCTCACCTGAGTGATGTTGAAAAAACAGTTCTTCAGGCGCGCTTTGCCCTCAGCAACGTGGCTGATCCGGCCGGCCTGCCGGCCGACGCATCATCCGCGCCGATGACGCTTGAGGAAGTCGGCCAGGTGATCGGCGTGACAAAGGAACGCGTGCGCCAGATTCAGAATAAGGCACTTGAGAAACTCCGCGCCGCGATGGAGGAAGATCCGATCCGCCGGCGCCTTCTCGATAACTGATATCCTCGCCACAGACGTATAAAAAGCCGGGATGGTGAACTTACCATCCCGGCTTTTTTTATACCCACGTTTGGGATGAGTGTATGACCATGCGTGAATGATTCGCAGCAATCATGAGCAATTGCCTATGATCATTGGTTTGTGCCCCATCCTATAAAAGGAATAGGGCTTGCGGTAATCACATCAACACAAATTTCAGACAGAATCTCACGCGGAGACGCAGAGCCGCGGAGGGAAACAAAGAAAAAAAGTCGGCCGCGCCATTCATGATGCAAAAAATGAGGTGGGCCGTACCTCCTCCCAAAGAGGCACGGCCCTGCGTAGTGAACTGTGTTTAAGTCAGCGTTACGAGATCGTGCGGGTGGCAAAGTCCGGATAAGCTTCCTGACCATGCTCGCCGACGTCAAGACCCTCAATTTCTTCTTTCTCGCTGACGCGGATACCGAAGACACCCTTGAGGATGACCCAAGTAATCAAGCTGCCGACGAAGGCTATCACGCCGACCAGCACGATGCCGTAAATCTGCGGCATGAGCTGTTCAACACCGCCACCGTAGAACAAACCGTTCTTGATGGTTGCGGCGGCCGAGCAGATATTGGTCTGAGCGAAGAGGCCCACGCACAAGGTGCCGAAGACACCGTTGACCAAGTGAACGGACAGAGCGCCGACCGGATCGTCGAGCTTGAGTTTATCAAACATGAGCACGGCGAAGACCACGATCACACCGGCGATGGCGCCGATCAGGAGCGAGCTGCCGACGCTGACGAAAGCGCACGGAGCGGTGATGGCGACCAGACCAGCCAGGGTGCCGTTGATGATCATTGACAGATCAGGCTTGCCCAGGAGCAGCCATGCGGTGATGGCGGCGGTGATCGTTGCGGCGGCGGCCGCGGTGTTGGTGGTGACGGCAATGTGGCCGACGGCATCAGCATAACCGACGATGCCCATTGTTGAGCCGGGGTTAAAGCCGAACCAGCCAAACCACAGAACCAAACCGCCGAGGGTAACAGATGTCATGGAGTGACCCGGAATCGGGCAAACCTTGCCATCTTTGTACTTGCCGGTACGGGGGCCAAGAACCACGACGCCGGCCAGAGCAGCCCAGCCGCCGCAGGAGTGAACAACCGTTGAACCCGCGAAGTCAAAGATGCCTTTGCTGGCAAGCCATCCGCCGCCCCAGATCAGGTGGCCGACGATCGGATAAATGATGCCGCAAAGAACAAACGAGAAGATCACGAATGTTCCGAACTTGATACGTTCAGCGACTGCACCGGAAACGATGGTCGCAGCAGTACCAGCGAATACGAGCTGGAAGAAGAACTTGCTCCAGAGCGGAACGCCGGTCCAGGAAATGGCGGAGTAAACGCCTTTGTAGGCATCGCCTACGGCCGGGGAGTTATCAGCGCCGGAGACAAAGAAGAGGCCTTCGGTACCGAAGAAACCATTGCCGTTACCGAACATCAGGCCCCATCCGAGAACCAGGTATGCCAGCGAGGCGCAGGCAAACACGATGAAGTTCTTGGCCAGAATGTTCACGCAGTTTTTCTGGCGGCATAGGCCTGACTCAACCATCGCAAAGCCGAGGTTCATGAAGAACACCAGCATGCCGGCGATCAGTACCCATGAGGTATCAGCCGCGATCTGGATATCGCTCAGCTTGGTGGCCAGGCTCGTGGCTGCTTCTGTAGCAGCAGCTTCGGCCGTAGTCTGAGCCAATGCTGGCGCCGCGAGGGCTGCCAAAGATAGTGGTGCTGCGATTTTTCCCAATCGCGACAATGAGACCATAAAAGATCCTCCATTCTCTTGCAGGACGAATCTGAGATTGATGATCACTGCGACCATCAGAACAGCGTTCGTGTTTTTGAATCGTCCTTATATTTATTTTTGAATAGCAAGAGAGATACCGGATGAGCAGTGAAGGTATAACAAAGTGATCACAAATGCACTTAATACGTTGAAAAATTGGCGGTTACATATTAATAAAAAAATCAGAATCTTTTTGATCATCGCTGGCAATCGCCGCCAAACGCCATATCAAAATGCTTAATTCGTAGGCATTTTAGGTTTTTCTCTCAATTTTGCACATATCACGCGCAGTTTTTAGTCGGGTACAGACCAAATAAACTCAAAATGCGCACGAAATGGACATATAAAATAGGCAAACTATTCTCTGAAGAGAATGTATAGGACGTATACAAAACAAAATTTTTCATAATGGCGATTATTTATGAATAAAAAGTGGCTATTTTTCACTCAGATATGCCTTTTTACGCATCATCAATAAGCATGTAAATCATACATAATTTGAATTTGATGGCTTATCAGCATAAAAAACACACATAATGCACAAATTACAGGCTCATCACGATCATCTATTCAATTTTGAATACAAAGAACGTGCTAAAAAAAAGTCTCCGAACATGCGGATTCCGTGCCCACGAATTTTTGGACCTGGTACCAAGACGCCAAAATCTGGCGTTAACGCACCCACCCCGGAGTTAAAACTCCGGAGCTTCAGGGTACACGATTTTTGGTCCTTATCCGAAACTCAGGTGTTGAGGGTAAATCATAGTGATGAGCGCTTTACATCCTGATTGAGAAAACGGACACTACTGACGGGCGATAGCCAGGAGTTCTGCCATCCTATATATAAGGTATGCGCAGGTTCATAAAGACGACATAAGCGAATAAGAGTATGGCGAAAGAAAAAGCAATCAGTTTTGAGGAATCCGTCGCTCAGCTTGAGCAGATTGTTCAGGCCATTGAGTCCGGAGAAGTGGGCCTTGAGGAGAGCCTTGCCAAATATGAGCAGGGAATGGAGTTGGTCAAGCGTTGCCGGGCGATTCTGGATCGCGCGGAAAAACGCATGGAGGTTCTGAATCAGACGGCCGGCGGTTTACAGGCCTCGCCGATGCAGGATGACCAGGCCAGCGAAGAGGAAGAAGCCTGACGCATCGGCGACCGGCTTAATAGGGTTATGAAGTTACTAACCTATAACATTCTGGACGGCGGCGAAGGCCGTATTGATCCGATTGCGGAAGTCATCCGCCAATCGCAGGCGGATGTGGTGTTTGTGGCCGAGGCCGCGGATCGGAAACTTTTTGAGAAGCTTGCGGATCGTCTGAATTACGATGCGTTTTATGCACATAAGCCGCAACGGCCTGAAGGCAGCGTGGGATTGCTCAGCCGATGGGCGATACGAGAAGCGATCAATCTTGGCGCAATCATGCCGGAGATGACGCGTGGCGTTTTGCAGGCAACGGTGGCCGAGGGCCATGCGGAACTGACGCTGATCGGCGCGCATCTCAACGCCAGGCCAACATTTGCGGATGAGGAAATCCGCATCAAAGAAATCAGCGCTCTGCTGAAGGTGACCGAGAAACTTCGCGGCCGGCCGCATGTGATCGCTGGCGACATGAACGCGACGCATCCGGAACAGATCATTGATATCAGCCAACTTCCTGAGAAGCACAAAAAGCGTGTGGCCGAGCAGGGAAATGTGATTCCGCGAGAAGCGATCCGCACGATTTTGAATGCGGGATACGTTGATGCGCATGCGATGCATCGCACGCCAAAGGATTATGACACAAGCTTTACGACAACCGCGCCGCAGATGCGACTTGATTACGTGTTTGTCTCTCCGGAGCTTGCGACGCAAGTCAAGGATTGCCGCGTACTCAAGTTGCCCATCGGCCGATATGCCAGCGATCATTACCCGGTACTGGCCGACATCTCCACATTCAACATCAGGCCGCAGTGAATTTTATCTTTTCGGACAGGCGCATCATGCGTGATGAATTAGTTGACCAGGTTGCGTATATCGCGTGGCATGAGCTGGCTAATCCGGCCAAAGCGATTGTGCTGAAATTTAACGGCCTGAATAACACCCCGATGAGAAATGCGCCTGAACCCATTGAACAGGCATGGGCGCAACTTGGCGGCGTGGTGGTTAACCCGTACAGTGAGCCCTGGGCGTGGATGAACGCCGGCACGCGCAGCTTTGTGGATGAACTGATTGATGCGATTCAGAAAAGACTTGGCGTTGCGGCGGATTTTCCCGTCATCGCCACCGGCGGCAGCATGGGTGGCCACGCGGCGCTGGCTTATGCCATGTATACGCGACACCGCATTGCCGGCGTATTCTGCAATTGCCCGGTGTGCGATTTGCCATATCACTATACGGAACGGCCGGATCTGCCGCGCACCATGCATCATGCTTATGGTTCATACGGCGATATCGCCGAGGCACTGAAATTTCATTCGCCGCTGCATCAGACGGACCTCCTGCCGAATGTGCCCTACCTGATCATTCATGGATGCAAAGACAAAGCAGTGAATAAAACCCGGCATAGCGATAAACTTGTCGCGCAGATGCGCCAGCGCGGCATGAATATCACCTATGTTGAGTCGCCGGACATGGAGCATTGCGGACCCATGACCTGGCAGGATATGACAACGTGTAAAGATTTTGTGGCAAATCTCATCACGGGAAAATAATGGCCATTTTTTTGGGTAATCATGCTATGGCATGATAGCGGGCCGTCAAAAAAAACATAAAAGGGATCATCATGAAAGAACAGGCAACTCAGAATTATTTTGAATCGGCCGCGGCCGTGATTGCCGGAATGAAAAATCAGGCGCGGCAAATCGTAGATCTTTCGGCGGTTCTGATTCATTGCCTGAAAAACGGGAATAAAATTTTGACGTGCGGCAATGGCGGCTCCGCTGCCGAGGCACTGCATCTGGCCGAGGAATTGACGGGCAAATACAATAAAAACCGTTGCGCGCTGCCGGGGTTGTGCCTGAATGCGGATGTTACCGCGTTGACGTGCATTGCCAACGACTGGGATTTTGGCGAAGTTTTCTCGCGCCAGGTTGAGGCATTTGGCAAGGCCGGCGACGTGCTTGTGGGATTTACGACCAGCGGAAATTCTGAAAATGTGGTGCGCGCGCTCAATACGGCGCGAAAAATGGGAATCATCACCGTCGGCCTGCTGGGAAAAGATGGCGGCAAGGCCAGAGATCTGTGCGATTATCCGCTGATCGTAAGTTCGCCGCGCACCAGCCATGCTCAGGAAGCGCATCAGGTGATTCTGCATATGCTGCTTGAATTGATTGATGCGGAATTTGTGAACCAGAGTTCGAGATAAATGACGTTGATTTCAAGCCCCGCTCCTTCACGGGGCGGGGCACAATGTGTGTGCGAACGATCAACATTTTTTTGAGTACGCAATCCTGTGTGAACGATTCGCTGCGATCATGAGCAATTGCCTACGATGATTGGTTTGTGCCCCATCCTATAAAAGGAATGGGGCTTGCTTATCCCGAACTCAGATTGTGAAATAAAAGACCGGGGATGATGGCGCAATCAGGCCGCGGCTCTGCGCTATGATGATGACGACGCGGCCGACGTTTTTTTCGCGGCAATCTCGCCGAGCAGCGCATCAAGTTCCGCAACAAACGTGTTCTTGATATCGGTCATGGCCGGCGTGGCGGCATCGCCAAGTAATTTTTGATAACTGGTCACGGGCCGGCCGAGTCCGCAAGGATTAATCAACTCAAAATACTGAAGATTCGTCGTCACATTCAGCGCCAAACCATGCAGCGAAATCCACCGGCGGAATTTAACGCCCATCGCACAGATTTTGGCCGAACTCAGCAGCGCCGGGTCCGCGGCCGTGCAGCACGCGCCGGCAAGACCGGTTTTGTCAGGCTGAGCCAGATTAACCCACACGCCCGTTGCGCCGTCTTCGCGATGGCCGGTGATACCGCTGCGGGCAATCGTGCGGATCACGGATTCTTCAAGCGTGCGCATATAACTATGAAGATTGAGCGCGTAACGATTCAGCGGAATGATCGGGTACGCCACAAGCTGGCCGGGACCGTGAAAAGTAATGTCGCCGCCGCGATCCGTCTCAACAAGCTCAACGCCCTGTTTGGCGAGGTAGGCCTCTGATGCCAGCAAATGCTGGCGCGAACCCGGATGCCGGCCGACCGTCACCACCGGCGGATGCTCAACGAGAATGATCACGCCGTCAGGATATGTGCCGCTCTCAACCTGCGCGTGAATCTCAAGCTGCTTATCCCACGCGGGCTGGTAACGAAAAGAACCAAGATCAATAACGGGCAACGTAATAGGCATAAATGGTCTTTGTTTTGCGATTATTTCTTTTTGATTGCGATCTTGAGCACATCCTCAACTTTGCCGGCAAAATAAAACTTGAGCGATTTGCGGACATCCGCGCTGATATCCTCAAGATTTTTGCGGTTACGCTCAGGCAGAATAATTGTTTTAATGCCCGCGCGATGCGCGCCGATGACTTTTTCCTTAACACCGCCGATCGGGAGAACCAGTCCGCGCAAAGTAATTTCGCCGGTCATGGCGACATCAGGCCGCGCGGCTTTATTGGTCAGCAGCGATACCAATGCGGTATACATCGCAACACCCGCCGACGGGCCGTCTTTGGGAATTGCGCCGGCCGGCACGTGCACATGAATGTCAATTTTGCCGAAGATTTCCGGATTAATACCAAGCGCTCCGGCATTGGCTTTTAGCAAAGAATAAGCGGCCTGCGCCGATTCCTTCATCACATCGCCGATCTGGCCGGTAAGCAGCAGAGTGCCTTTGCCAGGCATCTGCGTTGCCTCAATAAAGAGGATTTCGCCGCCGGCCGGCGTATACGCAAGACCGGTGACCACGCCAGGCGTACTGGTGCGCTGGGCAAGTTCACTCTCAAAGCGCTCCGGGCCAAGATACGTATGCAGATCCTGCGGCAGAACAGTGATCATTTGAGCGATCGTTTTGCCGTTTTTAAGTTGCTTGCCTTTGGCATTGGCGTCAGGTTCCTCGGCCGGCATCGCCTGAACAATTTTCGCGGCCACGCCACGGATAACCGCGGCAATCGTGCGATCCAGATTGCGCACGCCGGCTTCGCGCGTATAAGAATCAATGATTGCGGAGATTGTTTTATCCGTCAGGCGCACCTGCTTTGCCGTCACGCCATGCTCTTTAAGCTGGCGCGGAACAAGATACTTTTTGGCGATAAACAGCTTGTCATTCTGTGTATATCCGGCAAGCTCAATCACCTCCATGCGATCGCGCAACGCAGGCGGTACCGGGTCCATGATATTGGCCGTGCAGATAAAAATGACCCGCGAAAGATCAAAAGGAACGCCCAGGTAATGATCGGTGAACGTGTTGTTCTGTTCAGGATCAAGAACCTCAAGGAGCGCGGCCGAGGGATCTCCGCGGAAGTCTGCGCCGAGCTTGTCAATTTCATCAAGCATGATGACCGGATTATTCGTGCCGGCCTTGCGAAGTTCCTGAATGATGCGGCCAGGCATGGCGCCGATGTATGTGCGGCGGTGGCCGCGGATGTCTGCCTCATCGCGCACGCCGCCAAGCGAAACGCGCACAAAATTGCGGCCCAGCGATTCAGCAATCGACTTGCCCAGCGAAGTTTTGCCTACGCCCGGCGGGCCTACGAAGCAAAGGATCGGGCCGCGGCCAGCGGGATTGAGTTTGCGCACCGCGAGAAACTCAATGATGCGCTGCTTGATTTTTTCAAGATCGTAATGATCGCGGTCAAGAATTTCGCGCGCGCGCTGAAGATCGTGATGATCCTGCGTATTCTTGGCCCAGGGCAACTCGGCCACGGTATCGAGGAATGTGCGGATCACGCCAAATTCAGGCGATGCCTGCGGAATGGCGCGCAGGCGCTGAAGTTCGCGATCCGTTTCTTTTTTTACATTCTCAGGCAGCTTTGCCTCATCAAGGCGCTGACGCAGCCCCTCAATTTCCGCATTCTGAGAATCCTCAACGCCAAGTTCCTTCTGAATTGCCTTAAGCTGTTCCTGAAGAAAATAATTGCGTTGATTTTTATCAATTGAGGAACGCACCTGCTCCTGAATTTTGCCTTGAAGTTCAAGAAGCTCAACGCGCTGCGCCAGTTTTTCGCGCACACGCTCAAGACGCCGTGTGACATCCACTTCTTCGAGAATGCTCTGCTTTTCCGGAAAATCCCCGGTCATGTTCGCGGCCAGGAAATCCGCAAGCGTGCCGGCATTCTCAATGGAGTTCAGAACGTTGGCCGCCTCATCCGGAATGGCCGGCGAAAGCTCAATGGTGCGCTCAGCAAGTTGGCGCACAGACTTTACCAGCAACTCAAACTGCGGCGTCACCGCCGGTAACTGATCCGGCAGAACGGTGACTTTTGCCTTCATATAAGGCTCAGTCTGAATGATTTCTTCAACACGAAAACGGACCAGGCCGTGCACAATAATGTTCACGTGGCCTTCCGGCTGGCGGAGCATTTTTAAGATCAGCGATGCGGTGCCGATGTTAAAAAGATCCGTCGGCTTTGGTTCTTCAATTGTTTCGCTGCGCTGCGTGAGCACGCCGATGATTTTGTCAGCCGGCAGCACATCATCAAGCATTTTACGGCTGGCGGGCCGGCCTACGGTCAGCGGCATAACCGCGCCGGGGAAACCAACACTCGCCCGCACCGGCAAAATCGGCAGAATATTAGGCACCTGAATCTGCTGAAGCAACGGCGGCGTGACCGGCGTACTCTGCATCGTGCTGGTGTTATGAGCCGGCTTTGCGGCCGGTTCTTTTTTTACTGTTTCCGGTTCCGGAGATTTCTTTTTCTCTTGTTCGCTCACAGTCATTGATCTTTCGTGATTGTGCGTACATCAAAAAAACATATTGATTCGCGTTTGTTTATTTTTTAGGAAGCGTAATCCATAACAGGCCGTCGGCATACTCTGCCGTGATCTTTTTTTCAATCACGCTGGCCGGTATTTCTACGCTGCGACAAAATGACCCGTGGTCAATTTCCATCAGGTGCACAGCGATGGCTTTGGCGCCGCTGGGCGGTACCGGGCTTGTCCGCGCGCCGCGGATCACAAGCTGTCCTTTATCCACCTGAACGTCAATATCCTTCAGATACATGCCAGCCAGGTCTACGCAAACCAGAAAATCTTTTTCGGTCTCGTATAAATTGACTGACGGGCGAAAGGCATCTGTTGGCGAAAAGCCAAAATACTGCCGCCCCATCATGTTATCCATCACATGATTCATCTGCCGGACCAGTGACGAAAATTCATCCGGTGCAAGTTCAACAACCATGACCAGTCCTCGTGACTCAAGCAGGGATATTCCTGCATCACATCATTATAGTAGCGCACAGCAAAGATGCCTACGTCTGAAGGCAGGAAGTGTCACTCACCCTTGCCGATTCCGATAAGCAGGCCCATCATGCCGACGTCCTGATCGTCTACGATCGGGCCACTCCAGCTTGTGCTGACAAAACTTTCCGCACAATGCCGCAGCACATTGACGCGCCAGCACGGCGTTGCCGGATCACGATCATACTCCAGATTGCCGAACCATTTGCGCGGAATCGCAAGGTCAACGCCGTAACCATTGCGCTGCGGCTTAATGGCGTAACGCAGGCCGGCCGGCGCATCACCCCATGACAATTTGCCGTCTTCTCCGAGTGTGGCCGCTCTTTGCAGAACGGTTCCGCTTGGCTTAACGGCAATTTGAATAATGCGCGTTGCTGTTTTAAGGCTTACGCCCGGGGCAATCTGCACCTGAAGAGCATCGCTGCCCCACCACCGGCCATCCGTCATGGCCCAGTTGCTGGTGCGGTCATCCGTGAGGTTTTTCTGTGGCGCATCAATATGAACATAAACCCAGTCCGCATCATAAAGCCATTGCGCAATGGCCGGAGTTTCTTCCCGCGATAAGCGGCCGGCCAGCAGATCGGCACGATTGGCGTATCGCGTGGCCACGCGCATATCCGGCGCATCGGCCGGAGAAGCGGGCCATTTTTCGGCGGTGCCGTCAAGTCGCAACGGCTCAGGTACGGATCGTATCTTTATCGCCGGTATCAGGACCGGCAAATCAAGAACCGCCCCGCCGTTACGCTCAACAATCTGTAGTGTGGTAGGCGCCATGACATCACGAAGGGAATCAACGTGGCCGACCATGCGGATTTGCGACTCAGCAATTCCCAGCGCGGGCAACGTGGCCTGGCGCGGCTCAATACGCAGATTGCCCGGCGGCGTTGGCCAGCGAAAATCAAGCGGAGACTCAACGGAAATCGGATTATCAATACGAACCGTCGCGGCCACCATCAGCAGCGGGCCCAGCGCGCCTTTGGCCACGCTAAAATCATAATGCGTCACGCGCGCAGCGGGACGATGCGCCTGCGCAAGCCACATTTTTGTTTTCAGATAAAGCGGATCATCCGGCGATACCGCGTGAACTTGCCCCGGATCATAAGCCATGATCAATTTATCAATCATCGCCGGCAGACGATCCCAAAATTCCTGATCCGTGGCCCATCCGGCAAAGAGATAAGGAGCAGTTGATGTGAACTTGGGTTCAGCAGGCGCATCATTGAGGATATCAGGCGCGCCGGTTCTGCCGACCACGCCCGCCATGACCTCATAACCGATCACTTCAGGCGCGCGCCGAAGCATCAGGTCATTGAGCGCAACATCATTGAGCCCGCTTTTGAGCCACGCCATGCGAAGCGTCGGCGTTACGCCGCGCCCCGCGCCAAGATCAGCCAGAAGCGGCAGCGTACCTTCCGCAGAAACAGAATTGTTGCCAGCCAATGATGCGGCGCCCTGCCAGATAAATCCGCGCAAATGCCGCGCCTGCGCCAGCCAGGGCCACACGCGCACGCTCTGCGCGTCGGCCAGCGCACCGGCCGGCGGAAACCGCATATCCGCGGAATCCGTCACCCATAATTGCGGACGCTTGAGCCTGATATCCGCATGCGTCGCCACGGCAACGCCGAAATCAATTTGAGAGAGCACATTGAGCACGGTTTGGCGCAGCGCGCCATCCGCATCACGACTCATCAGCGCCGGATGATATAACACCGGCGCGCCCTGCCACCCTTTTAGCTGGGCATGCTCAACACACGCCTGCCAATACTGACGCAACTGCGCCGGCGTATCGCGCACGCGCCGCGGCGGCAGCGGCACAAGCCACGCCTGTAGCGGCTGATGATCGGCAAAAGCCTCGCCAGTCATATATGGCTGAATCGTGCGGTCGTAAGCATCCCAGTCAAGGGAGACTTTGCCGGTAACATCAAGCTTGACCGCCGGCGCAAGATCCTCAAGAAAAAGCGCCACACCCTCGCGATGGGCCGCGGCCACCAGCGCATCAATTTTTTCAACTGCGCCGCGATGTTCAGGGTCCGTGCGATCAAGAAACGGCACCGGTACCTGATTAAGTAATTCAGGATACATTCCGGTCAACGCGGATGTGCTGACCGTGCTGATTGCCAGCACCGCCGGTTCCGTCGGCAGCGAAATATCCTGAACATCAAATTGAATATCGCGGGCCATATCCCCGTTCGCCGTTTGCAGACGCAACTGCATGGCGGCGACCCCGGCCGGCATGGTCGGCTCAATGCTCACCCGCAAAACAAGACGATCCGCATGCTGAACTTTGAATTTTTTCTGGCCGGCATCCGCTTTTTCTGATGCACACGGAATCAGCAGCGAGCCCGTATCCGTTTGCGTCCCGGTTTTGCCAAGCACCTGGTCAACATTCACACCGGTTACGGGCTGCTCATTTTTTTGCACTTCGTAAAGATCCCAGGAAGAACCGACCCAGGATTTCGCGTTGCTGGCCGAAAGCGTGACTGTTCCTGTGCTGTTTGGCAGATTCAGTTCTTCAAGAAATACATACTGAATCTGATTGCGCGCCACGGCTATTTTCTTCACAACTTTTTGATTAACATGAGGTTGCGCAGCATTTGCATTCTCATTTTTTACCAAAGGACCGCAACTGGCCAGGAATGAGGACGATAATAGCAGGCCTGTTGCCGCCAAAATCATATATAGGCGGCAATGATGCCTCGTTTTGGCAACGCCTGCCCATCCTTCAGGCAACAAACCTGATTTATTCCGGTAATTGACCACGAATTGAGCAATGCTACGCATCCGCAGAGCCTCATGAGAAGAGCTTCAGGAAAAATATTTGAACTGGCGTTTTAACACAAATCTTTTAGAAAACCAGTATTTTTAAGCAATTAACTATCACTTTTTATTTTTTACCGCTCTGCCTCTGCTGAATATTTTTAGCATTCCGCGTACTGGCACACTACTTGCATAAGTAAACAGAGTCCGGGTGCACATGAGAAACCGGATGCTTAAAGGAGTTCACACGAGAGTTCTTCCTGCTGCACTGATGATGTCATCGGCAACAGGAGTCTCTCTTAAGACAATACTCGTTTCCTCCTCCGCCAAGCCGTGTGGGAATACCCTCTTCCACACGGCTTCTTTTTTTTTATTTTTATTTGATGCGTAACCTCAGTTTTGGACCAGGGAACTCAAAAACCAATAAGAAGATAAACCACAAGAGGGCAATGACCCAAAAAAAGAGGGTCTGTTTTTTCCGCATTTTGGTTTTTCTCCGCGTGGCATACAATAAGGACTCACACGGAGGACTATTGATGCGTCAACAGCAGGTGATGAGTTTATTGATATTGATGAGTACGTGCGCTGTGGCGGCGGCACAGGTGCCGGCCGACATCGCACTTCAGCGGCGTCTTGATCAGCCGTTTACCAGTAAAATTGAGAATGTTGAGCTCTCAAAAGCTTTTGAGGATATTCAGAGCGCGGCCAAGATTCGCATACAAGTAGATCCCGCAGCGTATGATGCGCTGGTTTACGGCGCAACGACCAAGATCACGGCCGAGTTTCGTTCCGCGCCGCTGCGTGCGGCCATTGCGGAAATTCTTTTGCCGCTTTCGCTTGAGCAGGTTGTCGCCGGCGATACGGTGATCATCCGCCCGACGGCCGCGCTTTTGCGCGTAGGCCGGCGCACCACGTGGGATGAACTCAAACTTCTACAGACGCTCCGCACAACCCAATTGCCGCGACTTGATGTGGATTGGCAGCAGGATATCCGCAATCTCGTGGGCAAGGCCGATCTGCTGGTGCGCATTCAGGGCGCTGATGGCGCAATGCATGATAAAGGCATGCAGGCGGTAAAGGGTGTGCTTCCGTGCACCATTGACCAGGCGCTTGACACTTACTGCGGCGCAACAGGCCTTGTGTGGACCGTTGACCAGAATAGCCTGCAAATCATGAGCAAACGGCAATGGGTTGAGCGCCAATTGCAGAGGCCAGTGTTTATCAAGCAATTTAATGCCAGAACCGAAAAAGTAGTCAGTGAGCTTTCGCGCACGTCGCATGTGCGGCTTGTACCTGATCCGGGACTTTATGATGTCGTGCCCACAGTCACGCTTGATTCTGATTCTACGTTACAGCGCACGCTTGATTCGCTGGCCGGCAGTTATCGCATCACGACAGAAATCATGGACGATACGATAGCGCTGAAGTTGCCCGGCACGCCGCCGGCAAGCGCGATGCGCGGAGAAATAGTCGGGCGCGTGGCCGTGCCGCTTGGCCCTGACGGCACTGTTTTTGATTTGTTCATCCGCGATACGGATCTTTCGCCGGAACTTAATGAGCAGCGCAAACGCCGTATTAATGACGCGCTGACGGATCTTAAAGCGGCGCTCAGCGCGCCTGCGATCCCGTCAACACAACCGGCCACAACCCAAAAGAAATGACACGACGGAATGGCGATACAGAATTATGTACCTGATGAATCACGCCTGTCGTTGCCGGCTCTGCAACATCTGCTGACGCCGGAAGGCGGCCGATTGCTTGCCGCGGCCGGGGAAGTGCGCGAAGTCACGCCGGCGGCGATTCAGAAACTCCGTAAAAATGCGGATGCTCAGCAGGTACACGCCGCGTTGACGATTGCCGATGTGCGCCGCAGGGCCGGCGGGCCAAAAGGCAAATTTGCGGAAATTGCCGATCATTTTTTTGCTCCGCCGGAAGCTCTTGAGCAAGCCACGAGCCTTGCCATTGCGCGCTATAAAGCGCGCGCGCTGAATCATCAGCCGGAATTGCATGACAAAGCAGTCATCGTTGATTTTTGCGCCGGCATCGGCGGTGATGCGCTGGCATTTGCGGCCGTTGCGCCGACGATTGCCATTGAGATGTCACCCGTGCGCGCGTGGTGTCTGTCTCAGAATGCGGCCGCGACGGGCGTTAATCTTGAGATCATTCAGGACGACATGCTTTGCGTGTTGCCTACGTTGTGCGAGCAACTCAATCATCGTCATCCTGATCGCACGCCGATTTTTCATATTGATCCGGCGCGCCGCAGCGGCGGCAAACGCAGCCACGCATGGGCCGACATGATTCCCGGACCGGAAGTGATCAACCAGATCATCAGCCAATTTGCCGGCGGCATGATTAAATTGTCACCGGCCGCGGATTTTTCGGAATTACCCGTCGGCCATCTTGAGTTAATCTCTGATGGGCGTCATGCCGTTCAGGCTTTGCTATGGGTCGGTAAGTTGGCGGAATATTTTCCGTCTGGTACGCGCACGGCGACGATTGTTCCGCCGCAGGGAGAATCATGGTCATTGACCGCCGCGCCGCAGTTACCGGGTATGCCGCAGGCGCCGCAGACTTATCTGTATGAAGTTGACCCGGCCGTGCATCGCGCGGGCCTGGCCCCGGCGCTGGCCGATCAACATCAACTGGCCCCGCTGAATACCGATGGCGGTTACCTCACCGGCGCGGCACATATCCGCCTGCCGGCATTGGCGGCTTTTGAGCACATCACAACGGTTCTGTTCCGCGATTTGCGTCGCGCGCTGGCGGCTTTGCCGCCCGGCCGGCCGGGACCGGTTGAAGTCAAAACGCGCGGCGGACTTGATCTTGATCCAGATCATCTGCAAAAAGAACTCAGCGCCATAACCCCGGCAGCATGTACAGTCATGATTTACAAAAATGACGAAAGCACCGTGGCAAGCCTGTGCCAAAGAATATCAGCCTGATTGTCTCCCATTCTTTTTGCCCCGTTCCGCTTGCCATTATGAGCGTTGTGAGTTAACTTCCTTATCTGGTGGCACTTCAGACCTAGGAGCAGGCGTGATGGCAATGATTCAAAAATCTCTGGCGGTAGCCGCGGTGACTCTGGCTGCCTGGGCAGGCGCAACTTGCGTCGTGACGAACGTTTCGGTTCTTCAGGCCGCGCCGCAGCCGTCGGTTGTGCCGCAAACATGGGAACTTTTCTTCACCGCTCAACCCGTTGAGCGCATGATTGTTGACGGCAAAACATATTTTTATATCCGCTATAAAGTCGTGAATAACACCGGCAAAGACATCCTCTTTACGCCGGATTTTCAGCTTATGACCGATACCGGCCAGCTTTTGCAGTCTGAAACTCAGGCTGATAATGTCTACAAAAAGGTAAAAGCGCTTTATAAGGCCGAGTTTATGCTCTCACCGATTGATATTTTCGGCAAATTGCGCCAGGGCGAAGACAACGCCAAAGAAGGCGTGGCCATTTTTACCGGCGTTGATGCCGACGCCCGCAACTTCAAGATTTTTGTCTCCGGAACCACCGGCGATACGGCCGAGGTCAAAAACCCGCTGACCGGCAAAACAGAAATTCTGCACAAAACGCTTGTGCTTGAATATGACATCCCCGGCCAGGCCATCGGCATTGATATTCAGCCCCAGCCAAAAATGCCTTACTGGGTGATGCGTTAAAAAAACGCTGAACGATAAACGATAAAAGCTGATTCGCAACGGATCGGCTTTTTTACTTTTTGCGGATACGTTGAGGACCAATTACCAATCTTCTTTTCAATTGCCACATTACGGCATTACCACATTGCCACATTCCCTGTTATCCTTTCCGCATGATTATTGCCGGTATTGACGAAGCAGGTTACGGCCCGTTGCTGGGGCCGCTGGTGGTTTCTGCCACGGCTTTTGAGGTCGCATCGCAGGAGCTTTGCCAGCAGATTGATGAGTTGCCGTGTCTCTGGTCGGCGCTCAACAGCGGCGTATCGTCTAAAAAACCGTGTAAAAAGGGCCGCGTCCTCGTGGCTGACTCAAAAATCATTCACAATCTTTCGGATGGTGACCGCATTCTTGAACGCGGCGTGCTGTCATTTGCCAGCTTGCTTGAGCCGGCCCTGCTCGCAGAACCCTATCCGCTGGCCAGGTTGCTGGCGCTCTTTGCCTGCGAGAATCACGGCCTGAGCGAATATCGCTGGTATCAGCCGGACTCAACCCTGTTGCCGTACCTGGCCGACATCGGCGATGTGCGTATCGCCGGCAACATGCTCAAGCGCGCCTGCGCCAAAGCCGGCGTAGCGCCCGTGGCCATGCGCACGGCCGTTGTGCCCGAAAAACGCTTTAACCAAATGATCAGCAATACGCATAACAAGGCGTCCGCGTTGATCTCCATCACGCTCAAACATCTTTACGATCTGCATCAGCTTTTTGGCGCGCGCGGCCTGGTGGTCGGCATTGATAAACAAGGCGCACGCGACAAATATACGGATCTGCTGCTCAAATCATTCCCGGATGCGGCGCTGAAAGTTTTGCAGGAAAATGAAGATGGCAGCAGCTATATCATTCATGAGGGCACAGGAGAAAAGGCCCGCCAAACGGTGGTGCATTTCCGCGAAAAAAGCGAAACCAAATTTTTGCCCACGGCGCTGGCCAGCATGATATGCAAATTTCTGCGTGAATTATGCATGCATAATTTTAACGCCTGGTGGGCCGCGCAAATCCCGGATCTCAAGCCTACGGCCGGTTATTACACAGACGGCATGAGGTGGCTTGCGGACGTTGAGCCTCATCTGGCCAACATGGGCATCACACGTGAAGAACTGATCCGCATACGATAAATAAAATAAGGCTGAATGCTGAAGGATTAAGGCTAAAAAAAATTACACAACGGAAATTGTCTTTTTCAGCCTTCAGCCTTTATCCTTTAGCCTTTGCTTTTTAATAATGAGGTTCCTATGAAAATTCAACATACCCTTCTCGTCCTGAGCATTCTTTCCGCATTGGCACTTTCCGCATGCACGCATGTCAGCGGCGTAGTGCTTGATCCGCGCAGCAAAAAACCGGTTCCGACGGCCGTATTTTCAATCGGCCGGCCTGACGGCCTGGGCGTCTTCGACAAATTCAAGTGCGACAAGGACGGTAAATTTGATTTCAGCATCAGCCCCACCGATGAGCCGTACATTTATGTATGGGACAGCGCCGGCGATCCGGGCATGACCATGCAGCACATTGACCGCGACCAGCTTCGCACCAACATGACCGTGTACATGCAGCCGTCACCGTCCGCGATTTTGGGCCAGTAAAAGCTCACCAAATCCGCGTTCTCGTATATTTTGGACCAAAATACCTGAAAAAAAGACTAACAGGTGCGATATTCTTGCGGGTTTTCGGGCGATCCCTTACAATCCTCCCGCACCAATTTAAGTTGAATTAGGATCGCATACGCGAATGCGATCCGTAGTTTGCAAGCGTCTCCTTCCGAAAGGTCTGAATGTGAGTACCACGACCGCGACCTCTCACGAGGCCCCAGCCACCAAAAACGCACCGACTTCCTATGCGACCTGCAACGGTCAGCGCCATTTCTGGCTGCGCCGGGTGCATTCCGCATTTGGTCTGCTTTTTGGCGGCTACATCACCGTACACCTGCTGGTGAATGCCACGGGTGTTAAACCGCTCATGTATCAGCAGAATGTGGATAAAATCCACCAGCTTGAGCCGATGCTGCCGTTCATTGAACTGGCCGCCATCTTCCTGCCGCTGCTGGTTCACATGGTGTATGGCATTTACATTGCCCGTCAGGGCGTGTCATACGAAACCACGATGAAGTACAAATATGGTGGCAATTACCGCTACCTGCTTCAGCGCGTCACCGCCGTTATCCTGTTGCTGTTTGTCGCTTATCACGTCGGCACGCTGCATCGCTGGGGCGCGGGACACTTTAATGCTGAAAATCACGCCTATCAGTCAACAGTCGCGGCCATCCGCCACCCGTTTGGCGATAACACCGCGCTGAATGTCGCGGTCATGGCGCTTTACCTGCTGGGCGTTTGGTCGGCGGTTTTCCACTGGGCAAACGGCCTGTGGTCATCAGCCATCGCCTGGGGCCTGACCACCACCGAAAAAGCCCAGAAACGCTGGGGCCACGCCTGCTGCGCCTTTGGCTGCGGCATGCTGGTCGTCGGCACGGTGGCCTGGGCGGCCTTCGCTTTCGGCGATTCAAAATACCCGGTTGAGAAAACAACCACTCAGATTGAAGAAGTAAAGGCTGAAGTCTCCGTCGAAAAGACGGAAGTCAAGCCCGCTGAAGTAATCACGATTGAGAAGAAATAAACATCAACCATCGGGTGGCGCAAGCCGCCCGAGTTCGTAAAAAGTAATAAACTGTTGAACCCTTTGAGGTTAAGTTAAAAATGGCTCAGAAGCGTGTCATCGTAGTCGGCGGCGGCCTTGCTGGTCTGGCTGCCACCATGAAGCTCGCCGAAATCGGCGTGCCTGTTGATCTGTTTAGTCTCGTCCCGGTTAAGCGTTCTCACAGCGTGTGTGCCCAGGGCGGCATCAACGCCTGTAACGAAGTGGCCCGTCAGCAGGGTTACTCCGAATTTGAACACTGCCGCGAAACCTTGCTCGGCGGCGACTTTCTCGCCAACCAGCCTCCGGTCATGCAGATGGCCCAGATGGCTCCGGGCGTTATTGATTTACTCGATCGCGCGGGCGTTCCCTTCAACCGCACGGCTGAAGGTTTCCGCGACCTGCGTCTGTTTGGCGGTTCGCTCTTCAAGCGTACTCACTTCGCCGGCGCCACCACGGGCCAGCAGCTTTTGTACTGCCTTGATGAACAGGTCCGCCGCTGGGAAGTTGCCGGCAAAGTCACCAAGTATGAATTTTGGGATTTCCTCTGGCCGGTGATCGACGAAACCGGCAAGTGCGTCGGTATCGTCGCTCAGGACCTGCGCACCATGCAGATCCGCTCATTCCGCGGTGATGCCGTGATCCTGGCCACCGGCGGCAACGGCCTGATCTTTGGCCAGTCCACGATGTCTACGATCTGCACCGGTTCGGCTTCGGCCCGCGCCTACCTGGCCGGCGCCAAGCTCGGCAACCCTGAATTCATGCAGGTTCACCCCACTGCCATCCCGGGCGAAGATAAATGTCGCCTGATGTCAGAATCGGCCCGCGGCGAAGGCGGCCGTATCTGGGTGCCCAAAAAGAAAGCTGATCCGCGCCACCCGAACGATATCCCGGAAGAAGAGCGCGATTACTTCCTTGAACGTCTCTATCCGAAATACAAGAACATTGTTCCGCGCGACATCGCCACACGCGAAATCTACTACATCTGCGAACAGGGCTACGGCATCGGCGGCGGCCAGATGGTTTATCTCGACCTGACCGAACGCGCCACCGGCATCCCCTACGCAGTGCTCAAGAAGAAGCTCGGCGGCATTCTGGAAATCTACGAAAAGTTCGTCGGCGTTGACCCGCTGAAGGAACCGATGAAGATTTACCCGGCCGTGCACTACTCAATGGGCGGCCTGTGGGTGAACTTTGTCAAGGACGAAGCCACCGGCGGCCTCAAAGCCGGCGACCCGCTCAACCAGATGACCAATATCCCCGGCCTCTATGCCGCGGGCGAAGCCGATTACCAGTACCACGGCGCAAACCGCCTGGGCGCCAACTCACTGCTTTCCTGCATCACCACCGGCCTGTTCATGGGCCCGTGCGTCAAGAACTATGTTGACGCGCTCAAGAGCGGCTCGGCGGAAGTCAATCAGTCGCTCTTTGACGGCAAGGTTCAGGAACAAAAAGACTGGGAAGCCAAGCTCCTGGCCAGCAAGGGTACGGATAACCCGTATGTCATCCACCGCGAGCTGGGCAAGAGCATGTCGGATAACATCACGATTATCCGCATCAACAAAAAGATCAAAGAAACCATCGCGCTGATTGATAAACTCAAGGATCGCTTCCAGAACAACCTGGGCATGCCGGATACCGGCACCTGGAGCAACCAGACCCTGAGCTTTACCAAGTCGGTCCGCGATATGATCGTGCTCTCCGATGCGATCGCCAATGCCGCTCTGGCCCGCGACGAATCGCGCGGCGCGCACTACAAAGTGCCGGATGACAAGGCCGAACACCACGAAATTCCGCTTGATGAACGTTCCTTCAAGCGTGATGACGATAACTGGCTCAAGAGCACGCTGGTGAGCAATCAGGGCGGCTCAACAAGCTCGTTTGGTACCGCGGTCCTCAGCTACGAACCGGTTGATATCAGCCTGGTTAAGCCGGTGGCCCGTACTTACGGCAAAACGGCGTCAAAATAACGAACTGAACTTGTGTGCCGGCCGCCGCGGTGCGGTGGCCGGCCTAAAAATCTGTGAACAAACCCTGAGAGGTTTTTACAATGATCGCTGCAAATACCCCTGACAAGATCGTGGTTAAGGTCAAGCGTCAGGACCGCCCGGATTCCGAGCCGTTCTGGCAGACTTTTGAGATTCCCTATAAGCCGAATATGAACATCACATCGGTGCTGCAAGCCATTGCCGCAAACCCGGTGACGGTTGACGGCCAGAAGGCCGCCCCGATCGTGTACGACGCCGCATGTCTTGAAGAAGTCTGCGGTTCATGCACGATGGTCATCAACGGCGCCGTCCGCCAGGCCTGCTCGGCCCTGATTGACGTGATCCTGACCAACGAGCCCGGCACAATCACCATTGAGCCGATGAGCAAGTTTCCCAAGATTCGCGACCTGGCGGTTGATCGCAGCCGCATGTTTGAGAATCTCAAGCGCATTAAAGGGTGGATTCCGGTTGATGGTTACTATCACGCCGGCGCCGGCCCGCGCATTGATCCCAAGAAGCAGGACGCGCTTTATAACATGTCCCGCTGCATGACCTGCGGCTGCTGCCTTGAGGCCTGCCCGCAGTTCACGATTGACAATCAGTTCGTCGGTGCGCAGACGCTCTCGCAGGTCAAATACTTCAACAACCACCCGACCGGCAAGGTTGATGCTGACGAGCGCATGGATGTGATCATGGGCGAAGGCGGCATTACCGATTGCGGCAACGCTCAGAACTGCGTGCGCGTATGCCCGAAGGAAATCCCGCTGGTTGATTCAATCGGCTGGGTCGGCCGCGCCGCCACGGTTTACTCCATCAAAAAGTTCTTCAGCAAGTAAACCACGGCAGCACATACTGCAAATACCAAGCAAGAAGCCCCGCGGCGCAACCGCGGGGCTTCTTTCGTATCAATAATGATGATTGGTTTGCGCCCTATTTCGCAGGGGGAATAGGGCTGTTGTGATCATGGTTTGGCGTCGCCAATTTCGGCATGCGTGATGGTTTCCCAAGACATATGCAGGAACGCCTGGCCCCAGAGCGCTTTGGCATAAATCGGTTGCGGCACAGACGACCATGAATCGCGCGCGTTGCGGATCACTTTTTCAATAAACTCGCGAGTCAGCGGCAGATCATGGCCCATGCGGTTGTGGTAATGGTTGTAGGCAATTTCGTATGTAGGCGCGATGGCCGTGGCATTGATTTTAGCGCCGCTGAGTTCTTTGGGAATCGGGTGGCCGAGTCTCATGCCGGCCTGCAATTCCATTGCGGCAATCACGCGCCGGGCAAAGGGCGAATAAAGATCCTGTCCCTGATGCCAGGCGATTTCCTGGCAGTTAAAGATGCCGCCAAGCGCCATATCCACGTGGCCCAGGTCGCGGCATGTTTCGGAAGTCAGGCCGTCAATATACGCGCCGGGATTGTACCACTGCTTATTAATGTCAAAACGAGTGAACATGGTTTTGTCTTCGCCGATGATGCGGAACTTGGCAAAGAGCCACGAATCTTCCTTGTTCGGAAAAAGATTCGCATGCATTTTGTAGTACTCATCATTGCTGAGATCGTTCAGAAAATAATCCGTTTTGCGCGGCGTTGGCCCGTCAGTACTGAGGTAAATAAAGCTCGGAACATAACTGATGAGATGCGAGAGCCCCTCGTAATACGCAGCCTTATCTTCGTTAAACACACCAATTGCCATCATCGCATTACAGGTTGAGAGTTCGCGATTTCCGTAAGCAATGCGGCCATGCAAAATACGCAGGAATGCGCGATTGAGCATGGCCGAGAACTGCGCGATATCCTCTTTTTTCCATTTGGGATAGGTATACCGGATGATCTCGGCCGCTTCCGGAAATGTTGATCCGGCCCAAGATGCCGTCAAATACCAGTTGGCGCCCTGATGATCCTGAAGTTTGGCGCCCCAGGCATTGAGAATTTCTACCGATTTTTCAGCATAACGTTCATCGCCGGTATACACCCACATCAGCGCCATTGCATAGGCCGCGTGCGAATCATTACCTTCGGAATATGCGCCGCCTTCTTTGCCGCCTTTTCCACCGATGCCCGATTTAACGATGTCAATCGGCTCCGGTTTGTAATCAAGCTGCGTTAATTTTGAACTTTTAAGTTTTTCAAAAGCGGTTTTCCACGGCTCTTCGCCGGCCGCGATTTTCTTTTTAACAAACTCCAGTTCTTCCTTGCTGTGAAGCAAACCCGGATGCTTAAATGTATCAGGCACCTGAACCGGCGGCGTGACTTCTTCAGGATATGCCTTTGCCTGTGTAGTTTGCGCCTGTGCGGCGTTGAGGCTCAGCAGACATGCCATACCGGCAATGGCCAGCATCACTTTGTGCGTAAACGTCATGTACATCTCCAACAAATTCCGCACTACAACATGGCGGCGGCGTACCATTACTTATGCGATTCCGTCACCGTGCCGGGCGCATCAATATCCGCATGAGTCAAAGTTTCCCATGCAAGCGACATGGCCGCAGGATTCACCTGGCTTGCGCGCAGGCCGGAATCCGGCACGACATACGCCCATCCCGGAGAAACCACCATCGGTTTTGCCAGCAACGGCCGCAAACCTTTCTCAAGCAGCATGCGCGTATTGGGAAGATCCATTCTCAGCCTGTTATGAAAATGATTGTAGGCAATCTCATACGTATAGGGCATGCCCAGTTCCTGTACGCGGTAGAATACTTTGGGAACCGGCTCGCCCACGCGCAGATACGCATGCAATTCCATAAACGCCACGAGACGCTTGGCATAAATTGAATAAAGATCAATACCCTGATGCCAGGCCATTTCCGCTGTATCAATCAACTGATAAAAGCCCAGATCGCAGTGGCCGAGATCGCGAAATGTTTCGGCGCACAAGCCGTCTACAAACGCATCATCCGGCGCGCGATTCCAGGCATTATCCTTGTCATACTTCATCAGGCCGGTACGGTCATCGCCCAGTTTATTTTCTTTCATGAATGCCAGTATTTTTTCATCCTGATATATCCACGATTCTTTAATATCAGAAAATAATCCGTCATTCATTTTGGCAAGAACGTCATTGGGTATATTTTTGATAAAATAATCAGGCTTAATCGGCTCCGGCCCGTCTTCCTTCATATAAATCCAGCACGGAACATAACTGATCCACCGATGCATGGCTTCGGCAACAGCGGCGCGATCATTATTGAATATGCCGATGGCCATCATGGCGTTGATCGCGCCGAAATGACGATTGCCATAAGCCAGGCGATTATGAAGTGCCGGCAGGAATGCCGTGCTGAGCATATTTGAGAATTTGGCAATGTCTTCTGATTTCCATTTGGGATATGTGGCGCGGATGATCTCGGCCCCCAGCGGAAACATGCCGCCGCTCCATTGCGTCGTCATATACCAGTTGCCGCCAAGATGTTTTTTCAGGACGACCCAGCTATTGAGAATCTCAACGGCCTTATCAGCATGCTCCGGATTATCGGTAAACACCCACATCAGCGCGTGGGTATATGCGGCGATGGCGTCATCATTCAGATCGGCCGCTCCGCCTTGCGCAGCGCCGGCGCCCAGAAAACCAGAACTGACGGTTTCGTGCGGCTTTGGTTTATATTTTAAGCTGGCAAAGCGGGAATTTTTCATCTGCTCAAAAGCGGTTTTCCACGATTCTTCACCGGCCGCGATTTTTTTCTTTACACGCTGAAGCTCATCAAGCGAATTGATTAATCCGGGATGCTTGAATGTTTTGGGCACCAGGATTTTCGGATTTCCCTGAATGCCAAGCTCAGGATTACCCGTTGCCGGATCTCCTGCACGGGCGGAAGTTCCGCTCATAGTAACAGCCAGCATGGCCGCACAGATTACATATCGCCATGATTTGAGCATACGTACTCCATAATAGAAACGTGCATCAGATTACTCTTGATGCACGCGCCTTAAGTCATGATCATTAGCCGTTTTTGCGGCGGCGCAGCAAGCCCATGCATCCCGCGGCCAGAATCGCAACACTGGCCGGCTCCGGCGCGCTTGCCAGATCGACATATCCGGAAAGCACAACAGAAGTGGCGTTCATCGTCACCAGGAATTTTCCTGTGCCGTCTGCCGTGGCCACATATCCGTCCACAATATTGCCAAATGCGCCGGTAACGGATGATGCCGTCACAATCGTAAATGAATCGGCCGCATCAGGCGTAAAGCCGGGCAACAGATTGACCGTCAGCAGCCCCGCCAGTTCCGCATTGCCGCTGATTGACAGATAATCATATTGGCCAGACGTACCGGCAAATGCCGTTGCGCGCGTCGTGCCGCCGATATCAACGGCCAATGCCGCGGTAGCGCTGGTGACGGCGTAATTACCGGTGATGATTGTTTTTCCCGCGGCATTCAGATCGCCTAATGCCAGTGTGCCGCCGGCATTTGTCAGCGTATCGCTGCTGAAATTGTCCGTCTTAAATGTGCCGACAGCCAGTGTACCACCGGTAAAATTGAACGAATTGGTTGCGTGATCCGTTGATTTGCTGCCGGTCTCAGTTAAACCGACCGTACCTTTTACCAGCAGTTTTCCGTTGCCTGAAAGATTGATGGACGCCAGGCTTCCCGTATCGGTATACAGGTAAATATTATCCGCCGAAAGCGTACCGCCGCTGAGATTATACGTGGCAACCGCGCCGGTTGTTCCGCCATTATTGCCCACACGCAGATTACCGCTGACAATGATGTTTCCGCCGGATTGATTCATTGTGGCCGTTCCGCCGGCGCTGATCCCTTTACCCACTCCAAAACGAAAATCACCGCCAATCTGCATCGTACCGCCGCTGACGCTGGCCGTGGCAACCTTCAAATCCTTATCCGCCAGGCCAAAAATGGCAGTTTTAACCGTACCGCCTGTAAGCTCAAATGATCCGGACTGCACCAGCATATCAATCGGTGTCGCGTCAGTGCCGGCAACAAAAGTTCCGGAAGAGATCCGGACCGTACCCAAGCCGCCATTATTAAGAAGATTACTGCTGAGCGATAAATAAATATTGCCGCCGGCTAATTCAAAAACGGACGTATTCTTACTGACGGTAATTGTTGCGCCGGTAAGCGTTCCGGTACCAGTAATTTTCGCGGTCGTATTATCATTGGACAGGCTGATACTTGTAAACGATATATTGCCATTATTCGTTACAGTGCTTGTGCCGGCATAAAAAACAGCGGAGCCGCCATCAGTCCACGCGCCTGGCGCGTTGCTGTTATTATAACCGCTGTTCCAGTACGATCCGTCCCATGAACCATTGCCGCCCTGAATGCCGCTGCTGGCCGAGGTGTCCCAGTATGCGCCATGAGCGGCCGTGGAAATAGCGCCAAGCATGATCGCACATATCGACATTATGTTTTGTTTTCCGTACCGCATCCGTTTCTTCCTCCACAAGTTTGTTTAATACCACATTTTGATTCCGCACTTTTCGCCGTGCGGCTATGCTTTAATCCAGCAAAGATCCCATGAATTTTTTGCGTGCGTTCATATTCATGCTGTAATAGGCGTTCATTGTGATGCCTTCTGCATGGCCGTCGCCAAAAACAAAATTGGCGGTTCTTCCCGGATGGCCCGGCATTGACAGCAACGTGCCACCCGGGCCGCCCACCACCCAGGGCCACGGGCCATTCTTGCTGCTCGGCACATCACCGACCAGCGTAGCTGTGGCATCAAGATTCAAAGCGTAGCCAAAATCGTAACCATCCGATGCGGAACCATTGGCCCACCCCACGCCGGAATCGCCAAACCAAATGGTCTGCGGACGCAGAAGATTGTTCTTGGGCATCGGAGTCTGAAAGCTACCGTCTGAATTTGTTTTTAAGGAATAATCCGCGTTTGATTTGCGGCTTCCGCCCAGATATGTATTGAGCGCGAACGTGTGATACCACGGACCGGTCTTTCTGAATGACCCGATGATCATGGCTTCCGGGCACTCAAGTTTTGAGCCCAGAAGATTGACCGTGCCGTCACTGTTATTCTTAAATGACATGCCGTCATTGATGGCTTTAACAACCCATCCTGTACCGGAAATATCACACCAAGTGGACCAATCCCATGATGTCACATCATCAGAGCCACTTCGTTTGCCCTGTGTAGGCAACCAGTTGTCCCATTGCTGGGCATACATCATGCCCCACTGGCCAAGCTGGCGAAGATTTGATACGCAAACCGTTGAGCGTGCCTGCATACGCGCACGACCGAGCGCTGGCATTAATATTGCCATAAGAACAGCAATGATGGCGACAACCACGAGCAACTCAATGAGCGTAAAGCCCGCTTTGCGGCGATATGGTCTGTTATTCATGCTCATCACGGCCACTCCCTGATTTTGTTTTGCGGCACATTCTCAGCAACCCTGCCTGAATTTTATATTCTGCTCACCGGCGCGGTTGACTGCCGGGTAATCAACGTTGGCGTGGCCATTAAATGCCAGCTTTCGTTCTCGGCCGCGGCGCCTCGCTCAATTCTCATCATCAAAAGCTGAACCGCCTGCCGGCCCATCTGATGAATTGGCACACGCACCGTCGTCAGCGGCGGATCAATAATCGTGGCCAGTTCGTGATCCTCAAAACCAATCACGCTCAAGTCGGCCGGTACGCGAATATTCAGTTTGCGCGCCGCGCGGTAAATGGCCACGGCCGCGGCATCAAAACAACCGCAGATGATCGCCGTGGGCCGATCCGCTAATGCCAGCATTTGCTCCATATCAACCTGAATCTGCTCAATTGAATTGGTCCCCTGCTCAATCCATTCCGGATGCAGAGGAAGATCATCACCGGCCATCAGCATTTTGTATGCGGCCAGGCGATCTCTCATCAGCGATTTTTGCTGATGCCCGGCGATATACCCGATTTTGCTATGCCCCAACGCACGCAGATGCTGAAACGCAAGCTGAACGCCCAGCGGATGATTGACGCCGACGTAATCAGGCCATCCCGGCGGATCTTTGGCCATGAAGGAAACAACCGGACACTGACATTTTTTCAAAAACGGCAGTGTCTCGCTGCTCCAGTCGCCAAGTATCAACAGCCCGCGATTGCTTGGGTCGTTAATCTCCATGAGTAAATGACGCGGCTCAAGCGTGCGCGTGGCCTGAAGCACCGCGCGATAACCAAAATCCTTAAGCGCGGCCGTTGCGCCATCAACCAGTCCGCGGTAATAACCGCTGGCAAGCCGGCCACGCGCGGAAAAAAACTGCTCAATCGACAAACTGCCAATCGGCCCGACCTGCACCATGTTGTCGCGCGCATCAAGCGTGGCCAGTTCCGTATCGCGCACCATCAAAATTTCAACAAGCCCCATCGTGCTGCGGACAGATGTCACCTTTGGCCGATGACGCCTGGCGGAGCGCTTTCCCAGCAGCCGGGGCATTTCGCCCTGCTCGCGGATCGCATCAAGTACCGCTTTGCGCGCCGACTCGCTGACACGCGGGCTGCGATTAAGCACACGCGATACGGTGGCATTTGATAAGCCCACCTTTTGAGCTATCTGTTCAGCAGTAACCTGCATACGCCCTTCTTCGCCTGATTGACAAAACTTCACAGACATGAACATTGTGGCTTATTCTGTGAGTGAACCGCAATTTGATACTGAAACTTAACATGCACATAAAGGGTGGGCAAATTGAGGCTTGTTAAAAAGGCTTATTCACACGCACTTTGCATACAGTATTAACGAGCAATTACTTTATTATCAATATGTTATATTTTATTTACGCCGTTCAGTTTACACATTGTTTGTATGCAAATTTACACAACAGGCGTATCAATATTTGCGAACATAACTTTGTTTCTGAATCGGGCAATAAAAAAGGCTCCGCGTCATACGCGGAGCCTTTTGATGTCAGAGATATCGCAAGGGATACGTGCTTATTAAGCAGCCTTACGTTCAAGATTTTCCTGGGCGGCGCCGGCAACTTCAATGCCCGCCGGAGCGATGGCCGGTTTGGCGGCCGTGGCCGGCAAATTGCGCGTCATCCACGAGCCGTTGCTGGCCGTGATGACGGAATACGGCACAACCCACCACATGCAGGTAAACCAGAAAACACTGTAAAGAACGCCGTAAATAAAATCACTGCTGCGTTCACGATACAGCGTATACATCTGCATGATGCCGCTGAAAACAATGGTGTATGCCAGATACTGAATCAGGAAGAACGGATTAAACAAGGCATACAGCAGCGATGCCGCAATCAACATATACGGGAAGAACATCTCGCCGAAGTTCAGCAGGAAATCAATGTTCATCAGCGACCAGTAACGGTCACGGTATTTTTTCCATCCGAAAGTGCAGTACGTCAGGTTTTCGCGAATGTTGCCGCGTTCCCAACGCTGAAACATTTTGGCAAGGCCTTTATATGTTGTGGGGATGTTGGTCCACACAACCGCGTTGCTCTGAAATACGATTTCGTGACCTTCGCGGAGAATCAGGTTGCTCAGCGCGCGATCTTCAGCAATGGTGGCCGGCTTGCCGCGCCACGACTGATTGTTCCAGTCATGAAGAACTTCTTCAACGGCGCTGCGGCGATAAGCAGAGAACGCGCCGGGCGTGCACTGAACGCCGCCAAATTTTGACTGATACGCGCGCTGAAAATCAAACGCGAGCACGAAGCTTGCGCGAAGCATTTTCGGAATGATGCCCGCATCGCGATTAAGAACTTTGACGTTACCGGCCACGCCACCGATGCGCTTGTCCGCGGCAATCGGAGTGACCAGGTTGCGAACGCTGTCACGCTCAACAACGGAATCGGAATCCATTGTCAGCACGATATCGCCGGCCGCGAGAGCAAAACCAACACGCATGCCCTGGCGCTTGCCGCCGTTCTTTTCCATGCGAATCGCGCAGACCATGTCAGGATAGCGCTCAGCCATGCGATTCATGTGTTCCCAGGTGTCATCCTTTGAACCATCATCAATCGTGATGATCTGAAGCTTGTGGCGCGGATAATTGCTGCGCGCAATTGATTCAATGCTCTTGGCAACATCCGGGCCTTCGTTATATGCGGGTATGATGACCGAAACAGTCGGGAGTTCTTCGTCACTCAGCGACTTCATCGGGCGATACGCCAGCACCATTACTGCACGAATTACCGTGACAGTCAGCATAAGCGTTGAGTACACGCCTGCGAAATACGCAAAAGCGCGGCCCACCGGATTGCCGAGGATTGGCGCGAACGGATTGAATGAGCCGATGAGTTTCGGATTCAGTCCGACATACACAATGGCCGCAAAAACCGCGACAAGCGCGGCCTTGAGCCCCATGTCAGACCAATCAATGCGAGAAACGGCTTTACGCACCTTGTGGAAGACCGGTTTACCCTCTTGGTCAACCACTTGAACGTTGAGCTGAGTCACGACTGTATCCTTACGTAATACTCGAACACCGCGCCCAGATATGGCACAAGGTGAACTTTTGCTGTACAAAGTACAGCATGCGTTGCTAAGTAGACCCTGGCCACACATGAACGTTAGTAAGTAATAGGATAGCTAAATGAGCGGAGCAAGCAAGATGGTAGTTGCAGAGAAACCAAGCTCCGAAAGGCTGATAACAACGCCAACCAAGTCCGATAACATAATTTTGGCTGATATTGCTAACGGATGCGAATTATTAGGCGAAAGCCAGGCCGACCTGGTTTACCTGGACCCCCCTTACTACACACAACGGGAACATACGCTACCGAGCCGTCAAAAAAGTCGCAAAGACGATAATTTCTCATTTATGGATATTTGGGAAAGCCGAGAAGCCTATTTGGCTTGGCTACAGGAATCCGTAACGCAGGTTTATCGGACATTAAAGCCGGAAGGCGTTTTTTTGCTTCACCTTGATTGGCATATGGTGCATTACGCAAAAGTGATGTGTGATAAAATTCTCGGATACGATAATTTTCAAAATGAATTAATCTGGTATTACCAAACCGGCGGCGCATCAAAAGATCGTTTTTCGCGAAAGCACGATACGCTACTTTTTTATTCCCGTGGCCAGCATCCTTATTATGACGGCAAGGCGATTGCCATTCCGCGAACGGAAAAATCGCTCAAACGCGCGGCCTGCCCCAAAGGCGCTCGCATCAAAATGACGGATACGCACAAAAATCCGGACGACGTGCTGATCGTGCCGGCGCTCAACCCGATGGCGCGCGAGCGCACCGGCTACCCGACACAAAAACCTCTTGAACTGCTTGAGAAGTTGATCGTGGCGCTTTGCCCGCCGGGCGGAATGGTTGCCGATTTTTGCTGCGGAAGCGGAACAACGCTTGTCGCGGCCAAAAAACGAGGACGCCATTATTTTGGTTGTGATGTATCGCAAGAAGCCGTCAAACTGGCAACAGAACGTGTGCGGGAAACTAGTGTTCCCGCGTCTGAAAAATAAAAATGATGTGAGTATGCCATGGCTGAGAGTTGTTACGCACGAATTGAAAATCAGGAATTGATCGCCGGCAATGCGCTTATTGAGCGGCGCTGGCGAATTATCGGCGGAAAATTTTTCGCGGCCAGTTTTCTTGATAAAACCAGTGGCCGGCAATGGCTCACGGGCGTGGCGCAGAAAGCGTCATTGCTGCCGCCGGCGGTTGTGAATGAAAAAGATCCGATCCTTTCGCTTGAACTTCATCGCGGCGTGTGGCGAGCGGGCGAAGCGCAATCTCTGGTGGCGCAAGTCATCAGCAGGGGCAAAAAGATTACGCTGATGTATCGCTTTGAGATTTTTGCCAATCTGCCCGGCATCAGCGTTCAGCTTGTGATGCCTGACGCGGGACTCAAAACGCAATCGTCTGTCAACCAAGCAAATGATAACGCGGCCAGCGGAATTGAAGTTGATCAACCGGCCAGCCAAACCAGTCATGACGATGTCAATATCATTGAGTGCCTGGCGCTTGCGCCGTCAGGATTGACGCTGCGTGAATTTGAGCTGCATGACCAGACGGATCATCACAATACGCTTGTGCATGAGCGGGAATATCTTCTGCATCCGGCAGAACGCGGACTGATGCGTCACGGCAATCTTTTTGCTATTGAGGATGACGCCACGGGTGATGGGCTTGTGTGGCTCAAGCACGCGCCGCTTGAGCATGCGCGGCCTGTGCGCGACGGCGCGGATCTTGCGTTTAGCGATCATCACATTCTGTTCATGGGCCACGGCGCAACGGATGCCGAGGGATATCTCTCAACGGTAATAGCGTATCGCGGAGGCAAGGCCGGCCGGGCCAAAGTACTGCATGATCTGCAAAGGCACTATCGCGTCATCAACAGCCAGCGCGACGGAAGAATCATCAGCAATACGTGGGGAGATCGTAACCGCGACAGCCGCATCTGCGAGAGTTTTGTTTTACAGGAAATTGATGCCGGCGCAAAGATAGGCATTGAGGTCACGCAGATTGACGACGGATGGCAGAAGGGAAAAACAGCCAATTCGGCATCGGCCGGCGGCGTGTGGAACGGATTCTGGGCGGCGGATGAGAATTTCTGGCTGCCGCATCCTGAGCGTTTCCCGAACGGGCTTGCGCCGGTGGTTCAGGCGGCGGCGAAAAAAGGAATGCATGTCGGGCTGTGGTTTGCGCCTGATTCTTCCGATGATTTTAAGAATTATCTGAGCGATGCGGAGGCGCTGCTCAAACTGCATCGCGAGCATGGCGTTTGCTACTTTAAGATTGATGGCGTTAAGGCCCACAGCAAATTAAGCGAGCGGCGATTGCTGGCCATGTTCAGCAAAGTGATTGAGGAATCGGCCGGCAAAGTGACATTTGATCTTGATGTGACGGCGGAAGTGCGGCCGGGATATTTTGGCGCCATGTGCGCCGGGCCGTTATTTCTGGAAAATCGCTATACGGATTGGCGCAATTATTATCCGCATGCCACACTGCGGAATTTATGGATGCTGAGCTGGGTGATTGATCCGTGGCGGCTGCGGATTGAGTTTCTTAATCCGCATCGCAAGCAGGAAACGTATGGTGATGAGAATCTTGCGCCGGGGCGTTATGACATTACGTGGCTCTTTGCGTCGGTGATGTTGAGCAATCCCCTCGCGTGGATGGAGGTCAGCAATCTGCCCGCTGCGGATATTGAAAAACTGGCGCCGCTGGTAGCCATGTGGAAAACACATCGCACACAGATGATGACGAATCACACACTGCCGATCGGCCATCAGCCGAACGGATATAGTTGGTCAGGATTTTTGAATTATGGTGATGATTCGGCCTACGTATTGATGTTCAGAGGCAATGCAAAAACGAATACGTATGCCGAACCGCTCATGATCGGCTCGGCCAGCGGCGCGGAGATTCTGGGCGGCAGCGGCCATGTCGCGATCAATGGCAAAGGGCAACTTGAGATTTATCTTCCGTCAGAAAGATCCTTTATTTGGGCCAAACTTATGGGATTTGGGAAAAAACACCGTAGCGAATAAATGGGATTGCTGCTATCGTATGAGGTGGCAGAGGTAAAAATGGCGAAAGTTCATTTCGCCATTCACAAACGAGTACATATTGGTTTTGCGCAGCGAAAGCAGTACGGGCTGATCTTGCGCAAAGAGAGGGCGTGGCTGTTGTCGTGGAGAAACTATGGCTAAAGGGCCAGGATCGGGCGAAAACTGGGGCTCTCGCATCGGCGTGATTCTCGCCGTGATGGGCAGCGCCGTGGGTCTGGGGAATTTTTTGCGATTCCCGGGACTTGCCGCCAAATATGACGGCGGCGCATTTATGATTCCTTACTTCATTGCGCTGTTTCTGCTGGGTCTGCCGGTGGCATGGCTTGAATGGTCAATGGGGCGTTACGGCGGCACGCGCGGATATAACTCCGCGCCGGGCATTTACCGTGTCATCTGGAAAAATCGCATTGCACCCTACTTCGGCATCCTGGGAATGCTGGTGCCGGTGGGCATTTATATGTACTACATCGTGATTGAGGCGTGGTGCCTGGGCTATGCGCTGGCATCGGCCACCGGGCAGTTATCGCTGGGGGTCAGTGATAAGGCGCCATATGAGGCATTTTTCAAAGATTTTGTCGGCATCGCACATGACGGAGCGTCTTTTCACAGCGGCCTGGCAATCAGCATGATAGCCATATGCACATTTCTTAATTTCTTTTTAATATACCGCGGCCTGAGCAAAGGCATTGAGTGGTTCTGCAAGTGGGCCATGCCGGCGCTGGTGGTCTGTGCGCTGATCGTCATGGTGCGCGTGCTGACGCTCGGTACGCCTGATCCGGCAAAACCGGAGTATAACGTGCTCAATGGTCTGGGGTTTATGTGGAATCTTTCCGGCAACCAGACATCTTTCTGGAAATCATTGACCAATGGGCAAATGTGGCTTGACGCCGCGGGGCAAATATTTTTTACGCTCTCGGTCGGTTTTGGCGTAATTATTAATTACGCCAGTTATGTGAAGAAAAACGATGATATTGCGCTATCCGCGCTGACCAGCGCGGCCGGTAATGAATTTTGCGAAGTGTGCCTCGGCGGCCTGATGACTGTGCCGGCGGCATTTGTCTTCTTTGGCGCAACGGGCGCAACGGAATCAACCTTTAACCTGGCATTCAATACGCTGCCGATGGTTTTTGCCCACATGCCGGCCGGCCAATGGGTGGCGACGATCTTCTTTTTCCTGCTGTTTATCGCCGCGCTGACAAGCTCGCTGAGTATGCTTCAGCCGGCCATTGCGCTGCTTGAAGAAGGACTTGGCCTGGGCCGCAAAGCGTCTGTGGCCATGCTGGGATTTATCACTCTGATCGGCACGGCATTTGTCTTTTACTTTTCAAAAGGCCTCACGGTACTTGATACTTTTGATTTCTGGGTCGGCACGCTGGGCATCCTGATGCTGGCGACTTTTCAGGTACTGCTTTTCGGATGGGGACTGGGCGTTAAAAAAGGCATGGAGGAACTTGACCGCGGAGCGGAAATCCGCCTGCCGCGCATGCTCGGGTTTGTGCTTAAATATGTCACGCCGGCATACTTGTTCATCATATTTGGTTTTTATCTGTATCAGCAGTTAGCGGCCAAAGAAGGAAACCGCTTTACCGCCATCGCCAAAGATCATGTGGTGCTGCTGACGGTTCTGTTTATTGTGGCGATCAGCGTGTTGTTCGGCATGCTGATAGCAGCGTCAGTGCGCCGGTGGCGTAAGCTTGAGGCCGAGCAGGAAGGAGTTTCTCCATGAACGCCAGCGGATGGTTTGTGATGATTCTTTCGTGCGGATTTGTAACATGGCTCACGGCATGGTCCATTACGCGCGTACTGAGCGAATCAAAGGCGGATAAACTCCATAGCCAGGTTGATATTGAGCCAAAGGACAAGGAAGAATAAGTGTCAGCGGTCAGGGGCCAGCGAGCTGATGGCCGCCATGACCTGCGCCGTGATTTCTTCAAGGGCCTGTTTATCGCGATCCCGGCCGGCGTATTGATCAAATCGCATCGGCTTGCCATAGCGGACCTGCAAATGCGCGCGGCGCAGCAGGTCTTTTTTAATACTTTCGTGACAATGCGTGCCGCTGATATACGCCGGAACCACGGTGGCGCCGGACATCATCACAAGCGCCGCCACGCCATGATACGCGTCTTGCAATTGGCCGGTGGTAGAGATGCGGCCCTCAGGAAAAATGCCCAGGCAGCGGCCATCTTTAAGTTCCCGCAGCGCCGTGCGGACAGAGGCAATCTCATTGCCGGAACGATTGACCGGAACCATGCTCAACGCGCGAAAAACATACCGCAGCGGCCAGAGATTGTAGTATTCGCGAGCCATCATGAACTGAATCACCCGGCGCGGACTTGAGGCCTGAAGCACAAGCGGATCAAGGCCGCTGGTGTGATTGGCCACAACAATCACCGGTCCTTTTGGCGGAATACGCGACGGGCCGATGCGCTCAAAACGATGCCAGAGCGTGACGTAACTGACGACGATGCGCCGGGCGATGGCCACGGCCGGCGGAAGATGGCCGCGGCGGTAATAGTAAATCGCCAGCGCCACGCCGACACAAAAAACCACGACGGAAAGAATCATCAGCACGTTGCGGATAATGTGATCAATATCAGGATCAATGGCCAGCGGAATGGCCACGCTGATCAGGCCAAAAGTTGTGATGATGTCCTTTGCGCCCATGACACGGCCGCGAACGTAGTTTGGCACAGCGCGCTGAAGCAATGTCTCAAGGCTCACCAGAAGAACCGCGCCGGCCGCGGCCGCGCCGACAAGCAGAATCAGCCCCACCCACCAGCGATCCGTAAATGAAAAAACAAAGAGAAATACGCCTGTCGCGGCCATTGCCCAGGCAATGCCGATTTCCTTGGGAATGCCATGCTTGGCAAGGCTTACTGATGCTGCGCCTATCACCATGCCCAGGCCGACAATACCCATAAAATAAGAATACCACTGAAGCGACAGGCCAAAATGATGCGTGATAATGCCGGTAAGCCCGTTGAGGATAATCGTGCCGCAACTCCAGAACAGGAACATCAGGCCGATGATCTGAATGATCCGCTTGTGCTGGCGGATATAACGCAGGCCGCCGACAAATTCCGCGACACAAGATTCCTGCTTAACGCTGCGCGATGACTTGGCCGCGTGCGCGGGAATACGCATCATAAAAATGGATATTGCGGAAAACAAAAACGTGCCTGCGTCAATATACATCGCAATTTCAAGATGCCATGCCACCAGCGCGCCGCCAAACACAAAACCGAGCAGCGAAGCAATCGTACCGGCCGCATTCGTCAGCGAATTGGCACGCAAAAGTTGATCCGGATGAACCAGATTCGGCAGCAGTGCCAGGCGCGCCGGCGAAAAAAGCGCCGAAAAACTGGCAATGGCAAACTCACTGATCAACAGAAAACTGAGCGTTGAGTAATGCGGAAATTCAAGAAACATCGTCCGTGCGACAATCACCATCGCCACGCGCGCCAGATCTGAAAAAATCATGACTGTACGCCGCGGAAAACGATCCGCAATGAGCCCGGTAATCGGCCCCCACAATAAAAACGGCAGCAACATCATGATCGTAAGCTGCGCGCTTTCCTGCGTGCCGGCCGTATAGTCGGGAATCCCTTTTTGCTTGGCTATCGTTGCGCTCAGCAATGCCAGCATGACCAGAAAATGAATGCGGTCCCCCATTGCCGCCACAACCTGCCCGCAAAATAACAGCAGGAAATTGCGGTTCTGCATAAGCGGAGGAAATTCCTGCACAGCAGAGCCATTGTGTTCTTCAGCAACCGTTGTCATCTTCCCACCTTCTGCAATAGCGGAATCAAATTATACCGGAGATGCGGATTTTTGCCGCAGTCTATAAACACCCGTTATTAAATGAACATCGTTCATATTAAGACGCGGCAAGCATGATAACGATCCGCAATACGGGTATAAATTGATTGGCATTTAATCGGTATTGTTTTACAATAGTGCTTTCCGCTAGGGGTGCCGGGGCGTTTGCCGCGGCTGAGAGTATACCCTTGAACCTGATCCGGGTGATACCGGCGTAGGGAAGCGATCACATGCCCGCCGCATGATGTTCATTTCCTTTTCGCATTCATCCGCATCAAAAAAAGTAGTTCATCACGGATGAGCTAAGGCACGGATCGGAAGAAGGAGATGTCATGATTCAGCCGAATACCAATCATAATGATCTTCGCACGCAGCTTGAGTTTGCCCGTGCGGGAATGATTACGCCGCAGATGATACGCGTGGCGCAGCGCGAAGCGGTGACGCCGGAGTTTATCCGCCAGGAAATTGCCCGTGGCCGGCTTGTGATCACCGGCAATATCCGCCACTTGGCCGGCGCCGGCGGCAAAACGCCGAGCGTCAATGTTCATGACGCCAATGCTTTTAGCGAGCAATTTCCGGATCTGGGGCATCCCGGCGCACACGGACCTGCCGGCCAATTGTGGGTCAATCAGACGGTCAATCAACGCTGGCCGATCATTTCGCATCCTGATTACTGCAAAGGAACGGCTTCGCCCAAAAGACTTGACCCCTGCGGCATCGGCCGAATGATCACCACCAAAATCAACGCCAACATCGGCGCATCGCCGGTCAACTCAAACACGCAGGAAGAAGTCGATAAGCTGATGTGGGCGCAGAAATTCGGCGCTGACACATTAATGGATCTTTCTACCGGCGGCGACCTTGTTGCCTGCCGCCAGGCGATTATTGATAACAGCACGATTCCCATCGGCACCGTGCCGATTTACTCCATGATCATCGGCAAGAAGATTGAAGAACTCACGTATGATGACATCCTCAAGGAAGTTGAGCGCCAGGCACAGCAAGGCGTTGACTACATGACCATACATGCCGGCGTGCTTAAAAAGCATATTCCGCTGATTAAAAATCGTGTGACGGGTGTTGTGTCGCGCGGCGGATCGTTGCTCTGCAAATGGATGATCGTGCACAACAAAGAAAATCCGATGTATGAGCTTTTTGATGAGATCAGCGCGATCATGCGTCAATACGATGTGACGTATTCGCTTGGCGACGGCCTGCGTCCCGGCTCTCTGGCTGATGCTACTGATCCGGCGCAGCTTGCCGAACTGCATGTGCTTGGCGAGCTCACTTTGCGCGCGCGCGAAGCGGGCGTTCAGGTGATGGTTGAGGGCCCGGGCCACGTTCCGATGGATCAGGTTGCGATGAATATGCAGCTTGAGCAGCGTATCTGTGATGACGCGCCGTTTTATGTGCTCGGCCCGCTGACGACCGATTCGTTCCCGGGTTATGATCACATCACCAGCGCCATCGGCGCAACGGAAGCGGCCCGCGCCGGCGCGGCGATGCTCTGTTATGTGACGCCGAAGGAACACGTCGGCCTGCCCAAAGCGCAGGATGTCAAGGCCGGATGCATTGCCTATAAGATTGCCGCGCACGCCGGCGATATTGCCCGCGGCATCACCGGCGCACGCCAGTGGGATGACGATATGAGCAAGGCCCGCGCCGCGCTCAACTGGCCCAAAATGTTTGAGCTCGCTTTTGACAGCGATACCGCCCGCGCTCTGCATGATGAGGATCTTGAAGTTGATACTGATTTTTGCGCCATGTGCGGCCACGACTGGTGCTCAATGCGTATCAGCAAGGAAATTCAGGAATTTGCCTCCGGCAAGGACGAGGCTTTTCAGCCGAAGAAAAAATCAATGTCCGCGGCCGGCGTCAGCGAAGAAGGCGCCAAATTACTTAAAGAACGCGGCGTGCTCACACAAGAGCAGATCATGGCTCTTGCCCACAAAGGCAAAAAAGCCGTGTGTCACAGCGATAACGTGGCCGATACGAAAGAAGCCAAACTCGTTCAGCTCAACACGCTCAAAGCTCACGGCGTGGTAGTGAATGAATCAGGACTGTAAACGCTTCGTTTTTAATCGCATCGTGCACTTATATGCGTCACAATCAGAGGTATGCGCACAAGCCCCAGGCTTAAAATCCTGGGGCTTTTTTTATCACATCCTGCGAACTGTGGTTATTCGCCGTTTGGCAGCGCACCGCCATAAATAAACTGATAGCCGCGCGAATCATAAAGATTACCCGCGGGCCCCATGAAGTTTTTGGGGTATGCCGCGCCATGCAGTGTTTGTTCGTCCACATGCGCATCAAGAAAAACCAACTGCGCGTGGCCGGCGTGACGGAAATGAGCATATCCGCTGGCCACGGAAGTATTGGCCTGATATTGCAGGTAATTGCCCTCGTTAAAAGTTGTGCCAAAATCAAAATGAACGCCATCTACAAAAAGAACAACATCGCCGCAGCGGTTGGCGTATGCGTTTTTTGATTTGGTCTCCGCAGGAACCGTGAGAGATGGCCCGAGCGTTATGTTATAAGCGTAACTGGCCGCCGGCAGAGCAAATTTATGACTGTAGGAGCCATGCCAGTACGGGAAATTGGGGCATTGAAGTGTTTTGGCGAGATCGCCGGTATACGGCGCCAGCGGACTGCGCGACTTATCAAGCAAACGATTAACGCCTGATATCGGCCCGTAACCAAACCACCAAATTCGGTTGGTGGTGTCATTGGGAATCACGCTGAAATAATTCCAGTATTTCTGGTTATTCTCATCAAGATACAAAAGCGAGGCGATACCAAGCTGCCGCAGGTTGCTGGCGCACAGAGTTTTTTTTGCGTTTTCTCGTGCGGAAGACAAACTTGGCAATAAGATCCCCATCAGCACGGCGATAATCGCCACGCTGATCAGCAATTCAATAAGAGTAAATGCGCGCCGGTTCATCATGATTCATCAGAAGAAAAAAAACGGAAGGCGGAACAGATTAATACCCTCCGCCGCACAAAAAATATTAGCGACGGCGCATCAACATCAATCCCGCCGAAATCAGCAGCACACTGGCTGTTGCCGGTTCCGGAACAGGATTAATCGGGCCGGGAGGAATGGCATTAGAGACATACTCTCCCAGAACAACCGTATATTCACCGATTGAATAACCGATAAATATGCCATCCGTAAGCTGAATATCATCCGGGCCGACCGACGATTCAGTAAAATCCGAACCCGTTGTGCTGGTAAAAACAAACCAACTGAGCGTATCAGGCCAGCTAAAAATAGCGGTTTCGCCATCGTACGAAAACCCATTGACGGTATGACTGAAATAATCCGGCCAATATGTTGAATCTGTCACCAATCCGCCGTCAGAATCAACGCCTGCCAGAAGATTAAAGGCATTGCTGGCCGAATCATCCCATTGATAACCAAACAGCTTCGTGCCTTGATTCGGAAAAACAATGGCCAAAATAGCCTTGTTAGTCCCGCTTCCGGCAACATATTCAACATTGTACTGATTGTTATTCAGTGTGAACAAAGAGGCCGACGAAACCGACGCTAACGCACCGACAACCAAGCAAGCTACAGAAGAACGCAACATGTTTTTCCCTCGTGCCAATTCGCGTGGCACACAAATAGGCCGGCAGCACGAAGGATTATCGCGGTTCGCATCCGCAACGGGCATCAACGTACCCAGTCAATACAGTCAATCGGGAAACGAAAAATCGCTTAAAGCCACACCGTCATGATGAGATACATGCGTTAACGAGAATCCGTGGCCACAAGCTTCGCATCGCGAGAGCCTGCCTGACGTTCCTTTTCGCGAGGACCGGCAAACATCGTAACAGGCAGGTCTTCTGACTTGGGCCGTCAACGCAACCGGCCTTCCCGCAATTTCCCGGATGAACTTGCATTCATCTTCTGCGATTTGCATCGCATGTTGAGAAATCACAGTGGCCGGAAGCACCTTTTTGCCCTTACAGCGGCGCGTCCGTGACGGATTCTCACCGTCTTCCCTTTTCATCCGCGGCTTGATACCGCAGACACCTGTTGCGTCAAAGAGTAGCACATAATCAAAAATATGCAATACATAAACGGTCAACATCCCGTAAATGACGAAATAGAAATGAACAATGGCTAAACTCTTACGTATAGTCCGAATAAGAGCATCGCGTCAGGGCCAATTTTCTTCGGATATTCAGAATCATACAGAAGATTCTTTTTACAGTTTCGCGATGATACGTTTGCCCATAAAATATCAATGAATCAACGAGGGCTGCTGATGATTCAGGTCCGCGAGCTTGCCAAAACTTACGAAGACGCACAGGGCGGCCAGATCCGCGCTGTTGAGTCGGTCTCGCTGACCTGCAATGCCGGCGAGGTTTATGGCCTGCTTGGCGCAAACGGCGCCGGCAAAACCACCACGCTGCGCTGCCTGGCAACGATTCTTTTGCCCACTTCGGGCGCGGCAACCATTGCCGGTTACGATCTTGTTTCGCAGCCGGACGGCGTGCGCCGAAGCATCGGTTTTCTCTCGGCCGGCAGCGGCGGATATGCGCGCCTGACGCCGCGCGAAACACTCCGCTTTTTCGGCAGTATGCACGGATTAACCGGCGCGGCACTTCAAGATCGCGTTGAAAAAACGCTGGCCATGTTTGATGTCACCAGCTTTGCCGACCGTCCTTTTGACAAGCTCAGCACCGGCATGAAGCAACGCGTGGGCCTTGCGCGCGCGGTTGTGCATGATCCGCCGGTGCTTATTCTTGATGAGCCGACATCCGGACTTGATCCTGTCGTAAGCAAAATTGTTGAGGATGCCGTCGTCAATCTTGCGCGCAGCGGCAAATGCATTTTATTTTCAACGCACCTGCTTGATCAGGCGCAGGCCATTTGTGATCGCATCGGCATCATCGGCGCCGGCCGGGTTCTGGCCGAAGGCACGCTGAGCGAACTGTGCGCCGCGACCAAAACCACCAATCTGCGCGAAGCGTTCTTTGCTCTTGTTGATCCCCACACACCCGCAGCCACGGAGGCCTGATGCGCTGGTCCATCATCCGCACGATTTTCGGCAAGGAACTCCGCGAGATGCTGCGCGACCGCCGCAGCATGATGGTGATGTTCGGCATTCCGCTGATTCTTTATCCGCTGCTGACAATTGCCGTGGCCGGCATCGGCACCAACAAAGCCAAAGAAATGCAGGAACGGCCGGTGCGCGTGCTCATTGAGAATATTGCCGATGCGCCGGAACTGGCATCGCGGCTGGCCGATCCGAAAAAATTCACCGTGTTTACCCCGGCGGATCTTGAAGGAAAAAACGCCACCGCCCTATTGGGCTCTGAAGATCTTGACGCATTGCTGACAGTTCCGCATGACGCACAGCACGATGCGCTCTCCGGCAATAAAATTAAATTTGTGATCACGCTTGATCGCAGCAAAACTTTTGCCGATTACGCGGATCGTCGCCTGCATCAGGTGCTTGGTGATTACGAACGCTGGCTCATTGAGCAGCGGCTGGCCAAGCGTGATGTGCCGGCCGAGGTGCTCACCGGCATTGCCACGGATATCAAGGATGTGGCCCGCGCTGAGCAGCGTTTTGGCCACCTCCTGGCGCAAATGATTCCGATGCTGCTGCTGATTACCGGCACGCTCGGCGCGCTTTTTCCCGCGCTCAACGCCACGACAATGGAAAAAGAAAATGGCACGCTTGAGGCGTTGCTGGTCACGCCGGCATCCCGCCTTGAGATTTTAATCGCCAAAGGCATCCTGGTTTTTGCCACCGGCTTGCTCACGGCCGCGCTGAATATGATCAGCATGTCGGCCGTGCTTTGGCGCGTCACATCGCTTGCGGCCGCGGAATTTGGCGGCAAAAATGGACTGTTTAATATTGATCCCGGCGCGCTGGTGCTTTCGTTTATCGCGGCCATTCCTGCATTGATTTTCTTTACGAGCCTCGTGCTGATCGTCGGCCTCATTGCGCGGAATTATCGCGAAGCCAATTCGTTTGTCACGCCGGTGATGCTGCTGCCGATGGCCAGCATTTTTGTCAGCATTGCCGAGCCGCCAAGTACACTGCAACTGATGCTCATACCGGTCGTCAGCACCACGCTGATCATCCGCGATGTCCTGGTAGGCCACGTTAACTGGGAATTTTTCTCTGTGGCGTTTGCCACAAGCTGCATTTACGCCGGATTAATGCTAAGCCTTGCCACGCGAATTTTCAGCACCGAACAACTGGTCAACCCGAGCTGGGAACCGGTGAGCATTCGCGGATTGCGCGGATCATTTGGCAAGCCGTTTCGCCGCTGGCCCACCGTTGACGAAGCCTTTGCGCTCTTTGCGATCGGGCTTATTCTTCAATTGTATATCGGCCCGTCAATTCAGGGGCGCATGCATCCGCTGGCCGGCATCTTTGCCGTGCAGATTTTTCTCGTCGCCCTGCCGCCGCTCATTCTGGCATGGCTTGGCCGCTATAATTGGGCGGAAGTTTTTAAATTCCGCATGCCGCGGTTGCGGGAAATAACCGGCACAGTGCTGATCGGTTTTGGCCTTGTGTTTGTCGTATCGTTGATCAGCGCGTGGCAAAATTATTATTGGCCGGACCATTCTGACATGAACCGCATGCAGGCGGAATTGCTTATCCCGCTTTTAGAGCAACATCCGCTGCTGACCATACTGGGCATGGGCTTTTTGGCCGGCGTCGGCGAAGAAATTTATTTCCGCGGCGTCATTCAGACCGCCTTTGCGCGCCGGGTTCCGGTTTGGCTCGCAATCGCCATCACGGCCCTGCTCTTTGCGGCCGCGCATATGCATCTCAATGGCATGCCGATTCGCTTTGCCCTGGGCATTGTTCTGGGGTGGGTTTTCTGGCGCAGCGGCAGCACGATCCCCGCCATGCTTCTGCACTGGGCCTACGATTCCGGCGCGCTGGCCTACGCCAAGTGGGAGTTAACCAGACAAGGCGCCGAAGCGCTCACGCAAAGCTCGCAAGCGCCTCATTTCTCATGGCTTTATGTGGCCGGCGCAGTCATGGTGACCGCGGGCGTGTTGGTTCTCATCGCAACAAAACGTGGCAAACGCCCGATATTCATACAAAATTAATTGATGACGCCAATAATTTGTGCACAACAATGTCAAAATGCCGCCCCCTTCTTTAAGTTTTTATCAGTCCTCCGAAAATTTTGCTACGAATCCGAATAAGTTCACCATAAATTGCCGATGAATCGGAATAGCTCGTATTCTGGAGCATTGCGATTTGTTATGCAGCACCACGTACAAGAATATCATCTCGGTTTACGTGTCATTCTCTGGGAGCCTGATGGCGCAACGCGCATGATGATCAACAGCGCGCTGACGCTCTCCTCATTTGAAGTGACCGAAACCAAAAACGCCAATCAGGTTGTTGAGTACGCCCGCGAAGAACGACTTCAGGCCGTATTGCTTGATCTTGATATTCCGCAGCGTGACGCGATTGCCACGGCCCGCATCCTGAAAAAAAATCCGCAAACCTGCAATGTGCCGGTCATCATTCTCTGCCAGCGCACGGCAGATAAAAATGACATCAAAGAGCTCGTCGGTTACGGAATTTCCGGCGTACTGCTAAAACCGATCGATCCGGAAGCCATGATCCAGAAACTACAGGATCTTTCTGATAAGCAACTTCAGAATTTGATGGAGACAAAAGAGAAAAATCCGTTTACCACTGTGCATCTTGAGGACAATCCGTCGCTGTTGGTGCGGCAGGTTCAGTGTCCTTTTCATGAGGAGCAATCACCGTTTTATTACTACATACTGCGTTCAGGATGCATGGGCGCGGAGATGACTTTTTTTGATATTCCGCGCTATACGGAACCAGCCAAAGGATGCCTGCCGGTCAACTACCATCTTTTGAGCGTGATTGGCTGCCCGGTTTGTCATTTTGCCAGCAATGATCCGGATTATTTTCTGCATCCCGGCGCGCCAAATTCGCCAAAACCCTCTTTTGATCCGCCGGTCATCAAAGAAATCATGAAGAACACGGAGAATCGCAAGAAGCTGCTGGCGGGCGTTCAGGCGGATTACTACACATCGCGCCGCGGGCCGGCCACGGCCATTACTGCCTATCGCGTGGCCATTGAATGTTCGCAGGAACTTTACGCATGCAGTGAGCATAACTTTGCCCTTGAGCTTTCGCGCATCGGCAATTATCACCTGCGCATCGCCATGCTCCTTGAGTCACTCAAGCGGCCGCAGCAGGAAATTGATGCGGAAATCCGCGCCGCGCATGAACGATTCAAGGAAGGCTTTATGTACGTTCATGGTCCGGCGTTTTTCCGCAATATTTACCAACTCGCGGCCACCGGCATTTATCTTGGTGATGACAAAACCGCGTACACGTATATTCAGCGAATGTGAGATGTTGAGCGCGAAAACCGCAGCGATATGCCCGAAAGCGCAAAGGCCGCCCTCGGCCGATATATGGCGCAGGCCCAGCGCGCATGGGAAGATCGCGACATGCACCGCTCAACCATTGCGCCAAAGCCTTCCGCAATCACAGAATAAATCTACAAACCTGAGTTCGGGTTAAGTGGCGTTGATTTCAAGCCCCGCTCCTTCATGGGGCGGGGCACAATGGATGTGCGAGCGATTGTCATCTATAGAGCACTTGATGATGCGTGAACGATTTGCTGCGATCATGAGCAATTGCCAACGATCATTGGTTTGTGCCCCATCCTATAAAAGGAATGGGGCTTGCTTATCCCGAACTCAGGTTACAGAACACACAACGATGCGCTCCGCGCTCGGATAAGCGCAGATAAAAAATAAGGAAAAGTGATAACCACAGAGATCACAGAGAACACAGAGAAAAAGACAAGGCACTTTTTTGATTATCTTTTTTCCTCTGTGATCTCTGTGCGCTCTGTGATTTATTTTTTCTTATATATAAGATATTTATTCATCTATTTTAGTTTTATATTGCCCCATATTTTGCAGGATATACTGGCCCAGAATCTCGCGCTCAATACGTTTTCGCGCGGCGGCGTTGATCGGGTGCACAATGTCCGTATGCGCACGCTGTCTGCCCTGCAAAGGATGCGCGGTCAATTTGACCCCGCATTGATTGCAAAATACGGCATCCCACGGATTTTTGGTATTGCAGTGCGGGCAATGGCTCATTTGTTTGCGTGCGGGCATGGCAACAAACAAGCCTTGCGGCCCATCAATAATTTTGACATCGTGAATAATCAGACTCTCATCAAACACAACTGACACAATGGCGCGCAGACGGTCTACGGATTCTACTGTTTTAAATTGCACTTGCGTGATTCTCATATGCCGAGGCTCCTCTGGTTGCGGTTAAAACGATGAGAGTTCGGCGCAAAAATAAAAGAGCGCCGGACCACGGCCGCCTAGAGAACCCCCGCAAAGAGGCTGATAAAACAGCACGTGGCCGACGCCCCCTTTCGGGAACGTGGCCCAAGTGACCGCTTTTACATGGATACAAGGACCATTTGGCCCAGGTTGACGGATTCCTATAAAGCAGACGCCTGATGCACACGCATCAAGTTTAATTGTTGGTATGTTTGAGTATTGGCCCGCTCAGGGCTGGTGCATCTCCTTATGTTGACTCGTCACATATCCTTATTATCACGTAAACAGCAGTGAGAACAAGAGTTTTTTGGGATATGAGTTTCAGATATGCCCTTAAAATTGCCCCTTGAGTTCATTCATCGCCTGGCTCACATTGCCGGTACGCATGAGTGTTTCGCCCACGAGCAGAATTTTGACCCCGGCCGCATTGAGTCTGCGCACATCATCCTGCGTTTTAATGCCGGATTCCGCCACCAGCACGTCACGATTGGCCACAAGATCCGCGAGATGTATGGTGTTACTGATATCAACCTTAAACGTGCGCAGATCACGATTGTTAACCCCCAGCAACGTTTGCGATTGCTCCGGATTTTTGACCAGCTTGAGCACGCGCATGAGCGAATCTTTTTCGTGAACTTCAATAAGCGTACTCAACTGCAATTGGCCCGCCAGCGCGTGAAGTTCCGTGATCTGGTCATCCGTGAGAATTTCCGTAATGAGTAAAATCGCATCCGCGCCGGCCGCGCGCGCCTCATAAAGCTGATACGGGTCAATCATAAAGTCTTTGCGAAGTATCGGCAGCGGCACCACATCGCGGATCATTTTCAGATAGGACAGGTGTCCCTTAAAATAGTGCTCATCGGTCAGCACGGAGAGAGCATTTGCGCCCGCTTGCGAGTATGCTTTGGCCTGCGCAACGGGATCAAAGTTCGCCTTCATCACGCCGGCTGAGGGCGAGGCTTTCTTTACTTCCGCAATGACGTTTGCCAGACCGAGAGGCTTTTTCGTCAGTGCGGCAAAAAAATCCCGTGTTGCCGGGGCCGATTGGCATTGCTCTTTGAGCTGCTCAATCGGCATGCGAATTTTGGCTTGTGCCACTTCGCCCTTTTTTGTTTCAACGATTTGCTGGAGAATGTTCGGCGGCGACATAGTTCTCCCGGAGTAAAAAACACGTGCATTTGCCCGCTGAATCACTCATCCTCGTCTTGTGGACGTTTGGCAGCATCATCAGCCTGCGGCACATCAAATTCTTTAAGGCCACGCCCCTTGATCACGCGCCTGAGCGCCGCAGCGCTCTTGGCTTTGTGATGTTTGGGGGCATCATTTTATTCTACATCAGCCTCAATGTCATCGCGTCATCCGTGGCGACGCAATTATTCCCCGCCCCGGCCGCAGCCATTGCCGCAACGACTACGGCCCCGGCCACAACAACCGCGGCAACCGCCACGGCTTCCGCATCAGCGCCGGCGATGGCCACCGATTTTTTTGTCATTCAGAGATCCGTGATCGTTCAGATCATCACCGGGCTCATCACAACCGCATTTGTGATATATGCCGCAAAAAAAACAACTCTCGGCGGCCTGCGTGCATTTGGTTTTGACAGCAACCATGTTCTGGCCGGCCTGCTTATCGGCATATTTGCCGCCTTTGTCCTGGCGCCGTGGATGTTAATGCTGCAAAACCTTGTCATTCACCTGAGCGAACGTCTGCGCGGCGGCCCGTTGCCAGTTCACCCGATCCTGCAAATTCTCAAACAAAACGCCTGCCCGCTATCCGCCAAAATCTGGCTGACGATTTCCGCGGTCATCGTCGCGCCGATCGTTGAAGAAACAGTCTTCCGAGGCGTGCTTCAGACGGTTCTTCTGCAAAAAGCCCCCGGCGGCCGGCAGGATGCCAAGTGGCGGTGGACATGCATTCTCCTGGCAAGCCTCATCTTCCTGCTTGTTCATATTCAATCTGACAAAAACTCCATCAACTGGGAGCATTTTGCCCCGCTGTTTCTGCTTTCCTGCACGCTGGGCTACCTGTATGAACGCACCGGCAAGCTGTGGACCAATATCACGCTGCATGCGATATTTAACGGAATTGTGACCGCGCAGACCCTGATGATGATTGACGGTTCATAGCCTGCGTCTACAATGGTCTCCTTGCCAGCTTTCTGGCGTATTTTGCATACTGATGGCGGAAATCCTTATGAGTACCCATTTAACTGTTGATCAACAAATGTCTGTTCTGCTTCGCGGAACGGATCATATGTATTCGGCCGAGGAACTGGCCAAAAGACTGGCCCTGGCGCAAAAAGAAAACCGCCAATTGCGTGTTAAACTCGGAATGGACCCGACAGCGCCGGATCTGCATCTCGGCCACGCCGTAGTTCTTCGTAAGATGCGTCAATTTCAGAATTTAGGGCATAAAGCAGTCCTCATCATCGGCGATTATACCGCCATGATCGGCGACCCGACCGGCAAAAAGAAAACCCGCCCGGTTCTCTCGCCGGAGCAGGTTGACAGCAACGCAAAGACGTATTTTGAGCAGGCCGGCAAAATTCTCGATACGTCACCGGATAAGCTTGAGATTCGTCGCAATAGCGAATGGCTTGGCAAAATGAGTTTTGCCGATACCCTCAAGCTCGCCCAAAAGATGACCGTGGCCCGGATGCTTGAGCGCGATACTTTTTCCGAGCGCTATAAGGCCGGCGAAGCAATTTATATTCACGAATTTATGTACCCGCTCATGCAGGGATGGGATTCCGTCTGCATCAAGTCTGATGTTGAGCTGGGCGGCACGGACCAAACCTTCAACAATCTCGTCGGCCGCGATTTGCAGGAAATGGAGGGAATGCCGCCTCAGGTCGTGGTGATCATGCCGATTCTCGTAGGCACTGACGGCGTGAACAAAATGGGCAAGAGCCTGGGCAATTACGTGGGCGTCAGCGAAGATCCGAATCAGCAGTTCGGCAAAACGATGAGCATTCCGGATAATCTGATGGAGACATGGTTCCGTCTCTGCACGCCGCTGCCGGAAGAGCGCATTACGAGTCTCTGCAATGCCAGCGAAACGCATCCGCGCAGCGCCAAGGAAGTGCTGGCCAAGTTAATTGTTGAGCAATATCACGGCCCGGATGCCGCCAACGCCGCGGCCGAGGAGTTTCGCCGCCGCTTTACCGAAGGCCAATTGCCCACGGAAATCGAGACGGAAACCATACCGGCCGCAACCGTTACCGATGGCAAGGCAAGCATGATCGGCCTGCTGGTGGCGGTGGGTTTTGCGCCAAGTAATTCCGAAGCGCGCCGGCTGATTCAAAATGGCGGCGTCAGTTTTAACGGACAGAAAATCACCGATCCCAAAGCGGCCGTCGCCATTGAGGGCGAAGCGGTTTTGCAGGTCGGCAAGCGCCGCGTCTGTAAAGTAGTCGTCGGGTAAAATTTTTCACTACGAAGGCGCACAGCAAATGACAAAATTCAAATGGCAAATAACAAAACGTCCTCTGTTTTGACATTTGCCATTTGTGCTTTGTCATTATCCTCTCTGTGCCTCCGTGTCTCCGTGGTGAATGATTGTCTCTACATAAGGAATGTTTGTTCATGAGCGCACAGATCATTGATGGCAAGTCACTCGCCGCGGCCCTGCGTAAAAGCATCGCCAGCGAAGTTAAGGCGATGGCCGACCACCATATGCCGGTCAACCTGACTGCGTTGCTTGTGGGCGATCAGCCGGCCGCGCGCGTATATGCCGAAAATCAGGCCAAAAGCTGCGCGCAACTGGGCATCGGCTATCAACTTCTTGAACTGCCGGACGATACCACGCAGGAACAACTGCTGGCCGCGATTGACCGCCTGAATAAGGACGAAAAAGTCACCGGCCTGTTTCTGCACACGCCGCTGCCAAAAGGACTTGATCTGGCCGAGGCGCAATATGCCATCAACATCAAAAAAGATGTTGAGGGCGTAAACCCCGCCAACATCGGCCACGTTGTTTACGGCCACACGATCATTGCGCCATGCACGGCGCTTGCCGTTGTTGAGCTGATTGACTCAACAGGCGTCAAACTGCAAGGCGCGGAAGTTACCGTTGTGGGCGCAAGCCGCATCGTGGGCCGGCCGCTGAGCCTGCTGCTCACCGAGCGCGGCGCAACCGTTACGCTGTGTCATATTTTTACACGCGATGTGGCCGCGCACACACGCAAGGCGGATATCGTGGTTGTGGCAGTCGGCAAGCCGGGCCTCCTCAGCGCCGATGATGTGCGCCAGGACGCCGTCGTGATTGATGTGGGCATCAACCGCGTTAAAACGATCAGCTCCGACGGCGCGGAAGTCACCAAAACCGTCGGCGATGTTCAATTTGACGCCGTATCCGAAAAAGCCGGCCACATCACGCCCGTCCCCGGCGGAGTTGGCCCAATGACCGTCGCCATGCTCATGCGCAATACCCTGCGCGCGGCCAAACTTCTTTATGGCATTGAAAAACCGGCGTGAGATTTGTGTGGCGCAATGTATATGCGAACACGCCACGATCAGATGTTAACTGACACACCCCGGGGTTAAAACCACCGGGGCTTCGTAAGCATACACTCTCTTTAATCACGATCAAAAATTCAGGCGCACATTCAGCATCATAGGGCCGAGGTGATATCCTCAACGAATTGTTTATGTTCCGCGGATTTGCCGCGTTCCTGCAATACATAAAGGCCGCGGCCTTTGCCGGTGCCGGGGAAATAAGTCCACTCGCGGGCGCGCCGCGTTTTAAACATCACATATAAACAATCGGCAATGATGATTCCCGCGCCCCACCAGACCGGCGCATAAATCGGCCGCTGCGGCGTGGCCAACATCGCCAGCGCGCAATCACCGGCGATCACCAGAACACAAAACTGCAAAAGAATCAGCGCATAACGATACGCCGGCTGGCGCGCAATAATGCGCCGCGCGTTGCGCTCAAGATTCGCCAGCGCGACACGTTTTTCAGTTTTTCCGCCCCAAAGATGCGCCTCATTCACGACAACAGCATCATCCTCAAGCCGGTAATTCAGACGCACAACATCCCACCCGCGATGCAAAGTGGCGGAATAACCTGAAGATTGATTCATATCACACGTCCTGTCCTGCCGGAAAGTGATAGGCGCACATCAAGACGTTTACGAGTATATCAAGTTAAACAAGTTAAGCGAAAATACACAAACAACAACATATGTCATAACGTTGACATTCAATTTTGACAGCAGCAACTGCATCATATGAACGTCAACTCGTTTAACAAGCTTAACTTGCTCAACTCGCTTAACTATAATCAAAATTGCTGCAAAAACCGCAGGTCATTTTCTACCAGCAGCCGGATGTCATCAATCTTATGCCGGCGCATCGCGATGCGCTCAATGCCCATGCCAAATGCCCATCCGGTATAGATTTCCGGATCAATGCCCACGGCCTTAAAGACGTTCGGATCAACCATACCGCAACCGCCAAGTTCAATCCACTTGGTGCTGCCGTCGGCCAGATTAAAAAGCACGTCAACTTCCGCGCTCGGCTCAGTAAACGGGAAGAAACTCGGCCGGAAACGCGTCTGAACATCCGGGCCAAAAAGCGCTTTGGCAAACTGGTCAATCGTGGACTTCAGGTCAACCATCGTGATGCCCTTATCGACCACAAGCCCCTCAAGCTGGTGAAACATAAACAGGTGCGTGGCATCAACGGTATCCGGACGATACACGCGGCCAGGCGCCACGATGCGGATCGGCGGTTTTTGTTTCTGCATCGTGCGGATCTGCACGGTAGAAGTCTGCGAGCGCATCATATAAAACGGAGCGCCGGCCGGACGATCCAGATAAAAATTATCAAGCGGATCGCGCGCCGGGTGCGTTTTGGGAATATTCAGCGCGTCAAAATTATGAAATTCATCTTCAAGCTCAGGCCCCTCAACAACGGTAAAGCCCATGCGCGCGAAGAGTTCAGAAAGTTCATCAATCGTTTGCGAGATAATATGCGGCACGCCGGGGCGCGACACATTCAGGTGGCCCGGCTCAGTGACATCAACGCCGGTAAGCACGGCCGGCTTTTGAGATGCTTCCTGAGCGGTCGTTTTTTTGGCTTCTTCGTATGCGGCCGAGATCTCATTTTTTATCTGGTTCATCTTCTGGCCAAAAGCGCGTTTTTCCGGCCCAGGCACCGTGCGCAGAAAATCGGCCGCTTCTTTCATCAGCCCTTTTGTGCCCAGGTACTTGATGCGAAAAGCCTCAAGCTGCTCCGGCGTTTTGGCCGCAGCCAGATCATTTTTGGAGTCTGCCAGAATTTGATCCAGATTCATGTCGCAACCCTGAAAATAAGTATGCCCCGGCCCCAAATGACGCCGGGAAAGGAATAATGTACCGCAAACACGCCCCGAAAGCACGAGATGCGCACCCAATAGGATAATTGTTTGTATATCGCCAATTGACAGTCACTTATCATATAATAAGTCAGCAAGTAGCGACTTGATAAGGACTGACGTCATGCAGCCAATATCAGAACAGATTCAGCACATTGATCATGATAAAATTTTACGCGCACGCCAGATGACAATGGAGGAGCGCTTTATTGCCGGCATGCAGCTTTGGTCGCTGGCTAAAGAAACCGTTCGCGCCGGGATACGGATGCAGCATCCCAACGCAAGTGAAGATGAAGTTGAAATAATGGTCCGCAAAAGGATGCAGCAGGATCATGAAAGATAAAAACATGACGTCACTTGATGTTGTTGCTCATGTCTTGCAGATATTCAATGATTTGCATCTGCCCTATATGCTGGTAGGTTCGTTGTCGTTAAATTTGTATGCCGTACCGCGACATACAAATGATGCTGATTTCGTGGCCGAATTTGGCGATATTCCGATTACCGCTATTGCCGCAAAACTCGGTCCTGATTTTATGTTTGATCGCCAAATTGGTTTTGAGACTATTACGTCAACTACACAATACAAATTAGAACATATCCCCACAGGTTTTGTCATTGAACTTTTTGAATTAACCGATGATCCGCACGATCGCATGCGATTTTCGCGTCGAAAAATGATTACGCTTGCCGGGATTCCGGCTTTTGTACCTACTGCGGAAGACGTTATCGTACAAAAAATCAAGTGGGCGGCGCGAGGCCGCCGAACGAAAGATCTGGCAGACACAGAAAATATTATTCGTGTTCAAAAATCATTACTTGATCTGGCGTATATCAGACATTGGTGTTTATTACACGGAACAGAAGATTTATTTGAGCAGATTTGGGCGGACATAAACAAATAAAAGCAAAACCCCGAAGGCATCGCCTTCGGGGTTTTTGTTTGCTTTCGCAGAAAGATCGCAGCCAGAGCCGCAATCTTGACCGGTCATTTTTACATGCCAGTTTTACTTGGCAGCAAGGGCTTTCTTGGCGGCATCAACGATCTGGTCAAAAGCGGCCGGATCGGCGATGGCGATTTCGCTGAGGCTCTTGCGATTCAGCGTGATATTGGCTTTCTTAAGGCCGTTGATAAAGCGGCTATAGCCCATATCGCGAGCCTCAACCGCGGCCGAGATACGCGTGATCCACAGGCCACGGTATTCGCGCTTCTTGAGCTTGCGGCCGCTGAAGCGATTGACACCGGCCTTGAGCAACGTTTCGTGGGCTGTTTTATACAGCTTGCCACGGCCGCCGACAAAACCCTTAGCACGAGCCAGAAGACGTTTATGACGCTGCTTACGAGCGGCGCCGATTCTTACGCGAGGCATAGCACATTCCTTTCAGTCTTTCCGCCGGAGGCCGAAAGCCTGCTGGCGGATCATTATTCAATTCACAACAATTCACAATACGTAGATTCAGGCTACCGTCGATTAACGGCCGTACTTGCCCAGCAGCGCGACCATCTTGTCCGCGAACGGACCGGTCAGCACTTTCTTCTGGCGCAACTTGCGCTTGCGGGCGCCGGACTTGCCCGAGAGCAAGTGGCCCTTGTTGTGCTTGGGGAATTTGATCTTGCCTTTAGCGGTCACTTTGACGCGCTTCTTCATGCCCTTGTGGGTCTTCATTTTATGTGCCACAACAGGCTCCTTTCAGGATTCTCGCCTCCGCAGTCCCAACAGGGGTCCGCGTGGAGCTCGCAGGCGGTTTAGCAACACCAGCCCGGCCCGGCGAATTGTGAGCCAAGTACTATACCAGAAATCACCGGCTATGCCAAACGACCACCCGAGCAATAATAAACAACATAAACCAATACAAAATAACAAATTATGATTAACGAAGGCTCAGCTTGTAAAGTAGATTGCTTCCTTCAACAACTGACAAAACACATTGATTGAGCAAATGAACCATTGACGGATTTTGCATGTCTCCCGGCCAGGCGTACACATATACGGGACGCCCTTCGCGCAATGCGACCAAAATAGTTTCGCCGCGATCTTCAAGCGTAATCGGGCAGGCTTCCCGCGCACCAGCGGTCAACAGCGCCGGATTACGATGCCACGTGGGATTGACCGGCCGAGGCGAAACATGCTGCGGTCGATGCGGCATAACCCATTTTGATGCATATTCCACTGAGCGGCTCATCGGGATCACTTCGCGCTGAGTGCCACGTAGAACAGTCGGTTCAAAATAGACCGGATCTTCCCCGGTTACGAGCCATGCATCATTCGGCAGTACATGCGCCAGCATTTGCGCAGCATCAAAGCGAGAAGTGTCCTCCGGATGCTGGTGGCGCGTGTATAAAGATCCCAGCAGCGCGGCAATCAGTAAAACAGTCAGGATGCTGTTCATCTGCCAAGCGGAACAGTGACGCAGGGCATGGCCGATAGCCAGCGCCGGCAACAGGCCGAGCAACATCAATGCGGGATAAAAAAAACGCAAATCAGGCCAGAAATAAAACTGATGAAATAAAACCAGCGGCCCGCAAGAAAGGAAAATGTAAAACAGAATTTTTTTGCATAATCCCGAGCATGTCCCGCACAGCAAATAAATCGCGGCCGCGCCGGATGAGGCAACAAGCACAATCACCGGAGCAATCAACAGTTTGCGGATGTTCTCGCCGATGTTATGCCAATTCAATAACAGCTCAGGAAAGTCGTATGGTACCGAACACCAGTAGTGATAACCGGTACGCCGCCAATCGCCAAAGACAAGTTGCTGATACAGTGCCGATGCGCCGATGATGATCATCGCGGGTACAAAAAGCACTGCGGCATCGCGCCATTTTTTACGCCAAAGCAATCCCCACGCAAATGGCAGCGCCATGCAAATAAACAGCGACCTCAGCGACACCGCCACGGCAACGACAACACCCACCAGCACAACGCGACGCAGAGTCATCTTGTGCACCGGCCACATGAGATATAGCAAACAACCCGACATCACCATTGCCGCCGCCGGGCCGTCGGTCACAATCCGCAATGTTAAATTCCACCGATGCAGCAAATAGGCAAAAATCAATGCCGCGGCCACGCCGGCACAGACATTCACGCAACGCTCACCGATTTTATAACTTGCCCACACCCCGGCCAGTGATAGCAGAAATACCACAACAATTCCGCTTCCGATGATCTGTGGCCAAAGCCAGTAAGCCGGCGCCATCATCAGCGAAAACCACGGCAAATATCGCGACGGAAACACCACATGGTTTATTTCAATATTAAATTGCCCCAGCGTCGCAATCCGCTGTGCGCCGATGGCATATTCCTCTGAATCCGGCACGACAAACAATTGTGATGCGGCATACGGCGTGTGAAACAATAAAGCGCACACCGCCGCGGCCAGCAATATGACCAGCGGCAATGGCACGCGTGGTGCTCTTTTTACCGCCATACATAAAACATCTTCGCCTGGTGACGTGGCCACATCACCAGTAAACGCCGTCTTGATATCAAAAGACATCCCCAAACCCCACAAACCCATTGTTCACACACGTTGCGTATACGGATTGTAGCCAAACCACGCTTCTATTCCCAAGACAAAAATATCTGCATCAATATAGGAGTCTTATAATAAGAGCCTATCCGAATAACACAGCGGTAAGGAATGCGCAGGATGCCGGGTCATCTGCAAGGACGCAGGGCCGAGGCATATTCTATAATATTCCGAGGTCCGAGGACGCCGCAGATGAGTCGGCAGACCAGCAGACCGCCACTGGGTTATTCGGATAGGCTCTAAGGTTAACCAACTGATACCAAAGCATTAGCGGATTGGCGGTATGTTTCTGTTTCCTATTTTTACTGGCGATGCCAGGTTCAGCCTGATATGTCATGCGCGTAAATTTTAATTGGTTTCGTTCGGATATCTGATATAATCACCACGTCATATCTGTTGTTTATTGATCACATTCAGGATTTCGCATGCGTGTGCCGTATACAGATGGTTACCATATGCCTTCAGATCAACAATCATTGTCCCATCGTAGATTTGGCCATGATGCTTGGATTGAGCTTCTCTGCGGCGGCCTGATCCTGGGCGTGCTGCTGCTTGATCTTGAGACGCAGGCCATCAACTACTCCATTTTTTACATTCTTCCGCTGATCATTCGCGCGCGCCTGATCGGCCTTAAAGGCCTCATGACCTGCTGCTTTGGCCTCATCGGGCTGACGTTCCTGGGTTATGCATGGGATTTCCGCGATGTGCTTTTTGATAATCCCCAGGCTATGGGCAACTATCGCCTGCTGAACCGTTCACTGGTGGCCGGCATGCTGCTTGTCGCCACATTGCTGGTGCGCTGGTGGATTTCTTTCCGCATCAGTTGGGAAAATTCCCACCCGGCCAATTCAATTGATGTCGGCAGCGATCTTTTTGAGCGGCTCTTCCGCGGTTTTGAGAATCTGCTCGCAGGCATTCTCTGCGCGCTGGTTGTCGTGATCAACCTGGCCATTGACCTGCTGACGCCAAGCCAGACCAATCTGGGCATCATTTATGTCGTACCGCTGTTGATCGCCGGTTTTCTCGGCAGCAGAACGATGCTGTGGATTTTATTACCCGTATTAATCGGCCTGACGCTCGGCGGTTTTTTCCTGGATCCCGGCATCATGCATCATGCCAATTATGACAGGTTATTGCTTAATCGCATCATTGTGTGCGTGGTACTGGTCATTGCCACTGTGAATCTACATATTTTTATTAATAAAAGGTCTTAATACTCTTCTTTTAACGGCAGAATTTTATGTGCGGAATCGCAGGTATCCTCGGATCGCCAGATGATGTACGCTCAGCCTTGCCACGCATGTGCGATGCCATGCGCCACCGTGGCCCCAATGATGAGGGGCAAACCTACATTCCCCATCATGACGGCAAAATTCTCGGCCTGGGCCAGCGCCGGCTTTCCATTCTTGATCTCTCCGCCGCCGGCCACCAGCCGATGATTGACCAGGACAACAACAACCAGATCATTTTTAACGGCGAAATATACAACTTTCAGCATCTGCGCCAGGAGCTTGAGTCCGTCGGCCAGCGCTTCACCGGCCACAGCGATACGGAAGTTCTCCTTTACGGCCTGGGCCGCTGGGGTGCGGATTTCCTGCGCCGGCTGGCCGGCATGTACGCCCTGGCTTTTTACGACGCATCAAGAAAGCAGCTTCTCCTTGCGCGCGATCCGCTGGGCATCAAGCCGCTGTATTACACGCAGAATGACCGCGGTATTTTCTTTGCCAGTGAAGTACGCGCCATCCTTGCGTCCGGCATGGTGGCAAAAAAACTCAACATGCAGGGCGTAGCCTCATACCTGGCTTACGGCGCGGTTCAGCAGCCGGCTACCATCGTTGAGGGCATTGAGTCCTTTGCGCCCGGAAGCTGGCAGATCATCAATGCCGACGGCCGCATAAGCCCCTCTATTCAATACTGGCGCTTTCCCCGGCCGGACCAAAGCATCACCTCCGAGGCCGAGGCCATCGCGGCATTGCGCTCACGCATAGAAACGTCAGTACAGCAACATATGATCGCCGATGTGCCTGTCGGCGTATTCCTCTCATCAGGCCTTGACAGCACGATCGTCGCCGGCCTTGCCGCCAAATACACCAATCGTCTGCGCACATTCACCGTCGGTTTTTCCGATCAGCCGGACCTGAGCGAAATTCAGGGAGCTTCCGCCACGGCCTCAATCTTTGGCGTGGAGCACACCTACATTTCCGTTAACGGTGATGATGCCGAGGCGGCCACTTTTGAGTGGCTCAACTCGCTTGATCAGCCGTCCTTTGATGGCCTGAACGTCTATGTCATCTCAAAAGCAATCCGCCGCTTTGATATCACCGTGGCGCTCTCAGGCCAGGGCGGCGATGAACTCTTCGGCGGATATCCCAGCTTCAGCGACGTGCCGCGTTTTCATCGCTGGGTCAAATATATGGCGTGGCTGCCGCTGTCAATGCGAAGACTCGTCGCCAAGTTCGTGACAATGCGTCAGAATCCGTCCGTTCGCCAGAAACTTTCCGATATTCTTCAGACCGACGGCAGCACTCGTGAAATTTATTTTCACCGCAGGCGCGCCATGTCAAATCAACAACTGCTGCAATTGGGGATTTCGTCCCGATTGTTTGATCTGGCATCCTCATTTCATCTCCCGGCCGCACGCGAATATGAGACTGCAATCAATCACGCGCCGCCGATCTGGCAGATTTCGCAGCTTGAATCTCTTTATTACCAGGGCAATATGCTCCTGCGTGACTCTGACACAAACGGCATGGCGCACAGCCTTGAGATTCGCGTGCCGCTGCTTGATCAGCGCGTTGTCGATTACGTGGCCACCATTCCCGACCACATCAAGCTGCCTTCGCTGCATGCCAACAAGCATCTGCTGCGCAGAGCGTTTCCGGATCTGCTTCGGCCCGATCTTTTGAACATGCCCAAGCGCGGCTTTACGCTGCCGATCCGCCGGTGGATGCACGGGCCGATGCGCGATGCCTGCGAAATGGGACTTCAGCAGCTCAAGCAGGTCAGCATTTTTGAGCCTTCCGGAATTGACGCCATCTGGAATCAATACCTGGCAAACCCTGAGGGACAAATCTGGTCGCGCGCATTCATGCTCGTAGTGCTGGGCCTGTATATTCATAAAAATTTTGAGTCGCAGAATATGCCGGCTTTTTCTTCCGCGCCTCAATCACAATCAATTCAGGCCGGATCGCAATGACAAAATAAGCATTGTTCAAATCTGCGCGTGAGATAAGCAAGCCCCATTCCTTTTATAGGATGGGGCACAAACCAATCAACGCAGGCAATTGCTCATGATCGCAGCGAATCGTTCACGCATAATTGCGCACTCAAATGATGAGAAAAAAACTGCTCGTTGTTTCGCGTTTGGCGGTTCGTCTTTCGCGTTTTTTCTCGTTATTTTGTCATTACCTCATGTCATTGCATCTTCTCATCGCGGCAAAAAAACCGGAGGCGAAGCTTTCGCTCCGCCTCCGATATTGAATCTTTTAAGCCCCAGGGTTTTAACCCTCGGGTGGGCGCGTTGCCGCTCCCACCTATCGGCTTCTCATTGACGCTTAGTCAACGACATCAACGCCCATTGAGCGGCAGGTGCCGGCCAGAACCTTCATGGCGGCCTCAACCGTGTGGCTGTTCATATCTTTGAGCTTTTCCTCGGCGATCTTCTTAAGCTGCGCCTTGGTGATCTTGCCGACCTTGTTCTTGTTCGGCTCGCCTGAGCCCTTTTCGGCCTTGATCGCGTCTTTGATCATGATGCTCGCCGGCGGCGACTTGATCACGAAATCAAATGAACGATCCGAGTACACCGTCACCACGACGCCGACGATTTTGCCCTTGAGGGCCGCCGTTGCCGCGTTGAACTTGGTGATAAACTGGCCAGGGTTTACGCCATTGGCGCCGAGAGCTGGACCGATTGGCGGGGCCGGAGTGGCCGTGCCGCCTGGGGCCTGCATCTTAAACTGTTTTACAATTTCTTTTGTCTTTGCCATGTTTAGCTATCCAGTCTTAAATAAACCAGAGATAAAAATCCTACCAAACCTCACACCTTCAACCGCTCCGCGGGAAGAGAAGCGCCGGCCGCCTAGCTGGGCCGACCATCCCGCATACGCAGGAAAGCATGAATATCGTGTCAGTTCAGCGCGCTTACAAGTTAAACAAGAAAGGATTTCCTTCCCTTGCTGAACTTGCCTGCTTGCTTCACTGCTATCCTACATAATCGCTTGGCCGCCGCACTACGATTCTCACATTGCGCCGGCCATCATCGTGCATTTTATTTTTCAGCCGCCACCAGAGCATCCGAAGACTCACCAGCAGCGACATCACCAGCATGACGCAGACCACCACGGCCACGGCCGCAAATCCAAAAATCAGCGCCAGGGCAACAATGCCCGCTAATATCAGGAGCACCGGTGTAATGACGGCGATGGCAATGAGCCACCAGCCCCACCGCGGTAAGCGCGACGCGCGCGCCTGCCATGCGGCCACACGAGGATCCTGCTGAAAAGCGATACGAAACATAGGCATTTCCTTTAAGGCTCTACTTAAGAAACCGGCAACAACCCACGGCCAATTCAAAACTTAGCCGCACTTGCCAGACCCATTATCATAGAGACTCATGGTGCCCGCATGCAAATAATTCGCTTATTCGCCGCTTGATTCGCCATCCGACTTTTCAAGCTGCCAATATTCCAGTTCAAGCGGCGTGGCGCGGCCGAAGATCGTCACGATCACGCGCACAACACCCTTGTCCGGGAAAATTTCTTCCACCGAACCGTCAAAGTTCTCAAACGGGCCTTCCTTGATCTTGACGGTATCGCCTTTATTGAACTCAACCTTCACACCCGAAGCTGCGCCGGCATCGCTCTTCTCAGCCACTTCAAGCATCTTGTCAACGTCTTTTTGAGCCATCGGCAACGGCTTGTTGCGGTTGCCGATAAAATCACCGACTCCCTGCGTATCCTTGAACACGTAATAAGCGCGTTCCTGAATCGTTCCGTCGCCGTTAAGATCCATTTCCACAAACACGTAGCCGGGATACAGCTTGCGCTCGGCCATTTTCTGCTGGCCCGCTTTGACGCGCTTGATGCGCTCAGTCGGCACCAGGATGCGGCCCACAATGTCCGTGATATTTTCGATTTTGACTTTCCGTTCCAGCGCGTCGCGCACCTGGTCTTCACGATTGGACGCCACGCGTAAAACGAACCATTGTTTGGACATAGTCGTCGCCATTTCGAGTGAATGCCTAGTGTTACTCTCTTTGCCCGATTCCGGCGCGCTCTTCACCCGGCGACGCCAGTTATGTGTGGGCAAAGTACCATTGCCGCCCGGTCCTCCCGGGCTCATTTTGACATCAAATTAATACAGCTTGATCCAGTGGAAAAGACCAAAGAACATCAGGTCCACCACCACCAGCAGCGCGGCCATGATCAACGTCAACACGATCACCACTTTGGTCTGCCCAACCACGGTGCTGGTGTTGGGCCAGTTGACCTTGCGCATTTCCGATTCGGTCAGGATCATGAACTCCGCGGTCTTTTCGCGGTTTACAATCCAGAGCGCCAGGACAATGCCGCCGACTCCCAGAACCAGCCCGATGACGATCTGTAGCCAGATCGGCGTTGTGCTCATCGGGGTCTTCTTCAGGAACCAGTAGAGACCCAGGCCCACGACCAGCACAACTGCCGCCGCGGTGCACCAGCGTACCCACTTGCCCTGCCCAGGTTTATAAACCGTTGTCAGGCTCATGTTTTCCCTCAATACAACGAGGCGGGACAAGGGACATCCCCTGTCTCGCCGACTTTACTCCAAACGATCCTGCCCGGCCGATTGCAGCGCATTTCCGAATAATATCAAAAGCGTCACAATCGCGATACCATCACAGAACCTGTATGAAGAACCACCTGCGCCAGAAGCTGCCCCAGCGCATGCGATTCGTTTTGATGCACGTCGGACAGGAGTCGAACCTGTAACCTGCGGTTTTGGAGACCGCTGCTCTGCCAATTGAGCTACCGACGTATGACAGAAAGTTAAACGAGTTTAAGGTTAAACAAGTTAGTCGAGAGAAATCCTTCCCTTGCTTAACTTGGTTAACTTCTTTCCTTGCTTAACTTTATCTTACTTGCCCTTCTTGATCTTATGATCCGTGTGCTTGCGCAGACGGGGGCAGAATTTGCTGATCATCTTCTTGGTGTCAAATTCTTTGGGGTTAATTGACAGACGATAGTTCAGATCGCCTGATTCGGTGCACTGAAGCCAAACCCATTCGCGAGCCATTGTCATTATCCTTTCAATGCGCCAGAACACTGGCGAACTGGAAACAAACCAAAAGCAACGAACTATCTAATTTAGCAAAGCAGGGGCGGTTTTGAAACCGCCCCTGCCCGCAAATCAATCAGATTGCATGATATCCGCAAATTTCACATGAAGGAAATTCGCAAACATCATTTCGGACAGATCAGGCGAACCTGATCTTAGGCGAGGACCTTCGTCACGACGCCGGCGCCGACGGTACGGCCACCTTCGCGGATAGCGAAGCGGACGCCCTGTTCCATAGCGATCGGGGTTTCGCCGAGGTCAACTTCAATCTTGACGTTATCGCCAGGCATGACCATTTCGGTGCCAGCGGCAAGCTTGAGCGAGCCGGTGACGTCAGTCGTGCGGAAGTAGAACTGCGGGCGGTAACCTGAGAAGAACGCGGTATGACGGCCGCCTTCTTCTTTCGTCAGCACGTAGATTTCAGCTTCAAACTTGGTGTGCGGGGTGATTGAACCCGGCTTGGCAAGAACCATACCACGTTCGAGCTGGTCTTTTTCGATACCGCGGAGGAGAAGACCGACGTTATCACCCGGGATGGCCTGGTCCAGAGTTTTCTGGAACATTTCGACGCCGGTGACGGTGGTCTTCATGGAGTCCTTGCGGAGACCGATGACTTCGACTTCATCGCCGACCTTGACGACGCCACGTTCAACACGGCCGGTACCGACAGTACCGCGGCCCTTGATCGAGAAGACGTCTTCGACAGGCATAAGGAAGGGCTTGTCGGTTTCGCGCTGGGGTTCCGGAATATAGGTATCCAGAGCTTCAACGAGCTTCATGATCGGCTCGATGGCTTTGGCATCGGTCGGGTTCTTGAGGGCGTTGATGGCAGCGCCGCGGATGATCGGGACTTCGTCGCCCGGGAACTTGTACTTGCTGAGAAGTTCGCGGATTTCCATTTCGACGAGGTCGAGAAGTTCGGCATCGTCAACAAGGTCAACCTTGTTGAGGAAGACGACGATACGCGGAACGTTAACCTGGCGGGCCAGGAGGACGTGTTCGCGCGTCTGCGGCATCGGGCCGTCAGCGGCCGAAACCACGAGGATCGCGCCATCCATCTGGGCGGCGCCGGTGATCATGTTCTTGACGAAGTCAGCGTGGCCCGGGCAGTCGATGTGGGCGTAGTGACGATTGTCAGATTCATATTCCACGTGCGAGACCGCGATGGTCACGATCTTGGACGGGTCGCGGCGGCCCTGCTTTTCAGAGGCCTTGGCAACGGCGTCATACGCAACCGCCTGGGCCAGACCCTTGGCGGCCAGAACCGTGGTCAGAGCAGCAGTGAGCGTGGTCTTGCCGTGGTCAATGTGACCAATCGTACCAACGTTCACGTGCGGCTTCTTACGTTCAAATACTCCCTTAGCCATGTTATCAAACCTCCGTCAGGGGTCTTCCCAAAACGATTGCTAGGGTAAAAGCTCGCTTCGGGAACTCTAAATAAGATGTCTCAAAATTACAGTGAAGCTGCCAAAGAGGTCAAACAGACACCACCATCCGGGCCCGGATAGCGACGCCCACAAACCTTATTGACAGCTCCCCAAGCTGTTGATGGGACTTGAACCCATGACCTCGTCCTTACCAAGGACGTGCTCTACCAACTGAGCTACAACAGCGGGCTTTTGATGCGGCAAGCGGCAACAATGCGGGCCAGCCTCATCCAAAGTAGACCGGAAAGTTTAACCATGAAGTCACTGACTTGCAAGTTGACTCTGAAAGGTTTGCCTGATCTCTTTTTCGGACCTGCATTTAAGCTCCCTTAATCAGGCATTTTTTGCTTGATTTTCCGACGTTTTCTCTGCAATATGCCAACTCCGCTTGATCCTCAGCTCAGTCATCGCGGTGTTTGTTTTCCGCCAGGCAGTACCCCCACCATTGCTACTCATCTGTTCTGATTGATACCTGCTGCCATGTCGCAGCGTGTTTTGCCATTTGACGAACGGAAGAAAATGAAACGTGCATACGGGGTGATTTTACTGGCGGCTCTGGCCACGACTGCCCGCGCTGAACTGATCATGAATGCTTCCTTTGACGGCGGCGGATACAGCCAGGGCGCCCTGGCCGGCCAGTCCGGCTGGTCAACACTCAGCGGAAGCGGTACGGGCCCGACGATTAATTCTGACGGCAAACTGGAACTCAATGGCACCGACAATCTGTACACTCAGCATTCTTTTGAAGAACTCAGTACGGGAACCATGATTTATATTGGTTTTTCAGTGCTGGCCAGCGAGGTAACGGGCAATGTTGGCGCAACGAAAATTTTATCCGTGAATTTCACCGGTGATAGCAGTTTATCTGTATACGCCGCTACGGATGCGAGTGGAAATCTCAAAATATCCCTTGCGAGCGGTGAAATTACCGTCAACAAAGGCGACCAGGCGCGTTTTGTGCTGACGATCAACACCACCACCAGGCTTAATACCAGATCGGCTACTTTGGCGGCCACGGCATCCGTATCAGGGACAGTGCCGACTGACATTCAGAGTACGCTGAGCGGGTTGCCTCCCAGAAATGTATTTGCCAACGCGGTATCCGTGTATTCAAACAGCAGCATCAACCTGACTCTGGATGACATCATGGTCAGCAAGAACATTCAGGATGATGTTTATGCGCCGCTGCACGCGCCGGAACCGGCCACGGCGTTGCTGGCGATGCCGGCGGCGCTTTACATGCTGGCGAGAAAACGCCGCTGATCCACAAACATTATTGAGAGCAAGCACGCAAAAAAAACGATGCTTACGGGCACATCACGGGTAAACCCGGAGGCTTCGGGATATATATCAATTTTTACTGAGGACGCAGGGGCATTTGAAACCTGAGTTCGGGATAAGCAAGCCCCATTCCTTTTATAGGATGGGGCACAAACCAATTATCGTTGGCAATTGCTCATGATCGCAGCGAATCGTTCACTCATGATTGCGCACTCCATAGACTTTTGATCGCTCGCACATCCATTGTGCCCCGCCCCGTGAAGGAGCGGGGCTTGAAATCAACGCCCCTTATCCCGAACTCAGGTTTGAGCATTGCGCTTTGGCATTTGTTTTGTCATTTGCCATTTGGGCTTTGTCATTGCTCATGACGCATTCCGCGATCTTGGCGCGCAACGATGTTGAGTATATTGATACGTACATGACACAATAATACTGCTACGTGCCCACCCCAGGGTTAAAACCCTGGGGCTTGTTGGCGGTACTACTTTACCGGCGCAGCCAGGACGTACATCAATCCGATGACGCTGATAAGCGAAATGGCGCTCATCAATAGCGCGACGCCCAAAAGCCAGCCGTTGCGGTCGCGGCTGCGCTCAATCCATTCCTGCATCTGCATGGCCGTGGCGGAATAACTGTCACGCACCTGCTGAAGCGCATCAATGGCGTGATTGTTGGCCACGTGCAGGCGGTCAATGGTCATGCTGAAACGATTGAAGCTCTCAACCAACTGGCGGTCAACCTCGTTGCCCATCTCAATTTGATCTTTGATGGCGTTGATGACTTCAGCAAGGTCTTTCTTTGCGCCGGGCTCAATTTTGGCGGTGATCTCGGAAATGCGTTTCTGTTGCTCGGCGTGCATGGCCAGGCGATCCTGAATCATGGCAAGCATGTCATTTTGAATGCGGCTGGTCGGCGGCAGGGCCTCGGCCGCACGCGGAAGCGTACTGAGCTTCTCAAGTAACTCTTCCTGCCGGCGGGTCTGGCCGTCAAGCGCGGCGCGCAGAGTCTGAACCGTCTCTAAAAGCGAATCGTAACTTTGCTGAATTTTGTAGTTGCCGGCATTGGGGCCCAGGCCCAGATTGCTGCCGGGGCCGACGTGGCCGACGACGCTGGGGCCGTCGGTGCCCGTGGCGCGCGGATTGGCTTCGTAATCCATAAACGCCGGCTCTGAACCGCGAATCAAATGACGCAAACTTTGTATCAGACCCATGAGGCACCTCCCGCCAAACATGACAACCTGAATTTTGCATAAGGCTCAAAAAGAGTCTGTGACCCCAAAGCCCCGGCGGTTTTAACCCTGGGGTGGGTACGAACACGCCAAAATCCGACGTCAACGAGCCCACCCCGGGGTTAAAACCCACGGGGCTTGCTTATCCAAAACTCCGGTTGACATCATTATAGCGTAAATCATGCCAGGGATAAGGGGAAAAGCTGAAAGGGAAAGGCTAAATGCTAAAGGCTGAAGGATAAAAGGGGGCTGACTTTTTGTCAGCCTTGAGCCTTTATCCTTCAGCCTTTTTTTACGCTATAAAAACAGACTGGCAATTAGCGTTACTTTATACGTAACCATGACTTACCGCTTGATGCGTGCCGATCCGCCTTTGGCCGTGTGCAGGAGTTCGTCAAGAGTGATCTGGCTGCTGTCGCCGCGGGTGGTCATGAGCAGAGCGCCGTGGGCCACGCCGAGGTTGACGCATTCCTGTGCGGTTTTGCCGGTGAGGAATCCGTAAGTAAAGCCGGAGGCAAAGCCGTCGCCGCCGCCGACGCGATCTTCAATTTCGAGTCCGGGCATTTTGAGGCCTTCGTAGAAGGTGCCTTCGTGCCACATGATGGCCGACCAGTCATTGATGCCGGCCGTTTTAACGCCGCGAAGCGTGGTGCCGACGATCTTGATGTTGGGGTAATCCTTGACGACGCGCTCAACCATGTTTTTGAACGCACTGGTATCAAGCTCGCCTTTTTCAACGTCAACGCCCTGAACTTCGTAACCGAGGACTTTCTGGAAATCTTCTTCGTTGCCGATGAGGCAATCAATATAAGGAACCAGCGGCTTAACGGTGGCGATGGCGTCCTTGCTGCTCCAGAGTTTGCTGCGGAAGTTGAGATCGTAGCTGACGATGGTGCCGGCATCGTGAGCGGCCTTGACGGCTTCGGCGGTGACTTCGCGCGTTGATTCGGAGAGGGCCGAGAAAATGCCGCCGGTATGCAGCCAGCGCACGCCCTTGCCGAAGAGTTCTTTCCAGTTGACATCGCCGGGCTTAATGCCGGCCGTGGCGCTGTGGCCGCGATCATAGAGCGTGGTTGAGGCGCGCGGGCCAAAGCCGACTTCGGTAAAGTTCAGGCCGATGCGGTCTTTTTTGCCCACGCCATCCCATTTGCGTGTGACGGCGTAATCAACGTTGACGCCGACAGCGCGCGCGTGATTCTTGACGATCATGCCCATCGGTGAATCGTTCAGGCCGCCGACCCATCCGGTGCGCAGGCCCAGCCGCGAGAGCGCGTAAGACACATTGTATTCGCCTCCGCCGACCCAGACTTCAAGGTTGGTGGCAAATTCAACCCGGCCGTGGCCGGGAGGCGAAAGACGAATCATCGTTTCGCCCAATGAGAAAAGATCATACTGCGATTCGGATGCTGATTTGATTTTCAGAGACATTATCTTAGTCCTTGAGTTAATTATCAGAGAATGCGACGTAAATAGGATACGAGACCTGCCTGAAGAAGACAATAGGAAGGGAAAAAGCAACTATTTACGTCCATTTTGGATCAATTATGCCGCATCATGAGCCTACCCGAATAACCCAGCGGGCCTCCGCTGGGTTATTCAAGTGGATGACCGTCCCGCCTGAAGCAAACGCAGGATATCCGTGCGGCCGGTGGAGATGGCCGGCCAAAGCGCAGCGAGCGTGCAAAGACCAAGCGTGGCGTAGAGGCCAATTTGAATTTTATCCCAGGGTATGGTGAGCGTGGGATGCAGCCCGCCAAAGAAACTGACATACTGCGAGATGCCCGCGCCGCACCAACCGGCCATGATGCCAAAACCCAAGCTCAGAAGGCAGGCGGTTAATCCTATCAATATGCCCTCGGCGATGACCAGGCGAATCAACGTCCATCGTGTAAAACCGACGGCCCGCAGAACACCCATTTCCCAGCGGCGCGCCCGCACTGAAGCAAGGATCGCATTAAGCACGCCTATTGAGGCAACAGTCAGCGTCACCAGCGGCAATTGCCCCATCGCCCAAATCCATCCGTCAGCATGATGACGCACGATACGCCGGGTGTCTTCCGTCATCCAGACCCGGACGTTATAGCCGATCTGTTTGGCGCGCTGCGCAATGGCCACATCCTGATCAAGCAGTTCGCTGTAGAGATCCTGCGACTCAATTGACAGATGTTCCTTGTCCGTTTTAGCAGGATCAATATTGGCCCAGACGTACTGGGCGCCGGGCAAATCAAAATCTTTTTTGACAATATCAAAATCAGCAAAGATAAGTGCGGCCGCGCGATGAGTGCGGCTGCGAAACCCGGTCGGCTTGGTAAACCAGTGCCAGCCGGGTAAAGAAACAGAACCGGCAATTGTATACGATACCGGATGTTCAGAATCATCAGGAGGCGTGATCCGGAAAGAATCACCAATCTTAAAACCGGTCTCCGTCAAAAAATGATTCGGCACAATGCAGTAACGCCCCTGCTTGAGCAATTGTGCGGCATCACGAGGATTGCCGCCTTCCCATACGACTTTAATCAGAGGATGCTCGCCGGAAAAGGCGCGTTCAGGGTCAAGCCCCATTAAAACGATGCTGTCCTGACGCGTGACCGTGGCGCGCTGGCCGCTGTGCGTGGGATCATCCGTCAATCGCGGCTGCTCAACGGCAAGCGCCATGACGCTATCTGAAATAACACCCGGGAATTTGGCGACTTCTTTTACCTCGCTCTTGTATAAACCGAGCGGATTAAAGGAGAGTATCGCATCGGGAGTCCATGAGCCGGGCACAAACGACCCGAGCATGGTATACCCCCACACCTGCACGCCGACAAACAACCCCAGGCCGATGGTCATGGCAATGGCCGTTCCGACGGTCCGCCAGAGATTACTGGAAAGCTGGCTGGCAAGCAGATGGCGATCAAGCCGGAAAACAAAAGCCAGAATGGGGGCGAAAAGAGTTTCCGTCATCATGACGGCCGCCGGAGCCAGGAAGACAAAACCAAGCCCCATCGTCGAGCAACCCAGCAGAATATAAATCATGTAGGCGTTGCGTTCGGAAAGCGGGAACACATACGTGAGAATCGGGTTGATGCAAATCAGCATCAGGCCGATCAAAATTGATCCGATCAGTAATCCGCCGCGGTTGGTTTTATGCGCCGAAACGCTCATGGCGTCAACGGGACGAACCCGCGTGGCGCGGAACATCGGCACGATGGCCGCAAGGGCGGCGCCGCCAAAAGCGCACGCTGCCGAGAGCATGATGCTTGTGGAGCCAAGAACCGCCCCATCTCCGAGCAACTTGGGATGGGCCCTGGCGGCGATGCTCAGCAAGGTCTGGCCGGCGACCAATCCGCCCACCCAGCCGATCACGGCCATGACCAGGCTTTCTACCGCAATCAGCATGGCAATATGCAAACGCGTCAGCGCCACTGCACGGAGGATGGCAAATTGCCGTGCGCGCTCACTGACGCCCATGCTCAGCGTGGTAAAAATAATAAACAGCGCCGCAAGCAGAGAAATTCCCGTTGCGCCGTAAGCCTGCATGCGAACATTGTCGGCCGTGGCCGAAACATCCAGTTCTTCCTCAATGCCGTGGGCATCCTGAAACTGCGACGGCGTGGAGAGGCTGTTGAGTCTGGGCGCCCAGCCGAAGCGGAACTGATTGATATCAAATTCAGGCTTGACCTGAACGGCAATAAAGGAGATCTGCGCCGGACGGTTGAGAATCTTTGATGCCAGTTGCATCGGCACGTAAAGCCCGCCGTTTGACGGACCGCGCGTCTGCTCCGCCGCTCGCGCACCCGCGCCGGAAACCTGCGGCGTATCGACAATACCGATGACGCGGAGTTTCTTACTCTGCTCGCCAAGCCCGGCCACAACATCTCCGCCGACATCCACTTCAAGCCGCGCCGCCGCATCCGCACTCAGACAGGCTTCCTGCACATCAGGAGTCCGTGCACTGATCCACCTGCCACGAAGTAACGGATACGGCGGATAAGCGGCGTCAGTACCAAGCATCATGACGCCGCCGCGGGCCGGGCGCAGGGGTTGCGTGGCAGCCTCTGTCTTTTGCTGTTCTACGGATGTCACAGGACGTTTGCCGCGCACTTCGCCGGCGGCGGCGTTACGCGTCGGCGTGGCCGGGCGTGTCGCCGGGCGCACCGGAAAGGTCATACGAAATGTCGCAGGATCATACGGGCGGACCGCGGCGCGCTGCGACCACATAGGATCGGCACAAAACACCGCAGGATCCGCCCGTAAAGAGTCAACAACTTCCCACGGCACATATTTTTCCGCCGCATAAGGAATGGCTCCGGGCGCCACCTGCCTGAATGTGCTGATCGGCACAATGGTAAGCTGATAACGTCCGAGAGCTTTTTCTGAATACTGTGCAAACTGCACCAGCATGGCGTCATAACCGCTGACCACCCACACCACCATGCATGATGCGGCAACGGTGGCCAGCGCAGTGAGAATCATGCGCGCCGGATGATGCCGCAGATAAGCCCAGGTTAATTGCAGTACTTCTTTCATGCGTTCACCGCCGCCTGATATTCCGCCGCAAGGGTCTGCGGATCGTTGACCTGCTGAATATTCAAATCCGCAACAAGGCGGCCGTCTTTAAGCACAATGGCGCGATCCGCCCATACCGCAACGGCCGGTTCATGCGTCACAACGATGATCGTGCGGTTCTGTTCTTTGCAGAGTTCCTTGAGCAGTTTGCAGATGGCCTGGCCGGTGACCGAATCAAGGCTGCCGGTAGGTTCATCAGCCAGAACGATGGCCGGGTCTGTGATCAGCGCGCGCGCAATGGCGACGCGTTGTTGCTCGCCGCCGGAGAGCGCGTCCGGCTTATGGCTGCGCCGGTCGGCAATACCCAGGCGATCAAGCAGCGCGGAGACTTTGGCATCAAGTCCGTCCTTGCTGACGGCGGGCAGGCGGACATTGTCTTGCGCCGTCAGGATCGGGATCAGGTTAAAGGATTGAAAAACAAGTCCGATTTTCTGCCGGCGAAGTTTGGTCAACGCCGCATCGGAAAGACCCGCAAGATCCTGCCCTTGAATCAGGATGTGCCCGCCATCAATGGCCGTCAGCCCGGCCAGCGCGTGAAGCAATGTACTTTTGCCCGATCCGCTGGCGCCCATCACGGCGACAAACTCACCCTGGTGAATTGTCAGACTGACATCTTTGAGCGCCTCAATAATGCGGTCGCCCTGCCGGAATCGCTTGGTAATATTTTTTACTTCAAGAGGCAAAACGGACGGAGTCGCTGCTAGCATGTGTTTTTCCAGTTCAAAATGAATCACGCAAGAAAAAGCCTGATCCGACGGAGATGCCCCGGTTATTTGATCACGATGCCGGGCATATCGCCATATATCGTATAACCAAACGGCGCCATGCCCGGGCCAAAAGGATAATAAAGCTTAAATTGCTGGCCGCTACCGACGCTGCCCCAAGTGGCGGTGCCGACAAAATCATGACCTTCCGCCGTCAGCGGCAAAGTGGTGCGGATTTCAGATGCGTGACCGTCAAGAAATACGGCATTGCATGCCCCGCGATGACGAAAGGCAACGGACCCGATCACACCGGCGATATTGCTTGTCTGAATGATGGCGCCTTTGAGCGCTGCCGGATCAGGCGTTGATGCCGACGCGCTGGCACGTATGTTGTTTTGCCAGTCACCAAAAAGCATGATTTTGGTCGGGTCAATCACTGTTTTGTTGTACTGTTCATTTTCATTTTCAAGCATACTGCGCTTGACCCAGAACGTGCTTTCGCCGACGCTGGTCATGCGGTGAGTGGATGAGAGCGCATTTTCATTGGCGCCGATTGAGACGGTAGGCGTGATAACGGTATCGCTGGCATCCTTGATCAGATAATCATAAGGCTTGCCACCGATGACCGTCACATTGGTATTCAGGCCCAGCGGTCCGGTGCGGTTGAGACTGTAAGTCAGGCCGTCACCAGGGCAGCGCGCCACTTTTTCCAGTGATTTATTGCCCATATACTTCGGCAACCCGGCGGAATAATCCAAAAATTTATAAGCGTCAACATGCCACTGATCATTTTCAGCCGCATATGTAATAAAGGCGATGCCGTAACCACGCATCAGCGATTTGCACGAAGTGGAGAGCGCCTGCGCCCTGGCGCCGGCCAGTGCGGGTATCAAAATACTCATGAGCAATGCAATAATCGCAACGACAACAAGCAATTCAATGAGCGTAAAAGCACGGGTGCGTTTCATGGCCGAAACCCTTCCGCAAGACAAAAATTCTGGCCAGTCTTTGCCTGTCTTTTTTGGTATTGTACTGATTCGGCGTATATTGCACCATCTATCTTTTAATTTTTTAAGCGTAATTTTTTATAGGTTTGGCAAAAAACACGATGGCCGGGGAGGAGGGATAGTGTCAGGCGGCCGAGGAACCTGCGGCGTCATGCATGGCCGGGAGAGCTTTGCCGCAATGACGGCAGAAACGATCCGGAATATCCCTGGGCCAGCCGCAATTGGGACAAACCGGCTGCGGATGTGCGACAAGAACTTCATCTTCGCCCACCATACGGGCAATGCGCCGCACCTGCGCCAAAAGCAGATACCACAAACCGAGCACCAGCGTAACGCTTGAGATGATCAGCAGGCCATACGCCACAATCGGCCGGACGATATTATCCGCGCCGACGCGCGTAGCCGAAATCACCGACCAGGAAAACAGCGCCCATCCGGGAATGGCCGTCAACACCGCAACGGTTAACATCCACCGCGCTACGTGCCGCGCCTGTTTGCGCTTCCGGATGATCTGGGGCGGCAACCCGTCATCATGAGAATGTGCGGTCAACTCAACCATCAGCAATCAGACAATAAAAAGGATGTGACGTGAGGGAATATTCCTAAAAATAAAAAAGTCCCCCACTATTGTAGATCCTCATCGCACTATTCGCGAATAGTGCGCCAATGTCACGATGTTAATCTTTTCCGACTGATTCTTTAACCCGCTGCTGAAAAGCCTCGTGAAGTTTGTATGTGATTTCGCCGGCGCGTCCCGGTTTTACCGGCGCGCCATCCCAGTGCGAAACCCAGTGCAATTCACGAGTTGTGGACGTAAGGAAAATCTCGTCCGCGGCCTTTGCTTCGCCAAGCTCAACACCTTTTTCAATAATCTCAACGCCGATCTGCTCGGCCACCTGCCGCAAAATCATACGCGTGATGCCGGGGAGCACTTTTTCACCCACGGGATGCGTATACACTTTGCCGCCGATGACAAAGAAAATATTGGTCGCGCAGCATTCCGTCACCACGCCGTTATAGTTAAACACGGCTTCGTCCGCGCCGGCCTCAATGGCATGCTGCTTGGCAAGCACATTCGGCAGCAGGCAAAGCGACTTGACCCAGCACTTGTGCCACCGATCATCCTCAACCGTCACAATTTTCACGCCGGGAATATCCTCCGGATATCCCACCGGCGGCAGCTTGCGTACATAAAACAGCAGCGTAGGCTTGACATCTTTCGGAAACGGATGCGCGCGCGGCGCTTCGCCACGCGTCAACTGAATATACACCATGCCGTCGGCCACGCCTGTGCTGGTGACAAACGCCTCAATGGCGTGGGCAAGCTGCGCCGTGGCCATCGGCAGACTGATGCGAATGGCCTGCGAAGAACGATCAAGGCGATCAAGATGTTCATGAATCGCAAAGCAGCGGCCGCCGTAAATGCGGATGACCTCATATACGCCGTCACCAAACTGAAAACCGCGATCCTCAACACCAATACGGGCATGCGCCCTCTGCATCACAAGGCCGTTATACCAGATGAGATCCGAAGACATGGCAACTCCGATTGATATCAAACGAGGAAATGCAAAACGCGAAACTCAAAACCTGAGTTCGGGATAAGCAAGCCCCATCCTTTTATAGGATGGGGCACAAGCTCGTCGTCATTAACAATTGCTCATGATCGCAGCGAATCATTCACGCATGATTGCGAACTCAGGTTCATAAGACCTGCATGTTACAACATCGTCAGTATCGCGTTTGGCGGTTGATATTTTGTGCGTAGAGCCTATCCGAATGACCCTGTGGCAAGAGATGCGCAGGATGCCGGCTTATCTGCAAGGACACAGGACCGAGGCATATTCTACAATATTCCGAGGTCCGAGGACGCCGCAGATGAGCCGGCAGACCAGCAGACCGCCGCAGGGTCATTCGGATAGGCTCTTACCTTATTCCCATTCAATTGTGCCCGGCGGCTTGCTGGTGATGTCATACACCACGCGCGATACGCCGCGAACTTCGTTAACGATGCGATTGCTCACGCGCGCCAGAACTTCATACGGAATGCGTGACCAGTCGGCGGTCATAAAATCCGTTGAGTCCACGCTGCGCAGCGCAATTACATGCTGATAACTGCGGCCGTCGCCCATGACGCCCACCGCACGTACCGGCAAAATGGCCGCAAAGGATTGCGCCGTTGAGCGATAAAGCCCGTCTTCCGCGCGGATTTCTTCCAGGAAAATTTCGTCAGCCTCACGCAGAAGATGAAGTTTTTCTTCCGTGATTTCGCCGATGCAGCGCACCGCCAGGCCCGGGCCCGGGAACGGATGACGCCACACGATATGTTCCGGCAACCCCAGCAGTTCGCCCATTTTGCGGACTTCGTCCTTAAACAGATCGCGCAGAGGCTCAACCAGATCAAAACCAAGTTCCGCCGGAAGGCCGCCGACATTGTGGTGCAGCTTGATGTTGGCCGCGGTACCCGCATGGCCGTGGCCTGACTCAATGACATCAGGATAAAGCGTACCCTGCGCCAGAAATTTGGCATTCGGAATATTTTTGGCTTCTGCCTTAAACACGTCAATAAACGTTTTGCCGATGATTTTGCGTTTCTGCTGCGGATCAGTCACGCCGGCGAGATTATCAAGGAAGAGTTTGCCGGCGTCGGCCACGCGCAGATCCATCTCAAAATGATCGCGGAAAGTTGTCTCAACCGACTTGCGTTCATTTTTACGAAGCAAACCGTTATCGACAAAAATACACTTGAGCTGCGGGCCGATGGCTTTATTCAAAAGCGCCGCCAGCACGGACGAATCAACGCCGCCGGAAAGACCGCAGATCACATTGGCGTTGCCCACCTGTTTGCGAATGGCCGAGACGGCAAGCTCAATAAAGTTACCCATCTGCCAATCGCCTTTGGCTTTGCAGATGTGATAAAGGAAGTTATTGAGCACCTCGCGGCCATGCGGCGTGTGCGTGACTTCCGGGTGAAACTGAACGCCGAAAAACGGCTTACTGGTGTGGCGCACGGCCGCCAGCGGACACGTTGGCGTGCTGGCAAGCGGCACAAAGCCGTCAACGGACATCACCTGATCGCCATGCGACATCCACACGGTGGTGTTTTGCGGAATACCGGCCAGCAAGACATCAGGCCGAAAACCGGGCTGCGGATCAAGATCTTTAACATTGAGCTTAACCCGGCCATATTCGCGTGATGCGGCCGGCGCAACCTTGCCGCCCATGTTGTAGGCCATGATCTGTAAACCGTAGCAGATGCCCAGAACAGGCACGCCGAGATCAAAAATAGCCGGATCACATTTGGGCGCGCCCTCTTCGTAAACGCTATTGGGCCCGCCGGAAAGGATGATCCCTTTCGGGTTCATTTTTTTTAGTTCTTCAGCGGGGATATCCGGGCGCACCAGAACGGAATAAACGCCTGCCTCGCGAACGCGACGGGCGATAAGCTGCACGTATTGCGATCCGAAATCAAGGATCGGGACAGTTTCCTGTGTGGCGGTAAGGCTAGTATTCATGCGGCGATTGTACTCAAGAAGAGATAAAAAAGAAACGCGGAATGATAAACACTGCGTATAAAAAAACGTTGATCGTCGGTCGTTTATCGTTGATCGTTTATGGCAAACGGCTGCCCGTATTTTTTCGATCAACGAACAACGAAAAACGATCAATGATTGCGGGCTTTTTTGGCCGGTTCTTTTACTGCTTTACTCTTTGCGGCAACTGACTTTACTGTTTTTTCCGCAGTTTTAAGCGGGGCTTTTGTCTGCGCCAGCGTCAGCAGTTCGCGCGCCTGGGCCAGGGATGTTTCGGAGACATCCTTGCCGGTAATCATTTCGGCCAGTTCATGCACACGCTCATCGCCCTGCATGACGGTAACCGTCGTAAAGCTTTCGCCTTTTTGTACGCTCTTGCGGATCGTCAGGTGACGGTCGGCAAAGGCGGCGATCTGCGGCAGGTGCGTGATACAGAGAACCTGATGCACGCCGGAGAGTGCGCGGAGTTTTTCGCCGATGACGGTGCCCATGCGCCCGCCGACGTTGGCGTCAATTTCATCAAAGACCAACACGCTGACGCGATCCGCCTGAGCGAGTATTGATTTAATGGCCAGCATGACGCGCGAAAGTTCGCCGCCGGAGGCAATTTTGCGCAGCGGCCTTGCCGGCTGGCCGGGGTTTGGCGCGATCATGAACTCAACGGATTCTCGGCCTGACGGCCCGCCAAAAGATTCATTTTCCGTCTCAGCCGCAATGAGTTCGGCCTGAAAAGTCGCTTCCTTCATGCCGAGATCTGCCAATTGTTCCTGCACGCGCGGCACCAGCTTACTGATGGCGGCCTTTCGCAGTGCGGTAAGTTTGGCGCCGGTGGCTGCAAGCTCTTTTTCAAGCTGCGCGATCTGCTTGCCGATTCCGCTGAAGTCCGCATCAGCCTGGCGCAGTTCATCAAGCTGCCGGCCAATCTGCTGGCGATACGCCAGCACTTCGTCAACAGTACCCACCGTACCGCCATATTTATCAACCATGCGGTTAACCAGATTGAGCCGGTCGGTAATTTCGGCCAGTTCTTCAGGATCAATATCAAGTTTGTCGGCATAGCGGCGCAATGTAAAAGCGGCATCGTCAAGCTGAACGGCCGCATCGCGCACTTGCGTGGCCAGCGGAGAAAGCGCATCGTCAAATTCCGCCAGCTCAAGGAGCATATTCGTAATGCCCTTGACGCGCTCAATGGCGCTGCCTTCTTCCTCATAAAGCGCGCCATAGGCGACGGACGCCTGCTTTTTAATGCGCTCAAGATTGCTGAGCATCTTGTGGCGGGCATGCAGTTCTTCCTGCTCGCCGGAGACCAGCGCGGCATCGTCAATTTCTTTGGCCTGAAAATTATAAAGCTCAAGCTGCTGATCACGCAGCGTTCGCGACGTGGTGAGTTCCTTTTGCTGCAAGATCAATTCCGCACGTTTGCGGAAATGCTCGGCAAATTGCGCCCGACATTCGGCCGCGCCGCCAAAATCATCAATCACATTAAGCTGATTGCCCGGCTTAAGCAGATACTGAAGATCATGCTGCCCATGAACATCAACCAGCGTTTCGCCCACGGCCTTGAGCATGTTGCCGGTGATCGGGTTGCCGTTAATTGATGCGCTGGTGCGGCCTGATTCATGCAGTCGGCGCGAGATCATGATCTCCGGTTCATCAGCAAGCGGCAGATCCGTCACGGCCGCAAGTTCCTGGCGCAATTTCTGCGAAGCAATGTGAAAAACGCCGGTGACGCGCCCTTCCGCGGCGCCTTTACGCAGCATATTCTGCGGCTGGCGCAGCCCCAGCAATATCTCAAGAGCGCCGATGAGCAGTGATTTACCCGCGCCAGTTTGCCCTGTAAAGCAATTCAGGCCGGTATCAAGCTCAACAGCGGCATCGGCGATCACCGCAAGATTTGAGATGTGCAATTCACGCAGCATCAGGAAAATTCCGGTAAGTGTTCAATCAATACCACCGGGATTTTATCGTGACACACGCTCCGATGCACCTTGCCGATCAATTTCTTTGCTTTGCCGATCAACTCACCACGCTGCCCGGCTTAACATCCGCACTCGGCGCAAGCACGATGACTTTTTCCTTCATCGGCCCTTCGCTGGCGGCCAGCAGCATCCCCTGCGAAACTTCGCCGCGCATATGCCGCGGTTCAAGATTTGCCAGCACAATAATCAACCGGCCCACAAGCTCTTCAGGCTTGTAGTGATGCTTGAGCCCGGCGCATACCTGGCGGGTCTCGTTACCAAGATCAACCTTGAGAATCAATAATTTGTCGGCGTTGGGGTGCTCACGACATTCAAGCACTCGCGCCACGCGCAGATCAAGCCGTGCAAAATCATCAAAAGATACCAGCGGCTTGGGCGGACGAATGTCATCCATACAAAACACACTTCCTTACAAAATGTCTCGGAGAGCATTATATCCCGACGTGACCGAATCAACACTCCCGCGGCAACGGTTTATCACAACTGAACCGTCACATGTGACTCTATTTTCTCTGAATGTGTATCTGTATTTGTAACAGATCACCCCTCCTGTCCACAATAGTACAATGTCATCATTTTGTGTCATATCCCATAATAAATGTAAAAATTACAAAACCATATTCTGCAAAACGTTGCAATACTTGCTTCATTGCATCACAATCCCGGTTATGAGAGCATTTATCATTCGCTGGCTCATCGCCTGTGTTTTGCTTTGGCATACCGGCATGAAGATATGGGGGACAGTCAGCCAAAAACTCTGGCCAAATCCCGAAGAGCCCTATCACGTTGTGCCCAAAAACAGTGTGCTTGAGCACTGGGTGCAGGTGGTGCCGAATTTTCTGCCGATTCTGATTACCACTGAACTTCTGCTGGCCATCTGGCTTTTAAGCGGCAAACTCAAGAGAACAGCTTTGCTGGTGGCCCTGATTCTGTTTGCCGCTTTTACGTCCGTTTTGTGTTACGAAATCACAAAGGATGATCCGCGGCCATGCGGATGCTCAAAGGAAGAGCGGATTGAGAATGCTCAGCAGGTCAAAAAACAATTGGCCATGCAGATCACGCTTGATGCGGCCGTCATTGCCGCCGCCGGGTATGGCATTTTTCTGCTGAGCCGTAAATCACGCAAACGCATTCTGCGTGGCGGATCAGCTTCCGGAATTTAACGCGTGCGCGATCATCACGGAATAGCCGTGACAATCAGCATCACCCACACGGCAAGGCCCACGAGTAGTTTGCCGCCGAGGCCGATCAGCCGGCCGAGACCAGCGCCAAGCGCCGCCCAAAAGCTGTGGCTTACCGTGCGTGCCCGCATCAGCTCAACGATCAGCACGGCAATGGCGCTGCCGACGATGGCGCCAATCACGGGGCCAAAAAGGGGAATCGGCAGCATAAGGCCGATAAATGCGCCGACGATTCCGCCGGGTATCGCCAGCAACGCGCCGGCTTTGCTGGCGCCGAACTGCCGCGCGACCACCGCTCCGGCCAAAAATTCCACAAGCTCGCCAAAGAGCAGTAAAAAGAGCATAATAACAAGCCATTCAGGACTCGGCGCGAGCCAGTGCGTTGTGGCGCTGACGATTACGGCCGCAAGCAGCATCAGCCAGTTTCCGGGTATACTGAACACGTTCAGAAACACGGCGAAAAGGCCAAAGAGAATTAGCGATATATACAGTGCGTATTCCATGAACTCATTATACGAGAGACTTCGTGACTAGCATTCATATAAATGAGAAAAACGCGCCACAAACTGCCACTGGCAGGCAGGCCACGCCTGCGCCGCGCTACTTTGGGCTCATTATGTATGTGGCCATCATGGCGCAGATATTCTGCTCGCTGCCGACTTCGCTTGATTTTAAGCTCTTTGCGTTTTATGACCCGGGCGCAACGCTAAAAGCAGACTGGCTGACTTCCGCACAGGGCGGCGGGCTGATTCCTTCCGTTGATTTTTCGTACTCCTACGGATTGTTGTCGCTGGCCGCCGGAAAAATTAGCTTTGCCATTCTTGGCCGCACGCCGTGGGCATTTTGGCTCCTCAGCAGCATCGGCATGTTTGTGATGGCGGCCGGCATGGTTCGCATGGCGCATGCCATGCAATTTTCGCTGAGCCAAAAAATTCTGCTTGCGCTCTCATTGCCGTTGGCAATACCCGCGTATTACCTGAGCCTCACCCATATTGCCGAGGCCGCATTGTTACTGCATTCTCTTGCTGAAATCGCCGAGCGCCGATACACGCGCGCGCTTTTGCTGGCCACCATCGCCGCGCTGCTAAAACCGAGTATGGCATTTATTCTTGGTTTTATCGTCATCATTCTGTTTACCTGGTGCTATCGCAAACGCAGGCAGATCATTTGGCTACAGTTTTTACCCGCCGCCACCGCGGCCATTTTACTTTGCCTGGTCATCGGGGTGATGTTTTCCTGGCAGGCTCTGGGCAATACGCTTTTGCCGCTGACCGGCGGCGCAAGCTATAAGGCCGCAGGCTTCGGATTCTTTTCGCCCACCGGCGGCCGGGGTTTCTGGCTGCCGCAACGCATGACGGATTACCTGTTCACGCCATCCGGCTGGTGGGTCATCGCCACAATACTGACGTGGCTTGGCGCGCTGATCGCCGCTTTGCGTATGTTGCGCGGCCAAAAGGTTGCCGGCGGCGCAGTCATTATCACCATTGCCCTGATGCACGCGGCGTTTATCTTTCTTTTTTACGCCTGGCGTGATTCGTGGACTTACTACAGCTATCTGCCGGCGCTGGGCCTGGTGACCGCATGGCAATTGCTGCCCCGGAAAGAATGGGCCACCCTGCTGCTGGCGCTGTTGATCGGTTGCGGATGCATTTATCGCATCAGCATGACTATTGGCGAGTGGGCATTTAAATCACGCCATTCGGATACGGCCGGGTTGTGGATTTACGATAATCAGCTTGAGGACTGGCGGCATTTCCGGCAGCTTGACAATGAGCGCAAAACCTATTGGCTGGTCAACGGATATGTCGGGCAGATGTTCCCCGGCGTCAGCACGCCGCCAAGCTGGTGGCTCTCGCCCGCACTACAGAATAAAAAAGAAATCGCGGCCATTCGCAAAGAAATATCTGACAGCGACGCCGTTATCCGCTGGGCCGAGCACGGCCATCTTGATCCGTGGTATTTTGGTGAGCTGACCGACCAGACAAAACAGTTTTATGCCGATGAACGCAGCGAGTGGTTCATTTTAGAAAAGAGAAAATAAACCGGCCGCCAAAAATAAATGCCGCCGAATTTATCCCGGGAAAAGTTTATATTGCAGAACGCCGTTGGTCGCCAGGCCGACGAACATCCAGAAACCGGCCGCCATTAACTCCCCGACAATCAGCCCGATGAAAAAGACCCGCGCCCGGCGAAATACCGGCGCCCCGCCATAATGCAGCAAAACCTGCTTGATCCCCCACCCGAGCATAATGCTGAACCAGAACACCTGTAGCGGCCAGGAGTTCATCAGCAGCAAACCCACCGGGTGAAAAGGAAAACCGACCCACAGCATGCGCCCGGCCATCAGCGCGGCCACCATTCCCGCGCCCGCCCACACGTGGCCCCAGTTGGCGCCGACCGGTTCCCCGGCCGAATGCACATGGCGATACGTTTCGCTCAGCGTGATAAACGGCACAGTGCGCGTGGCGTAATCATCGCCCATCGCGGCCCGGCCGATGCGATAACTCAAAAAATGCGACGACAATGCGGAAACAAACATACTCACCAACAGCGCCGTCACCAGCCACCGCGTAAACACCGGCCGACGCGATTCCCCCACCGCCCCGGCCATGCGAAAGGTATTGGTCGCAAACGGCATCAGCGTTTCGCGCATATCCGCAAAATAGACGCGCGACACAATCGTTGACCAAAGATAGCTGCCGGTGCTGACGACCTTTGGCCCCAGCAGCATGGCCAAAACCTGTGACGGAATCCACGTTGCGCCCAGGAAAAACAGCCCAGTCTCGGCCGAAACACGCGCCATCAGCGTCACCAGCACGGTGCCGGCAAGCAGCGTAAGCCCTGCAATCACCGGCGATACGCCGACGATCAGCAGAAATACCGCCGCGACAATCGTGCAGATCAGCCATCCTTTAACCATCGTGCGATACGAGGTCATTTCTTCCGGATCGCGCGGCGCATTGCGCCACGCACATTTGATCACATGCCACAAATGCCCACGCGCAAGCCACACAATCGCGCCAAAATATCCCAGGTAAATACCGATTCCGCGCGCCGATTCATGCTGCCATAAATCAACACCGCGCTGTAGCAAAAGCGCGCGCGCCACGCCGTTGATCACCAGAAACAACCACAGGCTCAAGGCAATCTGCGATGGGAGAAAAAAGCAGATGCCGATCACACTCAGATACACACGGTTTGCACAGATATACGCCGGAACGCCATCCCAGGGCGCTTCGGTAAACGCTGACGAAAAATTATACGCCAGCGAGATATACGGCATCCCCGGCCAAATTTCATGCAGTCCGCCGAGCCCGTAAACCAATGCCGGTATCGCAATGCCCGCCCACAGCAGCGGATTGCGCCAGAGCGCGTTGTAGCAACGGCCCTCTTCCGGATCGGCCAGCAATTCAAGCGGAAGCGTCGCCAGCGGATAACTCAATCGCTCATGCTTAACCCACTGCCGGCGGAAAATAGCCGCAAGATAAAATGCCGATCCGAGAATGGCCACCGACAAAATGCCCCAGAAAACCGCCGGGATCAGAAACGGCAAGATCGGCGTGCTGTCTCCGCGCTGAAGATCAAGGCCCAGTATGTACTTGGTCACAATCGGTGATGTGGGATCGCGCGCCGGCGTAAGCCACCACGGGATCATATCCACAAGTTGCTTCATCCACGGATACTGCGCCGTCAGGTATGTCGGCGAGATCAGCATCGGCGCCAGGTAACGCATGAGCCCGCTTGAGGGCGCGGCCGCGGCCACAAGCAGCATGCCGAAAATCACCACCATTTCCGCCGCCGAAAACGGATGCCGTCCCGTGCGCTTCAGATACGGATTAAGCGCCAGCACCATCGCCATCACCGGCGTCAGGATTCCGATCGGCAAATGATTACCGATCACCGGCGTATTTTTCATGACAAGATCATTCAGCGGAGTGAGCGCGGCCAGCACAATCACCATGATAATGCCAAGCCAGAACGCCCGGCGCGTGACGCCGGCAGCGCGGGAAAGAGATTGTGCCTCAGCCGCATCGCTCAATTCAATCACCGTAAAAAAATGCTTTTCGGCGTTCAGTATCTCCCCAAAACATATATTGATTATCGGTTATTGCGTAAACTTAAGTGAGCAAACAAAAAAGCCGGATCGCTCATCGCAACCCGGCTTTTTATTTCAGCATTCAGCATTCAAAATTCAGCATTTACGCTGATTCCTTGATCGGTATCGGCTTGTGATCAAACAGACCCACTTCGCCGCGCACCACTTCTTCCGTGATGATGTACTTGCCGCGTTCCTGAAGATCCGGCAACTGATACATCAAATCAAGCATGATTTCTTCCATAACGCTGCGCAAGGCGCGCGCGCCGGTATCACGCTTGAGCGCACGCTGGGCAACCAGCCGCAGCGAGCCATCCGTAAACTCAAGCTGGCATCCCTCCATCTGGAAGAACTTCATATACTGTTTGGTCAATGCGTTCTTCGGCTCCGTCAGGATCTGAATCATCGCTTCTTCAGACAACGGATCAAGTGTCGCAATAACCGGCAGGCGGCCGATAAATTCCGGAATCATGCCAAATTCAATCAGATCGTCCGGAGTTACTTTCTGAAGTAATTCGGTCTTGGTTGCCTGTTCGTTCTGTATGCCGGCGACTTCCGTGCCGAAGCCGATCATCTTTTTGCCCAGGCGCTTGCCGATAATGTCCGTCAGGCCGACAAACGTACCGCCGCAGATAAACAGAATATGCGAAGTATCAATTTGAATGTACTGCTGTTCCGGATGCTTGCGGCCACCCTGCGGCGGGACATTCGCCACGGTACCCTCAAGCATTTTCAGCAACGCCTGCTGAACGCCTTCGCCCGACACGTCGCGGGTGATTGAGACGTTCATGTTGGTTTTGCCGATTTTATCAATTTCGTCAATATAAATGATGCCGCGCTGCGCTGACTCAAGGTCATAATCAGCGCTTTGCAGCAATTTGAGCAGAAGATTCTCGACATCTTCGCCAACGTAGCCGGCCTCAGTCAGCGTTGTGGCATCGCCGATGGCAAAAGGAACATTCAGGCAGCGCGCCAACGTTTTGGCCAGCAACGTTTTACCTGAACCTGTCGGGCCAATCAGCAGCACGTTGCTCTTATCAAGCTCAATTTCGTCCGTTGCGCCGGCCGTATCGGCATGCGCCAGGCGCTTATAGTGATTATGCACCGCCACGGACATGGCACGCTTGGCATGCTCCTGCCCGATGACGTAAGCGTCCATAAATTCCTTGAGCTGCCGCGGCGAAGGAATCTGCCCGAACATCGGCTTTGAGCCCGAAACCTTCCGCTTTTCCTGGCGGAAAATATTCTGGCAGAGCTCGGTGCAATTTGAGCAGATATAAATGTCGTTTGGCCCCTCAACCATCGGGCCGACTTCACGTGAGGACTTGCCGCAAAACGAACAATTCGTGACTTTTCGGCCGCGGAATCCGCCTCCGTTGCCGCCACCGGTTGCGCCGGTATTGCCGCCGTTTCCCGTATTCGTAGGGCCGTTACCGTTGTTTCCTGACTGATTTGCCATGCGTAAATATCCGCCTGGGTTAAAGTTATATCTTTTTTGCAACAACTACCTATGATGGCAAAACTGTTGCGACACTCTGGGCCAAATAACCCATGATTTACGACACATCATATGGGTTTTCGGTCAACAGGTCCACATTTGAACAACCTTTTCGCAGGTTGCCCCAAAGTTGGTACGCAAAGAGGAATATTCGTTATTTGGTTTCTTCCGCCGTTCCGCCGCTGAGGCTTTCGCGCATGGCGGTATCCGCCTGAACATTACGCATGCGGTAGTAGTCCATAATTCCCAGGTGTCCGGAGCGGAATGCCTCGGCCATCGCCAGCGGAATGCTGGCTTCCGCTTTAATCACTTCAGCGCGATTCAGTTGTGCAAGCGCCTTATTTTCCTGCTCAAGAGCAATTGCCAATGCGCGGCGCTTTTCGGCTTCCGCCTGAAAACGACGCTTGTCGGATTCTGCCTGGTCCGCCTGCAATTTTGCGCCAACGTTCTCGCCGACATCCACGTCCGCGATATCAATTGACAAAATCTCAAAGGCCGTCCCGGCGTCAAGTCCTTTGTGCAGCACAGTTTTAGAGATGGTATCCGGATTTTCAAGCACGGTTTTGTATGTTTCGGCCGAGCCGATAGCCGTAACGATACCTTCGCCCACGCGCGCGATGACGGTTTCTTCCGTCGCGCCGCCGACGAGTCGCGGAATATTGGTGCGCACGGTGACGCGCGCCTTGACCTTAAGCTGAATGCCATCGCGCGCCACGGCGTCAATCGTATTGCGGCCGGAGGCGGCGTTGGGCACGTCAATGACTTTGGGGTTTACGGATGTCTGAACGGCATCGAGAATATCGCGGCCGGCAAGGTCAATGGCCGTTGACCGATCCCAGGGCAACTCAATTTGCGCACGGTGCGCGGCAATCATCGCGCGGATGACGTTTGGCACGCGGCCGCCGGCCAGGTAGTGCGCCTCAAGCTGGCGCGTAGAAATATTCAGGCCGGCCTGAACGCCGGAAATTTTTGACAGCACGATCTGCCGTGCGTCCACTTTACGCAAACGCATACCAATCAGATCCCACATCGTCACGCCTGCGGAAGCCGAAAACGCCTGCACCCACAGTCCGATGAACTGCCCGAGCACCACCACAATGCCCAGCACAACAATCGCCACGATGCCCAGCACGATCAGCAGAAGCACATGGCTGAAGCTGATATTGTCCGCTTGCGCCAGAGTCGTCATGAGGTTCATCATGTCAGGTTCCTTTTTTTACACAGTTGTTGAGGTGACAGCGGACCTGGCCGCAAAAAAATCCCGCACGCTACGCAAAGGATAGGAACGCCGCGCGGCGATGTCAATTGCGAAGCGCCGCGGCGGGACGGGTTGTTGCGATGGCGTCAAGACTTTCCGCACGCATCATTAATTCTTTGACGATATACGCCTGATCGGGACGGTCCTCAAATTCAACGCCGAGCTTGCTGCCAAGCCACACAATATATGTGATTCCCGGCCTGACCACACGCGAAGCGGACGTTTTGCGTTCAATCGTCACACCGTTTTTTTCAGCCTGAACCGGATCGCGCATTAAATCCCGGATGGCCGACCAGATACGCAATTCATAAAGGCTGGCAACCACGCGGCCCATCTCAACGGAAGAGCCGGAATATGACGGCGCCAGCAGATTATCCTCCGTCGGCTTTCCGCCCTCGCCATAAAGATGCGCGAACATCGGCAACGAAGTTCCGGCGAGAAAATCAACATTCTCAATAAAATTGCGGTTAAATTTCAGGATATCGCCGTCAATTGTCACCGTATCTCCGGGTATGGTGACGCGTTGAATGGATAACTCAACATCGCGTTCTGAGAACGTTTTGATCCACGGGCGAAACAGCAGCGTTGTCTCAAGCACGCGGCCAGTGCCGGATACGCGCTGCGACTCAACCACAAGATCCGCGCGGCGCAACTGGTTTTCCGGCCCGGTAAAAAGTTCTTTGGCGCGGTCGCGCTCTTCGTTGAGTTCCGCGGTGCGTTCTCGCTGCGTGTGATAATTTGAGATCATCACAATGCAGATCGTCAGCGCGCTGGCCGCCAGCGTAACCCCGAGGATGAATCTGAAAAACATTTTTGACACGATATGTTTCCGCCAGTTGGTAGCCGTAAACATTCACAACCCATCCGCGCAACATCTGTAAGATAAACCCGCAGCGCGCATAACGCCACTGATTATCATTGGCATTGCATTAACGCGGCTTGGCGGGCTTTTTATCAGCGGCTTTGCCCGCCGCCTCGGCATTGGCCTTAAGCCGATATCCCCACAACCGCTGCATTTCGTCGGAGGTTGTCGGGGTAACCGAAGTACCATCAAGCGTGCGCATCATCAGCAGGCGCCCTGACGAATCAACCCACATCATGGTCATGTTTGATTCAAGTTCGTCATTAAGCCGGACCGCATTGACCTTTTTGCCGCCAAGAATAACGGCTTCCGGGCCGATGACGCGAAGTTTGCGAAGCCCCAGCCGTGACTGCGCGGAATTAAACACAACGCCGCCGATCACTTCGCCGGGCTTGCTCAAATCCACAAATCGCGGCCAGAGGAACTCAAGCGCCTTATGCATCGGCGAGGGAAATTCCGGCGTGACCTCCCACATCAAGGGTTTATCAAAACCATTTTCGCCGCCAACGGGCTGATCGCCGGAGCGCGTGACGGTAATCTGCCATTTGCCCGCCGGGTTCATCTGCATCGTCCCCATTTCCTCAACATATCCCGTGGTGGCGTTGCGATTATCAAGCACAATGGTCTGTGTGGCCTGCGTCCACATGGTCATGTCAATAGCCTGGCGAATCTGCGGCTGGCGGCGAAACGCCCAGAAGATCACAAGCCGGGAATGATTCGTGCGCGCTTCGCTGGGGAAAGTATGCGTCTGAACATCCACATTAATGCCGTCATAATTCAAATAGCGCCCGGTACGCTCGCGCATCTCCATGTAGCCTACGTCGCGTTCGCTGACCCTGATGCGGTAAAACACAGGATCTTTGAGAAGCTTTGCGGCCGCTTCCTCGGCCGTGCGCTCCGGAAGCCAGTGGCGCCCTTCTTCCACTGATTTGGCGCGATCCGCGGCGACTTGCTTGGGATCAAGCAATTGCAGTGTGCTGATCATGGCGTCAAAAGTCCGCAAGCCTTCCGCGGCGGATGTGGCGGGAGCAAAAAACGTCACCGTAAAATAATTTTTCGGCGTAAGCTGAATCATCACCACGCAGCGGGAAAGCATGATGCTCTTATCGCCCTCGCCGGCGCGCATCGTGGCGATCATACGCCCGGCCGGTTTGCCGCTGATAATGACCTCGCGACTATCCTGAATCTGCACGGCCTGAAAAAGTTTCACCAGATCCGCCGAATTTTTCTGAAGCATCTGCGCAGGCGCGGTATCCGTCTTGAGATATGCGCGCGTCACGCTGCCGCCCCACTGCTTATCAGCCTGAACAAATGACACCATCTCGTCCGGATTGGCGCCCTTGATGATGCGCACATCAAGCGGCAGGCGGATGACAAAATTATTGACTTCATCGCGATGCTCAGGCCCGAGCAACTGCGAAAGAGTCTCCTCGGAATATGCGGGCATGGCCGGTTCAGCCGGCGCCGGCGTTTGCGCACCAACGCGCGATACGCCACAGCAAATCATCAACGATAAAGATGCCACCTGACAGAATTTGAACATTCCGCAAATCTCCGGGAAAGAAGTCTTGAGGTCTGAGTCTTGAGTTATGTGCTGCTCACTTATCAAGATCCTGAGTTCGGGATAAACAAGCCCCATTCCCTTTACGGGATGGGGCACAAACCAAATCATAGCTGGCGATTGCTCACGATGGGAACAAACCGCACACGAGAGCAAAGCGCTCACACAATCATTGTGTCCCACCCCGTAAAGTAAAGGGGATGGGGTTTAAAATCAGCACCCTTTATACCTGACCCATATTACGATGATCGCGACTCACAATAGTCATTCCTCAAGACTCTGATCTCAAGACTTACCGCTCTCAATTCCGTTGCGCCGCCTTGAGGGCGAGCATGCCGTAAAGCCGCTGTAATTCTTCCTGCCGCGAATCATCGCCCAGCAATAGGATCATCTCAAGCATGGCCGACTGCTGAGCCAGGTCTCCGGCCTGCGCGTAACTGTTTCGCAGGTTCATCAGGATGCGGATGACCCAGGGAACTTCGGCAATCGGTACAAGATAATGATCATGCCACGGCACGCCGTGGCTCACGACGATGCGCCGGCAATCCTCCGCGGTAATTTCTTTTCCACGTGAAAAACAATCCACGTAAACACGATTGGCCGAATCGCCGCCAACATCAACCGCGGCCACAAAATGCCCCGGCAAACCGATGCCGTATGCTTCGCCGCCGCAGCGGCGCACCAACTCAATAAACAACAGTGATACCATGATCGGCAATCCGCAGCGACGCTCAAGCACATGGTTGATCAGAGACAAACGCGGATCGCCGTAACTTTCGTTATCGCCAGCCAGACCGTAACGGTCATAAATCACATGACGCACGGAAGCAATCATCGGGTTGCTGTGATCCAGCAAATTTTTGACATCACGGGCCATGTGATCAATCTGCTGGTATATCACGCGCGGCTGAAGAGTCGGCTCGGCATGCGTGGCAATGGCCACCGCAGCGGCAAGCACGCTTAACGGCTGTACGCAGCGCGCGTCGGCAAGTCTTTCAAGCGCAAGAGGATGTGCATAAGGAGGAACCGGCATTCCCCAAGTATAAACACAAAAGCAAAAACGCAAAACGCGAAACAGAAGAACTCGTAAAGAGATACTCTGCTTCGCGCTTTATACTTTGCGTTCTGTTCGGGGATTACCGCGGCGTCAGCGGCGGCTGAGAAGCCCCCGGCGGAATGCCTGGCGCCGCGCTATGCGGCGGGTGCGGAGCGTGCGCATCATCATCACCCTCAAGGCCAAGTTCCTTGAATTTCTTGTTGAGCGTATTGCGGTTAATGCCCAGGAAATCCGCAGCCTTGATCTTGACGCCGCCGCAACGCGAAAGCGCCTTCTCAATCAATGCTTTCTCAATCTGGCTGATGACCATGTCGTAAATCTGGCCTTCGCGCAGCTCATATTCCGAAATAGCCTGGTCCGAAAGCCTGCGGGCCAGCGTATCAAGACCTTCTGAAGTCTGATTGGCGCGGCCCTGCTGAGCAAACGCACGCAACGCCGTGGGCAGCAAATCTTCCGTCAACGTGTCGCTCTTGGAGAGAACAACCGCGCGCTCCATGGCATTTTCAAGTTCACGTACATTGCCCGGCCAGGGGTAACGCACCAGCACATTGAGAATTTCTTTTGATATTTTCCGCAAACTCTTGCCATTGTCGTTGTTAAAACGATCAAGGAAATGATCAATAAGACGCGGAATATCCTCGCGGCGATTACGCAGCGGAGGCAGATAAATCGTCACCACGTTGAGACGGTAATATAAATCCTCACGGAACCGGCCACGCGTGACTTCTTCCTGCAAATCAAGGTTCGTCGCGGCAATGATACGCACGTCAACCTTCAAAGTGCGGTTGTCACCCACGCGTTCAAATTCACGTTCCTGAAGTACGCGCAGCAACTTGACCTGTAGGCTGGTGTCAATCGTACCGATTTCGTCAAGGAAAATCGTACCGCCGTTGGCCGCCTCAAAACGGCCTACTTTATCTTTGATTGCGCCGGTGAATGAGCCCTTCATGTGGCCGAAAAGTTCGGATTCAAGCAAATTGCCGGAAAGCGCGCCGCAGTTAACGCGGATAAACGGCTTGTCGGCGCGATTTGAATTGTAGTGAATAGCTTTGGCAATCAGTTCCTTACCGGTGCCGGTTTCGCCAAGAATCAGGCAGGTGGCGCGGCTGCTGGCAACCTGGGCGATGGTGTCAAAAACTTCAAGCATCGCCTGGGCCGAGCCAATAATGTTGTCAAATTTGTATTTGCCACGCAACGTTGCGGAAAGATTGCGGCGCTCTTCCTGCCACTCCTCGCGCTCACGGGCGACATTTTCCGTAATTTTGATCGCCTGGCTGATGAACGCGGCGATGATCTCAAGGAGCCGCTGGTCCATCTTCAGAATGTCATGCGAAACAAAGTGTTTATCGACACTTAGCGCGCCGACGGATTTGCCTTCGGTTTTAATCGGGACGCAGATAAAGGAGGTCTGTACGCCGGGGATATTTTCGCGCGCGCCGGTTCTGTTGAGGAATTGCGTATCTTTGGCGATATCCGGTACGATGCGCGGTTCGCCCGTGGCGACAACAGCGCCGGTAACGCCTTCGCCGACATCGTATTGGCCGCGAGAGATTTCTTCGGGAGTCAGGCCGAGGGCGGCCTCAATGCGAAGTTTACCTGTCGTCTCGTCAAAAAGAGTCAGAGAACCATTCTCAAAGCCAAGTCGATCAGCCGTGACCCGCATGATTTGTCCAAAAACTTCATGCAAATCAAGGCTTGATGACAAAATGCGGCTGATTTCCGTCAGCAGCGACAACTCAAGTTCAGCTCGTTCCATCAGTTCCCGCCTGTGGTCAGCATCGGCCGTAGATGGGCAACCAGCATCCATCTGAAGCGTCGCGGGGTTTACAGAATCACTCGCTGAATGAGTAATGCAAAGCTCGTGCGGAGTTTGAAAATTATCTTGAGAATTGGCGGAATTTTCGCCAGTCATAATATCCTTCTGTCGTCTTGTGGAAATTAAGTATGCGTATTGTAATAGGTTATAGCAGGTTACCACAATGCAATAAAATCAGGCCATCGCAAATAAAAATTTACCTCATTTTCAAAAGTCACGATCACGAAATTAACACAATGCATATTTTTTGGGCCATTGCGCTTTTTTATTAATCTGCGTGACTATTATTTAAGCAGCAGTTGGGTTCTTGGGTTCTACGATTTTAATGGACTCCTCTTCTGCAATCTCGGAAACATTGCGGTCTGACTTGTGAGCGCCGACATCTGAGGCAGCCATTGCCTCAGGAGCAGGCAGACTCGGCAAGAGATTGATGGCATCAATCAATTGACGCAAACGCGAAAGATTTCGCCGATTAAAACTCAGGCAAAGCCGCGGCATCTGCGGAACGAGTTCCGGATCATCATGGCATTCTTCTGAATTACGAATTTCAAAAGTGCCTTCCGTCAGGATGTCAGAAAATTTGGTACGCAAATCTTCAAGTTCAGATTCGGTGGGCGCCTGCTTAATTCGCAAAAGTAATTTTTCTTTATTGTATCGCAAAGAGTGATAGTTGCGATAAAACTGGCGAATGTGGTCAACGCCGGCCTGCGGATCGTCTGTAATGAAATAAAGAGACGTATCATCCGGCGAAATGAGCTTATCAACCATAAGCTGTTTGCGGACGAACTGATCCCAGGCTTGCCAGTAATCGTCGCCTTTGGCCGCGCAAAGGACGATTGGCAGCGGGTCGCAGCGGCCGGTCTGAACGAGGGTTAATACTTCGTAGCCTTCGTCATGCGTGCCAAAGCCGCCCGGGAAGAGCGCGATGGCGTGAGTTTCTTTGACGAAGACGAGTTTACGTGAAAAGAAATAGCGGAAATGAATCAGCTTTTCGTCGCCGGCGATAAAGTCGTTGGTGGTTTGCTCAAAAGGAAGGCGAATGGCCACGCCAAAAGAGGAAGCGAGGCCTGCGCCTTCGTGGCCCGCGGCCATGATGCCGCCGCCGGCGCCGGTGATGACCATAAATCCGGAATCAGCGCAGAGGCGGCCAAAATCTTTGGCGATCTGATAATTGGGATGATCGCTGGGCGTGCGGGCAGAGCCGAACATAGAGACTTTGCGCCGCGAGCGGTAAGGTTTAAAGACCTTAAAGGCGTAGCGAAGTTCCTTAAAGCTGCGCATGAGCAACTTCATTTCAGCGCGGCCGGGTTTATCGTGGGAAAGCTTGACCACCGTTTGCAGCATTTCCGCGGCAATCGGAAGATCGTCAGAATCAACACCAAGATCAGCAAGGACATGCTGATAACGTTCAAGTTCGGGAGAGTCGGGTCTCTTCATGCAGTAATCTCGTATCCTTATACACTGTCCGCAGCAAACCTGTTTATTGTATGACAGAACGTATGGGGATAACAACCGAACGGCGAGTCGTTAATACCGAGATAACTTTGCGGCAAGGCTGGCTGATCCTCGCTATACTATCGCGGGCGCGCTCGTCAACGGGCAAAATAAAATCTGAGTTTGGGGTAAGGGATGTTGGTCTCAAGCCCTGCGACTTGTGATGAGCAACTATTCATGGTGAGGGTTTGTGCCCCATCCCGTAAAGGGAATGGGGCTTGCTCTCCGGCTATAAGACAAGCAAAACGGGAAGGTAACGTGCAACTAAACCTGGCAATTGATGAGCAGATTGACCGCAACTCTTTACTGGGCCCGGCCGACCGGAATTTACGGTTGCTGCGCGATCATCTGGGCGTGCACGTCACCTTTCGCCAGGATACGCTGCATATCAGCGGGGAGACGGAAAATGTCTCGCGTGCGGCGGAAGTGATAGCGGAATTGCAGAGCATATTGCGGCAGTATCGCGGCCGGCCTCTGGGGCGCGAGCAGATTCTGCACACGATTGAGGTCATTGCGGGCCGGCATCAGAACGGCCAGCCGACGCAGCAGATTGACGTGACCGCGCGCGGAGAAATCATTCGCGCCAAGACGGAAGGCCAGCGGCGGTATATTGAGGCGATACAGAATCATGATCTGATATTTTGCCTGGGCCCGGCCGGTACGGGCAAAACGTACCTGGCCACGGCGCTTGCGGTAAGCATGCTGCGCCGGAATCAGGTGCGCCGGCTTGTGCTGGTGCGCCCGGCCGTTGAGGCAGGCGAAAAACTGGGATTTTTGCCCGGCAGCATTGAAGAAAAAGTAAATCCGTATCTGCGGCCGCTTATGGACGCGCTTAATGACATGATGTCTTTTGAGCAGATCCGCAGGTTTATGGCCAATGATTTGATTGAGCTTGCGCCGCTGGCGTATATGCGCGGGCGCACGCTCAATGACGCGGTGATCATTCTTGATGAGGCGCAAAATACCACCCCCTCACAAATGCTGATGTTTTTGACGCGTCTGGGTGAGCGCAGCAAGATGATCGTGACCGGCGACCCGACGCAGGTTGATCTTGAGGGCGGCGAAAGCTCAGGCCTGATTGATGCGCAAAAAACGCTTCGCGGCATCAAGGGCATTGCGTTTGTTCATCTTGATAAGGCGGATATCGTGCGCCATCATCTGGTGCAGAATATTGTTCAGGCATACTCTGACAAAAACGGCTGAGGCACCTCATCTTTTTACAAATGCGTTCCTGACATCATCGGGCCCAGCGTGTCATCTTGAACGGGCCGGGGATGTTTTTCGTAACAATACCTGCGGGTACGGCAACGAACTCACGCGTAATAAGTGTCAGGACGAATATCATGGATAATTTCGCAAACATCAAGCACTGGGCACAGTTTCTTAAACGCGTACTGGGTGAATCGTCAACGGTACGTATCGGATGCATTAACAGCCAGTTGCCGGAACACGAGCAACGATGGGGCGTATACCTGGCAGGCCCGCAATTGGGCGAAGTTGCGATTTATCGCGAAGCGCCGACGCTCTGCGGCGCGATACTGCTGGCACTGCAAACGTATCTTGATCAGCAGGACCGCATGTTTGCCGCAGCCAAAAAAATGCTGCATGAAATTGCGCTGCGAAACTAAATCGGTGACGGAATAAAAAAACATGATGCTGCGGCATGCAGATATGACAATAAAAAGATCCGTTTTGGGTGAGAAATAAATAATTCAAATTTTGTGACGATCTTTTTCATCTGAAAATCGTAAAAATATCAGCAACAATGTGGGTGCTGAGACGTTATTCAGAAAGGCCCGCGAAATAAAGTCCGTCGTGGCGAAATCCTGAGCACTTGTGATGCCACGAAACAACAATACTACGTGCTTCCTTTAATAACCCGCCTCTGCCATCGGCGGGTTATCCACCCTGGGCCTGACGGACCACGACGTCAGGCCTTTTTTATTGGTATTGCCATGACCAACTACAAAATACATGTAAAAAAATGACAAAACAAAGAGGGAAAACGCGAAAGACGAACCGCCAAACGCGAAACAAAGACAGGTTTTATGGCTCATAAGGTTTCGCGTTTTGCGTTTCGTGATTCGCGTTTTATGTGTTGGTTTTGTGATTGTCGTCTCTGCGTGCTCTGTGATTGATTATGCTTTATCCGAAACCCAATTTATAATGCGAGAATTAAGGATATTTATCAGGAATATTTCTCAGGGCCGAATGAATGTCTCAAGCAACACGCAATCAAGTCGTCATGTTTCTCTGCACGGGAAATTATTACCGCTCGCGATTTGCCGAATATCTGTTTAATCATTTGGCGAAGGAAAAAAATCTGAATTGGGTGGCGGATTCGCGCGGACTTGATTGTGCTTTTGGCGCGATTGTGAATGTCGGTCCGATTGCGCGCTTTACCGTTGAGGCGCTGGCCAAGCGGAATATCCCCTGCCCGCTGCCGAGGCGCATGCCACAACAGGTCAGCGAGAAGGATCTGGCTTCGGCCGATCTGGTCATCGCACTTAAAGAGGCCGAGCACCGCCAGTTAATGGAAAAACTGCACCCGGCATGGGCTGATCGCATCACCTACTGGCATGTGCATGATCTTGATAAAGCCACGGCCGAGAAAGCATTGCCGGAAGTTGAGAAACTTGTGCGCGAACTGGTGGGAAAACTGAGCGCACAAAAAGAGTAAGCCAAAATTCCGCGCGGACTTTCCGGATGACGTAACTGCCCGTATACTGCTGGCTTCCGATTCAGGGAGCATATGAATGAAGTCAGAAGAACGTCACGAATTATCACAGAATGACCTTGAGTTGCAATTGCAGCGGGTATGGTACTGGTTCCTGAAGAACTGGCACATTCCGCTTCTGATTGTGGCGCTGTGCCTGCTGGCCTATCAGGGATATAACTGGTGGCAGACCAAAAAGGAAATCGCGCGGCAGGAATCATGGAGTGAACTTTCGCTGGCGGCCGAAGGCGATAACGTAGCGCCGAAACTTCGCAGCGTTATCAGTAAATATGATGACCCGACGGTACGCGCCTTTGCGTATCTGCAACTGGGCGACCTATATAATCAGTTTGTGCTTTTGGGTACGCCAAGTGACGGTTTTCGCGGGCTTAAGGCCACGCGTCAGGAAGCGCTGACGGAAGCGCACAATGCGTATGACAAAGTAATCTCGGATTACGACAACCAGAAATTGGCAGTCACGCTGGCCAAGCTGGGTCTTGGCCGAATCAGCGAATCGCAAGGCGCATGGGACAAGGCGGCCGCGCTTTATAAGGAAGTCGCGGCGGATAAGGATTCTCCGGCATATGCGGCAGAAGCCCAGCGCCGGCTTGAGCAGTTGCCCAAGTGGCGTGAGGCGGCAGGGCATTTTGCGTCGTTGGCGGTAGTCACAACCGCGCCGGCGACAGAACCGGCCGCCACACAAGGCAAATAACGAGCTGGCCGAAGGTTGCGTAACAAAGCAACCCCGGCGGCAACTGAATCAAAGACACACGAAGCCCGTGAATCATGACCTCAAAGGCAGGCCTATAAAAGCCGGCTGAAAAAGGTTGCGATTCGCGGGCTTCTGCATAACGATAATGCATAACATAAACGGATCCGTTCTGGAGAAGGAGTGGCGATGATGCGTATGCGTGCGGCGGAAAAAATGGCGGCGCTGGCCTTGTGCGTGACTATGGCGGGCATGTATGGCTGCGCAAGCCAGAAAAACAGCGCAGGTACACAAACGCAATCTTCTGCGATCAACACAGCACAATCCGCCACGGCGCCGGCCACGCAACCGGCGGCATTTTATGGCGCGGTGGTTCAGCGCGATATTCAGGAGCCGACGCGCCGGGTGGTGCATCTGGCAAACGGCCTGACGGTAATCTTGCAGCAAAACAAAACGGCTCCGGTGGTGGCCGCGCGCGTATACGTCAAGGCCGGCAGCCTGACGGAGCAGGAATACATGGGCACCGGAATCAGCCACGTGCTTGAGCATCTTGTGGCCGGGGCGACGACCAAGAACATGCAGGAAGCGCTGAGCCAGCAGATACTGCGATCAATTGGTAATGACTCCAATGCGTATACCACCTATGACCAGACATGCTATTTTATTACGACCACGGCCGAGAAATGGCCGCAGGCGCTCAAGCTGCTCTCCGCGTGGACGACAGGCGCCGATTTTACGCCCGAGGAATTTGCGCGCGAATACCAAGTGGTTCAGCGCGAAATTGAGATGGGCGAATCAGACCCGCGGCGCACTTTTTATAAGCTGACCAACGCCAACAGATATACCATTCACCCGGCGCGGCATCCGGTCATCGGCTATAAACCGGCATTTCAGAAGCTGACATGGGAAGACTGCCGCACTTACTATCAACGCATGTATGTGCCGGATAACATGGTTGTCTCAATCGCCGGCGATATTGATCTTGATGGCGCAGAGAAGCTTGTCAGCGAAGCTTTTGGTTCTGCTGAGCGGCGCAAGGTGCCGGCCATTTCTCTGCCGGAAGAACCGGCCGTGCTCGCGCCGCGCACGGTTGTTTCGCATGCGGATATCCGCATCGCGCAAGTTGAGTGGGCATTTCCCACGGTAAGCCTTTATCACCCGGACCAGTATCCGCTTGATGTACTGGCAACAATCCTCGGCGACGGAGAATCGTCAATTCTGGTCAGCAAATTGCGCGACGAACTGGGCATTGTGCAGGCGATATCGGCCAGTGATCATACGCCGGCATATGCGCAAGGTGAATTTGCCGTCTTTGCGGTAACGGTACCGGGGAAAATCGCGGCCGTTGAGCAGGCCGTCATGACGGAGATCAAAAATATCGCGGATAATGGGGTTGATCCGGCGCTGGTGCAAAAAGCCAAAACGCAGATGGCCAGCATGCTGATTTACGGCAATCAGACGGCCGAGCAGCAGGCATCGCGCAACGCATCGGATTATCTCAATACATCAACAATTGATTACTCAAAGAAGTATGTTGAGGAAATCAAGAAAGTCACGCCGCAGCAGGTGCGTGATGTGGCGCGACGGTATATTCATCCGGACGTCATGCTGACGACGATGCTGCTGCCAAAGAACGTGCGTGATGCGGCCGTGACAAAATCATCAGGTAAGCAGCAGGCCGATATGATCGCGCAGGAAACGCGCCGAAGCGTATTGCCAAACGGAATGACGGTACTGGTCAAGCGTAATCCGGCAAGCCCGATTGTCAGCATGAATCTTTACGTCAAGGGCGGCCTGCTGGCGGAAAACGCCGGCACCAACGGCACGGGCAATACGATGATGCAGTTGCTTGATCGCGGCACGCAGACGCGCAGCGCGCAGGATATTGCGGAATTTTTTGACTCAACGGCCGGCGACATCAGCACGCTTAGCGGCAACAACACGTTTGGTGTCAATGTGACGTGCCTGAAGGAAAATGCAGAAAAAACATTTGATGTATTTTCGGATATCGTTCTGCATCCGGCATTTAAGCCCGAAGAGCTTGACCGCCTGCGGCCACGCCTTTTACAGGCAATTGATCGGGCGCGCGAAGACTGGTTCAGCGAAGGCATGATCTTTTTGCGGCAGAATTATTTTGCCGATTCGCCCTATAGCCGCTCAACAATCGGCACGCGCGAAGTCGTTGCCAATCTCTCGGCCGAGGATCTCAGGAAGCACTATCAATCGGAGTTTCTGCGGCCTGAGCGCGCGGTACTGGCCATTTATGGCGATATTGATCCGGCGCAGGCGGAAAAATGGGCGCAAACTTTTGCCGCCATGCCAAAAGGCAACGGCGATCTTAAACTCAGCTCAACAAGAAAGCCGGCAGGTAAATATGAGCAGCATAGCGGCAAACCATCGGCCGGCATCATGATCGGTTTTGGCCCGGGCATGACCATCACCAATCCGGATCGCGACGCCATCACCATCATGCAGACAATGCTCAGCGGCTATAATTCGCCGGGCGGGTCTATTTTGCACGAAACACTGCGTGGCAAGGGACTTGTGTATGTTGTGCACTCAATGAATATTACCGGCCCAGCTGAAGGATTTTACGTAGTAGCCGCTCAGGGTGAACCGAAAAACAAGGACGAAATCATTCGGATTATCCTTGAGAAAATTGACGAAATTAAAGCCGGGAAATTCAAGGATGAGGAGCTGACGCTGGCCAAAGACCAGGCGCTGACCGGCGAGCAACTGCGTGACCAAACCATCTCAGCTCAGGCGCTAAGCGAAACTCTTGATGAGTTGCTGGGCCTTGGCTACAACGATCGGGCGGCCGAGTCGCTACGCCTTAAATCGGTGAGCCGTGCGGATATTATCCGGGTTGCGAATCAATATTTACGTGATCCTGTCATCACAATGACTACGCCTGAGGCGAAAAAAGATGTAAAATGATCCGGCTGTTCCCGCATTGGGCGGGCCGGTACTGGTTCAGTTCATGACAAAGGCCAAAGATGACTGACAATCCGCAGAACATCAAAGATATACTTGATCAATCCGTGCGCGATTTTATCGCTAATACGGCGTCACGATCACCGACACCCGGAGGCGGTTCCGTCGCGGCGCTTGCCGGCGCGCTGGCGGCCGCACTCGCTGAGATGGCTCTGCAATATACCGTGAACAAAAAACAGTTTGAGCCCCAGCGCGAAATCATTCTCGACGCCATTGAAAAAATGCGTAAATCGGCCGGGCTGATGCAGGATTTGATTCGTGAGGATATTCAGGCCTACGCGGATCTCTCGCGCTTTCTTAAACTTCCTGCGGATCAGCGCGCCACAGATCCTAATTATGTCCCGGCCGTGGTCGCGGCCATCCGCTCTCCGCAGGCCGTCGGCGGACTGGCTATGCATATTCTTGAGCAGACGGAAATTCTGATTGATAAATGCAGTACGCAACTGATTTCGGATCTTGGCGTCGCCGGCGCGCTGGCCCACGCAACTGTTCATGCCGCGGAACTCAATGTGCTGGTCAATCTGCGGCTGCTGCCCAATGAAGAAGAGGCCGCGAATCTCAAAAAGCGCACGCGCGATTTGTCACTTAAAAGCGATATCGTGTGGCATCGCGTCCGCGAGCGCATTTATAGCGCGCTCTGATAGGCCCTGCCGCTTGCGCATAGGACACACAAATAAAAAAGCCCCGCAACTGCGGGGCTTTTTTGTTGATGATGATCAGGTCATAAATTTACGCCTGCTGTTGATGCTGGCGCCGATATCGCCATAACCCCATTGCTCCGAGGATCGGCAACGCGGCCCAAAACGCGGAAACGGTTGGCACAGCCGTCGGCGGCGAATACCCGGTAGGCGTTGATCCGCTATAGCCCACATAATGAATTTCTGTATTATATGCCTGCAAATCTTCGACGTACACATTACCATTAATCTGCCTGTCACTTATGATCAAAGTGGCATACGGAGCAAGAATAGTACCCTCAAAGGATCCGCCCATTGCGCTCAGATCAATTGTAGTGGCTTCGTAAAAATTCCAAATGATATTGCTGGCAAATCCGGTGCTGTTGAAGTTACCCTTTGTGAACTTGATGTCAGTTCCCGATACGTTGATCACCACTGTCATATCGCTTGTCAGATCGGAGAACCGCCAGCCATTCTGATAGTTTGAATCAGAAAAAACGCTGCCATCAACATTAAAGACCGCAACGTTATCACCGCCCGGTGTGGCGGCAAAAGTCGGATTATTGTAATTGGTTTGCGGTAACAGGCTGCTGTTGGCAGTCAGCCCTTGATAATATGTGGACCATTGCTGCATCACCGCAGTATATGGCGAAACATTAAATGAACCGGATGATTTTGTTAAATTATGAGGGTTTATTGAAATATTTTCAGCTATTGAGCCATACGTCAACGTCCCATTGTTAACGGTTAAAGAGCCGCTGACTTTTCCGCCAACAGTTACGGAACCGTTAAAAACAGCCGGACCACCGGTCGTCAGGTTTCCGCCTACGGCCATGTTGCCTGTGATATCCCCCAAAGTGTAACTTGCATTATTCGTAACGATCACATTGTAATCTAGTAAGGATACGGCCCGGCTGACCCCACATGTCAGCAATAGCCCAGCAAACAGCACTAATAAGGAACGCATTATCTCTCCCCTATCACACGTCTCATTCACGATGCCTTCTACTTTTCATTGGGTGATATTCGTAGCTGAGGCAAACCTGATTCCCACTGAAAATGATTATACGTGTTCTCGGCCATTAACAGAACAAAATTCAGTGGGAATTACGAGAAAAATACCCCGCAAAATAAGGCTATTTAATCGTTTTTTATCAGTCAGAAAGTCGTGGTGGGTTGTTATCGGAACCAATACCAGATAATGGCGCAATCAAGAAGGATCGCGATGAGGACGGTGGTGGCGTATTTGAGCCATAATGGGAAGTGTAAAACTATTTCCCGTTTTATACTTTTTTGTGAATTTTTATGTACTGCTACATGATTTTGCTGGTCAATAGCCCACTGTCTCACTGCGCAGGCGATCAACAATTGAGCATCAAAAGCACGCAGCCCCATTTTTTCGGCGTCACGAGCCAGCGCGTGACGATCAGAACCGGAAATTAATCCGTTCTGCACACACATATACGCCTGACGTGAAAAATTCTCCGCCAGGTTCTGCTGGTATCGGTTCATCGCGGCCGCAATCACCGGCCAGCGTTCAGAAAGTACCATGCGAGAAGAATCCTGCGATTTTTCCGCAGTATGATTTTCGCGTGCCGCCGAAATCAGCATGTTGCCCTGAACCGTCATTGCCAGTACCCGCCTCCGCGGAAAGTCTCAGAGCGTGTATTAAAAGTAATCGGGGCCATCTGCTGGTCTGCCGGCTACTTTTAATACACACTCTCAAAAGTTTGCGTGCATGTAATCCTGCTATTATTCTAGCTTGAGATGAACGAACCCCAAGCGGCAAAGACAAGGAACCCGCCCGCGTAGCGATCATGCCGGCTATAGCGAATGTTGCGTAAAATCAACACCCGGGTTCCGCAGCGATATGAATAAAGGACGCCCCTTGACTGATCCGTATGCCCAGGCACGCCCGCCGCAATCACGCCGCCCGTTGCTCAAGAAGCGTCGCGTCTGGGCCGCGTTGATTCTGCTGGCCATTATTATCGTGGCGCTCTTTGCCACACTGCTGTTGTACTCAACGCCGGCGTGGTATCAGCCGCTGAATAACAAAGATCTGGCAGTCATTGATGATGCGGAGCTTTTTCAGAAGCGGATTTTTGACCTGCAAAATAAACTTCAGGCCACGCCGCTTGGCGAGCAGACATGGGTGCTTGAGGAGCGCGTGGTCAATGCGTTCCTGGCCATTCAGTACGGATCACGCGATACCGGCGGCAATATTCCCAAATACTCCGGACCTATGGTGCGCTTTGTTCCGGGCAAAGTCATCATGGCGGTACGCACGCCGATGGTCCCCGGCCGCGATCCGTCCGGCGGAGTAGCGACAATCACGCTTCGCGTGCGCACGGTGCCGCCTGATTCGTCTGTTAAAGTTCCGGGCAATATGGGGCAAATACTTGTTGACAGCGTGGGCGCCGGCAGCCTTCCGCTGCCATCGTTCATTGTTGAAGAAAAAATCAAAAATATGGCGCCTGCGCTTGAACCGCTGGTCAAAGAAGCCATGACGATGCATAACGTTGACGAAGATATGCCGGTTGTCATGGATATTCTCACGCGCGCGCTGCATGGCGAGCCATTCTCAATGTCCTTTACCTTCCGCCGCAGGCCGGTGACGGTAAAAGAAATCCGCGTGACGGAAGGCAAATTATCCATCACATTTACAAAACCGATGGCAACAGGCCCGCGGCCATAATTTACCAATCAAATTTGAGCTGTTCATGGATCGCCAGGAAATTTATCGCATTCTTGCATCAGCCGGACTTCGGCCGCAGCATCAGTTCGGCCAGAATTTCATGGTTGATAAGCAGATTCTCGCGGCCATTGCTGATGCCGGGCACATTGATCCGGCTGACATTGTGCTTGAAGTTGGTCCGGGCGTCGGCAATCTCACGCGATTACTTTCGCAGCGCGCCAAAGCGGTACTGGCGGTTGATATTGATCGCAAACTCATGCCGGCCGCGCAAAAATATCACGCAGCGCTGACAAACGTGACGTGGCTCAACGGCGATGTCCTGGCCGGAAAGCATGAGGTCAATCCGGATGTTGTTGCGGCACTGCAACAGTTACTCGGTGATGATTCGGCCGCGGGATTACGGCTGGTCAGCAACCTGCCTTATAACGCGGCAAGCCCACTTGTGGCGGAGTTGCTGGTGTTGGCGTGGCAAAGCCATCATGAGGGGAATTGGGCCCGGCCGCTGCCGCTTAAGCGGCTTGCGTTTACCGTTCAGTGGGAAGTGGCGCAGCGCATGGCGGCCGCGCCGGATACGTCTGATTACGGCCCGCTGGGCATATTGATTCAGCTCATGGGGCAAGTTGAGATTGTGCGTAAAATTCCGCCGGGCGCCTTCTGGCCGCCGCCAAAAATTCATTCCGGACTTGTGAGCATAACGCCTGATGCGGAAAAAATCCGCGCGATTCCTGATGCGCCGGCATTGCAGAATATGCTATCCGGTCTTTTTTCGCATCGCAGGCAGACACTGCAAAATGGCCTCAAACATTACCTGAGAGAAAAATGGTCGCCGGAGCTTGCCGCGCGGATTACCGCGGCCAACATCAATCTCGCGTTGCGTCCGGAAGCCATTACGCCGCGGCAGTTTTTGCATTTGAGCACGATGATGCCCCGTTGATCATCACACACTGATCGTTTATCGTGACGGTGTTATTGATGTTTGCGCCGACGATAAAGGAGATCCTCATGCGCGATTCCCGTCTTGATACGCTTGCGGGCATTTTGGTTGAGTACTCAACATCCGTCAAAAAAGGGGATATCGTCCGCATTAACAGCGAAATTCCCGGCCTGCCGCTGGTTGAGGCCATTTACGAAAAAGTCATTCAGGCCGGCGGGCATCCGTTTGTGACCGTCACCAGCGAAGCGATGGAGGATGCGCTGTATCGTCACGGCAGTGATGAGCAGCTTAAATATGTTTCGCCGATCAATGATTTTTTTGTGGAAAAAATCGACGTGTCAATCGGTTTGTGGGCTGACGAAAATACGCGCAGCCTGGCCAATGTTGACCCGAAAAAACAGGCAATGACAAGCCAGGCGCGCAAGCCATTCCTCAAAAGATTTCTTGATCGCGCGGCAAAAGGCGAATTGCGCTGGGTGGGCACGCAATATCCCACCATCGGCAGTGCACAGGATGCAGAAATGTCAATGCGTGATTACGAAAACTTCGTATTCCGCGCCGGTTTACTGCACCTGCCGGACCCCATCGGCGCGTGGAAAAGAATTTCCGTGCGCCAGCAGCGGCTTGCGGATTATCTCAACACGGCTAAGGAAGTGCGCATCATCGGCAAGGATACGGATCTGCGCCTGGGCGTTGAGGGCCGGCGGTGGGTCAATTGCGACGGAAAGGAAAATTTTCCGGACGGCGAAGTCTTTACCGGACCGATTGAAGATGCCGTTGACGGCACTATCCGCTATAGCTTCCCGGCCGTTCATTTGGGCCGCGAATCAACGGATATCGTACTGAAATTCAAGGCCGGCCGCGTGGTTGAGGCGCATGCCGCGAAAAACGAAGAGTTCCTGATCTCTATGCTTGATCAGGACCCCGGCGCTCGCACGCTGGGAGAAATCGCCATCGGCACTAATTTTGGCATCACACAGTACACACGCAATACGCTTTTTGATGAAAAAATCGGCGGCACCTGTCATGCGGCCGTTGGCGCGGCGTATCCGGAAACTGGCGCCAAAAATGAGTCAGGTCTGCATTGGGATATGGTATGCGATCTGCGCGCACCGGGATGCCGCATTGAAATTGACGGCAAAACACTCCTTGAGGCAGGCCGGTTTCTGAACCCGGATTACCCGCAGCCGGAAGCATAATCACATGACGCACTCACTATCAGCCACAGCATCTCTGCTGACTGCGCCGCTGCCGGGCGCAATCGCGGTTGTGCGGATTGACGGGCTATCGGCGGATCTCCACGCACAACTGGCCCTGCCGCAGCTTGCCGCGGGGCAAATGCGCGTTTACTCCTTGCGTGATGAACAGGACGTGATTGATGACGCTCTGCTTGTTGCGCCGGATGCGCAGCGCATTGAACTGCATCTGCATGGCGGGCCGGCCGTCGTGCGCCGCACGCTATCATGGCTTGAGCATCACGGAATCAGGATTGCCGAACCATTTTGTCACACAAATTTACAGCAAGGCATGGTGCGGATTAATGCGGCCGTGGCCGCGCTGATACCGCATGCGCAATCAGAAACGGCGTTGCGCATGCTGGCCGCTCAGCCGGAACTATACCAGCGGGATGTCGCTGAGCAGCAAGATTCAGAATCGCGGCCCGCATGGCAAACGGAATCACTGCGGCAATGGCGGCAATTACGCACGCGTGAGTTGGCTTATTTTTTCAATCCGCCGCGCGTGGCAATCATCGGTCCGCCAAATGCGGGCAAATCAACGCTGGCCAATGCGATTCTCGGCCGGCCGGTCTCTATTATTTCCGATCAGCCCGGCACAACGCGCGACTGGGTTGATGCTTCCGCATTAATCATCGCGGGCGGCACGCAACTGAATATCACGCTGGTTGACACGGCCGGCATGCGCATCACGGATGACCCCATTGAGCGCGAAGCGATTGATCGCTCGCATGCGCAGGCATCCGCGGCCGATGTGGTGTTGATGGTTGTTGATGCATCACAACAGCCAACACAAGCCGAATTGCGGCAATGGTCGGCCATGATTACCGGTATGCGCCGGCCGATACTGGTGCTTAACAAAAGCGATCTGAGCGAAAATCACGCGGAATCATGGGCGGATTCCTGGCGCGCTCTGCAATTGCCGTCCGTGCGGCTCTCGGCCCTGCGACAACAGAACTTTGCAGAACTTTCCTCAGCTATTATTGAGTCACTTGCTCTTCAGGGCGAGGTGACCCGTGAGCGATGTATTCTCCAGGAGCAAGCGGTTATCATCACGCCATGACGCTTCCGTGGTTGATTCTCGCGCCGATGCAACTTGAACGACGCGCGCTTGCCAAAGCGCTGCGCGGCGTTGATCCGTCACACTATCGCTTGATCTGCATCGGAATTAAAGCTATCGCACTACCGGAAATCAGACCGGGCGAATACCGCGGAATCATTCTGGCGGGGATTGCCGGCGGCCTTGCGCCGCAGCTCAAAATCGGCGACGTGGTGATTGAGTCATCATTGCCGTTGCCAGCCACTCTGCCGCCGCACGCATCAGGCACTTTTTTTCATGCCACAAGCGTAGTGCCGTTTGCCCAGGCCAAACGGGAAATTTTTCTTCGCACGCAGCAAAGCGCCGTTGAGATGGAGAGCGCGCCGGTGCGTGAACTTGCGGAAAAATATCTGTTGCCGTTTGTGCATGTGCGTGGTATTTCGGATGCGGCAGGGGATTCTCTTGATCCGATGTTGATGGTGCTTGCCGATTCCTTTGGCCGGCCGATCGCAAGCCGCGTCATAACAGCGCTGCTGACCAAACCCTCATTGATCAAGAATATGCTTGCGCTCGGCAAAAATGCAGGAAAAGCGGCATCCGCCGCGGCGCAGTGCGTCGCGGCAATTCTGGCGGCGACATAATAGGCATTAGGGTTGATTAATCCGCGCCGAGGACCAGTTCTTCAATCGCCACGGCCACGCCGTCATTGTCATTATCCGGCACAATCACTTTACCGACGGACTTAACCTGATCCCAGGCATTGCTCATCACCACCGGCACGCCGGCGCAGGCCAGCATCGGAATATCATTCGGCGCATCGCCAATGGCCATGATATTGTGCGGTCTGACTTTGAGCATCTCGGCCACGGTCGTCACGGCTATTCCTTTATTCACCGAGGGATGATTGATCTGAAGCAAAAAAGGATCGCTGCGCGTGTGTGCAATATCATCGCCAAATTTTTTCGGCAGACGTTTCTCAAGCGTAGCAATCCATTCCGGATCACCCAATAGCATTAATTTTGTGGGCGGCACAGTCAAAAATGCATCAATCGGGCCAATAAAATCCGGCGTAAAGTGCTGCTTGCTTGTCTCCGTGGCGTATTCCGGCACGTCTGAAAAATGATCCGTGTACCATTTATCCAGAATTTCCACACTGACCAGAATTTCCGGATACATTTTGCGCGCGGCATTGATGACTTTGCGGCAGACTTCCGTATCAAGCGGCGTATGTTCAATGACGCGGCGGCGCGGTTCATCCCATATCAGCGCGCCGTTGTAGTTGATCTGCGGAGTGGTGAGCTTGAGCGCTTCGTAATATCCGCGCACGGATCGCGGCGGCCTGGCCGTGGTCAAAATAATATGCACGCCCTGGTCACGAGCCGCGGCCAGCGCAGTATGGGTCCGTCTTGAAATGGATTTCCGGCTTGTTAAAAGCGTGCCATCAAGATCAATTGCGATCAACTCAATGGGCATGTCAACTTCCTGCTACTACCGCATGACAAGCTGACATGATATCGCGAACTGGCCGCGCCGTACACGCGCGGAGATTATGGCGTGCGCGTTTTTCTGGTCAGCAGACGATCTCCCAAAGCGGCAAGTTTGGTTTTCTGCTCGGAATTAAGCATGCTCTCAACGATGCTGACGTACTGATCAATCGCCTTATTCTCAAGCTCGCGGCTGCGGTTGACGTAATCAAGTCCCGCTCGCACCACGTTGCGGGCCAGTTCCTGCTTGGCCGAATCCTTATTAATATCGCCCGTGTTGGCGCTGAATTTCTCAAGCGACTCCGTAAATTTTTTGTAATACGCAGGAGACGCTGTGCCGTCAGCGGCGCTGTCGCGCGCAGAGGTCAATGCATTTTGCAGATTCTGCCGCGCGTCACGCTCTTTGGTTCGCTGATCACGGTCAAAAGATCCGGCATTTACGACAGCCGCGCCGCGGCCGGCGGCAACAGCTCGCGCGGATGCCACAATCGCCCGGCGGCATGAATTTGAGATATCATCAAGCGGCGCATTCGTCGGTTCATAGTAGACATATTTTGGCCGCATCAGGTCAGGCACAAAATTCAGCCGCGTCGGCAATCCCGTTGACGGCTCATACATCATGACCTCAAGCCGGCCGTCATGACAGCCAAATGTCAGCACCAGCGGCGAATGCTTGGGATCAATCGGATTCTCCTGGCTGATGGGCTTTTGAGGATTCAGCGCCTGTTTACGAAATTCCTTGTAGACAGTCACCGTCTCATCCGGAATGCGGCCGAGAATGCTATCCCAGCGGACAATCAGATACGCCGCTGCCGCGCCGAACATTAAGAGAACGACGGCAAGTTGTATTTTTTTTGCTCGGTCAATTTCCATGATGCTTACCCTTTTTGCCAGCACAACGGGCCGATGATGCCAGTATTGCGAATCTCGTTTCTTTTTTCTTACATTACCAAGAATGTGAGCTACAATACACTTTTATAAGGGGTACTCCGCTCAACATTTTTTGATCGTTCAGGTCTATTCCGTGCATCAGACCATATGTCGTGATGCATTTTAACCCGGCTCTGACTTTATGGCACAATGTATAAGCTTAACGGAGAAACATCATGGTCGTTGCATCCGCCAAGCGCATGATGAAAAAAACTTTGCCCGCCCTGGCAGAACCCCTGGTGATCAAGGCGGCGTATCACATGGCCACAATCCCGACGGCATGGGGCCTGTGTGCGATTACATGGCGGACGATTCACGACGATAAATCATTATCAACACTAAGTTTACCGCCAAATTCCCTACTGACTGGCATTATCACTCCCGGGTTAACTCACGCTCAATTACGTCAGCGATTCTCCGATTCGGTCGAAGTCATGCCGGATCAGTCCGGCCATTATCATCCCAGTGTAGTCCCAATTTGGTTTGAGGAACTCGCCGCGTATCTTCAGGATTATTACGCCAGCGACCTGACGCCGGCGGATTGCCCGGCGCGGCCGGCCAGCCTGGCTCTTTGGCCAATCTGGCGTTTGCGCGTGGACTTGTCAATCGTCACTGCTTTTCAGTTGCGCGTGCTTGATGCAGTGGCGGCCATTCCGCGCGGACAGGTGCTGACCTATGCGCAAGTGGCGGCCAAAATCTCCGCGCCCCAGGCCGCTCGCGCCGTAGGCGCGGCACTGGGCAAAAATCCCTGGCCGGTGTTAATCCCCTGCCATCGCGTCATCGCCACAAGCGGACGCATGACCGGTTTTTCCGCCCCCGGCGGCGTTGTGGCCAAGCAACGCATGCTGCACATGGAAGGCTGGCAGAAAAACAAACGCTACAGTCCGTTCCTTCCGGGTTATTAATCCGCAACAATTCCCCTATTCATGGGATCTGTCTTGTTTTGTCCGCCGGATATGCCGATGCGACAATAAAGCGGATGTTTTTTAACTTTACGGAAGACTTTTCTCAAATTGCCGATGTGCTCTGCTAATATTTTACCTATAATATCAAATGTGGGGCTCGCAAATGATTCATCCGTCATCACGATAAAATACGTAATGTGATCCGGAGTAACATTGCTGATGAAAAATCAGGACGGCAAACATTCACTGGGATTGCTTGCTTCCGTTACCGTGCTGATAGTGGGTATCAGTTGCACGCTGGTTGCCACTTTTTATGTGCGGCAAAATGAACAAAATCGCGAAAAGACGCGATTTATCACGTCTACTGATGCCACAGCGGCCTATATCAACCAGCAACTCAGCCGTTATATTGACCTTCTCTACGGCGCGCGCGGATTTATTAACACAACCAATGACGACTCACGCGAAAGCTGGCAGCATTACGTGGAGAGCCTGCCCATTGAGGCATCCTATCCGGGCTTGCAGGGCATCGGCATTGCCAAAAGAGTCAGGCGCGATGAATTAACTGATCACGAAGCCATACAGAAAATTTACTATGGCAACTACAGTGTTTTGCCTCCCGGCGCACGCGAAGAATATTACCCCATCATCAATCTTCAGCCTGATACGCCGCGCAACCGGCACGCCATAGGCTACGACATGTTTTCTGAACAACGCCGAAACGCCGCCATGTGCAAAGCGCGGGATACGGGCCAGGCCGTGGCCACAAGCACACTGACGCTGGTGCAGGAAACCGACCAGAACCTTCAGCCCGGATTTCTGGTATACCTGCCTTTTTATCGCCCTGGCGCCAAACTGGACACGCTTGAGGATCGCCGCGAAAGTATTCTCGGTTTTGTATACAGTCCGTATCGCATACACAATTTGCTCAACGGAATACTGGCAAATCACACACAAATCAAAAAAATGCATATGCATGCATATGACGGACTCAATCCGCAGCCGGATACCCTGATTTATGAGATAGCTTCCGACATCAAAAATCACCCCGACGGGACTTCGCATGATGTGGCCATCAGCATTGCCGGCCAAACATGGACGCTGCGTTTTTTTCATCAGGATGTCACTGAATCAGGCCAATTACAGTTGCCTCTTGTGATACTTGCCAGCGGAGCCATTACCTCGCTGCTTCTTTTTGGCATTACGTTCATGCAGTATCGGAGCCGCAAGCGCCTGGCGGAATCCTCTGCGGCATTGCGAATCAGCGAGTTGCGTTTTCGCCTGAAAATTGAACAATCGCCGCTGGCTATTCAGCTTTTTGATGCCAATGGGCAATCCGTATATGTCAACCCTGCGTGGGAAAAACTCTGGGACGTCACCGCCGAACAGGCTTCTCATTACAATATTTTTAATGATGAGCAACTTGCATTATCAGGCCAATTGCTGGCAGTACAGCGAGCGTTTGCGGGAGAAACGGTCGTCATTGGTCCGGCTTATCTTAAACTGGATTTAACTCATGACGTCAATATGCATCATAAGTGGGTACGGATTGTGATGTACCCCACGCGCAATACCAACAGCAAAGTGCGTGAACTGGTCATGATGTATGAGGATTTTACCCAGCGCAAAGAAACGGAAGAGGAATTGCGGCGGGCCAAAGAACGCGCCGAACATGCCAGGCAGACGGCCGAAGAGGCAAGCCGGGCGAAAGACCAGTTTCTGGCAGTGCTTTCGCACGAATTGCGCAATCCTCTTGCGCCCGTGCTGACGATGGTCAATGCGCTGCAAAGCCAACCGCTGACGCCTGAGGAATCGGATGAGGCGCTTAAAGTGATTCGCCGCAATGTTGAACTTGAGGCTCGCCTGATTGACGATCTTCTTGACATCACACGCATCGCACGCGGCAAACTTCATCTTGATATGGAGATCATGGACTCGCACGAAGCTCTGCGAGACGCCCTGCGCGTGTGCGAATCAGACATTGCCGGAAAGAACCTGAAAATCACCGTCAAGCTTGACGCCGGGCAGACGCGGATCAACGGCGACTCCGCGCGCATTGAACAGGTTTTCTGGAATTTAATCAAAAACGCGGTGAAATTCACTCCCGAATGCGGAGAAATCAGCATCATCACGCGCAACGAGTCATCGCGGCTGCTGAGCCATGATTCATTGTCCCAGGAATTGATGATTATTGAGGTCAGCGATACGGGCATCGGCATTGAGCCGGAAAAACTTTCTCGTATTTTTGACGCTTTTGAACAGGCCGACCGCTCTATCACGCGGCGCTTCGGCGGACTGGGCCTGGGGCTTGCGATATCACGCGCGCTGATTCTGGCTCACGGCGGAACGCTTGAAGCATTCAGCCGGGGCAAGAATAAAGGAACCACCTTTACCATCCGGCTGCCGATCACGCACCGCCCCGCGCCGGCGGCGCACGATGCCCCGGCATCACATGACGGAATTGCCAGAAATCATCTCAGGATTCTGCTGGTTGAGGATCTTGACGACGCCAGGCGCGGCATGGCCATGATTCTCGAAAAATGCGGCCACACTGTACGCACCGCGGCATCGGTCAAGGAGGCTTTTGAGGTTGCCTCCGGATACGAGTTTGATTTACTCATCAGTGATATCGGCCTGCCGGACGGCGAAGGGTATACTATCTGCCAGCAACTTAAAAAGGATCGGCAATTTTTTGCCATCGCGCTGACCGGACTGGGAATGGAGGAAGATATTCTTCACGCCCGTGAAGCAGGTTTTGATGAACACCTGACAAAACCGGTACACTTTGCGCGACTTGAGGCAATGATCGCCAGGGCAGAACCGAAAGCACAGGCATGAAAAACAAATATAATTCGTCTATCAATACGGTATCCGTGCCGACGCCGGCGTGGGTGCGCACCAATGAACCGCTGTTCTGGCTCGGCGGATGCGGTCACGAAATACGCCAGGACCCCTCGTATTATTATCACAACAGCGGCCGCAGGGAAATTATTAATTATGTTCTGCAATTGACGATCTCAGGCGCGGGACAGTATGTCCGCGATGGAAAACGCACGCTGCTGGCGCCAGGCATGGCGTTTTTTTGCATGATTCCCGATGATTTTGAATACGGTTACCCGTCGGACGCAACAGAGCCGTATGAACAGGTGTTTATTAATATTCAGGGTCCGCTGAGCCTGCGCTGGGGAGAGCGCATCGTCAGCACATGCGGAAATGTGCTTGATTTCGGTCCTGATAATCACATAGCGCCACTGATGCTCTCTCTGGTGGACCAGGTGAAAAACGGCCTGCTGACAGACCGTTACCTGATGTCAAGCCAGATTTACCATGTGCTGATGATGGTGCTTTCTTCGCAGAGCCATAACCGCATGGCCATGTCCCCTATGATTGCGCGCGCGACGGAAATCATACATCGCCGCGCAGCGGACCGGCATTTTAATATTCACGAACTAGCCGAAGAGATGGCCATTTCGCGCGAACACCTCACACGCGAATTTAAGATAGCCATGCGCGTGAGCCCGCTTGATTACCTCACGCAACATCGCCTGCGCATAGCCTGTAACATGCTGCGGCGGGATGACGCCAAGCTTGATATGATCGCGATGAACTGCGGATTTGCCGGAGCCAATTATTTTTGCCGGATTTTTCGCCAGCATGTGGGCATTACACCGGCGGAATTTCGCACGCATCCGAGTTATCGCCTGTATTGATCATCGCGGCACGCGCGCGTTGGCATCATGCTTGACCGAGCACATTCAAAACCCCGGCCATAAACTGCGGCAAATCATCCGGTTTGCGGCTGCTGACAAAATAACGATCCACCACGCAGGCGGCATTCTCAAATAACGCGCCGGCGTTGATCAGATCATCCTTGATGCCGGGTGATCCCGTCACACGCACGCCGCGATAAACACCGGCCGAAATCGGCAACCATCCGCCATGGCAGATGGCCGCAATTAGTTTTTGATCACGATTAAATTCCGCGATCAGTTTTTTGACATGCTCATCGCGGCGTAATTTGTCGGGCATCCACCCGCCGGCGCATATCACCCCGGCATAATCGGCGGAGCGCTGATCGGCAATGGCGGCATCGGCCGCACGCGGATAACCATTTTTGCCGACATACACTTTGCCGGCCTGCGGCCCGGCGATCACCACGCCGTAACCAGCTTCCTGAAGACGATACAGCGGATACATCAACTCCATGTCTTCGTAGGCGTCATCAATAAAAATAAGGATTTGCGGCATGATCATCTCCTGTCAAAAAATCCCATCATCATAGGCGGGCTGGGAAAGACAGGAGAGAATTTTTGCCCCCACATTGGCCGCCCGCTGAACAAACCACAAAAGCAGGCTGGCCAAAACATCATGTGGGAGCAACAGGAAAATCGGAGAAAAAAACATTACTCGGGCGCAGTTTGCGTTCCTTGCGCGGCATTGTGCTGATCCGCAACGGCCTTATGGTATGCGGCAATCACCGCATCGCTCACTGTTGAGCGAAATGTCATGTTTATCGGATGCGCCACATCCACATGCGAGCGCTCACCCGGCATCAACTCATGCACAGACAGTTTGTTGCCGCAATTGTTACAGTAATGCGCCTGGCCGGTGTTCTTGGTCCGGCATTGCGGGCACGGGTGCATGACCTTGCGCGAAGGCATCGCAACAAACAAACCCTGCGGGCCCTCAAGGATTCGCACGTCTCGCACGATAAAACAGCGATCAAATGTTAACGTACAAAATCCACGCAGACGATCTTTGGCATTTTGAACCAACTCGATGCGAACTTCTGTGATTTCCATAATCGTTTCTCCGATGCCATTCTGGCTGCGACATGCTGACCAGATGTTACATTTTTCTACTCAACTCGTCAGGAAGCCAGCACCAATTTGCGGCCCCAAACAGGGGATATCGCAAGTCCGGGAATAATGAGGCTCAGTAAAATTCATGTGAGTTTATGTGGCCAGGGTAAATAATAACCCACTTCAGGTGACACCTTTTCCTTACAATATTACCGGACATTCATCGTTATCTCGTGAGATATAGAAATATAAACACTATAGGCGTGGCTCAGCTCATTGTTTTTTGATTTTTTGGAATAAGCAAAAATAACCACGGGGCGACATGGCCGCCCCGTGTGTTATTTACGCAAATGCATTAAAAGCGGAAAGGATAAGTCTTATTTTGCTTCCGTACCGAGTGGTTTGTGAATTTTCTCCATGCCCGGCGCCTCTCCGGTCATTTTGCTCGCCGCATACTGGCGCGTATCCGTCAACGCAAGCGCGATAAACAAAGAAACGAACAACAGACAGCCAACAAAAACCACCACGTTGATGCCCTTATCCCATCGCAAATGCATAAAATAAAGGACTACCAGCGTGGCCTTGACAAAAGCCACCGCCAGCGCGACATACAAATTGAACTTGCCCAAGTCAACGTATGTCACCGCTACGGTTAACCACGTCAGCACCAGCAGCCCCAGAAAGACACCGAGGAGAATCTTCATCGGCGCAACGTGGCCCACATGCGAAGCATGTTCCGGCGCGGCGTCATGAGCGGTATCCGTATGAATTTCAGTCATAGTATTCTCGTATTGAGTTCGTCAAGATTATCAGTGAATCAAATACAGCAGCGGGAAAAGGAAAATCCACACCAAATCCACCAGATGCCAGTAAAGCCCGCAGAAATCAACCGGATTAAAATAGCCAGGCCCAAAGCGGCCCTTGCGCGCCGGCAACAGGCAGTAAAAGAAAATCACAAACATGCCCGCCAGCACATGCAGACCGTGCAGACCGGTCATGACAAAGTAGATGCCGAAAAATGTTTGAACATTCGCCGGCTCGGGCCCCTGCCATCCGTTGTGATGTTGCGGCTGAGTATTTTCCCATGCGGGATTAATGCCGGAAGGACCGTCCGGCGCCGCGGCCAAAGTGGATTGCTCCGCCATAAATCCGCGGGCATCTTGCGGAATCTGCGGCGCGGCGGCTGCCGGCGTTGCCGGTTTGGCCTCGGCCGCGTGTGCGGCGGCGGTTGCTGATTCCTTTGCCGGCTCCGCGGCGTGCTCCGCATGTTCTGCGCCCGCGGCAACTTCATGATGCTGCCCCGGTAACGCATGCGGATTATAAAGCGGTCCCCATAGCGTGCCGTGCTGATACTTGTCGTAATATTCCTTGCTCTTAATGCCCATAAATGCCAGGCCGCAAAGCAGCGTGATGATCAACAGGCGCACCAGGAGTTTCTGCTGGCCAAGTTGCGCGGCGCGCACGGCCCAGGCCATCGTAAAGGAACTGAAGATCAGCACGACGGTATTGATCGCGCCGAGGATTTTATCAAGATACTCGTGGGCAAAATAAAAAACTTCAGGATGATTGGCACGATAAACGGCATACGCGCAAAAAAGGCCGGAAAACAACAGGATTTCCGTCGTTAAAAACAGCCAGATCCCCAGTTTGCCGGAATCAAACTGCTGCTGAGGCGTCTCAAAATGATGCGCCAGATTCGGATCGTGATGCTCTGTGGATTGCGTCGCGGTCATAATGTTTATTTCTCCGAACTAACATCAGCTCAAAGGGAAAAACGCGAAAGACAAACCGCCAAGCGCGAAACAAAAAAACAAAAAGAGAGTCTTTGTTTTGCGTTTTTCTTTCGTCATTTTTCTCTCACATAGCCGCCCGTTTTTTCATCCCACACAATATCGCTCATATCGTAAGGATCGCCGACAACGGGCGTCTGCTTGAAATTATCATGCGGCGGCGGCGAAGAGCATGACCACTCAAGCGTCGCGCCGCCCCACGGATTTGCCGGCGCCTTTTTGCCCTTAAACAGCGAATGCAGCAGATACACCGCAATGAGAACAAACGCCGCAAGCTGAATATACGCACCGATGCTGCTGAGCAGGTGATACGGATAAAACTCCGGCTGATAGCTGGCATAGCGGCGGCTCATGCCGTGGCTGCCCATGACAAACTGCGGGAAGAACGTGGCATTAAACCCGATGAACACGCCAAGCGAACCGAGGCGGCCGAGCGTTTCGTTATACATGCGCCCGGTGATTTTGGGCCACCAGTGATGCAGGCCCGCCAGGAAACCGATGAGCGTGCCGCCAAACATCACATAATGAAAATGAGCGATGACAAAGTACGTATCATGCAGGTGAAAATCAGTCGCCAGGGAGCCCAGGTAAATACCCGTCAGCCCGCCGATGGCAAAGAGGAACAGGAAAATCAGCGCGTAGCACATCGGCGTGGTAAACGCGATGCTTCCGCGATACATCGTGGCGAGCCAATTCCAGGTTTTAATGGCCGACGGAATAGCCACGGCCATCGTCAGGAAGCTGAAAATCGTATTGAGCATGGAGGATTGGCCGTTTGGGAACATATGATGCCCCCAAACAAGGAAGCCGATCACCGCGATACCCATTGAGGAAAGCGCCACGAATTTATATCCAAAAATATGCCTGCGGCAATGCGTGGCGATAACTTCCGACATAATGCCCATGGCCGGCAGAATCATAATGTACACGGCCGGGTGTGAATAAAACCAGAAAAAGTGCTGCATCAGCACCGGATCGCCGCCCATGTTGGGATCAAAAATACCGATACCGCCGCCGGGCACGCCAAGCCATCCGGCAATCTGAATGCTCAGGCGTTCAAATACAATCAGCAGCAGCGTAATGCCCAGCACCGGCGTGGCAAGGATCTGAATCACGGATGTGGCATACAGAGCCCAGAGCATCAGCGGCATGCGGAACCATGTCATGCCGGCCGGGCGAAGCTTATGCATCGTGACGATGAAATTCATGCCCGTCAAAATAGAGCTGAATCCCAGAATAAACGCGCCCAAAAGCATGGTTGATACGGCCGTGTTGGTCTGAATGGAGTATGGCGTGTAAAAAGTCCATCCGGTATCAACGCCGCCAAAAATGATGGCCGCGATGGCAAAGATCGCGCCAATCACATACAGGTAATAGCTCATGAGGTTCAGGCGCGGGAAAGCCACGTCTTTGGCGCCAAGCATGATCGGCAGAATAAAATTGCCCAGCGCGCCGGGGATACCCGGGATCAGCACAAGAAAGATCATCACTGCGCCATGCAGCGTGAACATGATATTGTAATGAAGAAATTCATCTTTGGTTGTCCAGATTGCGCCGGTGGGCGTCAGCAATTGCGTTCTGACGATCAAAGCAAAGATGCCGCCGAGCAGAAACGCAATGAGCACCGACACCAGGTACATCACGCCGATGCGTTTATGATCAAGGGTAAATAACCATGACGCCACGCCATGCGTGTGCGTCAGGTAATTATCGTCGCGCAGCGCATCAGGACGATGCAAAAGGTCCGGTGTGACCGCTGTCATAATCAGATCCTCTCTACGAAAAAGTTACTGGGCTGCCGGTGAGGCCGGTGTTGATGCCGGCGTGCCGACCTGTCCCGTCGGTGCGAGCACCGGCGTATACGGCAGATCGCCCAGGCTCTTGATGTATTCAGTAATGGCCTTAAGCCGCAGATCTTTCTGCGGTGATCCGGAAAAACTTGACGCATAATTCGGCATCACGTTCTGAAAACCGGATACCACTTTGGCGCCCGGCTCAAGAACGCTCTGATGAATGTATGCTTCATACTGATCGTCCGGCGCGTCTTTTGAAAGCGTGGTGCCGTCAGTAAACGTGTGGCCGCGTTTCCAGAGACTTTTCCATGTGGGCCCTTGTCCCGCGCCGCCGTCAACGGTATGGCACTGCGAGCAACCGCTTTGCTTATAAAGGGACTCGCCGACTTTATGCATCGGCAAAGGTTCTTTGCTGATCGGATCAATAAAGATATTGGCAAGCTGCGCCAGCTTGGCGTTAAATTCGCCGGTGTTAAGCACGTGAAGTTTTGACACCATCTGCGAGTGGCCGCTGCCGCAATATTGCGTGCAGAACACCCAGAAATGATCCTTTTCGCCGGTCTCCTGCGTCGCGCGGAACCAAAGATCCGTCGTGCGCCGCGGAATGGCATTGCGCGATATGCGAAACGCCGGAATATAAACCGCATGCAGAACATCGGCGGAAGTGATCACAAGATGCACATCCTGTCCGGCCGGCACAAAAAGGGTATCGCTCACGCCGCCGTTGGGATACTTAAAGGTAAAATTCCACATGCGCGCCTCAACATCAATGCGATACGCATTGCTCGGCGGTGTATCAAGACGCACAAAACCCTTAAAGCCCATGAAGAAAATCACAATCACAATCACCAGCGGAATGAGAGTCCACGCGATCTCAAGCGGAGTATTGTGCGTCGGCGCGGTAGTATCCTGCCTGTCAAGCTTGCTGCGCCGGCGGTAACGAATGATGAAGTAAATCTCAAGCGCCACCACAAGCAGGAAGAAAAAGAGCGTGACGTAAAGAATAAAATAAAAGACAGAGTCATGCGTCTCGGCCGTATTTGAAGCCGAAGGCGGTAGCCAGAAGCTCTTGCCGGCCTGTGCCAGCAGTGGCAGTAAGTTGTTCATCATCCTCTTCCCGAGAGACTAAAAAGTCTTGAGCCCTGAAGATTTCGCACCCGCGCTTCCGCGCATGCTTGTTCTTCAATCCTGTGATGCACCGTTATTTGACGCACCGTTGTTGTCAACCTCATGGTGCCTGCGCGAATCACGATACCAAAGCGTGCCGAGCATCCCGCCGACGGCCAGCATGATGGCGACCCCACCAAACAGCGGCAGCCATTTACTGCGCACATACCGCCCGCTGCTGTCGTCATAATGATAAACACCGCAACTCAGAAAAACCTGAAAAATCGGCGAACCAATTTTTCCTGACGACGCGGCTATCAAAGAATCCTTCAGCACCGGCCGCTCAAAAGTCACCCCGCCGATGGTCCGCGAAATACGCCCTTGCGGCGTACAGACAAAAACGCCCGTCTGATGCAGATATTCCTGACTGGCGGAACTCCATTTAAAGCCAAAACCGGCCGCGGACGTCAGCTTGAGAATCTGCGATTCCTCACCCGTGAGGAAATGCCACCCTTTTTCGGCACCCGCAATACCCAGCGCATTCATGTAGTTCTTTTTCTTGGCCGTCGCGAGTTTCGGCGTTTCCTTGTGATTAAAACTGATCGTCACAATTTCGTAATCATCACCGATCTTGAGGCTCATCGGCTTAACAACGTCAAGCATACCGTTAAGATTCAGATTGCAGAGCATCGGGCATTCAAAATAAACAAAGTTCAGCAGCACAGGCCGGCCCGGCTTAAAATAATCGCCCAATTTTACCGTGTTGCCGTTTTCGTCTTTGAGCATCGCATCAAGCGGCAGTTGCGCGTTGGGATGCGGCGTGATGATCGCATTCTCAAAACCTTCCGGAATCAAATTGATAGCGCCCTGCGCGTCAGCGGCAGCCGGCGCAGCAGACGTAGCTGCCGACGTCTGCGCACGCAACGGAGACGCAATCGCAACCAGCATCAACGCCGCGGCCAATGCCCGGCCGGCGCTGCGAAGAAAATTTTGATTTGTTTTTCCCATCATAATCCGCTCATTTCTGCCGCATTACTTCTTTGCCATATCCGCGACCACAAGATCCATCGCGCGGTCAATCGGCAGGCGCACGGCCGTTCTGTTGGTATCAACCCAGTCATAGCGGCTGATTTTGCCCTGCTGAATCGCCGCCTGTTCAAGAAGTGTGGCCGAAGTCGTCGTCTGCGAAGCAACCTCCGCATCCTTATAGGTATAAAACCACGCCTGCAATCCCACGATGCAGATAAACACCAGCACGGCAAACAGCGCGCCGACGATCACCACCAGCGAAATATTGATGTCATCACCCTGAACGGATGACGCATGTTTTTTGCCGGCGGTCTGTGAACCTGTTTTTGTATCACTCATGATTGATACCTGAAAATTTTGTGATTAAGCATTCTCAAAAGCCAGTGACTCGCCAAGCCGCGGATCGCGCAGCGGCACAAGAGCCGCACTCTTAATCCAGAAAGCAGTGCCGGCCACCAGCAAACCCGCCATCCCCACCCAAAGGCTGATCGTCACCACCAGCGGCGCACCGCTGAACGGATAAACCATCTGCTGCGTAAACGAAGCATATTCCGGCTTGAGTTCATATACGTTCTGCGTTGAGCTGAGCATGATCTTCATCGCTTCTGGCAGCGTCATATGGGCATCGCCCGCCACGGCCGGCATGGTGTTGATCCACTCATTGGGGATCACCAGCCAATACAGATCAAGCGCGTGCGCCAGCAACATCCACACGGCAAAGAACGCAAAGACGCCATACCATCTCTTGGCGTGCCGCGAAAGCAGGCCCGCAAACGGAATCAGAAAATGGCAGAAAATCAGTACCAGCGAAAGCACCTGCCACGGGCCGTGAATTTGCCGCGGCATAAAGAATTGCGTTTCTTCCGGCATGTTGGCGTACCAGATCAACATATACTGGCTGAAGGCGACGTAACCCCAGAAAAACGTAAAGGCAAAAGTCAGCTTGCCCAGATCCTGAATGTGCTCGGCCGAAATGACCTCGCGCACAAGGCCGCGCTTCTGTAGCCAAAAGATGATGAGCGTCATGAACGTTAAAAAACTGATCACCGAACCGGCAAAGAAATATACGCCGAACATCGTGCTGAACCAGTGCGGATTCAGACTCATCACCAGGTCAAAAATGCACAGCGTCAGCGTGACGCCGAACGCAATCACGCCCGGCGCGGAAACAAGCTCAAGCGCGCGCGAAATTTTGACATCGCCCGTGTGATCCTGCTTGATCGATTTGCCGCGCATATAAAATGCCAGCCCTACCCAGATCACAAAATAAATCGCCATGCGAATCGTCATGAACGGCACATTGAGATAAGGAGATTTGCCTTTGAGAATGGCGTCATGCGCCACAGCTTCGGCATGTGTCCAGTGAAAAAGTTCATGCAGACCAAAGAAAATCGGCACGGCCAGCACGGCAAACATCAACACATTGACGGAAATGCCCTCAGCCAGCCGGCGCACCGTCACACTCCATCCGGCGCGCGAAAGATGCTGCAACAAGACAAAGAACAACGCGCCGAGCGCAATCGACAGCGAATAAAGAAACGCAAACAGATACGAATGATAAAAATGTTTGCGCATCACCTCATCACCGGTGAGTCCCAGGCCCGCGCCAAGCGCAAGGCCGGCAATTCCCACCAGCAGACCGATGAGCATCGGTTTCGTGGCCAAACGCCCCACATAAAGCGACTGCTCATTGAGTGATATATCGTGCCCGTGTGCCACGTGTGTGCTCCTACTTCAAATCGCCGCGATGTTCCGCCGGGACATCCTTCATCGTGCCGTGTGCCGAGCGCTGAAGCGCGCGCACATACGTCACAATGGCCCAGCGGTCCATGACGGAAATCTGTTTGTCATAGCGCGGCATGCTGCGGATGCCGTTTGTGATCGTGTTATAGATGCTGCCGTCGGCAAGTTTGACGCGGTCAACATCAGTCAGGTTATTGGGCTGAACCCAATTTGAGGCCGCATTTGAGCCGGCCGCCTGATAATCGGCCGCACGCTGATGCACCGCGCCGTTGCCTTCGCCGGCGTATCCGTGGCATGGCGCGCAATAAATATTAAATCGTTCCTGGCCGCGCTTGATAAAATCAAGCGTGACGGGGACCGGAATCTCCGTGATGTATTCGGCAACGCCTTTGGCATTTTTCTGCTGGCCAAGCATGATGCGATCATGCGTCGCTTCGTCGGCCATCACCAGCGGCGCAACAGAACCATTGACCACGCGCGGATGATCCGGATCGTTGAGAATTTCGTTTTTGAGCGTGAGATCTTCCCGCGCCAGCGTGCCGGCGATATGCGGGCGCATGGCCCGGCCGTCGGCAAACATGGGATTTGGCTTTTGCGATTTGAATTTGGGCTGAAAATCCATATCAAATACAAGATGCGGCGCAGGATCGCCGGACTTCATGGAGCGGCTGCGCGCCACAAGCGCAAAAGGCACCAGTGATGCGGCCACAGCCAGCGCAAGCAGACCTGTGATGACTTGTTTTGATATCACAGCTTAATCCTTTATCTCTTCAATGGCCGACTGATGCGTGGATTCAAGCAGCGTGCGCGTTGCCTGCGCGTCAAATTTTTCGTCCCGCGATTCAATCACGATGAAAAATTTGTCGTCCGTGACTTTCTTAAAGCGCGGCACGCTGAATGTCGGATGGTAAAACTTTGGCAATCCGCAAAGCCCCCACACACAGAAGAATGTGGTAAGCGCAGAGAAAAGAACCGTCAATTCAAAAATCACCGGAATATTGGCCGGCAAACTCCAGAAAGGCTTTCCGGAAATAATCAGCGGATACGATGAAATAAAGCTGAAGAATCCGCCGAATTGAGCATGCGGCGTGTTGATAAACCACTGAAGGACGATAGCGGTGAAGCAACCGGTCAGCCCCGCGCCAAGAACAATCCACGGCAGAATGGTTTTCTTTATTCCCATTGCGCCATCAAGTCCGTGCACCGGAAACGGCGTATGGCAATCCCACCGCTTAAAGCCCGCATCGCGCACCACCTGCGCCGCGGCGATGAGCGAATCAACATCGTCATATTCCGCCATCAGCCCCCAAAGGCAGGGCTCTTTTGGTAACGTGGCTTGTGTTTTGATTGTTGCATTCATATTTAATCACTCAGTTGGCTAAAAGAAGACACGGTGACCCGGAGACACGGGGACGCAGTGAATATTGCGTAGACAATATTCTCCGTGTCGCCGCGTCTCTGTGTCGCTGTATCCTGCTTACGAACATGTCAACTCCCAAAACGATCAACTTAATCATGAGTATGTTGTGCGCCAGCCGTCTTCTTGTGTCCCGCATGCGCCTGCGGCAGAATCGCTTTAACTTCCGCCATCGCGATCATCGGCAGGAATTTGCAGAACAGCAGGAACAGCGTAAAGAACAAGCCAAAGCTGCCCACAAACGTCGCAACTTCAACCCAGCTCGGGTAATAGCTTCCCCAGCTTGATGGCAGAAAATCGCGATGCAGGCCGATGACAATAATCACAAAACGCTCAAACCACATGCCCACATTGATCAAAATGCATGCGATAAACAGAATCGGCAGGCTCATGCGCGCTTTTTTAAACCAGAAAACCTGCGGCACGATCACATTGCAGACAAACATCAGGATGCCCGCCCACCCGATCGGCCCCCAGTATCGGTTCATAAAGTGGAATTGTTCCCATGAATTTTGGCCATACCAGGCGATAAACCATTCCGTGACATACGCGTAACCAACCATCGTGCTTGTGACCAGAATAATCTTGGCCATGTTGTCCAGATGGCGCATCGTGATGATCTGCTTAAGACCAAAGAACTGGCGGCACGGAATTGCCAGCGTCACCACCATCGCAAAGCCGGAGAAAATCGCGCCGGCCACAAAATACGGCGGAAAAATCGTCGTGTGCCAGCCGGGAAGCTGCGCCACGGCAAAATCAAAAGAAACCACCGAGTGCACCGAAAGCACCAGCGGCGTGGCAAGCGCGGCCAGCAGCAGATATGCTTTTTCGTACACGTGCCAGTGGCGATTGCTTCCGCGCCAGCCGAGGCTCAAAATGCCGTAGGCAAAGAAACGGATTTTGCCCTTTGCGCGATCACGCAGCGTGGCAAGATCCGGCACCATGCCCATATACCAGAACAACAGCGATACCGTGGCATACGTGCTGACTGCAAAAACATCCCACAGCAACGGCGAGAAAAACTGCGGCCATGTTCCCATCTGATTCGGCAGCGGGAAAAGCCAGTACGCAAACCACGGCCGGCCAACGTGAATACCGGGGAACGTGCCGGCGCAGGCCACGGCGAAAATCGTCATCGCTTCGGCAAAACGGTTAATGCCCGTGCGCCACTTTTGCCGGAACAAAAACAAAATCGCCGAAATGAGCGTGCCGGCGTGGCCGATACCGACCCAGAATACGAAATTCGTAATATCAAAAGCCCACGCCACCGGGCGATTCAAATTCCACACGCCGACGCCCGTAAAGAACAGATACCCGATCATGGCGCCAAGCACGTTCAGCAGCGAAAACGCAATAAAGAATGAAAAATACCACCATTTATTAGGCTTGGTTTCGGCAATCTGGCAAACCTGCTGAGTAATGGCGTGAAAACTGGCCTCGCCGGTCACCAGCGTCTCGCGCTTGCCCGGCGTTTCGGCCGTATTATCAAGCTCGCCGTTGCTCAGAGTCGGCAGTTTTGTCACTTCAATTGCGCTCATGCAATCATTCCTTCGGAAAAAATGCTGAATGCTGAACGTTAAACACTGAAAACCGCATTCGTTTTTCAGCGTTCATCGTTTACCGCTCAGCGTTCTCATTTTCAAAAAGCTCCGCATCAAGTCCCTCAACCGGGTTGCGAATCTTGACGCGATACTGCGTGCGCGGCTTGGTATTCAGCTCCGCATCAAGCACGCCGTAGCTGGTCGCCAGGTCATGAAGTTTTTTCACGCGGCTGTTGGGATCATTCAGATCGCCAAAAGCAATCGCCTGCGTCGGGCATGATTGCTGGCATGCGGTCTGAATTTCACCATCAGCAATCGGCCGGCGTCCTTCATTCCACGCCTCAATGCGTTTATTTTCGATACGCTGCACGCAATACGTGCATTTTTCCATCACGCCGCGGCTGCGCACCGTGACCTGCGGATTTTTCTGCATTTTGCGAAGCTCGTTAAGCTCCGGCCGCAGCAGATTCGGCGTATACAGATCCTTGATGCTGCCATTGTTGTAATCAAAGAAATTAAATCGGCGCACTTTATATGGGCAGTTGTTTGAGCAATAACGCGTGCCGATGCAGCGATTGTAGGTCATCATGTTAAGACCTTCTTTGCTGTGCGTCGTCGCGCCGACCGGGCAGACTTCTTCGCACGGCGCCATTTCGCAATGCATGCACATCACCGGCTGATTGACCGAGACCGGTTCTTCCGGCGTTTCGCGGAAGTAACGGTCAATGCGAATCCAGTGCATCTCGCGGCCATGCATGACCTGTTCCTTGCCGACAATCGGAATATTATTTTCTGACTGGCACGCCACCACGCACGCCGAGCAGCCAATGCACGTCGTGAGATCAATAGCCATGCCCCATTTGTGATCTTTATAGTCATGCTCGTCAAAGACGCTCAGCGAGACGACTTTTTTATACCCCAGCGACGGATCATGTTTATATTCTTCAAATGTGCGCTCGCGGACAAGTTCCGGCACGCGCGCCTGAACGGCCTTCCGGCCGACCTCATCAATCAGATGATGCTGCTGAACGCTGGCCAGCGGATACTTGCCGCCTGTCGCCGATACGTTACCGGCCAACACCGCCATGTTCTGCGATGTGCGAAGTTGATAGGAATTAAAACCGACGCCGTTGCCAATGCTGCCGGCCGCGCTACGGCCATAACCCAGCGAAATGCTGATGACGTTTTCCGGAATGCCCGGCACAACCCACGCTGCGATCTGCAATTTCTGCCCGCCCGCATCAACCGCAATGAGATCACCGTTGCCCACATGCAGTTTCTCGGCCGTGACAAGACTCATCGCCGCCACGTTATCCCAGGCAATGCGGGTAATCGGGTCTGGCAGTTCCTGCATCCACCCAAGATTGGCAAAGCGGCCATCGTATACTTTGCTGTCGCTGCGAAGAACAATTTCGTATGCGCCTTGCGGCACCGGTTTAAGTCCCGCAGTCGCTCGCTGCATCATGCCATAAAAATCGCGATCTACAGACAGACGCGGCAGTTGAGTTGCCGTTCCTTCAACCACGCCGTCATAGAGCGCCTTTTTCCATTTCCATTCAGAAAGCGGCGTGACGCCAAGCGTTTTACGCACGATGTCATAGCCGGATTGCGGCTTGCCGGCCAGCAGCGAAAGAAACTCAATCGTGGTTTTGCCGTCAAAAAGCGGCTCAATCAGCGGCTGAACGATGCTGATCGTGCCGTCATACGTGCGCGCGTCGCCCCATCCTTCAAGATAGTGCGCCTGCGAAACATGCCACGCACAAAACCGCGAAGTCTCATCTTCATACATGCCAAAATGAATAGCGTTTTTGACCTTGCCCAGCTTGCCGGCAAAATCAAGATCGGCCGGCGCGTCATAAGCGGGATTGCCGCCGATCATGATCAGCGTGCTAACCTTGCCCGCGCCCATATCCGCCGCCAGGGACTTGATCGCCTCAAGATGATGAGGCCGCTGCGGATCAGCATCGGCATACAGCAGGACGGTGTTTCCGGTCGCGCCGATATAGTCGTTCATTGCCAAAACAGCGGCATGCAGTTCCGGCGAAAGATGATCGCCGGCGATGATGGCCGCCGCGCCGCGTGATGACTTGAGTTCATCCGCAAGTTTTGCGATAAACGCCGCATCAATGCCGCTCTTGGCCGCGCTGACGCCCGGTACGCCGACGGCCGCGGCAAGTTCAAGAATAAAATTCTGAATCTGCGATGGCTTTGCGCCGCGGCGATGATCCGCGGCCGCGCCGGTATTGCTATAGCCGCTCTCAACCACCCACAGGCGGTTCATGCCCTGCGCTTTTTCATCTTCAATGCGCCGGCCCGCGGCAAAATCCCGCGCGTATTTAATCGTCAGCGGATCGCCACTACAGAAAATATCCGCATCAATAGCCACAATCGTTTTGGCTTTGCTCAGTTCATATACCACGCGCTGCGGCGCGCCAAACGCAATGCGCGCGCCTTCGCGCCTGTTATCGCCGGAGATCGCCTCATACTCCGCCCATTTCAGTTGCGGATAAGTCTGCTGAAGTTGCGTGCGCATGGCCGCAATGCTTGGCGAGGAGGATGATTCGCTGAGCACGTATACGCCCGCGCCGTCGCCGGCCACGATCGTTTTGGCATACTGCGAAAAATCTTCCCATGATTTTGAGACAAACTCACTGCCGCTACGCATCATGACGCCGCGACTACGATCCGGATCATACACTTGCAGAACGGTTGCCTGCGCAAACTGATCTGTCGTGCCTTTATTCAGCGGATGCTGCGGATTACCTTCAATCTTGATCGGCCGGCCATCATAACTAGTAGCCAAAATGCCCTGGGCCATTCCGCCAATCTCAAAAGCGGTGGTGTAATGCACAGGCACGCCTTCGCTGCGGCCAGGCTGGCGACGCGCATAAGGCAATACCTGTTCCTGCGGCCAGCGGCGGCAACTTGCCAAACCCGCCAGCGCCACTGATGCGCCCATGACTTTCAGGAATCCGCGCCGCGATGAATCAAGCAATTCGGAAGCCTGCGGCGGAAATTCCCGCTCAACAGCTTCCCTAAATTCGGCCGTATCAGCCAGTTCTTCAAGGCTGCGCCAGTACGTGCGGCCCGTTTTACCCGCCGCTCTGGCCCGCAATTTTTCCCAGCTTTCGCTCATTCCTGCATTCCTGAAAGCATTAAAACTTCAGTATTTAAATTCACCACGGAGGCACAGAGACACGGAGAAAAAAAAGACAGAGATCAAATGACAGATGTCAAAACAATGGCCAACGGAAAATAGCTGATGTTCAAAACAAATTTTGTTTGGTCATTGAGTCTTGCAAATTAGAATTTGTTTTGTCATTTGCCATTTGAATTTTGTCATTCCTCTCTGTGCCTCCGTGTCTCCGTGGTGAATTTTTACCTGTGACACGTCACGCAATCCGTATTCGTATACACCTGATATTTTTTGGCCAGCGCGGCGTGATCAAATTTATCCGGCGCTACCCAATCAAGATTCGTCACCTGGTCACGCGGACGGATATTCGGCGTCGGATCGCGATGGCACGCCAGACACCACGCCATGTTCATCGGATGCGCCTGGTATACCGTCTCCATCTGATTAATCTGACCGTGACAGCTCACGCAGCTTACGCCGCTGTTCACATGCGCCGAGTGATTGAAGTACACGTAATCCGGCAGGCTGTGCACCTTGATCCACGGCACAGGCAATCCGGTTTCGTAGCTCTTGCGGACCTCGGTGAGTTTCGGAGAATCCGGGAAGATTGTCTTGTGACAGTTCATGCACGTTTCCGTCGGCGGCAGCGCGGCAAAGCCGGCATTCTCAACGGTGTTATGGCAATACCGGCAATCAATGCCCAGCTTACCCACGTGCAGAGCATGCGAGTACGGCACCGGTTGCTCAGGCATATAGCCCACATGCAGCGACTGCGGATTGACCGCATACGCCAGAAGCGCGCCAAAATAAGCCGGCATCAGAATCAGCGCAATGAATACGCCGATGGTGACCGGATTTGACCACTTCGGAAATACGAGAACTGGCTTTAAATTCATGGCTGACCGTTTTCTCTTATCAGTTACAGCTTCACTGAACCTCAGCGCGGCGCGATGCGCTCCTTGCGCAATACTCCCGCTTGGGTCGATGACTGACCGGCTTTACCAGTCAGAGAAGAGTCGCAATCAGTTGTCAAAAATCGGCGCGATTGAGGACTGCCCCGACGCGCACCCACATGGTCCGTCACCCGTGAAAAGTTGCACGAACCTATGGCATCCTACTCCCGAGTCTGCATAGCGTCAAACAAACAAATGTGCATTTTTGGCCCAAAAAACCGAGTAAAAATTCCCTTTTTCAAGGCTGATGAAGATTTCGCCTCTTTGCCGATATACCCTTTTCTCTCCCCGCGCGCATATATATTGATTATTCCAGATAACTCCTCATAGTGCACCTCCGAATCCCCCTCTTCGGATAGCTTCACATGCCATAACCACGCCGAATTCAGCGCGGCCATAATGCTGCCGCCAAACAAAAACGCGAAACGAAAGTCCCCCTTCCGTTTCGCATTTCGTCTCTATCTTTCTCGTTTCGCGTTTCGAGTTTCGTCTTTCGCGTTTAAAAACTTACTTTTCCTTATACGACTCAATGGCAATTTCCCATCCGCTCCCGGCCGCGGGCGTGGCCATAACCGGAATCCTGGCATCGCCTGAGTTCACCTGAAGTTCCTTCAGCAGCACCGATGTCGTATCGCGCGTACCGTCGTCGGCCGGTTCTCCCGGTTCTGTTCGCACAACCTTCGTGGGCAGATCATTGGCCAGGTCAACCCACAAATCAAGCTGCACCATCTTATATATCTGCTCGTAGCGCTCATTAATCGGCACCAGTTTCAGATGCGCCGTATTGACCGGGTCTTTATCCGTCTGCGGAATAAGCGTGACATTAAATCGCGCCATGATTTCCTCTTTCGGCTGGCCGATCGGCAGCGGAATTGGCCCCTGTCCGATCTTAAACGGATTATAGCTATTCCCCGGCGGCACCAATTCCTGCTTGGTAAACTTGCGGTTGCGCCCATCAGAATCAATCAACCACCGGCCATCCATCACGATGTCATGCTGAAGATTCTTATCAATCATCGCGCCGGTATCATCTTTTTGCATATCAAAGCGAACGTAGAGCTGAGTTTGCCCGTCTTTTTTGCGGTACTGAACCTGGCCGATGAAAATTTTCTGCTCGCCCGTGCGCGAATTGGTGCTGGTAAGCGTCAATTTGCTGACAAAATCATTCAGCGTGGCATCGCGATTATAAAGTCGGTCAAGAATCGTCGCGGCCGTCGTGACCGGCGCTTCGTCCGCGGCGCGCAACGCACCGGCCGAGCCCAGCAAACAGGCAACCATCACACAAGACCTCACAGTGATTCGCTTCATGAATATTCCTTATCACCTGAGTTCTGGATAAGCAAGCCCCATCCTTTTATAGGATGGGGCACAAACCAATCATCGTTAGCAGTTGCTCATGTCGGAACGAATCGTTCACGCATGAGTATGCGTTCAACAGATCGCTATCGCTCGCACATTCATTGCCCGCCCATGAACGAGCGGAGCTTGAAATCAACAGCCCTGATCCCGAGTTCAGGTTTATCTATTTGTATGATTGTAACGCCGCATGGTTTTGCGGGGCAAATTTTATGACAATAATAACTTGTCCCGCCTATCATCCTATGGCATAACACTCAGGCGTCCGAAGTTCTGCTCATCCGGAATATGCTCGTATTGAGGTGTCATCATGTCACGGAGGTCGCGTACCGCAGGTGTGCCGATCACGGTCCTGCGGGATTTCGCTCTTTATCTGCTCAAAAAAATGGGCTATATGGCCCTGATGTGGGTTGTCGTTTTCTTTGTCTCGCAGTGGCTGGCCGAGGGCATCGGCACGCTTTTCGCCATGATGCTTGGCGCCATCGCAGGCCTGATCATCGGTTGGTTCATGGCCGAGGACGCCGTTGAGCGCGCCGGCTTTACCGGCATGCCACTCTGGGTCGGCCTCATCGTGGCCTCCTGGGCCCCCATTTGGGTTACCGAAGGCCTCCTCAAATGGATCACCGGCTGGGATATGACCTTTGGCCGCTGGATGCTCATCACCGCCGCCATGCTCATGTCCCTTGCCGCATCCGTCTGGCGCGCCAGCGCCGACGACTGAAGTCTTTAGAAGTGCTTCTACTGAAGATGCTTTATCGATCGGCCCAGTGCGATCAGCGGGAAATAATGCCTGTACAGATTGTAATTCAGCATGAATCCGCGAGACATCTCACGCCCCTGCTCCAACGATTCAACGGACATCGTTCCGCTTCTGTTTTTACTTCTGGCTCCCGCGCCATATCCGGGAAAACCCGTACCGGTGTATTGCTGCTCATGCCAGGTGCCGTGTTCCTGCTGTTTGCATAAAAACTCATTGCCGCGATAAATGGCTTCATCATATTCGTGCGTATTGAGCGCCAGCAGAGCCATTAACGCCCAGCCTGTTTGCGATGCAGTCGATTCACCCACGCCACGCAGTGAATCATCCAGGTAAGATGCCGGTGTTTCGCCCCACCCGCCATCTTTATTCTGATGCGCCACAATCCAGTCAGCCGCACGGGTCATGCAATCGTCACCCGAATCAATTCCAATAGCCGCTAGTGCAGGCAAAACCGCAGCGGTTCCATAAATATGATTCACACCCCATCGTCCAAACCACGAACCATCTTCTTCCTGTTCACTAAGCACGTATTGCAATGCGCGCGCCATTGCCGGATGGTCCTTTTTATAGCCCATATATGCAAAGGCTTCGATGATGTGCGCCGTAACATCCACGGATGGCGGATCAAGCACTTCACCAAAATCACAGAACGGTATTTTCGTGATGAGGTTCTGATTGTTATTGCGATCATACGAGCCCCACCCGCCATTGGAGCTTTGCAACGCCAATATCCAATCCGTCGCGCGTTGAAGCGCCAAATCAACCGCCTCCGGCTCAGGGTATTCATCGCGAACCAGAGCCAGCAGTATCATGGCGACACTTGTATCATCAATATCCGGATAAGAGGTGTTGGCCCGCTGAAACGCCCACCCTCCTCCGGTAAGATACGGATGCTTGATACTCCAGTCTCCCTTGCATGTAAGTTGCTTATCAAGCAGCCACTGAATGCCTTTATGCATCGGTTCATTATCGGCAGGCGAATACCCCGCTTCATGCAGCGCAATCAGCGACCACATCGTATCCCAAACAGGCGACTCTGACGCCTGAAGATACGTTCCGCCGTTTCGCTCAAATTTCCAGTGCGCATCAAACCCCTCAAGCCCTTTGGCAATGGCCGGATGCGACAGCGGATATCCTTCCACATGCAGCGCCATCAAAGAGTACACCCACGGCGGCTGTATGCCACTCCACGCGCCATCGGCCTCTTGATGCCTTACAATCCATTCAATCGCCACGCGTATGGCTGATTCTCGGCCGGGATTGAATGCAAAACGGGAGTAACAGTTAAGCCCGCGATCAAGCGTGCGAAACAACCCTTCCCACGATAACAGCGAATAGCTTGATTTAACGCGATATTCATATCGTTCTCGTCCGCCTGGAAAAAGCTCGTCAAGCCGTGATTCCGGCGACATTGGCCTGCTCGGACGCCTCGCCGAAAGTATCATCAGCGGAACAATCGTCGCACGAGCCCATGACGCAAAATTATAGATGCTGAACGGAAACCAGTGCGGCAACAAAATCATCTCCGGCGGCAGCACCGGCAATGCATTCCACTCCCATTCGCCGATCAATGCCAGCCAATATCGCGTAAAAACTCGCGTCTTGATCAGGCCACCATACGAAAGAATCCATTCGCGCGCTTTGATTAGTCGCTCATCATCCGCCGGTAAACCGCTGGCACGTAATGCCGCGTAACACTCCACCGTACCATTGATGTCTCCTCCCGGAGAATCATGATAAACCTCCCACGAACCATCTGAACGCTGCTCATTGAGAATGCTTTGAATGACCCCCGGATACTTGGGATCATTTTTGATTCCCAGAAACTGCATCATCAATACCCATTCGGCCTCCATGCACGAATTGGTTTCCAGCATGCCCACCCAGAATCCTTCCGGCTGCTGATTTTCCAGCATCCACTGGGCCGCGGCACGATTCGCCGTGGTAATGGCTGACATATTCGGGGTGATAGTGGTGTGACTGTTTTCAAAACTCATATCAAACTCCATACTGGCAGTACTGCTCAGAGCCTATCCGAATAACCATGCGAATAAGCTCTTTAATTAGTAAAAGCCTTGAATTCAATTTCAATCCGTCTACGAATCATGCCGCCTCAAGACATCTCTTTTTTTCGAAATAAGGTAAGTATGTCCTGATGATATTGGGCCTCGTATTTGGATGCGCTTTTTGAATTGCCTTCATAAAAGGTGGCGAAATAATCTCCAAACTGCCACCACGCCACCGCCGTTGAATACGCAATGATCAACAGCGACATCGGATGAACATTTTGAGGCAGCTTCCCCTCGCGCTGAGCAGCTTCCACCTTTTGCAGAATTTGGCACATCAGTTCCTTCTCGCCCGGCCAAGGCGACATATCATTCTCCAGATGGCACCATACAAACATACGCATCAGCGAGGGATCATGCTTAAAGACCTCGAAAAATTGCTGAAATAAAGTGCAGATCAGATTTTCCGAAGCCACGCCTTCTGGCGGAATCATTGGAGCCATCCGTTCCACCATCTTCGCTTGTACTTCACGCACAAGTTTTTGCTTGTTTCCAAAATGATGATGAATCAGCGGTTGAGAAACCTTCGCCGCTCGTGCAATATCGCGCAGCGATACCCCCGCAAAACCGTGTTTCGCAAGCAGACGCTCCGCCACACGCAGAATTCTCTTCCTCGCGTCTTCGCGCATTATGAAATCCTTTTATTATACGCTGATCGATCGATCAGCCACTGATCAAACGATCAGTCTTTTTAACGGGACGGTTTCTTCCTGTCAACCCATATTCAGGAGCACCGCTTGAGGCCGTATTCTGGCCGCCTCAAACAAAAACGCCTGATCAGGTCAAACCTCCGGAATTCCGACCTGCCGCCCCCTTAAAGCCTGTATGAGAAGTAGGCGGCGGCCAGATGCGCAGGATGCCGGCGCATATGCAAGGACGCAGGACCGAGTGATATTGGCCAATATCAGCGAGTGTCCGAGGACGCCGCAGGGTTATCCGGATAGGCTCTTAATCGGCAACCCCAAATTCATCCCCATAATGGGCTTTGAACATTGAACTTCACCTCGCCCTTTTCCTTTTCACTAAATTCTGCTATAACTTCCGATATGCCAAGCGGAGCCGTACTGGCCATTGCGCATCGGGGCTACTCAGCCGAAGCCCCGGAGAACACCATCGTAGCTTTTGATGAAGCCATTCGCCTGGGATGCCAGGCTGTCGAGTTTGATGTCAGACTCTCAGCCGACGGCGTGCCGGTGGTCATTCACGATGACACCGTGGACCGTACCACCAACGGCACAGGAAGCGTCAGCAGCCTCACAAGGCTTGACTTGCTCCGTCTCGATGCGGGATCATGGAAACATCATCGGTACGCAGGTTCGCGCATACCTACTCTGGATGAAGCCCTGGCGGCCATTGCCCCCCGGGTAACACCCGTTATTGAGCTTAAGGAGCGGATTGATCCGGCTCTGCTCGGTTCTTTATTGCGTCGCCATGGTGTTCTTGATTCGTCGGTCCTCATCAGCTTTGATCTCGGCATCCTGGCTGAAGTCCGCAAAATTGACCGTTCTATTCAGACCGGGCTTCTTGCCGATAGCTGGGATGACAATCTTCCTGCTATTTGCAGGCAACTTGGCTGTGAACTGCTCGTACTCAATGTTGAGGCTCTTTCCGCCGAATATGTACAGGTTGTTGACAAGGCGGAACTTGAACTCTGGTGTTTTACTGTTAATGATATAGGATTAGTGGCGGCCTGCGGGGCCCTGGGTGTCTCGGGCATCATTACCGACCATCCGGACCTGATTCGGCAGAAATCATAATTTATCGCAGCTCAGCAATATTTCGTTGCCCATATTTTGTTATGGCTTCGTGATCGGCATGACTATTGATGGCATGTCGCCTCGTGGTTGATTCGTGATGATTGATCGCACATCCCTGAGTGCCTGCGCCCCGCGTGGCGCAACACGCGCATGCCAATCTCGGCGTGCGGATCTTTCCGCATATGCGCGGCGGCCCGGCGATCAATTGTTTTTTACTTCATTCGGGAGAAGGTAGTGCAAGTTCAAGGCTCAATGCCCTCCGTTACGGGTCTTCTGGAAATCACCGACAAAGGTCACGGCTTCCTTCGTGACGGTACCAAACGTTACCGCCCGTTGCCGATGGACCCTTACGTCTCGGCCGACCTCATCCGCAGAACACGCCTGCGTCCCGGCCTGATGATCACCGGCAACATCATGATCAACAAGCGCGGCGGCGGGCAGGGCCCGGCCCTCAGCTATGTCACCGCCATTGACGGCAAACCGTTCCGCGATTACTCCCTCACGCCCGACTTCCTTGACCTGACGGTCATTGACCCGCGCGAGCGCATCCGCCTTGAGACTCCCGGCGGCCCCGACACCATGCGTATCATGGATCTTTTTACCCCCATCGGCCGCGGCCAGCGCGGCCTGATCGTCGCCCCGCCCAAAACCGGCAAAACCACCCTGCTTAAACAGATCGCCCTTGCCAGCCTTCAGAATCATCCTGATATGAAGGTTTTCGTCCTGCTGATTGACGAACGCCCCGAGGAAGTCACCGACTTCCGCCGCTCCGTCACCGGCGCGGAAGTCTGGGCCTCAAATACCGATGAAGAAATCGCATCCCACGTGCGCACCGCCCGCATCGTCATTGAGCGCGCCAAGCGCATGGTCGAATTTGGCCAGCACGTCATGGTCATCATTGACTCCATCACCCGCGTGGCCCGCGCCTTTAACCACCACGTCGGCACCTCCGGCCGCACCATGTCCGGCGGTATTGACGCCAGCGCCATGCAGGAACCGCGCAGCATGTTCGGCGCCGCGCGCAACATTGAACACGGCGGCTCGCTGACCATCATCGCCTCGGCACTCATCGACACCGGCAGCAAAATGGACGAACTGATCTTTCAGGAATTTAAGGGTACCGGCAACATGGAGACGGTGCTCAGCCGCAAACTTGCCGAGCGCCGCATCTGGCCCGCCATCGACCTCCCGGCCTCCGGCACCCGCAAGGAAGAGCTTCTCCTCGGCTACGACACCGCCCGCAAGGTCGGCCTCATGCGCCGCGACCTCGTTCAGCGCGGCGACCCGGTCGCCGCGATGGAGGCGCTCCTCAAAGCCCTGGAAAAATACAAAACCAACGCCGATCTGCTGGCCAGTTTTTAATATAGAGCGGTTTCTGCTCTGTTGAAAAGATGATCAACCAAGCCCCGTCGCCATAAAGTACGTGATGCAATCAAATAGCACCGGTGCCTTCACGGCCCGGTGCACAATCGATGACAAATAAGGGACATATCACGCGTCTTGCGGACCCACTCAATGCCCTGGCCACCAGCGTGCACCAGACCGTAAAGGTCTGGTGCTGTTGTATTTGTATAAATCATGCATAACGTACTATAAGGAATGGGGCTTGTTTAATCTTTTCAACAAAGCAAGCGGTTCTCAAAAGCTTCGGATAGCCCCACCGCCTTGCGCGGTGGGGTACAAACCAAAGATGCGATCAACGCATTTTCTTACAATTACAATGATTGCCATAAAGAAATAACGGCTGACAAATTGACAAAGCCGCCCCACGATAGCGTGGCGGCAGGTCCTGCGCTAAAACATTTTGGCACATATCATATAAAGGTTTTTTGTTTTTTATCCTTTTTCCTCTCCGCGTCTCTGCGTCTCCGCGTGAGTTCCTGCTTCCCCTTTTTTCACGCGGAGACGCGGAAGGGAAAAGGACAGCATCGCCGTATAGGAAATAAGGCTTACTTATCGCAACAGTTTTTACGCCGGCAATTTCTGAATAATACCATCCGCAGCATCAGGACAATGCCGCTGCGCCAGCCGGGCGACGAGCGCCAGTTTGCTCTCCATCGCTTTTTTCAGAGCTTCCGGCTTAAACTGTTTTGTTTTCTGATTATGTTGCCAAATCGTCGTAAGCCACTCGGCCGCATCATTCAGATGCTCGGCATCCGGAATCAACTGACGCCACGCCAGGCCATCATGGGCCGCAAGCTGCCGTTCATCAGGAGCAAACCCGCACATCCGCAGATACGCATGCTGGGCACGGCGGGCATCCGCCACAATGTTTTTGTTGTAATTGTCCGAGGTATGATGCGTCGTCACGCGATAACGCAGGAGAATCTCATTAACATTAGAAATACGATAACGTAGCGACAGGCGCGTCCACAATTCATAATCTTCAGCAAACGTATACGTCGGATCGTACTGAACAATTTGCGCCACCGCACGGCGCATCATCACGGACGAATGCGCCAGCATATTACTGAAAAGAAACATCGCGCGGATCAGATCCGGATCACTCTCCACATGAATGATCGTTGAAATAGCGCCAAACATTTCAAAACCCGTACCGCAAAGATCAATCTCCGGCCGTGCTCTCATAAACGCCAGTTGTTTCTCAATCCGCTGCGGCAAAGCAATATCATCCGAATGCATAATGGCCACAAATTCGCCGGACGCATCATGCAATGCGCACGTGGCCGCCGCTGATTTTCCCTGATTACTCTGGCGGATCAGGCGGATTCTGCCATCGCGCGCCGCCAGTGATGATGCGATATCCGCCGAAGAATCCGTTGACCCGTCATCCAGAATCAGCAGTTCAAAATCGCGATAGGTCTGCGCTAAAATCGACTCAATCGCTTCAGTCAGCGTATCGGCGGAATTATAAACCGGTATGACAACGGATACTGTGGGTATTGCGCTCATATCGCATGACATCCTTGATACCTGAGTTCGGGATAAGCAAGCCCCATTCCCTTTACGGGATGGGGCACGAACCA